>NZ_JPFU01000027.1 GCF_000722695.1 Streptococcus mitis | reverse complement strand
CAGCCTCAACAAGCAATTCAGTAAAGTGAATCAGCATCTAAGGTAGTTTCAGAGAAAGACTTCTAGAATCAGCCTCAACAAGCAATTACAGTAAGTGAATCAGCATCTAAGGTCGAACTTCAGAGAAAGCTTCAGAATCAGCCTCAACAAGCAATTCAGTAAGTGAATCAGCATCTAAGGTAGTTTCAGAGAAAGCTTCAGAATCAGCCTCAACAAGCAATTCAGTAAGTGAATCAGCATCTAAGGTAGTTTCAGAGAAAGCTTCAGAATCAGCCTCAACAAGCAATTCAGTAAGTGAATCAGCATCT
>NZ_JPFU01000026.1 GCF_000722695.1 Streptococcus mitis | reverse complement strand
TTAGATGCTGACTCACTTACTGAATTGCTTGTTGAAGCTGATTCTGATGTAAGTTTAGATGCTGATTCACTTACTGAGTTGCTTGTTGAAGCTGACTCTGATGCTACTTTAGACGCTGACTCACTTACTGAGTTGCTTGTTGAAGCTGACTCTGAAGCTACTTTAGATGCTGATTCACTTACTGAGTTGCTTGTTGAAGCTGATTCTGATGTAAGTTTAGATGCTGATTCACTTACTGAGTTGCTTGTTGAAGCTGACTCTGAAGCTACTTTAGATGCTGACTCACTTACTGAATTGCTTGTTGAAGCTGACTCTGATGTAAGTTTAGATGCTGATTCACTTACTGAGTTGCTTGTTGAAGCTGATTGTGAAGCTACTTCTGAAGCACGTTTAGATGCTGATTCACTTACTGAGTTGCTTGTTGAAGCTGATTCTGATATAAGTTTAGATGCTGATTCACTTACTGAGTTGCTTGTTGAAGCTGACTCTGAAGCTACTTTAGATGCTGACTCACTTACTGAATTGCT
>NZ_JPFU01000025.1 GCF_000722695.1 Streptococcus mitis | reverse complement strand
TAAATTGATATCAGAAGGAAATTCTGTAAGTACATCAGTGTCAGAATCAGTTTCTAGACTATTCTCAGAATCACTATCTACAAGTAAATTGCAATCAGAATCTGTATCTAAGTTCTTCTCAGAATCGTTATCAGGAAGCACTTCACGTTCAACATCTGTATCTAAGTTCTTCTCAGAATCAGCATCACTTTCTACTTCAATTAGTACAAGCATTTCTGCTTCACCAAAATGTTCTTGTGTTCGAATGTATTCAATAAGTACATCTGTATCTAAGTCAGCTTCAACAAGCAATTCAGTAACGTGAATCAGCATCTAAGGCAACTTCAGAGAAGCTTCAGAATCAGCTTCAACAAGCAACTCAGTAAGTGAATCAGCATCTAAACTTACATCAGAGTCAGCTTCAACAAGCAACTCAGTAAGTGAATCAGCATCTAAACGTGCTTCAGAAGTAGCTTCACAATCAGCTTCAACAAGCAACTCAGTAAGTGAATCAGCATCTAAACTTACATCAGAGTCAGCTTCAACAAGCAATTCAGTAAGTGAGTCAGCATCTAAAGTAGCTTCAGAGTCAGCTTCAACAAGCAACTCAGTAAGTGAATCAGCATCTAAACTTACATCAGAATCAGCTTCAACAAGCAACTCAGTAAGTGAATCAGCATCTAAAGTAGCTTCAGAGTCAGCTTCAACAAGCAACTCAGTAAGTGAGTCAGCGTCTAAAGTAGCATCAGAGTCAGCTTCAAC
>NZ_JPFU01000024.1 GCF_000722695.1 Streptococcus mitis | reverse complement strand
AAAACCTTCTTATATTCTTTATTAAATACATCTGCAACACCTAAAACAATATTCCCTTTAAAATCAACATCAAACAATTCTTTTAAAGAATTCATTACAATAGTGTCACTATCTAAATATAAAACTTTAGAAATATTTTTCGGAAGAATACTCCCTAACAATAATCTACTAAATGCACTCGCTGAACCTCTGTCTAATTGTAACTTATATGGTATTTCAACATTATCAACCCAACAAATTTTTCTTTGTCCATATTCTTGTGATAAATCATTAATTTTATTTTTATTTTCATCAGAGACATTATCTGCAATAATCCAAAGATTTATTTTAAAATCATGATTAGCATTATAAAGTGACTTAATAGAAGCGTATAATACATCTACA
>NZ_JPFU01000023.1 GCF_000722695.1 Streptococcus mitis | reverse complement strand
ATTCACTTACTGAGTTGCTTGTTGAAGCTGACTCTGAAGCTACTTTAGATGCTGACTCACTTACTGAATTGCTTGTTGAAGCTGATTCTGATGTAAGTTTAGATGCTGATTCACTTACTGAGTTGCTTGTTGAAGCTGACTCTGATGCTACTTTAGACGCTGACTCACTTACTGAGTTGCTTGTTGAAGCTGACTCTGAAGCTACTTTAGATGCTGATTCACTTACTGAGTTGCTTGTTGAAGCTGATTCTGATGTAAGTTTAGATGCTGATTCACTTACTGAGTTGCTTGTTGAAGCTGACTCTGAAGCTACTTTAGATGCTGACTCACTTACTGAATTGCTTGTTGA
>NZ_JPFU01000022.1 GCF_000722695.1 Streptococcus mitis | reverse complement strand
CAAGTGTCAAAGCTGAAACTCAAAGTCCAACAGGTAAAGAGTACAACACAAACACACCAGACTTAAAACCAGAAACAATCACAACTGAAAGTGGCAAAGTGTACAAATTAGTACCAGCCCAAACAGTAGGAAAAGAAACAGGTAAAGTAACGGTTGAACCAACAGAAGTAACGTATAAATACGAACTCCAAAAAGGTGATGTAACAGTAAACTATACAGATACTGAAGGAAATGCGATTGAAGGTAAGACAAGTGTCAAAGCTGAAACTCAAAGTCCAACAGGTAAAGAGTACAACACAAACACACCAGACTTAAAACCAGAAACAATCACAACTGAAAGTGGCAAAGTGTACAAATTAGTACCAGCCCAAACAGTAGGAAAAGAAACAGGTAAAGTAACGGTTGAACCAACAGAAGTAACGTATAAATACGAACTCCAAAAAGGTGATGTAACAGTAAACTATACAGATACTGAAGGAAATGCGATTGAAGGTAAGACAAGTGTCAAAGCTGAAACTCAAAGTCCAACAGGTAAAGAGTACAACACAAACACACCAGACTTAAAACCAGAAACAATCACAACTGAAAGTGGCAAAGTGTACAAATTAG
>NZ_JPFU01000021.1 GCF_000722695.1 Streptococcus mitis | reverse complement strand
ATACAAAAGCACCAGCTAAACCAGAAGTTAAGACAGACTTAACAGATAAAGCAGGAACTAAGACACCAGTTGAAGTAAGTGCAGAACCAGGATCTAAAGTTGAGTTGTTCGACAAAGATGGTCACAAGCTTGGTGAAGGCGTAGCAGACGAAAATGGAAAAGCTACAATCACACCAACGAAAGAGCTTCCAGCAGGAGACGTAACAGCGAAAGCAACAGATCCAGCAGGCAATGTGTCAGAACCAAGTGTTCCAGCAACCGCAACTAAGGATACAAAAGCACCAGCTAAACCAGAAGTTAAGACAGACTTAACAGATAAAGCAGGAACTAAGACACCAGTTGAAGTAAGTGCAGAACCAGGATCTAAAGTTGAGTTGTTCGACAAAGATGGTCACAAGCTTGGTGAAGGCGTAGCAGACGAAAACGGAAAAGCTACAATCACACCAACGAAAGAGCTTCCAGCAGGAGACGTAACAGCGAAAGCAACAGATCCAGCAGGCAATGTGTCAGAACCAAGTGTTCCAGCTACAGCAACAAAAGATAATG
>NZ_JPFU01000020.1 GCF_000722695.1 Streptococcus mitis | reverse complement strand
TCTGATGTAAGTTTAGATGCTGACTCACTCACTGAGTTGCTTGTTGAAGCTGATTGTGAAGCTACTTCTGAAGCACGTTTAGATGCTGATTCGCTTACTGAGTTGCTTGTTGAAGCTGACTCTGAAGCTACTTTAGATGCTGATTCACTTACTGAGTTGCTTGTTGAAGCTGACTCTGATGTACGTTTAGATGCAGATTCACTCACTGAGTTGCTTGTTGAAGCTGACTCTGAGGTAAGTTTAGATGCAGATTCACTCACTGAGTTGCTTGTTGAAGCTGATTGTGAAGCTACTTCTGAAGCACGTTTAGATGCTGATTCGCTTACTGAGTTGCTTGTTGAAGCTGACTCTGAAGCTACTTTAGATGCTGATTCACTTA
>NZ_JPFU01000019.1 GCF_000722695.1 Streptococcus mitis | reverse complement strand
AAAGAGTACAACACAAACACACCAGACTTAAAACCAGAAACAATCACAACTGAAAGTGGCAAAGTGTACAAATTAGTACCAGCCCAAACAGTAGGAAAGAAACAGGTAAAGTAACGGTTGAACCAACAGAAGTAACGTATAAATACGAACTCCAAAAAGGTGATGTAACAGTAAACTATACAGATACTGAAGGAAATGCGATTGAAGGTAAGACAAGTGTCAAAGCTGAAACTCAAAGTCCAACAGGTAAAGAGTACAACACAAACACACCAGACTTAAAACCAGAAACAATCACAACTGAAAGTGGCAAAGTGTACAAATTAGTACCAGCCCAAACAGTAGGAAAAGAAACAGGTAAAGTAACGGTTGAACCAACAGAAGTAACGTATAAATACGAACTCCAAAAAGGTGATGTAACAGTAAACTATACAGATACTGAAGGAAATGCGATTGAAGGTAAGACAAGTGTCAGAGCTGAAACTCAAAGTCCAACAGGTAAAGAGTACAACACAAACACACCAGACTTAAAACCGGAAACAATCACAACTGAAAGTGGCAAAGTGTACAAATTAGTACCAGCCCAAACAGTAGGA
>NZ_JPFU01000018.1 GCF_000722695.1 Streptococcus mitis | reverse complement strand
CTGGTGTCTTAGTTCCTGCTTTATCTGTTAAGTCTGTCTTAACTTCTGGTTTAGCTGGTGCTTTTGTATCCTTAGTTGCGGTTGCTGGAACACTTGGTTCTGACACATTGCCTGCTGGATCTGTTGCTTTCGCTGTTACGTCTCCTGCTGGAAGCTCTTTCGTTGGTGTGATTGTAGCTTTCCGTTTTCGTCTGCTACGCCTTCACCAAGCTTGTGACCATCTTTGTCGAACAACTCAACTTTAGATCCTGGTTCTGCACTTACTTCAACTGGTGTCTTAGTTCCTGCTTTATCTGTTAAGTCTGTCTTAACTT
>NZ_JPFU01000017.1 GCF_000722695.1 Streptococcus mitis | reverse complement strand
ACATCAGAATCAGCTTCAACAAGCAATTCAGTAAGTGAGTCAGCATCGTNTAAACTTCGTNTAAATGTATGCTATACAAGTATTTACGCTTCAACAAGCAGCTCAGTGAGTCGAATCAGCATCTAAACTTACCTCAGAGTCAGCTTCAACAAGCAACTCAGTAAGTGAATCAGCATCTAAACGTGCTTCAGAAGTAGCTTCACAATCAGCTTCAACAAGCAACTCAGTAAGCGAATCAGCATCTAAACGTGCTTCAGAAGTAGAATCACAATCAGCTTCAACAAGCAACTCAGTGAGTGAGTCAGCATCTAAACTTACCTCAGAGTCAGCTTCAACAAGCAACTCAGTAAGTGAATCTGCATCTAAAGTAGCTTCAGAGTCAGCTTCAACAAGCAACTCAGTAAGTGAGTCAGCATCTAAAGTAGCTTCAGAGTCAGCTTCAACAAGCAATTCAGTAAGTGAGTCAGCATCTAAAGTAGCTTCAGAGTCAGCTTTAACAAGCAACTCAGTAAGTGAATCAGCATCTAAACGTGCTTCAGAAGTAGCTTCACAATCAGCTTCAACAAGCAACTCAGTAAGCGAATCAGCATCTAAACTTACCTCAGAGTCAGCTTCAACAAGCAACTCAGTAAGTGAATCAGCATCTAAAGTAGCTTCAGAATCAGCTTCAACAAGCAATTCAGTAAGTGAGTCAGCATCTAAACTTACCTCAGAGTCAGCTTCAACAAGTAACTCAGTAAGTGAGTCAGCGTCTAAAGTAGCTTCAGAGTCAGCTTCAACAAGCAACTCAGTAAGCGAATCAGCATCTAAACGTGCTTCAGAAGTAGAATCACAATCAGCTTCAACAAGCAACTCAGTGAGTGAGTCAGCATCTAAACTTACCTCAGAGTCAGCTTCAACAAGCAACTCAGTAAGTGAGTCAGCGTCTAAAGTAGCATCAGAGTCAGCTTCAACAAGCAACTCAGTAAGTGAATCAGCATCTAAACTTACATCAGAATCAGCTTCAACAAGCAATTCAGTAAGTGAGTCAGCATCTAAAGTAGCTTCAGAGTCAGCTTCAACAAGCAACTCAGTAAGTGAATCAGCATCTAAACTTACATCAGAATCAGCTTCAACAAGCAACTCAGTAAGTGAATCAGCATCTAAACGTGCTTCAGAAGTAGCTTCACAATCAGCTTCAACAAGCAACTCAGTAAGTGAGTCAGCGTCTAAAGTAGCATCAGAGTCAGCTTCAACAAGCAACTCAGTAAGTGAATCAGCATCTAAACTTACATCAGAATCAGCTTCAACAAGCAATTCAGTAAGTGAGTCAGCATCTAAAGTAGCTTCAGAGTCAGCTTCAACAAGCAACTCAGTAAGTGAATCAGCATCTAAACGTGCTTCAGAAGTAGCTTCACAATCAGCTTCAACAAGCAACTCAGTAAGTGAATCAGCATCTAAACTTACATCAGAGTCAGCTTCAACAAGCAACTCAGTAAGTGAATCTGCATCTAAAGTAGCTTCAGAGTCAGCTTCAACAAGCAACTCAGTAAGTGAGTCAGCGTCTAAAGTAGCTTCAGAATCAGCTTCAACAAGCAACTCAGTGAGTGAGTCAGCATCTAAACTTAGCTCAGAGTCAGCTTCAACAAGCAACTCAGTAAGTGAGTCAGCGTGCTTCAGAAGTAGCTTCACAATCAGCTTCAACAAGCAACTCAGTAAGCGAATCAGCATCTAAACTTACCTCAGAGTCAGCTTCAACAAGCAACTCAGTAAGTGAATCAGCATCTAAAGTAGCTTCAGAATCAGCTTCAACAAGCAATTCAGTAAGTGAGTCAGCATCTAAACTTACCTCAGAGTCAGCTTCAACAAGTAACTCAGTAAGTGAGTCAGCGTCTAAAGTAGCTTCAGAGTCAGCTTCAACAAGCAACTCAGTAAGCGAATCAGCATCTAAACGTGCTTCAGAAGTAGAATCACAATCAGCTTCAACAAGCAACTCAGTGAGTGAGTCAGCATCTAAACTTACCTCAGAGTCAGCTTCAACAAGCAACTCAGTAAGTGAGTCAGCGTCTAAAGTAGCTTCAGAGTCAGCTTCAACAAGCAATTCAGTAAGTGAGTCAGCATCTAAAGTAGCTTCAGAGTCAGCTTCAACAAGCAACTCAGTAAGCGAATCAGCATCTAAACGTGCTTCAGAAGTAGCTTC
>NZ_JPFU01000016.1 GCF_000722695.1 Streptococcus mitis | reverse complement strand
TAGTATAAACTCTGTTTCATTTAGAAATAAACCTACAAAGAGCCCGATTAAAAAATGTTGGGAGTTCAAAATTCTTTAGGTTCGAGTAATAGTTTTTGAAAATTCTAAGGGTTAGAATCGTTTTTGAAAGCAGGAAGCTTAAGTAATCCGTCCACTAAAATCAAGCGAGATAGGATCTCATCTAGAGGGAAATTAAAACGTATGTCGTTTTTGGATTTTCTTTTGTTAATTCTAGGCAGATCTAATTGATGATAGAGGTCTTGTAGGAAGAGATAGCCTCCATGATATTCGTTCAATTGATTTTGTTTTAACTGTTTGTTTTGACTAAAGGTAATGAGGAAATCTTTATTTTCTTCTTTTTCTTTCTCGGTTAATTCCTTAGCACGTAAACGAGCCCACTCAAGAGGTTCCATATCAGGATGTTCTTTTAAGATTGTGTTATGATTGCCTAGGTTTTCTACGATAGTAGAAGTCCGTTTATTTCCAACCTTGATATCTTTAATAATAGCGTAGTTGATAGTGTTTTTTGACTTTGATTGTTTAACTCTCATCTTTTCATACCTCACTCCATTATAACAAAGTACGAGAAAGTACGCAAATAAAAAGTGATAAAATTTGACAAGAAAATGCTCTTATATCAACCTTTATGAGGATTTTTTTACTTCATAACTGTCAAAGTCCCGAGTTGTTTTCTATGAAGACCATCGCTGTCCTATTTCAAGGTTAAAAATTAGAAAGTTAAAAGATATTTTAGAGAAAAAATCTCAAAAGTGATTGACAATTAGTAAGAAATTGATATAATGGTTATATCTGCTATAGATAGAAGGTCCGTTGGTCAAGGGGTTAAGACACCGCCTTTTCACGGCGGTAACACGGGTTCGAATCCCGTACGGACTATTTTATCCGCCATAGCTCAGTTGGTAGTAGCGCATGACTGTTAATCATGATGTCGTAGGTTCGAGTCCTACTGGCGGAGTATAGATAAAAGGGAACACAACTGTGTTCCTCTTTTTGTATCAATTTGTATCACCAAGCATCTTCATAAGGAAATCTGTTATTTCTTGAGGACTTTCTTTTTTTCCATGTGCAATCCAAGTTTGACAGACACCAAAAAGTGCATGAGTTAGATAGATGCTACTATATTCTAATTCAGTGGTATTTAGATTCAGTTGCATAAATCGCTTTTGTAAATCCGTACTAAGCATGATATGAAGTTTATTTCGTAAGAAATTTTGGATTTCTTTAGTCCCATTTTCAGAAAGAAGAGCAGCCAGAAGTGGTTCTGACTCTAGATATTCAAAGACTTCTAAAATAGCATCTCTTTTGTGATGAGCATGTTTTTGAAAAATATATTCAAATGTATGGAATAGCTTGATTTGATAGTGCTCAATCATATCATACTTATCCTTATAGTGAGTATAGAAGCTGGAACGACTAATTCCGGCTTTTTCTGCTAACTTGACAGTAGAAATTTGATCAAATGGCTGTTCCATCAGTAATTGTACCATAGCATTTTCAATAATTCGCTTTGTTTTTAAGCGTTTGTTACTTTCTTGCATATTTCCTCCTTATAAACAAATTAGACTATATGTCTAAAAATGGATTTTTTATCTTGTAATTTAGATTTTTTAATGTATAATCTATTATATCAAAATTTTAGACAATATGTTTAAAAAAGGAGAAGCTATGTTTAAAGAATGGAAAGCAATTTTTAAAAAACCAATCTTTATTATTGTCATGATAGGGATTTCTCTTATTCCAGCTCTGTACAATATCATATTTTTGTCATCAATGTGGGATCCATATGGGAAATTGTCTGACTTACCTGTGGCAGTTGTCAATAATGATAAAGAATCCTCCTATAATGGTAATAGCATGGAAATAGGAAAAGACATGGTGTCCAATTTAAAAGAAAATAAAACCTTAGATTTTCATTTCGTAGATGAAGATGAAGGAAAGAAGGGATTGGAAGATGGCGATTACTATATGGTAGTGACTTTACCAAGTGATTTATCTGAAAAAGCAGCTTCGATTTTAACGAATCATCCAGAGCAAATGCAAATCGATTATCAGACTTCAAGTGGCCATAGTTTTATTGCTAGCAAGATGAGTGATTCTGCGGTGACACAATTAAAGCAGAATGTTTCTACAAATGTAACTGAGACCTATACCAAAGCTTTATTTAACAAGATGGTCGAATTAAAGGATGGTATGAGTCAAGCAGCTTCTGGTAGTGAAAAATTAACTGATGGAGCGAATCAATTAGTGACAGGAAGTCATACATTAACTACTAACCTACACTCTTTAGCAGATTCAAGTTTAACATTTTCAAATGGAACGGAGCAGTTTACTAAAGGATTATCCTATTATGTCTCTGGTGTTGAACAACTTCATCTTGGTTTAGGGAATTTTAATAGTGGTTTAGTTACATATACTGGTGCAGTGAGTCAATTAGATAGCGGATTAGGTCAATTATCTTCTAAAAGTCCTGAATTAGTAGGAGGAATCAATCAACTATATACTGGTGTAGAGTCCTATATTGGCGGTGTTTCTCAACTCAATGCTGGTCTTAATCAATTTTCATCTGGTGTTAGTGCCTATACAAATGGAGTGGGAAATCTTGCAACAGGTGCTAATCAGTTATCTAATCAATCAGCTACACTTCGAATGGGTGTGGAGCAATTAAGTGAAGGAATTCAACAACTTTCTAGCAAGTTAGATGCTTCGTCTGAGAAAAAAGATCAAATTAATCAATTATCTTCTGGTTTGAATCAGTTAAATCAAGCTATTCAAAATATTGATGTTGGAGATACAAAACAATTAGATTCTGTTTTATCAAGTATAGTATCTCTTTCTAATCAAATGTTAGCAAGTACTCAGTCTGATAAAGCGACTACATTAGCTAATATTCAATCGACAGTAGCTTATCAATCATTGACAAGTGAGCAACAAGCTGAGATAAGCGCTTCTGTATCTCAAAATTCGACTGATAGTATTCAATCGGCTCAGTCAATTGTAGCTTTAGCTCAAGGTTTACAGGGAAGTTTGGAAAACTTACAAAATCAGTCTTCTAATCTTTCGACATTAAAAAATCAAGCTAATCAAGTATTACCGCTTGCTTCTACTTCTTTGACAGGATTGTCAAGTGGATTAACAGAAATACAGGGAGCAGTGACGAGTAAATTAGTTCCTGCTAGTCAGTCGATTACATCTGGGGTAAATGCATATACTGCAGGTGTTGATAAAGTTTCTCAAGGCGCAAGTCAACTAAGTGAAAAGAATTCCACCTTGACAGGTAGTTTGAACCAATTAGTTTCAGGCTCAACTACCTTGACACAAAAATCTTCTAACTTGACAGCAGGAGTTGGTCAATTAGTTGAAAAAACTCCAGAATTAGTGTCTGGTATTGAAAAATTATCAACTGGCTCTAACCCATTGAATCAAAAGAGTCAAGAATTAATAGCAGGAGTTGATAAATTGCAGTCAGGCTCTAGCCAACTAGCTGACAAATCCAGTCAGTTCCTTTCAGGTGCTTCTCAATTAGAGAATGGAGCTAATAAATTGGCAGATGGATCTAGGAAACTTGCAGAAGGTGGAACAAAGTTAACTTCTGGCTTGGAAGATTTACAGACAGGAGTTGCTTCTTTAGGACAAGGACTAGGTAATGCTAGTGATCAACTCAAATCAGCATCAACGGAATCTAAAAATGCAGAGATTTTGTCAAATCCTCTCAGTCTCTCCAAAACTGACAATGACCAAGTTCTTGTAAATGGAATTGCAATGGCTCCTTATATGATATCAGTTGCTCTCTTTGTTGCAGCAATATCAACGAATATGATCTTTGCGAAGTTGCCTTCAGGACGTCATCTAGAGAGCCGTTGGG
Source organism: Streptococcus mitis (assembly GCF_000722695.1). Classification (GTDB taxonomy): domain Bacteria; phylum Bacillota; class Bacilli; order Lactobacillales; family Streptococcaceae; genus Streptococcus; species Streptococcus mitis_O. The sequence continues at coordinate 60,009 of NZ_JPFU01000016.1, read as the reverse complement.
TTTGGTTGAAATCTAGAGCTGAAATAAATGGTATTATAGCTGTTTTAGCAGGAATTTTGGTATATGGAGGAGTTCATCTTATTGGTCTAACTGCAAATCATGAGATGAGAACATTTATTCTCATTATCCTAACAAGTTTAGTATTCATGTCTATGGTGACTGCTTTAACAACATGGAATAGCCGTATAGGAGCTTTCTTCTCTCTTATTTTGCTATTATTACAGTTAGCATCAAGTGCAGGTACTTATCCACTTGCCTTGACAAATGATTTCTTTAGAGCCATTAATCCATGGTTACCAATGAGTTATTCGGTTTCGGGATTACGACAAACAATTTCTATGACAGGAAATATTCATCATCAAGTAATTTTCCTTGCCGTTATATTAGTACTATTTATTTGTTTAGGTATGCTAGCCTATCAACCTAAGAAAATGGAGGAAGATTAAAAAATCGACCAAGCAACTGGTCGATTTTTTAGGTCTTAGATGATTTTCGTTTGTGATTATAAATTCCAAATAGTAAAAGAGAAGTAAAGGAACAGATTGCTCCAGTAATAAAACCATTGGGAATGAAGGAAAGTGTAATAGTTCCTTTTCCCTCAGGAACGTCAACTTTCATAAAACCAGTTTGAGCTTGTTTAATTTCTATTTTCTTACCATCTTGGTAGGCAGACCAGCCTTTGTCATAAGGAATGGTGAAGAAAATGGACGTATCTTGTTTAACATCATATCTAGTAAAGACCTTGTTTTTAGAAATTGATACTGTAACAGGTTGTTCTTTAATTTTTTGAATTGCTTCGGTGAAAGTTTTGGTATCTAAACGATAGAAAGTAGGAGATTCAAATGATACCTGTGAATTTCCAGGGAAACTAACATTAATATTGAAAGTTTTTTTCTCTTTTGTATAGCCTAGATTAAAGAAGGAGAAGACATTATCAGTTGTAAAAGTTTTCTTTTCCCCATTGACAAGGATGTCAACTTTCTTTTGTTTATCATTAGAAAAGTGAAGGTTTGTGAAAGAAAGATAAACTTGGCTGTTTTCTGGCACTTCAATTTGATACTGGATTGCTGCGTCCTCATTTGAAGAACTTGTAACACTAATCAAATCATCAGTATTCTCTGTTTTTTCATAGGGTATTGGAGAAAAATAATCAAAATTGACGTCAGAAAGTTGATTTAAAAACAAGGCTTGATTATCTAGAGTATGTTCATTGAACTTGACATTGTTGTAAACAGATTGACTAGCAAATGCAATTGGAAGAGAGAATTGATTTTCATATAGGGTAAGATTATCTTTTTGATATACATCTTGGAATCCATACTTATCAATAGGACTGTCTGAGATATTATACTGGATGCCAAATAAACTATCAGCCAAAATACTATTATTTGCATAGCGGAGATTGAGATTGGTCCCAGAGGATTTAAAGCCAAGTTTATCCAAAGTAGAGCTTGCTGAACGATTTCGAACAGATGAAAATTGAGAGATTCCATTGTAGTTAAATTTCATACTGTCATTTCCTGTCTGAGTCTCTAGTTTCTCAGTACGAGTAAATGAATTCCCAATATATGTTGAGAAAGATTTCATAGCTGGGATATCTCTACTATATGCACTTCGAGAAGCAAATCCCCATTCCTTAGCAATTCCGTCTATTTGAGATGAAGCATTTAAACTCATTTCAACCATTATAAATAAAGAGATTAGAGTGGCAAATAGATTTACAGAGATAAACTTTTTAATAACTGCAAGGAGTAGAAGAGAATAGACAACCAAAAATTCAAGAGTAAGCAGAATATTCAAATCTGTTAAAAAAGAATAATGCGATTTTAGATAGATGGTGGCTAAAAATCCTGTTACTACAAGAAAAAGAGAAGCTAAAAAATTCCAGACTTTAATTTCTTTCAGATGATTTAAGACTTCTGCTGCTGTGTAAATTAACAGGGTAGAGAAAATCCAAGCATAGCGATGTAAAAACATGTTTGGAGTATGCATGCCTTGCCAAAATAAATCAAGCGCTTCTATATAAAAGCTTGCAATTAGAAATATAAAGAAGATTGCATAGATCAGTTTCACGTGAAACTTAATAGATTTCAGCGTAAAAAATAAAATGGTCAAAATAAAGGGAAGTAGTCCAACAAAAATCATTGGGATAGCCCCATACTTTGTTGTGTCAAAGGAACCAATGAATTGCTTAGCAAAGAGATCAAGATACCAGCTACTTTCAGTTTGAAACTTTGTAACTTCAGTTAATTTTTCCCCATGTGTCTGTAAATCAAACAGAGTGGGAAGAGTCATAATCAAACTAGCCATACCAGCTAAAATGGAGGTGATTATAAAATCAAGAAAAGATGATTTTCGAGTTTTAAAGTTCCAAGAAATTTGACAGAGATACCAGAAAATAAGAAACAATGCTGTCATATAGCCAAAATAATAGTTTTGAATAAATAAGATTGACAAACTTGTAAAGTATAATAGGAATTTCTTTTCAGTTATAAGTAGGTGTAAACCAGTTATAATTAAAGGAATCAAGATAAAAACATCTAGCCAGGTTTTTATCTCTAACTGACTAACGGTAAAGCTCATCAGAGAATAGGAAGTAGATAAAGCTAGTTTTAAAGATTTCGGAATATTTTTAAATAATTTATTTAAACTAAAGAAGGTTGACAGATCAATCAATCCAAATTTTAAGAGAGTTGTCAGATAGACAGCATCGGGCATATTCGTTAGATCAAAAAAGTAAACTAGAGGTGAAAGGAAACTTCCCAAGTAATAACTAGATAGGGCATAGAAGTTTAGTCCTAGGCCACTTGTAAAGGTGTAAAACAGACTCCCATTTCCATGTAGGATGTTCCTTAGAGCTATATCAAAAATAACGTATTGATGAAAGCCATCTCCTAATAGTGGCGACTTGTCACTATTCCAGTAGATACCTTGAGATAGATATACTCCTATCATAATGATTATGGGAATGATGAAAGAAACAAAATAGGTCCAATATGTTTTAAAAAATAATTTCATGTTACCTCATAAAATGTTAGAAAACTCAGCTGGTTAACCCAACTGAGTTTTGAAGTTTTATTTAGTCTTTCCAAAGTTCTTTAACTTTTGCTTGTACTTCTGCATTTTCTAGGAATTCATCATAGGTTTCATCGATACGATCGATGACGCCATTTTTAGACAAGACAATGATATGGTTAGCTAGAGTTTGAATAAACTCGTGGTCATGGCTGGCAAAGATGATTGATTCTTTAAAGTTTTTCAATCCATCGTTCAAACTTGAGATAGATTCCAAATCCAAGTGATTGGTTGGATCATCGAGGACAAGCACATTTGATTTCAAGAGCATGAGTTTTGAAAGCATGACACGAACTTTTTCTCCCCCTGACAAGACGTTTACAGGTTTGTTAACCTCATCTCCAGAGAAGAGCATACGGCCTAGGAAGCCACGTAGGAAAGTATTGTCATCTTCTTCTTTACTTGCGAATTGACGCAACCAATCAAGGATTGACTCTCCCCCTGCAAAATCGGCCGAGTTATCTTTTGGCAAGTAAGAACGGCTAGTAGTAACTCCCCACTTGACAGTTCCTTCATAGTCAATGTCTCCCATGATTGCATGAATTAATGCAGTTGTTTGGATATCATTTTGTCCAATAAGAGCTGTCTTATCACCTGGACGCAAGATGAAACTGATATTATCTAAAATAGTCTCACCATCAATCTTTACAGTTAGATTTTCTACTGTCAAGAGATCATTACCAATTTCACGCTCTGCTTTAAAGTTGATAAATGGATATTTACGACTAGATGGCACAATTTCTTCTAGTTCAATCTTATCAAGCATTTTCTTACGTGATGTTGCTTGTCTTGATTTGGAAGCATTGGCAGAGAAACGAGCAACGAACTCTTGCAATTGCTTAATTTTTTCCTCTGCTTTGGCATTACGGTCTGCTAGCAATTTAGCAGCAAGCTCAGAAGATTCCTTCCAGAAGTCGTAGTTTCCGACATAGAGTTTGATTTTTCCAAAGTCAAGGTCGGCCATGTGAGTACATACTTTGTTTAAGAAGTGACGGTCGTGGGATACTACGATAACTGTGTTATCAAAGTCAATCAAGAAGTCTTCTAACCAAGTAATAGATTGGATATCCAAACCGTTAGTTGGCTCATCCAATAGAAGAACATCTGGTTTACCAAAAAGTGCTTTGGCGAGGAGAACTTTTACTTTCTCACCATTAGCCAATTCGCTCATATTTTGGTAGTGCAATTCTTCTGGAATGTTTAGGTTTTGAAGTAGTTGAGAGGCTTCACTTTCTGCTTCCCAGCCCCCAAGCTCGGCAAACTCTCCTTCGAGTTCGGCAGCACGCACTCCATCCTCGTCTGAGAAATCTTCCTTCATGTAGATGGCATCTTTCTCTTTCATGATGCTATAAAGTTTTTCATTTCCCATGATAACGACATCAATGGCACGTTCATCTTCATAGTCAAAGTGATTTTGACGAAGAACAGAGAGACGTTCATCTGGACCAAGAGAGATGTGACCAGTAGTAGGTTCGATATCTCCAGCTAAAATTTTTAAAAAGGTTGATTTTCCGGCACCATTAGCACCGATTAATCCATAAGTATTTCCTTCTGTAAATTTGATATTGACATCATCAAAAAGTTTGCGATCACTAAAACGTAGTGAAACATCAGATACTGTAAGCAATGTTTTTCTCCTATATGTGTAATATATTTATTCTACTAGAAAATATAGAAATATTCAAATTTTTATCTGTCAATTTTGTGTAAATTATATTTACAATTCCCTTTACACAAAAACATAAATAGCAAGGTCGATTTATTTTGATAAATTGCGGTTATTTCATTAAAAAAATGCTATAATTGAAGGGACTATATCGAAGGAGAACAAAATGACTAAACCCATTATTTTAACAGGAGACCGTCCAACAGGGAAGTTGCATATTGGACATTATGTTGGAAGTCTCAAAAATCGAGTATTATTACAGAAAGAGGATAAGTATGATATGTTTGTGTTCTTGGCTGACCAACAAGCCTTGACAGATCACGCCAAAGATCCTCAAACCATTGTAGAGTCTATCGGAAATGTGGCTTTGGATTACCTTGCAGTTGGATTGGATCCGAATAAATCAACTATCTTTATTCAAAGCCAGATTCCAGAGCTGGCTGAACTATCTATGTACTATATGAATCTGGTTTCATTAGCACGTCTGGAGCGAAATCCAACTGTCAAGACAGAGATTGCTCAAAAAGGATTTGGAGAAAGCATTCCAACAGGATTTTTGGTTTATCCAATTGCACAAGCAGCTGACATCACAGCCTTTAAGGCCAATTATGTTCCTGTTGGGACAGATCAGAAACCAATGATTGAGCAGACTCGTGAAATTGTTCGTTCTTTTAACAATGCATATAACTGTGATGTTTTGGTGGAACCAGAAGGTATTTATCCAGAAAATGAGAGAGCAGGGCGTTTGCCTGGTTTAGATGGAAATGCTAAAATGTCTAAATCACTTAATAACGGTATTTATTTAGCTGATGATGCGGATACTATGCGTAAAAAAGTAATGAGTATGTATACAGATCCAGATCATATCCGTGTTGAGGATCCAGGTAAAATTGAAGGAAATATGGTTTTCCATTATCTAGATGTTTTTGGTCGTCCAGAAGATGCTCAAGAAATTGCTGACATGAAAGAACATTATCAACGAGGTGGTCTTGGTGATGTGAAGACCAAACGTTATCTACTTGAAATATTAGAACGTGAACTTGGTCCTATTCGTGAGCGCCGTATCGAATTTGCTAAAGATATGGGAGAAGTTTATAATATGCTTCAAAAAGGTAGTGAAAGAGCGCGAGACGTTGCAGGTCAAACTCTATCTGAGGTTAAAGGAGCAATGGGACTTCATTACTTTAACTAAGTTTATTTTACAAGAAACTATCATTTCTATCAGAAAGAAAAGATAGTTTTTTATTTACCCCTGTAACATTTGACAAATTTTTATAGAATGGTATGATAGATACAATATAAAAAGAGTCAAGCTCAAAAAGAAAGAAAAGAGGAAACTTCGAATGTCTAATTGGGACACTAAATTTTTGAAAAAAGGTTTTACCTTTGATGATGTATTGCTTATTCCAGCTGAAAGTCATGTGTTGCCTAACGATGCAGATTTAACAACTAAATTGGCAGATAATTTGACTTTAAATATCCCAATTATTACCGCTGCCATGGACACAGTTACAGAGAGTCAAATGGCCATTGCTATTGCTCGTGCAGGCGGTCTCGGAGTTATCCATAAAAACATGTCAATTGCTCAACAAGCAGAAGAGGTTCGTAAGGTAAAACGTTCTGAAAATGGAGTTATTATTGATCCCTTCTTCTTGACGCCTGAACATACAATTGCTGAAGCAGATGAGCTTATGGGACGTTACCGTATCAGTGGTGTTCCAGTTGTTGAAACACTTGAAAATCGTAAATTAGTTGGTATTTTGACAAACCGAGATCTTCGTTTTATTTCAGACTATAACCAACCAATCTCAAATCATATGACTAGTGAAAATCTTGTTACTGCTCCTGTGGGTACAGATCTTGCAACAGCTGAGAGTATTCTTCAAGAACACCGTATTGAAAAACTTCCTTTGGTAGATGAAGAAGGTCGTCTTTCTGGTTTGATTACTATCAAAGATATTGAAAAAGTTATTGAGTTTCCAAATGCTGCTAAAGATGAGTTTGGTCGTCTTCTAGTTGCAGGTGCAGTAGGTGTTACTTCAGATACCTTTGAACGTGCAGAGGCACTTTTTGAGGCAGGGGCGGATGCGATTGTTATTGATACTGCACATGGTCATTCTGCAGGTGTCTTGCGTAAAATTGCTGAGATTCGTGCTCACTTTCCAGATCGTACTTTGATTGCTGGAAATATTGCTACTGCTGAGGGAGCGCGTGCCCTTTACGAAGCAGGTGTAGATGTTGTAAAGGTTGGTATTGGCCCAGGTTCTATCTGTACTACTCGTGTGATTGCTGGTGTTGGTGTTCCACAAGTAACAGCTATCTATGATGCTGCAACTGTTGCGCGTGAATATGGAAAAACGATCATTGCTGACGGTGGAATCAAGTATTCTGGAGATATTGTAAAAGCCCTTGCTGCAGGTGGAAATGCAGTTATGCTTGGATCAATGTTTGCTGGAACTGATGAAGCTCCAGGCGAAACTGAAATTTTCCAAGGACGTAAGTTTAAGACTTACCGTGGTATGGGATCAATCGCTGCTATGAAGAAAGGTTCAAGCGATCGTTACTTCCAAGGTTCTGTCAATGAAGCAAACAAACTTGTTCCAGAAGGAATTGAAGGTCGTGTTGCTTATAAAGGTGCGGCAGCTGATATTGTCTTCCAAATGATTGGAGGTATTCGCTCTGGTATGGGTTATTGTGGTGCAGCTAACCTTAAAGAGTTGCATGATAATGCTCAATTTATTGAAATGTCTGGTGCTGGTTTGAAAGAAAGTCATCCTCATGATGTACAAATTACTAATGAGGCACCAAATTATTCTATGTAAAAGAAATAAAAAGAACTCCCGTGAAAATAGGAGTTCTTTTACAATATTGTCAAGTTTTATTTACAATAACTTTACCATCTTGAATAGTGAAAATACTTAGATTTTCTGGTAGATTTTGAAGATGATCTATGCTTGTTGTTGTGATAAAGGTTTGGATTGAATGAGAAATCGTTTCTAATAATTTTAGTTGTCTAGTGTTGTCAAGTTCGCTCATAACATCGTCAAGCAGTAATATCGGGGATTCTGTAGTAATACTTTCCATTAGCTCGATTTCTGCTAATTTTATAGAGAGGACGAGACTACGATGTTGGCCTTGACTTCCGAAACTAGCATCCATTCTATTTATACAAAAAGAAATGTCATCCCGATGAGGACCAACACCAGTGTTCTTTTTAAATAAATCTCTGGACCTACTTTTTTCTAAAGCAAATTTGAAAGATTCGGATAAGTCTTCTTTGTCAGTTATATTGACAGAAGGTTGATAGGATATTGACAACTCTTCAATCTGATTAGAGAGTTCAAAATGTTTCTTACGCCCACATGATTCTAATTTTTTTATGAAATCTAAGCGGTGATTCATTACACGACATCCATAATCAACTAGTTGATCATCCAACACAGAAAGGAATGTTTCATCTATTTTTTGAGCTGATTTTAGATAAGTGTTTCTTTGTTTTAGGATGTGGTTATAATTGGTTAAGTCAGATAAATAGATTGGCTTAATTTGTCCAAGTTCCATATCAATAAATTTTCGTCGAACTGAAGGTGCTCCTTTAATTAGTTGTAAATCTTCAGGAGCAAATAAGACAACATTCATGTGTCCTACGTAATCTGAAAGTCGTGCCTGTTTTAAGTGATTAACTTTTGTTACACGTCCTTTTTGTGTTAGTTCAATTTCGAGAGGAATGGATCCTGTTTTTTTCTGAATAAGACCTGAAAGATGAAGTTGTTCCTCATCAAAATGAATGAGATTTTTATCTGTTCGAGTTCGATGACTACGCGTTAAGGCTAAAAAATAGATAGCCTCTAGCATATTTGTTTTTCCTTGTGCATTGCGTCCTAAAAAGACATTCAATTTAGGATTAAATTCTATTTTCGTCTCTTTGTAGTTACGAAAAGTCTTGAGAGATAGGTTTTGTAGCCACATGATTATCTACCAGGGAATCGCGGAGCTTGTTTGTTTTTAGGTGCTGAAGTAGGTTTCGATTTGTCTTTTTTAACTCCCTTATTCATCTCCTTTACAAGTTTAGCGATCCGTTCTTTTTCAACTTTATCAGCTTGGTATTCCTCTTGCTCCTCAGAAGTAGGTTGTGTCAACAAGATGTCAATATTCATGTCAGGGATGTCAACTTTATCACCAATACGAAGTTTTTTACCACGACGACTTTCTAACTCCCCATTAAAGTAAACAGAATGTTCAGAGAGAAAGGATTTGATAGCTCCTCCGCTATGTGTAATTCCAAGTTCTTTGAGCAGTGCTTGTAGGGTAATAAATTCTTCAAATAATTTGTATTCCATAATTCACCTCAATCTTTGGTATTATACCATATTTTCCTAAAAATGGTGATAGAAACAGGGAGAAATGTAAGCGATTTTTATTTCAAAACTGTTACAGGGAACAAGAAAATTTCAGGTTTTCGTGATATAATAGAAGTCTGTATATAAGGAGGTAAATCATGGAGTTAGTGCATGGAATTTCAACACATTTTATCCAATCAAAGAAGTTTAAAACGAACAAAATTACCGTGCGTTTTACAGCTCCATTATCTCTTGATACGATTGCAGGTCGCATGTTGAGTGCGAGTATGCTAGAAACAGCTAACCAGATGTATCCCACTTCTCAAGATTTGAGAAGATACTTGGCCAGTCTATACGGTACAGATATGTCAACCAATTGTTTCAGAAGAGGGCGAAGTCATATTGTAGAATTGACATTCACTTATGTTCGTGATGAGTTTTTAAGTAGGAAAAATGTGTTAACTTCACAGGTTTTGGAACTAGTAAAAGAAACTCTTTTTTCACCCGTAGTAGTTGATAATGGCTTTGATTCGGCCTTATTTGAAATTGAGAAAAAACAATTGCTAGCAAGTTTAGCAGCTGATATGGATGATTCTTTTTATTTTGCACATAAAGAATTAGATAAATTATTTTTTCATGACGAATGTCTCCAATTGGAATATAGTGATTTACGAAATCGTATTTTAGCTGAAACTCCACAAAGTTCTTATTCTTGTTTCCAAGAATTTTTGGACAAAGATCGAATAGATTTCTTTTTCCTAGGTGATTTTAATGAGGTTGAAATTCAAAATGTATTAGAATCATTTGGCTTTAAAGCTCGAAAAGGAGATGTGAAGGTTCAGTATTGTCAACCTTATTCCAATATCCTTCAGGAAGGTATGGTTCGGAAAAGTGTGGGACAATCCATTTTGGAATTAGGTTATCATTGCCCTTCTGAATATGGTGATGAGCAACATTTACCCATGATTGTAATGAATGGTTTACTTGGTGGATTTGCTCACTCTAAACTATTTACAAATGTCCGTGAAAATGCTGGATTGGCTTATACTATTTCAAGTCAGCTCGATTTGTTTAGTGGATTCTTGAGGATGTATGCTGGTATCGATCGAGAAAATCGGAACCAGGCTCGTAAAATGATGAATAATCAACTGCTTGATTTAAAAAAAGGTTATTTTACAGAGCTTGAGCTAGAGCAGACCAAGGAAATGATTCGTCGATCTTTGTTACTTTCTCAAGATAATCAAGGTTCATTGATTGAACGTGCTTATCAAAATGCCTTACTTGGAAAATCTTCAGCAGACTTTAAAGGTTGGATTGCAAAACTCGAGCAAGTTGACAAAGATGCTATTTGTAGAGCAGCTAATAATGTGAAACTACAAGCGATTTACTTTATGGAAGGAATAGAATGACAAAGGTTGTTTTTGAAGAAAAATACTATCCAGCTGTAAAAGAAATGATTTATCAAACTCGTTTGTCAAATGGATTGACAGTTGCTCTTTTGCCTAAAAAGGAATTTAAAGAGGTTTACGGTAGTGTAACTGTACAGTTTGGTTCGGTAGATATGCTTGTCACAGAAGTTGACGGAGATGTAAAACAATATCCTGCGGGAATTGCTCATTTTCTTGAACATAAATTATTTGAGAGAGAAGATTCTAGCGATTTGATGTCGGCTTTTACGAGTCTAGGTGCAGATAGCAATGCCTTTACAAGCTTTACAAAAACAAACTATCTTTTTTCATCGACGGATTATCTCTTAGAGAATTTAGATTTACTTGATGAATTGGTAACATCGGCACATTTTACTGAAGATTCCATTCTGAGAGAGCAGGATATTATTCAGCAAGAACGAGAAATGTATCAAGATGATCCAGATTCGTGTTTGTTCTTTTCGACTTTAGCGAATTTGTATCCTGGCACACCTTTAGCAACTGATATAGTTGGAAGTGAGAAATCGATTTCCCAAATAAATCTAACTAATTTGCAAGAAAACTTTACAAGGTTTTACAAACCTGTAAATATGTCTCTGTTTTTAGTTGGTAATTTTGATGTGGAGCAAGTACAGGACTATTGTGAAAGAAAAGAACGGAAAGATTCAGATGTTCAGGAAGTAGCAAGAGAAAAGTTGCTTTTACAAGATGTGAAGCCAACAGACAGTATGAGAATGGAAGTATCTTCTCCCAAACTAGCGATTGGGATTAGAGGTAAGCGAGAAGTTGCTGAGGCGGATTGCTATCGACATCATATTTTATTAAAATTATTGTTTGCAATGATGTTTGGTTGGACTTCGGATCGTTTTCAAAAGTTATATGAATCAGGTAAAATAGATGCTTCCTTATCTCTTGAAATTGAAGTAACAAGTCGCTTTCATTTTGTTATATTGACAATGGACACAAAAGAGCCAGTTGCTTTATCTCATCAGTTTAGGAAGGCTATTCGTAATTTCACAAAGGATTTAGATATTACAGAGGATCATTTAGATATTATAAAAAGAGAGATGTTTGGAGAATTTTTCAGTAGCATGAACTCTCTTGAATTTATTGCAACACAATATGATGCTTTTGAACGTAGTGAGACAATTTTTGATTTGCCAAAGATTTTACAGGAAATTACTTTAGAGGATGTCCTTGATGCTGGACATCATTTAATAGATGATGGTGACATAGTTGATTTTACAATATTCCCATCGTAGCAACCTATCATAATAGACACTAGAAAGAAGGGATGACAAGTATGAGGAAAAAAACAATTGGTGAGGTTTTACGTTTAGCTAGAACCAACCAAGGGTTGACTTTAGAAGAATTACATAAAAAAACAGAAATTCAGTTGGATATGTTGGAGGCAATGGAAGCTGATGATTTTGATCAACTTCCTAGTCCATTTTATACTCGTTCTTTTTTGCGAAAGTATGCTTGGGCAGTTGAGCTAGATGAGAGAATTATCTTGGATGCTTACGATTCTAGGAGCATGATTACTTATGAGGAAGTAGATGTTGATGAAGACGAGTTGACAGGTAGGAGACGTTCAAGTAAGAAAAATAAGACATCATTTTTACCTTTATTTTATTTTGTACTCTTTGCACTATCGATTGTCATTTTTGTGACCTATTATGTTTGGAATTATCTCCAGACTCAACCGGAGCGTTTATCTGCCTCTAGTTATAGTGTAGTCCAAGCAACAAGTACGACTAGTTCTGTGACTCCATCTTCAAGCAGCAGCTCATCTAGTAGTTCTTCTAGTATAGAATCGGCTATAAGTGTGTCAGGTGAAGGAAATTATGTAGAAATCGCTTATAAAACAAGTAAGGAAACTGCAAAATTGCAATTATCAGTGTCAGATGCTAGAAGTTGGGTTAGTGTTTCAGAAAGTGATCTTGAGGGTGGTGTGACTTTATCACCGGATAATAAAAGTGCGGAAACAACCGTTTCAATTAAAAATCCTGTAATGATTACGTTAGGTGTTGTCAAAGGTGTCGCTTTAACAGTAGATAATCAGACTGTTGATTTATCGAAATTAACAGCTCAGACTGGACAAATCACTGTAACCTTTACTAAAAATTAAGGAAAAACGAATGAAAAAAGAACAAATTCCAAATCTTTTAACAATAGGTCGAATTCTCTTTATACCTATTTTTATCTCTATTTTAACGATAGGAAATTCGATAGAGAGTCATATAGTGGCAGCTATTATCTTTGCTATTGCCAGTATTACAGACTATTTAGATGGATATTTAGCTCGTAAATGGAATGTGGTTAGTAATTTTGGTAAATTTGCAGATCCAATGGCGGATAAGCTACTAGTTATGTCGGCTTTTATTATGTTGATTGAGCTAGGGATGGCTCCAGCTTGGATTGTTGCAGTAATCATCTGTCGTGAGTTGGCTGTGACAGGTTTAAGGCTTTTATTGGTTGAAACTGGTGGGAAAGTTTTAGCAGCAGCAATGCCTGGAAAAATTAAAACTTTCAGTCAGATGTTTGCCATTATTTTCTTGCTATTACATTGGACTTTGCTTGGTCAAGTTCTACTTTATGTAGCTTTGTTTTTCACTATCTACTCTGGCTATGATTATTTCAAGGGTAGTGCCTATGTATTTAAAGGGACATTTGGTTCGAAATGAAATCAATAATTGATGTAAAAAATCTTTCTTTTCGTTATAAAGAAAATCAGAAATACTACGATGTGAAGGATATTACGTTTCACGTAAAACGTGGAGAATGGCTTTCGATTGTAGGGCATAATGGTAGTGGTAAATCAACGACTGTCCGGTTAATTGATGGCTTATTGGAAGCGGAATCTGGAGAGATTGTAATAGATAGCCAACGTTTGACTGAGGAAAATATTTGGAATATACGTCGTCAAATTGGTATGGTTTTTCAAAATCCAGACAATCAATTTGTTGGAGCGACTGTTGAAGATGATGTTGCCTTTGGTTTGGAAAATCAGGGTCTTTCTCGTCAAGAAATGAAAAAGAGAGTGGAAGAAGCTCTGGATTTAGTTGGCATGTTGGACTTTAAAAAGAGAGAGCCAGCGCGTCTATCAGGTGGCCAAAAGCAACGTGTTGCTATTGCAGGTGTTGTAGCCCTAAGACCAGCTATTTTAATCTTAGATGAAGCAACGAGTATGTTAGATCCTGAGGGTCGTAGAGAACTTATTGAGACAGTAAGAGGAATTCGAAAAGACTATGATATGACGGTCATTTCCATTACACATGATTTGGAAGAAGTTGCCATGAGTGATCGCGTATTGGTCATGAAAAGAGGGGAAATTGAATCAACTAGTAGTCCAAGGGAACTTTTCTCTCGAAATGATTTAGATCAAATTGGATTAGACGCTCCTTTTTCCAATCAATTAAAAAATTCTTTAAGCAAGAATGGCTATGATTTGCCTGAAAATTATTTGACAGAAAGTGAGCTAGAGGATAAGCTATGGGAATTGCTCTAGAAAATGTGAGTTTTACATATCAAGAAGGTACTCCCTTAGCTTCAACGGCTTTGTTGGATGTTTCTTTGACGATTGAAGATGGTTCTTATACGGCTTTAATTGGCCACACAGGTAGCGGTAAATCAACTATTTTACAACTCTTAAATGGTTTATTGGTACCAAGTCAAGGGAGTGTGCGAGTTTTTGATACTTTAATCACCTCGACTTCTAAAAATAAAGATATTCGTCAAATTAGAAAACAGGTTGGCTTGGTATTTCAGTTTGCCGAAAATCAGATTTTTGAAGAAACGGTTTTGAAAGACGTTGCTTTTGGACCGCAAAATTTTGGAGTTTCTGAAGAAGATGCGGAGAAGATTGCGCGTGAGAAACTGGCTTTGGTTGGAATTGAGGAATCACTTTTTGATCGCAGTCCGTTTGAGCTGTCAGGTGGACAAATGAGACGTGTCGCCATTGCAGGCATACTTGCCATGGAGCCAGCAATATTAGTCTTAGATGAGCCCACAGCAGGCCTAGATCCTCTAGGGAGAAAAGAGTTGATGACCTTGTTCAAAAAACTCCACCAGTCAGGGATGACGATTGTTTTGGTAACGCATTTGATGGATGATGTGGCTGAATATGCAAATCAAGTCTATGTGATGGAAAAGGGACGTTTAGTGAAGGGTGGTAAACCGAGTGATGTCTTTCAAGATGTTGTCTTTATGGAAGAAGTGCAGTTGGGAGTACCTAAAATTACAGCCTTTTGTAAACGATTGGCTGATAGAGGCGTGTCATTTAAACGATTACCGATTAAGATAGAGGAATTCAAGGAGTCGCTAAATGGATAGTATGATTTTGGGGCGTTATATCCCAGGAGATTCGATTGTTCACCGATTGGATCCACGTAGCAAATTGCTTGCTATGATGCTACTGATTTTAATCGTTTTTTGGGCTAATAATCTCTTGACGAATCTGATTCTTTTTATAGCGACAGGGATATTTATTGCCTTGTCAGGAGTATCTCTTTCATTTTTTATTCAGGGCTTGAAGTCTATGTTTTTCTTGATTGCCTTCACAACCATTTTTCAACTGTTTTTCATTTCTAATGGGAATGTTTTATTTGAGTTTTCGTTTGTGAGAATTACAGATTATGCTTTGCAACAAGCTGGAATTATTTTTTGTCGCTTTGTATTGATTATTTTCTTTTCAACTTTGTTAACCTTAACGACCATGCCCTTAAGTTTGGCATCAGCTGTCGAAGCTTTGTTAGCGCCTTTAAAGCGTGTGAAAGTTCCAGTTCATGAAATTGGTTTAATGCTATCTATGAGTTTGCGTTTTGTTCCGACCTTAATGGATGATACGACGCGGATTATGAATGCACAGAAAGCGCGTGGGGTGGATTTTGGTGAAGGAAGTATTGTCCAAAAGGTGAAGGCTATGATTCCCATTTTGATTCCTCTTTTTGCGACAAGTTTAAAACGTGCAGATTCCTTGGCTATCGCCATGGAAGCGCGTGGTTATCAGGGTGGAAAAGGCAGAAGTCAATACCGACAATTGGAATGGACTCGAAAGGATACGCTGACTATTCTTGTTGTTCTCGTACTTGGTTGTTGCTTATTTTTCTTAAAATCTTAGTAGCTTTCAGGAATTGATAAAAAATTACTGTAACAGTTTTTGATATAAAGGTAGGGATATGAACCGTTTTAAAAAATCAAAATATGTCATTATTATTTTTGTCACCGTTCTGCTTGTGTCAGCTCTCTTAGCGACGACTTATTCAAGCACAATTGTAACAAAGTTAGGAGATGGAATCTCATTGGTTGATAGGGTTGTACAAAAACCTTTTCAGTGGTTTGATTCTGTCAAATCAGATTTGGCTCATTTGACACGAACATATAATGAAAATGAAAGTTTGAAGAAACAGATTTACCAATTAGAAGTTAAATCAAATGAGGCGGAAAGTTTAAAGACAGAAAATGAACAATTGCGCCAATTGCTTGATATGAAGTCCAAGTTGCAAGCCACAAAAACTTTAGCAGCAGATGTTATTATGCGTTCTCCGGTATCTTGGAAGCAGGAGTTGATCCTGGATGCAGGCAAATCAAAAGGGGTTTCTGAGAACATGTTAGCCATTGCAAATGGTGGCTTGATTGGGAGTGTTTCAAAAGTAGAGGAGAACTCTACTATGGTTAACCTTCTGACAAATACGGAAAATGCTGATAAGATTTCTGTTAAAATTCAACATGGTTCTACAACAATTTATGGGATTATTGTTGGCTATGACAAGGAAAATGAGGTTCTTAAAATTAGCCAATTAAATAGTAATAGCGATATTAGTGCAGGCGATAAGGTGACAACGGGTGGATTAGGAAACTTTAATGTTGCTGATATTCCAGTTGGTGAAGTGGTTGCTACAACGCATAGTACGGACTATTTGACACGAGAAGTGACTGTTAAATTGAGTGCAGATACTCATAATGTGGATGTGATAGAATTAGTGGGGAATTCATAATGAGACAGTTGAAGCGGGTTGGAGTGTTTTTATTGCTTCCTTTCTTTGTTCTAATTGATGCCCATATTAGTCAACTTCTGGGCTCATTTTTCCCCCATGTACAGTTGGCTAGTCATTTTCTTTTTCTATTTCTCTTATTTGAGACGATAGAAGTATCAGAGTATCTCTATTTAGCCTATTGTTTTCTAGTGGGTTTGGTCTATGACATTTACTTTTTCCACTTGATAGGGATTGCGACTTTGTTATTCGTCTTGTTGGGGGTATTTCTCCATAAATTTAATAGTGTTATTTTATTGAATCGTTGGACGAGAATGTTGGCAATTATTGTCATGACTTTTCTATTTGAGATGGGGGTATATATACTTGCAATAGTGGTAGGTCTAACTGTGGATAGTATGTCTTTGTTCATAGTCTATAGTTTAGTACCATCAATGACTTTAAATCTTATATGGATGATTGTTTTTCAGTTTATTTTTGAAAAATACTATCTATGAGAAAGAAATACAAATGTAATAAAGGCGTAATATTTATTATGTCTTTTTTTGGTATACTAGTATTGTCTCAAATAGAAGGAGTATCTACGTAATATGAAGAAAAAAATCTTAGCGTCACTTTTACTAAGTACAGTAATGGTTTCTCAAGTTGCTGTTTTAACAACTGCGCATGCAGAAACTACTGATGACAAAATTGCTGCTCAAGATAATAAAATTAGTAATTTAACAGCACAACAACAAGAAGCTCAAAAACAAGTTGATCAAATTCAGGAGCAAGTATCTGCTATTCAAACAGAGCAATCAAACTTGCAATCTGAAAATGATAGACTACAAGCTGAATCTAAAAAGCTTGAGGGTGAAATTACAGAACTTTCTAAGAATATTGTATCTCGTAATGATTCGTTGCAAAAACAAGCTCGTAGTGCTCAAACAAATGGAGCTGCAACAAGTTACATAAATACGATTGTAAACTCGAAATCAATTACAGAAGCTATTTCACGTGTTGCTGCAATGAGCGAAATCGTATCTGCAAACAATAAGATGTTGGAACAACAGAAAGCAGATAAAAAAGCTATTTCTGAAAAACAAGTAGCAAATAATGATGCAATCAATACAGTTATTGCAAATCAACAAAAATTAGCTGATGATGCTCAAACATTAACTACAAAACAAGCAGAATTGAAAGCTGCAGAATTGAATCTTGCTGCTGAAAAGGCTACAGCAGAGGATGAAAAAGCAAGTTTACTTGAGAAAAAAGCTGCAGCGGAAGCAGAAGCTAAAGCAGCTGCAGAAGCAGAAGCTGCTTATAAAGCTAAACAAGCAAGTCAAGAACAAACAGTTGTTGCTTCTGGAAATACAACCTTTACAGCAGAAGTTCAAGCAGTCTCTGAATCATCTTCAAGCTACACTCCTGCACTAGTGAAACATCATCCAACATATAGCACAAATGCGTCAAGTTATCCAACTGGTGAGTGTACATGGGGAGCTAAGACATTGGCACCTTGGGCTGGAGACTACTGGGGTAATGGAGCACAGTGGGCTACAAGTGCAGCTGCAGCAGGATTCCGTACAGGATCTACACCTCAAGTTGGTGCTATTGCATGTTGGAATGATGGTGGATATGGACACGTAGCCGTGGTTACAGCGGTTTCATCATCAACAAGTATCCAGGTCTCTGAATCAAACTATGGTGGAAACCGTACAATCGGAAATAAACGTGGATGGTTCAATCCTACTACGACTTCAGAAGGTTTTGTAACATATATCTATCCAAACTAATGAATGAAACGAAGAGGCTCGATGTGAGTCTCTTTTGTGTTGTGTATAGTGAAGCTACTTTAAAAATCGGTAAATTCCCAAACTAACTTCCACCGCTAGTAGAAGTGGAAGTTAGTCTGATAAAAATCCTAAAAACCAGTGGAAATCCGTGTCAGGGTAAGTTCCACTGGTTTTAATCATGCTTGATTTTATTGCTTTTTTAACCAAACTGAATCGAAAAAAGAGCGCACAAAATCCTCTCATCTGAAAGCGTTTCAGATTAAGTTCCGCTATGGTGGAAGTTAGTGTGAGACGTTTGAATGGGGTTGAAGGTTAGTTTTTAGATTTTATGTTGGAGTAATTTAGAAGACTGACAGACGTCTTCTGCAGGTATTTTAGAAATACCTAGAAGCTTAGGAATCTCTTCTCCATAGGTAAAGGCAAAGAGCTCATAGGCTGACTTTCCATTCAAAGCAGCACGTTTGACACTGTTGACATGAGAGCAGACGAGATTGATGTCCTCTTGAGTTAAGTTGTCAAAAGAAGTTCCCTTAGGTAGAATGTCACGAATCAGCGTGTGATTTTTCTCAATTCTCCCTTTCTGGTCAGAGCGATTAGGGTCACAAAAGAAGAGTTTACTCTCTCCTCGCACATCCATTTCGATATCATCAACTCTGGCAAACTCTCCACCATTATCGGTAAGAATGACAGGGAAGAGTTGGAAGAAATCTTTGTCCGCTTGGTGAAGAGTGTTTTTGATGTCATAGAGGTGTTTGGTAACCTCAAGGGCAGTTTTATTATCCAGAAGTCTAGCGAAGATAAAGTTACAGAAAGACAGGTTGAAGGTAAGTAGGATTTTACCTCCCATCCTGCCCATAACTGTGTCCATTTCCAGCCAAGAGTCTAGTTGATTAAGGACTAAATAGTTTTGGAAATCCTCATAGGAACGGCCTTTTTTAGCTTCTTTAGGGATGGAAGGTAGCTTACTTTTCCGTCTTTCTTTGAATTTAACGGCTCTGGCTAGATCAATAGGAGCGATAGATAGGTATCCTTTTCGGATGTGTCGATAGACAGTTGAGGAGCTGACATCAAGGTTATGAGTTTTGAGGATATGATAGATGTGTTGTCCCTTTTTAACCCCATCAGAAATGACTTTGTCCATGTCCCAGAAGGTCTTGGAATTGAGGGGAGTTCCTTCACGAGACTCGCCAAGAGTTTGTTCGTATTGTTTTTGAGCTTGTTTAGCAAGGTAGAAAATCTTCTTATAGCCACAATTTTGTCTTCTTTTAGGGCATCCATTACAGACAAAGGGAGCCTTATCGAGTAAAGGGCAGGGAAGGTTATCACACGTAGACTCTCGGACTTGTCTGTTTCGTTTGACTTCTTTGGAGACAGTGGTCGGGTCTTTTAGAATGGACTGTCCAATAGCTTTGAAGGTTTCACCGTGCTCTAAGCCTAATTGGATATCATTACGGTCTGAAAGGGTAAGGTGTTTATGTTTTGTCATAGTGAGCCTCATTTCTAACTCAAACGTCTCACACTTAATTCCACCATAAAAATCCGTTTTAGACTAATTTCCACTTTGGTCAGGCAAGTGGAAGTTACTTTGAGAAGTTATCTACTTTAAAAATCTACTAAAATAGCTTGAAAATATTGGAAAAGTATGGTAGAATGAAAAATGTCGTGTGAACGATAATACTCATTCTTGATGAATTGTGAAGCAGTTGCCCTTGGGTCGTTTTGCGAGTTGAAGTCAAGAAGAGGAAAAAAACAAAAAGGAGAAATACTCATGGCAGTAATTTCAATGAAACAACTTCTTGAGGCTGGTGTACACTTTGGTCACCAAACTCGTCGCTGGAACCCTAAGATGGCTAAGTACATCTTTACAGAGCGTAACGGAATCCACGTTATCGACTTGCAACAAACTGTAAAATACGCTGACCAAGCATACGACTTCATGCGTGATGCAGCAGCTAACGATGCAGTTGTATTGTTCGTTGGTACTAAGAAACAAGCAGCTGATGCAGTTGCTGAAGAAGCAGTACGTTCAGGTCAATACTTCATCAACCACCGTTGGTTGGGTGGAACTCTTACAAACTGGGGAACAATCCAAAAACGTATTGCTCGTTTGAAAGAAATCAAACGTATGGAAGAAGATGGAACTTTCGAAGTTCTTCCTAAGAAAGAAGTTGCACTTCTTAACAAACAACGTGCACGTCTTGAAAAATTCTTGGGTGGTATCGAAGATATGCCTCGTATCCCAGATGTTATGTACGTAGTTGACCCACATAAAGAGCAAATCGCTGTTAAAGAAGCTAAAAAATTGGGAATCCCAGTTGTAGCGATGGTTGATACAAATACTGATCCAGATGATATCGATGTAATCATCCCAGCTAACGATGACGCTATCCGCGCTGTTAAATTGATTACAGCTAAATTGGCTGACGCTATCATCGAAGGACGTCAAGGTGAAGATGCAGCAGCAGTTGAAGCAGAATTTGCAGCTTCAGAAGCTCAAGCAGATTCAATCGAAGAAATCGTTGAAGTTGTAGAAGGCGACAACGCTTAATTCATATAAATAGTAATTACCTAGGAGGGCGGGGCTTAGCCCGGCTCTCCTATTTTTAAAAAATATAGGAGAATCAAAATGGCAGAAATTACAGCTAAACTTGTAAAAGAGTTGCGTGAAAAATCTGGTGCCGGTGTTATGGACGCTAAAAAAGCGCTTGTAGAAACAGACGGTGACATCGAAAAAGCGATTGAATTGCTTCGTGAAAAAGGTATGGCTAAGGCAGCTAAGAAAGCTGATCGTGTTGCTGCAGAAGGTTTGACTGGTGTTTATGTTAACGGTAATGTTGCAGCAGTTATTGAAGTAAACGCTGAAACTGACTTCGTTGCGAAAAACGCTCAATTCGTTGAATTGGTAAATACTACAGCTAAAGTTATTGCTGAAGGAAAACCTGCTAACAATGAAGAAGCGCTTGCTTTGACAATGCCTTCAGGTGAAACTCTTGAAGCTGCATACGTATCTGCAACAGCAACTATCGGAGAAAAAATCTCATTCCGTCGCTTTGCATTGATTGAAAAAACAGATGCACAACACTTTGGAGCTTACCAACATAACGGTGGACGTATCGGTGTTATTTCAGTTGTTGAAGGTGGAGACGAAGCTCTTGCTAAACAATTGTCAATGCACATCGCAGCGATGAAACCAACAGTTCTTTCTTACAAAGAATTGGATGAGCAATTCGTTAAAGATGAGTTGGCACAATTGAACCACGTAATCGACCAAGATAACGAAAGCCGTGCAATGGTTAACAAACCAGCTCTTCCACACTTGAAGTATGGATCAAAAGCACAATTGACTGATGAAGTGATCGCCCAAGCTGAAGCTGACATCAAAGCTGAATTGGCTGCAGAAGGCAAACCAGAAAAAATCTGGGACAAAATTATCCCAGGTAAAATGGATCGCTTCATGCTTGACAACACTAAAGTTGACCAAGCTTACACACTTCTTGCACAAGTTTACATCATGGATGACAGCAAGACAGTTGAAGCATACCTTGAATCAGTTAACGCTTCAGTAGTTGAGTTCGCTCGCTTTGAAGTTGGTGAAGGTATTGAGAAAGCTGCAAACGACTTTGAAGCTGAAGTTGCAGCTACAATGGCAGCAGCCTTGAATAACTAATCATAGAAGAGCCTGGGACAAAATAGTTCTCAGCCACAAAAAAGCTAGAGATTTCCAATTGCGGAACTCTAGCTTTTTAATTTTGAGTCGTTCTCTTATTGTATTTTAGGAGGTTGTTGGCCATAAGTACCAATCCTATGTCAATTCTCACTTGACGCTTCCCTCTCAGATTACATCTCTTGTACCCCAAACAAGCCTTTATCTGCCTAAAGACTTTTCTATGCAGTCGATTTTTCAAGGTATAAATAAAAAGCCCTATAATAAGGGCTAAATGTATTTAGGAGACTACACTTCAAATTCATAGAGTGCTGTAGACAGATAACGTTCGCCGTTATCTGGTGCTAGAGCAAGGACTTTCTTACCTGTACCTAATTTTTTGGCAACCTCGATGGCTCCATAGATAGCTGCAGCTGAAGAAATCCCTACAAGGAAACCTTCCTTTCCACCAATTTCACGGCCGAGTGCTAGAGCATCGTCTGACGTTACACGAACGATACCATCATAAGCCTTTGTATCCAGTGTATCAGGAATAAATCCAGCTGAGATACCTTGAATTTTGTGTGGTCCAGGTTTTTCACCAGATAGAATAGCAGATTCATCTGCCTCTACTGCAAAAACTTGAATGTTAGAATTTGCTGATTTGAGTGCATGAGAAACACCAGAAATTGTTCCACCAGTACCAACTCCAGCAACAAAGGCGTCTAATCCATTTTTACCGAAAGCAGCTAGTATTTCAGCTCCTGTTGTTCTTTCGTGTACTTCTGGATTAGCTGGATTGTCAAATTGAAGAGGAAGGAAACCATCGCGTTCAGCAGCGATTTCTTGGGCTTTTGCGATAGCACCTTTCATTCCTTCGCTACCAGGAGTGAGGACGAGTTCAGCACCATAGGCTTGGATAATCTTACGTCGTTCCACACTCATAGTTTCAGGCATAACGATGACAACTTTATACCCTTTAGCAGCACCTACCCATGAAAGTCCAATACCAGTGTTTCCACTTGTTGCTTCAACAATAGTAGCACCCGGTTTTAGAATACCGTCTTGTTCAGCTTTTTCAATCATGCTAAGAGCAATACGGTCTTTTACAGATGAACCAGGGTTAAATGCTTCAAGCTTTACATAGACATCCGCGGCACCTTCTGGCACGATGTTGTTGAGTTTAACAATCGGAGTTTGACCGATTAATTCAGTAATGTTGTTATAAATAGACATATGAATACCTCTTTGTATAAGATATCTCTAGTATAACGCTATCTATACCATTTGTAAAATATAGAAATCCTATCGAAGCGATAGGATTTTTTTATATCATAGGTCTAAGCCATTAATTTTCAAGCGATTCTGATAATCTAATTTTAGTAAATAGATGTAAGGGAGAACGCTATTATTTTTCTTTTTGAATTGCTTCATTTTATAGTAGATCTTGGCAAATATCTTTTTATTTTGCTAAAGTATAGGTGATAAAGTCAATAAAATGCTGTATTATCCATTATTTACACTAAGTTTACAGGAACTTCAACTTCTCGTAAACCTTGATCAGTTAAAGTGACTTTTCCATTAAAAAACTCCACAAGTGCAGCTTTAATATTTTCTTTTTCTTCCTTGTCAACATAAATCACCGTATCGACTTGATCTGTAAAGTTTGTATCCAGCTCCATGAGATTATGTTCTTTAAGGAAGTTACTGTATTCTTGATATTGAGCGTAAGACATTTGAATAGCAATGCCAGCCTGTTCCTTTATTTCAATGATGCCAATTTCTTTGACAGCTAAGGCCACACTGCCGGCGTATGCACGAATCAATCCGCCAGCGCCTAGCTTAATGCCACCAAAGTAGCGTGTCACGACTACACAGACATTAGTGAGATTGTGATTTTCTAGTACCCCAAGCATGGGAACGCCAGCAGTACCACTAGGCTCACCATCATCACTTGTACGTTTAATCTCACTACGTTCTCCAATAATAAATGCAGAGCAGTTATGCGTAGCTTTGTAGTGTTCTTTTTTGATGGCAGTAATGAAGTCACGAGCCTCTTCTTCGCTATAAACACGCTTGGCATGACAGATAAAGCGGGATTTTTTGATTTCTTCTTGGACTTGTCCGTCCTCTTTAATTGTTCTAAATTCCATGATTTAATTGTACTAAAAAATTATCTAAAGCGCTAGGTTTTTACGAATAAAGAAGTATGAAAGTAAATTCAAATTATCTCGGTCGTTTGTTTACGGAGAATGAATTAACAGAAGAGGAGCGTCAGTTGGCGGAGAAACTTCCAGCGATGAGAAAGGAGAAGGGGAAACTTTTCTGTCAACGTTGTGATAGTACTATTCTAGAAGAATGGTATTTGCCCATCGGTGCTTACTATTGTCGAGAGTGCTTGCTGATGAAGCGAGTCAGGAGTGACCAAGCTTTATACTATTTTCCGCAGGAAGATTTTCCTAAACAGGATGTTCTTAAATGGCGTGGTCAATTAACTCCTTTTCAAGAGAAGGTGTCAGAGGGATTGATTCAAGCAGTAGATAAGCAAGAGCCAACCTTGGTACATGCGGTGACGGGTGCTGGAAAGACAGAAATGATTTATCAAGTTGTGGCTAAGGTGATTAATAGGGGTGGTGCAGTATGTTTGGCCAGTCCTCGCATAGATGTTTGTTTGGAGCTGTACAAGCGCCTGCAAGATGATTTTGCTTGTGAGATAGCCCTCCTACACGGAGAATCAGAACCGTATTTCCGAACACCATTAGTTGTTGCGACGACCCATCAGTTATTGAAATTTTATCAAGCTTTTGATTTACTGATAGTGGATGAAGTAGATGCCTTTCCTTATGTTGATAATCCTACACTTTACTATGCTGTCAAGAATAGTGTAAAGGAGAATGGGATGAGAATCTTTTTAACAGCGACTTCGACCGATGAGTTAGATAGGAAGGTTCGCTTAGGAGAACTAAAAAGATTGAGCTTACCTAGACGATTCCATGGGAATCCATTGATTATTCCTAAACCAGTTTGGTTATCGGATTTTAATCGCTATTTGGATAAGAATTGTTTGTCACCCAAGTTAAAGTCTTATATTGAGAAACAGAGAAAGACAGCTTATCCTTTACTCATTTTTGCATCAGAAATTAAGAAAGGGGAGCAGCTAAAAGAAATCTTACAGGAGCAATTTCCAAATGAGAAAATTGGTTTTGTATCTTCTGTAACAGAAGATCGATTAGAGCAGGTGCAAGCTTTTCGAGATGGAGAACTGACAATACTTATCAGTACGACAATCTTGGAGCGTGGAGTTACCTTCCCTTGTGTGGATGTTTTCGTAGTAGAGGCCAACCATCGTTTGTTTACTAAGTCTAGCTTGATTCAGATTGGTGGACGAGTTGGACGAAGCATGGATAGACCGACAGGAGATTTGATTTTCTTTCATGACGGGTTAAATGCTTCAATCAAGAAGGCAATTAAGGAAATTCAGCAGATGAACAAGGAGGCAGGCTTATGAAGTGTTTGTTATGTGGGCAGACTATGAAGACTGTTTTAACTTTTAGTAGTCTCTTGCTTTTGAGGAATGATGACTCTTGTCTTTGTTCAGACTGTGATTCTATTTTTGAGAGAATTGGAGAAGAGCACTGTCCAAACTGTATGAAAATAGGACTGTCAATAAAGTGTAAAGATTGTCAATTTTGGTGTAAAGAAGGAGTTAAGGTCTACCATAGAGCGATTTTCACTTACAATCAAGCTATGAAAGATTTTTTCAGTCGATATAAGTTTGATGGGGACTTCCTTTTAAGAAAAGTTTTTTCTTCATTTTTAAGTGAGGAGTTGAAAAAGTACAAAGAGTATCAATTTGTAGTCATTCCATTAAGTAAGGAGAGATATGCTGACAGAGGATTTAATCAGGTTGAAGGTTTAGTTGAAGCAGCAGGTTTCAAGTATCTGGATTTATTAGATAAAAGAGAAGAGAGAGCTAGTTCTTCTAAAAGTCGTTCAGAACGCTTGGCAACAGAACTTCCTTTCTTTATTAAAAGTGGAGTTACTATTCCTAAGAAAATCCTACTTATAGATGATATTTATACGACTGGAACAACTATAAATCGTGTGAAGAAACTGCTGGAAGATGCTGGTGCTGAGGATGTAAAAACATTTTCCCTTGTAAGATGAGGAAAAAATTTGCAAAAATAAAATGAAAGCGTTATAATGAAATCAGAAAAACAAAAATGTTTAGAAAGAAGGTACTCATATGATTAAATATAGTATCCGTGGTGAAAACCTAGAAGTAACAGAAGCAATTCGTGATTATGTAGTTTCTAAACTCGAAAAGATCGAAAAGTATTTTCAAGCTGAACAAGAGTTGGATGCTCGAGTTAACTTGAAGGTGTATCGTGAAAAAACTGCTAAAGTGGAGGTGACGATTCCACTTGGTTCAATTACTCTTCGTGCAGAAGATGTGTCTCAAGATATGTATGGTTCAATTGACCTTGTAACCGATAAAATTGAACGTCAGATTCGTAAAAATAAAACAAAAATCGAGCGTAAAAATAAAAATAAGGTAGCAACTAGTCAATTATTTACAGATGCTTTGGTGGAAGATACAAATGTTGTCCAGTCTAGAGTTGTTCGTTCAAAACAAATTGATTTAAAACCAATGGATTTGGAAGAAGCTATTCTACAAATGGATTTATTGGGACATGATTTCTTTATCTATGTGGATGTTGAAGATCAGACAACTAATGTGATTTATCGTCGTGAAGATGGAGAAATTGGTTTGTTAGAAGTTAAAGAATCTTAATTTCAATATGTGTAAAGGTAGGTTTACTGATTTGTAAACCTCCTTTTTCTTATAATTGATAGAATTACTGATTACACTTTTAAAAAGTCGCTTTTTGGTGGTTATTATGGTATAATGGGTGCCAAGAGGTTTGGAATGAAAAAATTTTATGTAAGTCCTATTTTCCCCTTAATATTAGGAATAGTGGCGTTCGGAGTGCTATCTGTGCAACTTGTTTTTGTAACGAATACACTGGTAACGCTATTTCTTTTGATACTTATTTTGGGTTCATATATTTTATTATTCATTCATCAAAGAGAGTACTACTCAAGGAGTGAAGTAGAACAAATTCAGTATGTAAACCACCAAGCTGAAGATAGTTTGACAACCTTGTTAGAACAGATGCCTGTTGGGGTTATTAAATTAGACTTATCATCTGGTGAAGTTGAGTGGTTTAATCCTTATGCTGAATTGATCTTGACTAATGAAGTGGGCGAAATTGATGTGGCATTAATTCAAACAATTATCAAGGCATCGGTAGGAAATCCAGGATCCTATGCTACCTTGGGGGAGACCCGTTATTCGGTTCATATGGACAAGGTATCTGGGATTCTTTACTTCTTTGATGTGTCTGGAGAATACGAAGCGACTGTTGAGTTAGCAACGAGTCGACCTGTGATTGGGATCGTTTCCGTTGACAACTACGATGATTTAGAAGATGAAACATCAGAGTCTGATATCAGTCATATTAACAGTTTTGTAGCTAATTTTGTTTCAGAATTTGCTGGGAAATATGCCATGTTCTCCCGTCGAGTGAGTATGGATCGTTTTTATCTGTTTACGGACTATACAGTACTTGAGGGACTAATGAATGATAAATTTTCTGTTATCGATGCTTTCAGAGAAGAGGCGAAACAGAGACAGTTGCCATTGACCTTAAGTATGGGTTTTTCTTATGGTGATGGAAATCATGATGAGATAGGGAAAGTTGCATTACTCAACTTGAACTTGGCTGAAGTACGTGGTGGCGACCAGGTGGTTGTCAAGGAGAATGACGAAACGAAAAATCCAGTTTATTTTGGTGGTGGGTCTGCTGCCTCAATCAAGCGTACACGGACTCGTACGCGTGCTATGATGACAGCTATTTCAGATAAGATTCGGAGTGTAGATCAGGTTTTTGTAGTTGGTCACAAAAATCTAGATATGGATGCTTTGGGATCTGCTGTAGGTATGCAGTTGTTTGCTAGTAATATAACTGAAAATAGCTATGCTCTTTATGATGAAGATCAAATGTCTCCGGATATTGAACGAGCTGTTTCATTCTTAGAAAAAGAAGGAGTTACGAAGTTGTTGTCTGTCAAGGAGGCAATGGGGATGGTGACCAATCGTTCTTTGCTGATTCTTGTAGACCATTCAAAGACAGCTTTAACTTTATCAAAAGATTTTTATGATTTATTTACTCAAACCATCGTCATTGACCACCACAGAAGGGATCAGGATTTCCCAGACAACGCAGTTATCACTTATATTGAAAGTGGTGCAAGTAGTGCCAGTGAGCTGGTAACGGAATTGATTCAGTTCCAGAATTCTAAGAAAAATCGTCTGAGTCGTATGCAAGCCAGTGTCTTGATGGCTGGTATGATGCTGGATACTAAAAATTTCACCTCACGAGTGACTAGTCGGACATTTGATGTTGCTAGCTATCTCAGAACGAGAGGAAGTGATAGTATTGCTATCCAGGAAATTGCTGCGACAGATTTTGAAGAATATCGTGAGGTCAATGAACTGATTTTACAAGGGCGTAAATTAGGTTCAGATGTATTGATAGCAGAGGCTCAGGAATCGAAATGTTATGATACAGTTGTTATTAGTAAGGCAGCAGATGCCATGTTAGCTATGTCAGGTATTGAAGCGAGTTTTGTTCTTGCGAAGAATACACAAGGATTTATCTCTATCTCAGCTCGAAGTCGTAGTAAACTAAATGTACAACGGATTATGGAAGAGTTAGGCGGTGGGGGCCACTTTAATTTAGCTGCAGCTCAAATTAAGGATTTAACCTTGTCAGAAGCAGGTGAAAAACTGACAGAAATTGTATTAAATGAAATAAAGGAAAAGGAGAAAGAAGAATGAAAGTAATCTTTTTAGCAGATGTTAAAGGAAAAGGTAAAAAAGGCGAAATTAAGGAAGTACCAACAGGGTATGCGCAAAACTTTCTTATCAAAAAGAATCTAGCCAAAGAAGCGACTGCTCAAGCGGTAGGTGAGCTTCGTGGTAAACAGAAATCTGAAGAAAAAGCTCACGCTGAGATGATTGCAGAAGCAAAAGCAATTAAAGCCCAACTTGAAGCAGAAGAAACTGTTGTAGAATTTGTTGAAAAAGTTGGTCCAGATGGCCGTACTTTTGGTTCTATTACCAATAAGAAAATCGCAGAAGAATTGCAAAAGCAATTTGGAATTAAGATTGATAAACGTCATATCCAAGTACAAGCTCCGATTCGAGCAGTTGGTTTGATTGATGTACCAGTGAAAATCTATCAAGATATCACAAGTGTCATCAATCTTCGTGTGAAAGAAGGATAAATTTACACCTTCTTGACAAGATTGTAAAAGGAAGGGAAGTCTGATGGCAGAAGTAGAAGAGTTACGAATACAACCTCAAGATATCTTAGCTGAGCAATCTGTTTTAGGAGCTATCTTTATTGATGAGAGTAAGCTTGTTTTTGTGCGAGAATATATTGAGTCTCGAGACTTTTTTAAGTATGCCCATCGTTTGATTTTCCAGGCCATGGTCGATTTATCGGATCGTGGAGATGCTATAGATGCAACAACGGTTCGCACCATTCTTGATAATCAAGGTGACTTACAGAATATTGGTGGCTTGTCTTACTTGGTTGAGATTGTCAATTCTGTGCCAACTTCTGCTAATGCGGAGTATTATGCTAAGATTGTTGCTGAAAAATCCATGCTACGGCGATTAATCGGCAAGTTGACAGAGTCTGTCAATCAAGCTTACGAGGCTTCACAACCAGTTGATGAAATTATTGCTCAGGCCGAAAAAGGGCTGATTGATGTCAGTGAAAATGCCAATCGAAGCGGGTTTAAGAATATTCGAGATGTGTTGAACGTCAACTTTGGAAATCTGGAAGCTCGCTCGCAACAAACGACCGATATTACAGGGATTGCGACAGGTTATCGTGATTTGGATCATATGACAACTGGTCTGCACGAGGAGGAGTTGATTATTCTAGCAGCTCGTCCAGCGGTTGGTAAGACAGCCTTTGCCTTGAACATTGCTCAGAATATTGGGACCAAGTTGGATAAAACGGTTGCTATCTTTTCACTCGAAATGGGTGCGGAAAGTCTAGTGGATCGTATGTTAGCTGCAGAGGGTTTGGTGGAATCGCATTCTATCCGTACGGGTCAACTGACCGATGAGGAATGGCAAAAATATACCATTGCCCAAGGGAATCTAGCGAATGCAAGTATCTATATCGATGATACACCAGGGATTCGAATCACGGAAATTCGTTCGCGTTCACGCAAACTGGCTCAAGAAACGGGTAATCTAGGTTTGATTTTGATAGACTACTTGCAGCTTATCACGGGAACTGGTCGAGAAAATCGTCAACAAGAGGTTTCAGAAATTTCACGTCAGTTGAAAATTTTAGCTAAGGAACTGAAAGTTCCAGTAATCGCTCTAAGTCAGCTTTCTCGTGGTGTAGAACAACGTCAGGACAAGAGGCCAGTCTTGTCTGATATTCGTGAATCTGGGTCTATTGAGCAGGACGCTGATATCGTAGCCTTTCTTTATCGCGACGACTACTATGAGCGTGGTGGTGAAGAAGAGGAAGGCATACCAAATAATAAGGTAGAAGTTATTATCGAGAAAAACCGTAGTGGAGCTCGCGGAACGGTGGAATTAATTTTCCAAAAAGAATACAATAAATTTTCAAGTATATCAAAAAGGGAGGAAATAAGATGACAGATGCATTTACAGATGTAGCTAAGATGAAAAAAATTAAAGAGGAAATCAAGGCGCATGAGGGTCATGTAATCGAAATGACCTTGGAAAATGGGCGTAAGCGCCAAAAAAATAGATTGGGTAAGCTAATTGAAGTTTATCCATCCCTATTTATCGTGGAATTTGGGAACGTTGAAGGAGATAAACAAGCTAATGTTTACGTTGAATCCTTTACTTACTCAGATATCCTTACAGAAAAGAATTTGATTCATTATCTTGACTAAAGTGAGAAATTTTCTCACTTTTTCTTTTTTCTCCGAATAATTTAAGTGAAGGCAATCTTCGATTTATACTCTTCGAAAATCAAATTCAAACCACGTCAGCTTCGCCTTGCCATACTCAAGTATAGCCTGCGTCTAGCTTCCTAGTTTGATCTTTAATTTTCATTGAGTACTATATTATTTTCAAGGAGGAAGAATGAAAGTTTTACCATTCAAAGTAACAGAGACAGGGTTTTCTTTTAGAAAATCAGTTAAAAAGGTTGTTCCTTTTTTAGTAGTAGGATTGATGCTAGCAGCGGGTGATAGTGTCTATGCCTATTCTGGAGGGAATGGATCAATTGCGCGTGGGGATGATTATCCTGCTCATTATAAAAATGGGAGTCAGGAGATTGACAAGTGGCGCATGTATTCTCGTCAGTGTACTTCTTTTGCAGCCTTTCGTTTGAGTAATGTCAATGGTTTTGAGATTCCGGCTGCTTATGGAAATGCGAATGAATGGGGCTATCGTGCTCGTCGTGAAGGCTATCGTGTAGATAATAGACCAGCTATTGGCTCTATTGCTTGGTCTACTGCAGGAACTTATGGTCATGTTGCCTGGGTATCAAATGTAATAGGAGATGAGATTGAGATTGAAGAATATAACTATGGAATAAGAGAATCTTACAACAAGCGCGTCGTGAAGGCCAATACTATGACTGGTTTTATTCATTTTAAAGATTTATCTGGTGGCAGTGTTGGGAATAGTCAATCCTCAGCTTCAACAGGGGGAACACATTATTTTAAGGCTAAGGCTGCTATCAAAAATCAGCCACTAGCTAGCGCAACTGCGATTGATTACTATTATCCTGGGGAGAATGTTCATTATGATCAAATTCTCGAAAAAGATGGATACAAGTGGTTGAGTTATACGGCTTATAACGGAAGTCGTCGCTATATCCAGCTAGAGGGGGTGACTTCTTCACAGAATTATCAGAATCAATCAGGAAATAGCTCTAGCTATGGATCCAATAGTAGTTTAACTGTTGGTTGGAAGAAAATAAATGGTAGTTGGTATCACTTCAAATCAAATGGTTCTAAATCAACAGGCTGGTTGAAGGATGGTTCTAGCTGGTATTATTTGAAATCATCTGGTGAAATGCAGACAGGATGGTTAAAGGAAAATGGTCTGTGGTATTATCTGGATAGTTCAGGAGCAATGAAAACAGGATGGTATCAAGTCTCTGGTAAGTGGTATTATTCTTACTCTTCAGGCGCCTTAGCTGTTAATACGACGGTGGATGGTTACAGAGTAAATAGTAATGGAGAACGAGTATAGAAAATGGGAGTAGGAAATTTTTCCTGCTCTTTTCTGTAAGCAGTTTCCTTGACTTTTTTTTGTTTTGCGCTATCATATGTCCATATAATATATGGGAGTCTGTGTACAGTCTGAGAGGAAGTGTTAAGCTTCGACCGCACCTGATCTGGGTAATGCCAGCGTAGGGAACGATACTTAGTCTAATTCTGCACCTTTTCCATATATGGTAAAGGTTTTTCTTTTTGTCAAAGGAAAACGAGAAGAGGAGGTTGTTATGAAAGCAAGCATTGCCTTGCAAGTTTTACCCCTATCACAGGGGATTGATCGGATAGCTGTTATCGATCAGGTTATTGCTTATCTGCAAGCTCAAGAAGTGACCATGGTAGTGACACCATTTGAAACGGTCTTGGAAGGGGAGTTTGCTGAGCTCATGCGCATTCTTAAAGAATCGCTAGAAGTGGCTGGGCAGGAGGCAGATAATGTCTTTGCCAATGTCAAAATAAATGTAGGAGAGATTTTAAGTATTGATGAGAAACTTGAAAAGTATACTGAGACGACACATTAGTCTATTGGGCTTTCTCGGAGTCTTGTCAATCTGGCAGTTAGCAGGTTTTCTTAAACTGCTCCCCAAGTTTATCCTGCCGACACCTCTTGAAATTCTCCAGGCCTTTGTTCGTGACAGAGAATTTCTCTGGCACCATAGCTGGGCGACCTTGAGAGTGGCTTTACTGGGGCTGGTTTTGGGAGTCTTGACTGCCTGTTTCATGGCTGTGCTTATGGACAGTTTGACTTGGCTCAATGACCTGATTTACCCTATGATGGTGGTCGTTCAGACTATTCCGACCATTGCAATAGCTCCTATTCTGGTCTTGTGGCTCGGTTATGGGATTTTGCCCAAGATTGTCTTGATTATCCTGACGACAACCTTTCCTATCATCGTCAGCATTTTGGACGGTTTTAGGCATTGTGACAAGGATATGCTGACCTTGTTTAGTCTGATGCGGGCCAAGCATTGGCAAATCCTTTGGCATTTTAAAATTCCAGTCAGCCTGCCTTACTTTTATGCAGGTCTGAGGGTCAGTGTTTCCTACGCTTTCATCACAACAGTGGTATCTGAGTGGCTAGGAGGCTTTGAGGGTCTTGGTGTTTATATGATTCAGTCCAAGAAACTGTTTCAGTATGATACCATGTTTGCTATTATTATTCTGGTATCGATTATCAGTCTTTTGGGTATGAAATTGGTCGATATTAGTGAAAAATATGTTATTAAATGGAAACGTTCGTAGAAGTAGAATGTTTCAAAAAAGAAAAGAGGAAATCAAAATGAAAAAAACATGGAAAGTGTTTTTAACGCTTGTAACAGCTTTTGTAGCTGTTGTGCTTGTGGCTTGTGGTCAAGGGACTGCTTCTAAGGACAATAAGGAAGCAGAACTCAAGAAGATTGATTTTATCCTAGACTGGACGCCAAATACCAACCACACTGGACTTTATGTTGCCAAGGAAAAAGGTTATTTCAAAGAAGCTGGAGTGGATGTTGATTTGAAACTGCCACCAGAAGAAAGCTCTTCTGACTTGGTGATCAATGGTAAGGCGCCATTTGCAGTGTATTTCCAAGACTACATGGCTAAGAAGTTAGAAAAAGGTGCAGGAATTACTGCCGTTGCAGCTATTGTTGAACACAATACATCAGGAATTATTTCTCGTAAATCTGACAATGTAAGCAGTCCAAAGGACTTGGTTGGTAAGAAATACGGAACTTGGAATGACCCAACTGAACTTGCTATGTTGAAAACCTTGGTAGAATCACAAGGTGGGGACTTTGAGAAGGTTGAAAAAGTACCAAATAACGACTCAAACTCTATCACACCGATTGCCAATGGGGTCTTTGACACTGCTTGGATTTACTACGGTTGGGATGGTATCCTTGCTAAATCTCAAGGCGTAGAGGCTAACTTTATGTACTTGAAAGACTACGTCAAGGAGTTTGACTACTATTCACCAGTTATCATCGCAAACAACGACTATCTGAAAGACAATAAAGAAGAAGCTCGTAAAGTCATCCAAGCTATCAAAAAAGGCTACCAATATGCCATGGAGCATCCAGAGGAAGCAGCAGATATCCTCATCAAGAATGCACCTGAACTTCAGGAAAAACGTGACTTTGTCATCGAATCTCAAAAATACTTGTCAAAAGAATACGCAAGCGACAAGGAAAAGTGGGGTCAATTTGATGCAGCTCGCTGGAATGCCTTCTACAAATGGGATAAAGAAAATGGTATCCTTAAAGAAGATTTGACAGACAAAGGCTTCACTAACGATTTTGTGAAATAATGACAGAAATTAGACTAGAACACGTTAGTTATGCCTACGGACAAGATAGGATTTTAGAGGGTATCAACCTGCAGGTGACTTCAGGTGAAGTGGTTTCTATCTTAGGTCCAAGTGGTGTTGGAAAAACCACCCTCTTTAACCTAATCGCTGGGATTTTAGAAGTTCAGTCAGGGCGAATTGTTCTGGATGGTGAAGAAAATCCTAAGGGGCGCGTGAGTTATATGTTGCAAAAGGATCTGCTCTTGGAGCACAAGACTGTGCTAGGCAATATTATTCTGCCCCTCTTGATTCAAAAAGTGGATAAGGCGGAAGCTATTGCCCAAGCGGATGAAATCCTTGCGACCTTCCAGTTGACAGCTGTACGGGACAAGTATCCTCATGAACTTAGTGGTGGGATGCGCCAGCGTGTAGCCTTGCTTCGAACCTACCTTTTCGGGCACAAACTCTTTCTCTTAGACGAGGCCTTCAGCGCCTTGGATGAGATGACCAAGATGGAACTCCACGCTTGGTACCTTGAGATTCACAGGCAGTTGCATCTAACAACCTTAATCATCACGCATAGTATCGAGGAGGCCCTCAATCTCAGCGACCGCATCTATATCTTGAAAAACCGCCCCGGGCAGATTGTTTCAGAAATTAAACTAGATTGGTCGGGAGATGAGGACAAGGAAGTCCAAAAGATTGCCTACAAACGTCAAATATTGGCAGAATTAGGCTTAGATAAGTAAAAAAATAGGGAGTTGGTGAAGATTATCCTTTACCAGCGCCCTTTTTCTTTTAAAAATGAGAAAATTTCGGTATAATAGTCAAAGATAGTCAAGGTTCAAAGAGAGAGGTGGGTTTGTAATGAGATTTAAAAATACATCGGATCATATTGAGGCCTACATCAAGGCAATTTTAGATCAATCTGGTATTGTGGAGTTGCAACGGAGTCAGTTGGCAGATACCTTCCAAGTTGTTCCTAGTCAGATTAACTACGTGATCAAGACACGCTTTACGGAAAGTAGAGGCTACTTGGTTGAAAGTAAGCGTGGTGGCGGAGGCTACATTCGCATAGGACGGATTGAGTTTTCTAGTCATCATGAAATGCTCAGGGAGCTGCTTTACTCGATTGGTGAGCGAGTCAGTCAAGAAATTTATGAGGATATTCTGCAACTTTTGGTTGAGCAGGAATTGATGACCAAGCAGGAGATGAATTTGCTGATGGCAGTAGCTTTGGATCGCGTTCTAGGAGAAGAAGCTCCAGTCCTTCGAGCTAATATGCTACGACAGGTTATACAAGAGGTAGATAGAAAAGGGAAGTAAGATGAACTATTCAAAAGCATTGAATGAATGTATCGAAAGTGCCTACATGGTTGCTGGCCATTTTGGAGCTCGTTACCTAGAGTCTTGGCACTTGTTGATTGCCATGTCCAATCACAGTTATAGTGTGGCAGGGGCGACTTTAAATGATTATCCATATGAGATGGATCGTTTAGAAGAGGTGGCTTTGGAACTGACTGAAACGGACTATAGCCAGGATGAAACCTTTACGGAATTGCCGTTCTCCCATCGTTTGCAGGTTCTTTTTGACGAAGCAGAGTATGTAGCGTCAGTGGTCCATGCTAAGGTGCTAGGGACAGAGCATGTCCTTTACGCGATTTTGCATGATGGCAATGCCTTGGCGACTCGTATCTTGGAGAGAGCTGGTTTTTCTTATGAAGATAAGAAAGATCAGGTCAAGATTGCTGCCCTTCGTCGAAATCTGGAAGAACGTGCAGGCTGGACTCGTGAAGATCTCAAGGCTTTACGCCAACGCCATCGTACAGTAGCTGATAAGCAAAATTCTATGGCTAACATGATGGGCATGCCCCAGACTCCGAGTGGTGGTCTCGAGGACTATACGCATGATTTGACAGAGCAAGCGCGTTCTGGCAAGTTGGAACCAGTCATCGGTCGGGATAAGGAAATCTCGCGTATGATTCAAATCTTGAGCCGTAAAACCAAGAATAATCCTGTCTTGGTTGGTGATGCTGGTGTCGGGAAAACAGCCTTGGCGCTTGGGCTCGCCCAGCGTATTGCTAGTGGTGATGTACCTGCGGAAATGGCTAAGATGCGCGTGTTAGAGCTTGATTTGATGAATGTTGTCGCTGGGACACGTTTCCGTGGTGATTTTGAAGAGCGCATGAACAATATCATCAAGGATATTGAAGAAGATGGCCAAGTCATCCTCTTTATCGATGAACTTCATACTATCATGGGTTCTGGTAGTGGGATTGATTCAACTCTGGATGCAGCCAATATCTTGAAACCAGCCTTGGCGCGTGGAACTTTGAGAACGGTTGGTGCGACCACTCAGGAAGAATACCAAAAACATATCGAAAAAGATGCAGCCCTTTCTCGTCGTTTCGCCAAAGTGACGATTGAAGAACCAAGTGTGGCAGACAGCATGACCATTTTACAAGGCTTGAAGGCGACTTATGAGAAGCATCACCGTGTGCAAATCACAGATGAAGCGGTTGAAACAGCGGTTAAGATGGCCCATCGTTACTTGACTAGTCGTCACTTGCCAGACTCTGCTATCGACCTCTTAGATGAAGCGGCAGCAACAGTGCAAAATAAGGCTAAGCATGTGAAAGCAGACGATTCTGGCTTGAGTTCAGCTGACAAGGCCTTGATGGATGGTAAGTGGAAACAGGCAGCCCAGCTAATCGTAAAAGAAGAGGAAGTGCCTGTCTATAAAGACTTGGTGACAGAGTCTGATATTTTGACCACCTTGAGTCGCTTGTCAGGTATTCCAGTTCAAAAACTGACGCAAACAGATGCTAAGAAATACTTGAACTTGGAAGCTGAACTGCACAAACGTGTCATCGGTCAAAATCAAGCTGTTTCAAGTATTAGCCGTGCCATTCGTCGCAACCAGTCAGGGATTCGCAGTCACAAGCGTCCGATTGGTTCCTTTATGTTCCTAGGGCCTACAGGTGTCGGGAAGACCGAATTGGCTAAGGCTCTAGCAGAAGTTCTTTTTGATGACGAATCAGCCCTTATCCGCTTTGATATGAGTGAGTATATGGAGAAATTCGCAGCCAGTCGTCTCAACGGAGCTCCTCCGGGTTATGTGGGCTACGAAGAAGGTGGGGAGTTGACCGAGAAGGTTCGCAACAAACCTTATTCCGTTCTCCTCTTTGACGAAGTAGAAAAGGCCCACCCAGACATCTTTAATGTCCTCTTGCAGGTTCTGGACGATGGTGTTTTGACAGATAGTAAGGGACGCAAGGTTGACTTTTCAAATACCATTATCATCATGACGTCAAACCTTGGTGCGACAGCCCTTCGTGATGATAAGACTGTTGGTTTTGGGGCCAAGGATATTCGTTTTGACCAAGAGAATATGGAAAAACGCATGTTTGAAGAGTTGAAAAAGGCTTATAGACCTGAGTTTATCAACCGTATTGATGAAAAGGTGGTCTTCCATAGCCTGTCTAGCGACCATATGCAGGAAGTAGTGAAGATTATGGTTAAACCTTTAGTGGCAAGTTTGGCTGAAAAAGGCATTGACTTGAAATTACAAGCTTCAGCACTGAAATTGTTGGCAAATCAAGGATATGATCCAGAGATGGGAGCTCGTCCACTTCGCAGAACCCTGCAAACAGAAGTGGAAGACAAGTTGGCAGAACTTCTTCTTAAGGGAGAATTAGTGGCAGGTAGTACACTTAAGATTGGTGTCAAAGCAGGCCAGTTAAAATTTGATATTGCATAAAAATGGAGAATCAGGAGCAATCTTGGTTCTCTTTTTTGCTAGTTTTTTATAAAAAATAATAAAAAACTATTGACAAAACAAAAATATAGTTTATAATAAAAATATATATCATGAAAATATCAAAAAATATAAAAAGGTTATACGTTTATGAAAAAGAAAACAGCAGTGGTATTTGGAACCTTTGCTCCGCTTCATCAAGGTCATATCGATCTGATTCAGCGAGCCAAGCGACAGTGTGACCAGGTCTGGATAGTCGTTTCAGGCTACGAGGGAGACCGAGGGGAGCAGGTAGGTTTAACATTGCAAAAAAGGTTTCGCTATATTCGAGAGGCTTTTCGGGATGATGAGTTAACCTCTGTCTGCAAGTTAGATGAAACCAATCTTCCCCGTTACCCTATGGGCTGGCAGGAGTGGTTGAATCAGATGTTAGCAGAGATTTCCTATGATGAAAACCAGCAAGAACTAATCTTCTTTGTGGGAGAGGCAGACTACCAGCAAGAATTATCTAATCGTGGCTTTGAGACTGTCTTGCAAGAAAGAAAGTTTGGTATTTCAGCGACTATGATTCGAGACAATCCAAGCAAATATTGGAAATACATCGCTCAACCTTTCCGACGTCAGTTTACCAAGAAAGTGTTGATTATGGGAAGTGCCAGTAATGGGAAGACCACTCTAGCCAAAGATTTGGCCAGATATTATGATGCGCCCGTCAGTCTGGAATACGCGCGTGAGTACCAGATTAAAAATAACATCCGTGATGATGAATTGACTCCAAAGGATTACTATTATCTGCTCTTGGGGCAGTACGACCAGACCTCAAAGTTAATCGATAGCAATGCCAATAGGGGACTGGTGATAGCAGACACCAACTCCTTAGTAACCAAGGGCTACTATGATTATTACATGGAGACTGAGGATCGAGGGGACTTATCGGGAGAGACTTTTGATAATCTCTTTGCCTCGATCTTGGCTAAGGAGAAATGGGACTTGATTCTCTTTGTGCAGCCTGTCGGCTCCTATGTCAATGACGGATTTAGAGATATGACTATGGCAGAAGACCATATTCGTCATAGTTTTTCCCAGCATTTGGACCAGATGAGAGAGCGATATTTAACCACCATTCCTCTAGTTTATCTAGCGGAGGATTATCTAGGTAATTATGAAGCAGCAAAAGTGGCTATTGACGCCATTTACCAAGCAGATTAGGAGAAAAATATGAAAAAACTAACTGAAAAAATCACACAATTTATCGAAAACTTTAAAAATGTCCATGCAGAAGCCCGCAAGATCGGTTTTGCAGGAATTATGCACCTGCTCTGGAAAGATCTCTTTGTAGGCCGTAGTCTCTTCCAGTGGTTGTATCTCATCGCCTTGTCAAGTGTTCCCTTGATCTTGGAATTCACGCAAAATACAGAAAGTCATGACTGGATGAGCTTGTTTGCATCTTGGACTGGTATTGTCTGTGTCATCTTGGTAGCAGAAGGGCGTGCAAGCAATTATCTCTTTGGGGCCATTAACTCAGCAATCTACTTGATCTTGGCCATGAATGCAACTTTTTATGGCGAAGTTTTGACGACCGTTTACTTCTTTGTCATGCAACCGATTGGTCTCTATGCTTGGTTATCAAATCGTATCAATGAACAAGAAAAAGCAGAAGAATCTCACTTTGAAGCTAAGAAATTATCTGTTTTTGACTGGCTCAAGTACTTAGCCTTGACTGCTATCATCTGGATTGGTATGGGCTTGGCTTACCAAAGTATCCATAGTGCTCGCCCTTTCCGTGATAGTGTTACCGATGCGACCAATGGTGTTGGCCAGCTCTTGATGACTCGTCTCTACCGTGAGCAATGGATTTTCTGGATTGCAACCAATCTCTTTAGTATTTACCTCTGGTGGGGTGAAAATATCCACATCCAAGGGATGTACTGGGTTTACACACTCAATAGTCTAGTAGGTTGGTACCAATGGACCAAGGCAGTTCGTAAGGAGGCATAAAATGATGGACACAATGATTACAGCAGGGATGACGGAAAGAGAATATTTTGAAATTCATGCAAGTCAGGAGGAATTTTTGGATTGGTACTACAAGCAGGAACTTCCTCAATACGAAAAACCAAGTGTGACGGTGGATATGGTAGCCTACTGCTTTATCGAAGGAAAAATCAAGCTTTTATTAATTCGTCGCAAGGCTCATCCTTATCAAAACTGTTTGGCCTTGGTTGGAGGTTTTATGGACAAGGGAGAAGATGCAGCACATGCTTGTCAGCGTGAGGTAAGAGAAGAAATCAATCTTGATCTTCCTTTAGAAAAAATTGAACAATTGATGACAGTATCTACCCCCGGTCGTGACCCACGGGGCTGGACAGTGACCATTGCCCACTTGGTTTATTTGCCTAGTCGTGCATTAGAACTTGTTCAAGCAGGAGACGATGCCAAGGATATCGTTTTCGTAGATGTCGATTTTCAGACGGGAAAATGTTTCCTAGAGGGGGGCGAGCTGGAGGAGCAAGCCTTCGCTTTTGACCATTATGCCATTATCCAAGAATCCATCAAACGAATCCAAGGGCGTCTCGACTGGAACCCGACCTTCCTCTATCTGCTAGAGGAGGAGTTCACTGTCTACGAGGGAACCGAACTGGTCAATCTCATCAATCCAGGTCGACCAATCGTCAGCAATAACTTTCTCGTAAAATACGGCGAATATGTAGAAGAAGTCGGACTCAAACGAGTGCCTAAAAAGAAACCAAGAAAAACCTATCGATTGAAATAAAAAACGAGGTCGAGACAAAGTTCCCGACCTCTTTATGTACCATCATGAGATGGCTTTTCTGTTGCGACTATTTTTATGAATGGCTATTTCTCTTAGGATTACTCAACATGTGAGTAAAAAAGTCTTTGTATCGATACTTGAGATAGTTCTCATGTAAAAATAACAAAGCGATATAGACAATCAAAAAGATTGTAGTCAGATAGAAGACATCAAATGCAGTTCGCGCATAGTAAGTGGCTGATTGATAAGAGCCAATAGCTCCCAAAATTAACCAAGGAAGATACTTGAAATACTTATTTAGCATAAGAATGCACCTCCTATATTCTATTTCAATGTTATTATATCCATTTGTACTTAAAAAATGCAAGCGATTACACAAAATAAATTTAAATTTTTAACAGGAAAATCTCCTGTTTTTCTATTAGATTACGAATAGAAGAGTAGGAGGAGTAAATGAATCTAAATGATGTGAGATTTTTAAAATAGTTTAGATAAATTGTTGACATATTTAAATCCTAATGTTACAATTATATTACAAAAAGATTTCTTTATATTTCTAAAATATTACAAAGGAGTAGAAAAATGAAAAAAAAACCTATATCAAATTGATGGCAGCAACTGTATTGGCTTCTACCTTGCTATTAGGAGCTTGTGGAAATAAAAAGGAAACAACTCAAGCAAGCAGTTCTGCTAAGACAAGCCAATCATCAAATTCTAAAGTAGCTTCTTCTAGCAAAGAAAGCAAGACTCAGAAGTCCTCAAGTTCAGCTTCATCTGAAAAAACTAAGGCGTCTACTGACCAGTCTTCAGCAACTGCGACACCATCACAAGCGGCACCTGCACCAGAGCAAAGACAAGGTCAAGAGGTGTCTAATCAACAAGCAGCTAGTCAACAAACTCCTGTTCAGGCTTCTTCAACTCAACAGGCTCCTCAAGCTCAGTCTAATCAATCAAGCTATGATTCTACAACTGACCGCAAACTTCAAGACAAGCAAGCAGAGCAAAATAAACGCTACAAGGGTGTTTTAACCATGGTAGATGGTGATTTCTCAGCTGCAGCGGGCAATTGGAAGGGAGCCAATGGTGAAACCATTACAGTTTCATCAGGAGGTCAATTCACAGTAGAATCTGCTGATGGAAAGAAAGAAAACTACTCTATCAGAGGTTATTCTTATACTCTTGATGATGGCAAGTATAATGCCAAAATCGGTGGAGGAAAAATCATCCAAATTACAACAGGAGCGGATG
This sequence comes from Streptococcus mitis, assembly GCF_000722695.1. Classification (GTDB taxonomy): domain Bacteria; phylum Bacillota; class Bacilli; order Lactobacillales; family Streptococcaceae; genus Streptococcus; species Streptococcus mitis_O. The sequence continues at coordinate 17,690 of NZ_JPFU01000016.1, read as the reverse complement.
GCAAGGTTTCCAGTGTTGCTTTGAATCAATAATAACGTTCAGTATTTGAATTTTTACAATCAAAAACCCGTCAACTTTAAGAGAGTTACGGGTTTTAAACTTTTAATCCTTATCCAACTGCAAGAGAGATTCAATCTCTGCCAGAGTGCTAGCTTGTGAAATGGCTCCACGGAGTTTGGCAGCGCCAGATGTTCCACGGAGGTAGTGAGGAGCGAGGCCACGGAACTCACGAACTGCGACATTTTCCCCTTTGAGGTTAATCAAGCGTTTCAAGTGCTCGTAGGCGATTTTCATCTTATCTTCAAAGGTCAAATCATGGAGGATTTCTCCTATTTCAAAGTAATGGTTGATTTGGTTGAAGAGGTAAGGATTTCCCATGGTAGAAGATTGTATCAGTTATATATCGAAAGAAAAAAGAATAAATTTAACTATAAAACCTGTCTTATTGAATGAAAAAATGGTAGAATAAACATCAATATCAAGTGAAATATGGAGTGCTACAAACAATGAAGTCAAAAATGTTTCGATTTTCTTTGATTTTGTTATTTATTTTCTTTTTTATTTTTCATTTTCAATATTTAACCGAACGTATAGTGGAATCACCGTAGATAAACATGAGAATGAGTGGATAGTTAGACAAGTCCATAATCTGGGAAGCTTTGCAAATCATCAAGAGATAATAGGGTCATCTATTATACAAATAGACGGTCAGAATCCAGATAGTAATTTCTTATTATCTCGATTTTTAATTGTTGAACCGCTTCATTCTGTGACAGTGTTAGATAGAGGAATTTCAAAGACTTTAATAATAGAATCTGGGAGATCAAGCCAAATTATCTTTCTTGTTTTATCAATCATTGCTTTTCTGATTCTACTGTTATTTCGCTTATACATAAAAGGCAGAAGTAGAGGAAAAACTGGGAAACGATATTTTTATTTTATTATTTATACTAGTCTGATGTTATTATCGATTATTCCATCAAGTATAGGAGATGTATTTGGTCGTAGTCTATTAATTTCATACTTGACTTTATTTCCATTATTCATGGATATCTTCATTAGAGTGTTAGTCTTGAAGATAAAAGGTTCAACCATTTCTAACTTTTCTCGTATTATACTGGGCTATTCACTCATAACTCAACTTTTGTATGTTTATAATCTTATACAGCCCATTGATTTTTTAACCATCTTTTTTTCTAGGGGAGTATTTTATTTAGTATTTTTCTTTTTAGTTATCCTACTGTTAAAGATGCTTATAAATTACTCTCAGATAAGAGAAATGTTGCCAATTCATACCTTATTTTTAGCAGTTCTGGCCTTATTTCCTCTATTTTTTGGATATATTTTTCCGATTGGTAAGGAAGTTTCGTTTATTTATAGTATTCCTCTATTGTTGCTTATTTTGTTCTCTATTGTGAATAACTTGATACTAGAACGACTGATATATGTTGCTTGGAAGTGGAATCCATTCATATATAACTTGATATTTGCCGTTTTTTTCACTAGTCTAATTATTCTTTTTAGTCTGCTATTAAGAGAATTTTCTCCAATTTTTTTCGTTCTTTACACTTTTCTTTTTTCGCTAGCTTTGTTACCTGAAATAAGGAAAATGATGTTGATTAGCCATAAAATGGAGGGAATCTTTAGTAGTTTTCATACTTTTGTAGCTACTGAATTGGAGAGAGAAGAAATTGCAACGTTTATACATGATACTACAATTCAGAAGGTTATTTATTATAAAAAGCAGTTAGAAATTAGTGAACAAATTAATAGGGGAGCTTTATTAGAGATGTTGGATGATATTGTCTTTGAATTAAGAGATTTATGTTCTAATATCTATCCTTTAATGGTGCATGAATTAGGGTTGAAAGAATCTATTACTAGCATATTAAATCAATTCATGAAGATGGAAACTGTTTCGATTATGACAACTTTTTCAATAGATGAAGAAAAAGTTAATGATAAAGTGGGCACGTTTGTATTAAGGACAGTTAAAGAACTAGTAAATAATAGTATTCTTCATGGGAATGCTAGAGAAATTACTGTAGATTTATCTACAAAAGAAAAGATTTTATCAATTGAAGTTATAGATGATGGTATTTTTAAGGGAAACTATCAGTCTAATGAACATCATTTTGGTTTAAATAGAATTGTAGAGAAGGTTCATTTATTGGGGGGAACTGTTCAGATAAATATAGAACCTACAAGTGTGAAGATACGAATACCTATAGAAGGGAAGAAAAATGATTCGTTTGGTTTTGATTGATGATCACAGTTTAGTATTACAAGGATTGGAGAACTATTTTTTAAAGGAAGATGATTTTAAAATTGTTGGTTCCTATACAGAAGTAGCAGATTTACTTCTTTGTCTCAAGCATGAAAAGGTAGATGTGCTAGTTATGGATTTTATGCTGAAAGGAGTAACGGCATTTGATGTTATTAGTCAGATAAATAGATTTCTGAATACAGTTCCCAAGATAGTTCTTTTATCAGGATTTTATGACACTTTGTTACATAAGAGAGCGATGGATTTTGGGATTCAAGCTTTTTTACCCAAAGAAAGTTCTTATTTGGATGTTAAAAGTGCAATTTATGCTGTTTATAAGGGAAATCACGTTATCCCAGATGGTTTGTTAGAAAAGCAAGAAAATAATCTATTGACTGACACGGAGTTAAGTGTATTGGAACTGATTGTAAAAGAATATTCTAATGAAAAGATAGCAAATAGTTTATTTGTCAGCAGGAGAACAGTAGATACCCATGTTTCAAATATTTGTTCAAAGTTGGGAGTGACGAGTAGAGTTGGAGCTGTACGTGAGGCTATTCGATTAAATCTCGTATCTTTATAATTTTATCCTAAAAAGGCAAGAAGGTTTTCGTAAATTACGGATTCTTTCTTGTCTTTTTTTGTTTAAGATAGAGTCAGTTTAAAAGATTGGAGAAGGATATGCTAACAGTAGACTACTTGGAGACAATAAAAATCGTTATTTTGGTCGAGGGTATAAGAGGACGACTTATGAAGTTAATACTCTTCGAAAATCTCTTCAAACTACGTCAGCGTCGCCTTGCCGTATATAGGTTACTGACTTCGTCAGTTCTATCTACAACCTCAAAGCAGTGCTTTGAGCAGCCTGCGGCTAGCTTCCTAGTTTGCTCTTTGATTTTCATTGAGTATAAGTTGAAAAATATTTTAGAAGGGGTTGGGTCTCTTCATCAAGAAGGTTTGTGGTCTAGTAAACAATCTGAAATTATACAGCAACACCTGAGTACATTAGATGGAATAGTATTAGATCATTTATTTGGAAGTGAAATACTGAAAAGAATGGGAGTGAGCTTAAATCAGTATAGGTTAAGCCATTTTGAGATAAAGTCAGGGATAAAAGCTATAGAAGAATTGGTAAATTTAAAATTAGAATTACAAAATTTCAAAATGACGAACCAAGTGATTGAATTTGATTGCTTGGTAATGGATATGAAAGTTTGTTTAGGCTATCAATTATTAGAATGTATGGAAAATGTAGTTGCTATAGGAGAACAAGGTAGAGATTTTTTATCAACGCATTTAAGAGATAGACAACATGATATATACGATGTTGAGTTTTCAGATAGTAGTATATCTTGTAAAGCAGAGCAAGTATTGATCAAAGATATTGAATATAGTGGTGTAGGTAGTCTAGAAAAGAATGATTATAGTTTGTTAGAGCTTCTGATTATTTTTTCTCAAATGGCAGAGATGTTAGCCTACCATATCGAAGAGATATCTCGAGAGGAGAGCAATACCATGTGGATGAAGCAAGTAAGTGCAGACTTGGATTCACCAATTTTGAACGGAGTAGTGGAGCTTAGTGGTAGTGTTTCAAAAAATAGATTGTTAAAAATTAGAGAAGAACATTGGAAAGTCTACGAAATGTCTGGGTATGATGTAGATCATAAGGTAGTCTTTAAAAGTAAAATAGCTCAAAAATTACCTGATGGAGGGCGACAGTGATGGGAAATAGAGAATTGAGGCTAGTCATATCAGGCACTTATTCTACAGGTAAGACAACAACTGCTACAGCTCTTTCGATTGCAACGGGACTTCCCTTAATTGATGCTTTATCTGCGAGGGAAATTTTGACAGATTTATATCCTGGAAGAAGATTTCAGGATATGTCATCAACTGAGTTAATGGCACTGGGGTTAAAGCGTTTTGAGGAGAGAATTCGTACAGAAGGAATTTTATACAAGGAGCATGGAAGTTTTCTATCAGATGGGTCAGTATTGAATGAATGGATTTACGGGACTGTTCGAATGAGGGTAGGAATTAATCCAGGCTCAGCATTCATTCATCGACTGATGAAATCTATTTTAGGTATTCCTGGTCGAACATTTTTCAAAAAATATTTGACTGCTTATGGAGTTGTCTCTAAGAATCATGCGAAATTGTGGTATACAGATGTTGTCCATCTACCAGTAGAGTTTGCAATGGATCCAGATGGGCATAGACCAGTATCTGAAGAGTATCGGAATTTATCAGATGAGGAATTATATGAAGCTTATAGGAATTTGGGTCTGACACCTTATTGTGTCAAAGGTAGTCAGGAAGAACGGTTAAATCAAATCATTCAACATTATGAGTTGCCAATAGTTGTTCCAGTAGATGAGGCTATTTCCTTAGCTGAAAAGGTTATACGAGAAAACAGGGAAGCAGTATCTAAACGTATCATAGAACAGTATGAAGAGCCTACATTAAAGGAAAAAATAAAATTTATGACAAGATATTAGGAGTATGTATGATTCAGTTTCAAAATATTAGTAAGATTTATAAGGTAGGAGAGCAAGAAGTTCGTGCTTTGGATCAAGTTAGTTTTTCTATTGAGAAAGGGAAATTTACAGTTATTTTAGGTCCATCAGGTTCAGGGAAAAGTACGTTACTAAATTTACTTGGTGGGATGGATCGTGCGACATCAGGAACCTTTATATTTGATGAGGAACTAGTAACAAAGTTTACGGATAAGGAATTATCTGCTTATCGAAAAGATAAAATTGGTTTTGTTTTTCAATTTTATAACTTAGTTCCAAGTTTAACAGCCAAGGAGAATATAGGTATTGCAGCAAATTTAGTGAAAAACAATAAAGAAATTGATATGTATTTAGATCAAGTTGGTTTACTTCATAGAAAAAATAATTTTCCTAATCAACTTTCTGGAGGTGAAATGCAACGTGTATCAATTGCAAGGGCATTGGCTAAAGAGCCTAGTCTATTATTGTGTGATGAACCTACAGGAGCGTTAGATTCAAAGACAGGTGATAGTATTTTAACTTTATTGAAGGAAGTTTCTAGAAATGGGAATGCTGCAGTTGTAATGGTTACACATAATAGAGAGTTTGCTAAATTTGCAGATCGAGTTATATATTTGAAAGATGGAAGTATTGAAAAAATAGAGAATAATGAAGAGGTGCTGGGATGAGGTATCTTCATATAAAATTATTAAGAGACCTTCGGCAAAATTGGCAACAATTTTTCTCTGTTTTTCTGATGTCTCTATTAAGTGTATTAATCTTTGTAGGGCTACAAGGAGCTTGGCATGGACTTGAAAAGAGTCTAGAGAGTTATTTGAAACAATCTGAACTTCCTGTTGTTTGGGTTCAAGCGAGACAAATTGATGAATCAAAAATCAAGCAGGTTGAACAATTATTTTCTGTTGAAAAAGTTATCAGTAAAAAGAAAGGCTTTGCTAATATTGTTCGTTTAGACAAGACTGACGGACGAATCAATCTTGAAACGATTACAGATAATCAGCTGGTTACAGTGACAGAAGGAAGTCCTTTTTTTGAAGGAAAACAAGATTCGATTTGGATTGATGGGAATTATGCGAAGAAAAATCATTTACAGATTGGAGATTCAATTTCTATTTCATCAAGAGGGAAACAGATAGATTTAGAAATTGTAGGATTTGTTCAGGCGACAGATAAGATTTATTTTACAGGTAGCATGGAATATATAGCTCCAAATCCTGACAATGATGCCTATGGTTATATTGCAGATAATGAAATTGCAAAAGGAATTCTGGGTTTATCGTCAGATAATGCCTTAGAAATTTACGGTTCTAAGGTGGATTTGCGAGGAGATTTAGAGTCTATTTTTGGGGGCGATTTAGTTTCTTATCAAAATCAAAAAAGTTTAACTGAAATATCAGAAGCTACCGATCGAGTTGGGCAAATTAGAAACTTATCTTACTTATTTTCTTTTATCTTTATTTTGTTAGCTATTTTGGCTATGTTTACAACCATTCAGCGTTTGATTGATGGCCAAACAAAAGAGATTGCTGTATTAAAGGCTTTAGGCTTTTCAAATCAGGCTATCAGTTTACATTATATTTTATTTGGCTTAGTAGTCAGTTTATTAGGGAGTTTCGCAGGCTTTGCTATTTCTCCCTTGATGTCATGGTTTGTACTAGAAACTCAAAAATCAATGTTTACACTTCCAAATTGGCAAATCTCTTATTCATCTTCATCAATAGTCGTTGGTATTGTAGTCATTATTATTTGTGTTTTAGCTGCCTATTTAGCTTCTAGAGAGTCAGCTAGAGGCTTACCAGCAATATTTTTAAGAGGTAAAGAAAAACTTGCTAAATCTGTCTTTGTGGAAAGATTTTCCTCTATCTGGCAACGAATTTCTTATCCTTCTAGATGGGCAATTCGTGATGCCTCGTTTAATCGTATTCGAGTTTTGATGGGAATCGTGGGAGTTGCAGGAAGTATGATGTTACTGATTGCTGGAATTGGTATGCCTGTGTCCATGAATCATCTTGTTGATAAGGCATACAATGAAGATTTTTCTTATTCAAAACGACTGACCGTAGCGGATTATACCACTTCTAAGTCTAGATATGGTGGGCAAGGTGTACAAATTTCACAGGCACATTTTAATCCAGATGATGGCTACAACCGTTTATTGATTATATTTGATGATGGAGATATGATCCAAGCAAAAACAGAGAGTGCTGATTCTTTGAAAGATGATGGTTTGTATGTAACTAGATCATTTGCCCGTTTAGCAGGTATTAAAGTCGGAGATTTTTTAAATGTGACTCCCTATCAAGATGGTCATACTTACAAGTTTGAAGTAAAAGGGATTGTCACAAGTGAAACCAATCAAGGGGCCTATCTTCATGCTAGAGTCTTTGAAAAAGCAGGGGGAGATTTTACTCCACATACTTTATTAGTTGGGTCAGAGGTAGACCAAGATACTATTAAGCAAGACAAAGGTGTTCTATCTGTCATTGAAAAAGGGAGTCAAGAAAAAAATGCCTATGATTTTGTAGCTAGTTTGATGAGTGTATTTCTAATGATTATTGGCTTTGCTTTATTACTTGTTATTATTGTTCTCTATAATCTGGGCTCTTTAAACTTTGTAGAGAGAATGAGAGACTATGCTACATTGCAAGTATTAGGATTTTCTAATCAATATCTACAGATGCTAACTCTTTTTGAGACTATACTAACTACCTTTATTGGGTGGCTAGTAGGAATTCCTTTAGGAATATGGTTTTTGAAAGAATATGTAGCAACATTTTCGACGATTCGAATTGAGTATACCGCTTATGTCAGTATGTATGTCCTTGCTTTTGCTACGTTATTGGTTTGGTTTACATCTTTAGGGACTGCTTATTTTATTAGTCTTCGTATGAGAAAGATTGACATGATTAGTGCTCTAAAGGGGGTAGACTAGTATGGTCAGTTCTGAGTGAATCTATAGACATTTATGAATAATTGTTAATCATCAGTTCTAATACTCAATGAAAATCAAAAAGCAAACTAGGAAGCTAGTCGTAAGCTATGCTTGAGTACGGTAGGGCGACGCTGACGTGGTTTGAAGAGATTTTCGAAGAGTATAAGGTCCAAATTTACCTATTTGTGTTTCGGTTCACTGCATTACTGCATTCAAAATCCGCCAGCTCAATAAGAGTTGACGGATTATTTTATACTTATACTTGGGTTAAAAATTCTTCTGTAGTAAGAATTTGAGCAAACTCATCTTGTAGAGAAAGGAGATTAATCTCATGGATAGTCTCAGGAGAGATGGCCTGACCGTTTTTGTTAGATAGGGTAAAACTGGCAGTAGCATCTGCTAGTAAAGTGACTTCGAAACCAAGATTTGCTGCCATTCGTGTCGTAGTAGATACACAATGAGGCAACGTTAAACCAACAAGGACTAAATGACCAATCTGATTTTTTCGTAAATAGGTTTCAAGATTTGTTCCAATAAAGGCGCTATTAACTGTTTTTTGAAAGATAGGTTCTGAAGCAACTGGTTCAAATCCACTTTTAAACTCCTGATTTTGTTTGTTATGAAATTGCGACTGGGGATTGTCAGATATGTGTTGAACATGTAAGACTGGAAGATCGTGTTTACGGAAGTATTCCAGTACCCTCAATGCTTGGTGTTCAGCTTGAGGGTTATTTCGTTCTCCCCAGATAGGTCTATCAAATGCTTTTTGCATATCGATAATCAGTAGAGCAGTATGAACCATGTTAAGCCTTATCCAACTGCAAGAGAGCCTCAATCTCTGCTAGGGTGCTAGCTTGTGAAATAGCTCCACGGAGTTTGGCTGCGCCAGATGTCCCACGGAGGTAGTGAGGAGCGAGTCCACGGAATTCACGAACTGCGACGTTTTCTCCTTTGAGGTTAATCAATCGTTTCAAGTGTTCGTAGGCGATTTTCATCTTGTCTTCAAAGGTCAAATCAGGTAGGATTTCTCCTGTTTCAAAGTAATGGTTGATTTGGTTGAAGAGGTAAGGATTTCCCATGGCAGCGCGGCCAATCATAACTGCGTCAGCACCAACTTCTTCGATGCGTTGTTTGGCTTCTTGGACAGTACGGATATCACCGTTGGCGATAAATGGAATCTTGGTCAAAGCTTGAGCGACCTTGTGAAGGGTCTCAAGGTCTGCGTGACCTGTATACATTTGCTCACGGGTACGGCCATGCATGGCGAGGGCAGAAACGCCTGCAGCTTCAGCAGCGAGGGCATTTTCTACTGCAAGAGATGGGTCAGACCAGCCAGTGCGCATTTTGACAGTAAGGGGGATATCAAGGACAGATTGGACCTTGTTGATGATAGAGTAAATCTTATCTGGATCCTTGAGCCACATAGCGCCAGCTTCGTTCTTCACGATTTTGTTAACTGGGCAGCCCATATTGATATCCACGATATCGGTCTTTGTGTTTTCTTGGATGAATTCGGCTGCGCGTGCTAGGCTGTCTTCATCACTACCAAAAAGTTGGATAGAAACAGGGTTTTCGCCTTCATCGATATGAAGCATGTGCAGGGTTTTTTCGTTGTTGTATTGGATTCCCTTGTCAGAGACCATTTCCATGACAACGAGTCCGGCTCCGAGCTCTTTTGCAATGGTACGAAAGGCTGAGTTGGTCACGCCAGCCATGGGCGCTAAAACGGTACGATTGGGAATCTCAACATTGCCAATCATAAAGGGTGTATTAAGATTTGTCACGAATGAGTTCCTCCAGGTCGTTTTCATCAAAGTTGTAAGTAGTTTGGCAGAATTGACAAGTGATTTCTGCCCCATGGTCTTCCTCTTTCATTTCCTGTAAGTCTGAGCTTGGAAGGCTGGCAAGAGCGTTCATAAAGCGTTCATGGCTACAGTCACATTGGAAACGGATCTCTTCTTCGGATAGGCGCTTGTAGGCCTCGTCACCGTAGATAGCCTTGAGGAGGGCTTCGATATGGTCTTCACTTTCCAGAAGCGTTGAGATAGCTGGCATTTCTTGGATGCGTTTCTCAAAGCGAGCAATTTCTTCTTCCTTGGCTCCTGGCAAGACTTGAACTAGGAAACCACCTGCAACCTTAACCTTGTCTTCTTCGTCCAAAAGGACATTGAGGCCGACTGCAGAAGGCGTTTGTTGGCTTTCAGTCAGGTAAAAGGCAAGGTCTTCACCGATTTCCCCAGAGATGAGGGGAGTCATAGAGTTGTAAGGATTTCCAGTACCGTAGTCTGTGATAACGAGGAATTGACCATTTCCAACAAAAGGTCCAACTAGGACTTCACCAGTTGCAGTCTTTTTGATGTCAACACCAGGATTTTGAACGTAGCCTTTGACGTTCCCCTTGGTATCAGCGACGGTGATAATAGCACCTAGAGAGCTAGATCCCAGTACCTTAACGGTTAGTTTGGTATTTCCTTTTTCATTGGCTGCGAGAATCTGGCTAGCGATAAGAGTTCGACCAAGCGCTACAGTTGAGCTAGCTTGGGTTTGGTGTTTTTCCTGAGCAGTGTGGACGGTTTCTGTGCTATCAAGGACAAAAGCACGAAAGGATCTGCTTTCTGATATTGTTTTAATAATTTTATCCATAGCTACTATTTTAGCATAAAAATGCCCAAAGGGGGAGCCGTGTGTTTGCTGATTTTCAGGATAATGGACCAGGAAATCAGCATGAAAATAAAAAGAGAAACAGATTATTTCAGCATTTGTAAGATTTATGCTATGCTTAAGGTAGAAAATGAAAGGGGTAACAAATGTATTTAGGAGATTTGATGGAAAAGGCTGAATCTGGCCAATTTTCAATCCTTTCCTTTCTATTACAAGAGTCTCAGACGACCGTCAAGGCTGTAATAGAGGAGACAGGATTTTCAAAAGCAACCCTAACCAAATATGTCACCCTGCTCAATGATAGGGCTATGGATAGTGGCTTAGAGCTGACTATTCACTTAGAAGATGAAAATCTGCGTCTGTCAATCGGTGCAGCTACCAAGGGGAGAGATATCCGGAGCTTATTTTTGGAGAATGCTGTTAAATACCAGATTTTGGTCTATCTTCTCTACCACCAACAGTTTTTAGCCCATCAGCTGGCTCAAGAATTGATGATTAGTGAGGCTACGCTTGGTCGCCACTTGGCTAGTTTAAATCAGATTTTGTCAGAATTTGATTTGTCTATTCAAAATGGACGTTGGCGAGGTCCAGAGCATCAGATTCGTTATTTTTATTTCTGTCTTTTTCGCAAGGTTTGGTCGAGTCAGGAATGGGAAGCCCACATGCAGAAGCCAGAGAGAAAGCAGGAGATTGCCAGTTTAGAGGAAATCTGCGGTGCAAGCTTGTCTTCAGGACAGAAATTGGACTTGGTTCTCTGGACTCACATCAGTCAGCAACGTCTCAGGGTTAAGGCCTGTCAGTTTCAAGTGATAGAAGAGAAAATGCGAGGGTATTTTGACAATATTTTCTACCTTCGTTTGCTGAGAAAGGCTCCGTCCTTTTTTGCTGGGCAACACCTTCCTCTGGGAACTGAGGATGGTGAGATGATGATATTCTTCTCTTTCCTCCTATCTCATCGTATTCTTCCCCTTCATACTATGGAGTATATTCTTGGTTTTGGAGGGCAGTTGGCAGATTTGCTGACGCAATTGATTCAAGAAATGAAGAAGGAGGAGTTGCTGGGTGATTATACAGAGGATCACGTTACCTATGAACTCAGTCAGCTTTGTGCTCAAGTCTATCTATATAAGGGCTATATCTTGCAAGATCAGTACAGATACCAGACAGAGAATCGTCATCCTTATTTGCTGATGGAACATGATTTTAAAGAGACAACAGAAGAGATTTTTCATGCTTTACCTGCCTTTCAGCAGGGGACGGATCTAGATAAGAAAATTCTCTGGGAATGGCTCCAGTTGATAGAATATATGGCAGAAAATGGTGGTCAGCATATGCGGATTGGTCTGGATTTGACATCTGGTTTTCTTGTCTTTTCAAGGATGGTAGCCATTTTGAAACGGTATTTGGAATACAATCGTTTTATTACCATTGAAGCCTATGACCGAACTCGACATTATGATTTACTGGTTACAAATAACCCTATTTATGAGAAGGAACAGACCCCAGTTTATTATTTAAAAAACGACTTGGATTTGGAAGATTTGGCAGGGATTCGTCAGTTATTATTCACTTAAAAGGCTTGGTGCTTCCAGGTCTTTTTTGTGAAATTTACACAATCTCCTCACATTTTTTTAAAAATTAAAAAAAGTTGATAAACAAGAAAGCGCTTTATTTTGTATACTAGTTAGTGTAAAGAGGAGACATCCTCAAGATCATTATCAGGAGGACAGCACATGTCACAAGAAAAATACATTATGGCCATTGACCAGGGAACTACAAGTTCTCGTGCCATCATTTTCAACAAAAAGGGGAAAAAGTTAGCTCGAGTCAAAAAGAGTTTACTCAGATTTTCCCTCAGGCAGGTTGGGTTGAGCACAATGCCAATGAAATTTGGAACTCTGTTCAGTCAGTTATTGCGGGTGCTTTCATCGAAAGTGGTGTCAAGCCAAATCAAATCGAAGCAATCGGGATTACCAACCAGCGTGAAACAACGGTTGTCTGGGATAAGAAAACAGGGCTCCCTATCTACAACGCTATCGTTTGGCAATCACGCCAAACTGCTCCTCTGGCTGAGCAACTAAAAAGTCAAGGTTATGTGGAAAAATTCCATGAAAAGACTGGTTTGATCATCGATGCTTATTTCTCTGCTACCAAGGTTCGTTGGATTTTGGACCATGTAGAAGGAGCTCAAGAGCGAGCAGAAAAAGGGGAATTGCTCTTTGGTACCATTGATACTTGGTTGGTTTGGAAATTGACTGACGGTGCGGCTCACGTGACGGACTACTCCAATGCAGCCCGTACCATGCTTTATAACATTAAAGAACTCAAATGGGATGATGAGATTTTGGAAATCCTCAATATTCCTAAGGTTATGCTACCAGAAGTTCGTTCTAACTCTGAAATCTACGGCAAGACAGCTCCATTCCATTTCTATGGTGGAGAAGTCCCAATCTCAGGTATGGCTGGGGACCAACAAGCAGCCCTCTTTGGACAGTTGGCCTTTGAGCCTGGTATGGTCAAGAATACTTATGGAACAGGTTCTTTCATCATCATGAATACTGGGGAAGAGATGCAGTTGTCTGAAAATAACCTCTTGACAACGATTGGTTACGGAATTAATGGCAAGGTCTACTATGCTTTAGAAGGTTCTATCTTCATAGCGGGAAGTGCCATTCAATGGCTTCGTGATGGACTGCGCATGGTCGAAAATTCACCAGAATCTGAAAAATACGCTCGTGATTCTCACAACAATGATGAAGTTTATGTCGTTCCAGCCTTTACAGGTCTAGGTGCTCCATACTGGAACCAAAACGCTCGTGGTTCTGTCTTTGGTTTGACTCGTGGAACAAGTAAAGAAGACTTTATCAAGGCGACTTTGCAATCTATCGCTTATCAAGTCCGTGACATCATCGACACCATGCAAGTGGATGCTCAGACAGCTATTCAGGTCTTGAAGGTGGATGGTGGTGCAGCTATGAACAATTTCCTCATGCAGTTCCAAGCTGACATCTTGGGAATCGACATCGCACGCGCTAAAAACTTGGAAACAACAGCTCTAGGGGCAGCCTTCCTAGCAGGTTTGTCAGTAGGTTACTGGAAAGACTTGGATGAGTTGAAACTCTTGAACGAGACAGGGGAACTCTTTGAGCCATCTATGAACGAATCGCGCAAGGAACAACTCTACAAGGGCTGGAAGAAGGCTGTGAAAGCAACGCAAGTCTTTGCGGAAATCGATGACTAATACTCAATGAAAATCAAAGAGCAAACTAGGAAGCTAGCCGCAGGTTGCTCAAAGCACTGCTTTGAGGTTGTGGATAGAACTGAACGAAGTCAGTAACCATACATACGGTAAGGCGACGCTGACGTGGTTTGAAGAGATTTTCGAAGAGTATAATACTGGAAGAATAAAGCGACTTAATTAGAAAGTGTGTAAATATGGAATTTTCAAAGAAAACACGTGAATTATCAATTAAAAAAATGCAGGAACGCACCCTGGACCTCTTGATTATCGGTGGAGGAATCACAGGGGCTGGTGTAGCCTTGCAGGCGGCAGCTAGTGGTCTTGAGACTGGTTTGATTGAAATGCAGGACTTTGCAGAAGGAACATCAAGCCGTTCCACAAAATTGGTTCACGGAGGTCTTCGTTACCTCAAACAATTCGACGTTGAAGTGGTGTCAGATACGGTTTCTGAACGCGCAGTGGTTCAACAAATTGCACCACACATTCCAAAACCAGACCCAATGCTCTTACCAGTTTATGAAGAAGATGGAGCGACCTTTAGCCTCTTCCGTCTCAAAGTAGCTATGGACTTGTACGACCTTTTGGCAGGGGTTAATAATACGCCAGCTGCTAACAAGGTTTTGAGCAAGGAAGAAGTTTTGGAACGCCAGCCAAACTTGAAGAAAGAAGGTTTGGTAGGAGGTGGGGTTTATCTTGACTTCCGTAACAACGATGCGCGTCTCGTGATTGAAAACATCAAACGTGCTAACCAAGACGGTGCCCTCATTGCCAACCACGTGAAGGCAGAAGGCTTCCTCTTTGACGAAAGTGGCAAGATTACTGGTGTCGTAGCTCGTGATTTGTTGACAGACCAAGTCTTTGAAATCACGGCGCGTCTGGTTATCAATACGACAGGTCCTTGGAGCGATAAGGTACGTAATTTGTCTAATAAGGGAACTCAATTCTCACAAATGCGTCCAACTAAGGGAGTTCACCTAGTTGTGGATTCAAGCAAAATCAAGGTTTCACAGCCAGTTTACTTTGACACAGGTTTGGGTGACGGTCGTATGGTCTTTGTTCTCCCACGTGAAAACAAGACTTACTTTGGTACAACGGATACAGACTACACAGGCGATTTGGAACATCCAAAAGTGACTCAGGAAGATGTAGATTACCTACTTGGCATTGTCAACAACCGCTTCCCAGAAGCGAATATTACAGTTGCTGACATTGAAAGTAGCTGGGCAGGTCTTCGTCCATTGATCGCAGGCAATAGCGCCTCTGACTACAATGGAGGAAATAACGGTACAATCAGTGATGAAAGCTTTAACAACTTGATTGCGACTGTTGAGTCTTACCTCTCTAAAGAAAAAACGCGTGAAGATGTTGAATCTGCTGTCAGCAAGCTTGAAAGTAGCACATCTGAGAAACATTTGGATCCATCTGCAGTTTCTCGTGGTTCTAGCTTGGATCGTGATGACAATGGCCTCTTGACCCTTGCAGGTGGTAAAATCACAGACTACCGTAAGATGGCTGAAGGAGCTATGGAGCGCGTGGTTGATATTCTTAAAGTAGAATTTGACCGAAGCTTTAAACTGATCAACTCTAAGACTTACCCTGTTTCAGGTGGAGAATTGAATCCAGCAAATGTGGACTCAGAAATAGAAGCCTTTGCGCAACTGGGAGTTTCTCGTGGTTTGGATAGTAAGGAAGCCCACTATCTAGCAAATCTTTACGGTTCAAATGCACCGAAGGTCTTTGCCCTTGCTCACAGCTTGGAACAAGCGCCAGGACTCAGCTTGGCAGACACCTTGTCTCTGCACTATGCAATGCGCAATGAGTTGGCTCTTAGCCCAGTTGACTTCCTCCTTCGTCGTACCAACCACATGCTCTTTATGCGTGATAGTTTGGATAGTATCGTTGAGCCAGTTTTGGATGAAATGGGACGCTTCTATGACTGGTCAGAAGATGAAAAAGCAGGCTACCGTGCGGATGTCGAAGCAGCTCTCGCTAACAACGATTTAGCAGAATTAAAAAATTAAGAAAAAGGAAAAGAGGTGGAGGGCAGCATTCCTTGTCGCCCACCCCTTCTTTTTAATGGAGACAGAAAGATGATGAATGAATTATTTGGAGAATTTTTGGGAACTTTAATCCTGATTCTTCTAGGAAATGGTGTTGTTGCAGGTGTGGTTCTTCCTAAAACCAAGAGCAACAGTTCAGGTTGGATTGTGATTACTATGGGTTGGGGGATTGCGGTTGCAGTTGCGGTCTTTGTATCTGGCAAGCTCAGTCCAGCTCATTTAAACCCAGCTGTGACCATTGGTGTGGCCTTAAAAGGTGGTTTGCCTTGGGCTTCCGTTTTTCCTTACATCCTAGCTCAGTTCGCAGGGGCTATGCTTGGTCAGATTTTGGTTTGGTTGCAATTCAAACCGCATTATGAGGCAGAAGAAAATGCAGGCAATATCCTGGCAACCTTCAGTACTGGGCCAGCCATCAAGGATACAGTTTCTAACTTGATTAGCGAAATTCTTGGAACCTTTGTTTTGGTGTTGACAATCTTTGCTTTGGGGCTTTATGATTTTCAGGCAGGTATCGGAACCTTGGCGGTGGGGACTTTGATTGTCGGTATCGGTCTATCACTAGGTGGGACAACAGGTTATGCCTTGAACCCTGCGCGTGACCTTGGACCTCGCATTATGCACAGTATCTTGCCAATTCCAAACAAGGGAGACGGAGATTGGTCTTACGCTTGGATTCCTGTTGTGGGACCTGTTATCGGAGCAGCCTTGGCTGTGCTTGTGTTCTCACTTTTCTAATCTAGAAAGCATTTATTTTGATAGTGATTGGGTAAAAACTCAATTTCAGGAAAAAATGAAGTAAATCTTCTCATAATAAAACGCATCATATCAAGCACGAAAATTCCACGAGGTCAACTATAGTCAGAAAGCTGAACAACAAGCCAAAACGCCAAAAAAGGCGGCAAAAAGCAAGCACCTGCAAGCAACGTGCCGAAATGGTCAAATCCTGATTATGTCAACGAATTAGACCCAAAAATCGTTGATATGCTAGTAGAATTTCACAAGTCACAAGGCACTTTGGAAACTCCCGAGGCGCAAGCAGAAATCGCCCAAAGATGTGCAGAAATCGAGCAAAGGAGAGCTGAGCTTGAGGATAAAAAACAAGAGCTTTTGAACCGCTTGAACAAATAGAGTTTCGCAAGTATTATGCTTACAAATTACTTGAGCAATTAACTAAAATATAAACCCTGCCTTTATATCTAGGCAGGGTTTATATTTTAGAAATTCACGTAGGTTGTTTCGGTTTTTTCATACCCAGTATAATCTGAGTTTCTATAGTATCCAGTGATAAACTTCCATTTTCTTTGAGCAACATGGATATAAGTATTTGTTATGTAGTATGGATATGGGCTTTGTGACTCCAAGTAAGACTGATAAGCTTGTATACCAACATATGCTCCACCAGTTATGCCACCCCATGGGCCACCCACCATAGAACCTATAAGACCAAAGAACGCGGATATTCCAGAACCAATCATGAGGTTAGCGAATGTGTTGGCTAGTTTATTCCCATGTATTGTGTTGACGTAATTCCAAACATTAGGATCGTATGATCTAAAAGATATATTTAGGTCGATTTCATTCTTTTGATAAGCCATATAAAATGCCCCATTGATATAGACACCATCAGCACGTTGTTCAATAGTGTCTACACTTCCATCTGGATTGACCACCTCAAGAACTTCATCACTTAAAATATTTACTTGCGTATCTCCGAACCGCACTGATGAGCCATTCTTAAACTGAGTCTCACCAGATACAACTTTAGAGTTTGCCGATAAGCTATCATCAGCAAAAACAACAAGCGACGGGGAAATGCTAGACATACAGAAAATAGACATAACTAGCAAACACATGCATTTAAACATCTTAGACATAACGGAAACTCCTTTTTATTTTTGATTTTTTTCAACTTTTATTATACAATAAAACCAAATAAAAAGAAAGCGGTAACAATATGCTTAATGTGAAAATTTTTTATATATTTTTATTTTTGATCTTTGTCGAAACTACAGGA
>NZ_JPFU01000015.1 GCF_000722695.1 Streptococcus mitis | reverse complement strand
CGTATCTCCGAACTGCACTGATGAGCCATTCTTAAACTGAGTCTCACCAGATACAACTTTAGAGTTTGCCGATAAGCTATCATCAGCAAAAACAACAAGCGACGGGGAAATGCTAGACATACAGAAAATAGACATAACTAGCAAACACATGCATTTAAACATCTTAGACATAACGGAAACTCCTTTTTATTTTTGATTTTTTTCAACTTTTATTATACAATAAAACCAAATAAAAAGAAAGCGGTAACAATATGCTTAATGTGAAAATTTTTTATATATTTTTATTTTTGATCTTTGTCGAAACTACAGGATTGTTGTTGTTGAAAAACGGTCTTGAAAGAGGTTATTTAGATACAGGAGCTATCATCCTTGCAGTTTTTTCATTTGCTTTCGACAACCTATGTTCATTCGGTTATGTCTACTTTACAATAAAAAACCATAAAAAATAAATAGACGTATTTTCAAAAAAAGATTGCATATTTATCATAGTAAAACGGCGATTTAAATCGTCGTTTTTTTGAAGTACGACGGGCATGTCGTATATCTGAGGTGTAAGTCCTCCGTGGGCACCCGCTACCGGTGAACCCAATAGCGATTCCCAAGCCTGACTATCGTGAGGTAGCGGGGAGAGGAAGGGATAGCGAAATCGTGGCTCTACGAACAGGAACGTGATAGTAAGGCGTATATAGCGGATAAGGGGGCTTCAAACTCTAAAGTCCAAAAAGGTAGTCGTAACCTATATGCGTAAATCACGAGAGTAAACGAGGAAAGATGTACAACTTATCCCGTGAGGTCTCATGAGCGCTGAAAGCGTAGTAACAACGAATCATGAGAAGTCAGCCGAGCCCATAGTAGTGAGGAAACTTCTGTAATGGAAGTGGAGCGAAGGGGTGAACAACTAATTGAAGTAATCCTACTTCACTTGTGTCTGTAAAACGAACGGTCTGATAGAACTGGACTCTATCACGTATTGACTAGATGAAGGTTCACCAATATAAGATGTCCCTCAGGCACCAAAACAAGAAAGGAATACGCACATGTCAAAATTGCTAGATAAGATATTATCACGCGAAAATATGCTGGAAGCCTACAATCAAGTAAAATCCAATAAGGGCTCAGCTGGGATTGATGGAATTACTATCGAAGAGATGGATAATTATCTCAGACAAAACTGGCGCCTGACTAAGGAACGGATAAAACAAAGAAAATATAAGCCTCAACCAGTTCTCAGAGTTGAGATTCCCAAACCAAACGGAGGCATCCGTCAACTAGGAATTCCAACAGTTATGGATAGAATGATTCAACAGGCCATTATTCAAGTCCTTACCCCCATTTGTGAACCCCATTTCTCTGAAACGAGTTATGGGTTCCGACCAAATCGGTCATGTGAAAAAGCCATCATCAAGCTACTAGAGTATCTTAACGATGGATATGAGTGGATAGTGGATATAGACCTAGAGAAATTCTTCGATACAGTTCCTCAAGATAGATTGATGTCCTTAGTACATAACATTATCGAAGACGGAGATACGGAATCCTTGATTCGTAAGTATCTTCATTCAGGTGTTATCATTAACGGTCAGCGTCATAAAACGCTAATTGGCACACCACAGGGAGGAAATTTATCTCCTCTCTTATCCAATATCATGCTTAATGAATTGGATAAGGAATTAGAAAAGAGGGGACTTCGATTTGTGCGCTACGCAGATGATTGTGTGATTACGGTCGGAAGCGAGGCTGCCGCTAAGCGTGTGATGTATTCAGTCAGTCGTTTTATTGAGAAACGGCTAGGTTTGAAAGTAAACATAACCAAGACTAAGATTACTAGACCAAGAGAGTTGAAATATTTAGGTTTCGGGTTCTGGAAATCATCAGCTGGTTGGAAAAGTCGCCCCCATCAAGATAGTGTTCGGAGATTTAAGCTTAAATTGAAGAAACTAACACAGAGGAAATGGAGTATAGATTTAACAAGACGTATTGAACAACTGAATTTGTCCATTCGAGGATGGATAAACTATTTCTCATTGGGAAATATGAAAAGTATTGTCACCAGCATAGATGAGCGCTTGCGCACTCGCCTACGAGTGATTATCTGGAAGCAATGGAAGAAGAAATCTAGACGATTATGGGGATTGCTTAAGTTAGGAGTTCCTAAATGGATAGCAGATAAGGTATCTGGCTGGGGCGACCATTATCAATTAGTAGCTCAGAAGTCGGTACTTAAACGTGCTATATCAAAACCAGTCCTTAAAAAACGTGGACTGGTTTCGTGTTTGGATTATTACCTTGAACGACATGCGTTAAAAGTTAGTTGAACCGCCGTATGCCGAACGGCACGTACGGTGGTGTGAGAGGGGCTAGAGATTATCCCCTACTCGATTAACTCCCCTGAAATTTATTTTAATTATGCAAATTTCACGTATTTTTGATGCTGAGACGACGATCCTGGGAACTTTTCAGATAATTTTTTGACCTATCTATCATTAGAAAAGCTTAGAGCGCCAAAGGATTTGAGCGTTTTTCTGATTTTTAAGACTTTTTCCCAGTCTCTTTTTCGATTGAAGATGTAAGTATTCTACTAACTAACTTCTTAGTACTAGCCAACAACGATAATCATAATTCCTCCCAAAATTAGGAAGAATAAAGGCAATAATTTTTGTTTTTTCATGTGAAATACCTCACTTTTGTTTTCTTCTATTTTATGCTAAAATATTAAAAATCAAAAACTGTTCCCATATATGCTTGTTGGAGAGATATTATGAAAAAATTTGGAGAAATTTTTAAAAAGTTTCGAGAATCTAGAGGTTTTCGCTTGAAAGATGTCGAAAAAGCTGGTATATCAACATCACAGCTCTCACGTTTTGAAAAGGGAGAGACTGATTTAACCATTTCAAAATTTATGGCTATTTTGGATGAAATTAACATGCCTATTGATGAATTTATGTATGCTGTTCATGATTTTCATCGTGATGAACTGAACGAACTCTTATCAAAGGTTAGGCATTTTGTATCAAATCATGATGTTGATGGGTTGAAAAAACTACTTTATTCTCAGATAGAGTCAGATTCTAAACAAGAGAAATTTCATAAGCTTAACATTATTTTATTAAAAATTCGTTTACAAGATTTATCTGGAGAAGCTTATTATTCTGGTGACGATTTATCTTATCTAACTGACTATCTCTTTAGTGTTGAATATTGGGGATACTATGAATTATTGATTTTTTCAAATACTTTAGATGTCCTAAAACACGATGTCTTTATGGTTTTGGCTAGAGAGATGTCTAGACGTTCTGATTTCTACAAAGAAATTCCAAATAATAGACGATTGATTTCATCTATGCTATTGAACGGATATATCACATGTATTGAAAGAGGAAAATTTCTTGATGCTTTGTATTTTGAAAAACGACTAAACCAATGCTTTTTCACTGAAACTGAAATTTATGAGCGATTGGTATTCCAGTATGCCCAATATCTATATCGCTATAAAAAAGAGAAGGATTGCAAAGCAATTATTGAAATGAGGAAGTGTATTGGAGCAATGAAATTAGCGGGAAGTAACCATTTGGCAAAGAATTATGAAGGACATTTAGAAAAAATTTTAGCTAGTAAAAGGTAATACGCAGATATGGGAATGTTTTATTGTAAGTGATGAAAAAGAATATAATTACAGTATCCTATTTGAAAGGAGTTACAATTATGTCTAAAGAACTTGAAAAAGTCCTTGAGTCTAGTTCTATGGCAAAAGGCGACGGTTGGAAGTGATAAAGTAATTTATCTCATAGGATAAGCAGAGGTTACTTTTCCCTCTGCTTTTTTAGAAAGGTATTCAAGATGAGAAGAATTTCAGAAGATATTTTATTTAGACTAGAGAAGTTTGGTGGAATTTTAATAAATAAAACAAATTTTGATCGAGTTGAATTAGATGAGACGGAGGCTTTTTTTCTATATCTAGTTCAAACCCATGGTTTCGAAATTGCTGTTTCTTTTTTTAAGAAAGATATAGAAGCAGGAAAATTAAAGCGAGCATTATCATTAGATATCTATTCTGATAAAAATATTGAGGGAACATTGAAAGATCCTGCCGAAACTTTAAAAAATGCGAGGAAGCATGTAGCAAAATTAAAAAAGCATAATATACTGAGTTTTCCACTCGAATTAGTAATATATCCTAGTATGTACTGTGATTTAAAATGTGGTTTTTGTTTTTTAGCAAATCGAGAAGATAGAAATTCCAAACCTGCTAAAGATTGGGAGCGAATTTTGCGTCAGGCAAAAGATAATGGAGTGCTTAGTATTTCAATTTTAGGTGGAGAGCCGACTAGATATTTTGATATTGATAATTTATTGATAGCTTGTGAAAAACTAAAGTTGAAGACTACTATAACGACCAATGCCCAGTTAATAAAGAAAAGCACAGTAGATATTCTGACTAATTCTAACTATATTACACCAGTTTTATCTTTGCAGACTTTAAATCCTGAATTAAATTTTGAATTGATGGGGGTAAGACCTGATAGACAGATAAAATTAGCGAAATATTTTAAAGCTGTTGGGAAAAAATGTAGAATTAATGCAGTGTATACAAAGCAAAGCTATGAACAAATTATAGAATTAGTTGATTTTTGTATAGAGAATAAAATAGATAGGTTTTCAATAGCCAATTATTCTGAGGTAACAGGATATACTAAAATAAAGAAAAAATACGATTTAGCTGATTTGAGAAGACTGAATAAGTATGTTACAGATTATATAACTCAACGAGAAGCTAAGTTAAATTTTGCTACTGAGGGGTGTCATCTTTACACCGCCTATCCAGAATTAATAAATAATTCGATTGAATTCTCAGAGTTTGATGAAATGTATTATGGATGTCGTGCGAAGTATACTAAAATGGAAATAATGTCTAATGGAGATATCATGCCTTGTATTGCCTTTTTAGGAATTAATCGGACCAAGCAAAATGCTTTTGAAAAAAATTTGTTAGATATTTGGTATGATGACTTGTTGTATGGAGAAATTCGTTCTTTTAGAACGAAGAATTCTAAATGTTTATCTTGTGGCTTAGTAAAAATTTGCGAAGGCGGCTGTTATGTTAACTTGATTAAGGAGAAGAGTCCAGAATATTTTAGAGACTCAGTTTGCAAATTATGAGTAAACGGATTTTTAATTTATATGTGATGAATATATTTCTGTCTGGATTACCGTATTACTTTGTAACAATGTTACTTTTAAAGTATCTAGGTTTCTCTTTCACAGAAATAGCTAGTTTATCAGTTATTACTGAGTTATGTGGCGCAGTTTTTGATATTCCATTAAGCGTTATTTCAAGTAAGTTTGGTTACAAGAAAATTTTGGTTATATCAAATTTCCTATTAATTTTAGCGCTATCTTGTTTACTGTTTGGAAAATCAAATATAATATATATTTCAACAATATCTTTTGGATTGTCGGAATCATTATCTTCAGGAGTTCTTAATGCTTATAATTTTGAAATAATTGATGACGAGGTAGTATATAAATCATTTTTGAAATATCTCAATACAGTAAAATATGTTTTTATTGCTATTATTACAATTATATCTCCATATTTATTGAATAGGAATTATAGTTATCCGATTATTATTTCCATTGTATTTGTGGTTTTAAGTCAATTAAATTTAATAGGATTACCTGAAATCAGAAATACACTGAATAATAATCAAAAAATATTCAGCATCGATAATGTTAAAGATATTCCGTGGAACTTAATATTGTTAGGAGTAGCATTCTCAACTCTAATTATGATTAGCAACTCTTATGCAGGTATATTTTTAAATGAACAGGGACTCTCATTAGATATGTTGGGTATCGTACTATTTATGTTTAATATATCTATGGCTTTGGGGAGTTATCTAAAAATTAAGTTTGAAATAAGTTTAATGATACCAATACTAGCTATTTTTATGTTTTTTCAAACCAATTTATTCATCCAAATTATAACTTTTCTATTAATGCGTATTCTCAATTCCAGTTATAATAACCATTTTTATTCTAAATTTAATATGTCGATAGAGAAAAATAGAGCAGTATTGTGGTCGGCATATAATTTATTTATTTCAATAAGTTTTATGGTAGCAGATTTTCTGGCCGGTGCTTTTGCAGATAACTTTAGTATAAAAAGTAATTATTTAATATTTGGAATTCAGGCTCTTTTTTGCTTAGGATTTTATTTATTTTTAAACAGAGGGGAAAGATTTTAAAAAGTACATGTCTAATTCATTTGTCAAGTTGTTAGTCTCTCAATTGTTTGCAAATTTAGCAGATATTTTCTTTAGAGTAACCATCATTGCTAACATATACATTATTTCAAAATCAGTAATTGCCACATCACTAGTTCCTATTTTAATAGGAATATCCTCTTTTGTTGCAAGTCTTTTAGTTCCTTTAGTTACTAAAAGGTTAGCGCTAAATAGGGTTTTATCTTTATCTCAATTTGGAAAGACTATATTATTAACGATACTGGTAGGAATGTTTACCGTAATGCAATCAGTAGCGCCTTTGGTGATCTATCTATTTGTTGTTGTAATTTCCATATTAGATGGTTTTGCAGCACCCGTTTCCTATGCTATTGTGCCACGCTATGCGACCGATTTGGGCAAGGCTAACTCAGCCTTATCAATGAGTGGTGAAGCTGTTCAATTGGTGGGTTGAGGATTAGGTGGACTCTTGTTTGCAACAATTGGTCTCTTACCTACCACGTTTATCATTTTAATCTTGTATATCATTTCTAGCTTTCTGATGTTATTGCTTCCTAAGGCTGAAGTGGAGGTGTTAGATTCAGAAACTAATCTTGAAATTTTACTCAAAGGTTGGAAGTTAGTTGCTAGAGATCCTAGATTAAGACTTTTTGTGTCAGCAAATTTATTGGAAATTTTCTCAAATACGATTTGGGTTTCTTCTATCATACTTGTCTTTGTAACTGAGCTATTAAATGAAACGGAAAGTTACTGGGGATATTCTAATACAGCATACTCTATCGGGATTATAATTAGTGGCTTAATTGCTTTTAGGCTATCTGAAAAGTTTCTTGCTGCTAAATGGGAAAGTATTCTTTTTTCTCTTGTAGGTATGGTAATAGTGACACTGACTATTCTATATTTTCCAAACGCACAGATGTTTTTATTATTTTCAGCTTTAGTTGGTATGTTATCGCAACTAAAAGAAGTTCCTGAAAGTGTATTTCTTCAGGAAACAGTAGAGGAAAATAACTTGGTTAATGTCTATTCCGTTCTGGAAGTGATTTCAACACTATCATTTTCAGTATTTGTTTTGCTAATGAGCTATATTACTGAGAGTTTTGGTATTAGCATCAGTTTTTGGCTGTCGGCCATTTGTCTGATGATAGAAGCTATTTTAATTTATATCAGACGAGATTATTTTAAATGAGAGACTGGTTAAAAAGTCTTTAAAAATCAGAAAAGCGCATGGTATCAGGTGTTGAAAAAACTTGATATTATGCGTTTTATTATGGGGATAATTACTTCATTTTCTACTGAAATAGAGTTTTTACCTAGACTTCTCTACTTAAAATATACATAGAAAAACTGCATAATCTTTAAAATTAGCTTAAATGCAGTGAAAATGTACGGCAAACAATTGAAAAATTACCCTATAAAATGGTACAATGGTAGAAAAATAAGCTAGTAAGAATCACTCTTATTTTAGCGAAAAATTACAGAAATGAATGGTTTTTCTTGATGAAACAGAGAAAAGAATTGTACCTCTTTCTTGGTCGGACAGCCTTGTATTTTCTTATCTTTCTAGGGCTGCTTTACTTCTTTAGCTATCTTGGACAGGGTCAAGGAAGCTTTATCTATAATGAATTTTAACTTGAAGGAGAATCCCTATTGTGTCAAATAAACCAATAGCAGATATGATTGAAACCATTGAGCATTTTGCTCAGACCCAGCCTAGCTATCCTGTCTATAATGTTTTAGGGCAGGAACACACTTATGGCGATTTAAAGGCTGATTCGGATAGTTTGGCTGCAGCTATTGACCAACTAGACTTGCCAGAGAAGTCTCCTGTAGTCGTTTTTGGTGGCCAAGAATATGAAATGTTGGCAACTTTTGTAGCTTTGACTAAGTCAGGTCATGCTTACATTCCAATTGATAGCCATTCGGCCTTGGAACGAGTTTCAGCTATTTTAGAAGTAGCGGATCCAAGCTTGATTATTGCCATTTCAGACTTTCCATTGGAGCAGGTTTCTACACCGATAATGAATCTAGCTCAGGTTCAAGGAACCTTTGATAAAGGGACCAGCTATGAAATCACGCATTCAGTCAAGGGAGATGATAACTACTACATTATCTTTACTTCTGGTACGACTGGTAAGCCTAAGGGAGTGCAGATCTCCCATGATAATCTCCTCAGCTTTACCAACTGGATGATTACGGATAAGGAATTTGCGACACCAAGTCGTCCGCAAATGCTGGCTCAACCGCCTTATTCTTTTGATCTGTCTGTCATGTACTGGGCACCGACCTTGGCACTTGGTGGTACACTTTTCGCTCTTCCATCTGCCATTACACAGGACTTTAAACAACTTTTTGCGACCATCTTTTCATTGCCAATCGCTATCTGGACTTCAACACCATCCTTTGCGGATATGGCCATGTTGTCTGAAGACTTTAATAGTGAGAAAATGCCTGGAATCACGCATTTCTACTTTGATGGCGAAGAATTGACGGTCAAAACAGCTCAAAAATTGCGCGAGCGTTTCCCAAATACCCGAATTATCAATGCTTACGGTCCAACAGAAGCGACAGTGGCCCTATCAGCAGTTGCTGTGACAGACGAGATGTTAGCGACTCTCAAACGCCTACCAATCGGCTATACCAAGGCTGATTCTCCAACCTTTATCATTGATGAAGAAGGCAATAAACTGCCAAATGGTCAACAGGGAGAAATCATTGTTTCTGGGCCAGCTGTTTCAAAAGGTTATATGAACAATCCTGAAAAAACAGCGGAAGCCTTCTTTGAATTTGAAGGACTGCCAGCCTATCACACAGGCGATGTGGGATCTATGACAGATGAAGGTTTGCTTCTCTACGGCGGACGTATGGACTTCCAGATTAAGTTCAACGGTTACCGCATTGAGTTAGAAGATGTCTCTCAAAACCTCAACAAGTCTCGTTTTATTGAGTCGGCTGTTGCTGTTCCGCGCTATAACAAGGACCACAAGGTACAAAATCTACTGGCCTATGTCATCTTAAAAGACGGTGTCCGTGAGCAGTTTGAACGTGATATCGATATTACCAAGGCCATTAAGGAAGACTTGACAGATATTATGATGTCTTATATGATGCCGTCCAAATTGCTTTATCGAGACAGTTTGCCACTGACTCCAAATGGGAAAATTGACATTAAAGGATTGATTAACGAGGTGAACAAGAGATGATGGAGTTCTTTCAACAGCTTCCTCATTTAGAGCCATATGGCAATCCTCAGTATTTTGTCTATGTGATTGCTGCAACCTTACCCATCTTTATCGGTCTATTTTTTAAGAAACGCTTTGCCTGGTATGAAGTGCTGGTTAGTCTTTTCTTTATCGTCACCATGTTGGTGGGTGGGAAGACCAATCAATTAGCTGCTTTAGGTATTTATCTTTGTTGGGAAATATTGCTCGTACTCTTCTACAAGCATTATCGAAAAAGTAAGGATGGCAAGTGGGTTTTCTACCTAGTTAGTTTTCTGTCTCTCTTTCCAATTATCTTTGTCAAGGTGCAGCCTGCTATCAATGGAACGCAGTCTTTGCTTGGATTTTTGGGAATTTCTTACCTGACCTTTCGTTCGGTTGGGATTATTATCGAGCTGAGAGATGGAGTGATTAAGGATTTTACCCTCTGGGAATTCCTACGTTTCCTTCTCTTCATGCCGACTTTTTCAAGTGGTCCAATCGATCGCTTTAAGCGTTTTAATGAAAATTATCAGACCATTCCTGAGAGGGATGAGTTGATGGATATGCTGGATGAATCTGTTCGCTATATCATGTGGGGCTTTTTGTATAAGTTTATCCTAGCTCATGTTTTAGGAGAGACCTTACTACCTCCTCTGAAGAATCTAGCCCTGCAGTCAGGTGGCTTCTTTAACCTCTATGCCTTGGCAGTTATGTATACCTTTGGTCTGGAGCTTTTCTTTGACTTTGCAGGTTACTCTATGTTTGCCTTAGCCATTTCAAATTTGATGGGGATCCGTAGCCCTATCAACTTTAACAAACCTTTCTTATCAAGAGATTTAAAGGAATTTTGGAATCGTTGGCACATGAGTCTCTCTTTCTGGTTCCGTGACTTTGTCTTTATGAGAATGGTGATGGTATTGACCAGAAAGAAGGTCTTTAAGAATCGCAATGTAACCTCAAGTGTGGCCTACATTGTAAATATGCTGATTATGGGATTTTGGCATGGAGTGACCTGGTACTATATCGCCTATGGACTCTTTCATGGATTAGGATTGGTCATTAATGACGCTTGGATTCGCAAGAAAAAAACGCTCAATAAGGAACGGAAAAAAGCAGGGAAGGCTGCTCTACCTGAGAATCGCTGGATTCAGTTGCTTGGCATGGTTGTGACTTTCCATGTCGTCATGCTGTCATTCTTAATCTTTTCTGGATTTTTGAATGATTTATGGTTTAAAAAATAAAGGAAATAAAATATGGATATCAAATCAGAAGTTATCGAAATTATTGATGAGTTGTTTATGGAAGATGTTTCTGACATGATGGATGAAGATCTTTTTGATGCAGGTGTCTTGGATAGTATGGGGACGGTTGAATTAATTGTGGAGATTGAAAACCGTTTTGACATTCGTGTTCCTGTAACAGAGTTTGGTCGAGATGACTGGAATACAGCTAATAAAATCATAGCTGGTATTGTGGAGCTACAAAATGCTTAAACGCTTATGGATGATC
The DNA here is from genome assembly GCF_000722695.1 of Streptococcus mitis. GTDB lineage: Bacteria > Bacillota > Bacilli > Lactobacillales > Streptococcaceae > Streptococcus > Streptococcus mitis_O. The sequence goes on along the minus strand of NZ_JPFU01000015.1, from coordinate 202,755 downwards.
TTCGGACCGGTCTTGACAGCTGGTTTGTTGGTTTACCTCTTGATTTTCTTCTTCCCTACTGGTAGTGCTCATGATATCATAAAGGAAAAGCGATCGGCAGCAGCAACTACAATTGATAGTTTTAAAGAAAGATTTCAAAAAGTTAGGGCTCTGTCAGATCCTGATTTAAGATTTGTTCCTTTTTTTGGATCGAGTGAGTGGTTACGTTTTGATAGTGCCCATCCTTCAGTATTGGCGGAAAAATATAATCGTTCCTATAGACCTTATTTGTTAGGTCAGAGAGGAGCTGCATCTCTTAATCAGTATTTTGGGATGCAACAGATGTTACCGCAATTGGAAAATAAGCAAGCTGTCTTTGTTATTTCACCTCAGTGGTTTAGTAAAAATGGATACGAACCAGCAGCTTTTCAACAGTATTTCAACGGAGATCAGTTAACTAGTTTTTTAGAAAATCAGTCGGGAGATCAAGCGAGTCAATATGCAGCAAGTCGCCTCCTTCAACAGTATCCTCATGTAGCTAATAAAGACATGGTTATGAAATTGGCTAAAGGAGAATCTCTTTCAGAAACAGATTATGATTTAGTTGCTTTAATGTCTCGTTTTAATGAGAGACAATCGATATTCTTTGGTCAATTTTCTTTCAGAGCTTATGTCAACTACGATAAGCATGTAGTTAAGTATTTGAAAACCTTACCAGACCAGTTTTCTTATCAAGCCATAGAAGATGTTGTTAAGGCAGATGCAGAAAAGAATACGTCTAATAATGACCTTGGAATGGAAAATTATTTCTATAATACGCAGATTAAGAAGGATTTTAAGAAATTAAAGGATTCTCAGAAAACTTATACCTATCTCAAGTCTCCAGAATATAATGATTTACAGTTGGTTTTAACCCAATTTTCCAAATCTAAGGTAAACCCGATTTTTATCATTCCGCCTGTTAATAAAAAGTGGATGGATTATGCTGGTTTACGAGAGGATATGTATCAACAAACAGTACAGAAGATTCGATATCAGTTAGAAAGCCAAGGCTTCACTAATATAGCAGATTTTTCTAAGGATGGTGGAGAACCATTCTTTATGAAGGATACCATTCACCTTGGTTGGTTAGGTTGGTTGGCTTTTGACAAGGCAGTTGATCCTTTCCTATCCAATCCCACACCAGCTCCTACCTATCATCTAAATGAGCGCTTTTTCACAAAAGACTGGGCGATTTATGATGGAGATGTCAAGGAATTTCAATAGACAATAATATGGAAGAGTTCGAGAATGAAACTAGTTTTCACGTTTTTTCTTGACTCTTTTTTTGCTTGTGATATAATTAACTGGTAAATAAAATGCCACAGAATAGTATTCTCTCTTGAAAATAGAGAAGCATATAAGGAAAGGAGTCAGATATGAGACAGTTAGCAAAAGATATAGATGCCTTTTTGAATGAAGTAATTTTGCAGGCAGAAAACCAGCACGAAATTTTAATAGGTCATTGCACTAGCGAGGTGGCTCTGACCAATACCCAGGAGCATATTCTCATGCTCTTGTCAGAGGAATCTTTAACAAATTCAGAATTGGCCCGTCGTCTCAATGTCAGTCAGGCGGCAGTTACCAAGGCCATTAAATCTTTGGTCAAGGAAGGAATGTTGGAAACGTCTAAAGATCCTAAGGATGCGCGTGTGATTTTTTATCAGTTGACTGATTTGGCTCGTCCAATTGCTGAGGAGCACCATCATCACCATGAGCATACACTTTTAACCTATGAAGAAGTGGCGACTCAGTTTACTCCAAATGAACAAAAAGTGATCCAGCGGTTTTTGACTGCTTTAGTAGGAGAAATCAAATAATGAGATATATTACGGTAGAGGATTTATCCTTCTATTATGATAAGGAGCCCGTTCTTGAACATATCAATTATAGTGTTGATAGTGGGGAATTTGTGACCTTGACAGGGGAAAATGGGGCAGCTAAGACGACACTAATCAAGGCAAGTCTTGGAATCCTTCAGCCACGCATTGGCAAGGTGACCATTTCAAAGACAAATACGCAGGGTAAGAAATTGAGAATAGCCTATCTTCCTCAACAGATTGCCAGTTTTAATGCAGGTTTTCCAAGTACGGTTTATGAATTTGTCAAGTCGGGACGCTATCCACGAAAAGGTTGGTTCCGTCGCTTGAATGCTCATGATGAGGAGCATATCAAGGTTAGTCTGGACTCAGTTGGCATGTGGGAACACCGAGACAAACGCTTGGGTTCTCTATCTGGGGGGCAAAAGCAGCGAGCGGTGATTGCACGTATGTTTGCTTCTGATCCAGATGTGTTTATCCTAGATGAGCCGACAACGGGGATGGATGCAGGAAGTAAAAACGAATTTTACGAACTCATGCACCACAGCGCCCATCATCATGGCAAGGCTGTTTTGATGATTACTCATGACCCTGAAGAAGTTAAGGACTATGCAGACCGCAATATTCATCTAGTTCGTAACCAAGACTCGCCATGGCGTTGTTTCAACGTTCATGAGAATGATCAGGAGGTAGGCCATGCTTAGTTTGTTATCTTATGATTTTATGCAACGTGCCTTTCTGGCCGTTATTGCCATGAGTCTTTTCTCGCCGGTATTGGGAACCTTCCTTATCTTGCGTCGTCAGAGTTTGATGAGTGATACCCTCAGCCACGTCTCGCTTTCAGGTGTAGCCTTTGGTCTGGTACTAGGGATTTCTCCGACTATTTCAACTATTGCTATTGTCTTGATTGCGGCGATCTTTTTGGAGTATCTCCGTACGGTTTACAAGAGCTTTATGGAAATCGGGACAGCTATCCTCATGTCAACAGGTCTGGCTGTTTCTCTGATTGTCATGAGCAAGGGTAAAAGTTCGAGTTCTATGAGTTTGGACCAGTATCTTTTTGGTTCAATCGTGACTATCAGCGAAGAGCAGGTTATTTCCCTTTTTGTCATTGCGGCGGTTGTTTTGATTTTGACCGTCCTCTTCCTTCGTCCAATGTATATCTTGACCTTTGATGAGGATACGGCCTTTGTGGATGGCTTGCCAGTTCGTACCATGTCCATTCTTTTTAACATGGTGACAGGGGTGGCCATTGCCCTTATGATTCCTGCAGCAGGAGCTCTTTTGGTGTCGACCATTATGGTCTTGCCAGCTAGTATTGCCCTGCGTCTGGGGAAAAACTTTAAATCGGTTATGCTGCTAGCCAGTGCTATTGGATTTTTGGGAATGGTAGCAGGACTTTACATTTCCTACTATGCAGAAACACCTGCAAGCGCAAGTATTACCATTATTTTTGTAACTGTCTTTTTACTGATCAGTTTAGTAAAACGTTTTATCAAATAGGAGACTAAGGTGAAAAAAATTAGATTATTGCTCGCCAGTCTATGTGCCTTGTTTTTAGTGGCTTGTTCCAATCAAAAGCAGGCAGATGGCAAAATCAATATCGTGACAACCTTTTACCCTGTCTATGAATTTACCAAGCAAGTTGCAGGAGATACTGCTAATGTAGAACTCCTAATCGGTGCTGGTACAGAACCCCATGAATATGAACCTTCTGCCAAGGCAGTTGCCAAAATCCAAGACGCAGATACCTTCGTTTATGAAAATGAAAACATGGAAACATGGATCCCTAAATTGCTAGATACTTTGGATAAGAAAAAGGTGAAAACCATCAAGGCGACAGGTGATATGTTGCTCTTGCCAGGTGGTGAGGAAGAAGAGGGGGAACATGACCATGGCGAAGAAGGCCATCACCATGAGTTCGATCCCCATGTTTGGTTATCACCAGTTCGTGCCATTAAACTAGTAGAGCACATCCGTGACAGCTTGTCGGCAGATTATCCTGATAAAAAAGAGACCTTTGAGAAGAATGCTGCTGCCTATATCGAAAAATTGCAAGCCTTGGATAAGGCTTATGCAGAAGGCTTGTCTCAAGCCAAACAAAAGAGCTTTGTAACGCAACACGCAGCCTTTAACTATCTCGCTTTAGACTATGGACTCAAACAAGTCGCTATCTCAGGACTTTCTCCAGATGCAGAGCCATCAGCAGCTCGCTTGGCAGAATTGACAGAGTATGTCAAGAAAAATAAAATTGCCTATATCTACTTTGAAGAAAATGCTTCACAAGCCCTTGCTAATACACTTTCAAAAGAGGCAGGTGTCAAAACTGATGTCCTCAATCCTTTAGAAAGTCTGACAGAAGAGGACACCAAGGCGGGAGAAAATTATATCTCTATCATGGAGAAAAACCTCAAGGCTTTGAAACAAACAACAGACCAAGAAGGCCCAGCAATCGAGCCTGAAAAAGCAGAGGATACGAAGACAGTTCAAAATGGTTACTTTGAGGATGCAGCTGTCAAGGACCGCACCTTGAGTGACTATGTAGGTAACTGGCAATCCGTTTATCCTTTCCTTGAAGATGGAACGTTTGATCAGGTCTTTAACTACAAGGCTAAGTTGACTGGTAAGATGACCCAGGCTGAGTACAAGGCCTACTATACAAAAGGCTATCAGACAGATGTCACTAAGATTAATATCACTGATAACACTATGGAATTTGTTCAAGGTGGCCAAAGTAAGAAATTCACCTACAAGTATGTTGGCAAGAAAATCTTGACTTATAAGAAAGGCAATCGTGGCGTGCGCTTCCTTTTTGAAGCCACAGATGCTGACGCTGGACAATTCAAGTATGTTCAGTTTAGTGACCACAATATCGCCCCAGTTAAGGCAGAACATTTCCATATCTTCTTTGGAGGCACAAGCCAAGAAGCCCTCTTTGAAGAAATGGATAACTGGCCAACCTATTACCCAGATAACCTATCTGGCCAAGAAATCGCCCAAGAAATGTTGGCGCATTGATGAGAAATCGACTAGTTCATAAGAGCTAGTCGGTTTTTGGGTACTAGATGTCTAATACTCTTCGAAAATCTCTTCAAACCACGTCAACGTCGCCTTGCCGTACTCAAGTACAGCCTGCGGCTAGTTTCTTAGTTTGCTCTTTGATTTTCATTGAGTATAACTTCTCATTATAGACCTTTCAGAACTTTAAACAATAAATAAAACTCTTGAAATCTTAGCGCTTGTGTGTTAGAATAAATTTAATGGGTAAGGTTCATTAGAACACCAAATCCCTTAACTATTGCAGTAGTTAAGGGATTTTTTGATGTATCTTAACGATTTAACGGGTGTTGGTAGGCTAGTCATTCGGTCTACTTCTTACCATCTAGCCATTTGCAGACGAAATACAAGATAATTCCTGCTATGACGTCCGCTACAATAGTAAGAACGAGCTCTGGGGCAAGGTTCATTAGTTTCACCTCCTCTCACGAACCGTAAGGAACGTAATCGGTAACCGATGACAAAAAATAGTATATCACACTAAATTTAAATCATCAACATCATTTAATTCTTGAAATATCAGGGATAGGCAAAAAGTCTTTAAAATCAGAAAACGTATAGTATCAGATGTATAAAATCTTGATGTTATATCAATCATAAAAGTGGATAGGAAAGTTTTCTGATTATCAGAATTCCTTCCTATCCACTTTTTTAAGATTGTAAGTTAGCCTAATTTTATATAGAATTAGCTTATTTGTTTTATTTGTCAAAACCTTGTAAGGCTTTTTGGCGTTCTTCTACTTGACCTTTAGCATCTAGTTTGTTACCAGCGTATACAGCTGATTCCCATGATCCGTACATTGGATTTGGGAAGATGATGAATTTTTCACCGAATTCTTTTTGCAATTCTTCAAGTTGTTTATCACGGTCAGATTCAGAAGTCTTAGAAAAATCTGCAAAGTCTACGAGGTTATCACCAAACAATAAGATAAGATTTGTTTTTTCTTGAACTTTTTGGCGACGACCTTCTTTGGATTTTACACCACTTTCTAAGAACATGAGATGATCACGTCCTTGAACAGGAATTCCTTCACTTTCAAGATTTTTAATGGTAGCATCTACTTGATTAGCTGAGCGGTCAGAAATATAGTAGATTTGGACACCGTTTTGATCAGCAAACTGAAGAAAATCCTTGGCACCTGGGACAGCTTTTGCTGAAGCTTTTTGAACCCAAACATCCCAATTTTCGGGTGTGAATGCTGTACCATCTTTGACATTTTGTACTTGATAAGGGCTATTATCTAGGACAGTTTCATCCAAGTCTAAAACGATAGAGTAAGGTTTATCTGATTCTGTTTTGAGCAATTCCTTTAGGTGATTTGTTGCAACGTTATAACCCTGTATGTATAAAGCTTTAGTTTCAGCTGATTTTTGATACCAAAGGGTTGACATAGTGTTTTCTCTTGACCGTAGTTGGTCATATGTCAATGTAATCTGATTATCAGATGAGCTATTATTGCTTGTCTGTGTTTCTGTAGACTTTGTTGCACAACTAGCCAATAAGACGACAGAAGCAAGTGCAGAAAGGATTGTAACAGTAGTTTTTGCTGTTTTCATGAAATATCTCCTATTCATTCATTCATTTCAATAAATAGTATATCACGAGGGAAAAGTTAAGGCAAGCTATTCCCTGAATATGGATGAAGATAATGTAATGAAAAAAGCGATTATTAACTTGAAATGTAGTTTTACCTCTAATTATTGACATTTCAGGAAAAATCGCAGTAAAAACTGCACAACCTTCTTTAAATGTGCTATAATACAGGAAAAAATAATGATGGAGGTCGTCGCGATGATAACAACATTTTTGATGATTTTTGTGGTGGTTTGTGTGCTCCTATTGGTGATAGTCACACTGAGTACAGTTTATGTGGTTCGTCAGCAGTCGGTGGCGATTATTGAACGCTTTGGGAAATACCAAAAGGTTGCCAATAGCGGTATTCATATTCGCTTGCCTTTTGGGATTGATTCGATTGCAGCACGAATCCAGTTGCGCTTGCTGCAAAGCGATATTGTGGTTGAGACTAAGACCAAGGATAATGTGTTCGTTATGATGAATGTGGCGACTCAGTATCGTGTCAACGAGCAGAGCGTGACAGATGCCTACTATAAACTCATGCGTCCAGAGTCTCAGATTAAATCTTATATCGAAGACGCCCTTCGCTCTTCTGTTCCAAAATTAACCTTGGATGAATTGTTTGAGAAAAAAGATGAGATTGCCCTTGAAGTTCAACATCAAGTAGCGGAAGAAATGACAACTTACGGTTATATTATCGTGAAAACCTTGATTACTAAGGTCGAACCAGATGCAGAAGTCAAGCAATCCATGAATGAAATCAATGCGGCGCAACGTAAGCGGGTCGCAGCGCAAGAATTGGCGGAAGCCGATAAGATTAAAATCGTCACTGCGGCTGAAGCCGAAGCAGAAAAAGACCGCCTCCATGGTGTGGGGATTGCCCAACAACGTAAGGCGATTGTGGATGGATTGGCAGAGTCTATCACAGAACTCAAGGAAGCCAATGTTGGCATGACAGAAGAACAAATCATGTCTATCCTCTTGACCAACCAGTATTTGGATACTTTGAATACCTTTGCCTCTAAAGGAAATCAAACGATCTTTTTACCAAATACGCCAAATGGTGTGGATGATATCCGTACACAAATCTTGTCAGCCCTCCGCGCTGAGAAGAAATAATAGACTAAAGAGCTTGGCAACAGGCTCTTTTTGCATTGCATTTGTTAAGAAAAGCAAAGAACATTGATATACATTTAACTAAAATTATTGTATGTTGTTTCCCTTAATTTTGAATGATAAGGGAATAACTAGAAAGATTTGTGAATACAAACTATTTCTGATATACTAAATATACAGTAATAATGAATGATAGGATATGGGATGAAAGAATTTCAATTTGAGAGAAAGCAGCGTTTTTCTTTGAGGAAATATACAATAGGAGCTTGTTCGGTCTTGCTAGGAACGAGTTTATTTTTTGTTGGTATGGGGGCTCAACCTGTACAGGCTACAGAAACGAGTTCAACACTAATTTCAAGTCATTATTTGGATGAGCAGGATTTACCTGAAAAGCTGAAATCTGAGTTGCAATGGTTTGAAGAAAATAAAATTGAGGTAAAAGAGGGAAAAGAATATTACTTTGTCTATCGAAAATTGGCTACAAGATTACCAGAAACAGGTCTGTTTTCTAATGATGGGATGTTTATCTTGGGAGCAGGATTATTATTGCTTTCCTTCACTTTAATCAAGAGAAAAAAGGGAGCGTCTTACTTCCTTGTGACCGTCTTTGCTGTTGGTGGTTGGGGAGCATCCATCTCTGCTTTAGAAAATCTGGTAGAATTGCAACCAACCCTTGTTAAGAGAGTAGAAGGTCAGTTTTTACCAAGTCCTGAAACAGTCCAAGAATATGAATTTACGGGATATTATTTGGTAAGAGATAGTGCTAGCAAGGAACTTTCTGTTGATAAGGTAGAGTCGCCAGTATTATCTCAAAAGGAGGAAAGTTCAGAACCTCAATCTAAGAAGATTGTACCACAGACTACATCTCATTTTAGCTCGACTAAAGATCTTGTGCAATCTCCTCAACCATCTTATGCAGTTGAGCCTGTTTTAAATCCAACTCCTGAAAAAAGTATGAGTATTGAGTCTAAAAAAGTACCGGATGAAGGAATGAAAACTGTTATTGAAGACAAGCCAGAACTGGAAGTTAGGGTAGGGGAGATAGAATTTGAAACTCAATTGCAGTCTGACCCAACTCTGACTAAGGGAGAAAAAAGAATTTCTATAGAAGGTGCCAAGGGACAAGAACGAATCTTAACAGAAGTAAGGGTTATCGATGGTGTTGTAACGCGAAATGAAGTGGGAAGAGAAGTGCTTCATGAACCAGTTACTCAGGTGATTCTGGTCGGGACAAAAGAGAAGGAACCTCAAGAAAATGGCATAAGCCTAGCCCCGGAAGTCCAACCAGCTCTTCCATCTTATGAAGGTGGTATCTCTAGCGAGTCCTTGGTAGAGCCGTCTCTCCCCTCTTATGAGGGCGGTGTTTCCGGTGAATCCTTGGTAGAAGCAACTCTCCCATCTTATGGAGGCGGTGTTTCCGGTGAGTCCTTAGTAGAACCAACACTTTCATCTTATGAAGGTGGCGTTTCTGGCGAATCCTTGGTGGAACCGTCTCTTCCATCTTATGAAGGCGGTGTTTCCGGTGAGTCCTTAGTAGAACCAACACTTTCATCTTATGAAGGTGGCGTTTCTGGCGAATCCTTGGTGGAACCGTCTCTTCCATCTTATGAAGGTGGCGTTTCTGGCGAATCCTTGGTGGAACCGTCTCTTCCATCTTATGAAGGCGGCGTTTCTGGTGAGTCCTTAGTAGAACCAGCTCTTCCATCTTATGAAGGTGGCGTTTCCGATGAGCCTGAGATACAGGAGGCTCTTCCAGAGTATAAAGAAGACACTCAACTTCCTCAGACCAAAGTAGAGACCAAAGCTGTTCCTTATGAAACCATTTATGAAAAGAATGAGGCACTAGACCACGGCGTTACAAGAGTGAAAATTTCGGGTGTTGAAGGACAAGAACAAGTTACTACTACCTATACTAAAGATCAAGCAAGTGGAAATATTTCTGAGAATAAAACTGTCAAAATAGTAGCTAACAAAGTTGATCAAGTTGTAGAAGTTGGAACTAAACCGAGTGTTGAAACTACTATCCTATCTCATAAAACGATTTACCAGGTGAATCCTGCTTTGGAGTTCAGAAAAGAGGAAGTAGCGGTTGCAGGGAGTGATGGTTCGGTGGAAACTAGGACGACTTATCAACTAGACAAGGTAACAGGTCAGGTGACGGTATCTGACACTACTAGACAAGTAAATCCAGCAGTCGATAAAGTGATTCAAGTTGGTAATGTGGAAAAAGTAATTCAACCGATTGTGGTTACTGAGGAGCGAAGAGAGGATCCTTCTCTTGCTAAAAATATAGAAAAGGTAGCATCTGAAGGAGAAGTTGGTGAGAATACACTTACCAGAACCTACGCTATCAATGAACAAACTGGTGAATTGGTTAATCCTCAAGAAGCGATTCAAATAACAAAACCAATGAAACCGAGAGTTGTTTTAGTTGGTAGTCAGGAGGATAAACCACACTTGCTTCCAGCTAATAATGAGAGAGAAGATGCTGTGGATGTGTCTGCTCTGACCACAAGCGCGAGAACAGTAGATTTATTACATGACAGTAAACTAAAAGCACAGTTAGAGCCTACCTATGATCCTCGAGATATTACCATGCGTAAAATCTTGCTCAGAAAAACACACCCAAATATCACTGACCAAGAGGTCAAAGATATGTTGCGCACAGAGTATCTTCAAAAACTATCAATTCAAGAAAGCTTTGATCAGACGAAGATGCAAGCTGAGTCAAGTTTCAAAAAGATTGCCTCGCATACATTGGGAATTATAGGAGATACCCCTGAAAATCGCAGTAAGGTCAAACAAGAGCTGGAGCAATACAAAGAGCAGATTTTGTTGGGACTGTCTTATATCAATCGTTTTTATAATATTCAATTTGGGGACACGAATATTCGTGATATTCTGGCCTTTAATCCAAGTTCATTTGGCAATAAGACAATGACAGCCTTGGATAGTTTGAAGAAATTAGGATCCATGTCTTATGAAGAGATGAAGTTGACCAATAGTCCTCAAACATTTACAAAATACTTATCTACTATTACAGGTAAGGCTAGCTTGAAGGAATTTTTAGACAGCAATCGCCAACTCTTTACGTCAGATGATGCGGATACCTGGCTTAAAAAATCGAGCCAAGCTATGATTGTTGAAAAACCATCTAAGGAAAATTCTTCAGCGTATGTCGGGCTATATAGCAAGTTGACAGCTGGGGAAAAGGATCCTCGTAAACAAGAGGCTAATATAGCTGCTATTTTGGGACTTTTGAATGTGAAAGAACCACATGTTTACGTGATTAGTAATATGGCGACGATTACTTACGGTAATATTGGTTCCTATATAGATACTTCTCTTGCCCAGTCTAATCCAACTAAGTATCAGGCTGAGCTTGCTAGAGTCAAGTCTTTAATTGAAAAAGCGGCTGTACAACAAGCCAACTATGTTGATACTCTTTATCGTATAACAAAACCAGAAAATCGTGATAAGTTGCTGACAAATCGCTTGATTATTGATACGATGAAGAAATATACAAGCAATCAGAATGCCCAGATTGATAGCACTTGGTCACCAGCTACTGGTAGTGGAGCTGATAAGGGAGTCGATCAATTTATGACTCCTATGAATTACTATTCTCCAGTAAGTAAGGTGGGAGCTGAGGCCAATGGATTAGGTGTCCGTTACTTTATAGATAGGGTTTTGGATGATAGAGGTTCAGCGACTTATTCTCATGAAATGACGCACTTACTAGATAGAACGGTCTTGTTTAATAATCACGGTCGTCGAGATGGTACAGGAGCAGAGTTTTATGCGCGTGGTATTTTTGAAAACTCCTATAATCCAGAAAAGGATACTTATTTCAATCTCAACTTTGTATATGATGAGAGTGATAAGAATGGATTTTACAATAAAACACCTGATCGATTTAAAACGGTAGAAGATTTGCAATCTTACATGAAGGGAAGTTTTGATGTCCTTTATACTCTAGATTACCTAGAAGCAGAGGCAAGTAAAGGCTTATCTGCAGAAGATAAGATGAGTTATTTCAAAAAAATAATGCCGATTACTTCAACAGGTTCTAGAACTTGGGTAGATTACCGTAATACAGCGGTTAAACCGACTCATAAGAGTGAGGAGATTCAAGAACTGACCTTAGAAGATGCCAAAAAATTGACAGATATTGATAGTTTGATTGACAATCATATCCTGGTCAATCGTTATATCATTGCTGGGTTTACGGATAAAGGTAAAATTGCAGCAAATGGTTATTATACCGTTGATATGTTTGATACCATTTATGGTGTTAGTCAAAATGACTCTGGTATGAGTGGGGATATCACCTTTAGAAAACAAGCCTTTGAATTGATGGCTGCTTTGGGCTACTATGAAGGATTTGTTCCTTATGTGTCAAATCAGTTTAAAGAAGCAGCAGAGGCTGAAAACAAGCCTTTGTCTGATACTTACATTTTCAATAAAGTTTTGAATGGTAAGAGTTATGCTGAGTTCAAAAAAGCACAAATCAAGGAAAGAGTGGATAGGCTCAATCAATTGAAACCTTTGACAATCCAATATGAAGGTCAGGAAGTAAGTCTGACAAGTCAGAAGTTAAGTGAATTGATGCAGAAAGCTGTCCAAGAGGAGTTGAAACAGATTAAGACAGGCAAAACAACTGCTCGCACCTATACCTTTATCGAAACCCCAGTCCAAAAACTGAAAAAAGCGATTTATAAAGCTTATCTCAAAGATTCAGATGACTTTAGACAATCGATTTACAATAGCTAAGGCAAAAGGAACATCTCTCTGGAATGAACATTCAGAGGGGTGTTTTTTTGCACTCTTGTAAGACTTGACCTTGTTTCTTGAAAATAACAGTTTGCTTGAAGATGGAGTTATTTTCAAACTTTTCCACAGATTTATAAGAGTGGGAAAATCTCATTAACCTTAGAAATAGTAGCCAACTGAGAGTAAAAGAGTTCTTAAAAATTGGATAATTCACAGAAGTTATCCACAGATTGTGGACAAGCGTGGGGATAGATATGATTAATTATTGCTATTTGGAGTTTATATGTCCTTCTTTTGAATTGATAGTCTATTCTATGTAGCAAATATCAAGGGTGGAACTAAGATAATTTTTGTAAACAATACGGTTTCATTTGTTGACACGGAGAAACTTTGAATGTTAATTGTTAGCTAGGAGGGGATGGGTTTTGGTAGAGAATAGTAGTAGTTCGTCAGAAAAGTTAAGACATTTCATATTGTAATAAAAACTTTTGTGGATGTAGGAAATGATTTTTAGTTATTAACAACTTTATCCACATCTGTGGATAAAGTTGTTAATAAGATGGTGTAGTTCAATATACTAGTACTTCTTTAGAAACGAAGATTTGAGCTTAACTGGCTATAGGTGGATATGGTGTTATTCATCAGGATGAGCTTATACTCTTCGAAAATCTCTTCAAACGACGTCAGCGTCGTCTTACCCTACTCAAGTACATCCTGTGGCTAGCTTCCTAGTTTTCTCTTTGAATATTAGTCTTTCAATTTCAAGCTGGGGAAAGCAAAAAAGATTTGTGCATACCAACCCTGTATTTTTTCCTGAATCTGACAGTTGATGGATAGCTGATTGCTCAAGATTATATTTTAGTTGAAACGAGATAAAACATCTTCACAATCCATTTCCTTTTCGAATAAATAGATAGAACCATCGAATCTAGTAAATCTAGATTTAAAACTATGGTATAATGAAAGGAGAAGAAATATGACTGTACGTCATCCGGGCATCAGCCCAACCAATGACTTGGTTGCTAAGAAGATTTTTAGCAATCCCGAAATCACTTGTCAATTTATTCGCGATATGTTGGATTTACCAGCAAAAAATGTAACGATTTTGGAGGGAAGCAATATTCATGTATTACCTTCCATGCCTTATTCAGCCCAAGATTTCTATACCAGTATAGATGTATTGGCGGAGTTGGATAATGGAACGCAAGTTATTATCGAAATACAAGTACATCATCAGAATTTTTTCATTAATCGTTTGTGGGCTTACCTGTGCAGTCAGGTCAATCAGAATCTTGAAAAAATTCGCCAACGTGAAGGTGATACTCATCAGAGTTATAAACACATCGCACCAGTATATGCTATCGCTATCGTGGACAGTAATTATTTTCAAGATGACTTAGCCTTTCACAGTTTTAGTATGCGAGAGGATACGACAGGTGAAGTTTTAACAATCACAAACAACGGTCAGGAAAACCATCTGGTCAAGATGGCGTTCTTGGAACTAAAAAAATACAGAGAAACCAGCAAGGATAGTATTCGCAAGCCATGGTTGGAGTTTTTTGGGAACAAGCCCTTTACCCAGCAACCTGAACGAGCCATCAGCCAGGCAGACCAACTGCTAGACTATAAGAGCTGGTCCGAGGAGGACAGGAAAATGTTTAGTGAACAGCGCAGGCGTGAAGAACAAGCCTTGTTAGCGCAGGACTATGCCTTGGAACAAGCTGAAGAAAGAGGATTAGAACGTGGCCGTGCAGAGGGTCTTGAACAGGGACTGGAGCGTGGGAAAGTTGAAGGAAGAGTCTTTACTTTCCTAGATATGGTTCGCCAAGGTCTTTTGACTTCCGAGGTTGCCAGCCAGCAGTTAGGTATGACTGTCTCTGAGTTTGAAGAACTATTGAAAGAGCATCACAAATAAGAACTTAACAAATACAGAGAAACCAGCAAAGACGAGGTTCGTAAGCCATGGTTGGAGTTTTTTGGGAACAAGCCCTTTACCCAGCAACCAGAACGAGCCATCAGCCAGGCAGATCAACTGCTAGACTACAAGAGCTGGTCCGAGGAGGACAGGAAAATGTTTAGTGAACAACGCAGGCGAGAAGAACAAGCCTTGTTAGCACAGGACTATGCCTTGGAAACAGCTGAAGAAAGAGGATTAGAACGTGGCCGTGCAGAGGGTCTTGAACAGGGACTGGAGCGTGGGAAAGTTGAAGGAAGTTTGTCTATGCTACTAAATCTAGTCCACCAAGGTCTTCTGACTTCTGAGGTTGCGAGTGAGCAATTGGGCATGACTGTCGCTGAGTTTGAGGAGTTGCTATAAAAAGAGAAACAGGCATGTTATCGAACTAGATAGCATGTTTTTGTTTGGAATAGATTTTATATTTTGTACGAATGATTTTAGTGTATAGAGATACAAATACACTATTTTCATACTTCAAACCTATTTATTTTACTAAAATTAAAAAATATATCCGCTGTTTTTCCGAACTAGCCTAAATTTTTATATAAGATTGATTGGATAACATCATATATATTTATTTAAAAAAAGTAGAAAAAATTCAATCGAAAATTTTCTGAAAATGCCCTACTTTCCCAAAACGCTTTTTTTTTGCAGAAAATTACGGTCAAATTATTTGCATATATATTTAAAATGAGGTAGAATCTTAAATACAGATTTTCATATTAAGTAAAAAGTAGTTGTTTTTGTGAAACGGCTAGTTTTGTGTGAAAATCCAAAATGTACACTTAAAAGGAGATCCAAATTAATGGAAAATAAATCGTCTATGAGTCGCGCTGAGCGTCTACGTCGTGAAAAGGTCACGCGTTATTCGATTCGTAAATATAGCTTTGGAGCGGCTAGTGTAGCAGTCGCTGCTCTTTTCATGTTCTTAGGTAATGGAGCTGTATCAGTTCAAGCGGCTGAAGTTCAGGGAACACAGGTTACTGGAAAGACTGACACACAACTTGAACAAGACGAGTCTAAGCCTGCGACAGAAGTAGCTCCAGCTTTGAACAAAACTCAACTTGAAAGCTACATTTCAGAAATTGAAACAAAACTTGCTAACGGTTCTTATGCTAATAAAACAGATGAATCTGTTGCGGTATTAAAAGCTGATTTAGAAGCTGCAAAAGTTGCATTAGTGAACGCAACAACTCAAGACCAAATTACAAAAGCTTACAACAAACTTGTAAATACAGCTAACGCTGGATTAAGAAACAAACCTGTAGAGAAAAAAGAAACTCCAGCAGTAGACACTACTAACGGAAAAGAAACTGTAGGTAAAAAAGCAGCAAACACTGAGAAAAAATCAGACACTAACTCAATCGAAAACACAGGTTCTAACGATACACGTAATGGAAAAGCATTAGACAAAAACAATGCTTTCCGTGCGGAAACAACTGAAACTCAAGGTAACTTTACTTATTCTATGGAGTACTCTACTGGAAAAGAAATTTACCTTTATAACGAAGAAGACGCAGATGTCAATATTACAGTTAGCTCAACAGCTGGAAATATTACTAAAGCAACAGTTAAAGCTGGAAGTGGTCAGTTCTTACTAAAATCGAAAAGTGATCAAGCGATAGCTTATGCGAAAGGTAAAGGCGGATCTATGCCTCCAGAAGAAGAAGTTGAAATAGATGGTTATGGTTGGAGTTATCATCAAACACTAACTGAAACTCAAGGCCCAGTAACAATTAAAATCACTGGTAAACCAAACGACACGTTTAAAGGACTTACATCTTACACGAAAACTGAAGATCAACGAGCAGTATTAGGGGCAAGATATTTACAACTTGCAGATTCTACTGGGGCTAAACTGTCTGGAGGTAGCAAGCCATCAGCTCCTGGTTATTTCAACTTAGTTGTTAAATCTCAAACATACAAATATGACATCAAGCTGCCAGAATCAAATGCTGATAAGATTGCTGTTTCAAATGTTGATAGCTTAACTGAAGCAGATATTGCCAAAATCAAAAACGAAATTAAAATTCAATATTCTGATACTGCAACTACAGAAGATGCTCGATTAGCGTCTAAAAAAGGAGAAGTTTTAGCAAACAAATCTTCAGTAGTAGCAGAAAACGGAATCACTGTCGAAAATGGAACAGTTACTGTTACCTATAAAGATGGTTCAGTAGATACTACTCCAGTTGCAAGTGTAGCTCGTACAAATGAGAAACCAACTGTAGAAATTCCATTCTCATTAGATGGTAAAAAAGACGTTTTTGTATATGCTAATGAGGATTTTGAAATTCCTATTAAATTTAAAGATGACACTGGAAAAGTGGCATCAGCTACAGTAAAACGTGGTGGAAATCAGGATTCACCAGTTAAAGATGCATCAAATCCTGATGTTTTAGATAATCAGTACAATACAACCGTTGAAAAAATTTCTACTGAAACGGTAGCAACAGCAGAAAATCCAGCTATTGTAAAAATTAAAGGTAATATTTCAAAAGATAACTCTGGAATTGCAGCGAGTGCCTTCCCTAAAGAACCAAATCAAGAACTTACAATTGTAACTCGTTATGCAACAGCAACTGATACAGATGGGGCATTTATTGACAATACAGCTAAAGGAAATACTTATGCTACAGATCCAGGTGCGTTTACTATTAAATTAAAAGCTCAAACAGCAAAATATGATATTAAATCTCTAGAAGGTGCGGATAAAGTGGCTGTATCAGATGCTAACAACGTTACTGATACCGAGTTTGCCAAAATTAAAGAAAAAGTTAAAATTGCATATGCTTCAGAAGAGAAAAATCCAGATAAAAATATACCGACAGCTATAAGAGGAACAGATGTAGAGAATCAATCAGATCGTATTGCTTCTATCACTAAAGACGGAAACAATGTTGTAGTAACCTATAAAGACGGTTCTATTGATAAAAAACCATTAACTGACTTCGCACGTACAAACCTAGCTCCAACAGTTGAACTTCCATATTCAAACGCTGACAAACGTCAAATCTACGTTTACACTGGTGAGAATACTGATTTAACATTCACAGGTAAAGACGATATAACAGTTAAAAATTTATATCTACGAAATAAAGGTTTAGATGAAAGTGATAACGCTAGTGGTTATGGTTTTACCATAGGAAAGGTAACTGACAGTGCTGTAGCATCTGGGGAAGGAACTGTATCTGATGATAAGAAAACAGCTACTATTAAGATGGTTGGAGTAACAAATCTGAAAGCTGGGCAAAAGTGGACAAGTTTTATCGAGGCTAAAGATAATGACGGTGTTAAATCTATGCCAGCAAATGAATCCTATAGTGTTGAGAACTATGAACTTCGTCGAAGAAAACCTGGGTATGTTGAATTCATCGTTAAATCTCAAACAGATAAGTACGATATCAAGACACCAACTGAAAAAGTTGTTGTAACAGATCCAGCAAACGTAACAGAAGCTGATTTAGCTAAAGTCAAAGAAAAACTGCAACTTGAGTACAAGCAGGATAACGACGACGCGAATATCGCAAAAGATACTGCAGTTGATAAAAATGGTAAGATTCAATCAGTCACAAAAGATGACAGAGGAAATCTTGTAGTAACCTATACAGATGGTTCAAAAGATACAAGACCATTATCAGAGTTTGTAACCTTAGATAAACAACCAGCTATCGACGAGGTTAATAAAGCAGCTGAGAAGCAAATTGAGGCTATTAACAATAACCCAGAAGCAACTCAAGAAGAAAAAGATGAAGCAATCAAGAAAGTAAATGCAGATAAAGCTAAAACTCTTGATGAAATTGCAAAACCTGAAGTTACAACAAAAGATGCTCTTGATAAAGCTCAAAATGCAGGAACTGATGCAATCGCAGCAGATAATCCAGTGGTAGCGAAAAAAGACGCAGCAAAAGCAGATGTTGAAGCAGCTCGTAAAGCTAAAGAAGATGCGATTAAAGCAGATACAAATCTAACACAAGCAGAAAAAGATGCAGCTATCGTGAAAAATAATACGGCTGCAGCAGAAGCAACTAAAGCTATTGACACTGCAACAACAAACGATGCAGTAGATCAAGCTAAAACAGCTGGAACTACAGCGATTGGTAAAGTTAACCCAGTAGCAAAAGAAAATGCTAAAGAAGCAATTGCAAATGCATTAACAGATAAAAATTCTGAAATCGACAAACGTACTGATTTAACAGATGCTGAGAAAACAGCAGCAAAAGCTGAAGCTCAAAAATTAGCAGATGCTGAATTAGCTAAAATCAACGCTCAACCTGACAATGCAGAAACTGCAGACGCAGCAGCGGCAGCTCAAAAAATCGTTAATGATGCTGAAGATAAAGGTGTAGCAGATGTAACATCTGTAAATCCAGTAGCAAAAGAAGCAGCTAAAAAAGCAGTCGCAGATGAGTTAACTAAGAAAGAAGAGCAAATCGACGCTCGTACTGATTTGACGAAAGAAGAAAAAGACGCAGCTAAGAAAGAAGCTCAAGATAAAGCTAAAGAAGCAACAGATGCAATTGATGCACAACCATCTATTACTGATTCAGCTGACAAAGCTACAGCAGCACAAACAGCAGTAGATGTAGCAAAAGATAAAGGTGTAGCAGATATTAAAGCTGTAGATCCAGTAGCGGCTAAGAAACCAGCAGCTAAGAAAGCAATCGACGATGCATTAACAGCTAAAAACAATGAAATTGATGCGCGTACGGATTTAACTCCAGAAGAAAAAACTAAAGCGAAAGAAATTGCAAAAGCAAAAGCAGTAGCAGCTAAAGATGCAGTTGATAAAGCAACTACAAACGCAGAAGTTGATAAAGTTAAAACAGATGGAACTACAGCAGTTGAAAACGTAACTCCAGTAGCGAAAGAAGCAGCGAAAACAGCAATTGCAGATGCATTAACAGCTAAAAATAAAGAAATCGATGCGCGCACAGACTTAACTGATGAAGAAAAAACAGCAGCTAAGAAAGAAGCAAAAGATAAAGCTGACGCACAACTAGCTGAAATTGCTAAACAACCAGATGCAGCGGATACACCAGAAGCAGCGAAAACAGCACAAGATGCAGTGGATGCGGCTAAGAAAACAGGTGTAGCTGATGTTACAGCTGTAAATCCAGCAGCAGTTAAGAAAACGGAAGCTAAGAAAGCAATCGACGATGCATTGACAGCTAAAAACAATGCTATTGATGCTCGTACAGACTTGACAGATGCAGAGAAAAAAGCAGCAAAAGATAAAGCAGCGGAAGAAGCTAAGAAAGCTAAAGAAGCAATTGATGCAGCAACAACAGATGCAGCAGTAGATACAGCGAAAACAGCTGGATTAGATGAAATTGCGAAAGTGAATCCAGTAGCTAAAGAAGCAGCTAAGAAAGCAGTGGCAGACGAATTAGCTAAGAAAGAAGCAGAAATTGATGCGCGTACAGACTTGTCTGATGCAGAAAAAGCTGCAGCTAAGAAAGATGCTCAAGCCAAAGCGAAAGAAGCTACAGATGCAATTAACGCACAACCAGACAATGTAGAAACACCAGAAGCAGCAACAGCAGCTCAAACTGCGGTTGATAATGCAAAAGATAAGGGTGTAGCGGATGTTAAATCTGTAAATCCAGTAGCTAAAGAAGCAGCTAAGAAAGCAGTAGCGGATGAATTAGCTAAGAAAGAAGCAGAAATCGATGCTCGTACTGATTTAACGAAAGAAGAAAAAGACGCGGCTAAGAAAGATGCTCAAGATAAGGCTAAATCAGCAACAGATGCAATTAATGCACAACCAGACAACGCAGATACACCAGAAAAAGCAGCTGAAGCTCAAAAAGCAGTAGATACAGCTAAGAAAACAGGTGTAGATGAAGTTGCGGCTGTGAATCCAGAAGCAGTAACGAAACCAGTAGCTAAGAAAGCAATCGATGATAAATTAGCTGAACAATTAAAAGAGATCGAAAACACTCCAGATGCTACAGATGAAGAGAAGAAAGTTGCAGCAGATGCAGCTAAAACTCTAGCTGAAGAAGCTAAGAAAGCAATCGATAAAGCTGGAACAGATGCTGAAGTTAAGCAACTTCAAGAAGAAGCTAAGAAAGAAATCGAAAAATCTGTACCTGTTGTAGAAGATAAACCAAACGCTCGTAAAGCAATTGATGACGAAGCAACAGCTAAAAAAGCAGCAATCGATGCTCGTGACGACTTGACTCCTAAAGCTAAAGAAGATCTTAAAGCTCAAGTAGATAAGATTGCAGAACAAGCTAAAAAATCTGTAGATGCAGCTAAAACAGCAGAAGCTGTCAATGGAATTGAAGAGTCAGATAAAGCGGCTATTAAAGCTGTAGGTGAAGTAAATATTCCAGCTGATAAAGTTCTTGTAAATGATCCAAGTGCTTTAACAGATGCTGAAAAAGCTAAGGTCTTAGAAGCTGTTAAGAAAGTAAATCCAGATGCTAAAGAAATTACTCAAGATGCAGATGGAAATATTACTGTTACAACTCCAGACGGTCATCAGGAAATCATCACTCCTGAGCAAGTAGTGAAAACTGCTGATACAGCAAATGATCCAAAAGCAGGAAACGACGTAGTTAAACCAGCAGATAAAGTAGTCGTAAATGATCCAGCTAAGTTGACAGATGCTGAGAAGGAGAAAATTAAAGCAGCAGTTGAAGCTGTAAATCCAAACTCTGTAGTAACAGTAGATGAAAAAGGAAATGCTAAAGTTTCAACTCCAGATGGTCAAACACAAGTGATTCCTGTAGAAGAATTAGTACGTACTGTTGAAGATACTAAGAAACCAAACGCAGGCAATGACATCGTTAAACCAGCGGATAAGACAGTGGTAGCAAATCCAGATGCATTAACTCCAGAAGAGAAGAAAGCCATCGAAGATAAGGTTAAAGCAGTCAATCCAGGTTCAACTGTAGTAGTGGATGATAAAGGAAATGCGACAGTCACAACGCCAGAAGGTAAGACAGCGGTTATCCCAGCGTCAGACTTGACTAAGTTAGCAGCAGACGCAGCTAAACCAAACGCAGGCAATGACATCGTTAAACCAGCGGATAAGACAGTAGTAGCAAATCCAGATGCGTTAACTCCAGAAGAGAAGAAAGCGATCGAAGATAAGGTTAAAGCAGTCAATCCAGGTTCAACTGTAGTCGTAGACGATAAAGGAAATGCGACAGTCACAACGCCAGAAGGTAAGACAGCGGTTATCCCAGCGTCAGACTTGACTAAGTCAGCAGCAGATGCAGCTAAACCAAACGCAGGCAATGACATCGTTAAACCAGCGGACAAAACTGTAGTAGCTAACCCAGACAAGTTGACAGATGCTGAGAAGAAAGCGATCGAAGATAAGGTTAAAGCTGTTAACCCAGGTTCAACTGTAGTAGTGGACGATAAAGGAAATGCGACAGTTACAACTCCAGCAGGTAAGACCGCGGTAATCCCAGCAACAGACTTGACTAAGTCAGCAGCGGATGCAGCTAAACCAAATGCAGGTGATGACATCGTTAAACCAGCGGATAAGACAGTAGTAGCAAATCCAGATGCGTTAACTCCAGAAGAGAAGAAAGCGATCGAGGATAAGGTTAAAGCAGTAAATCCAGGAGCGACTGTAGTAGTAGACGATAAAGGAAATGCGACAGTCACAACTCCAGCAGGTAAGACAGCCGTAATCCCATCAACAGACTTGACTAAGTCAGCAGCGGATGCAGTCAAACCAAATGCAGGTGATGACATCGTTAAACCAGCGGATAAGACAGTAGTAGCAAATCCAGATGCGTTAACTCCAGAAGAGAAGAAAGCCATCGAAGATAAGGTTAAAGCTGTTAACCCAGGTTCAACTGTAGTAGTAGACGATAAAGGCAACGCGACAGTTACAACTCCAGCAGGTAAGACAGCGGTAATTCCATCAACAGACTTGACTAAGTCAGCAGCGGATGCAGCTAAACCAAATGCAGGCAATGACATCGTTAAACCAGCGGATAAGACAGTAGTAGCAAATCCAGATGCGTTAACTCCAGAAGAGAAGAAAGCCATCGAAGATAAGGTTAAATCTGTTAACCCAGGTTCAACTGTAGTAGTAGACGATAAAGGCAACGCGACAGTTACAACTCCAGCAGGTAAGACAGCGGTAATTCCATCAACAGACTTGACTAAGTCAGCAGCGGATGCAGCTAAACCAAATGCAGGCAATGACATCGTTAAACCAGCGGATAAGACAGTAGTAGCTAACCCAGACAAACTTACAGACGCTGAGAAGAAAGCGATTGAAGATAAGGTTAAAGCAGTAAATCCAGGATCGACTGTAGTCGTAGACGATAAAGGCAACGCCACAGTAACAACCCTAGCAGGTAAGACAGCGGTTATCCCAGCGTCAGACTTGACTAAGTCAACATCAGATGCAGCTAAACCAAACGCAGGCAATGACATCGTTAAACCAGCGGACAAAACTGTAGTAGCTAACCCAGACAAACTTACAGACGCTGAGAAGAAAGCGATTGAAGATAAGGTTAAAGCAGTAAATCCAGGATCGACTGTAGTCGTAGACGATAAAGGTAACGCCACAGTAACAATCCCAGCAGGTAAGACAGCGGTAATCCCAGCAACAGACTTGACTAAGTCAGCAGCGGATGCAACTAAACCAAACGCAGGCAATGACATCGTTAAACCAGCGGACAAAACTGTAGTAGCTAACCCAGACAAACTTACAGACGCTGAGAAGAAAGCCATCGAAGATAAGATTAAAGCAGTCAACCCAGGTTCAACTGTAGTCGTAGACGACAAAGGTAATGCGACAGTCACAACGCCAGAAGGTAAGACAGCGGTAATCCCAGCAACAGATTTGACTAAGTCAGCAGCGGATGCAGCTAAACCAAATGCAGGCAACGATGTGAATACACCAGCATCTAAAACTGTAGTAGCTAACCTAGACAAACTTACAGACGCTGAGAAGAAAGCTATCGAAGATAAGGTTAAAGCAGTAAATCCAGGAGCGACTGTAGTAGTGGACGATAAAGGTAACGCAACAGTTACAACTCCGGAAGGTAAGACAGCGATCATTCCAGCAACTGATTTAGTGAAAACACAAGATGATATCACTAAAGAAAATGCAGGTAATGATGTAAATACACCAGCATCTAAAACTGTAGTCGCAAATCCAGATGCTCTAACTTCAGAAGAGAAGAAAGCCATCGAAGATAAGGTTAAAGCAGTCAACCCAGGTTCAACTGTAGTAGTAGACGATAAGGGTAATGCAACAGTAGCTAAAGGTGATGGTACAGTTCTTAACATTCCAGCTTTAGACCTAGTCATTCCAGTAGATGATTTGGCAGATGCAGCTAAGAATACAGCTGTTAAAACTCCTGCTATTCGCACATTAGTAGCTGATAAGGAAAAATTAACAGATGCTGAAAAAGCAGCAGTTAAGAAAGCAATTGAAGCAGTAAATCCAGGAGCGACTGTAGTAGTAGACGATAAAGGGAACGCAACAGTCACATTAGATGGAAATACAGTATCAATTGCAAAAGACCAATTAGTGAAAACAGCAAGTGATGTAACAGCTAAGAATAGCGGAGATAACATCAACCTTGACTTCGAAAAAGAAACAGTAGCAGACTTCAATAACGTAACAGATGCAGAAAAAGAAGCTGCAAAAGCTAAGATTAAAGGAGCAAATGCTGATGTGCTAGAAGTTATCTTCGACAAAGCAGGAAATGCAACTGTAATTACTAAAGATGGTAAAGTTTACACAATCGTAGCTAAAGATATCTTCAAACAACGTCCATATGTACCATCAAATGGTGGAGGCAATAACAATGGTAACGGAAACGGAACTTCTGACAATAACGGAGCTACTAACACTGACGCGAAAGCGGATAAAGCGAAGTTAGAAGGTGCTATCCATCAATTAGATGAATTTAAGTTTGATGCAGAAACTGCAAAAGAAGCGAATGCATTATCAGCAGATGCTAAGAAAGTATTTGCTAATGCAGACGCAAGTCAAGCAGAAGTGGATGCAATGGTGAAACGTATCGAAGACTTCATGGCGAAAGTTGCTCTATCAACTGATCATGCAACTCCAGCTAACGACCAAGCTAGTCAAACACCAGCTGCTCAAACACCAGCTGTAGATACAGCTACTACTCAAGCAGCATCAGCACAAGCAAATGCGCGTAAAGTAGCTAAAGAATTGCCAAATACAGGTACAGCAGATTCTACTGTAGCTATGGTAGCAGCAGCCGCAAGTGCATTACTTGGTCTTGGTCTTGCAGGTCGTCGTAAAGATGACGAAGAAGCTTAATTGGTAGATTGTTTGATAAACATCAGATGATAAATCCGATTTTCAAAGCTTAAACAAGTACCTCTCATAAGAAAGAGCCTGAGACAAAATAGTTCTCAACCACAAAAAAGCTAGAGATTTCCAATTGCGAAACTCTAGCTTTTTAATTTTGAGTTGTTCTCTTATTGTATAGTAGATTGGAATAAGATCTGAACAAATCAATTAGGAAAGTCAAATTATACTCTTCGAAAATCTCTTCAAACCACGTCAGCTTCGCCTTGACGTATATATGTTACTGACTTCGTCAGTTTTATCTGCAACCTCAAAGCCGTGCTTTGAGCTGACTTCGTCAGTTCCATCTACAACCTCAAAACAGTGTTTTGAGCAGCCTACGGCTAGCTTCCTAGTTTGCTTTTTAATTTTCATTGAGTATTAATCTCTAGAAATGTTTTAGTAATAGTGGTGTACTATTCTAGGTTCTATATATTATGTTTTAGGAGGTTATTGGCCATAAGTACCAATCCCATGTAAATTCTCACTTGGCGCTTACCTATCAGATTACATCTCTTGTAACCCAAACAAGCCTTTATCTGATGAGTATGATAGGTATATCGAACACCATCAGTGTCTTCTATCAAGGTAGTTATTATACTTTTCAGAAATCAAACAGTAGCTCACATCAATTTTTCCTTGCTAAAGATTTGTTATTGATGTTGTAAGTCTGATCCATACTTATAAATGAGTTCTTTTAGTTGGTTAGGAAAGATTCTTTAGTTTGTTGCTTTGTTTAGTATAAAAGGTGATACTTTTTACTAAACTACTATACACTTTTCTTGATGATAGAAGAAGTAGACATCAAATCATCCGATTGATTCCAAATAAAAGCGTTGAGTCGGTCAATCAGGCTTTAAAACTCATCTTAAAACAGCATCAAATTCGGTAGATAACGGAACAGAATTTAACCGCTTGTCTGATGTGTTTTCTAAGGAACACATCTATTATGCGCACCCCTATGCCTCTTGGGAAAGGGGAACTAATGAGAATCACAATAAGCTCATTCGTAGATGGTTACCTAAAGGAACTAAGAAAACGACTCCTAAAGAAGTTGCATTCATCGAAAATTGCTTCAACAACTATCTGAAAAAATGCTTGTCCTACAAGCTTACAAGAGAAGACTTCTTGCTAGTTAACTTGAAATTGAGTGTTTCTCGTGAAACATTCTATTTCTATACCTTTTTCGAGTTATAGGTGACTTAGTTCGATAAACTCAAGAGGAATGATAGATTAAAAGAAATTATTTTGCTTGACTATTGGAGGGATTATGGTACAGTTAAAATGAATAAAACAGGAAATAGAGGCTGAAAAGCTATTATCTATGGCTTCTTTGGTTATTTCTGTCAAATTTGGAAAAGTTGCTATCGGCATATACATATTCCCAAAAGCAGAGTTGGTAGCTGTGGTTTTAGGGAGTTTTGATTTTGCAGATGACCATACTCATGATTTTCATAGATAGTGTTGTTTGGAGCGATGAGGACTTTTATCATGTCCGTTTTATTGTGGGAAGATTTACCTCGTTTCTTCCTGAAATTGAGTTTTTGTCTAACCTCTAAACAAAAATTTAAGTTCAGTCTAGATAGGTCTAGTATTTCAAGGAGATGGTTTATTGTGGCTTGCTAGATTAGTTGCTAAATCGGTAGTTAAGATTAAGTTTTATTTTTCAAACGTTAAGTGCGTCTTATGTTATCAATAATATTGTAGCGACCTTACCATTTCTGCTGACTTTTTTACATAGGGTGTTTGGGTAAAATATTAGCATGAGAGTTAGGGATTATAGTTTTTCAATTTATAAACGAATTTCAGGAGGTAAATGAGTATGACACCATTAAAATGGTTTGCTGGAGGAAGCGAAAGACGTTGTGAAGCCATGACGATTATAAGTCATCTATTGGAAGGTATAAACAATACGCCTCAACTTGCTCCTTTGAAAAATCTGTTAGTGAGTTATAAAAGGCGATTAAAGGAAGATGGGACCTCTACTCCATTTATTTTGAGTCAAATGAATGTTGACATCTCACGTGTGTTGATTGACAATAAGCTGACTTTGTCAAAAAGTCAAGCAGAGAAGATAAAGAAATTAAGAGAATTATCTGCTATTCGCTATGGTTACTAATGAAATGCAGGGATAAATCCCTTTCTACAATTTCCAGTCAAATAAATTGCATTCGTTTTCTTAAGCAGGTATACTAGTATTGTTAGATGAAAAATTCTGAAAATTTAAGAATAGAAAAGAGAACAAATCTTATGGCAAAAGATATTCGTGTCTTACTTTACTACCTTTATACTCCAATTGAAAATGCAGAGCAATTTGCTGCAGACCACTTGGCTTTCTGTAAATCAATCGGCCTTAAAGGCCGTATTCTAGTCGCTGACGAGGGAATTAACGGAACAGTTTCAGGTGACTATGAAACAACTCAAAAATACATGGACTACGTTCATAGCCTCCCAGGAATGGAAGACCTCTGGTTCAAGATTGACGAAGAAAATGAACAAGCCTTCAAGAAGATGTTTGTTCGCTACAAGAAAGAGATTGTCCACCTTGGTTTGGAAGACAACGACTTTGACAACGACATCAACCCACTTGAAACAACAGGTGCCTACTTGTCTCCAAAAGAGTTCAAAGAAGCTCTTCTTGACGAAGATACTGTTGTCCTTGACACACGTAACGACTATGAGTACGACCTAGGACACTTCCGTGGAGCTATCCGTCCAGATATCC
This sequence comes from Streptococcus mitis, assembly GCF_000722695.1. Taxonomy (GTDB): domain Bacteria; phylum Bacillota; class Bacilli; order Lactobacillales; family Streptococcaceae; genus Streptococcus; species Streptococcus mitis_O. The sequence continues at coordinate 175,401 of NZ_JPFU01000015.1, read as the reverse complement.
GCAACTTCCGTGAGTTGCCACAATGGGTCCGTGATAACAAGGAAAAATTCATGGACAAGCGTGTCGTGGTTTACTGTACAGGTGGCGTTCGCTGTGAGAAATTCTCAGGTTGGATGGTCCGTGAAGGCTACAAAGATGTTGGCCAATTGCACGGAGGAATCGCAACTTACGGTAAAGACCCAGAAGTTCAAGGTGAGCTTTGGGATGGGAAAATGTACGTCTTTGACGAGCGTATCGCCGTAGATGTAAACCATGTCAACCCAACCATCGTAGGGAAAGACTGGTTTGATGGAACACCATGTGAACGTTATGTCAACTGTGGAAATCCATTCTGTAACCGTCGTATCTTGACATCAGAAGAAAATGAAGACAAGTACCTTCGTGGATGCTCACACGAGTGCCGTGTTCACCCACGTAACCGCTATGTTTCAGAAAATGAATTGACACAAGCTGAAGTTATCGAGCGCTTAGCCACTATCGGTGAAAGCTTGGATCAAGCAGCTACTGTATAAGATTAAACAGTCCTTAGGGGCTGTTTTTCTATGCTTTTTACTAAAAAAATCTAATACTCAATGAAAATCAAAGAGCAAACTAGGAAGCTAGCCGCAGGCTGCTCAAAACACTGTTTTGAGGTTGTAGATGAAACTGACGAAGTCAGGAACATATATCTACGGCAAGGCGAAGCTGACGTGGTTTGAAGAGATTTTCGAAGAGTATAAAGTTTGTTTTTGTATCTTTCAGAAAAATAGGGTATACTATATGTAAACGGTTTCAAAAGGAGTCCAGTTATGACGAAAACATTTTTTATTCCAAATAAACAGAGCATTTTAGGAGAACAGGAAATTTTGACTGCCAAGTCTATCTTGGCCTTGGTAGATGGTTTGGAGTCACATAGTTATGATGCCGTCTATCTCCGTCAGCCTCTTAACCGTCTCGAGTATATCGAGTGTGCGATAGTAGGGCAATCACAATTTCTCTTTAAGGTTAGTTATGATGATGGTCCAAAGGCTTACCGTGTCGATCTTCCTAACCTACTAACGAAGACGGACTGGCGGATTATCAAGTCATTTTTAGATGCTCTGCTTGCTTATACAGGAACGGAGATTGAAGGACTAGATGGTTTTGATTTTGAAGCTTATTTCCAAGCAGGTATTCAAGCTCATCTAGCAGACACTGCAGCCCGTTTTACGATTTGCCAAGGAATTTTTAATCCTGTTTTCTTTAGTCATGAGGATTTGAAAAGCTTTTTAGAGGAAGATGGCTTGGCACAGTTTGAAGCGCGTGTACGTGCAGTTCAAGAGACAGATGCTTACTTTGCAAGAGTTTCCTTCTATCAGGATGGAGAAGGCCAAGTGCACGGTGTTTACCATCTGGCTCAAGGGGTCAAGACCGTTTTACCGAGAGAACCATTTGTTCCTGCAGCCTATATGGAGCAATTGGTGGATAAGGAAGTCAAGTGGGAGATTGACTTGGTTCAAATCACAGGAGACGGCTCTAAACCAGAAGACTATGAAGCCATTGCTCGCTTGAACTATGCAAAATTCCTAGAGTCACTACCATCAGCATCTTACCACCAACTAGATGCCAATCAATTAGAAGTACAACCCATCTTAGACAAAGATTTTAAAGCATTAGCATAAGAAAAGTAAAGCAGAAGCAGGTCAATCGACTTGCTTTTTGGCATAGAAAAAATCCTGCCATGAAAGACAGGATTGAAGTTTAAAGAAAGGCCAATATACGAAGGTAATCACCAATCAGTGCGACTTCAGCTACAAAGAAGAGGAGGATAATGACTCCGTTCACAAGGACAGACAAGAATAATTGATAGAAGGAGTCGGTTTCACTTGCTTGACTTGGTCTTGTAATGATATGGAGACTAGCAAGCAGGATGATTCCAATGCTAATCACACACAAGAGGGCTGTAAATCGCAGGCTATCAAAGAAGGCAAAGAAACTAGCAATAGCAGTGAGGAAGATTGGAATTGCCAAGGTGTAGTAACAGTTAAACTAAAATTTATGTCATAACACAAAGATAGTTATATATATTTCAAATATTGCTTATCTCCATAGAAAATAGTAAAATATATACAGGAAATTTATTTTTTATATGGAAATAGTTATCAGGAGAGTAAACAAATGGATATAAAAATAGAAGTAGGTAAAAGAATCCGAATGTTGCGAGAGATGAAACATATCACTCGTGAAACTCTTTGTGATGATGAAACTGAGATAACGGTGCGCCAACTAGCACGAATTGAATCAGGCCAGTCTTCCCCGAGTTTATCCAAGGTAGAGTATATAGCTTACAAACTAGGCTGTCCAATTTCACATATAGTAGATATGGATCATATGATTTTACCCTCAGAGTACTTGATATTAAAGGATAAACTCATTAAGTTTCAAACTTATGGAGATGATGATAGAATCCAGGTTAAGGAAGAGTTGTTTGAAAGAGTTTACGAACACTATTATGACAGTCTACCTGAGGATGAGCAGATTGCAGTTAGTGCCTTACAAGCTAGTTTTGATGTCTTTGTAAGTGAAGATGCAGGTTTTGGCGATGCTTTGCTTGATGAATATTTTGAACAAGTAAAGATAAGGAAAAACTATTCGGTGAATGATTTGCTTCTTATAAAATTGTACTTTGTTTCGTGTTTAGCAAGACCGATTGGGTATCATCATGAACTATTTTGGATGCTTTCTAAAAAACTGATAAGAGAAACAAATTCATCAGATTTAGAGACAGCTTATATGTTAAAGAGAACAGTGCTTGATTCTTTAGCTGTTCAATGGATGGAAAAATCTTACTCCACTTTTGAGCCTTATGTTAAGGCGATGAATAGGCTGATGATTTTATCGCAGGATTTTCAAAACAAGCCAATTGTTGATATGCTAGATGCTATGTGTACCTTATTTCATAAACGGGATAAGGAAAAAGCCATCCGCTTATACGATAGAGCTATTATTTGTGCTCAAGCATTTGGGGACTCAGTATTAGAAGCGCGTATATTGGGAGAAAAAGAAAAAGATATAAAAACTTTTGAGGAAATGGAGAGCTAACATGACATTTTTGTCATGTTTTTTTATTTTTGAAAGCGTTAAACTAGAGATGTAATGAAAAGTCAAGAGAGTTATTTGGGTTAGGAGGGAAGAGATGGGGAATCTTAGTATCTTACTAGAGACTTTTACACAAACTCGCCACAGTTTGATAGTTCGAAATAACACGACTGATCAAAAGTTAGTAGAGATAGCATTAAATAACGAAATCTTTCGCCTAGCAATTTTAGATGCAGGCGAAGAGCGAGTTGTAATTCTGCCTGAGGAAATTACAGATGTTAAGAATTTTGGGATTTCAGAGGTGGAGGATAATTCATGAAAGCAAAGGGTATAATGAACGGAGAGAAACTATGAATCGTGTGATTTTAAGTCTTAAAAATATTGATAAAACATATGGGAAAGAACAGGTTCTACATAATATTTCCTTTGATATTGAGCAAGGGGAAATATGTGGTCTTATCGGAGAGAATGGTGCTGGAAAGACAACATTAATGAGAATTCTCCTAGGACTAATTCAATCTGATAAGGGAAAAATCAAGAGTGTTTCTCAGCATAAGATTGGCAGTATTATCGAATCACCTGCCCTTTATCCAAACTTGACTGGACGTCAACACTTGCAATATTATAAAACAAGATTTGGTTTAAAGACAGATATCATAAAAATGTTGGAATTGGTTCGCCTACCCCAAACATCATGGGATCGAAAAGTAAAAAACTATTCCCTTGGAATGAAGCAAAGACTATCGATAGCAATTGCTCTTTTGGATAATCCAGAGCTTATTATCTTAGATGAACCAGTGAATGGTTTAGATCCTCAAGGGATTTCAGATTTAAGAAAAATGATTTTGAATTTAAGGGATCAGTTGGGAGTTACCTTTTTGATTTCAAGCCATATCCTATCGGAGTTGGAGTTTATAACAGATAAGTATATCATTATGAAAAAGGGGAAAATTCTAAATGTGATGAGTTCAAAAGAGTTAGCAAATGATTTGTCAGAAAAGCTCTTCCTTAAGACGAGTAATAATCAGATTCTAAAAACGTTTTTAAAAGAAGAGGGCATTGTTCATTTTGAGCAGGAGGACTATCTGGTTGTGCCAGAAAAGGAAAAATTAATGGTTATCTTGGAATATAGTGTTGCTTCAAATCTAGTGATACAGGATATATATATTAAGAAGGAACGCTTTGAGGACTACTATTTGAGTAATATTATCTGATGATTTAAGAAAGGAGGAGAGTCATGAATTCTCTTAAAGCAGATATGTATAAATTTTACTGGGAAAAAAGAGGAGTGCTTCCTAGTTTGTTGATAGGATTATTGATTTTGTTATTCTCCTTATTTTTTAAGTCATCGAATGAAGATGAACCAGCATTTCGAGTATTGATTTCAAATGTGAGTGGTTTTATTCCTTTACTTTTTATCTCTACTAATTTATTTTTCTGGGGGGAAGATTATAGTTTCCGTACGATTAACATTCTCCTTACAAAAGAAAAACAACGATGGAAGTTATTTTTATATAAAACTTTGGGAGCTTTTTGTTTGTCTTTCCTATATGTAACTATTTTTTATAGTTTAACAGCTCTCGTCTATTTGGAAGGGGACATGGTGTTGATTGTTTCGACATTTTTACACCAGCTACCATACTATTTGGTTATTATCAGTATCTCGTTATTGATTTTTCAAATATTTGATAAGGTTTATGAATCATGTATGATTTATACACTCTATATTTTACTGTTTGATAACCTATTGATTTACGTCCTTCCAAACTCTGGTGAGAGTGTGAGAGACTATTTACTAATGACTTTAAATTTGAAAACTTCCCCTGAGGTAAGTCAATTTACTCTTACGAATGTAGGCTATCCTATATTGGTAAGTATAGCAGTGATTGTACTTACGTTTGTTGTATTCAGTAAAAAAGAATTTAAGTAGGAGTACTAATGATGAAAAAAATAGGAATTGTAATTGGGCTGTTGTTACTGTTTGTAGTAGCTGGAATTTTATTAACCTTAAAACGAGGAGAGACGACAATCAGTGTAAAACAATCGTGGGCTCTTTCTTCTAAAAGCATCAAAACGTTAGAGTTTTATGGTTCAAAGCAAGCAATTGATGTTAAAGTTGTCAAGAGTGAATCAGATGAAACAAGTGTTCAAATAGAAGGAAAAGTTTCCGAAGAATCAGTGAATAACATAACTAAAAACGTTAAAATGAGTTCAGATAGTCTATATATTCCATTTTCACAACATGGCTTTAATTTGGCTTTGAGTTCACAAGGGAAAGATAAGTTATATGTAACCATTTCCTTAGGGAAAAATGCGACTTTCGAAAAAATATTTATAGATACTCTTGTTGGTGATGTATCTATTACAGTTCCTGAAGACTTTGATGGAATCTATACTTTACATACAAATAATACAGGAGAAGTTTTAAGGGTTCCTACGACAAATCAAACTTCGAATAGCGTCATTGAAGTTGATGGTTATAGTAAGATAAGTGTTGAAAAAGGAGAAAATAATGGTTAGCCACTATAAACAAGCAACTTTGCTGGATTGTGGAATGGCTTGTGTAAAGACAATCATTTCTTACTATTTCCCAAAATTAGAACATTTAGATAGTCTACAATTTGATAACAATAACCACCAAGGACTGTCTTTGTTTGATATAGAAGATATACTAAAAAGCTATGGTATTGATGCGGACTCTTATCAAATTGAGACTCCTAGTTTGTTAAATATTTGGAATAACGAACTTCATAGCAACGTTATTATACTACTAAACTATAGAAGTACAACCCATCCTTGGACAAGATTTTGAAGGATTGGCACAAGAAAAGTAAAGCAGAAGCAGGTCAATCGACTTGCTTTTTGGCATAGAAAAAATCCTGCCATGGAAGACAGGATTGAAGTTTAAAGAAAGGCCAAGATACGAAGATAATCTCCAATCAGTGCCACTTCAGCTACAAAGAAGAGGAGGATAATGACTCCGTTCACAAGGACAGATAAGAATAACTGATAAAAGGAGTCGGTTTCACTTGATTGACTAGGTCTCGTAATGATATGGAGGCTGGCAAGCAGAATGATTCCAATGCTAATCACACATAAGAGGGCTGTAAATCGTAGGCTGTCAAAGAAGGCAAAGAAACTAGCAATAGCAGTGAGGAAGATTGGAATTGCCAAGAGTTGACTGTATTGTTGGACAACCTTTTCTAGCGTCCAGTCTTTTTCCTGGTGGATAAATCGTCTCACGACAAAACTACCCAAGAGGAATGAAAAGAAGAAGAGTGTTGTCGCTACTAGGATAGAGATGATTGAAAAGAGAGTTAAAGGAGCTAGCTGCTCAGGGAAGTGATTATGCATCGTTGCTATATGTCCATAGTAAGCATGTTTGATGTGGTAGATACTAAAGAAAAAGGAAGATGCAGAAAACAGAATGAGCAAGAGGAAGGCTGTATAACTGTGTGTGCTACTTGTTTCAAGCTTGCTTGTAGGAGATTTGATTGCTTCCACTAGCCAAGACCAAAAATCAAGCGCATGCTCTTTCCATTTATCCCTAGATTTTGGAGATTGGTAGGGGATATAAGGACTTTCTAAGGATTTGCTGATAAGAAGGGGCTCTTTCGTGGTTGTGTTTTGCTGAGGAAGTGCTTCTTGACTTTCTTCAGCTATAGTGACTTTTTCTGTTTCTTTAGAAAGGTCTTGCTCTTCTTCAGTAGAATTGGATGCTTTCTTTTCTTCTATTTCTGTTTTCGTTTCACCGTCTTCAGGAGTTTCAATTTTCTCTTCTTGCTGGCTTTCTAGTTCGACTTCAGCTTGAGAGACTTCCTCCTCTACTTGAATATTTTTTTCAATTGGCGTATCGAGATTAACTATAGTTTCTTCAGCCTTGTCTGCAAGATCTTGGGGCTGTTCATCAGGCTTGTTCTTGCTTGTTGCTTTTACAAAATCATTACTTTCAAACCATTCTTGTTTCATGGTAGAACCTCCTTTTTAGTTAGATATGCGTTATTGTGGTCGATATAAATAGGTTTGTTAAGGTCTGTTGGCTGTAGTCTCAAGACTAATATAATCATCAGCCTTAGCTATGAGTTGACCTTTTACATCGGTCTTTTCAGTTTTGTAAGGGTTGCTTAATTCGTTGGGTTTCTGTTGACTCTTATCTCTTAATAATTGATAAATAAAACCATGGTGACTCGAGAGGTCTAAGTTAATTTCTTGGCTTTCTTTTTGAGTTAGCATGATACTGAGCGCATTTTTAGAAGATAGTTCTACTTTACCATATACTTTAATATTTTCAGCGCGGAAGTGATGTTCTGTTGACTCTAGCTGACTATCTGTAAGGTCTGTATCGAAGATATTAACGATATTGGGCGTTGTGAGTTTACTGTTTTTGATACGACTTCCTTTAATTCGGAGGATATAGCTGTTTGTATTGAGGGTCGCATTTTCAAGACTGGCATTGGTGATACTAGTTTGACCGCGATTGGCTGAGATGTTGATCCCTTTTAAAGCTCTTCCTTTTGGCAATTGGAGAATAACTTCATCAAAACGACTAGAGTAGCTACTTGCGATATGGAGAATCCTGCCGATTCCAGAAGAGATAAGTGGAGTTTCAGACAGTTTCTTATCAGTGAGGCTTAGAGTTTTGTCGTTTTGATTTGTGACAAGATCATGGTTAGCAGAAATAGATGGATGATAAGAAATGTGGATTTGATCATCGAAAGAGTCTGTGATGGTCAGCGCGTGTTGGTGGAGCGTGATCTCTAGGTTTTCGACTTCCTTGCCAAAGGTGAACTCTTCCATCCGACTATCATAGACAGGCTCCTTGGACATGGCAAGCAAACTCTTAATCCCGTCAGATTGGATGCCTACAAAGAGCAGGATAAAGCCGATAATGGTAGTCACCACACCAAAAATGAGAAATCCTTTTGTAAACTTACGCATGCTGGTCACCTCTCTTTCCTTTTTTGAGAACAAATTGCACCAGGCGAACAATGAGTAGGCCGAAGAAGCGGGCTACATAGGAAATACCTAGTAAGACTAGTGAAGAAGCACCGATAGCCAGTAAACCAGAACCAAAAATCAAGATAAAGGCTGATTTAGCTTGGGTTAAGACAGTGAAACTTTCAACTAAAAATAGGAATCCACCGATGATACCAAGTATGGAAACTACAAAGAAAGCCAAGATGACGCTCGAAGCGGCCACAAGGATTGCGAAAAGAGCCAAGAGAATGGCGATTCCTAAAGGAATACCGATGGGTGCTGCAAGTAGGGCTAACAAGGCGATATGCAAAATTTGTCGGTTATTCTTTTGAGCAGGTGCTTCATTGATTTTTTTATCAAGAAGATTTGAGAGAACTTCGTGGGCCGCTTCTTTGGGAGTTCCTAAACTAGCGATGAGTTCCTCTTCTCCCTCGACTCCAGCATCGTCAAAGAGTTCTCTGAAATAGTCCATGGCTTCGATTTGGTCAGCCTGAGGCAGTTTTTTGAGATAGAGTTCTAGCTGAGTCAGGTATTCAGTTCTTGTCATGGCGGATACTCCCTTCTATGATGCCATTGATGGTGTCTGTATAGAGTGTCCATTCATCTTTTAGGGTCAAGAGTTGCTCTATACCACCATTTGTCAAGGAGTAGTATTTGCGCATGCGACCTTGGAACTCTCTAGAGTAGGTTATCAGAAAGCTATTGCCTTCCAATTTTTTTAAGATAGGATAGAGTGTAGATTCTTTGATATTAGCGATCAGCTTAATGGTCTGGCTAATCTCATAACCATAAGAATCCCCTTTTTCCAGTACGGCCAAGATGAGAAATTCAATCAAGGCAGAGGATGTTGGAAAGTACATGAGAAACCTCCTTTTCTAATGTGTAAGATTTTTATATATAATTTTTCTACACATACATTGTACATCTAAAAGAAAGCCCTGTCAAGAAAAATGTGTAAAATTTTTATATATAAAAAACTCCTAGTTTTTACTAGGAGTTTAGAGGATTTTATCAGCTCTGTCTACTGTAAAGAGAGCCACAGTCATCAGGATATCGACGAGCAAGAGGGCCGCTACAGCTGGTACCCAAGAGTGGAAAAGGTCAAAACTGTAACCAAAGAGAGTCGGTCCAAAGGCTGCTAGGATATAGCCTCCTGTTTGAGATAAACCAGACAACTGGGCAGTCTTTTCAGGGGCGCTTGTCTTGAGTGAAAAGTTGACCATGAGATAAGGGAAGAGGGCGCTGGTTGCAGTTCCGATGAGAAGATGGATGGCAAGCCAGTAAAAGAAATTACTAACAGGGAAAAAGAGCATGGAAATGCCGACAACACCAGCTAGTGAAACCAGAGTGAGCATGAGCTGACGGTTGCGAGTAGATAAACTAGTTGTCAGGCTTGGGATGGTCATTGAAAAAGGAATGCTAATCAGAGAGAAGATAGAGGTCAGCAAGCCAGCTTCGTGACTGGATAGGCCTGCATGGATAGCCATGGTCGGTAACCAAGTCATAGCAGTGTAAAAGAGCAAGGATTGAAAACCTGCAAAGACAATCACTGCCCAGACCTGTTTATTACGCATGACCTTTGTTTTGCTTTTTTGTTTGGTTTGTGGAGCCAGTCTGTGATTATAGCGGTGATTTGGGAGCCAGACCAAAAAAGTTGCTAGGCAGAGCAGGGTGAGGAGGATGATAAGTCCTTTCCAAGAACTGGCTTGTGTAATAGGCACAGCCAGATAGGAGGCCAGAGCCGTCGCAATCCCCATAGACGTTACATATAAGGTGGTCAGAAAACCAATCTTCTTTGGTTGATTAGCTTGGATAAGACTAGGAAGCAGAACATTGATGACTGCGATACTTGCCCCAACCATCAAGGTTCCTAGATAGAGCAGGGGTAGATTGATTAGTCGAATCAGAGAACCGATAGTCAAGAAGAAGAGGCTGTAGGTAAAAAGATGCTCCAAGCCAATTTTCTGAGCCAGTCGGGTAGAAAATAGTGAGAAGAGGGTAAACATGAGGAGAGGAAGGCTGGTCAGGACACCAAGTGAACTAACTTCGACTCCCAGTCCTTGCGAAATATCTCCCAAAATAATGGGTAAAACAGTAAAAGGAGTCCGCAAGGAAACACCAATTAGTATAATACCTGGAACAAAAAAGAGTGATTGCTTTTTCATATAATACCTCTTCTAGCTGATTTTAATAACAGCTTATTTTAAGGTTTTTTCCTTATAATGTCAAGTAAGGTTTTGGGCTTTCAAGATAAAAATGGGAAAGTCTTGAAAATTATGATAAAATAGTGGAAGGAAATCTATATATTGGAGAAAAACTGTGCTTGAAAAGCAAAAAATCAGCGTCTTGATGTCGGTCTATGTAAAGGAAAATCCGACATTTTTGATAGATGCCATTAATAGTATTCAAAATCAAACCTTGAAACCGAGTGAGTTGGTTCTGGTTGAGGATGGGCCTTTGACTCCTGAGCTCTATCAGGTATTAGACCAGCTTGAAGCTGAGTCTGATATTCCAGTGAAACGCTATCCTCTTGAGCAGAATCAAGGTTTGGGTCTGGCTCTTCGACAGGGTGTTTTGCAGTGTCAGTATGATATTATTGCCCGTATGGATACGGATGATATTGCTGTTCCAGATCGTTTTGAGAAACAGGTTCAGTTAATGGAGAAGGACAACCTCGACCTATTAGGTGGCCATATTGCAGAATTTATTGATAATCCTGATGAGATTGTTTCTTACCGTCGTGTTCCGACTCAACATGCAGATATTGTGGCTTATCAAAGGATGAGAAGTGCCTTTAACCATATGACTGTCATGTTCAAGAAGGACATGGTTCTCAAGGCAGGCAACTATGAGGATGGCCTTTATATGGAGGATGACCTCCTTTGGCTCAATATGATTGCTACAGGAGCCAAGACTGGAAATCTGGATCAAATCTTGTGTCAGGTTCGTGTCGGAGCAGGGATGTTTGAGCGTCGTGGGGGACTGCGTTACCTCAAACTCTATCGTCAAGCTCGTCAGCGCATGCTGAAGAGAGGGCAAATTTCTTACAGAGAGTACGCCAAGAGTGTTGCGATTCAGATGGTTGTTGCCCTTTGTCCAGGATTTGTCAGACAGTTTATTTTTATGAAGCTGTTACGAAAAAGCAATTAAAAGATTGTAGCAAATCGTAAACTGGATAAAAAAGTGTTATAATAACAATATAACCATTCAGCTCTTTTAAGGAGGAGTAAATTTCTATGAATAAAAAACTCACGGATTATGTCATTGATCTGGTGGAAATTTTAAATAAACAACAAAAACAAGTCTTTTGGGGCATATTTGATATTTTCAGTATGGTGGTTTCCATCATTGTATCTTATATCTTATTTTACGGATTGATTAATCCAGCACCTGTTGACTACATTATCTATACGAGTTTGGCCTTCTTGTTTTATCAATTGATGATTGGATTTTGGGGGTTGAACGCTAGTATCAGCCGTTACAGTAAGATTACGGATTTTATGAAAATCTTTTTTGGTGTGACTGCGAGCAGTGTCTTGTCATATAGCATCTGCTATGCCTTCTTACCTCTATTTTCAATCCGTTTTATCATTCTCTTTATCTTGTTGAGTACCTTCTTGATTTTATTGCCACGGATTACTTGGCAGTTAATCTACTCTAAACGTAAAAAAGGCAGTGGTGATGGAGAACACCGTCGTACCTTCTTGATTGGTGCTGGCGATGGTGGAGCTCTCTTTATGAACAGCTACCAACACCCAACCAGTGATTTAGAACTTGTTGGTATTTTGGATAATGATGAAAAGAAAAAGGGTCAAAAACTTGGTGGTATCCCTGTTTTGGGCTCTTATGACAATCTGCCTGAATTAGCTAAACGCCATCAAATCGAGCGTGTGATCGTTGCGATTCCGTCGCTTGATCCGTCAGAGTATGAGCGTATCTTGCAGATGTGTAATAAGCTGGGTGTCAAATGTTACAAGATGCCTAAGGTTGAAACTGTTGTTCAAGGACTTCACCAAGCAGGTGGAGGCTTCCAAAAGATTGATATCACAGACCTTTTGGGCCGTCAGGAAATTCGTCTTGACGAATCGCGTCTGGGTACAGAACTTACTGGAAAAACGATCTTGGTTACAGGAGCTGGTGGTTCAATCGGTTCTGAAATCTGTCGCCAAGTTAGCCGCTTCAATCCTGAACGCATCGTCTTGCTCGGTCACGGGGAAAACTCAATTTACCTTGTGTATCATGAATTGATTCGCAAGTTCCAAGGGATTGATTATGTACCTGTTATTGCAGATATTCAAGACTACGACCGTCTCTTGCAAGTCTTTGAGCAGTACAAGCCTGCTATTGTTTATCATGCGGCTGCCCACAAGCACGTTCCTATGATGGAGCGCAATCCAAAAGAAGCCTTCAAAAACAATATCCGTGGAACCTACAATGTTGCTAGGGCTGTTGATGAAGCCAAGGTGCCTAAGATGGTTATGATTTCGACGGATAAGGCGGTCAATCCACCTAATGTTATGGGAGCAACCAAGCGCGTGGCTGAGTTGATTGTTACTGGCTTTAACCAACGTAGTCAATCCACCTACTGTGCTGTTCGTTTTGGGAATGTTCTTGGTAGTCGTGGTAGTGTAATTCCAGTCTTTGAACGTCAGATTGCTGAAGGTGGTCCTGTAACAGTGACAGACTTCCGCATGACCCGTTACTTTATGACCATTCCAGAAGCTAGCCGTTTGGTTATCCATGCAGGTGCTTATGCCAAGGATGGCGAAGTCTTTATCCTTGATATGGGCAAACCCGTCAAGATTTATGACTTGGCCAAGAAAATGGTCCTTTTAAGTGGCCACACTGAAAGTGAAATTCCAATCGTTGAAGTGGGAATCCGCCCAGGTGAAAAACTCTACGAAGAACTCTTGGTATCAACCGAACTCGTTGACAATCAGGTTATGGATAAGATTTTCGTTGGTAAGGTCAATGTCATGCCTCTAGAAGCCATCGATCAAAAAATTGAAGAGTTCCGAACTCTCAGTGGAGATGAATTGAAGCAAGCCATTATCGCCTTTGCCAATCAAACAACCCACGTTGAATAAAAAAGAAAACGCATATTATTAGGACTTAAACCTTGGTAGTATGCGTTTTGTTATGTAGAGACTTGCTTCGTTTTATTCTGAAATAGAGTTATTGCCCAGTCTATGTTATTGAAAATACTCCAAAACTTCTAAGGGTTTGTGGGCCATATAATCAGGTTGATAGTTGAGCAAATCTGCTTGCTCTCCAAATCCCCAAGTGATGGCTAATTTCTGAATGCCTGTTTCTTGAGCTCCCAGCATATCAAACTTGGTATCTCCGATGATGATGGCTTGTTGAGGGGCTAGTTGATGTGCCTGCAAGGCTTGGCGAATGACATCAGCCTTATGGGGTGCTTCAGGGCTGGAACCATAAATGCCATTAAAGAAATGATAGATTCCCAAATTTTTAGTCATATCCTGAGCGGTTGGTGTATTCTTTGTAGTGGTGATATAGAGAGGGTAATTCTTGGATAGTTCTTCAAGTAATTCTACAATCTGAGGGAAAAGTTGAGCTTCATGGATGCCTTTTTCCTTGTAGTAAGAACGGTATATCTGCACAGCTTCAGAGATTTGTTCTTTGGGCAGGCAGGCCGCAAAACTACTTTCAAGGGGCGGTCCCATAAAATCACGAATCGTTTTGGCATCAGGGCTAGGTACCCCCAGCTCTTTAAAGGTATGGGTAAAGGCATTGTGAATCCCGATAGAACTGTCAACGAGGGTTCCATCCAGATCGAAAAAGATAGCTGAGATAGAGGTCATGGTTTCTCCTATTTGATAAGCTTATTCTCCGAAAATTTCTTTTTGGAGGCGACGACCAGTAGGTGTGGCAGCGAGTCCACCTTCAGCTGTTTCACGAAAGGCAGTTGGCATGCTTGCTCCTACTTGGTACATGGCATCGATAACTTCATCCACAGGGATTTTAGATTCGATACCTGCCAGGGCCATGTCTGCTGCGATAAAGGCAAAGCTAGCTCCCATGGCATTGCGCTTTACACAGGGAACTTCGACCAAGCCAGCAACAGGGTCACAGATGAGACCTAGCATATTTTTAATGACAAAGGCAATGGCCTGGCTGGCCTGATAAGGTGTTCCGCCCGCAGCAAGAGTCAAGGCAGCGGCACTCATAGCAGAGGCCGAGCCGACCTCGGCTTGACAGCCACCCTCAGCACCTGAGATAGAGGCATTGTTTGCGATGACTAGTCCAAAGGCACCAGCAGCAAAGAGGAAATCCATCTGTTGCTCGTGGCTGAGGTCTAATTTTTCAATAGCAGAAGTTAGAACAGAAGGCAGACAGCCAGCACTTCCAGCAGTCGGAGTGGCACATACCAAGCCCATTTTGGCATTGTGTTCATTGACTGCGATGGCATTTCGGGCAGCAGAGAGAATCGTGTAATCCGACAGAGTTTTTCCGTTTTTGATGTAGTGGTCCAATTTGGCAGCATCTCCACCTGTCAGGCCACTACGAGATTTATTTTCATTGAGGCCAAGTTGGACAGAGGCTTTCATGACTTCCAGATTGCGTTCCATGAGAAGGAGAACCTCTTCACGTTCACGACCTGTCAATTCAAACTCCGTTGTAATCATGAGTTCTGCGACATTTCCTTGAAAGTCCAGTTCTGCCTGCTCAACCAATTCTTTGATAGAATAAAACATGCTTCCTCCTATTTAAAGAAATTGACATTGTGGAGATGAGGGATTTTTCGAATTTCTTCGATGGCCTCATCACAGTTGCGACTGTCGACTTCGATAATCATAATGGCTTTTTCACCAGCTTTTTCACGAGTAACATTCATCTGGGCGATATTGATACCATAGCGTGAAAGTGCCTCTGTTACGAGGGCAATCATGCCTGGAATATCTTGATGAACAATGATGATAGTCGGTGTATTCATATTGAGAGAAACGGCAAAGCCATTGAGTTCGGTGACCTGAATATTTCCTCCACCGATAGAAATACCAGTCACACTGATGGTCTTGTGAGCATTTTTGACGGTAATTTTAGTGGTGTTTGGATGAGGAGCATTACTGTCTTTCTGAATGGTCCAGACAATCTTGATACCACGTTTGTGGGCAATCTCCAGACTGTTTGGAATTTCAGGATCATCTGTATCCATACCCAAAATACCAGCAACAAGGGCTAGGTCTGTTCCGTGACCACGATAAGTCTTAGCAAATGAGTTAAAAAGTTGGAATTCGACTTCTGTCGGAGTATCATCAAAAATGGAAGAGACAATCTTCCCAATACGAACAGCACCAGCGGTATGACTACTAGATGGGCCAATCATAACTGGTCCGATGATATCAAAGACAGATTGAAAACGAAGTGATTTCATCAGTTTCCCCTTATAAAAATTCTTATCTCTATTATATCAAAGAATGAAGGTCTTGGCTTTAATTGTGGATGAAAACCTTTTTACACTACAAATAGCATAAAAATAGTATCTTTTATGACAAAAAATAGCTTGTTTAAGGAAATAAAAAATAATTTTGTAATATTTCTACATAAAAGTGTCAAGAAACAGTAATATTTAAAGGGTATGATAGAACTATAGAAAGAAGGAGAATTTTCGAATATGAAATCAACAACTAAAAAGATTAAAACAACTCTTGCAGGAGTAGCTGCCTTGTTTGCAGTATTTGCTCCATCATTTGTATCTGCTCAAGAATCATCAACTTACACAGTTAAAGAAGGTGATACACTTTCAGAAATCGCTGAAACTCACAACACAACTGTTGAGAAATTGGCAAAAAACAACCACATTGACAACATTCATTTGATTTATGTTGGTCAAGAGTTGGTTATCGCTGGTCCTGTAGCACCAGCTGCAACACCAGCGCCAACTACTTATGCAGCACCAGCTGCTCAAGATGAAACTGTTTCAGCTCCAGCAGCAGAAACTACAGAAGTAGTGGAAGAAACTTCTGTAGCAAGCACACCTGCAGTAGAAGAAACTGTTGCTGCAGCAGAAATTTCAGCACCAGTTGCAACTGTAAGCGGATCTGAAGCAGAGGCTAAAGAATGGATTGCTCAAAAAGAATCAGGCGGTAGCTACACAGCTACAAATGGACGTTACATCGGACGTTACCAATTGACAGATTCATACTTGAATGGTGATTACTCAGCTGAAAACCAAGAACGTGTAGCAGATGCCTACGTTGCAGGACGTTACGGTTCATGGACAGCTGCGAAAAACTTCTGGCTTAACAATGGCTGGTATTAAGAACTAACTAGCAGAATAAGATGTAAAGAGGTTGGGCAAAAAGCCTTTAAAATTAGAAAAACGCATCATATCAAGTGTTCACACAAAAATCTTGATATGATGCGTTTTTTTGTGGGAAGATTTACTTTATATTCTCCTGAAATTGAGTTTTTGATAGTCTCTGGTAATTTTTATAACTTGGTGCAAACTACCTATACTCTTCGAAAATCTCTTCAAACCACGTCAGTTTTATCTGTAACCTCAACGCTGTACTTTGAGCAACCTGCGGCTAGTTTCCTAGTTTGCTCTTTGATTTTCATTGAGTACTAGTAAATATTCAGATGATGAGCTTGAATTACATGTGTTAAATGTTGGTTGGGCTGTATGTTGAGCAGCAGTATACTAGTGAGAGCAAGGACAGAACTTAGCTTCTATTTGATTCAAGGAGATAGTTTTTATAAACCCTTTACTTATCAAAAATATAAAAAGGATTAATCAGTAATTTATTCAATTAATTTTCAAGGAGTAATTTGTTATTTTTTATATTACTCTTTTTTATTTCTTTGATTTTCAAATTCTGTAAAATTGCCCATAGAAATTTCTATTTGATTATTTTCAATGAAAGCAATTCTTTGTACAATCAAATCGAAAAAGTAGTGGATGATGGCATTTACATCAAGGTCAAGTTTGGTATTCATCAGGGAAACTAGCTCCTACTATATCTATCACAAAGATGATGCTGAGAAAAATCGCTATATGAAAGGTAGAACGTTGATTCGCCAATTCAGCTCTGAAAATCAAACTATTCCATTCCGCAGAAAAACAACTGTGGAGATGATCAAGGAAAAGATTGAGGAAATGTATACTTTACTTGAGCTGGATACGGAGAAGTAATCTTATATTACAATTAAGGATAATCTAGTTTATAAATTGGTAGCGTCTGAATTGAGAATTAATGTTTTGCAAGAAAGAATATCAATATTAAATCAAGTAGCAAAATATTTGTTGTCTTCAATTGAAAACAAGCAAAAAATGAAGTTGAATCTTTAAAAAATGAATATAACTGAGGAAATTGGCATTGATGTTGCTGAGAAGGAGTTGAATGAGTTAAGTATACAGATAGCATTAGAGAGCGATAGATATGAGAATATCGTATTTAAAGTGAATAAGTTTATCAATCGTTTGAGTAAGAAAATTTTAAAAGAAGAAGGGATAGGTTTTCAAAAATAACCTATCTAGTCATTGTTTATATATAATCTGTATCTTTTGGTTTATTAATTTGTATTTAAAATTTCATCATGTTACAATTGAAATTATCAAACAGTTTTATTCTTATGCTCAGGAAAATGGATTTCAAAAACTAAAAGAAAGTAAAGTTGTTAGACCTAGAGGGGCAGATCCTATTTTTAATATGTCTGCTATTTCAGAGCATATTAGTTTATTTAAAATACCATCTGAAACTGGTTGCGTGGAAAAATATGTAACAAAAAATCTATCATGTTTTTCAAATAAATTAGATGGCGTCGGTAAATCAAGTAGCAGAACATTTACTGGTTTCATACTCTTCGAAAATCAAATTCAAACCACGTCAACGTTGCCTTGCCGTACTCAAGTACAGCCTGCGGCTAGTTTCCTAGTTTCCTAGTTTGCTTTTTGATTTTCATTGAGTATCAGTTGAAAACAAGCAAGAAATGAAGTTAAATCTTTCAAAATTGAATATAACCGATAAAATTTGCATTGATGTTGTTGAGAGAGAGTTGAATGAGTTAAGAATCCATATAGAATTAGAGGGCGATAGTTACGAAGAGGTAATATTTAGATTTGATAAGTTTATTAATTGCTTAAATAAAGAAAAATTTGTGTATCTAAATAGCAGAGATATTTAAAAAGTGCACAAATTACTCATTTTAAATGTTCTAAAATTTGTTAAAATTATGGAAAAAGGAGGAATACATTATGTGTGATATATCTAAAACTAGCTGAAATTTTTTAGTGATAATATTAGTGTTGAAGAGCAGTTGAATAGGTTCGTACTTTTTAATTCAGGAGATAGTCTCTTAGATTGGAAAATGTAGTCGATGCTTTACATGTTCTCATGGATGTACTAGAAATCATGTTCACTGTTAGAAACTAAACATAGATTTCCTTTGTTTATTATTAAAAACATAGAACAAAAAATATTAACAGATGTAAAGATATTATCAAGCCAGCTAAAAGAAGAGTTATTAAAAGAGGTTGATTGAACCTTGATAAAGGAGGATCGGATGGAAGGAATTATTGGAACGCTTGAATTTTATGCTCCTGTACTTGTACTAGGAGTAGTCATCATTGGTATTGTATACTTTATGAAAAAACGAAATGATAAAAAATAGTGTATAGATTGGTTTTATCACTATTATTTCTAACCAATGCTCTTGAGGAGTATTGGTTTTTATTGTGCCCTAGAAAAAGACAAGAAGCCTCAATTACGACTCAATTCTGCACGAAATACTCATGAAATAGATTTTTCTACAAGCTATAATGATTATATAAAAGAAATGGAGGAAACGATAATGCCACAACTAGTAGTAACAGGATTAAATAAGACATTTGGAGAAGGCGAAAGTTTAGTCCATGCCTTATCTGATATTTACCTTTCAGTAAATAAGGGTGAATTTTTAGCCATTATGGGGGCTAGTGGTAGTGGAAAGACAACTTTATTGAATTGTATATCTACTATTGATAAACCTGATTCGGGCAGTATTGTTTTTGAAGATTTTGATATGATTCAAGCAAAAGAAAGCCAATTAGCCGATTATCGCGCTAAGAATATCTCTTATATTTTTCAATCTTATAATCTGGTAGAGACCTTAACAGTTTATGAAAACGTAATTTTACCACTTCAAATTCAAGGAAAATCCATTAGAAAATATCAAAATAAAATTAATGATGTTTTGGGTAAATTAGCTATTCAAAATTTAAAAAATAAATTTCCAAATCAATTATCAGGTGGGCAACGTCAACGTGTCGCAACAGCTAGAGCGTTAATAGATGATTCCAAACTCTTGATTGCAGATGAACCGACAGGAGCTCTTGACTCTGCTAACTCAGAAAATCTCATGTCTCTCTTACAAGAAATTAATCGAATGTTTGAAATAACTATTCTACTAGTTACTCACGATCCTGCTGCTGCTAAATATTCGTCTCGAATGGTTCTTCTCAGTGATGGACAGATTATCGATGATATTGAGCGGAATGGACTATCAAACGACTTATACCTAGAAGAAATATACAGACGAACAAGATAGGAGGGGAGCTATGTACCCAAAGTTAATTTTACGCAATGTATTTAGAAACTTACAAACCTATACGATTTATTTTTTAAGTCTTGCTTTGATTTATAGTCTTTTGTACGCCTTTAATGCTCTTCCAAGTCATCCTGTCATGCAGAGCTTATCGGGTGCGAAAGAAATGTTGACGACAATCATGAGCCAGTACATGGGACTTATTTCATATTTGATACTCGGTACTGTCGCCTTTCTTATTGTTTACTCTACAAATTTTGTTTTAGGAAGACGACAAAAAGAGCTCGGGTTATATTCAACACTTGGAATGAAAAAATATCAAATTATCGGAACGCTATTCTTTGAAACGATGTTAGTAAATATCTTTGCTCTAGTTCTAGGATTTACTTTTGGGCTAATCTTACTTATTTTACTTGCTCACATTGCTTCTGAGTTTTTTATGGCAAATTATTTTGGAAATCTATTCTTTTTAGATCCTAAGTCACTCTCTCTGTTGGGCTATTCCTATGTGGTAACTAGTTTAATAGTTGGTTTAATGGACATTTTGAAATTTAGAAAGAAAACAATCATTAGCTTAATTCAAGAAAACGGCATTGAAAAATCACGAATTATTAAAGAAAATTCTATTTTACAATTGTTAATTTTCATTATTTCAAGTATTGTTATCATCTCTGGTAGTATTTATTTTTCTGATTATCATCACTTATCCATTTTGAAAAACTGGGGAGTTTTATTAGTATCTATTTTAGTGATCTTTGTCATTTTATTTTACAACACCTTAAGTAATTTCTTACTTGGAGTTGTTAAGAAAGTATCTTCATTCTATTATAATAAATTAAACTCATTTAAAATCCGCCAATTTTCCAAACAAGCGGACAGCAATTCTGTAACGCTAGCAGTACTATCTATGACCTTGACTTTGGCTCTTAGTTTACTAGTGTTTGGTGGCAGTTCATACACAACCATGAACCATGAGTTGAATCGTTATGCCCCTTATGATTTACAAGCCAATTTATATAGAGGTAATGAGTTTCATTATGGAAACGAGAGTGTAAAAGATAGATTACAAGCAGACGGCTTTGATTTTGATGTCGTAAAAGAAGACTATGTTTATTCAACTTTTACGAGTGTTCTGACTTATAAAGATATCATAGATACTAGTCAGTTATGGGAGCACGATAAAGGGTTACCTGATTCAAAAGTCCATATTTTAGGAATTTCAACTTATAATCATCTAAGAAAACTACAAGGTGTAAAAGATATTGACTTAGCTGATAATGGCTATCTAGTAAATGCCAATTACAAAGGAACCATTAAACAAATCCAAGAATTTTTACTACAAAAGAAAGATTTATCAATTGGCGGTTATTCTTTAAAATTGGCATCATCCCAACCATTAGATACTGTTTATTTTCTTTCTTCAGTAGGATTAAATGATTCGGGGACTCTTATTGTACCAGATAAAGTTATTAAAGAATTAAACGAAGACTTTACAACTTATGTGGTTAAATATAAAGAAAATATTGATAAAAGAAAAATTGAAGCATTTATGAAAGAGTGGGTTGATAAGCATTACTTTACGGTGGATGGTACAGAATTAAATGACTTCACTTATCAAAGTAAGGTGAGATTATCTGAGCTTTATATAGGATTTATGGGAGTCATTGTACTAGTATTGATATTTATTAGTGTTGTGTTTATTATTATTTCACTTAGCATTTTATCTCTACAAATCTCAACTAGTGCACTAGACAGCATTAATGATTATCGTATCTTATATCTATTGGGAAATAAGAAAAAACAAAATAAGAAAATACTTATTCATCAAATTATAAGTTACTTCTTTGTTCCCTTGCTACTTGCTGTTCCATTAGCGGTTTCTCTAAGCAAGTCCTTATTAGGTTACTTTGAAAACTTTGCCAATACAACTATCACTATTGATGTGACTTATCTAGGAGTGGCAGCTCTTCTCTTTCTGATTTACTTAGTCATAACCTATAAAGTGAGTTGGCATATTCTTGATCAAAATTAGGATAAAACTAGGATACTGTTAAATAGTACCCTAGTTTTATGCTATACTATACTTATAAAATAGAGGGAGATGATTATGATGAAAAAAATTGTAAAAATCATTTCTAATCATTCATTATGGTTGTGGCAATTAACTTTGCTGAATCACTTGATTTTGATGTTCTACATATACTATAGAGTTCCTATTTATTATGAAAGTGGTCTTACGCAAAAGTTCTCCGTAATACTTGTGATTTTATTGATTGTGTCCAGCTATGTTTGTAACTTTACTACCTTTCGACATAGTGAATTAAAATTATGGACTATCTTTTTGCTAGCTTTGATCAGTTGGCAAGCCATCTTTCAACAAGGAACAAGTAACACTTTGTTGCATTTTTTTGACATACTGAATCCAATTAATTCATTTTTATTGGTTTATAGTTCTCTTTCGATAATTTTACTAGGTGAGAAGATTGGGGAAGAATTGATGAATGTTTCACTAGCTTTAACCATCATTACCACTTTTTCTTACTTTATCCATTTTCCATTGTTTCTATTCTTATCGCTTTTCACAACCTTTTTCCTTACATTTGTTCCTTTGATTTTATTACTCTTGTATCGAAAAGAGTTGAGAAATGTACTAGCTTTCCAAAGGCGAAATGTTATAATCCTTTCGGTTGTCTTACCTATTTCATATATTGTATCGTATGTTAATACGACAGGAGCGGGTGTTTTAAATTTAGTTTGGTATGTTGAAGTATTGTCTATCCTAACTTTTTTACATTTCAAGACAATATTTACGTCCTTTAAAAAGAAGATTGCTGAATTGAAATTATCCTATTTAAAGGCTTTTATACGCTTATTTTTTGTAGTAGGAGGATTGTTACTGCTTTCGTTTATTGTCTTTCAATTAGATTTGAATGTGAGTGTATTAATCCTAAATCTAGTCTTGCTTATCATGGGAATCGTTGCCGAAGAATGCATTCGCTTGTTTCATGTATCGAATATGAAAGATGCGAAAGATTATCTGGAGATTCTATTTTTGAAGCGGAATAGAATGGTTAACAATCTTCTTTCTAATGAGGTTGTGGAGCAGCAATTTTCAGAATTTCTCCACAATGAAATTTTACAAAGTGTGATGGCTATTAAGAATTTCAATACTTACAGTAATAATGAGATGTTTGGTAATCAAATAAATCTTGTTACCGAAGAACTGGTGCAACGAATCAGAGAGCGAATGGATTATTATCAGCCCATGAGTGAGATAGATGAGCCTCTGGCAAAAAAATATCAGGCACTCATTGATAGAATAGAGAAAAGATATAAGAAAGAAAGTTCAGTGGTGGTACACTTTCCACCTAAATTTTCTTTAATGACTCCCTATGATAAACTTGTCTACCGTTTTGTTGAGGAGTTAATTACCAATGCGGTCAAATATTCACAAGGAGGAGAGATTTCTTTGGAAATCGAGGTGAAACAGGATACTATTTTTCTAGTTTCTAAAAATAAATCTGTCTCTACTAAAGAACCTTCTCTGGGATACGGACTGAAAAATATGGCAAATAAATTAAATGTTTTAGGTGGTAAGATGGATACTTTAGATGAGAATGGTATTTTTCGTGTTATTATTGTATTACCGATTGATAAGGAGCTATGTTATGAAAATTTTGTTGGTTGATGATCATAAATTGTTTAGCCAGAGCATCAAACTGATTTTGGAATTATCAGAGGTCATTGAAAGGGTGGATTTGATGGATGATTTTTCTTCTGTCTTGGACTTTTCTTATGATGATTATGATATTGTGCTCATCGACATAAATTTGACGAGTTTGTATCAGGAGGATGGGTTGTCTTTAGCTCAAACGATTATTGAAAATGGTTGCTCCGCTAAAATTGTTATCTTGACAGGATACAGCAAAAGAATGTATGAGTATCGTGCCAAGATAATGGGGGCCTGGGGCTTTTTGGATAAGAGTATTGGTCCAGAGGAATTACTTCAAAACTTGCTAAGGATTTATCAGGGAGGAAAGATTTTTTCAGATGAAGTAGTGGTAGATGTCTTGACTTCCCGTGAAATAGAGATGTTAGAATTAGTCCGAAATGGTCTGACCATAGATGATATTTGTGAAAAAGTCTATGTGAGTAAGAGAACTGTTTCAAATCATCTTGCAAATATCTTTTCAAAATTAGGAGTATCCAGTAGACAGGAAGCTATTCATGTCGCGGAACAGTTAGGTTACTTTTCTCCCGAATAATTGATAAGTTATTGTCCTATTGTTTAGAAATCTTTAATCAAATTTGAGTGAGGATGGTTGCGAAAGTGATTATTACTTACCCCTTTTTAAAAAATCCTTTACATAGAAATAAAAGTTTATATAGGCTGGAAAATCAAGATTATGCCTCTTTGAAATATGCTTTTGAGGGAGAAAGAAAGCAACAGACTTCCTTATCTTTTGATGAAAAGATTTATCTGGACTGGATAGATGCCATTCTAACCTATCAATGTGAACATCAATTAAAACTAGCTATTTCAAAAATAGAGGACATCCTCAGTAGGATTAGTATTGATAAAGTAGACTACTTGTATATTTTGAATACTCTGTTGATTTTCTTAGGCTATGATGAGGATAAGGAGAAATTTGAGCAACTATATGATCAGGTTTCTGTAGCCCTTTCAAAAATCGATATCAGTGTGCGTGAACAAATTGAGTTGTATATCAAAATAAAATACAATTATTGTTACCACCTTTGGAAACAGGAGGAGATGGACAAGTCCAGAGCCCTATTATTGGAGATAATTGAATTTTGTAACAAATATCATAGTAGCTTTAGGCTAGCAGATTTATATTGTTTGTTGGGAAATGTAACAGAGGATCTTGATCTCTCTGTTGCTAAGGACTATTATATAAAAGCTAAGGTGCTTTATCTAATTGAAAATAATGAAGTCATGGCACTCAAGGTAGAACAATATCTGATGGATAAGTAGTTAGAGAGTGTATAAGGATAGCAGAAGCTATCTTTTTTATGTGTAAAAATATAACTATAATTTTTCTTTTTAAAAATATCTACTATGTTGCTTTGATTACTTGACAGGTTATATATGTTGATCTATAATATAGGTGAAACGAATTATGTAAACGCTACCAAAAACGGTATTCTTAACTTTGTATTTGTTCGAGAATTATGATGTAGCTAGAAAAGGGGTGGAAAAATGTTTAAAAATAAGGAGCTTTTTCGAGTAGTCATGATATTTGTGATAGGAACCATCCTCATTTTGATGACACCCGTCTTATTTAAAGTTGTTATGGCACTATTTTAAAAATAAATAGGCCTCTGCTTTATGTAGAGTAGTGAATCAGGAGGTTAAGTGATGAACTACAATTTAAAATATCTTTTATCAGGAATATTTATCATAGTCTTTATAGGTTTCCTAGTCGGGATGCGTTATTTTAATCAGAGGAAGGAAGAAGAGCATTCAGATGTGTCTTTTGAAGCGAGGTTAGATAGTGAGGTCAAGGCCTTATATAAACAACTAGGATTGGGTGAGGAGCCTCATTATTTCTTAGCTTATCGCTACTTACATCCTTGGTTTAACTTGGCAATTTTACCACCAACAGTTGAAATTTTCTTAACTAAAATTGCGCTGGTGATGGTAACTCCAGATGAACTACTGATAAGAAATCTTGGAAATGGGATGACTTTCACAAGTGAGCATCATCGCGATTTGCGGCAAGGACTTATCCGCATTCTAAAATCAGAGATGAAAGAATTTGAGATTCGTAACTGGAAAAAAGTTTTTGTATTTGGTGATTTTTTGACGATCAAAACAAGCCAACAGAGCTATTATTTACAGGTTAGAGATGATGGACTTCAAAAAGGAAGTCTTTCTACCAAACAATTCTCAGACTTGAAAAGACAAGATTTTCTCGGATTATTGACAAATAAACGGACATTTTGATCGACAATTGCCCAAAAAGCTAATCTCTGAACGTTCAAAAATTCAAAAACCACACAGTGCTTCTTTCAGCTTGATTGTGTTCAAGGCTGAAAGAAGCACTGTGTGGTTTTATTTAGAAGCTAAGCTTTTTTCTTTCCTTCGCTTGATAATAGGTCTCCACTTCTTTTTTGAGATGAGACAGCATAGAAGTTTCCTCGGTTAACTCTAGAAGTAAGAAACCTTTTTGGATAAGTTTAGAATCGTCTGTACAAATCCCAATACGGACATAGCAGATAGCAAGCATATCGTAGCTTTTCTTGTTTTTGGCATCCTCCAGTAAAGTGTAGCAGATTTGCTTACACATGTTTTTATCTTGATTGTATAGATAGAGTGTGGAAAGGTTTAATAGAATTGTCATTCGCAAGTCATATAAATGTTGATAGTTTTTATAGACTTCTAAGCGTTGCAAGATTTTTCCAGTGATGAGATGGAGGTGTTCAATGGGCAAGCTGAAAAGGATGGTATTGAGGATTTTTAGGTCACTTTCATACCATGTATCTTGTTTTTCAATTTTTTCCCACAGTTTTTGGATAGTCTGTTTCACTTGGTCTGATAGTTGCTCTGTACCATGTTGACGGATATGAATGACAACTTCCAGCATATCCCTGATCTCTTCTATAGGGAGGTCATGATGGGTCTTGAGATAGTTTTGGCATGTTTCAAAAAAATCAACTAGACCACTGCTGCCAATGATAGAACTCATATTAAGATAAGTTTGCATGATTTCTGTTCGTTGGCTCGGTTGATAGAGATGGCAGATGTAGTCAAACTCTTCAAAACTCATATTGATTTGACGGAGAAGAAATTCCATATTTTCATATTTGGGAGTTGCCTTGCCGCTTTCAATCTTTGATAGGCTGGTTCTTGAGATGACATTTCCACAGACCTCTTCTTGGGTCAATCCTTTTGATTCGCGTATTTCTTTATATACTTTCCCGAAATCATAACGCATGATTTACTCCTTTTCGTGAAAAAAGTTAACAAATAATAAAATCTAGTTAAAAATATTGTATCATAGTAACAGGAATAGTAAAAAAGAAAACTAAAATAATGTGTGAAAAAAGTTAACTAATTTTAAAATAGAGTAAAGAAGAGGTATACTATAGATACAAAATACAGATAGGAGGGAAAGAGTATGAATAAAAAAGTTTTTCGCTTTTTAGTTGTTCTTGCTTTTTTATTCAGCATTGCTACGGTTTTCCCATGGAAATGGCCGATATAATGCGCTAGTTGTAAAAATGAAAGGAAGGTGAGTCCAATGGACTACGATACTTGTTGATAAATTACTATAGCTGTTTTTACGGAACAGCTCTCGATAATAGGAGAAATAAATCATGAGAAAATTAGTTAGAATGGTGTTGCATCTTTAATGGTATGTGGTATACTTGCTACTACAAATGCTTTAGCAGAATGGGTTGATGGTGGTCAATGGAACTATGGAGTAGGTTGGACAGGAACTTTTGGATATTCTGATTATTTACATTCTACTCGATCTCATACAGCAACTGTCAAGCATGGAGGTAGAATCTCTAAGGATCGTGAAGATCCCGAGGTTTGGGCTCAAGCTTCCCTTAATAAAATTCCGCCAACAGGATTAGAATATTTCTATGGATTTTAAGTGAAATTTTCCCTCTCCTATTAGGAGAGGGAAAACTTTAGTGGAGGTACTTTTATGAAAAAAATCAGTCATCTTTGTATGTTTCTGCTGTTGCTGTGTACCACTTTTTTTGTTTTTAATGTAAACTACACACGTGAAGCGGTTCGGATTCGGGAAATGGGAAAGACTGTAGATTCTTTGGATTTGTATTTGAAAGATATTAACGAACCTGCAGCGTCTGTTCTTCGATTTTTTGAGGATGTATCAAAGGAGTACAAAGTCTCCATCATCAAAACAGACAGTGGTGATGAGGTAATCAAGTCTGGTGTTTTTGATAAAGATACCTTCCCCTACCAAGAGTTTGGGATTTCTTCTCTTGATTTTACCACAGATGGTGAAGGAGTCTACAGTAATAAAAAAATTTCTAATAAACTTGGTACGATACCGACCTTTCTAAAAGCCAAGCCTATTCAGCTTATAACTTTTCAAACCTATATCAAGGATACATCTCGTAGTTTAAATGGTCGCTATACGATAACTTCTACACAAGAGATGGATAAGGATAGGATTGTACAGAAATGGAGCGATTTTTTCAAGATAGACCAGGCTACTTTGCTAGAGCCTACCTATAAAAGTGCAGTGGAAGTCATAAATCGAGATTTGCTTTTATCTGCCATTGTTTTTGTCTTGGCTATTTTACTTCTTGTGTTAGTAACAGTTTATCAGCCGATGATGGAGATGAAACGAGTGGGGGTTCAAAAGTTACTTGGTTTTCAAAGTGGAGCGATTTTAGCTGGTTTTGTAAAGACTAATTTTTATCTTCTCTTGGGTGGAAGTCTTGTCATTGACTTGGGACTATTTTTAGTGCTGGACTACAGGCCAAAACTTCTGTTCCCAAGTTTACTCTTATCCCAATTTCTGCTTTTACAGTTGTATTTGTTCATCAGTTGGCTGACCTACCTGATGATTCAGAAAATGACAGTCAGTTCCATGTTGAAAGGTTTTTCATCTGTCAAACTTGGTCTTATCTTCAATTATGTGATGAAAATAGGGACAACTATTTTACTGACGGCCTTACTGATTGGGGTGGGCAGAAGTCTAGAGCAAGAAAACAAAGAACTTGCTTATCAGCAACAGTGGGTAAGCCAAGGGAATTACTTGACCTTAGAAACCTTCCAACTCAATGATAACCTGTGGCAAGAAGAGCTAGCAGGGTCAGGGAAATCTACAGATTATTTCTACCAATTTTATCAAGATTTGCTAGCAAAAATACAAGTAAATTATGTGCGAAGTGCGAGTCTTCCTATCAAACCAGTCATCAAAGCTGAACAAGTACAGCAGTACCAACTGCCTGATAAGGTAGATGTTTACTATGCTAATAGCAATTTTCTAAAGAGCAAGGGATTCAAGTTACCAGATAACAGCACTAAAAAAGTTATTTTGATGCCAGCTAGTGATAAAGGACAAGAAGGTAAGAATCAGTTCTTGGGAAAATCCATCGCCTATCTTTCTCTGAGGTATGAAGATCAGCAAAAGCAAAGGATAGAAGATATGGATGTAGAAATTGCCTACTATGAAGGAGATTGGTCATTCTTCCCTTATAATAATGAGCGAAAGGAAAACCTCCACAATCCAATTATTAGTCTGGTAAATGATCAAGACATGATGTGGGAAGAAAAGACTCGCTTGTCAACGACAGGTTTAAACAATCCTATGAAAGTTGAAAATACAGAACAAAATCAAAAAGTGATTACGGAGTTAGTTGAGAAATTATCAGATGGGAATTATTTAAAATTTTCATCGCTTCAAGCCATTCAACAAGAGAAAGTAGATTCTTATCGAGATGCAGTTCGAAATCTTAATATACTCTTTGCTTTGTTTGGTCTCCTTAGCATGATGATTTCCTACTTCTTACTAGTAACAACTTTCTTATTGAAGCGAACAGATATCATTACCAAGAAGTTTATGGGGTGGAAACTGGTCGATCGCTACCGCCCTCTCTTAGTTCTGCTCTTGCTGGGCTATAGTCTGCCTCTTCTAATATTGATTTTCTTTGCCCATGCGCTCTTGCCACTCCTGCTGTTTGCAGGCTTTACATGTCTGGATATACTATTTGTGCTAGTCTTGGCTTCTAGGATGGAGAAAAGAAGTCTAGTAGAATTATTGAAAGGGGGCATCTTATGATTGAGTTGGAAAATATTACCAAAACCATTGGGAGAAAAGTGATTTTGGATAACTTATCTCTCAGGATTGATCAGGGGGATTTGGTAGCCATTGTTGGCAAGAGTGGTAGTGGTAAGTCAACCTTGTTAAATTTATTAGGTTTGATAGATGGTGATTATAGTGGACGGTATGAGATTTTTGGTCAGACAAATCTAGCGGTCAATTCTGCTAAGTCACAAACAATAATCCGTGAACATATCTCTTATCTGTTTCAAAATTTTGCCTTGATTGATGATGAAACGGTCGAGTACAATCTTATGCTTGCACTGAAATATGTGAAATTGTCTAAGAAAGACAAGCTCAAAAAGGTGGAAGAGATTTTAGAGAGAGTAGGTTTGTCAGCTACTTTGCATCAAAAGGTTTCCGAGTTGTCTGGTGGGGAGCAACAACGAATTGCAGTTGCTAGAGCCATCTTAAAACCTAGCCAGCTGATTTTAGCCGATGAACCAACAGGTTCTCTGGATCCTGAAAATAGAGATTTGGTCTTGAAGTTTCTCTTAGAGATGAATCGCGAGGGGAAAACAGTTATTATTGTGACCCACGATGCTTATGTAGCCCAACAATGTCATCGTATCATTGAATTGTGAAAAATACAGAAATCTTATCAAAAATCTTTAGATTTAAGGATACCTTTAAAATTTAATTTTAAAACACTTATTTGGAAATCGTATGACTCTTAAGCTTCGAATACTTAAGTTCTCATTGTTTTGAGCTATTCTAGCTTTAGAATTCTTCAGAACGTAAAATTTTAAGCAGTCAAAGGCTTAGAATAATCCTAAAACATTTATTTTAAAGCAATTCTAAACGTAGAATTACATGGATATGTGTGTGTTTGAGCTGTTCGATAGTTTGGACAGCTCTATTCTGAGAAATCTGAGTTATCAATGCTTTAGAATAGTATTTCGTCAATGAATTTTATTGAAGGATTGCTTATTTTATGCTACTCTAAAATAAAACGGATTTAATGGAGCAAATGGAGAATCATTACATGAAACATTTTTTTGCAGGAATTGGTGAGATTCATTTTTTGTCACTTTTATTATATCTAGGCATGTCTACTAGCCCAATTATTGGACTAGTGATTGGACATACTAAAATAAATCTAATAAATTCTATTATTATAGCTCTTGGTATGATATTGACATTAATTTTGGTATTATCAAGAGTGTATAGAAAATATTTTTATAGAGACGATGATGACTAAAGTTTTTATCAATAAAATCAGAGGTTGGTAGATTATCAGCCTCTTTCTTGTCTTCTCCAACCAAGCATGTTATAATGAATACTGCTCAAGCGACCTTCAATCGTGAAGCACACACGACCTTCAATCGTGAATAAACGAATAGATGGGAGACTTATCATGAGTGATAACTCTAAAACACGTGTTGTCGTGGGGATGAGTGGTGGTGTTGATTCGTCGGTGACGGCTCTTCTTCTCAAGGAGCAGGGCTATGATGTGATTGGTATCTTCATGAAGAACTGGGATGACACAGATGAAAACGGCGTCTGTACGGCGACCGAAGACTATAAGGATGTGGCTGCGGTGGCAGATCAGATTGGCATTCCCTACTACTCTGTCAACTTTGAAAAAGAGTACTGGGATCGCGTTTTTGAGTATTTCCTAGCGGAATACCGTGCAGGGCGCACGCCAAATCCAGATGTTATGTGCAACAAGGAAATCAAGTTCAAGGCTTTTTTGGACTATGCCATGACCTTGGGGGCAGACTATGTAGCGACTGGGCACTATGCCCAAGTGGCACGTGATGAGGATGGCATCGTTCACATGCTTCGTGGCGTGGACAATGGCAAGGATCAGACATATTTCCTCAGCCAGCTTTCGCAAGAACAACTCCAAAAAACCATGTTCCCTCTGGGACATTTGGAAAAGCCTGAAGTTCGCAGACTAGCAGAAGAAGCAGGCCTTGCCACTGCTAAGAAGAAAGACTCGACAGGGATTTGCTTTATCGGAGAAAAGAATTTTAAAAACTTCCTCAGCAATTACTTACCAGCCCAGCCTGGTCGCATGATGACTGTGGATGGTCGCGATATGGGCGAGCATGCAGGTCTTATGTACTATACGATTGGTCAGCGTGGCGGTCTCGGTATCGGTGGCCAACACGGTGGTGACAATGCACC
Source organism: Streptococcus mitis (assembly GCF_000722695.1). Taxonomy (GTDB): domain Bacteria; phylum Bacillota; class Bacilli; order Lactobacillales; family Streptococcaceae; genus Streptococcus; species Streptococcus mitis_O. The sequence goes on along the minus strand of NZ_JPFU01000015.1, from coordinate 143,854 downwards.
TTGGTTCGTTGTCGGAAAAGACCTAAGCAAGAATATTCTCTATGTCGGCCAAGGATTCTACCATGATTCGCTCATGTCAACCAGCCTAGAGGCTAGCCAAGTCCACTTTACTCGTGACATGCCAGAGGAGTTTACGCTAGAATGCACAGCAAAATTCCGCTACCGTCAGCCTGATTCGAAGGTGACCGTCCATGTCAAAGGAGACAAGGCAGAAGTTATCTTTGCGGAATCGCAACGCGCGATTACACCAGGACAGGCAGTTGTCTTTTACGATGGCGAAGAGTGTCTAGGTGGTGGTTTGATTGACAATGCTTACCGCGATGGACAAGTTTGTCAGTACATTTAAGAGCTTCTAAGAGGAATGAGAATGTTTCAGTTTTTTAAGAGATAAATTGTAAATTATAGTGCAACGAAAAAACTCACATAATCTCAAATAGTGTGAACTGTAAGTAAACACACAGAAAGATACGCAAGGAGATTCTATAAGCTACTACTATCGTATATCTTAACATAAAGGAACGGATTAAGATAGAGCTCGATGTGAAATCAGGGGTAAATGTTTTTGAAATTGCAACTATGATTGGATTTTCTCACTTGATTATTAGTAGAGAGATGAAACGTTTTCTAGAATATTATTCAGTGGTGTAATTCAGGCCAAATTGTCAATCTTAAGACGAAGAAGGGAAAGTAAATCCTTATTATTTTGGATAGAACGAAATTTTTGTATGTCCTCACCTAGGACTAGAATTATGATATGTAGTTTTTTAACAAAACTTTTAGTTAACGGAATAATTCCTTGAAAAACAAATTAGTATTTGATAGAATTAGTTAAATGAAATTTTTATTTGATCGGAACAGAATAGATTTCTTCAAATAATTAAATGATATTAACCTGTTTATTTTAATAGAGTAGAAAAAATGATAGAGTTTTATGATAACTATTGTACAAAACAATGTGGTGAAGATGAATTATATTTCTTTAAAGGATTCCAGGGTAAAGTTGAACTAAATAAACTTAATATTTCATTTCAGAGAGAATCGGAAAAACTTCTTGTAAGATATGCTAATCCAAAATCCAATTTTGATAGATTACGTTTTAAAGAATTTGAGTACGATGAAAAAGTATGTGCTGATGAAACATTATCTTTTATTTCTGCACTCTCGGACATAGAAGATGGCTCGGAAAATCTTGTTCAAGATTTAAGTAAAAATAGAGAAGTGTATTTTCTTCCCACAGATCTTGAGAGGATAATAAGAGATATAATTCTTAATAATAAAAGACGTAGAATACCTAAAATTTTAGAGCCTCTAATACCCGCTGATATTAAAGAAAAAATTGATTTTGACTTCGTAGATATACCTGATGAAGTGTATATTTGTCATAATAAGATCGGTGAGGTTTCTACTTCTTTTTTGAAGCTAGCAGATGCCACGAATATTAGTGAAGTGAAGCGTAATATGGATTATATAAAAGATAATTTTAATGATAGTTTTATTGATGGAATTGATAGTTATTATATCGGTGATATAAAAAAAGGCTTCGGAATAATGGAACGAGACTCTAAGAAAAAATATGAAGCACCGAGTACATTTCATTATAATTTTGTATTGAGAAACAATGATGAGGATAAGCTAGAGGGATTATTAAAATCATTGAGTGGTGCATTTACACCATATCCGTTTAAATAATAAAAAGACTAGTGGAGGGATGCTGATATGTCCAATAAAGATTTACAAAATTTTTATCAAGTTATGGAAATCGAGGATTGGAGTAATTTTAAGATGCCGTTGCTAGCTATAGATGAACCTATTTTTGGTGTTGTTTCATATTTAGATAGAATATACACAGTTTATATTATGCAAGATAGGACTCTATTAAAAAATAATCATTTAGTAGATATAAAAGAACTTTTAATTACCGAACCTAATATTAATGATTTATGCAACGTAATTGACGGTGAAATTTCTATTTACAATTTCTTCGAAAAATCTGATAAATATAGTATTGGAAAGATTGCTAATAAAATATTTCCAATAATGCAAGTTAATAGTATGATAGAAATTTCAGAAAAGCTCCCTTCAAATGATTTTCGTTTAACCTTGAATCAAGTATGTGCGAACGATTATAAATTATATATTCGTAGTCGTTGCGAACGTCTTAAAGAATACAATGATTTTAATGATAGTTTTACTCTTAAAAAGTTTAAAAACGTAGAAATCAAGAAACAAATAGAAAGTTTAAATAAACTTTGGGAAGTTGAAAATGAAATATATAGCAATAGATAATGGCCTTAAAATAAATACACTGGAATATAACACTTTTGGAATAGATGGTTATGAATCAGGAGAACAAATTGTAGAGAATCAATCGGTTAGTATATCTATAAAATTAGGTATGAATAAGAAAAATAAAGTAAAAAGAGTTTTGTTGCTAGATGTTTTTATTGAGGGCAAAAACGAAGAAATATTATTGCGTAAGTTACACTTAGATTTATTTTATGAATTTGAATATAAAGATAAATACTCTGAATCTGATTTGGAAAACTTAGACTTATATATGACTAAATATTTTTTGGGAAAAACCAATGCTATCGTTGAAAATGTAAGTTCAATAGATCAATCATCTTGTTTTAATTTAAATGATGCTATAGAAGATATAAATAAAAAAGTTCCTGAAGAATTGTCAGTTGAGATTAGGTCAATTGAAAGTTAGAGAAATTAAACTGATATTAATTTAAATTACTTTATATTAACATTTTAGAGTATTAAAGGTTGATATTTGAAAAGAATAAGTTAATCTTTTCTTTTATTGTTCGAAGGTACAAAATACTTATTTGATAGTTTTTAAAGTCTTAGAATCCAAAGAATTTAAATAGTTTTCAAAGGGAGTTTATACATAAGAAATTTTCAATTAAAAAACTTGATTCGAACGAATTAGGTGACAGTGTAGGAACATTAATGAGTGACAAAAGAGAATCCAGTGTTATCAGTTTTAGAAAATTTATTCGAATTACTATAAATAAATTGTAAGGTGCTCATTGTAACTTATATATTATTTTGTTAAACTTGGGGTATTCCCAATTTTATTAATAGTGTTAGTACATATAGATTGACAAATTTTCTCAATCTGCTACAATAATAACAGCAATAGAAATGATGGTCAAAGCTCATGGATGTTGCAGGCTCTTTTGTCCTGCACTTCTTTGGAGTTTTGACTGTTTTTGTGTCGTTTAGAGGAAAGGACAAAAATGACTCAACAAGACTTTCGGACAAAAGTAGACAATACGGTTTTTGGTGTTCGGGCGACAGCCTTGATTCTCCAAAATGGCAAGCTCCTAGTTACCAAAGCCAAGGGCAAGTATTACACTATTGGCGGTGCGATTCAAGTCAATGAAAGCACGGAAGACGCGGTAGTCCGTGAAGTGAGGGAAGAACTGGGTGTAAAAGCTCAAGCTGGGCAACTAGCTTTCGTAGTTGAAAATCGTTTTGAACAGGACGGTGTTTCCTATCACAACATCGAGTTTCATTATCTGGTGGACTTGCTTGAAGATGCCCCATTGACCATGCAGGAAGATGAGAAGACGCAATCCTGCGAATGGATTGATTTGGACAAACTTGAGGATTTCCAGCTAGTTCCAGCCTTTCTAAAAACAGCCCTACCAGATTGGGACGGTCAACTAATACACATTCATCTTGAGGAATAGGAGAGAAAATGATGGTTAAGCTTATTGCCCATGTACTTGTTCAAAGCGGTGCTGATTATTTGCTCATTCAGCGTTCGGAAATTAAAAGAGGACAACCCAACGTTTATCCAACTTACTGGGATATTCCTGGTGGTGGAGTTGAAAAGGGTGAACTTCCGCGAGATGGAGCTCTTAGAGAATGTATTGAAGAAGCGGGAGTTAGACTAGATAGCAGTTCGCTCAAACTTCTTCACGAAGATAGTCAACTGGATACTTCTAAGGATACTGTCTTTACTCGCTTAGTTTATAAAGCAGAGTGGGTTGGGGAGAAGCCAATTATCAGATTAGATCCTGAAGAGCATACACACTTTAAATGGGTTACTATGGCTCAAGCTCTAGAGGAGGAGAAGTTAGTTCCTTATTTACGAGAAATTTTTGAAAGGTTAAGAAATGACTTATAATTTTACAGAAGAATACGATATTATTGTAATTGGTGCGGGACACGCTGGGGTCGAGGCTTCCTTAGCTGCTAGCCGTATGGGCTGTAAGGTCTTGCTTGCGACTATCAACATTGAAATGTTGGCTTTCATGCCTTGTAATCCCTCTATCGGTGGTTCTGCCAAGGGGATTGTCGTGCGTGAAGTCGATGCCCTCGGTGGTGAAATGGCTAAAACTATTGACAAGACTTACATCCAGATGAAGATGCTCAACACAGGGAAGGGGCCAGCTGTTCGTGCTCTTCGTGCGCAGGCTGACAAGGAGCTTTACTCTAAGGAGATGCGCAAGACAGTTGAAAATCAAGAAAATTTGACCCTTCGTCAAACCATGATTGATGAGATTTTGGTGGAAGATGGCAAGGTTGTCGGTGTTCGTACAGCGACCCATCAAGAGTATGCTGCCAAGGCTGTTATCGTGACTACAGGGACTGCTCTCCGTGGGGAAATCATCATCGGAGACCTCAAGTACTCATCAGGACCTAACCATAGCCTAGCTTCGATTAACCTTGCTGATAACCTTAAGGAATTAGGACTCGAAATTGGTCGTTTCAAGACAGGAACGCCTCCACGTGTTAAGGCTTCTTCTATCAATTACGATGTGACAGAGATTCAGCCAGGAGACGAAGCGCCTAATCACTTCTCATACACTTCACGTGATGAAGACTATGTCAAGGACCAAGTACCATGCTGGTTGACCTATACCAATGGTAGCAGTCATGAAATTATCCAAAATAACCTCCACCGTGCGCCTATGTTCACAGGTGTGGTCAAGGGAGTGGGGCCTCGTTACTGTCCGTCGATTGAGGACAAGATTGTGCGCTTTGCGGACAAAGAACGCCACCAACTTTTCCTTGAGCCAGAAGGGCGCAATACAGAGGAAGTCTATGTTCAAGGCCTCTCAACCAGTCTGCCTGAGGACGTCCAACGTGACTTGGTTCATTCCATCAAAGGTTTGGAAAATGCTGAGATGATGCGAACTGGTTACGCCATTGAGTATGACATGGTCTTGCCTCACCAGTTGCGTGCGACTTTGGAAACCAAGAAAATCTCAGGACTTTTCACTGCTGGTCAGACAAATGGAACGTCAGGTTACGAAGAGGCAGCAGGCCAAGGGATTATCGCTGGTATCAATGCGGCTCTGAAAGTCCAAGGCAAGCCTGAGTTGATTTTGAAGCGAAGTGATGGTTATATCGGAGTGATGATTGACGACTTGGTGACTAAGGGCACCATTGAACCTTACCGTCTCTTGACCAGTCGTGCTGAATACCGTCTCATTCTCCGTCATGACAATGCCGATATGCGCTTGACAGAGATGGGACGCGAGATTGGACTTGTGGATGATGAACGTTGGACCCGTTTTGAAATCAAGAAAAATCAATTTGACAATGAGATGAAGCGCCTAGACAGTATCAAACTCAAGCCAGTCAAGGAAACCAATGCTAAGGTTGAGGAGATGGGCTTTAAGCCGTTGACAGATGCGGTGACAGCCAAGGAATTCCTTCGCCGTCCAGAAATTTCTTACCAAGATGTGGTGGCCTTTATCGGACCAGCAGCAGAGGACTTGGATGACAAGATTATCGAATTGATTGAAACAGAAATCAAGTACGAAGGTTATATTTCCAAAGCCATGGATCAGGTTGCCAAGATGAAACGCATGGAAGAAAAACGTATTCCAGCTAATATTGACTGGGATGATATTGATTCTATCGCAACCGAAGCCCGTCAGAAGTTCAAACTCATCAATCCAGAAACCATCGGCCAAGCCAGCCGTATTTCGGGAGTAAATCCAGCAGATATTTCTATTTTGATGGTATATTTGGAAGGTAAAAATCGTAGTATTTCTAAGAATCAAGAAAAGAAAGCATAGAAAAAACAGCTCCGTCGGGGCTGTTTTCTTGCTTTATTCTTCATCTGGTGTGAGGATCATTGGGATGATAATCGGTTCACGTTCGGTATTTTCATAGAGGAAGGGGCGAATAGCGTTGACAATGGCACCATTGACAGATTGCACGCTGGCCTCCTTATTTTTGAGTGCGATACGAATTGCATTGAAGAGGATACGCTGGCTTTGGCGAATCAAATCACCAGACTCTCTCATATAGACAAAGCCTCGACTGAGGATGTCTGGACCAGACAGAATCATCTGCGATTTGAAGTCAACAGTTGCGACTGCCAGAACGACACCGTCTTCAGATAGATCACGACGGTCTTTGAGGACAGCAGCGCCGATTTCACCGATACGATTTCCATCGACATAGATGTCTTGGGCGTTGAAATGACCTGCGATACGAGCTGAGTCAGCAGTAAGGGCAAGTACATCACCATTGCTCATGATAAAGATATTGTCCTTCTCGACACCAGTATCTACTGCTAGTCCAGCGTGGACTTTTTGCATGCGGTATTCACCGTGGACAGGCATGAAGTATTTTGGCTTAATCAAGCGGAGCATAAGTTTTTGCTCTTGCTGGCCACCGTGTCCAGATGTATGGATATTGTTAACCTTACCGTGGATAACTTCGACACCAGCTTCTGAAATGATGTTAATCAGCTTGTTAACGCTAGTAGTGTTTCCAGGGATAGGACTTGAAGAGAAGATAACCGTATCGCCTGGTTGGAGTTGTACCTGACGGTGGGTTCCGTTGGCGATACGAGAGAGGGCAGCCATCGGCTCACCCTGACTACCTGTACAGAGGATGAGAACCTCGCCTGCAGGGTAGTCTTTGATTTCATTTGGCTCGATAAAGGTTCCCTTAGGAGCTTTGATGTAGCCAAGGTCTATCCCGTTGACAATGGCCTTTTCCATAGAACGTCCAAAGACCGCAATTTTGCGTCCAGTCTTAACAGCAGCTTCAGTTGCTTGCTGGAGACGGAAGATATTTGAGGCAAAGGATGCAAAGATGATGCGTCCTTCAATACCTTGGATAATCTTCATGATGGACTGGCCAACGACTTTTTCAGAGTTGGTAAAGGTTGGTACTTCCGCATTTGTTGAGTCAGATAGAAGACAGAGAACACCTTCTTCACCAAGGGCTGCCATACGGTGCAAGTCCGCAGGTTCTCCAACTGGAGTAAAGTCAAACTTAAAGTCACCCGTACAAACGATTTTCCCTTGTGGAGTATGAATGACAATCCCCAAAGGTTCTGGAATAGAGTGAGTCGTTCTAAAGAAAGTTGCCTTGAGATTTTTAAAGGTCAACTCAGTATTGTGGTTGATTTCGTAAAGTTTGGCGTTGCGCAAGAGGCCGTGTTCTTCGAGTTTCCCACGGATCAAAGCCAAGGCAAGCGGTCCAGCATAGATTGGGACATTTGCTTGCTTGAGCAGGAAAGGAATCCCACCGATGTGGTCCTCGTGTCCGTGGGTAATCAAAACAGCCTTGACGCGGTCGATATTGTCTACTATGTAAGAATAATCAGGAATGACGTAGTCAATACCCAGCAAATCATCTTCTGGGAATTTAATCCCAGCATCGACGATGATAATCTCATCTTGGTATTCAATCCCGTAAGTGTTTTTCCCGATTTCTCCCAGACCACCGATGGCAAAAACGCCGACTTCTTCAGGTTTAAGAGTATAGGCCATATTAGAACTCCGTAATTTCGAAGGCGCCAGTTTCTTTTTCGTAATCTAGCAATTTGTCAGACAAGCGTTCGATATATTCGATATTGTACTCTGGGCGATTTTCTTCGACAAGTTGACGAGCAGCGATACGGCCCTCAAGTTCTGAGTTAGCATCGATGTCTAGGTAAAGTGCGCGTGTTGTTTCACGACGTGGGCTACGTTCTTTTGTTTCTTGATAAAAAACTTTGTAAATCATATAGTTCCTTTCTATTTTACAGGTCAGCTTATTCCAAACTTTTAGCAGAGATTTGCTTGATTTCATTCCATTTTGTGTCTAGATTGACCTTGATTCGTTACAATTGTTTCAATTATAACATAAAATGAAAAATTAGTAAAAGACGGAAACGAGAAAGTCATATAGTCCCCTTTGGTAAGCGCTTGCAATCTCAAAAAGTATATGCTATAATAATAGAAAGAAATAGTCTAAGCTGGAAAGGAAATAATTCGGAAACTATATTGTTTAGTGCTATTGTCATTATTTTTAACTTATGGATACTATTGATGTATTTGATAGTATGAACTCAATAAGAAAGGATTCTACGATGAAACATAAGTTTAGTTTTATTTTGATTGTTTTGGCTTTTTTTACTACGACTTTATTTGCTATTTATAGTTCTGCTTCAGCACTAGAGTCTAATCACAGAGTAGAATATTCTTGGTTATCTGAATTGGATAAAGTTACCGAATTGAATGAACATGGTTTCCCTGTAGTTAGATTAGATAAAGCAGAGGAGCTTGGTTTAGATAATGAAGCTTTGGAGGTAGGGCGTGTTTTAAACGAAATCGTAACGGATATAGAGACTAACGGAGAGTCAACTGCTTTGGCTAGAATGGATCGCTCTCTTTTTCCTATAGGCTCTTATGGTAATTATTGTGGTTATGGAAATAATGGATATTCTATTCCAGCTATTGATGATTTAGATATGGCTTGTTTCTATCATGATAAGTGTTTTAGGGGATTTTTAGCAGATAATAGAAGTTGCAATGCCGAATTCCTAACAAGATTATCTCCTATTGTAGCAAATAATGCTTGGAATACAACTAAAGGAGCATATGCAAGAGCAGCTGTGGCTCTATTTTCTAGATTCGTATAAGACCAAGTTTTTATAAAATATGAGTTGTTACGTAAAAGTGTTGATATGAATATTGGTGTCTATGAACAGAATCTTATTTTATAAGTTTTAACTTATCTTTTAAGGTTTCTGTTTATAGGCACTTGTAGATGTGTTTATGCCATTGAAATTAGATGCATATGCAATATTTTACTTATTAAGATAATTTTAACCTAAGGAGGTTGCCATATGATTAGTTTATTTGCTTTTGCGATAGGAGTTCGCTTGGTAGCTTTCATCGTTTTTGTTGCTTGTGTTTATGGAGGGAATCTTCTGTTTGCAAAACTAGAACAACGACAAAGCAAGTTCTTGTGGAAAATTACCTTTGTGACTCTTTACTCGCTTTTTCTCCTCCTCGTAACCTATGTCGTTTGGTTTGTATTTTACTTTGGATTAAATACTTAGATGCCCTGCTCATGCTAGGGCATTTTTGTTTGGGGATATAGAGATAGTAGATTTACGACACGAAAATTCCACCCCATCTATCAAGATGAGGCAGCTTTGCATTTTTCTAAAATGACATGACAATGAAATTTTCAGAGCTTATTATTTTTATGGTGATCATTACTCTGCTCAAAAATAGAGTTGAAGCATAAAAATAAAACAATACAAACAGATAAATCAATTGGTAAAGGGATAGTAGTAATGTTTAAATCATTGAGAATGCTGAGAAAGCTGTAAGAGATGAAGAAGAGAAAATTTATCCTTCTAAAAATGTGTCTTTTATCTAGCATGACTTATCAAACCTTTTACGGAGATCCTTTCAATTTTCTTGTTCACTTTTATATTCGGAAAAGAAAAGGAAAAGTGAAAATTTTTTTAATTTTATTTGCGAATTATTTTTTGTTTAAGTATAGGCATTTTGTTTGGGGATAAAGAAAATTCCCATGTGCCAGCTTTTGTAGTATAATAGTAAGCAGACCAAAAGATAGGAATGTGTTATGAAAGTATTAGCTTTTGATACGTCCAGCAAGGCTCTTTCTCTAGCTATTTTAGAGGACAAGCAGGTTCTTGCCGAGACGACTATTAACATCAAGAAAAATCACAGTATTACCCTCATGCCTGCCATCGATTTTTTGATGGCAAGTTTGGATTGGACACCCAAGGACTTGGATCGAATCGTGGTGGCAGAGGGGCCAGGTAGCTACACAGGTTTGCGAATTGCGGTAGCCACTGCCAAGACGCTGGCTCATACTCTGAACATTGAGTTAGTTGGTATGTCTAGCCTCTTGGCTCTGGTGCCCTACCAACAAGAAGGCTTGTTCGTCCCTTTGATGGATGCACGTCGTAATAATGTTTACGCAGGATTTTATGAAAATGCTAAACCTGTCATGCCAGAAGCGCACCTTTCCTTTGAGAGAGTGATTGAGCTAATCAAGGGTGCTAGTCAGGTTACCTTTGTCGGAGAAGTCGGCCCTTTTGTTGAGCAGATTCAAGCACACTTGCCAAGGACTAATTACAAAGAAACCTTGCCTAATGCAGCCAATCTTGCTCTTTTGGCTTGGGATAAGGAAGCTGATTCCTTGCATGATTTTGTGCCGAATTACCTCAAACGAGTTGAGGCTGAGGAAAATTGGCTCAAGAACCATACCGAGTCTGGCGAATCTTACATTAAACGCCTATGATTGAAATCAAACGAATCCAACAGCAGCCTGACTTGGCTCAAGCCATCTACGCTGTCATGGTGGATGTTTACTCAGTCAGTCCTTGGACGCTGGAACAAATCCAAGCAGACCTGGCTCAAGATCAGACTTGGTATGCTCTGGCTTATGATGGGGCAGAAGTGATTGGCTTTCTAGCTGTACAGGAAAATATCTTTGAAGCAGAAGTCCTGCAAATCGCTGTCAAACAAACCTATCAGGGGAATGGAATTGCGTCAGCCTTGTTTACTCAATTACCAGCAGACAAGGAGATTTTCCTCGAAGTCAGAAAGTCAAATCAACGAGCGCAAGCATTTTACAAGAAAGAAAAAATGGCGGTCATCGCTGAGCGAAAGGCCTACTACCATGACCCAGTCGAGGACGCCATCATCATGAAGAGAGAAATAGATGAAGGATAGATATATTTTAGCATTTGAGACATCCTGTGATGAGACTAGTGTTGCCGTCTTGAAAAACGACGATGAGCTCTTGTCCAATGTCATTGCTAGTCAAATTGAGAGTCACAAACGTTTTGGGGGCGTAGTGCCAGAAGTAGCCAGTCGCCACCATGTCGAGGTCATTACAGCCTGTATCGAGGAGGCGCTAGCAGAAGCAGGGATTACGGAAGAGGACGTGATAGCTGTGGCGGTCACCTACGGACCAGGATTGGTCGGAGCCTTACTAGTTGGTTTGTCAGCTGCCAAGGCCTTTGCTTGGGCACATGGACTTCCGCTGATTCCCGTTAACCACATGGCTGGCCACCTCATGGCAGCTCAGAGCGTGGAGCCTTTGGAATTTCCCTTGTTAGCCCTCTTAGTCAGCGGTGGGCACACGGAGTTGGTCTATGTTTCTGAGGCTGGGGATTACAAGATTGTTGGGGAAACGCGAGATGATGCGGTTGGTGAGGCCTATGATAAGGTCGGTCGCGTCATGGGCTTGACCTATCCAGCAGGTCGCGAGATTGACGAATTGGCTCATCAGGGGCAGGATATTTATGATTTCCCACGTGCTATGATTAAGGAGGATAATCTGGAGTTTTCATTCTCAGGTTTGAAGTCTGCCTTTATCAACCTTCACCACAATGCCGAGCAAAAGGGAGAGAGTTTGTCAACAGAGGACTTGTGTGCATCCTTCCAAGCGGCAGTTATGGACATTCTCATGGCTAAAACCAAGAAAGCCTTGGAAAAATACCCTGTTAAAACTCTAGTTGTGGCTGGTGGCGTGGCAGCCAATAAAGGTCTCAGAGAACGCCTAGCAGCCGAAATCACAGATGTCAAGGTTATCATCCCACCCCTACGCCTCTGCGGAGATAATGCAGGTATGATTGCCTATGCCAGCGTCAGCGAGTGGAACAAAGAAAACTATGCAGACTTGGATCTCAATGCCAAACCAAGCCTCGCTTTTGATACCATGGAATAAAGAGTCAGCTTAGGGCTGGCTTTTTCACTCGCTAAAATGTCAGAATATTTTGACAAAACTGTAGAAATAATGATATAATATATGAAGAATAGGAGGTGGTAAGATGATTGAGAGAATGGAATTGGGAGAATTTTACAAGGAATTGCGCTTGGCTAGAAAGCTAAAACAGTCAGATGTGGCTTGTGCTGGGCTAACAGCCTCTCAGCTATCCAAGTTTGAACTAGGACAGTCTATGCTATCTGCGGACAAGATAATCCTAGCTATTCAAGGGATCAATATGAATTTCGATGAATTTGGGCACAAGCTTAACAACTATCAAGAATCTCCACATATGCGAATTGGTAGAAGGGTTGTGGATTGCTTTGCCCATCAAGATATTGCTGGTTTAGAGCAACTGTTGGAGGAAGTCGAACAAGAACAGATGGCGCAGACCTATCGTCGTTTGAATGCTATTGTAATTAAAAACGCACTCCATTCCTTAGATAAGAACTATCCATTGGTAAAAGAAGATAGCGAGTTTTTGACTATCTATCTCTATGCTATTGAGTCTTGGACCTGGTTTGAACTCTATCTCTTTTGCAATACCATGCCCTTCTTGAGCAATCAAGATTTGATATTTTTATCAACCGCTTTAATTGAGAAATCTAAGGAATTTAAAGAGTTAGTACACAATCGGTTGTATATGAAGCAAGGGCTCTTAAATATCTTATCAGAACTCATGGAGCGCAAGCTTTTCTCCTACATCCCAATCTTTGAAGCCGAGTTGAAGAGCATGCTACGTCCGTATGATGTTTTTGAAAAAGTATTATGGCAATTTTTAAAGAAAATGAGTGTTTTCCTTCAAACTAAGGGAAGCAATCAAAAAGAGATTGAACACTTTATCCAATCTCTGCAAGTATTAGAAAATCCACAATTGATAGCCCTTTTTGAATTGCGTTTGCAGCAATTCAAAGAACTTATTGATTAGTTAGAAATGGCAAAATGATAATAATATCAGCAACGGCTGTCAATAATGTTAAAATTTGTTTTTTCATAGTTGCTCCACTCCTTAATTAGTAATAACTTGATTATACCAGTGAAATAATCAAATCTACTAAAATCGCAAATCTGAAATTTCTATAAGAAAAAATATCAAATATGCGATTTTTTAAAATAAGCCAATTTTCGTGTTATACTGTCCTTGTAAAGTACTTAAAGCAAATCCTAGGTCGTAGAAGTGCTTTACAAGCAAAAACAATTGAAGGAGTATAAAAGATGTTAAATTTACAATTTGCAGAAACAATGGAATTGACAGAAGCTGAGTTGGAGACAGTTTATGGAGGAAGGGCATATCCTCCATTGGAATCTGGTGGAATGGGCGGTCTATGGCAAAACTACTTTAACTTTGCTCCTCCAGCTCCTGAGACTAGACGTCGTTATTGATGTTTAAAGCCCTTGCCTTTTTCTTGGGTAGGGGCTATCTTTATTTCATATATAGGAGAAAATAAAATGGGAAAGATAACTTCAAGATACTACTTTTTTATAGTAATCCTACTCGTCATTGCTTACCAGTATCTTAGTGGTCTGGTTTTATCTAGCGACTTTGCTCTTGGTCTATCTGACTTTGGCTATTATTTGTCGGATATGATGTTGCATTTTCTTGTCGTTTTTATTGCTTTTTTTACTATGGTTAAGTCAGGAAAATGGCAGAAAATCAACAGTAAGAAGTTTCGCTGGACCTATTTGTTTTATTGTGTCTTAGCTTTTCTTTTGTTGTTCCTTTGGAACAGAGTTACCTTTTCTCTTTTTCCACCTACTAGAAATGCAATTTCTTATCAACATTACGCTCCTACTTTTACAGGAGCTACGGCATTTTTGATGTTCTTTCTCTACCCTGTAGTACTGGCTCCTATTTTTGAAGAAATCATGTATCGGGGATTGGTGATGACAGTTCTGGAGAAAGGGAAGAAATGGGGACTGGATGTACTTGGTTCGGCTATATTATTTGGAATCTTACACATTAGCGGCCATGGTTGGGTCTTAACAGACTTTTTTGTATATATGGGTGGCGGTCTCATATTTGCAGTCTTGTTTAGAGCAACAAAGTCCATTTATTGGCCTATTGGACTGCATATAGTCTACAATGGTATTGGTCAGATTCTTATGTTATTGCACTAGAATTTAAAGAGATGAAAATTTCGGAGTATTTGATTTTGGTAAAAAGTTTTGCATTACTATGAGGAAACTTTCATTTGAAGCCGAGTTGGAGAGTATGCTGCGCCCGTATGATGTTTTTGAAAAAGTATTATGGCAATTTTTAAAGAAAATGAGTGTTTTCCTTCAAACTAAGGGAAGCAATCAAAAAGAGATTGAACACTTTATCCAATCTCTGCAAGTATTAGAAAATCCACAATTGATAGCCCTTTTTGAATTGCGTTTGCAGCAATACAAAGAGCTTATCGATTAGTTAGAAATGGCAAAATGATAATAATATCAGCAACGGCTGTCAATAATGTTAAAATTTGTTTTTTCATAGTTTCTCCACTCCTCATTAGTAATAACTTTATTATACCAGTGAAATAATCAAATCTAATAAAATCGCAAATCTGAAATTTCTATAAGAAAAAATATCAAATATACGATTTTCTAAAATAAGCTAATTTCTATGTTATACTATCTTTGTAAAGCACTTCAAGCAAATCCTAAGTTGCAGAAGTGGTTTATAGATGGGAATTCGTACAGTATATGCTTAATTATGAGCATACTGTAAATGGCTGGACTAAAAGTGAAACTTGGCGTCCTAGATAAGATGAGGTAAACGATGGAAAAACAAAGTCAGTTACAAATTTTAATTCATTCCCTGTACAATAATAAAGAAATTAGCTTGACGGAAGACTTTAGGAAGCAATTGCTGGAAACAGCAAAACAGTTTTCTAGTAGTAATGAAGATTTGCTAGCTGTACGTCTCTCATTTGCCGTCTCTAAAGAATTGTTGAGTTTTAAAGGTGAACCGCCGACAGAATTGTTGGATTTAGCAAAATTTGTCCAAAAGAAAGAAGCTAAATACAAGCAGGGAATAGTGTGGTCTGGTATTTTTAAAATATGATTCATTATAAAATACGGTATTAATAGTTGTATAATGGATGAATCTAAAAAGAAAAAGAATATAAGCAAGACTTGGATTTCAATGCCAAACCAAGTCTTGTTTTCTATACACTGGAACTTAAAAAGGAGTTGTGATGAAAGTATTTCTTCAAAATAGAGATTTTAGGCAATTAACTATCAACCAATGGATTTCAACGGTTGGGGATACGATTTTTTATCTGGCTTTTTTGAATTATGTGGCAGATGCCTCTTTTGCCCCTTTGGCGATTTTACTCATCACGATTTCAGAAACCCTTCCCCAAGTTCTACAAATCTTTCTGGGAGTTTTGGCGGATTTTCAACATCATCGTGTCTTGAAATACACAGTCATTAGTTTTGCAAAATTTTTGCTTTACTCTATAGTGTCCCTGTCGCTTTCAGGGCAGTCTTTCTCCTTGTTGCCAGTAACCTTTATTTGTCTGATTAACCTCTTGTCTGACACATTGAGTTATTTTTCAGGCGCCATGCTCACTCCGATTTTCATTAGAATTATTGGGCAAGACCATCTAGCAGAAGCTATTGGGTTTAAACAATCAACTGTTAGTTTAGTGAAAACAATCAGTAATATTCTAGGAGGGATCTTACTAGGTATTCTATCCATCCAGTTTATTTCCTTGCTGAACGCTCTTACCTTTTTAATCGCATTTTTAGGTATCCTCTTCATAAAAAATGACCTCTTGAAAGTAGAAAAAACGATTAGCTATCAAGAAGGACTCTCTGTAAAATCCTTTTGCCAGCATTTGCTCCAATCATCGAAATTGATATGGAATATGAATCAGGTACTCTTGGTTTTGTTTATTATCTCTATTAGTCAAGCAGTGATAAATGTTACAGTTCCTGTCTCTACTCTGTTTTTGAGGAATCAACCCTTTTTGAATTTACAAACAGGTCAATCTCTTGCCTTGTTATCCACTCTTGAATTAGCAGCCCTTATTGTCGGAAGTCTTGTGAGTGGCTATCTGAAAAATATGATTTCTATAAAAACAGCTCTATATGCCTCGCTTGTCATCCAGTTGTTTCTTCTAGTAGGATTTGGCACAGTTCGTTTTGACTGGATTCTTATCTTTAGTGCCTTAGATGCCTTTTTCGCAGGTGTTCTATCTCCTCGATTACAGGAACTCGTTTTTAAACAAATACCTGAGGAGTCAATGGGAGCAGTTCAATCCTCTATCGGCGCCATTACGGTTGTTTTACCTAGCTTATTTACAATAGCTTTGGTAACCATTGCTACTAGCTTTGGAACTCTGGCAGTTAGCTTTGTTTTATTGCTATTTCTTCTAGTTGCCTTTGCCATGCTCCTAAATATCCGTGAAAGTGTTTAGCGGAGAATTTGTATAATATATGTTTGAGACTGGATTGCCAGTCTTTTTATGATGGTCAAAATCAGCAGACTTTTTTCTCTTTCCTGAATGTGTTATAATAGTCCATGCTGTGGCTGGAGCCTTTTCAGCCCATTTATTAAGACAATATGAGGAGAAAGATGAAAGAAAAAGGATTTTGGGAGGGGGCGCAGGCAGCCATGCCAACGGCTCTTGGTTATGTCAGTATCGGACTGGCCTGTGGGATTATTGGTGCGCCCTATGTGACACCTGTTGAGATGGGCTTGATGAGCCTCTTTGTTTATGCTGGGAGCGCCCAGTTTGCCATGTTAGCCTTGATTGCGGTCCAAGCACCTGTAGTAGCCATTGCTATGACGGTCTTTTTGATTAATTTGCGTCTCTTTTTGTTGAGTTTACATGCATCGACTTATTTCCGTCATACCAGTCTCTGGCAAAATATTGGTATGTCTAGTATCTTGACGGATGAGACTTATGGTGTTTTGATGGGTGAATTGGCCCATGCAGACAAGGTCAATCCTATGTGGATGCACGGAAACAATCTTAACAGCTATGTGGCTTGGTTTGTGGGAACAGTAGTCGGAACGGCTCTGGGTGGCCTGCTGCCAAATCCAGAAACCTTTGGTTTAGATTTTGCCCTAGTTGGGATGTTCATCGGCATTTTTGCTTCGCAATTCCAGATTATGCAAAGACGGATTCCTATCCGCAATCTGCTCATTATCCTAGCAGTTGTTGCGGTGTCCTTCTTTTTACTCTTGACAGTGGTGTCTCAGTCACTAGCTGTTCTGTTTGCGACGCTACTTGGTTGTACGATGGGGGTGGTTTTAGATGGTCAGTAAGTATCTTTTATTAGCAGTTATTTTCTCTGGCTTGGTGACTTGGATTCCCCGTATGATTCCCTTCATCTTGGTCAAGTATAAGGGTTTGCCTGCAATCGTTGAGCGTTTTTTGAAGTTCTTGCCCGTTTCGATTATCTTTGCCTTGATTCTTTCAAGCGTAGTGACAGGCAAGGTTGGCAACCTTCCTCAAATCAAATGGCTGGACTTCTTAGCAGTATTTCCAACAGCTTGGGTAGCCTTTCGCTACCGCAATCTAGTCGGAACGGTTCTCTTTGGAGTGGTCTTGATTGCAGTCCTACGTTTACTATTTTAAATAGGCTATAAAGAAAATCTATCACAGAGATAAATATCATATAATGGCATAATTACTTTTTTTCTGATAAGATAATAAGGTATTCTATTTTGGAGGAAATGACATGAAAAAAATCGTTAAATACTCATCTCTTGCTGCCCTAGGACTTGTTGCTGCAGGTGTTTTAGCAGCTTGCTCAGGTGGTGCTAAGAAAGAAGGAGAAGCAGCTAGCAAGAAAGAAATTATCGTTGCAACCAATGCTTCACCAAAACCATTCAACTATGAAGAAAATGGTGAATTGACTGGTTATGAGATTGAACTAGTTCGTGCTATCTTTAAAGACTCTGATAAGTATGAAGTCAAGTTTGAAAAAACAGAGTGGTCAGGTGTTTTTGCAGGACTTGACGCTGACCGTTACCAAATGGCAGTTAATAACATCAGCTACACTAAAGAACGTGCAGAAAAATACCTTTATGCAGCGCCAACTGCTAAAAACCCTAACGTTCTGGTAGTGAAGAAAGATGACTCTAGCATCAAATCGCTTGATGATATCGGTGGAAAATCAACAGAAGTTGTTCAAGGGACAACATCTGCTAAACAGTTGGAAGACTATAACAAACAACACTCAGATAATCCAACTGTCCTTAACTACACTAGAGCAGACTTCCAACAAATCATGGGACGCTTGAGCGATGGCCAGTTTGACTACAAGATTTTTGATAAAATCGGTGTTGAAACAGTCATCAAGAACCAAGGCTTGGACAACTTGAAGGTCATTGAACTTCCAAGCGACCAACAACCTTACGTTTACCCACTTCTTGCCAAAGGTCAAGATGAGTTGAAAACATTTGTAGACAAACGCATCAAAGAACTCTATAAAGACGGAACTCTTGAAAAATTGTCTAAACAATTCTTCGGAGACACTTATCTACCAGCAGAAGCTGATATTAAATAATTTTTTGAAATCATCCATTCTGAATCAGGTGGATGATTTCTAAGTCTTTAGGCATATAGTTTTAAACTATATATCTGACTATCTAATAACAATTTGTGAAATCAAACAAATTGTGAGATACTAGTACGGTATTATTTTTAAGGAGAAAGAATCATGAAAATTAAAAAATGGCTTGGTGTAGCAGCCCTTGCTACAGTCGCAGGTTTGGCTCTTGCAGCTTGCGGAAACTCAGAAAAGAAAGCAGACAATGCAACAACTATCAAAATCGCAACTGTTAACCGTAGCGGTTCTGAAGAAAAACGTTGGGACAAAATCCAAGAATTGGTTAAAAAAGACGGTATCACTTTGGAATTTACAGAGTTCACAGACTACTCACAACCAAACAAGGCAACTGCTGATGGCGAAGTAGATTTGAACGCTTTCCAACACTACAACTTCTTGAACAACTGGAACAAAGAAAACGGGAAAGACCTTGTAGCGATTGCAGATACATACATCTCTCCAATCCGCCTTTACTCAGGTTTGAATGGAAGTGACAACAAGTACACTAAAGTAGAAGATATCCCAGCGAACGGAGAAATCGCTGTACCGAACGATGCTACAAACGAAAGCCGTGCGCTTTACTTGCTTCAATCAGCTGGCTTGATTAAATTGGACGTTTCAGGAACTGCTCTTGCAACAGTTGCTAACATCAAAGAAAATCCAAAGAACTTGAAAATCACTGAATTGGACGCTAGCCAAACAGCTCGTTCATTGTCATCAGTTGATGCTGCCGTTGTAAACAATACCTTCGTTACAGAAGCAAAATTGGACTACAAGAAAGCACTTTTCAAAGAACAAGCTGATGAAAACTCAAAACAATGGTACAACATCATCGTTGCGAAAAAAGATTGGGAATCATCACCAAAAGCTGATGCTATCAAGAAAGTTGTTGCAGCTTACCATACAGATGAAGTGAAAAAAGTTATCGAAGAAACATCAGACGGTTTGGATCAACCAGTTTGGTAATAAGAAACAGGGAGGTGGGAGAGAAAATTCCACCTCTTGCTTTTGTATAAAGCATGGATTGTCAGGAAGAGTAGTTCATAGAAAGGTAGAGAGAATATGGTTTTTCCTAGCGAACAAGAACAGATTGAAAAATTTGAAAAGGATCATGTGGTCCAGCATTATTTTGAGGTTTTGCGTACTTTGATTTCTAAGAAATCAGTCTTTGCCCAGCAGGTTGGACTCAAGGAAGTCGCCAATTATCTGGGTGAGATTTTCAAGCGTGTTGGGGCTGAAGTGGAGATTGATGAGACTTATACGGCTCCCTTTGTCATGGCGCATTTCAAGAGTTCGCGCCCAGATGCCAAGACCTTGATTTTCTATAACCACTATGACACTGTGCCAGCGGATGGGGATCAGGTCTGGACAGAGGCTCCTTTTACGCTTTCGGTCCGCAATGGTTTTATGTATGGGCGTGGGGTTGATGACGACAAGGGTCATATCACGGCTCGTTTGTGTGCTTTGAGAAAGTATATGCAGCACCATGATGATCTGCCTGTCAATATCAGTTTTATCATGGAGGGAGCGGAGGAATCGGCTTCAACAGACCTAGATAAGTATCTGGAAAAACATGCGGATAAACTCCGTGGGGCGGATTTGTTGGTCTGGGAACAAGGGACAAAAAATGCCTTGGAACAGCTAGAAATTTCTGGTGGAAATAAGGGGATTGTGACCTTCGATGCCAAGGTTAAAAGTGCTGATGTGGATATCCACTCCAGTTATGGTGGGGTTGTGGAATCAGCTCCTTGGTACCTCCTTCAAGCCTTACAGTCTCTTCGTGCTGCAGATGGCCGTATCTTGGTTGAAGGCTTGTACGAAGAAGTACAAGAGCCAAATGAACGGGAATTGGCCTTGGTAGATACCTACGCTCAACGAAATCCAGGGGAAATCAGCCAGATTTATGGTTTGGAATTACCTCTCTTACAAGAGGACCGCGCAGCCTTTCTAAAACGTTTCTTTTTTGAACCAGCCCTTAATATCGAAGGGATTCAGTCAGGTTATCAAGGACAAGGAGTCAAAACGATTTTGCCAGCAGAAGCCAGCGCTAAGCTAGAAGTTCGTTTGGTTCCTGGCCTAGAACCGCATGATGTTCTGGAAAAAATTCGGAAACAGCTAGACAAAAATGGCTTTGATAAGGTAGAATTATACTATACCTTGGGAGAGATGAGCTATCGAAGCGATATGAGCGCGCCAGCCATTCTCAATGTAATCGAGTTGGCCAAGAAATTCTATCCACAGGGCGTTTCGGTCTTGCCGACGACAGCGGGGACAGGGCCTATGCATACGGTCTTTGATGCCCTAGAGGTACCAATGGTGGCCTTCGGTCTAGGAAATGCTAATAGTCGCGACCACGGTGGAGATGAGAACGTGCGAATCGCCGATTATTACACCCATATTGAATTAGTAGAGGAGCTGATTAGAAGCTATGAGTAGAGATATTATCAAGTTAGATCAGATCGATGTGACTTTTCATCAGAAGAAGAGAACCATCACAGCGGTCAAGGATGTGACCATTCACATCCAAGAAGGGGATATCTATGGAATCGTTGGATATTCTGGAGCAGGGAAATCAACCCTTGTACGGGTGATTAATCTCTTGCAAAAGCCATCTGCAGGCAAAATTACCATTGATGACGATGTGATTTTTGATGGCAAGGTGACCTTGACAGCAGAGCAGTTACGTCGTAAACGTCAAGATATTGGAATGATTTTTCAGCATTTCAACCTGATGAGCCAAAAGACGGCAGAGGAGAATGTAGCCTTTGCCCTCAAACACTCTGGACTTAGCAAGGAAGAAAAGAAGGCTAAAGTAGCTAAGTTGTTGGACTTGGTTGGCTTGGCAGACCGTGCTGAAAACTACCCTTCACAACTATCTGGAGGGCAAAAACAGCGTGTAGCCATTGCGCGTGCCTTGGCAAATGATCCAAAAATCTTGATTTCAGACGAGTCAACTTCTGCCCTTGACCCTAAGACAACCAAGCAGATTTTGGCCTTGTTACAAGATTTGAACCAAAAATTAGGCTTAACTGTTGTCTTGATTACGCATGAAATGCAGATTGTCAAAGACATTGCCAACCGTGTGGCAGTTATGCAGGATGGGCATTTGATTGAAGAGGGAAGTGTCCTTGAAATCTTCTCAAATCCTAAACAACCCTTGACCCAGGACTTTATCTCAACTGCTACAGGTATTGACGAAGCCATGGTCAAAATCGAGAAGCAAGAAATCGTGGAACACTTGTCTGAAAACAGTCTCTTGGTGCAACTCAAGTACGCTGGAGCTTCAACAGACGAGCCACTTTTGAATGAATTGTACAAGCGTTACCAAGTAACGGCTAATATCCTCTATGGGAATATCGAAATACTCGACGGCACTCCTGTTGGAGAATTGGTGGTGGTCTTGTCAGGTGAAAAAGCAGCGTTGGCAGGTGCCCAAGAAGCCATTCGTCAAGCAGGCGTACAGCTAAAAGTATTGAAAGGAGGAGAGTAAGATGGAATCATTGATTCAAACCTATTTACCAAATGTTTATAAAATGGGCTGGGCTGGTCAAGCAGGCTGGGGAACAGCCATCTATCTAACCCTTTATATGACAGTTCTTTCCTTCATCATCGGAGGTTTCTTGGGGCTAGTGGCAGGTCTTTTCCTTGTCTTGACAGCTCCAGGTGGTGTCTTGGAAAATAAAGTCGTTTTCTGGATTTTGGATAAAATCACCTCTATTTTCCGTGCGGTTCCATTTATCATTCTCTTGGCAGTCTTGTCACCCTTCTCTCATCTAATCGTAGGAACAAGTATCGGACCAAATGCGGCTATCGTACCCCTATCTTTTGCAGTTTTTGCCTTCTTTGCCCGTCAGGTGCAGGTTGTCTTGGCTGAATTGGATGGTGGTGTCATTGAGGCGGCTCAAGCGAGCGGAGCGACCTTCTGGGACATCGTGGGTGTTTACCTATCAGAAGGTCTTCCAGATTTGATCCGTGTGACGACTGTGACCTTGATTTCCCTTGTTGGGGAAACAGCTATGGCCGGTGCGGTTGGAGCTGGAGGTATCGGTAACGTAGCCATCGCTTATGGATTTAACCGCTACAATCACGATGTGACTATCTTGGCAACCATCATTATCATTTTGATTATCTTTGCAATCCAATTCTTGGGAGATTTCTTGACTAAGAAATTGAGCCATAAATAAAAAAGAGCTAGGCAATCTGTACATCATTCATAGGAGTTGTCGTTATAGTCAAGACTTAAAATTCTCTGTACTGGTTGCTATCAACCGTTACTTTTATGAGTTAGAGAGTTAAGAATTGTGGGGAGTCAATATGCAAAATCTGGGAGAAGTTTTTAAAGAATTGAGAAAGAGTCGGAATGTATCTCTACAGGAGGCGACGGGAGGAGAGTTTACTTATTCCATGCTGAGCAAATTTGAGCGTGGAGAAGCAGACTTATCCTCTATGAAATTGATTACTGCCTTAGATAACATCCACTCTGATTTGAATGAATTTATGTACTTGGTACGTGGTTTTTCTCAGAAAAAGGTTTTGGCTTTTCAAGAAAATCTTTGGGATTTATATGACAGAGAAGGGATTGATTCTCTCCACTCCTTGTATGAAGAGACGACTCAAAAGTATAGTTCAAGTGGTGAAAAGAGCTATCTCTTACAAATGATTCGTATCAAAAGCCTTCTTGTGTTTTTTGATTCAGAAATAAGGGCAACGGATGAAGAATTGACTTTTCTCTATGACTATTTTTTTACTATTGACATCTGGGGAAATTATGAATTGGAACTATTTTCAACGATTTCTACTTTGTTTCCTCTGCCCCTCTATTTTAAATATTCTAGGGAGATGTTGCAAAAGACGGATTTATTAGGCTCTTTACCTAGTAACAAAGTTGGTATTGACACCATTTTAATTAATGGACTCTTTAAAGCGATAGAGGAAAAGGATAAATTAAAAGCAGATTATTTTATCTTTCAGATTGAAAAACGAGAATTGCCAGAATCTCAAGCTTATCTTAAAATCATTTATATGATTGCTAAAGGGTATTATGATACTATTTTTAATGTAAAAAATAAGGGTCTTGAAAAAATCCAGAGAGGTATTACAATCTTACAAGATTTAGAGTATGTAGATGGTGCAAGATACTATGAAAACTATTTTGCAAATCAGCTTTCAAATAAAGATTTGTAATATATTCTCGTTACATCGACTGATGAAAAATAAATAGCCTTGTAGATGGATTGATAATTAGTAGTTTCTAGGCGCTAGAGTTTCTATTTTCAGAAAAAATATATTACAAAAAAGTGGGGAGTCCCGCTTTTTTTGTTAGACTGATTTCAATAGAATACTCTTTGAAATGTGAGAAAGGCCTGTTATGAAACTATTCTTAAGACATCATTTATTTAGAATACTGACCTTATCGAGGTTTTTAAGCTCAAGTGGAGCTTATATTTATAATCTGGTATTTATTGTTTATGCTGCGAGTCTACCCTTTAAAAATATAGCTGTATTTATGGCGAATATGATTACGATTTTACCTTTCCTATTTACTTTTTATGTTGGGATTAAGGCTGATCATACTCGGAATAAAGCAGGGACAATTATTTGGGTTGGTTGTGTGCAAAGTCTACTATTTCTTTTGATTGCTAGTGTGATTCATGATCAGAACTTCGTAACGTTTGCTTTTATCTGTATGGTTAATATCTGTTCGGATATTTTATCGGATTATACAGCAGGCCTTCGTATGCCGATTATCCAGCATAATATTTCGGAAGATAGACTCTATGAAGCTTATTCCTTTACTCAGTTTGTTTCCTATTTATCAAATCTAGGAGGTCAAGCCTTAGGAGTGTGGTTACTCACAACAAGCCACCAAAATTTTTCTTTTGTTGCAATTGTGAATGCTGGCTTCTTTTTACTATCTTCTCTTATTTTGTTCAAAAATCGAAGAGAATTGACGTATTTGTCTGTAACGGTAGAGGATAAGTCGATTAGTTTACTTCAACAAGTTAAGGCAATCTATGCGGACATGGATGATATCTTTAGACAGAGAGAAAGTCAATCATTGTTTAAAATGATCCTTGTCATTTTGGTAATGAATACTTTGGGAGGAGCTGTTGGAGGTATTTATCACTTTTACTTATTAGACCATACTATCTATCATCTCAGCTATGCTCAAGCCCTATTTTTAATTGAATGTGTTAACTTGGGAGGAGCTATTCTTGGTAGCCTAACCCCCCATGATTATTTTGGGAAATTGTCGTTTTCAAGTTTGCTATCGCTCAATGCAAGTCTGTTTGTATTACTTGCTACTGCTAATATTTTAGATTTTTCTCCTCTAGTAGGTGTTGTTTGCTTAGCCTTTGTCATGTATTTGATGTCGAAATCAATGCCTAAATTAGATACTCTGTTACTGTCTAACTTGAGCGCGGATGTATTAGCTAGAAGTAATAATCTCTTGAGTATGATTTTTTCCCTAACATTACCCTTGGGAATGTCTATATTTTCCTTCTTAGCTTTACAAGATATCAGGCTTTGTTGGTGGGTGTTTTTGGTAGTGAGTGTGATAGGGCTCATTTTATCACTAGAAAAAAGAAGTTTTTCAGGTAAAAAAATTTAACCTAGGAAGCTCAGAGTTACTAGAAGAACTGTCGGATTTGATCCGTGTGACGACTGTGACCTTGATTTCCCTTGTTGGGGAAACGGCTATGGCGGGGGCAGTTGGAGCTGGTGGTATTGGTAACGTAGCCATCGCTTATGGATTTAACCGCTACAATCACGATGTGACCATCTTGGCAACCATCATTATCATTTTGATTATCTTTAAATTCATACTCAATGAAAATCAAAGAGCAAACTAGAAAACTAGCCGCAGGCTGCTCAAAACATTGTTTTGAGGTTGCAGATAGAACTGACAAAGTCAGTAACCATATATACGGCAAGGCGACGTTGACGTAGTTTGAAGAGATTTTCGAAGAGTATCAATTCTTGGGAGATTTCTTGACCAAGTCTTGAGCCATAAATAAAAAGAGCCGTGCGGCTCTTTTTTATTGACTAGATTTTCTGCGCAAATTTTTTACTCAAAGCTTGTCCAATTAAGGCACCCACTAGGGCTCCGATGACAACACTTGCGACAAATAGAAGGATGGTTCCAGGATTTGGCGCGACCATGATACGGTCGATATATTCTTGGGATTTTCCTCTTGCCAGAAGGGTAGCCATATAGGCTTTGGGCGCAATCCACATAAGTAAGATTGGACCTGTTGAGCTAAAGGCAAAAATAATGAAAGAAAGGAAGTTCTTTGTTTGGTCCTTGTATTTTCCTAGGCTAGCTACTGCATCTGCTAGGAGGCCACAGATAATTCCAGGAAGGAAGGCACCAGCACCGTGTTTAGTCCCCAAGAAAAAGAGGGCAATAACAAGGCCGATAGTGGTAATGGCTCCAAAGCGCGGAACTTTTGCGACCAGAATCATATAGGCGCTACCGCCGACAAGGGCA
Organism: Streptococcus mitis; assembly: GCF_000722695.1. GTDB lineage: Bacteria > Bacillota > Bacilli > Lactobacillales > Streptococcaceae > Streptococcus > Streptococcus mitis_O. The sequence goes on along the minus strand of NZ_JPFU01000015.1, from coordinate 117,804 downwards.
GTAAAGGCAGGCGCATAAAACATATTTCCAGTTTGGTCAAAGAGATTTCCCAAAAGGACACCAATCCCCATGCAGAGGAAGTAAAGAACTGCAAAAAGCAGAGTCGTTAAGATAGATTTTTTCATGAATTGTCTCCTGATAATTTCTTCATAATTTTCATTGTACCATGGTTTGATGGGATTGTAAATGGGGAGAAAGTGTTATTGTTTGCTTGTCATACTCTTCGAAAATCAAATTCAAACTGCGTCAACGTCGTCTTGCCGTACTCAAGTACAGCCTGCGGCTAGTTTCCTAGTTTGCTTTTTGATTTTTATTGAGTATAAAACTAAATTTTTTATAGATTTGTTAATTTTAAATCGTTTTACTGTATTGCTTAAACCAATTCAACCTTCGCAGAATTACTAAAGAAACAACGCATTAATGCTGCCCAGCAGCTCTTGCTTTCAACTAGTGACAGTATCGAAGATATTTGTTATGCTGTTGGTTACAGTAACGTTGGATATTTCTATAAAGTGTTCCGAAAATTGTGCGGAAAGTCTCCCAAAGCCTACCGAAAACAGGTAGAAACTATACTATAAGATTTGTATTCCCTTACAAAAGGTGCTATAATATAAATAATAATAACATCAGGAGGTTCTATCATGAAAAAGAAACCGATTTATCTATGGGTCTTGTTAATCTTGTCTGCCCTTATTTCAGCTATGTCTCTGTTTGGAATTTTGAGTCCCTTGCCTAGCAAAGAAGCCTTTCGTTCCGCTCAGAAACAGGCTGCAGGGGTCAGTGCTCAGCAATTAGAAGACCAGCTTAATTACACCTATAGAGTAGCAGAAGCATCTCATTCTATTTTTAATGTTGCCTTGATTGTGCTATCTGCTATTTTAGTGGTAGTAGCCATTGTCTTCCTTATTCGTAAGAATTTGCAATATGCAAACTATACTTACGTTGGCTATGTTTTGCTAGCCATTATTGGTTCGATTTATGGCTATGTTGGTTTCCAAGACGCTTTGCAGTTAGTTCAAGATGAGACCATGCGTTTGACAATGGGTATTGGTTCAAAAGCTGTTAGCATTTTCTATATCGTCATCAATGTTCTTTTCCTAGCCCTTGTTTTCTATAAGATTTGGCGTCAACAAAAAGCCTTGGCAGAAGAAGAGGAAACAGAAGAACTTGCCTAAGTATTGACAAAAAATAACTATCAAGTTACAATCTTGGTAGTTATTTTTCGATTATAGATAAAATCATGGAGGTAAATATGAAGACAATTTCTTTAGTTTATATTAGTCTGAGTGGCAATACTGAGAGTTTCGTGACACGCTTGAAAGACTATCTATTGTCCCAGTACGAGGGGATTGAGGTCCAAAAGATTCATATCAAAGATTTGGTCAAAGAAGGCCAAGATTTCTATGAGATGGACCATCCTTATGTTGTTTTTTTGCCGACCTACCTAGAAGGTGGAAATGGCGTTGATAACGGAGATGTCGAGATTTTGACGACACCAGTAGGGGATTTTATCGCCTATGGTGATAATGCTAGTAAATGTTTTGGTGTGGTTGGTTCAGGAAATCGTAACTTTAATAACCAATACTGCCTGACAGCCAAGCAATACAGTCAACGTTTTGGCTTCCCTGTATTGGCTGACTTTGAAATGCGAGGCATGCTGGGAGATATCAAACATGTCGCAGCGATTATTGCAGATTTGTATGAGTTGGAAGAGGCTGGGACAAAAGTCTAACCTTAAATATAAAAAACGAACAAAACGAGTTATCTGAAACTTAGAATTCTGTTTTGTTCGTTTTTTTGTCTAACCTATCGATTTTATACTCAATGAAAATCAAAGAGCAAACTAGGAAGCTAGCCGTAGGCTGTACTTGAGTACGGCAAGGCGAAGCTGACGTGGTTTGAATTTGATTTTCGAAGAGTATTAAAATTTTATAATAAAGAATTCCTAAAATCAGAATCTTTTTGTCTCAGCCTCTCTTTTTACTATCCTAGGCAATTCTATCAGAACTCTTACTTTCTATGCTCTAAGAGTTGATTGATATGGTCTACTTTTTTTGATGCTCTTTTATAGGAAATAGTCCAAATGATGAGGTAGACAATCGCAAACTCGATAATGAGCTGGAGATAGAAGATCCAGTGGAAGGGGAACCAACCTGCCAGAGTTGCTAGTGGGACAAAGCCTACTAGCATGAGGAAAAAATGAGTCAGAGTCGCACGAAGCATGCTCCAGTCACGGCTGAATAATCGTTTACCAAAGTTGAAGAGAATACCGATGGCTGCCCAGATAAGTGTGCAGTAGAGCAAGACCAGGGCACCGTGAATCTGATGTTGGGTCATCACTTGGCCGACGAGAGATTCAGGGCTAAGTGGAGCGTAGGTATTTGGTGCATAAATGAGTGAAAAGATGATAGAGAGGATGAGGCCGATGAGGACACCAGTAGCTGCGTCGTGGAAGATTTGTTTTTTCATAGTTCTAATTTCTCCTTGATGGTTTTTAGATAACGGCGTGAAGAGTAGGTGAAGCTTTCGTTTTTTAGAAAGATTTCTACCAGACCGTTGGGGGTAAGCTTGAGATGAGAGATAGAGTCGATATTGACGATTTCAGATTGGGAAATTTGGATAAAAGTTGTTGGCAGAATTTCAAGGACCTGATAGAGTCGCAAATCAATGGTGTAGGTCTGACTCGCTGTTTCTGCTAGAACCTTCCGATTCTCGATATAGAAGCGTTGTATCTTACCAATCTCAACGAGATAGACCTGATTATCGATTTTCCCTTTGATTTTTTCTGTTAAATCCAGATTTTCTGCGAACTCGATGACTTTCTGGATTTTATCGGTTTCTTGAGGTGCTTGAACAATCAGCTTTTCCTCTTCGTAAGTCTCACTAATCTGTAGTTCTACTTTCATAAATTTCTCTCCTTGTTTTTCATACAAAATTAATCTCACTTCTTGTACACCTTTATTAATACTCTTCAAAAATCAAATTCAAACCATGTCAGCGTCGTCTTGCCGTACTAAAGTACTGTCTAAGCCTAGCTTTCTAGTTTGCTCTTTGATTTTTATTGAGTATACCACTATTTTATTCCCCCTGGCAAGGGGCTTTGTCTATGTGGAGGGATTTGGCTCCTATGTGGTGGAGCTTTTCTGTCCTGTCTGAAATATGGTATAATAGCACTAATCAATTTCTAGGAAAATAGATACAGAAAGGGGCTGAAAGATGTCTCATATTATTGAATTGCCAGAGGTGCTGGCAAACCAGATTGCAGCTGGAGAGGTTATCGAGCGTCCAGCTAGCGTTGTTAAGGAGCTGGTAGAAAATGCCATTGACGCAGGCTCTAGCCAGATTATCATTGAGATTGAGGAAGCTGGTCTCAAGAAAATTCAAATCACAGATAATGGTCACGGAATTGCCCACGATGAGGTGGAATTGGCCCTACGTCGCCATGCAACTAGTAAGATAAAAAATCAAGCAGACCTCTTTCGGATTCGGACGCTTGGTTTTCGTGGTGAAGCCCTGCCTTCTATCGCTTCTGTTAGTGTCTTGACTCTGTTGACGGCGGTGGATGGTGCAAGTCATGGGACTAAGCTCGTTGCGCGTGGGGGAGAAGTAGAAGAAATTATCCCAGCGACCAGTCCTGTGGGAACCAAGGTTTGTGTGGAGGACCTCTTTTTCAACACGCCTGCCCGCCTCAAGTATATGAAGAGCCAGCAAGCAGAGTTGTCTCATATCATTGATATTGTCAACCGTCTGGGCTTGGCCCATCCTGAGATTTCTTTCAGCTTGATTAGTGATGGCAAGGAAATGACGCGGACAGCTGGGACTGGTCAACTGCGTCAAGCTATTGCAGGGATTTACGGTTTGGCGAGTGCCAAGAAGATGATTGAAATTGAGAATTCTGACCTTGATTTCGAAATTTCAGGTTTTGTGTCTCTGCCTGAGTTAACCCGAGCCAACCGCAACTATATCAGCCTTTTCATCAATGGCCGTTATATCAAGAACTTCCTGCTCAATCGTGCTATTCTTGACGGCTATGGTAGTAAGCTTATGGTAGGCCGTTTTCCACTGGCTGTCATTCACATCCATATTGACCCTTATCTAGCGGATGTTAATGTGCATCCGACCAAGCAAGAGGTGCGAATTTCTAAGGAAAAAGAACTGATGACATTGGTCTCAGAAGCTATTGCAAATAGTCTCAAGGAACAAACCTTGATACCAGATGCCTTGGAAAATCTTGCCAAATCGACCGTGCGCAATCGTGAGAAGGTGGAGCAGACTATTCTCCCTCTCAAAGAAAATACTCTATACTATGAAAAAACAGAGCTGACTAGATCTAGTCAAGCTGAAGTAGCTGATTATCAGGTAGAATTGACTGAGGAAGGGCAGGATTTGACCCTGTTTGCCAAGGAAACCTTGGACCAACTGACCAAGCCAGCAAAATTGCATTTTGCAGAGAGAAAGCCTGCTAACTATGACCAGCTAGACCATCCAGAGCTAGATTTAGCCAGTCTGGATAAGGCTTATGACAAACTGGATCGAGAAGAATCTTCAAGTTTTCCAGAGTTGGAATTTTTTGGACAAATGCATGGAACCTATCTTTTTGCTCAAGGGCGAGATGGACTCTACATCATAGACCAACATGCGGCTCAGGAACGGGTTAAGTACGAGGAGTACCGTGAAAGCATTGGCAATGTTGACCAGAGCCAGCAGCAACTCCTAGTGCCCTATATCTTTGAATTTCCAGCGGATGATGCCCTCCGTCTCAAGGAAAGAATGTCTCTCTTAGAGGAAGTGGGCGTCTTTCTAGCAGAGTACGGAGAAAATCAATTTATTCTACGTGAACATCCTATCTGGATGGCAGAAGAAGAGATTGAATCAGGCATCTATGAGATGTGTGATATGCTACTCTTGACCAAGGAAGTTTCTATCAAGAAATACCGAGCAGAGCTGGCTATCATGATGTCCTGCAAGCGGTCTATCAAGGCCAATCACCGTATCGATGACCATTCGGCCAGACAACTCCTCTATCAGCTCTCTCAATGTGACAATCCCTATAACTGTCCCCACGGACGTCCTGTTTTGGTGCACTTCACCAAGTCGGATATGGAAAAGATGTTCCGACGCATTCAGGAAAATCATACTAGTCTACGTGAGTTAGGGAAATATTAAAAGTACAAAAAAGTCTGGGAAAAATTTTCAAAATCAGAAAAACGCATAAAATCAGGTGTTCACAAAAACCTTGATTCTATGCGTTTTATTATGGAAATATTTGCTTTTTTCCGAATACTCGTCAAAACACGTCAGTTTTATATGTAATCTCAAAATAGTGTTTTGAGCTAATTCTGCCAGTTTTGTCTGTAATCTAAAAGCTGTGTTTTGAATACTTGCTGTTACCTTCCTAGTTTACTCTATGATTTTCATAGAGTATTAAATTGCGATTTTACCAAGTTTCTTTATTCGTCTAAAAGTAGAGTCTGTTTTATGCGTCCAATGTACGAATTAGGTTGACCATTTCAATAGCTCCTTGTGCACACTCAGAACCCTTATTGCCTGCTTTAGTGCCAGCTCGCTCTATGGCTTGTTCAATTGTATCTGTCGTTAGCACACCAAACATAACAGGGATTTCGCTATTTAAACTGATTTGGGCGATTCCCTTAGATACCTCGCTACATACATAATCATAATGACTTGTACTACCTCTAATGACAGCTCCCAAGCAGATAATTGCATCATATTTTTTACTTTTTGCCATTTTTGATGCAATCAGTGGTATTTCAAAAGCTCCTGGAACCCAGGCTACCTCGATATCTTTCTCGTTTACATTTTCTCTTTTGAGATTATCTAGTGCTCCAGATAATAATTTTGAAGTTATAAATTCATTAAATCTCGCTACAACAATACCGATTTTAATATTGTTTGCTACTAAATTACCTTCATAAGTGTTCATTTATTTTTCCTCCATATTTAAAATGTGCCCCATTCGATTTTTCTTTGTTTCTAAATAAAAACTATCGTGAGGATTGGCTTCTATTTCGATTGGTATTCTACTGGAAATGGTAATTCCATATTTTTCTAACTGTTCAACTTTGTCAGGATTATTTGTCAGTAAATGTAGTGACTGTAGTCCCAGGTCTTTAAGCATTTGTGCTCCAATATGATATTCTCTTAAATCACCTTCAAAGCCTAATGCAAGATTGGCATCAAGCGTATCCATTCCTTGATCTTGTAAATGATAGGCTTTTAATTTATTGATAAGTCCAATTCCTCGTCCCTCCTGTCGCAAGTAAAGTAAGACACCCGAACCATTCTCAGCAATCATTTTCATAGCTTTATCGAATTGCTGTCCACAATCGCACCGTAAAGAGCCTAAAACATCTCCTGTTAAACATTCAGAGTGAACTCGACATAATACGTTGGCTTCGTCCTCTATATTTCCCATAATAAGAGCAAGATGATGTTCCCCATTTAGTTTATCTATGTAGCTAATTGCTTTGAAATTACCGTATCTAGTAGGCATATTGACAGTTGAAACTCGTTCTACCAGCTGATCATATACTTTTCTATATTCTTGTAATTCTTTGATGGTGATTAGTGGAATGTTGTGTTTCTTCGAGAACTGAATTAAATCATCTGTTCTCATCATTTTACCATCATGATTCATTATTTCACAACATAGGCCACACTCTTTGAGTCCTGCTAATTTTAATAGATCAACAGTTGCTTCTGTGTGTCCATTTCTTTCTAGAACACCACCGTTTTTCGCAATTAAAGGAAACATATGTCCTGGCCTGCGAAAATCAGAGGGTCTTATATCTTCAGCTACACACATACGTGCGGTCAGTCCTCTTTCCTCGGCAGAAATACCTGTGGTCGTTTCCTTATAATCAATTGAAACTGTAAAAGCAGTCTTATGATTATCTGTATTGTGTTCAACCATAGGTGAAAGCATTAATTGATTAGCTAAACGTTCGCTCATAGGCATACAAATTAATCCTTTGGCATAAGTAGCCATGAAATTAACATTTTCTGTTGTAGCTGCTTGTGCGGAACAAATTAAGTCTCCTTCGTTTTCTCTATCCTTGTCGTCTATAACAAGAACAAGTCGTCCCTTCTGCAATGTTTCTAATGCTTCTTGTATTTTTCGATATTCCATTGACTGATCATCCTTTCTACTAAAATCCATTTTGATATAATAGTTCCTTAGATATTTCTGATTTTGGAGAATTATCCATCAGTTTTTGCACATATTTACCTAAGATATCATTTTCAAGATTTACTGTACTCCCGACTTGTTTACTCTTAAGAATGGTTTGTTCCAAGGTATGAGGGATAACAGATACTGAAAAGTTTACTTTGGAGACTTTAGCGACAGTCAGACTAATGCCGTCAATTGTAATAGATCCTTTTTCAACTATTAAATCTAAAATTTCTTTTTGTGTGTTGATTTGATACCATACAGCATTATCATCTTTTTTTATTGACGAGATTTTTCCTGTACCATCAATGTGTCCTGTAACGACGTGACCTCCAAGTCGACCGTTGGCAGATAAGGCTCTTTCTAGATTTACCTCACTTCCATGTTTTAATAGAGTAAGAGCTGTTCGACTCCATGTTTCATTCATTACATCAACTGTAAAGGATTGATGATTGAAATGAGTAACTGTAAGACAGATACCATTTACTGCTATACTATCGCCTAAATGGATATCCGTTAATATTTTTGAGGCTTTAATCGATAGTTTGCAATTACGAGAGTCTTTCTGTATTCTTTCAACTTTTCCGATTTCTTCAATTATTCCTGTGAACATGGATAAATCACTTCACTTTCTATGAGATAGTCATTTCCTATTTGAGAAAAAGCATAAGGTTTCAGCATGATAGCGTCATTTGGCAAAGAAATACCTTCACCTCCGACAGGAAACTTGGCACTGCCTCCAAAAATTTTTGGTGCAATATATATTTTCAGATCATCAACAATTTGTTGTTCCAAAGCACTCCAATTCATTAGACTGCCCCCTTCTAGAAGTAGGCTATCAATCTGCATGTTTCCTAGATGTTGCATTAAATCTGATAAGTCTATATGATTGCCTTTTTTCTTTATGGAAAGTATTTCACAGCCATGATTTTGATATAGCTTTATTTTATTTTTGTCTTCAGAGGAAGTGGCAATGTAAGTTTTAATATCATTTGCTGTTTTTACGATTTTAGAGGTAAGAGGAGTTCGTAAATGTGTATCGCATATGATACGGATAGGATTTTTCCCTTCCTCCAATCTACATGTCAGCAAAGGATCGTCTTGAATAACAGTATTGACTCCCACCATAATCGCACTGACATGGTGTCGTAACTGATGCACATGCTTTCTTGCCTCTTCTCCAGTAATCCATTTGGATTGATTTGTTTTAGTGGCTATTTTTCCATCCATTGTCATTGCATATTTCATAAAAACATAGGGTACATGCTGAGTAATGTACTTTCTAAAACTTTTTATTAAGTTAAGACACTCATTTTCTAAAACTCCAACAGTAACTTGAAGATTATTTTCCTCAAGTATCTTTACTCCTTTTCCAGATACAATAGGGTTACAGTCTAGGCTTCCAATGACTACTCTTGTAATACCACTATCAATTATAGCGTCTATACAAGGAGGTGTTTTCCCGAAGTGACAACAGGGTTCAAGTGTTACATAAAGTGTCGCTCCTACAGGGGATTCTCTACAGTTTTTAAGAGCATTTCTCTCAGCATGTGGGCCGCCAAAAAACTCATGATATCCTTGTCCGATAATGTGATTATCTTTTACAATAACTGCGCCGACCATAGGATTGGGATTGACGTAACCAGCCCCTTTTTGTGCCAGTTTTATTGCTAATTGCATATATTCTGAGTCGCTCATCTCACTACCTCCAAAAAAATATACCTTGAATAGGGGACTATTCAAGGCATACAAAAGAGAACTTATGCGATTAACAAAAATACTCTGAAATGACAAGTAATCATTTCAGAGCACGCAAAAAGCACAAATATACTTTCATCTTCTTTCATCCAGACTATACTGTCGGCTTTGGAATTTCACCAAATCATGCCTTTCGGCTCGTGGGCTATACCACCGGTAGGGAATTACACCCTGCCCTGAAGATAGTTATTCAATTACAAATGATTATAGTACTTAATTTTAAATATGTCAACAGATAAATACAGATTATTTTTGCTATACTTTGTTTGTGTTCATTGCTCCTCTATCATCGGCTAAAGAAAATATGATATACTAGATAGGCAAATTAAGAGAGAAGGAAAACTATGTACGAATATTTAAAAGGAATCATTACCAGAATCACTTCCAAATACATTGTTCTTGAAGTCAACAGTATCGGTTATATCCTGCATGTGGCCAATCCTTATGCCTACTCAGGACAGGTCAATCAAGAAGCTCAAATTTATGTGCATCAGGTTGTGCGTGAGGATGCCCATCTGCTTTATGGATTTCGCTCAGAAGACGAGAAAAAGCTCTTTCTCAGTCTGATTTCGGTATCTGGGATTGGTCCTGTATCAGCTCTTGCTATTATCGCTGCTGATGACAATGCTGGCTTGGTTCAAGCCATTGAAACCAAGAACATCACCTACTTAACTAAGTTCCCTAAAATTGGCAAGAAAACAGCCCAACAGATGGTGTTGGACTTGGAAGGTAAGGTAGTAGTTGCAGGAGATGATCTTCCTGCCAAAGTGGCAGTGCAAGCTAGCGCTGAAAACCAAGAATTGGAAGAAGCTATGGAGGCCATGTTGGCTCTGGGCTACAAGGCAACCGAGCTCAAGAAAATCAAGAAATTCTTTGAAGGAACGACAGATACAGCTGAGAACTATATCAAGTCGGCCCTTAAAATGTTGGTCAAATAGGAGCAGAGCATGACAAAACGTTGTTCGTGGGTCAAGATGACCAATCAGCTCTACATTGCCTATCATGATGAGGAGTGGGGGCAGCCCCTCCATGATGACCAAGCATTGTTTGAGTTGTTGTGTATGGAAACCTATCAGGCAGGCCTGTCTTGGGAAACGGTACTAAACAAACGTCAAGCTTTCCGAGAAGCATTTCATGGCTATCAAATTCAAGTGGTCGCAGAGATGACTGACACCGAATTGGAAGCTTTGCTGGATAATTCAGCTATCATCCGAAATAGAGCCAAGATTTTTGCTACACGCGCTAACGCCCAAGCCTTTCTACGACTACAGGCAGAATATGGCTCTTTTGATGCCTATCTTTGGTCTTTTGTTGAGGGGAAAACTGTCATTAATGATGTTCCCGATTATCGCCAAGCCCCAGCTAAAACCGCTTTGTCTGAGAAATTAGCCAAAGATCTCAAAAAAAGAGGTTTCAAGTTCACAGGCCCAGTCGCCGTCTTGTCTTTTCTACAGGCTGCAGGACTAGTTGATGACCACGAGAATGATTGTGAATGGAAAAGCAGGAATTAGTGTGTACAGGTAACTAGCATATCTGAGAATATAGAAAAAAGCTGAGAAATTTTTCCCAGCTTTTTATATATACTATTAGATTTGTTAGAGTGAAGTCAAAAAAGTGATTCCACCTAAAATAACACCAGCTGAATTTGGAATGATTAGTATCCAATCCTTCTTAGGTTCCTTTGTCCATCCATAAATAACCCAGATTAAGCAAGATATAGCAGCTGATAAAGGTTGAAATGGTTGAGCTTTATTTCCCTGTAAATTAGCGATAATTTGAGGTATGTAGGCAATAAATACTATAATTCCAATAAAGGCACCAATAGAACCTACGATTCGATTAATTTTTTGTTTTGTCATATACACCTCCTTCAAAAGGATATCATAGAAATTAGCGAAATGCAATAAATTCAGATACAAATTGTAATGAAAACGAATACAAAAGCACAAAAATAGAGAAACTATTTATTTTTGTTATAGTCAAAGCGAATGATTTGCTCCTGTGCATCTACATGGGCGTGGACTCCAAAGGGGACAATTGCTCTCGGAGTTGCGTGGCCGACATTCAGATTATAGACAATTGGGATATTGCTGTCAATAATATCCAATAGTGCCTCTTTATAGTCGTCATAGAAAGTTTCATCCATAGGTTTTCCGACCAAGAGTCCACTGATGACCTCGAATATACCAGTGTCTTTTAAAGTCTGCAACATATTTTTGAAGTCTTCCAGCTCAGGCTTTTCTTCGCTTGTTTCTAGTAAGAGTATTTTTCCTTTCCAGTCTGACAAATCAGGGAAAAGTTTGTATTTTTGGCTGAGTTCCGTGCTATCTGCGTATCGAGAGTTGTCAAAGATATCGTAGAGGGATTCGAGGCAACCACCGAGAATTTCCCCCTCAAACTGGGCATTTCCTTGCAACAACTCAAAACCGGTATTTGCATGACTGACACGAGGTATTCCCAGAGCCTTGGGACTGAAGTCAGTCCTTTCCTCATACCAAACATTGCTAGGGCGAATTTCTGAGATTCTTTCCGTCTCAATTAATTCTTTAAAGTAGTGAAGACTATAGGGCAACATCTCCTTGTCTAATTCACAAATGTCTGCTAAGAAGGATTGACCATAAAAAGTCTTGATTCCTAGTTTATGCAACATGAGATGGTTCATGGTTGTATCTGAGAAGCCAAGAAAAATCTTTTGTTTGATAACCTTTTGTAGTCGGTCATTTTCAAAAAGATAAGGTAGTAAGCGATAGGTATCGTCTCCACCGATGGCGCATAGGATCATGTCAATGTTATCATCAGAAAAGGCATGAATCAAATCCTCTGCACGAGCTTCAGGATGGTCCTTGATAAAGTCTAATCCTTTTAGCGAATGAGGCAAAAAGGTAGGATTGAGTCCCAGGTTCTTGAGACGTTGAACACCCAAGTCCACTTCGTGTTTGACAAAGTTCTCTCCGATAATACCACTAGATAAACTAACAACACCAATAGTAGAAACCATATTTCTTCCTCCTAGAAATTAATTGAGCCTATTTTATCATAAAAGATGGGAGAAAACTATAGGGAAAATGGTAGAGGGAAGCTTGTAGGCAAGCAAGTGAAAAAGCAACCGCTGGTGCAGTTGCTTTTCGTTTTCTAATCAGTAATCTCGCTAGATATGAGTTACTTGGTCAACTCTTGATTATAGGAGAGGGCCAAATCAATCCAGTAAGGCAATTCTTTTTGACCTTCTATATCTAAGTCTATATACCCATGATAAAGGCGCCCCCTCATCAATGTAGTATGAGCTCCTGTTCGGGGTAGAACTTGCTTCTCCATTTCCTTGCCAATTCTGACCATAACCAGTTCATCCTTTCTGGAACTGACAGTAAGGACCATTTTACCACGAATCATAAAGGCCAGGCCACCAAACAGCTTCTTTTCTTCTAGCTCTTCTTCGAAAATTTGGGGAGGAAGTTTGAGCGCTAGAATTTTTCGAATCTGCTGAGCTAAAGATTGACTATACGCCATAGCTCTTTCCTTTTCTTAGTAACGTGTTGGTCCTGCACTTGCGCTGCGGATGTTCAAGCGTTTCTTGAGATAGAAGCGAAGGGCTAGGAGGACTGCTCCGATAATAGCTAGTGGCAATGGAGCAAGTACTGGGTTAAGGCTAGCTGGTAGGAAGCTTGTTGCAAAGAAAACAAGCAACCAAAGGAACATAGAAGCCAGGATAACCAGTACAGATTTCCAGAAAGGTGGACGTTGACTGCGGTCCATATCTGGTCCATAGTATTGGTAAACGAAGTAGTACATCAAGTAGAAGGCAAATCCACCAACCAGTCCAACTAATAGGAGAGTGACAAATCCATAGCCGAAAGCTTGATCTGCCGCAAAGAAAGTTGTGAGGGCGCTGACGAGGGCAAAGAGACTAGTGATGAAAAGGGCTGAGTCCATAATCATGAGTTTTGGATCATCATTTTCTTTTGGATGCTCTTTTTCATATTGCTCCTTGACAGTAAAGCTATGAGCCCAGTGAGTTGGTGCGCCATAGAGGGAACGAGCAGTCGTACCCTTGGCTTGCTCCTCAAGGATTTGGGGAATAACTTCCTCAAAAATAGCCTTGATTTCAGCGTCTGATTTCCCATCTTTGATGAATTGTTGGGTAGCGATATGGATAAACTCTTGGTTTTTCTTGGTTAATTTTTGTAAATCAATCTGAGACATAGGAACTCCTCTTAGAACCATTTTTTATGGATGAGATAGAGAGTGAGCGAGACACTCATAGCAAAGGCGATAAAGACGATTAACCAGAAGGCATTTGGCTCGCCGTTTAGGGGGATTTCATTATCCTTAAAGTTCATCCCGTAGGCAGAGAAGACCATGGTTGGGATGGACATGACGATGGTCACAAGGGCCAAGGTTTTCATGATGTTGTTCTGGTTGTTGGAAATGATAGAGGCAAAGGTCTCTGTCATAGAATGCAAGACGTTTCCATAAATGTCTGCCATCTCGATGGCCTGTTGGGTTTCAATCAGGGTATCTTCAAGCAGGTCTTCGTCCTCAAGGTATTTCTTGATATTGCTGGTTGAACTGGTCAATTTCTTAATCACGCGCTCATTGGTTTTAAGTGAGGCCTTGAAATAGACGATGGTTTTTTCCAATTCCATGAGCTCAATCAATTCTTCATTACGAGTTGATTGATGCAGTTGACTTTCGATTTGTTCACTCTTACGATCAATCGAACGAAGGGCTGTTAGGTAAAGCTCTGCATTACGATAGAGGATCTGAAAGATGAAACGTGAACGCATGAAGGTGTAGAAATTACGCAAGCGACGGTTGATAAAGACATCGAGGACTGGTAGTGGTTCCAAACACGTAGTGATAATGGTTTCCTCGGTGATGATAATACCAAGCGGGATGGTAACGTAATAGGTGCGGTTATTTCTTTCCTCTGTGACCGGAACGTCTACGATAATCAGGGTGTACTCGTCTTCAATGGTAATACGAGACATTTCTTCCGCATCGAGCGGTGCTCGAAGGTCAGCAATATCAATATCGAAGGCGTTAGCGATTTCGAGTGATTCATTTTGAGTCGGATTGACGAGATTGATCCAAGTACCCGGTTCAAGTGTATCGATCTCTTTAAATTCAGTTGTTGTAGAGAGAAAAACTTGTTTCATATCCCTTATCCTTTCTCATTTTTCAGATTTTTTCACACCGTACTATTATACTACAAAATCAGCCTTTTGGGTAATAGAATCTCACTTTTTTTGGTATAATGGTAAGCAATAATGGACTAGAAAGAACAAAGATGCAAGATAAAATTGTCATTCATGGGGCGCGTGCCCATAATTTAAAAAATATTGATGTGGAGATTCCGCGAGACAAGTTGGTTGTCGTGACAGGTTTGTCAGGTTCAGGGAAATCCAGTCTGGCCTTTGACACCCTCTATGCGGAGGGTCAACGTCGCTATGTAGAGAGTTTGTCAGCCTACGCTCGCCAGTTTTTGGGAAATATGGAGAAGCCTGATGTAGATGCTATTGATGGCCTCAGCCCTGCTATTTCCATCGACCAGAAAACGACTAGCAAAAACCCTCGCTCGACGGTGGGAACAACGACTGAAATCAATGACTATCTGCGTCTCCTCTATGCGCGTGTGGGGACGCCTTACTGTATCAACGGGCATGGAGCTATCAAGGCTTCTTCTGTAGAGCAAATCGTTGATAGGGTTTTGGAGTTACCTGAACGCCAGCGCCTGCAAATCTTAGCCCCAGTTATCCGTAAGAAAAAAGGACAGCACAAGAGCGTTATTGAAAAGATTCAGAAAGATGGGTATGTTCGTGTCCGTGTGGATGGGGAAGTCTATGATGTGACCGAAGTGCCAGAGTTGTCTAAGAGCAAGCAACACAATATTGATGTCGTGGTTGACCGTATCGTTATCAAGGAGGGCATTCGTAGTCGTCTCTTTGATTCCATTGAGGCTGCCCTTCGTATTGCAGAAGGTTATGTCATTATCGACACCATGGACGACTCTGAGTTGCTCTTCTCTGAGCATTATGCCTGTCCAGTTTGTGGCTTTACTGTTCCAGAGTTAGAGCCGCGTCTCTTCTCCTTCAATGCTCCTTTTGGCTCTTGTAGTGAGTGTGACGGCTTGGGCATCAAGTTGGAGGTGGATACTGATTTGGTAGTGCCAGATGCCAGCAAAACGCTACGTGAGGGGGCGCTGGCACCTTGGAATCCTATCTCATCCAACTACTATCCAAACATGCTAGAGCAGGCTATGACGGCCTTTGGAGTGGATATGGATAAGCCTTTTGAGGACCTGTCAGAAGAAGATAAGAACTTGATTCTCTATGGGTCAGATGGTAAGGAATTCCATTTCCACTATGAGAATGAATTTGGTGGCGTGCGCGATATCGATATTCCTTTTGAGGGAGTTGTCAATAATATCAAACGTCGCTACCATGAAACTAATAGTGACTACACCCGCACCCAGATGCGCCTCTACATGAATGAGCTGACCTGCGGAACCTGTCACGGCTATCGTCTCAATGACCAGGCTTTGTCTGTCCGTGTTGGTGGTGAGCAAGGACCACATATCGGAGAAATTTCAGACCTGTCTATCGCGGACCACTTGGACTTGGTAAGCAAGTTGACTCTATCTGAAAATGAAGCCATCATTGCTCGTCCCATTCTCAAGGAAATCAAGGACCGCTTGACCTTCCTTAATAACGTGGGTCTAAACTATCTGACTCTGTCACGTTCAGCAGGAACTCTTTCAGGTGGGGAGAGCCAGCGTATTCGCTTGGCTACCCAGATTGGTTCCAACTTATCAGGTGTCCTTTATATCCTGGATGAGCCGTCAATCGGTCTCCACCAGAGAGACAATGACCGCCTGATCGCCAGTTTGAAAAAAATGCGAGATTTGGGCAATACTCTCATCGTAGTGGAACATGATGAAGATACCATGCGCGAAGCGGACTATCTGATTGACGTTGGTCCTGGTGCAGGTGTTTTTGGTGGGGAGATTGTTGCTGCAGGTACGCCCAAACAGGTGGCTCGTAACAGCAAGTCTATCACAGGCCAGTATTTATCAGGTAAACGTGCTATTCCAGTACCAGAAGAGCGCCGTGTAGGAAATGGTCGCTTTATCGAGGTGACGGGAGCGCGTGAGAACAACCTGCAAAATGTCACAGCTCGTTTCCCATTAGGAAAATTCATCGCGGTGACAGGGGTATCAGGTTCAGGGAAATCGACCTTAATCAACAGTATCCTCAAAAAAGCCATTGCCCAGAAGCTTAACCGCAATTCAGACAAGCCTGGCAAATTCAAGACCATTACCGGTATTGAGCATGTAGACCGCTTGATTGATATTGACCAGAGTCCGATTGGACGAACGCCGAGGTCTGACCCTGCTACCTATACAGGAGTTTTTGACGATATACGTGACCTTTTTGCCCAGACAAACGAGGCCAAGATTCGAGGCTACAAGAAGGGTCGTTTCAGTTTCAACGTCAAGGGAGGTCGTTGCGAAGCCTGCTCAGGTGACGGGATCATCAAGATTGAGATGCACTTCTTGCCAGATGTTTATGTTGCTTGTGAAGTCTGCCACGGGACCCGCTACAACAGTGAAACCCTAGAAGTTCACTACAAGGAAAAAAATATCTCGCAGGTCTTGGATATGACGGTCAACGATGCGGTAGAATTTTTCCAACATATTCCTAAAATTCAACGCAAACTTCAGACCATCAAGGATGTGGGGCTGGGCTATGTGACGCTAGGTCAACCAGCTACCACCCTTTCTGGGGGAGAAGCCCAGCGTATGAAGCTGGCTAGTGAACTCCACAAACGATCGACAGGAAAATCTTTCTACATTCTGGATGAGCCGACGACAGGTCTTCATACTGAGGATATCGCTCGCTTGCTTAAGGTTTTAGCTCGCTTTGTAGACGATGGCAATACAGTCCTCGTCATTGAGCACAATCTAGACGTTATCAAGACAGCAGACCATATTATTGACTTGGGTCCTGAGGGCGGTGTCGGCGGTGGAACCATCATCGCAACAGGAACTCCAGAAGAAGTAGCGGCCAATGAAGCCAGCTACACAGGACAGTATTTGAAAGGAAAGTTACATCATGAATAAACGTGTACAAGCATTTCTCACTAAAATGCAAGAAAAAGAACTAGATGGCATCATTATCAATAACCTTAAAAATGTTTACTACTTGACTGGTTTTTGGGGTTCAAATGGAACAGTTTTTATCAGCCGTGACCGTCAGGTCTTGGTGACAGACTCTCGCTATATCATTGCAGCCAAGCAAGAAACCAGTGGTTTTGAGATTGTGGCTGATCGCGATGAATTGGCAGTCATTGCAGGAATTGTTAAGGACATGGGCTTGTCTCGAATCGGTTTTGAGGACGAGATTTCGGTCTCTTATTATCACCGTATGCAGGCCGCCTTTGAAGGAATTGACTTGCTTCCACAAACTCAGTTTGTTGAAGGTCTTCGAATGATTAAGGATGAGGCGGAGATTGCAGCTATTCGCAAGGCTTGTTCTATCTCAGACCAAGCTTTCCGCGATGCGCTTGACTTTATTAAGCCAGGAAAGACTGAGATTGAGATTGCCAACTTCCTTGACTTCCGCATGCGTGAGTTGGGAGCATCTGGCTTGTCTTTTGACACCATTCTAGCTAGCGGTATCAACTCTTCTAAACCCCATGCCCATCCTATGCACAAACCAGTGGAGCTGGGAGAAGCTATTACCATGGATTTCGGCTGCCTCTATGACCACTATGTCAGCGATATGACACGAACTATCTACTTGGGGCATGTCAGCGACGAGCAAGCAGAGATTTACAATACAGTTCTCAAAGCCAACCAAGCCTTGATCGATCAAGCCAAGGCAGGATTAGGTTTCCGTGACTTTGACAAAATCCCTCGTGATATTATCATTGAGGCAGGTTATGGTGACTACTTTACCCACGGTATTGGGCACGGTATTGGCCTGGATATCCATGAAGAGCCTTACTTTAGCCAGACTTCTACAGAAACTATTAAGGCAGGTATGACCTTGACCGATGAGCCAGGTATCTATATCGAAGGTAAATACGGTGTTCGTATAGAGGATGATATCTTGATTACAGAGACAGGTTGTGAATTATTGACCTTGGCTCCAAAAGAGTTGATAGTCATTTAAGAGTCAAACAATTCAAATGATTGACTTTTAAAATTTAAAGGTTTATACTGAAAGACGAAAACGGTAGGTGAGGCTACCATAGGGATACGGATGACTACCGCAAAGCAGTGGAGACACTACTCGTTGGTCAACAGTTTTGGTCGCGAAGGCTAAGACTAAGCTCATTACATTGCCCTATGGAGTTAAAGCTTGAACGAAAAAACAGATATTTAGTTTTTTAATCCTGCCATTTTATGGTGGGATTTTCTACTGTTTAAAACAAAGAAAGGAGACAGACGATGCAAATTGACGACCATCCGGAACCGCACATACACAGCCAATCGCTGATTTGTGTCGTTCTGCCCTTATAAAGTGATTGGTCTCTGTGTATGAAACACATCATTCATACAGATAGGAGAAACCAATGAAAACAACAAAAGAAAGATTAGCAACAGCTATTCAAGTCCCTTTAGACGAGAGTCTAACTTTTTATCATACCAGTTTAAACGGTTTGACAGAGGAACAGGTCGAAAAAAATCGTGACCTCTATGGCGAAAATGTGATTACCAAAGGCCAAGAAGACAGTATCCTCAAAAAGATTTACGAATCTATTATCAATCCATTTACAATCATCTTGCTGGTTATCGCCGTGATTTCCTTAGTGACCAATGTCTGGTTGGCAAAACCAGGTCAAGAGGATCCGACGACTTCCATTATCATTGTTGTCCTAGTTCTCATTTCTGGAGGCATTCGATTTGTCCAAGAACTCCGCAGTGACAAGGCAGCCACCAATCTTTCAAAAATGATTGTCAACACAGCGACAGTCATTCGTCAAGGAGAAATCCAAGAAGTACCTATCGATGATTTGGTAGTAGGTGACGTGGTTAAATTAAGCGCTGGAGACATGATTCCAGCAGATCTTCTTTTATTTGAGTCGCGCGATTTCTTTGTACAACAGTCTGGCTTGACAGGCGAAAGTGATTCTGTTGAAAAATTGGCCTTGACCAAGGCAACGGTTCAACAATCTGATAGTCTTCTCGAAGCCGAATCCTTGGCTTTTATGGGAACCAATGTCTTATCTGGTAGTGCCAAGGCCGTGGTTTTGGCGGTTGGTGATGATACCATGATGGGGGCTATTGAGCAGACTCTGAACACCTATGACGAGCCCACTTCGTTTGAGCGGGAGATGAACAGTATCTCTTGGCTTTTGATCCGCTTGATGTTGGTCATGGTGCCCATCGTTTTCTTGTCCAATGGTTTAACAGATGGCGACTGGCTGGAAGCTGGAGTATTTGCTTTGAGTGTTGGTGTTGGATTGACACCTGAAATGCTTCCTATGATCATCACTGCCAGTCTAGCAAAAGGCTCCATTATTATGGCCAAGGAAAAAGTGGTTATCAAGAAACTCAATGCCATACAGGACTTAGGGGCGATTGATATCTTGTGTACAGATAAGACAGGAACTCTAACCCAAGATGAAATCGTTCTAGAATATCCCTTGGACATCCACGGACGCTTGGATTTGACTGTCTTGAGACGAGCTTATCTCAATTCTTATTTTCAAACGGGCTTAAAAAATTTGATGGACAGAGCCATTATCAAACGGACTGAAAAGGAAGCCAAAGAACACGCCCTCTTGCAAAATCTGTCTCAAACTTTTCAAAAAATAGATGAGCTTCCCTTTGATTTTGAACGCAGACGGATGAGTGTCATCGTCAAGGATGAACACGAAGTGGTTAGTTTAGTGACCAAGGGTGCCCTAGAGGAAATGTTGACGATTTCCAGTCATGCGGAATACCAAGGAGTGATTACTCCCTTGACAGATGCTATTAGAGAAGAAATATTAGAGGAAGTCCGACAACTCAATCAACAAGGTTTGCGTGTCTTGGGAGTGGCCTATAAGTCAGGTTTGAGGGAAGGTCATGCTTATACAGTTGATGATGAAGGGGATATGATTCTAACTGGTTATTTAGCCTTCCTAGATCCACCAAAACCATCTGCAGCACCAGCAATTAAGGCTTTGTTAGAACATGGAGTTAAAACAAAGATTTTAACGGGAGACAACGAAAAAGTTACCCAAGCAGTCTGTGAAAAGGTTGGTTTAGATATCAATCAGATGCTATTGGGATCTGAAATTGATCAGATGAGTGATCAAGAATTGGCCCAAGCCGTAGAGGAGGTAACAGTCTTTGCCAAACTTTCTCCTGACCAAAAAGCAAGGATTATTTTGCAATTTAAGGCTAATGGTCATGCTGTTGGCTATATGGGAGATGGAATCAATGATGCCCCTTCTATGAAAGTAGCAGATGTGGGGATTTCTGTTGATACAGCAGTAGATATTGCTAAAGAAACAGCTGATGTTATCCTACTTGATAAGGATCTCATGGTACTTGAAAAAGGACTGGTTGAAGGGCGTAAGGTCTATGCTAATATGACCAAATATATCAAGATGACAGTGAGTTCTAATTTTGGAAATATCTTATCCCTATTGGTCTCTGGAATCTTTTTACCATTTTTACCAATGGCACCAGTCCATTTGATTATCCTAAATCTAGTCTATGATTTGTCTTGTATTGCCTTGCCTTTTGACAAGGTGGACAAAGATTTTTTGAGAAATCCGCATACATGGGAAGCCAAGTCTATTACACGTTTCATGGTTTGGATGGGGCCTATCTCTTCTGCCTTTGATATTTTGACCTTCAGCTTGCTTTATTTTATCATTGTACCCATGACGACAGGTCATGCCTATGTTCATGGAGCAGAGTCGGCCGTAGGCTTTATTGTCTTGTTCCAGACAGGTTGGTTTATCGAGTCTATGTGGTCTCAGACTATGGTTATCCATATGCTGCGTTCAGCCAAAATTCCCTTTTTACAAAGTCGTCCAGCTTGGCTAGTCCTTGTGACAACCTTATTGGCTGCAGCCTTTGTGACCTTCCTTCCCTACAGTCCACTAGCTAGCCTTCTTCATTTAACTCCTTTGAAACCGATTTATTTCATCTTTTTGATTTTTATCATCATTTTGTACATGATTAGCGTGACAATTGTGAAAAAAATCTATATCAAGAAATATAAAGAATGGCTGTAAATTTCATTTTGTCAAGAAAAAAGTACGAAAATGACGAAAAAAGTCAAAAAAATTTAAAAATAGGTCGCAAGTCGGATGTTTTTTATGGTATAATAGACTAAACTGATAGTAACATGTAGCGAAAGGGGTAGGTACATGATCAAGATTTATACAGTCTCAAGTTGTACTAGTTGTAAAAAAGCAAAAACCTGGCTCAATGCCCACCAGTTAAGTTATAAAGAACAAAATCTTGGTAAAGAAGGAATTACGAGAGAAGAATTACTGGATATTCTAACCAAAACAGATAACGGAATAGCCAGCATCGTTTCGTCTAAAAATCGCTATGCCAAAGCCCTTGGAGTGGATATTGAAGATTTGAGTGTCAACGAAGTACTCAATCTGATTATGGAAACACCGAGAATTTTAAAGAGCCCAATCCTTGTAGATGAAAAACGCCTGCAAGTTGGCTATAAGGAAGACGATATTCGTGCCTTCCTACCACGCTCTGTCCGTAATGTAGAAAATGCAGAAGCACGTTTGCGTGCAGCTCTATAAACATCAAGGCTGGGGGCAACTCCCAGTCTTATTCTATTTTATACTCTTCAAAAATCAAATTCAAACCGCGTCAACATCGCCTTGCCGTATGCATGTTCCTGACTTCGTCAGTTTTATCTGCAACCTCAAAGCAGTGCTTTGAGCAGCCTGCGGCTAGTTTTCTAGTTTGCTCTTTGATTTTCATTGAGTATTAATCTCAAAAAGAAAGAAGAAAGAAATGAAAAAAATAGTTCTTGTTAGTCTAGCTTTCCTTTTTGTCCTGGTTGGTTGCGGACAGAAAAAAGAAACTGGAAAAGCTACAAAAACAGAAAAGGATACGCTTCAGTCGGCATTACCAGTTATTGAAAATGCTGAGAAGAATACAGTTGTAACCAAGACTTTGGTCTTGCCCAAGTCAGATGATGGCAGCCAGCAAACCCAAACCATTACTTATAAAGACAAGACTTTTTTGAACCTAACCATTCAACAAAAGCGTCCAGTCTCAGATGAGTTGAAGACCTATATTGACCAACATGGTGTGGAAGAAACTCAAAAAGCTCTTCTTGAGGCGGAGGAGAAGGATGAGTCTATCATTGAAGCTCGTAAATTGGCAGGCTTTAAGCTTGAAACCAAATTATTGAGTGCAACCGAACTTCAAACAACGACTAGTTATGATTTTCAAGTTTTGGATGTCAAGAAGGCTTCTCAATTGGAATATCTGAAGAATATTGGCTTGGAAAATCTTTTGAAAAATGAACCAAGCAAATATATTTCAGACAGATTGGCAAATGGTGCGACAGAACAATAGAAAATCCAAATAAATAGACTGCCTGAATTGTAGAAGGTAAGGAATTATGCTATAATGGTACTATTCTAAGGAAAGAGGGTGTTAGAATGGGATTTACTGAAGAAACAGTACGTTTTAAATTGGACGATTCCAATAAAAAAGAAATTAGCGAAACTTTGACTGATGTCTATGCTTCGTTGAACGATAAGGGCTACAACCCGATTAACCAAATCGTAGGTTACGTATTGAGTGGAGACCCTGCCTACGTTCCTCGTTATAATAATGCACGAAATCAAATCCGTAAGTATGAGCGTGATGAAATCGTTGAGGAATTGGTCCGCTACTACCTTAAAGGACAAGGAGTCGATCTATAACCTATGAGAATTATGGGATTGGACGTCGGTTCAAAAACGGTAGGGGTGGCCATTAGCGATCCGCTCGGTTTTACAGCTCAAGGGCTTGAAATCATCCAAATCAATGAGGAGCAAGGCCAATTTGGTTTTGACCGCGTTAAGGAGTTGGTTGATGCTTACAAGGTGGAACGATTTGTAGTGGGCTTGCCTAAAAACATGAACAATACAAGCGGACCGCGCGTGGAAGCTAGTCAGGCATACGGAGCAAAGCTAGAAGAGCTTTTTGGTTTACCAGTAGACTATCAGGATGAACGCTTGACAACAGTTGCTGCGGAACGCATGTTGATTGAACAAGCAGATATCAGCCGTAACAAGCGCAAGAAAGTCATTGATAAGTTAGCAGCTCAGCTGATTTTACAAAATTATTTAGATAGAAAATTTTAATATAAAGGAGAGGCTATGTCACACGATCATAACCACGACCACGAAGAACGTGAATTAATTACACTAGTAGATGAGCAAGGAAATGAAACCTTGTTTGAGATCCTTTTGACGATTGACGGAAAAGAAGAATTTGGTAAAAACTATGTTCTTCTAGTGCCAGTTAACGCAGAAGAAGACGAAGATGGACAAGTTGAAATCCAAGCTTACTCATTCATCGAAAACGAGGATGGAACAGAAGGCGAATTGCAACCAATCCCAGAAGATTCAGAAGACGAATGGAACATGATTGAAGAAGTCTTCAACAGCTTTATGGAGGAGTGATACAGTCTGGGAGACTGTATCAGCCCAACTCCTAGAAATTGGAAGAGTTGGAACGTCCAGTGGACGTTTTTAGCCCTGCGCTAGAAAATAGAAACGCAGGCAGTCCGGGGGGACGTTTTTACCCCTGCGCTAGAAAATAGAAACGCAGGCAGTCCAGTGGACGTTTTTAGCCTGACGCTAAAAATAAAGACCGTAAGTAAGTTCGGGGGATATTTTTACCCCAGTTCCTTTAAATAAGAGAGACTGGTAAGTCTGGGGGTGTTTTTAGCCCAAGTTAATATTCATAGTAGCTAGTTATTAGCTAACCAGGTTAGAGGTCGGGACGAAAATCCTGGCCTTGTTTTTATTAGTCATCATGCTTTGATGTGGTAATTGATTGGACTTTTGTCAAGGAGATATATATGTTTGAAGTAGAAGAATGGCTTCACAGTCGGATTGGTTTGAATTTTCGATCAGGTTTGGGGCGAATGCAACAAGCGGTGGATTTGTTGGAGAATCCAGAGAAGTCTTACCCTATTATCCACGTAACAGGGACTAATGGGAAAGGCTCTACCATTGCTTTTATGAGGGAATTATTTATGGGACATGGCAAAAAAGTTGCGACCTTTACCTCCCCTCATATCGTCTCTATCAATGACCGAATCTGCATTAATGGGCAACCTATAGCAGATGCAGACTTCATCCGTTTGGCTGATCAGGTCAAGGAGATGGAGAAAACGCTTCTGCAAACCCATGATCAGTTGTCCTTTTTTGAATTGCTGACCTTAGTTGCTTTTCTTTATTTTAGGGAGCAAGAAGTGGATTTGGTTTTATTAGAAGTAGGAATTGGTGGCCTACTTGACACGACTAATGTGGTAACTGGAGAGATTGCTGTCATCACCTCCATCGGGCTTGACCATCAGGAGACCTTGGGTGATAGACTAGAAGCAATCGCAGAGCAGAAAGCTGGTATTTTCAAGGTTGGTAAGAAGGCAGTGATTGCGAAATTGCCGCAAGAAGCTAGGTTTGTTTGTCAGAAAAAAGCCGAATCTTTAGCTATTGACTTTTATCAGGCAGGCCAGGATTTTTCAATGCTGAATAGTGATTTTTCAAGTTCGTTGCTGAATCTTTCGCAGTTGAAAATAGGTTTAGAAGGAGCCTATCAGCAGGAAAATGCGGCCTTGGCATTGCAAACTTTTCTTCTTTTTATGGGAGAAGGAAAGGAAGTTGTTGATGAACAGGCTGTAAGAAAGGCCTTGAAACAGACCCATTGGGCTGGTCGTTTGGAGCGTATTCATCCACAGATTTACTTGGATGGTGCTCATAACCTCCCTGCCTTGACTCGCTTGGTTGAGTTTATCAAAGAAAAAGAGCAGGAAGGTTATCGACCTCAAATCCTCTTTGGAGCCTTAAAACGTAAGGATTATCAAGGGATGTTGGCTTATTTGGCTGAAAATTTACCTCAAGTGGAACTCAAGGTGACTGGTTTTGACTATCAAGGTTCTCTGGACGAGACAGATGTAATGGGTTACGACGTCATTCCTTCTTACCGAGAATTTATCAGCAGTTTCGAAGAAAGAGCCGACGCGCAGGACTTATTGTTCATTACAGGATCTCTCTATTTTATCTCAGAAGTACGGGGCTGCCTACTGGACCATGAGCAGATAAATTGACCTCCTTTTTTGAACTTGTTATACTAGGGGAACTACCAGTTAGAAGAAACATTCTCTAAATCGGTAGCAGAAAGGAAATTCATCATGAAATTAAAAACATTCACACTTTCTCTTGCTTCTCTAGCAAGTCTTAGTCTCTTAGTAGCTTGTTCACAAAGAACTCAACAAGTTCAACAACCAGTAGCTCAATCGCAAACTCAACAAACTCAGCAATCACAACCTACTGTTTCATCGTCTACAGAAAATAGCAACCAGGCAGCAACAAGTTCTTCACAAAATACAGTTACAGCTCAACCAACTAATATTGATGGAACTTATACTGGTCAGGACGAAGGAGACCGTATCACTTTAGTGGTAACTGGAACAACTGGTACATGGACACAGGTAGAAACTGACGGAGATCAAGAAATCAAGCAGGTTAGCTTCGATGCCGCTAATCAACGCATGATTATTGGTGATGATGCCAAGATTTATACAATTAATGGCAATCAGATGATTATCGACGATATGGATAGAGACGCTTCAGATCGTATCGTTTTATCAAAATAGACTAGAAGGAGACTGGATTTTTCGGTCTCTTTTATGATTACTTAGAAAAATGACCATAAATACTTGCCTTCTACCGAATACCTGCGTTATACTAGTATCATACTCAATGAAAATCAAAGAGCAAACTAGGAAGCTAGCCGCAGGCTGTACTTAAGTACGGCAAGGTGAAGCTGACGTGGTTTGAAGAGATTTTCGAAGAGTATCAATTACCTGTTTTTAGCATTCAAACTATCAAGGAGGGGATATGAAATATAGGAAATTTCAATTATTGATGTCCAAGTATGGCTTTAGTCTTTTGATTATGCTACTTGAACTTTCTCTTGTTTTTGGTCTCTTTCTTTATTTAGGTCGCATGGCTCCTATTCTTTGGGTGATTCTCTTAATCTTTATGAGTATGGCAACTATTGTCGCAATTGTCAATCGTTCCATGGCGCCTGAAAGCAAAGTAATGTGGTTAGTGGTGACTTTTGTTCCTGTTATTGGTCCTTTGCTCTATATAATGTTTGGTGAAAGGCGATTGTCCAAAAAAGAAATCAAGCAGTTGGACAAACTTGGTTCCATGCATTTTCGGGAGGATAACAGTAAAGCTCTCCGCCAGAAATTGAAGGAAGAGGATAAGGCGGCTTACGGAGTTATCAAATCTTTGTTAAGTATGGATAGTAACGCCGATGTCTATGATCGAACAGACTCACAATTCTTTTCTTCGGGTGAAAGCATGTGGCAATATATGTTGGAAGACCTTAAGAAAGCTGAAAAGTTTATCTTTCTAGAGTACTATATTGTCGAAGAAGGTCTGATGTGGAATAGCATACTAGACATACTAGAGCAAAAGGCAGCTCAGGGTGTAGAGGTCAAGATGCTCTATGATGATATCGGCTGTATGGCGACTTTGCCTGGAGACTACACTATTCAGCTTCGTAGTCGAGGAATTGAAGCCCATAAATTCAATAAGGTAATTCCTCGTCTGACGGTGGCTTACAACAATCGGGACCATCGTAAAATTCTGGTCATAGATGGTCAGGTAGCTTATACAGGAGGCATTAACTTAGCCGATGAGTACATCAATCATGTAGAACGCTTTGGCTATTGGAAGGACAGTGGGATTCGCTTAGATGGCCTTGGTGTCAAGGCTCTCACCCGTCTCTTTTTGATGACCTGGTACATCAATCGTGGGGAAATCAGCGATTTTGACCAGTATCACTTGGAAAATCAGCCTTGTTTTAGTCAAGGACTCTGCATTCCTTACGGTAGTGGACCCAAGCCCATCTTCCGTACTCAGGTAGGGAAAAAAGTCTATCAAAGTTTGATTAATCAGGCCACTGATTCAGTCTATATTACAACGCCCTATTTAATTATTGACTATGATTTAACTGAGAGTATTAAAAATGCAGCTATGAGGGGTGTTGATGTCCGCATTGTGACCCCTTTCGTTCCAGATAAAAAATTAATCCAACTCATCACAAGAGGAGCCTATTCGGATTTGTTATCGGTAGGAGTAAGAATTTTTGAGTATAGTCCAGGCTTCATTCACAGTAAACAAATCTTAGTGGATAAGGACTTTGCTGCAGTTGGAACCATTAACTTAGATTACAGAAGTTTGCTTCACCACTATGAAAATGCAGTTTTGTTATATAAAACGGCATCAATCACAGAGATTCAAAAAGATTTTCAAGAGATTTTTTCGGTATCGCAAGAAATTTTTGCTCATACGATAAAAAATAGCTGGTATCAAAAATTGATTAAGGAAATTGCCCAGTTATTTGCCCCTATCTTATAAGAAATCTAGGACTTAGGATATGACTGAGTCCTCTTTTTCTTGCTTTTTACGAATAGAGAGATATAGGGGAGAAACGATGCTGACTCAGAAGGAATTGAACTATATCACGACATTTAAACAGACACATTTACACCGATTTCGAGAAATTGAAACCTTTGTGAAACTATGCGAAAAATCGCTCAAACAGCCATCGCAAGCTGACAATTCTAGGTCTTTTTGATATACTAAGACAGATAAATTGAATAGGAGAAACGACATGGCTGTATATGGCAGAATCGAAGAAGTATCCGAAACGATACAGAGTAATGAAATTGAAAATAGATTGGATAGGAACCTTGAATCGAACCTGGAAAAAGAAGAGCCCCTAGCTTTCCCGTTTTTCAGACTCATCATCGGAAGTACGATTGCGACGGTTTTTTCTGTGGTGCTTCCTTTACTTTTAGATATGGTAAGTCCTTCTCAGGCTCAGGATTTGTATATAGGGTGGGCTTTGCATCAGGGAGGACAGCTATACAGTAGTTATTATGCTAGCCAAGGTCTTCTTTATTATTTACTACTTTATATTACCCAAGGAGGCATCCTTTTTGCCTTGGTAGAATGGCTAGCCCTCTTAGGAGGAGGTTATTTCCTTTTTTCTGCAACTGACTATCTGACAGGACAAAGGGATCAAGCTAAGCAACTTTTAACGATATTTTATATTTTGGTATCTGGTCTTGGTTTTGGAGGAGGCTATGCTACGATTTTAGCTCTTCCATTCTTATTTGCAGGCTTTTCTTTAGTAGCAGGCTATCTGTCAAATCCTAATAATGACAAGGGATTTTTACGTTTGGGGATTTTCTTGGCCCGATCATTTTTCATAGAACCCCTAACTAGTCTTCTATTTATTGTAGCGATAACTGTAGGTTTATTGGTCTTTAATATTGGACATGGACGCTTTATACATGGAATTTATCAATTTTTTGCGACAGCACTTGGTTTCTCTCTCCTATTTTATCCTTTAGGCTACTATGTCATCATTTCAGGAGGTTTTGGAGAGGCTTTAAGTAGATTTTTGTATCCATTTACCTCTATGATTACTTTTACTAACCCCCAGTTAGTAGAAAATACTTTATTCTATGGTCTATTAACCTTTGGATTAGGAGCTTTCATTCTTATTTTTCTCGGTTTGTTCCAATCTAAAGCATCTAAATTATATGTCATCTCAGTACCAGCTAGCTTTGTTTTCTTATTTGTACTAGCCTTGTTGCTTTTTTCTCAAGAACCTCTTCACGGTTCGCGTTTGATTCTAATCCTTCCATTTTTACTCCTTCTTTTGATGGCCAGTATTCGTGGAAAACATTCAGCTAGAGGAGCTCGTTGTCGGAGAAGAGAGGAAGTTCCAAATTTATGGAAAAAATTTATGAGGGGAAATCTCTACTTACCGATTTTAGTAGTGTTTTATCTAATTGCAGTTCCTTTTGTAGCTCGTTTTGTCTTGCATCCAGCTTCATATAGTGAACAACATCAAGTAGTGGACAGAATAAAACAAGAGACGAGCGAGGGAGACCAAATCTATATCTGGGATTCCCATGTTCAGATCTATAAAGAAAGCCAGCGTTTGTCTGGATCCATTTTCCCATCCCCTCTTCTCTACACGAATACAGAAGAAAATAAAACTAGTTTGATCAATGATTTGAAAGAAAATCAACCTAAGGTGATTGTGGTGAATGATAAGGTGGCGCTCTGGTCTGAAGTAGAAACACTTTTAAAAGAAAATTACCAACAATTAAAGACAGATTATTCAGAGTTTAAAGTTTATAAAACCAAATAATAAAATCAATATCTTGTGTATTTTTAAAAATTTTAGGATTTTTAACACAAGATATTGATTTTTCTTTTTAGAGTGGTATAATACTTTTTAGAAAGAACATTTTAGAAAAGAGCATGCATATGATTGCACTAGAAGAAAAAATTACAATTTTGCCAACTCTCTTCGTCGAGAAACGAGATGGAAGACGTGTTGTATTTGATGTGGACAAGATTGATAAAGCTCTCCACAAGGCGGCAGACAAGGTTATGGACGTGACACCCTTAGTCGAAAAACGCCTCAATGCTCTGACTGAGCGAATTGTCACAGAAATTCATAGTCGCTTTCCACAAGGGGTTAAGATTTACGAAATTCAAAATATCGTAGAACATGAACTCCTTGAATCCAAAGAATATGCCTTGGCTGAGGAGTATATCACTTATCGGACACAAAGGGATTTTGAACGCTCGAAAGCGACAGATATAAACTTTAGTATCCATAAACTTCTCAACAAAGATCAGGCGGTTGTTAACGAAAATGCCAATAAAGACAGCGATGTCTTCAACACCCAGCGTGATTTGACAGCAGGGATTGTTGGAAAGTCAATCGGACTGCAAATGCTTCCTAAGCATGTAGCCAATGCCCACCAAAAGGGGGATATCCACTATCACGATTTGGACTACAGTCCCTATACCCCTATGACCAACTGCTGTTTGATTGACTTCAAGGGTATGTTGGAAAATGGTTTTAAGATTGGAAATGCAGAGGTAGAGAGTCCCAAGTCTATCCAGACTGCGACAGCTCAAATTTCCCAAATCATCGCCAATGTTGCTTCTAGCCAGTACGGAGGTTGTTCAGCTGACCGTATCGATGAGATCTTGGCGCCTTATGCAGAGAAGAATTACAAAAAACACCTCAAGGATGCGGAAGAGTGGGTCTTACCTGAAAAACGGGAAGATTACGCTTGGAAGAAAACGCAAAAGGACATCTATGATGCCATGCAATCTCTCGAGTATGAAATCAATACTCTCTTCACTTCAAATGGCCAAACACCATTTACTTCACTAGGTTTTGGTCTAGGAACTAGTCGTTTTGAGCGGGAAATTCAAAAGGCAATTTTAAACATTCGTATCAATGGGCTTGGTTCAGAACACCGTACAGCTATCTTCCCAAAACTCATCTTTACGCTAAAAAGAGGACTCAATTTAGAGGAAGGAACTCCCAACTACGACATCAAGCAGTTGGCTCTTGAGTGTGCAACCAAGCGGATGTATCCAGATGTTTTATCTTATGATAAGATTGTTGACTTGACAGGCTCCTTCAAGGTGCCTATGGGTTGCCGTTCGTTCCTTCAAGGATGGAAGGATGAAAATGGTGTCGAGGTCAATTCAGGCCGTATGAATCTGGGTGTTGTGACGGTTAACCTGCCTCGTATTGCCCTTGAATCTGAAGGAGACATGAATAAGTTCTGGGAAATCTTCAACGAGCGTATGAATATCGCTGAGGATGCTCTGGTTTATCGTGTCGAACGCACTAAAGAGGCAACACCAGCAAATGCTCCTATCCTGTATCAATACGGTGCTTTTGGCCATCGTCTAGGTAAAGAAGAAAGTGTTGACCAGCTCTTTAAGAATCGTCGTGCGACAGTTTCTCTGGGCTATATCGGTTTGTATGAGGTAGCAACTGTTTTCTTTGGTAACAGCTGGGAAAGCAATCCAGAAGCTAAGAAACTCACGCTAGACATCATTCACGATATGAAACGCCGTGTAGAAGAGTGGTCGGATCAATATGGTTACCATTTCTCTATCTACTCAACACCGTCTGAAAGTCTGACAGACCGTTTCTGCCGACTAGATACAGAGAAGTTTGGCTCTATTCCTGATATCACAGACAAGGAATACTACACCAATTCTTTCCATTATGATGTTCGTAAAAATCCAACACCGTTTGAAAAATTAGACTTTGAGAAAGTCTATCCAGAAGCAGGTGCGTCAGGTGGTTTTATCCATTATTGTGAGTATCCAGTTCTTCAGCAAAATCCAAAGGCCTTGGAAGCTGTCTGGGACTATGCCTATGACCGCGTGGGCTATCTAGGGACCAATACTCCGATTGACCGTTGCTACAAGTGTGACTTTGAGGGGGATTTTGAACCAACTGAGAGAGGATTTGCTTGTCCAAACTGTGGCAATAGCGACCCTAAAACCGTAGATGTGGTCAAACGAACTTGTGGCTATCTAGGTAATCCTCAAGCGCGACCTATGGTCAATGGCCGTCACAAGGAAATCGCTGCGCGTGTCAAACACATGAATGGCTCAACGATTAAAATAGCTGGCCATCAAGTAACAAATTAGAAAGAAATGAAATGGGAAAATATCAATTAGACGATAAAGGGCGCGCACAAGTGACCCGTTATCACGAGAAACACTCTAAAGGTGGAGCTGGTAAGAAAGAACGCTTGCTCAATCTCAGAGAACAATTTTTAAACAAGAATAAGAAAAAATAAAAGTGAGAGTTAACTCTCGCTTTTCTCTTAGCGGGAGGTAAGGATGGAATTACGCAGACCAAGACTAGCAGACAAAGAAACAGTTTTAGAGTTGATGGCAGAGTTTGAAAAGAGCCAATCAGCCCATGATGGAGGATTTTGGGATACAGAGAACTTTGTGTATGAAGAGTGGTTGGAAAGCAATCAGAATCAGGAAATGGGGATTAATCTGCCTGAAGGATGGGTCCCAGCAATTCAGTTAGTAGCTTTTTCCGGGAAAGGTCAAGCACTTGGATTTCTTAACCTCCGATTGCGCCTCAATAACTTCCTACTAGAAAAAGGTGGCCACATTGGCTATTCCATCCGACCATCTGAAAGAGGCAAAGGTTATGCCAAGGAAGCTCTCCGTCAGGGTTTGCAAGTTGCTAAGGAAAAGAATATCAAGAAAGCTCTTGTGACCTGTAGCGTGAATAATCCTGCTAGTAGAGCAGTCATTCTAGCAAATGGAGGTCTCATTGAGGATGTTCGTAATGGAGTCGAGCGTTATTGGATAGAGGTAGCGAATGAATAATCCAAAACCACAAGAATGGAAAAGCGAGGAACTCAGTCAAGGCCGTATCATTGACTACAAGGCCTTTAACTTTGTTGATGGCGAAGGCGTGCGTAACTCTCTCTATGTATCAGGTTGCATGTTTCACTGCGAGGGATGTTATAATGTTGCGACTTGGTCTTTCAATGCTGGCATTCCATACACTGCAGAGCTAGAAGAACAGATCATGGCAGATCTTGCTCAGCCCTATGTTCAAGGCTTGACTTTGCTAGGAGGAGAGCCTTTTCTCAATACGGGCATTCTCTTGCCTCTCGTTAGACGCATCCGAAAGGAATTGCCAGACAAAGATATCTGGTCCTGGACGGGCTACACTTGGGAAGAAATGATGCTGGAGACTCCAGACAAATTGGAACTCTTATCGCTAATTGACATCCTTGTCGATGGACGGTATGACCGAACTAAGAGAAATCTTATGCTCCAGTTTCGAGGTTCGTCCAATCAACGCATCATCGATGTGCAAAAATCGCTCAAAGGTGGGCAAGTAGTGATTTGGGACAAGCTTAATGACGGAAAAGAAAGCTATGAACAGGTGAAGAGAGAATGAAGAGAAAAGACTTAATAGACCAGCTTATCTCAGAAATGGAAACGGGAAAAGTCAGGACACTAGGGATATACGGTCATGGGGCTTCGGGTAAATCAACCTTTGCACAGGAATTGTACCAAGCCTTAGATTCTACTACAGTAAATTTGCTAGAAACAGATCCTTATATCACCTCAGACCGTCATCTGGTAGTACCAAAGCAAGCGCTAGACCAAAAGGTGACAGCTTGTCTGCCGGTGGCACATGAATTGGCAAGTTTGCAGAGAGATATCTTAGCCTTGCAGAGGGGTATGGATATCTTAACAATTGAAGAACCTTGGAAAGCTAGTGAGGTCTTGTCTGGAGCAAAATCGATTTTGATTGTCGAAGGGATGTCTGTTGGCTTTTTACCCAAAGAACTCTTTGACAAAACCATCTGCTTTTACACGGATGAGGAGACTGAATTAAAGCGGCGCTAGCTCGAGATACGACTGTGAGAAATCGCGATGAATCCTTTATATTGGCTAGCCATCAGATGAGACGGGAGCAATATCTACACTACTATAAAGAAACCGAGTCAAGGGCGGACATTCTCGTGAAACAATCAGAAGATAAATTTGAGGTCAAGAGGACTCAAATAATTATATAGAAGAAAATCCGTAATTTTAGAAAGAAAAAATAGGAAAACAGTTTCATTGTAAAAAACGAAAAAACAGCAACAAATCCCTTGCAATCGTAGGGGCTTTGTGTTATTCTATTATGGTGCTGTAAATTACAGCTTTAGCTTTGATGCAAGAGGTTGCGACACGCTCGGTTGCATTGCCACGCAACACCGCGTCGGTTTTCTTGTGGAGCTAGCCTATTATCTTAAATAGACGAAAAGGAGAAAAAGATGGCAAACAAAAAAATCCGTATCCGTTTGAAAGCTTACGAACACCGTACGCTTGACACAGCGGCTGCAAAAATCGTAGAATCAGCTACTCGTACAGGTGCACAAGTTGCGGGTCCAATCCCACTTCCAACTGAACGTAGCCTCTACACAATCATTCGTGCGACTCACAAATACAAAGACTCTCGCGAACAATTTGAAATGCGTACACACAAACGTTTGATCGATATCGTTAACCCAACTCAAAAAACAGTTGATGCTTTGATGAAATTGGATCTTCCAAGTGGTGTAAACGTAGAAATCAAACTTTAATCTAAAATATAAAAGAGCAGAGGCTGGTGTTTCAATCTAATTGAACACGGGCTAAACTCGGTGTGAAAAAGATAAACTTCCTAGTGTCTGCTAGACACTGCGTTAGTTTCCTATTTTCACTTTGAGTTTGACGCCCTTTGTATCTTAGACTTGAGCATAAAAAACGCTCGTTAAAAACTTTTTGAACAAAAAATATAGAAAAGGAACTATTTTCTCATGACAAAAGGAATCTTAGGGAAAAAAGTGGGAATGACTCAAATCTTCACTGAAGCTGGCGAATTGATCCCTGTAACAGTTATTGAAGCAACTCCAAACGTTGTTCTTCAAGTTAAAACTGTTGAAACAGACGGATACAACGCTATCCAAGTTGGTTTCGATGACAAACGCGAAGTATTGAGCAACAAACCTGCTAAAGGACATGTAGCGAAAGCAAACACGGCTCCTAAGCGCTTCATTCGTGAATTCAAAAACGTTGAAGGCTTGGAAGTTGGTGCTGAAATCACAGTTGAAACATTCGCAGCTGGAGACGTTGTTGACGTAACTGGTACTTCTAAAGGTAAAGGTTTCCAAGGTGTTATCAAACGTCACGGACAATCACGTGGACCAATGGCTCACGGTTCTCGTTACCACCGTCGTCCAGGTTCTATGGGACCTGTTGCACCTAACCGCGTATTCAAAGGTAAAAACCTTGCAGGACGTATGGGTGGTGACCGCGTAACAATTCAAAACCTTGAAGTTGTACAAGTTGTTCCAGAAAAGAACGTTATTCTTATCAAAGGTAACGTACCAGGTGCTAAGAAATCTCTTATCACTATCAAATCAGCAGTTAAAGCTGGTAAATAATAAAGAAAGGGGAAATCAGTCACAATGGCAAACGTAACATTATTTGACCAAACTGGTAAAGAAGCTGGCCAAGTTGTTCTTAACGATGCAGTATTTGGTATCGAACCAAATGAATCAGTTGTGTTTGATGTGATCATCAGCCAACGCGCAAGCCTTCGTCAAGGAACACACGCTGTTAAAAACCGCTCTGCAGTATCAGGTGGTGGACGCAAACCATGGCGTCAAAAAGGAACTGGACGTGCTCGTCAAGGTTCTATCCGCTCACCACAATGGCGTGGTGGTGGTGTTGTCTTCGGACCAACTCCACGTTCATACGGCTACAAACTTCCACAAAAAGTTCGTCGCCTAGCTCTTAAATCAGTTTACTCTGAAAAAGTTGCTGAAAACAAATTCGTAGCTGTAGACGCTCTTTCATTTACAGCTCCAAAAACTGCTGAATTTGCAAAAGTTCTTGCAGCATTGAGCATCGATTCTAAAGTTCTTGTTATCCTTGAAGAAGGAAATGAATTCGCAGCTCTTTCAGCTCGTAACCTTCCAAATGTGAAAGTTGCAACTGCTACAACTGCAAGTGTTCTTGACATCGCAAATAGCGACAAACTTCTTGTCACACAAGCAGCTATCTCTAAAATCGAGGAGGTTCTTGCATAATGAATTTGTATGATGTTATCAAAAAACCTGTTATCACTGAAAGCTCAATGGCTCAACTTGAAGCAGGAAAATATGTATTTGAAGTTGACACTCGTGCACACAAACTTTTGATCAAGCAAGCTGTTGAAGCTGCTTTCGAAGGTGTTAAAGTTGCCAATGTTAACACAATCAACGTAAAACCAAAAGCTAAACGTGTTGGACGTTACACTGGTTTTACTAACAAAACTAAAAAAGCTATCATCACACTTACAGCTGATTCTAAAGCAATCGAGTTGTTTGCTGCTGAAGCTGAATAATCTAAGGAGGAAATATCGTGGGAATTCGTGTTTATAAACCAACAACAAACGGTCGCCGTAATATGACTTCTTTGGATTTCGCTGAAATCACAACAAGCACTCCTGAAAAATCATTGCTTGTTGCATTGAAGAGCAAGGCTGGTCGTAACAACAACGGTCGTATCACTGTTCGTCACCAAGGTGGTGGACACAAACGTTTCTACCGTTTGGTTGACTTCAAACGTAACAAAGACAACGTTGAAGCAGTTGTTAAAACTATCGAGTACGATCCAAACCGTTCTGCAAACATCGCTCTTGTACACTACACTGACGGTGTGAAAGCATACATCATCGCTCCAAAAGGTCTTGAAGTAGGTCAACGTATCGTTTCAGGTCCAGAAGCAGATATCAAAGTCGGAAACGCTCTTCCACTTGCTAACATCCCAGTTGGTACTTTGATCCACAACATCGAGTTGAAACCAGGTCGTGGTGGTGAATTGGTACGTGCTGCTGGAGCATCTGCTCAAGTATTGGGTTCTGAAGGTAAATACGTACTTGTTCGTCTTCAATCAGGTGAAGTTCGTATGATTCTTGGAACTTGCCGTGCTACAGTTGGTGTTGTCGGAAACGAACAACATGGACTTGTAAACCTTGGTAAAGCAGGACGTAGCCGTTGGAAAGGTATCCGCCCAACAGTTCGTGGTTCTGTAATGAACCCTAACGATCACCCACACGGTGGTGGTGAAGGTAAAGCACCAGTTGGTCGTAAAGCACCATCTACTCCATGGGGCAAACCTGCTCTTGGTCTTAAAACTCGTAACAAGAAAGCGAAATCTGACAAACTTATCGTTCGTCGTCGCAACGAGAAATAATATTAAACTAGTCGCTTAAGTAACTAGTAAATCCGCCAGCTCGGTAGCGCTCCATGTGAGCGCAAGCCGCTGTGGTACAACATTTAAAGGAGAAAATATAAAAATGGGACGCAGTCTTAAAAAAGGACCTTTCGTCGATGAGCATTTGATGAAAAAAGTTGAAGCTCAAGCTAACGACGAAAAGAAAAAAGTTATTAAAACTTGGTCACGTCGTTCAACGATTTTCCCAAGTTTCATTGGTTACACTATTGCAGTTTATGACGGACGTAAACACGTACCTGTTTACATCCAAGAAGACATGGTAGGTCACAAACTTGGTGAATTTGCACCAACTCGTACTTACAAAGGTCACGCTGCAGACGACAAGAAAACACGTAGAAAATAAGGAGAACATAAATGGCAGAAATTACTTCAGCTAAAGCAATGGCTCGTACAGTACGTGTTTCACCTCGTAAATCACGTCTTGTTCTTGATAACATCCGTGGTAAAAGCGTAGCCGATGCAATCGCAAT
This sequence comes from Streptococcus mitis, assembly GCF_000722695.1. Taxonomy (GTDB): domain Bacteria; phylum Bacillota; class Bacilli; order Lactobacillales; family Streptococcaceae; genus Streptococcus; species Streptococcus mitis_O. Next base: position 80,472 of record NZ_JPFU01000015.1, on the reverse strand, counting down.
CTTGACGTTCACTCCAAACAAAGCTGCTGAAATCATCTTGAAAGTTTTGAATTCAGCTGTAGCTAACGCTGAAAACAACTTTGGTTTGGATAAAGCTAACTTGGTAGTATCTGAAGCATTCGCAAACGAAGGACCAACTATGAAACGTTTCCGTCCACGTGCGAAAGGTTCAGCTTCACCAATCAACAAACGTACAGCTCACATCACTGTAGCTGTTGCAGAAAAATAAGGAGGTAAAATCGTGGGTCAAAAAGTACATCCAATTGGTATGCGTGTCGGCATCATCCGTGATTGGGATGCCAAATGGTATGCTGAAAAAGAATACGCGGATTACCTTCATGAAGATCTTGCAATCCGTAAATTCGTTCAAAAAGAACTTGCTGACGCAGCCGTTTCAACTATCGAAATCGAACGCGCAGTAAACAAAGTTAACGTTTCACTTCACACTGCTAAACCAGGTATGGTTATCGGTAAAGGTGGTGCTAACGTTGATGCACTCCGTGCAAAACTTAACAAATTGACTGGAAAACAAGTACACATCAACATCATCGAAATCAAACAACCTGATTTGGATGCTCACCTTGTAGGTGAAGGAATTGCTCGTCAATTGGAGCAACGTGTTGCTTTCCGTCGTGCACAAAAACAAGCAATCCAACGTGCAATGCGTGCTGGAGCAAAAGGAATCAAAACTCAAGTATCAGGTCGTTTGAACGGTGCAGATATCGCCCGTGCTGAAGGATACTCTGAAGGAACTGTTCCACTTCACACACTTCGTGCAGATATCGATTACGCTTGGGAAGAAGCAGATACTACATACGGTAAACTTGGTGTTAAAGTATGGATCTACCGTGGTGAAGTTCTTCCAGCTCGCAAAAACACTAAAGGAGGTAAATAACCAATGTTAGTACCTAAACGTGTTAAACACCGTCGTGAATTCCGTGGAAAAATGCGCGGTGAAGCAAAAGGTGGAAAAGAAGTAGCATTCGGTGAATACGGTCTCCAAGCTACAACTAGCCACTGGATCACTAACCGCCAAATCGAAGCTGCTCGTATCGCCATGACTCGTTACATGAAACGTGGTGGTAAAGTTTGGATTAAAATCTTCCCACACAAATCATACACTGCTAAAGCTATCGGTGTGCGTATGGGATCTGGTAAAGGGGCACCTGAAGGTTGGGTAGCACCAGTTAAACGTGGTAAAGTGATGTTCGAAATCGCTGGTGTATCTGAAGAGATCGCACGCGAAGCGCTTCGTCTTGCTAGCCACAAATTGCCAGTTAAATGTAAATTCGTAAAACGTGAAGCAGAATAAGGAGAAGGCATGAAACTTAATGAAGTAAAAGAATTTGTTAAAGAACTTCGTGGTCTTTCTCAAGAAGAACTCGCGAAGCGCGAAAACGAATTGAAAAAAGAATTGTTTGAACTTCGTTTCCAAGCTGCTACTGGTCAATTGGAACAAACAGCTCGCTTGAAAGAAGTTAAAAAACAAATCGCTCGTATCAAAACAGTTCAATCTGAAGCGAAATAATAGACTAGGGAAGGAGAAATTTCAATGGAACGCAATAATCGTAAAGTTCTTGTTGGACGTGTTGTATCTGACAAAATGGACAAGACAATCACAGTTGTAGTTGAAACAAAACGTAACCACCCAGTCTATGGTAAACGTATTAACTACTCTAAAAAATACAAAGCTCATGATGAAAACAATGTTGCCAAAGAAGGCGATATCGTACGTATCATGGAAACTCGTCCGCTTTCAGCTACAAAACGTTTCCGTCTTGTAGAAGTTGTTGAAGAAGCGGTCATCATCTAATCAAACCTGAAAGGAGAAAACTGAAATGATTCAAACAGAAACTCGTTTGAAAGTCGCAGACAACAGCGGTGCTCGCGAAATCTTGACTATCAAAGTTCTTGGTGGTTCAGGACGTAAATTTGCAAACATCGGTGATGTTATCGTGGCATCTGTAAAACAAGCTACTCCTGGTGGTGCGGTTAAAAAAGGTGACGTTGTTAAAGCAGTTATCGTTCGTACTAAATCAGGTGCTCGTCGTGCTGATGGTTCATACATCAAATTTGACGAAAACGCAGCAGTTATCATCCGTGAAGACAAAACTCCTCGCGGAACACGTATCTTTGGCCCAGTTGCACGTGAATTGCGTGAAGGTGGCTTCATGAAGATCGTGTCACTTGCTCCAGAAGTACTTTAATTTTTAGAAACAAACTAGTCCCCTAGCTTCAAGCTAGGGTGCCCTTATGGGCGTAAGAAAAATCAAGGAGAAACCTAATGTTTGTAAAAAAAGGCGACAAAGTTCGCGTAATCGCTGGTAAAGATAAGGGAACAGAAGCTGTTGTCCTTACTGCCCTTCCAAAAGTAAACAAAGTTATCGTTGAAGGTGTTAACATCGTTAAGAAACACCAACGTCCAACTAACGAGCTTCCTCAAGGTGGTATCATCGAGAAAGAAGCAGCTATCCATGTATCAAACGTTCAAGTTTTGGACAAAAATGGTGTAGCTGGTCGTGTTGGTTACAAATTTGTAGACGGTAAAAAAGTTCGCTACAACAAAAAATCAGGCGAAGTGCTTGATTAATCACGAAGGAAAGGAGAAGTATAATGGCAAATCGTTTAAAAGAAAAATATCTTAATGAAGTAGTTCCTGCTTTGACAGAACAATTCAACTACTCATCAGTGATGGCTGTGCCTAAAGTAGATAAGATCGTTTTGAACATGGGTGTTGGTGAAGCTGTATCAAACGCTAAAAGCCTTGAAAAAGCTGCTGAAGAATTGGCACTTATCTCAGGTCAAAAACCACTTATCACTAAAGCTAAAAAATCAATCGCCGGCTTCCGTCTTCGTGAAGGTGTTGCGATCGGTGCAAAAGTTACCCTTCGTGGTGAACGTATGTACGAATTCTTGGATAAATTGGTTTCAGTTTCACTTCCACGTGTACGTGACTTCCACGGTGTTCCAACAAAATCATTTGATGGACGCGGAAACTACACACTTGGTGTGAAAGAACAATTGATCTTCCCAGAAATCAACTTCGATGACGTCGACAAAACTCGTGGTCTTGACATCGTTATCGTAACAACTGCTAACACTGACGAAGAGTCACGTGCATTGCTTACAGGCCTTGGAATGCCTTTTGCAAAATAATATAGGAGGTAAATCTAATGGCTAAAAAATCAATGATTGCTAAGAACAAACGTCCAGCGAAGTTCTCTACTCAAGCTTATACTCGTTGTGAAAAATGTGGTCGTCCACATTCAGTTTACCGCAAATTTAAACTTTGCCGTGTTTGCTTCCGTGAATTAGCTTACAAAGGACAAATCCCTGGTGTAACAAAAGCATCTTGGTAATTTAAGATATCAAGGGCGTCAAAACTCCAAGTGAAAAAGACCAATTTGCTTTGGAGCATCGCTCCTGCATTAAATTGCCTATTTTTGCTCTTGCTGTTACGCTCTTTGTATCATGTATTAACTAGCAAGTGCAACTTGCAAACTACTAGTAAGAGGAGAAAAACAAAATGGTTATGACTGACCCAATCGCAGACTTCCTAACTCGTATTCGTAACGCTAACCAAGCGAAACACGAAGTACTTGAAGTACCTGCATCAAACATCAAAAAAGGGATTGCTGAAATCCTTAAACGCGAAGGTTTTGTAAAAAACGTTGAAATCATCGAAGATGACAAACAAGGCATCATCCGTGTATTCCTTAAATACGGACCAAACGGTGAAAAAGTTATCACTAACTTGAAACGTGTTTCTAAACCAGGACTTCGTGTCTACAAAAAACGTGAAGACCTTCCAAAAGTTCTTAACGGACTTGGAATTGCTATCCTTTCAACTTCTGAAGGTTTGCTTACTGATAAAGAAGCACGCCAAAAGAATGTTGGTGGTGAGGTTATCGCTTACGTTTGGTAATATTTAGCTCCCAATTTCTTTGTGACTCTTCGTTATCGTCTCTAGCCTAACCCAAAGTTATGCCTGCGAGACGATGCCTAGATTCACTTTGAAATTGAAACCTAAATGTTCCTTTAAATCGAGAAATTGATTTAGCCCCCGTGAAAACTGGCCGTATGGCCTGACAATTTAACAGGAGAAAATAAACATGTCACGTATTGGTAATAAAGTTATCGTGTTGCCTGCTGGTGTTGAACTCACTAACAATGACAACGTTGTAACTGTAAAAGGACCTAAAGGAGAACTTACTCGTGAGTTCTCAAAAGATATTGAAATCCGTGTGGAAGGTACTGAAGTAACTCTTCACCGTCCAAACGATTCAAAAGAAATGAAAACTATCCACGGAACTACTCGTGCCCTTTTGAACAACATGGTTGTTGGTGTATCAGAAGGATTCAAGAAAGAACTTGAAATGCGTGGGGTTGGTTACCGTGCACAACTTCAAGGAACTAAACTTGTTTTGGCTGTTGGTAAATCTCATCCAGACGAAGTTGAAGCTCCAGAAGGAATTACTTTTGAACTTCCAAACCCAACAACAATCGTTGTTAGCGGAATTTCAAAAGAAGTAGTTGGTCAAACAGCTGCTTACGTACGTAGCCTTCGTTCACCAGAACCATATAAAGGTAAAGGTATCCGTTACGTTGGTGAATTCGTTCGCCGTAAAGAAGGTAAAACAGGTAAATAATGTTGAGTGGTTGATTTTCAACCACCAACCTATTTTCCAACTTTGTGCATAGCACACGATTTAAAACTAAAGAGGTGAAAACTGTGATTTCAAAACCAGATAAAAACAAACTCCGCCAAAAACGCCACCGTCGCGTTCGCGGAAAACTCTCTGGAACTGCTGATCGCCCACGTTTGAACGTATTCCGTTCTAATACAGGCATCTACGCTCAAGTGATTGATGACGTAGCGGGTGTAACGCTCGCAAGTGCTTCAACTCTTGACAAAGAAGTTTCAAAAGGAACTAAAACTGAACAAGCCGTTGCTGTCGGTAAACTCGTTGCAGAACGTGCAAACGCTAAAGGTATTTCAGAAGTGGTGTTCGACCGCGGTGGATATCTATATCACGGACGTGTGAAAGCTTTGGCTGATGCAGCTCGTGAAAACGGATTGAAATTCTAATAGGAGGACACTAGAAAATGGCATTTAAAGACAATGCAGTTGAATTAGAAGAACGCGTAGTTGCTGTCAACCGTGTTACAAAAGTTGTTAAAGGTGGACGTCGTCTTCGTTTCGCAGCTCTTGTTGTTGTTGGTGACCACAACGGTCGCGTAGGATTTGGTACTGGTAAAGCTCAAGAAGTTCCAGAAGCAATCCGTAAAGCAGTAGATGATGCTAAGAAAAACTTGATCGAAGTTCCTATGGTTGGAACAACAATCCCACACGAAGTTCTTTCAGAATTCGGTGGAGCTAAAGTATTGTTGAAACCTGCTGTAGAAGGTTCTGGAGTTGCCGCTGGTGGTGCAGTTCGTGCCGTTGTGGAATTGGCAGGTGTGGCAGATATTACATCTAAATCACTTGGTTCTAACACTCCAATCAACATTGTTCGTGCAACTGTTGAAGGTTTGAAACAATTGAAACGCGCTGAAGAAGTTGCTGCCCTTCGTGGTATTTCAGTTTCTGATTTGGCATAAGAAAGGGGATAAAATGGCTCAAATTAAAATTACTTTGACTAAGTCTCCAATCGGACGCATTCCATCACAACGTAAAACTGTTGTAGCACTTGGACTTGGCAAATTGAACAGCTCTGTTATTAAAGAAGATAACGCTGCTATCTGTGGTATGATCACAGCAGTATCTCACTTGGTAACAGTTGAAGAAGTAAACTAATGAATTTTTAGGGGATGTGCACTATACCATCCCCTAAAACTAGATATAGTCATCTATGATGACGTCGTATAGGCGAGTTGATGGGGGAGACAACCTTTTCTCCCTTATCGGCGCTAGCATTTTACAAAAGAGGAGAAAATAAAAATGAAACTTCATGAATTGAAACCTGCAGAAGGTTCTCGTAAAGTACGTAACCGCGTTGGTCGTGGTACTTCATCAGGTAACGGTAAAACATCTGGTCGTGGTCAAAAAGGTCAAAAAGCTCGTAGTGGTGGCGGAGTTCGCCTTGGTTTTGAAGGTGGACAAACTCCATTGTTCCGTCGTCTTCCAAAACGTGGATTCACTAACATTAACGCTAAAGAATACGCAATTGTGAACCTTGACCAATTGAACGTCTTTGAAGATGGTGCTGAGGTTACTCCAGTTGTTCTTATCGAAGCAGGAATTGTTAAAGCTGAAAAATCAGGTATTAAAATTCTTGGTAACGGTGAGTTGACTAAGAAATTGACTGTGAAAGCAGCTAAATTCTCTAAATCAGCTGAAGAAGCTATCACTGCTAAAGGTGGTTCAGTAGAAGTCATCTAAGAGAGGTGACCTATGTTTTTTAAATTATTAAGAGAAGCTCTTAAAGTCAAGCAGGTTCGATCAAAAATTTTATTTACAATTTTTATCGTTTTGGTCTTTCGTATCGGGACTAGCATTACAGTTCCTGGTGTGAATGCTAATAGCTTGAATGCTTTAAGTGGATTATCCTTCTTAAACATGTTGAGCTTGGTGTCAGGAAATGCCATGAAAAACTTCTCAGTTTTTGCTCTTGGTGTTAGCCCCTACATTACGGCCTCTATCGTTGTCCAACTCTTGCAAATGGATATTTTACCCAAGTTTGTAGAGTGGGGTAAACAAGGGGAAGTAGGTCGAAGAAAATTAAATCAAGCTACTCGTTATATTGCTCTTGTTTTAGCCTTTGTGCAATCTATCGGGATTACAGCTGGTTTTAATACTTTGGCTGGAGCTCAATTGTTGAAAACAGCTCTTACTCCACAAGTCTTTATCATGATTGGTATCATCTTAACAGCTGGTAGCATGATTGTGACTTGGTTGGGAGAGCAAATTACAGATAAGGGATACGGAAATGGTGTTTCTATGATTATCTTTGCCGGGATTGTTGCCTCAATTCCAGAGATGATTCAGGGCATCTATGTGGACTACTTTGTGAACGTCCCAAGTAGCCGTATCAGCTCATCTATCATTTTCGTAATCATTTTGATTATTACTGTGTTGTTGATTATTTACTTTACAACTTATGTTCAACAAGCAGAATACAAAATTCCAATCCAATATACTAAGGTTGCACAAGGTGCTCCATCTAGCTCTTACCTTCCTTTGAAAGTAAACCCTGCTGGAGTTATCCCTGTTATCTTCGCAAGTTCGATTACTGCAGCGCCAGCAGCTATTCTACAGTTTTTAAGCGCTACAGGTCATGATTGGGCTTGGGTAAGAACAGCACAAGAAATGCTGGCAACAACTTCACCAACAGGTATTGCTATGTATGCTTTGTTGATTATTCTCTTTACATTCTTCTATACGTTTGTGCAGATTAATCCTGAAAAAGCGGCAGAGAACCTACAAAAGAGCGGTGCCTATATCCATGGAGTTCGTCCTGGTAAAGGTACAGAAGAATATATGTCTAAACTTCTTCGTCGTCTTGCAACTGTTGGTTCCCTCTTCCTTGGTGTGATTTCCATTTTACCGATTGTAGCAAAGGATGTTTTCGGACTTTCAGAAGCAGTTGCTTTTGGAGGAACCAGTCTTTTGATCATTATCTCTACAGGTATTGAAGGAATCAAACAATTGGAAGGTTACCTATTGAAACGTAAGTATGTTGGTTTCATGGATAGAACAGAATAAAAGTATTTACTGATACTCTTCGAAAATCAAATTCAAACCACGTCAGCTTTACCTTGGCGTACTCAAGTACAGCCTGCGGCTAGCTTTCTAGTTTGCTCTTTGATTTTCATTGAGTATGAATCAGTAAATGCTGAGGGAGTGGAGGTTTAAACTCTGACATTTGTGAGAGTTTGGTCTCCCCTCTTCTATTTTGTTTTTAAATAGAGGTGCAAAGACTTTTTACTTCTATTTAAAAATAAAATAAGGAGATCAGATCATGAATCTTTTGATTATGGGCTTACCTGGTGCAGGTAAGGGAACTCAAGCAGCAAAAATCGTAGAACAATTCCATGTTGCACATATCTCAACGGGTGATATGTTCCGCGCTGCTATGGCAAATCAAACTGAAATGGGTGTTCTTGCTAAGTCATACATTGACAAGGGTGAATTGGTTCCTGATGAAGTTACAAATGGAATCGTAAAAGAACGTCTTTCACAAGATGATATTAAAGAAACAGGATTCTTGTTGGATGGTTACCCACGTACAATTGAACAAGCTCATGCCTTGGACAAAACATTGGCTGAACTTGGCATTGAACTAGAAGGTGTCATCAACATTGAAGTGAATCCAGACAGCCTCTTGGAACGTTTGAGTGGCCGTATCATCCACCGCGTAACTGGAGAAACTTTCCACAAGGTCTTTAACCCACCAGTTGACTATAAAGAAGAAGATTACTACCAACGTGAAGATGATAAGCCTGAGACAGTCAAACGTCGTTTGGATGTGAATATTGCTCAAGGGGAACCAATCATTGCTCACTACCGTGCCAAAGGTTTGGTTCATGACATCAAAGGTAATCAGGATATCAATGATGTTTTCTCAGATATCGAAAAAGTATTGACAAATTTGAAATAAAGCGCTTTTCACACTTGCAAAAATCAGCTACAAATGTTATACTGAGATAGTCTGACTTATAATTGTTGTCTCTGTGTCTAGAGGCATCGAATCGAAATTTATGGAGGTGCTTTTGCGTGGCAAAAGACGATGTGATTGAAGTTGAAGGCAAAGTAGTTGATACAATGCCGAATGCAATGTTTACGGTTGAACTTGAAAATGGACATCAGATTTTAGCAACAGTTTCTGGTAAAATTCGTAAAAACTATATTCGTATTTTAGCGGGAGATCGTGTTACTGTCGAAATGAGTCCATATGACTTGACACGTGGACGTATCACTTACCGCTTTAAATAATCGAAAAACTTGGAGGGATAAGAAATGAAAGTAAGACCATCGGTCAAACCAATTTGCGAATACTGTAAAGTTATTCGTCGTAATGGTCGTGTTATGGTAATTTGCCCAGCAAATCCAAAACACAAACAACGTCAAGGATAAGATAGAAAGGAGAAAACATGGCTCGTATTGCTGGAGTTGACATTCCAAATGACAAACGCGTAGTAATCTCATTGACTTATGTTTATGGTATCGGACTTGCAACATCTAAGAAAATTTTGGCTGCTGCTGGAATCTCAGAAGATGTTCGTGTACGTGATCTTACATCAGATCAAGAAGATGCTATCCGTCGTGAAGTGGATGCAATCAAAGTTGAAGGTGACCTTCGTCGTGAAGTAAACTTGAACATCAAACGTTTGATGGAAATCGGTTCATACCGTGGTATCCGTCACCGTCGTGGACTTCCTGTCCGTGGACAAAACACTAAAAACAACGCTCGCACTCGTAAAGGTAAAGCTGTTGCGATTGCTGGTAAGAAAAAATAATATAGGAGGTAAAAGTCTTGGCTAAACCAACACGTAAACGTCGTGTGAAAAAGAATATCGAATCTGGTATTGCTCATATTCACGCTACATTTAATAACACTATTGTTATGATTACTGATGTGCATGGTAATGCAATTGCTTGGTCATCAGCTGGTGCTCTTGGTTTCAAAGGTTCTCGTAAATCTACACCATTCGCTGCTCAAATGGCTTCTGAAGCTGCTGCTAAATCTGCACAAGAACACGGTCTTAAATCAGTTGAAGTTACTGTAAAAGGTCCAGGTTCTGGTCGTGAGTCAGCTATTCGTGCGCTTGCTGCCGCTGGTCTTGAAGTAACAGCAATTCGTGATGTGACTCCAGTGCCACACAATGGTGCTCGTCCTCCAAAACGTCGCCGTGTATAATCATCGCATTACACTGCTTTTCGTTTAAGAGGGAGTAACTAAATGATCGAGTTTGAAAAACCAAATATAACAAAAATTGATGAAAATAAAGATTATGGCAAGTTTGTAATCGAACCACTTGAACGTGGCTACGGTACAACTCTTGGTAACTCTCTTCGTCGTGTACTTCTAGCTTCTCTACCAGGAGCAGCTGTGACATCTATCAACATTGATGGTGTGTTACATGAGTTTGACACAGTTCCAGGTGTTCGTGAAGACGTGATGCAAATCATTCTGAACATTAAAGGAATTGCAGTGAAATCGTACGTTGAAGACGAAAAAATCATCGAACTAGATGTTGAAGGTCCTGCTGAAGTAACAGCTGGTGACATTTTGACAGATAGCGATATTGAAATTGTAAATCCAGATCATTATCTCTTTACAATCGGTGAAGGTTCTTCTCTAAAAGCGACTATGACTGTTAACAGTGGTCGTGGATATGTACCTGCAGATGAAAATAAAAAGGATAATGCACCAGTTGGAACACTTGCTGTAGATTCTATTTATACACCAGTTACAAAAGTCAACTATCAAGTGGAACCTGCTCGTGTAGGTAGCAATGATGGATTCGACAAACTAACCCTTGAAATCTTGACAAATGGAACAATTATTCCAGAAGATGCTTTAGGGCTTTCAGCACGTATTTTGACAGAACATCTTGATTTGTTTACAAATCTTACTGAGATTGCTAAGTCAACTGAAGTGATGAAAGAAGCTGATACTGAATCTGACGACCGTATTTTGGATCGTACGATTGAGGAACTGGACTTGTCTGTGCGTTCATACAACTGTTTGAAACGTGCCGGTATCAATACTGTGCATGACTTGACAGAAAAATCTGAAGCAGAGATGATGAAAGTACGAAATCTTGGACGCAAGAGTTTGGAAGAAGTGAAATTCAAACTTATTGATTTGGGTCTTGGATTAAAAGATAAATAAAGGAGGAATAAATGGCTTACCGTAAACTAGGACGCACTAGCTCACAACGTAAAGCAATGCTTCGCGATTTGACAACTGACCTTTTGATCAACGAATCAATCGTGACAACTGAAGCTCGTGCTAAAGAAATCCGTAAAACTGTTGAAAAAATGATTACTCTAGGTAAACGTGGTGATTTGCATGCACGTCGTCAAGCAGCTGCTTTCGTACGTAATGAAATCGCATCTGAAAACTATGATGAAGCAACTGATAAGTACACTTCTACTACAGCACTTCAAAAATTGTTCTCAGAAATCGCACCTCGTTATGCTGAACGTAATGGTGGATACACTCGTATCCTTAAAACTGAACCACGTCGTGGTGATGCAGCGCCAATGGCGATCATCGAATTAGTATAAAATCATCAATTTTGTTGAGTGTTATGATGATGGAGTCTTGTGCTCTTAGTCTAGCTCTGGTCTACCGCTAGGATTTCGGTCCTAGCGGGAACACTCATCATAAGTTGGGATAGTAGACGCTTGTTTACGAAATTGTTTTTTGCTTAAGAACAACTTCGTAAGCAGGCGTTTTTGAGTATTTTAGTTAGAATTATGCTATACTATTTAAGACGAAATCTGTTTAATGTTCAGGTTTCCTATTTTAAAAAGAATTGGAGTTTGCTTATGAAAGCGATTATAACTGTTGTTGGTAAAGATAAATCTGGAATTGTTGCGGGAGTTTCTGGTAAAATTGCAGAATTGGGTTTGAATATTGATGATATCTCTCAAACTGTCTTGGATGAATATTTCACGATGATGGCTGTTGTATCTAGTGATAAAAAGCAGGATTTTACTTATCTTCGTAATGAATTTGAAACTTTTGGGCAAACTTTGAATGTGAAAATCAATATTCAGAGTGCAGCGATTTTCGAAGCTATGTATAATATCTAGGAGGTTATCATGGATATTAGACAAGTTACTGAAACCATCGCCATGATTGAGGAGCAAAACTTCGATATTAGAACCATTACTATGGGTATTTCCCTTTTGGACTGTATCGATCCAGATATCAATCGTGCTGCGAAGAAAATTTATCAAAAGATTACGACCAAGGCAGCTAATTTAGTGGCTGTTGGCGATGAAATTGCGGCTGAGTTGGGGATTCCAATCGTTAATAAGCGTGTATCGGTGACTCCTATCTCTTTGATTGGGGCTGCGACAGATGCGACGGACTATGTGGTTCTGGCAAAAGCTCTTGATAAGGCTGCGAAAGAGATTGGTGTGGACTTTATTGGTGGTTTCTCTGCCTTGGTACAAAAAGGGTATCAAAAGGGAGATGAGATTCTTATCAATTCTATTCCTCGTGCTTTGGCTGAAACGGACAAGGTCTGCTCGTCAGTCAATATCGGCTCAACCAAGTCTGGTATCAATATGACGGCTGTCGCAGATATGGGACGAGTTATCAAGGAAACGGCTAATCTATCAGATATGGGAGCGGCCAAGTTGGTTGTATTCGCTAATGCTGTTGAGGACAATCCATTTATGGCGGGTGCCTTCCATGGTGTTGGGGAGGCAGATGTTATCATCAATGTCGGAGTTTCTGGTCCTGGTGTTGTCAAGCGTGCCTTGGAAAAAGTTCGTGGTGAGAGCTTTGATGTAGTAGCCGAAACAGTCAAGAAGACTGCCTTTAAAATCACTCGTATCGGTCAATTGGTTGGTCAAATGGCTAGCGAGAGACTGGGTGTGGAATTTGGGATTGTTGACTTGAGTTTGGCGCCAACTCCTGCGGTTGGAGATTCTGTTGCACGTGTACTTGAGGAAATGGGGCTGGAAACAGTTGGAACGCATGGAACGACGGCTGCCTTGGCTCTCTTAAACGATCAAGTTAAGAAGGGTGGAGTGATGGCCTGCAACCAAGTCGGTGGTTTGTCTGGTGCTTTTATCCCCGTTTCTGAGGACGAGGGGATGATTGCTGCTGTTCAAAATGGCTCCCTTAATTTGGAAAAACTAGAAGCCATGACGGCTATCTGTTCTGTTGGTTTGGATATGATTGCCATCCCAGAAGATACTCCTGCTGAAACCATTGCGGCTATGATTGCAGATGAAGCTGCAATTGGTGTCATTAACATGAAAACAACGGCTGTCCGTATCATTCCAAAAGGAAAAGAGGGCGATATGATTGAGTTTGGTGGCCTATTAGGTACTGCGCCGGTTATGAAGGTCAATGGGGCTTCGTCTGTTGATTTCATCTCTCGTGGAGGACAAATTCCAGCACCAATTCATAGCTTTAAAAATTAAGAAAATAAGAGAAATTTTAAGTTCTATTTAAGGTTGGATGTGTATACTATAATCATTAAATAAAGACCTCCTAATATTATTTGAAACAGATAACTCTGATTTAGTTTGAATTTGATTTTCATCTAATATCTTTATTTAATAGAACTCCTAAACTTTTTCATAATAATCTCCTGCAAAAGTCGCCTGTATGGGTGGCTTTTGTTTTATCATCCATGATATAATAGAAGCAAACGGAGGACGGAAAATGGTAAAAGTACGATTGTATTTGGTACGTCATGGAAAGACTATGTTTAACACGATTGGTCGCGCGCAAGGTTGGAGCGATACTCCCTTAACAGCTGAAGGTGAGAGAGGGATTCAAGAATTAGGAATCGGTTTGCGAGAATCTGGTCTGCAGTTTGAGCGCGCTTATTCGAGTGATTCTGGTCGCACCATTCAGACTATGGGAATCATCCTTGCTGAACTTGGTTTGCAGGGGAAAATCCCTTATCGTATGGACAAGCGTATCAGAGAATGGTGTTTTGGTAGCTTTGACGGAGCTTATGATGGTGATCTTTTCATGGGCATTATTCCTCGTATCTTTAATGTGGATCATGTTCACCAATTATCTTATGCTGAGCTGGCTGAGGGATTGGTAGAGGTCGATACAGCTGGTTGGGCTGAAGGCTGGGAAAAACTCAGTGACCGAATTAAGGAAGGTTTTGAAGCGATTGCCAAAGAAATGGAAGAACAAGGTGGGGGCAACGCTCTCGTTGTCAGCCATGGAATGACCATTGGAACCATTGTTTATCTGATTAATGGCATGCATCCGCATGGTCTCGATAATGGTAGCGTGACGATTCTTGAATATGAGGACGGGCAGTTTAGCGTTGAAGTTGTCGGTGACCGTAGTTACCGACAACTAGGACGGGAGAAGATGGAGGAAGTCTCTATTTAATCAGTCTAGACTTGTTTGCTATGAACTGAGGATTTGATAAGAATATCAAGATAAGAAAAAACAGCCGAGGGTAATCCTTTCGGCTGTTTTTGATGGGGAAAACTAAAGTGTAATGCTGTTATTTTTAGAGATTTTCATAAACAAGAGCAAGGAACCTACTGTTAGAACAGTTAGGATAGTTGACAAGGCTGCCGCAACACCGTAATTTCCTCTGAGAACCTCTGTATAAATAGCTACAGTCATTGTTCTTGTTTTGACATTGTAGAGGAGGATAGAAGTAGAGAGTTCTGAAATCATTGTGACCCAAGATAGGATGGCTCCAGAAATAATACCAGATAGCATCATTGGAGTTGTAATCTTGGCAAAGGTATTGAGACGACTACTTCCTAAGCTCTCGGCAGCTTCTTCAATACTTGGTGCTATTTGTTGCAAGCTAGCAACAGATGAGCGAATAGTATAAGGCAATCTTCTGACAGATAGGGACATAATCAAGATGAAAGCTGTCCCTGTAATCATAAGAAATCCACTTCCAAATAGACCAGTATTGAAGGAAGAAATGAAGGCAATCCCTAGAACGGTTCCTGGTACAATATAAGGAACCATACTGAGGCTGTCAATTAAGTTTGTAAACAAATTCCGTTTTCTAACGGCTAGGTAGGAGATAAATGTTGCGAATAGGACAACTAGAACTAAGGCAATCAAAGGGATACGAATGGTATTGAAAATAGCAGATCCCATACGATTGAAAGCTACCTTGTAACTGTTTAGAGAATAACCTTTGACAAATACCATACCTGATGTTTTTAGGAAAGAAGTATAAATCAAGTAGACTTGAGGTAGAACAGAGAACAAGATAATTCCGTAGACTGTTGCATAAATGGCAGCCATTTTTCCTTTTGTAGTTTTTTTAGGCTCAATTGGATGGAGCGAATTCATGCTGAAACTGTAGCGGTTTGAAATGTATTTTTGGATAAGGAAAATCGCCAAGGCAATGATAATCGCCATAACTGCTAAAGCAGATGCAAAGGCAGAATTTCCTCCAACCTCGCTAATAAATTGGGTATAAATCAGGACAGGGAAAGTCCGATATCCTTCACCAATCAACATAGGCGTTCCAAAGTCTGAGAATGCCCTCATAAATACAAGCAGGGCAGCAGCCAGTAAGGTTGGAACTAGGAGAGGTAAAATAACCGTTACGATACGCTTAAATCCGAAGGAACCCATGCTTTCAGCGGCTTCAAGTAGAGAATTGTCAATACTTTTCATTGTCCCAGCAACGTATAGAAATACCAGTGGGAATAGTTGCAGTGTAAAGACAAGTACAATTCCTTTGAATCCATAAATATCGATAGCTGGAAGATGAAAGGTATTTGTCAGGAATTTTGTGATGACCCCATTTCGTCCTAGCAAGAGAATCCAGGAGTAGGCTCCCACGAAAGGAGCTGACATGGAAGCAATGATAATTAATATTTGTAGAAATTTCTTTCCCTTGAAGTCATACATAGAGAAGAGATAAGCTAATAAGGTTCCTACGACTAAGGAAGTGACAGTAGCGGTAATGGAAACCTTGAAACTATTGACGAGTGTCTCAGAATAGTAGGCTTTACTAAAAAAAGTGACAAAATTAGCTAGTGAGAATTGTCCTTCATGTATGAGTGCTTGCTTGAGCACGGTAACGATAGGATAAACGAGAAAGACAAGATAGGTAAGAAAGATGAAGAAAGAGGAGGCTGTCCAAATATTTAGCTTTTTACGTTCCATGGTTGACTCCTTTTATCAGGTTTTGGGAACCATCCGCAGAAAAGACATTTAATTTTTGAGTATTGATTCGTAGACGAATACGATCGCCTTTTTGTAGATCTTCTTCAAAAGTTGATTCTTCGCTAACCTGAATTTTTGAGGCAAAGCCTGTCTCGATGAAGTATTCAGTATTCAGTCCAAGATAGACGCTATCGCTAATAGTTCCTTCAATATCTCCAGATTCATCTTTGATAAACTCTTCAGGACGAATGCTTACATGAATAGCTTGTGCCTCAGCCTGATCAAGGGCTGGTATTCGAAGAGCATAGCCATCTGAAAAGACGATATAAGCGCCGTCGCTCCGTTTTTCAAGATTGGCAGGGATAATATTTGTTCGTCCGATAAAGGTTGCTACAAACTCATTAGCTGGTTTATGATAGAGTTCTTTTGGTCGGCCGATTTGTTGGATCACCCCATCTTTCATAACAGCAATTTGGTCTGAAATCGCCATGGCTTCTTCTTGGTCGTGGGTCACATAAACAGTTGTAATTCCCACTTCGTGTTGGATTTCTCGAATGGCTTGACGCATATCCAAGCGAAGTTTGGCATCCAGATTACTAAGTGGCTCGTCCATGAGGAGAACACTTGGATTAACCGCTAAGGCACGTGCCAAGGCGACACGTTGTTGTTGTCCACCACTGAGTTTATCAGGTTTTCGATCCGCGTATTGAGCAATTTGCATAAGTTCAAGATACTTGTTGGTCTGTTGAATCAATTCTTCTTTTGGAACCTTCTTTTGCTTAAGACCAAAAGCAACATTGTCTCGGACAGTCAAATGTGGGAAAATAGCGTAGTTTTGGAAAACCATGCCGATATTGCGTTTGCTGGGTTCCATATTATTGATTTTTGTATCATCGAAGTAAAATTCTCCGCCTTCGATACTGTTGAAACCTGCAATCATGCGAAGAAGAGTCGTTTTTCCACACCCTGAAGGACCAAGGATGGTAAAGAGACTTCCTTTGGGAACTGTAATATTTAAATTATCAATAACAGGGACATCGTGGTAGATTTTTTTGGCGTTAATAATTTTGATCTCACTCATAGTGAACCTCTTTTACTGTTTAGATTGAATATCTGTAAAAATGTCATTGTACTTTTTAAGAATAGTGGATTTATTTTTAATGACATAATCTGAATCTTCGGTGGCAATCTTGATTTCTGTCATAGCCTTCATATTTTTATTGGTTTTAGCATTTTTACGAATAGGTCTGATTGTAGTTTCAGTTCCTAGCTTATCTTGGATTTCTTGAGAAAGGATGAAATCGATAAATTTCTTAGCGTTTTCCATGTGTTTGGCATTTTTGACGATAGCCGCGTTACCAGGTAAAAAGACGGTACCTTCTTTTGGATAAATAACTTTTACATCAACTCCGTCGTTTAAGAGTTTTAAGGCAGGATCTTCATAGGTGAGTCCTACAGCCATTTCTCCATCGGCGACAGCTTTGTAAACATTTGAAGAGCTAGATGCAATTTTTCCATCTACTAGGGTAAATAGATTTTTCACATAGGTCCAAGCTTGTTCATTTTCGTATCCACCTTGGTCTACAAGCATGTTTGTTAGTTGTGCAAAGGCACTAGAAGCATTACTTGGATCAGCAGTAGCAATTTTTCCTTTTAATTTAGGATTGAGTAGATCATTGTAGCCTTCAATTTTAATATCTTTTGTAAGAGCTGAATTGGCAATGATAACACTGACATCCAGTGTATAAGGTGTGTAGAATCCTGTTTTATTTTGATATTCAGGGATTATCTGGTCGTTCTCTTGAGAAATATAAGGTTCAAAAAGTTTTTCGTTAGAAGAGAAGAGGGCGTAGGAGCCTCCGAAAATGACATCGGCTACTGGGGATTCTTTTTCGGCCTCAGCTTTTTTGAACAATTCACCCGTGCTGGCTTGTACTAAATCAACCTTAATACCATATTTTTCTTCGAAGGCAGGGATTGTCTCTTCGATAAGGTCTTCAGGGTTAGGCGAGTAGATAACCAAAGCATTATCCGAATCTGTCTCAGTGTTAGTTTCCGAATCTGTTGTTGAAGAACATCCAGATAACGTAAGAAATATCCATCCACAAGAGAGAAAGAATAGTAGTTTTTTCATAAGAATCTCCTTTTTTACGAACATTTTCACTCTGCGATTTGATTAACATTTATAATTTGCAGAGTTCTATAGGATATAATAAAAACCTTAAAGAAATCTAAAACGGGGAATATGAGTCAAAGACGCTAGGGGAAAAAGATGGCAGAGACAAATAATTGATATAAGTTAATTTTAAGTGAGAGCTAATTTTTTATACTGCTAAATAAGTTGGATTTGCTATTCGAACTTTCTTGTCATCCAAATCTAAAAGAACATTTCTCGTCTTTCAAATTCCCTCAAAAATGGTATAATAGTAACATCACAAAATTGGAGAGAGACCATGAGTTTTTACAATCATAAAGAAATTGAGCCTAAGTGGCAGGGCTACTGGGCAGAACATCATACATTTAAGACAGGAACAGATGCATCAAAACCTAAGTTTTATGCTCTCGATATGTTCCCTTACCCGTCTGGAGCTGGTCTGCACGTAGGACATCCAGAAGGCTATACTGCAACCGATATCCTCAGCCGTTTCAAACGTGCGCAAGGCTACAATGTTCTTCACCCAATGGGGTGGGATGCTTTTGGTTTGCCTGCAGAGCAATACGCTATGGATACGGGTAATGACCCAGCAGAATTTACAGCTGAGAACATTGCTAACTTCAAACGCCAAATCAATGCGCTTGGATTTTCTTATGACTGGGAGCGTGAAGTTAACACGACAGATCCAAATTATTACAAGTGGACTCAATGGATTTTCACTAAGCTTTACGAAAAAGACTTGGCCTATGAAGCGGAAGTGCCAGTAAACTGGGTTGAGGAATTGGGAACAGCCATTGCCAACGAAGAAGTTCTTCCTGACGGAACTTCTGAGCGTGGAGGTTATCCAGTTGTCCGCAAACCAATGCGCCAATGGATGCTTAAAATCACGGCTTACGCAGAGCGCTTGCTCAATGACTTAGATGAACTAGATTGGCCAGAGTCTATCAAGGACATGCAACGCAACTGGATTGGGAAATCAACTGGTGCTAATGTAACCTTCAAGGTTAAGGGAACTGATAAGGAATTCACTGTCTTTACTACTCGTCCTGATACTCTTTTCGGTGCGACTTTCACTGTTTTGGCTCCTGAACATGACTTGGTTGACGCTATCACAAGTTCAGAGCAAGCAGAGGCAGTAGCAGACTACAAACACCAAGCTAGCCTCAAGTCTGACTTGGCTCGTACAGACCTTGCTAAAGAAAAAACAGGGGTTTGGACTGGTGCTTATGCCGTCAACCCTGTCAATGGCAAGGAAATTCCAATCTGGATTGCAGACTACGTCCTTGCTAGCTATGGTACAGGTGCGGTAATGGCTGTTCCTGCCCACGACCAACGTGACTGGGAATTTGCCAAACAATCTGACCTTCCAATCGTCGAAGTACTTGAAGGTGGAAATGTTGAAGAAGCTGCCTACACAGAAGATGGCCTTCATGTTAATTCAGACTTCCTAGATGGACTCAACAAAGAAGATGCAATTGCTAAGATTGTGGCTTGGTTGGAAGAGAAAGGTTGTGGACAAGAGAAGGTTACCTACCGTCTCCGCGACTGGCTCTTTAGCCGTCAACGTTACTGGGGTGAGCCAATTCCTATCATTCATTGGGAAGATGGAACTTCAACAGCTGTTCCTGAAAGTGAATTGCCACTTGTCTTGCCTGTAACCAAGGATATCCGTCCTTCAGGTACTGGTGAAAGTCCACTAGCTAACTTGACAGACTGGCTTGAAGTAACTCGTGAAGATGGTGTTAAAGGTCGTCGTGAAACCAACACCATGCCACAATGGGCTGGTTCAAGTTGGTATTACCTCCGCTATATTGATCCACACAATACTGAGAAATTGGCTGATGAGGATCTTCTTAAACAATGGTTACCAGTAGATATCTACGTTGGTGGGGCAGAGCATGCTGTACTTCACTTGCTCTACGCTCGTTTCTGGCATAAATTCCTATATGACCTCGGTGTTGTTCCGACTAAGGAACCATTCCAAAAACTCTTTAACCAAGGAATGATTTTGGGAACCAGCTACCGTGACCACCGTGGGGCTCTTGTGGCGACTGACAAGGTTGAAAAACGTGATGGATCCTTCTTCCATGTGGAAACAGGGGAAGAGTTGGAGCAAGCACCAGCTAAGATGTCTAAATCGCTTAAGAACGTTGTTAACCCAGACGACGTGGTGGAACAATACGGTGCCGATACCCTTCGTGTCTATGAAATGTTTATGGGACCACTTGATGCTTCGATTGCTTGGTCTGAAGAAGGTCTGGAAGGAAGCCGTAAATTCCTTGACCGTGTTTACCGTTTGATTACAAGCAAGGAAATGGTTGCAGAAAACAATAGCTCTCTCGACAAGATTTATAACGAAACCGTTAAAGCTGTCACAGAGCAAATCGAATCTCTAAAATTTAACACAGCAATTGCCCAACTTATGGTCTTTGTCAACGCTGCCAACAAGGAAGACAAGCTCTATGTGGACTATGCCAAAGGCTTTATCCAATTGATTGCACCATTTGCACCTCACTTGGCAGAAGAACTTTGGCAAACTGTTGCAGCAACAGGTGAGTCAATCTCTTACGTGGCTTGGCCAACTTGGGATGAAAGCAAATTAGTTGAAGACGAAATCGAAATCGTTGTCCAAATCAAAGGAAAAGTTCGTGCTAAACTCATGGTAGCCAAAGACCTATCACGCGAAGAATTGCAAGAAATTGCTCTAGCGGATGAAAAAGTCAAAGCAGAAATTGATGGTAAGGAAATCGTGAAAGTGATTAGTGTACCTAACAAACTCGTTAATATCGTCGTTAAATAACGAGTTTATTAGCTCTATCTGCCACCTTCAATAGTCCACTGGACTATTGAAGCCAACTAAATTGGTTAATATTGTTGTGAAATAAGATAGGAATCCTTCAGAGTAGAATCTGGAGGATTTTTTATTTGACAGGAAGTTTCTATTTTGTTAATATGATTAACAAAGGGAAGAGAGATTATGGATAAAAAAGAATTTATTGCATTTAATAATCGCTTCAATAGATTTATTTTAGCGTTTGACCAGTTAAAAAAAATCAACATAAAAGTGGTGTTGACAAATCCATTACTTTGAATGAGGTACATTTGATTGTTGTGATTGGGGAAAATCAGCCCTTAAATCTAGTAAAATTATCTGAATTATTAGAAGTTTCAAGAAGTGCAATAACTCAAAGTGTTAGGAGATTGATTCAAAAAAATTTAGTTGTTTTTGATTTTGATCCGAATAATGGGAAAAATAAATATTTGAGATTATCTGAAAAAGGCATCGAAATTTTTAAAATCCATAAGGAGCAACAAGAATATATTGAAAAATCAATCTTTTCAGTTTTAAACAACTATAGCGAGGTGGAACTTAAAACAGTTGTGAAATTGATGGATGATATTGAAAAGGTGTGGGGAGAATTACCGTGGTAAAAGTCACGGTAAATTTCAAATATAATTGTTAAGTAAATTAACAAAAAGGAGAAGACATGACTGTAAACATAGAACTGATTTCACAAACAGATTTAGCGGATGAATCTTTTTATATTGCTATCAATGGTTTAGAACCAAGGGCAATGTATTGTGTAGAAATGTACCTATCTGATTATTACTGTATAAATGCTCCCTTGCTTTTAGATCATGGTGTTATATGGAAATCAACCGCAATTTTTTTATCTGATCAGGACGGTATGATTGATACCTCTCAGACAGCATCTATTTCGGGATCTTATAAAGGAATTTCAGAAATGGGCTTATTCTTTAATGCGAAGCCGTTAAAGAATAGGAAAAGGAGATTACCGAGTTCTCTTGATAGAATTCCATTACAAGATTGTTTTGGTGTTGAAATTAAAATCAAGATGGGGAAAGATGTGATCGCGGAGCAAAGTTTCGTAAGGCGTTATATGAATCTAGGAGTAAGATATCAAGATATCTATGGCAAGCATTTTCAAGGTCGATTATTTTATGATGAAAAGTTAAGAAGGGCGCCAGCCGTGATTATTGTTAGCGGTAGTGAGGGAAGAATTGAAAAAGCTCAGAATATTGCCCAACTTTTATCTTCTAGGGGCTATATTTGTCTTGCGATAGCTTATTTTGGTTTAGAGGAATTACCTCAAAATTTAGAACGAATTCCAATAGAATGTCTGGAGGAGGCGAAAGATTTTCTATATCATCATCCTCAAGTTGATAATACAAAAATAGGAATATATGGTCGCTCTAAAGGAGCAGAGCTTGTTCTGGCTGGACAAAGTATTTTGGAAGATGTGCAATGTTTGGTACTCAATTCCCCCTCAAATGTAATATTTGAGGGAATAAAGGGAAAATTCAACTCTCATTCATCTTCTTGGACATATTTGCAAAAAGAACTTCCGTATCAAAAATTTCAGTTAGGAAATTATTTGTTAAACAAGTTTTTTGGAAAACACATTCCTGAAGATAGTAGGGCTCAGATTGATGTGAGTAAAATTGACTCTCCTTTATTATTACTAGGAAGCGATGTTGATGAAATATGGAATGCGTCATCTGCGATAGATGGTATTATTTCACATTATAAAGGGGAATCTATTTTGTTTAAAAAATACCATGAAACAGGGCATATGTTGACGGTTGCTTATCAACCGAATCATCGTTATCGAAAAGATTGGCGCTTATTAATGAAAGAAAGTGTAGACTCTTGGTTTGCTACGATAAATTTTTTTGATACACATCTGAAAAATTTGTAGATAGTGCTGAACCGTACTATAATAGTCTCAACTAAGATAAAAACACAGTTCTAGTCGGTAGTCCAGTCTACAAAAGCAATTGTTCAAACAAGAGAAATTTGAACTCAAACAGTAAAAACGTAGAGAGAAGTACAAGAGTTACTAGTGACTTTCTCTTTCATAAAATAGAACAGCTCTTCTCGGATAAAAAGAGCTGTTTTTTGCTTGTATTGAAAATTCTTTTCATACATTATTTCCTAATGGATTTACTTGTCGTTAAAAATTTGGCTAATGGAAGTTTCAAATTTAGGGCAATACTTACTTGCCTCCAATTCAATCATATCATATTCAGCAATTTCATTTTGATAGAAGGGATTGTGTGTCATGATTTCTAGTTAATTTTTTATTGTTTGATTTGGCGAGAATAATACTACCGATTCTTGAATTTTTCGGCCAGATGCGGTAAAACATCTCTTTTATAGCGCATATTTCAAAATATAACATTTTGTTGTAGGTGTTTTTAAGCTTCATTTAGCAATTAGGTAGGAGAAAAATGGCTGTAGCCTTCTCTACTTTAACTTAACTCTAATCATCTCACCACTTAACCTCTCATTTTAACCACTTATCTCGAAAGTCGATTTTTCTTTCATACTTTTTGTTAAACTAGTGAGATAAAAGGAGGGAAGAAATATGATTTTACAAGCTAAACATTTAACTAAACGGTACGGCGATTATATGGCTGTTGACCATATTCAGTTAGAGTTTGAAAAAGGGAGTTTTAATGCTATTTTAGGTCCAAATGGTGCAGGAAAATCAACCACTATTTCCATGTTAATCGGTTTGAAAAAGCCGACAAAAGGTCAGATTCGATATGCGCCAAATACGAAAATAGGAGTTGTTTTTCAAGCTAGTGTACTGGATGAGATGTTGACGGTTAGGGAAAATCTTACGATTCGTGCTCAACAGTATAAGGAGATTGCAGCAAGTCGTGTGGATGATTTGATCCATCAACTGGGTTTGACTGCTTTCCAGAAGCAACTATATGGGACTTTGTCAGGTGGGCAAAAACGTAGGGTTGATATAGCGCGTGCTCTTCTTTCACAGCCAGATATTCTTTTCTTAGATGAACCAACGACAGGTCTAGATATTCAGACTCGAAAAGTTATTTGGGATTTACTGTCTCGACTACAAAAGGATGAAGGGCTGACTATTATCTTAACGACTCATTATCTGGATGAAGCGGATGAAGCGGATCAGATTTATATCGTTGATCATGGGAAAGTGATTGCGCAAGGTTCTGCGACGGCTATTAAAAGTCAGTATGCATCTAATATTCTAAAAATTCGTTTTAAAGAAATGAAGGATTTAGAAAAGTTGCTACAGACTGGAATGACAGTAAAGGAAGAAAATGAGTTGGAATATCTTTTTTATCCAAGGACATCACTGGAAGCTATTGAATATTTGGCAAAAGTACGAGAAGAAATTGATTCTTTTGAGTTTCGTCCAGGTACCATGGATGATGCCTTTATTGCACTTACAGGAAGAGAGGTTCGCTAATGTTAGCTTTATTGAAACGGAATTTTATCTTATATTTTCGTAATCGTTCAGGAGTATTTTTCTCATTATTGGGGGCATTGATTTCCTTCCTCCTTTATATCATTTTTTTGCAGAAGAACTTGACGGATGCTTGGTCCCAACTCCCTGATAATACGAACCTTTTAAATAACTGGCTGATGGGTGGGACCTTGGCTGTAACTGGGATTACAACCAGTTTTACGGCTCTTACACAAATGGTACAGGATCGTGAAAATCAAGTGGATCAAGATCTCTTCTTGACAGATTTAGGTAGCTGGGGTTTACAGGTATCCTATCTAATCAGTAGTATTGCCATCTCTTTTGTCATGCAGGTGTTTATGTTTGCTGTTATGGGGCTTTATTTTAAAGAAAGTCCAGTTATCAGTCATTTACCGGAAATTGCTTTGATTATGTTGTTAAGTAGTCTGCTTTCAAGTTTGATAAATATTCTCTTGATTTATCGTTTTCAATCTGTAGATAGTCTTGGCAAACTGGCAACTATAGTGGGAACTGCTTCTGGATTTTTAGTAGGAACTTATGTCCCTATTGGAGTTTTACCTGATTTTGCACAGATTATCATGAAGTGTACCCCTGCAACTTATATTGCTTCTCTTTATCGACAAATTTTAATGAAAGAACCATTAGAGACCGCATTTACAGGAAATAGCAGATTGTTACAGGAATTTCAAGAAAAAATGGGAATTCAAATCAACTGGCAAGAACTATTGACAAAGGAAGAGACATACTTTATAGTGGTTATTATCAGTTTCGTCGCTATTCTTCTTTGGCTTTTATTTGTTAAAGTGTTTAGCAGGAGAAAATAAAGGTATATTGGAGAGAAAATGAAGATTCGTTTTGAAATGAAGGCAGAGTTTTCAGAAAAGGACCCACATATTGTAATTCAGGCAGCTCAGTTAACCGACCAAGCAAGGGAAGTCATGGAGTATTTAGAACAATTTTCAAAGACCAATCAGGTGGTCATTCCTATTCGAACGGATGATCATCTGGTCATGGTAAAAATTGAGGATCTTATTCTAGCAGATATCGATAAGAACTTGTTAACCATTTATACGGTAGACGGAATTTATAAAACTAAGGAAACATTGATAAACTTTCAGAATCGGATTAACCGACGTAATTTTATACAGATATCACGCCATTCAATTATAAACATTGACCATTTAGAGTCATTATCAGATAGTTTTTCAGGGAATATGATGGCTAAAATGACTCGGGGCATCAAATCTAGTGTGAGTCGGAAATACGTTAAGTCCTTAATGAATTATCTAGGTTTATAGGAGAAAATCATGAAACGATTAATTGATTATTTTGTATCGGGAATGCGCACGGCTTCCTTCTTTTATTTGAATATGATGTTATTAGCTCAGTGTTATCCAAGCATTACCTATCCTGTCCCAATGGTAAAAAATATTCTAGCTCTTTTTTTAATGGGTGGAATTATGGGGGTATTGACTTTAATACTTGAAAAGCTAGAGTTTCTTGCTTTTAGTATACGTGTAGGAGTTCATTTATTAGTGACAGCTACTATCTTAGTATTGACCTCTCTATTTTTTGGCTGGGGTTCAGCATTGTGGAGTCCCTTGCTTTGGTTCTTTTTCTTGTTAATTTATGGATTGATATGGTTGTATCAAATCTGGCAAACTCACAAACTCACCCAACGAATTAATCAAGCCTTAGAGGATAAAAGACAGAAAACGGGTCACTAATATAGTGTTGAGGATGAAGTTTGAAGACAGTGCCAGTTTCCAAAGAGAACAATTTGTGATATAGTATTTTCAGTGTAAAACAAGGAGAAGAAAGATGCCAGTAAATGAATATGGTCAAATGATTGGTGAGTCAATGGAAGGTTATACACCAGGTGAATTGCCTTCTATTGATTTCTTAGAAGGGCGTTATGCTAGGATAGAGGCTCTTTCAGTGGAAAAGCATGCGGAAGATTTGCTAGCTGTTTATGGTCCGGATACTCCTCGGGAGATGTGGACCTACCTCTTTCAGGAGCCAGTGGCAGATATGGAGGAGCTGGTTAGCCTTTTAAATCAGATGTTGGCTCGTAAGGACCGTTTTTTCTATGCGATTGTAGACAAGGCAACTGGTAAGGCTTTGGGAACTTTTTCTCTCATGCGTATTGACCACAATAACCGAGTAATAGAAGTGGGAGCTGTCACTTTTTCTCCAGAGCTCAGGGGGACACGGATAGGGACAGAAGCCCAGTATCTCTTGGCTTGCTATGTCTTTGAAGAGCTTAACTATCGTCGCTATGAGTGGAAATGCGATGCTTTTAACCTGCCATCAAGACGAGCTGCGGAACGTTTGGGCTTTATTTATGAAGGAACCTTCCGTCAGGCAGTGGTTTATAAGGGACGGACGAGGGATACGGATTGGTTATCTATGATTGATAAGGACTGGCCCAAAGTCAAAGCTCGTTTGGAAACGTGGTTGGCTCCTGAAAACTTTGATAAAAATGGACAGCAGTACAAGAGCTTGAGAGAGCTTTAAGAGGTGTTGAGATGATTACTATTAAAAAGCAAGAAATTGTCAAGCTAGAGGATGTTTTGCATCTCTATCAGGCTGTCGGTTGGACAAATTATACAAATCAACCTCAGATGCTGGAGCAGGCCTTATCTCATTCATTAGTAATTTATCTGGCACTTGATGGTAATGCTGTAGTGGGCTTGATTCGTTTGGTTGGAGATGGTTTTTCATCAGTTTTTGTACAGGATTTGATTGTTTTGCCTAGCTATCAGCGCCAAGGGATTGGCAGTCTCTTGATGAAAGAGGCTTTAAAAGATTACAAAGATGCCTATCAAGTCCAGCTGGTGACAGAAGAGACAGAAAGAACCTTGGGATTCTATCGTTCTATGGGCTTTGAAATCTTATCCACCTATAATTGTATAGGGATGACTTGGGTGAATCGAGAAAAATAACAAAACTTGTTTTTCTTAAGCAAAGTTTAAGGATGGTCTAGTATTATATAGTCATTAAATAAAGACCTCCTAACTTTATTTAATGAAATCCTAAAACTTTTTTTCATCATAATCTCCTAATGAAGCCACCCAATCAGGTGGCTTTTTTCGTGGGTAGGTGATGCTGATAGAAATTTTTTTAAAAATGGTAGAATTTGAGAAAAGTTAAGCTAGTTTTAAGCTTCGTCTTGTATCATATAGTTATTAAATAAAGACCTCCTAACTTTATTTAATAAAATCCTAAACTTTTCTTTTTCATAATAATCTCCCTTAACTCCACCGAAACTGGTGGAGTTTTTTGGCTCTATTTCAGGCTTTTCGGGAGTTTTCTAAACATCATTTTCCGATATTTTCAGATATTTTTCGGATTTTGGTCGGGGAATTGGCGGGGATCTTTTTAGCGAATATGACTAAGAAATAGGTTTGCTGTTACTTCGGCTACTTCAACCTCACTTTGAATGTAAGTGACTGTTAATTGAAGGACTAGAACTACTGTAATAATGATTTTGCTTGTCTAGTAGTGGCGTATTAAATGAGAAGTGACATATAAGATTGTCTCTTCGTTTACTAAATCAAAATTTCTATGAAATTGATAGAATCCCTAATTTTCTCTTAAACTTGAAAGTCTTGTTATAAAGCGGTTAAAGCTTGCAAAGCTGAGAATGTAAACCTTTGACAAAATTTGTGAACTGTGGGATAATAAAAGGGAATTAAGTATTGTGTCTATATCATAGGCTAGAAAAGACCCCAAGCTCACGTCCAAATAAGCTTGGGGTCTTTTTGACACTATTTGTCCTTGTTTAGCCATTTATCGACTAAGCGAAGAACAACACCGACCGCGATTGGTCCGATGATAGTTTTAAGTATTGTATCCATCATAGGCTATCTCACCTCCCTTCGTAGGCGGTGTAGAAGTGCCGTAGAATATTATACCACATAAGTGCTAAACTCGGGAGGCACCCAATCAGGTGCCTTTTTTGTTTGTGGCTTGGTTTTTTGATATAATGGAAACATGAGTAGAATTTTAGATAATGAGATAATGGGGGATGAGGAGTTAGTAGAGCGCACGCTCCGTCCTCAGTATTTACGTGAATATATCGGTCAGGATAAGGTCAAGGATCAGCTCCAGATCTTTATCGAAGCTGCCAAAATGCGGGATGAAGCGCTGGATCATGTCCTTTTATTTGGGCCTCCAGGTTTGGGGAAAACAACCATGGCCTTTGTTATTGCTAATGAACTGGGGGTCAATATCAAGCAGACTTCGGGTCCAGTCATTGAAAAAGCAGGGGATTTGGTAGCGATTTTGAATGACTTAGAGCCTGGGGATGTCCTTTTTATTGATGAGATTCATCGTTTGCCCATGTCAGTAGAAGAGGTGCTTTACAGTGCCATGGAGGACTTCTACATTGACATCATGATTGGGGCTGGTGAAGGCAGTCGCAGTGTTCATTTGGAGTTGCCTCCTTTTACCTTGATTGGGGCGACAACTCGGGCTGGTATGCTCTCAAATCCTCTACGGGCACGTTTTGGGATTACAGGTCATATGGAATACTATGCCCACGCTGACTTGACAGAAATTGTCGAGCGGACGGCAGATATTTTTGAGATGGAAATCACTCATGAGGCAGCGTCTGAGTTAGCCCTGCGTAGTCGTGGGACTCCTCGTATTGCCAATCGTCTTCTCAAGCGAGTGCGCGATTTTGCCCAGATAATGGGGAATGGGGTTATCGATGATGTTATTACCGATAAGGCTTTGACTATGCTGGATGTTGACCATGAAGGTTTGGACTATGTGGATCAAAAAATCCTTCGCACCATGATTGAGATGTACGGTGGTGGTCCTGTTGGTCTAGGAACTCTTTCTGTTAACATAGCAGAAGAGCGTGAGACAGTTGAAGACATGTATGAGCCCTACTTGATTCAAAAAGGTTTTATCATGCGGACACGGTCTGGACGGGTGGCGACTGCTAAGGCATATGAGCATTTGGGGTATGAGTACAATGAAAAATGAGCAAGAAATTCTAGAGGCTTTTAGAAAAAATCCAGATATGATGGCTATTCTGACTATCATCCGAAACTTGGAGTTGACAGATTCCTGGTTGGCAGCAGGTTCTGTCAGAAATTTTATCTGGAATCTATTATCAGACAAATCTCCTTTTGACCATGAAACAGATGTAGATGTGATTTTCTTTGATCCAGATATTTCTTATGAGGAAACCTTGTCCCTAGAGAAAAAACTGCGAGAGGATTTTCCTCAGTATCAGTGGGAATTGAAAAATCAAGTCTATATGCACCAGCACAGTCCTCACACTTCTCCCTATACTAGTTCTCGTGATGCTATGAGTAAGTATCCAGAACGATGTACGGCTGTTGGACTACGCTTGAATAAAGAATCAGATTTTGAACTCTATGCACCTTATGGACTCGAGGATATTTTGAATTTTCAAGTTCGCCCAACTCCTCATTTTTTAGAGAATGAAGACCGAATGGAACTCTATCAAACACGTTTATCCAAGAAAAATTGGCAGGAGAAATGGAAAAATTTGATTTTTAAAAATACTTAAGGAAACTTTAAGCTAGGAAGTGTATACTAAGTCCATAAGTTAAGAAGACCTTAACTTAAACTCCTAAAACTTTTTCATAATAATCTCCCTATAAAAAATTGAGTCGCCCAATCAGGCGGCTTATTTTTTTGAAAAATGGGCTTGGTGCCTGAGAATAATACTCAATGAAAATCAAAGAGCAAACTAGGAAGCTAGCCGCAGGCTGCTCAAAACACTGTTTTGAGGTTGCAGATAGAGCTGATGTGGTTTGAAGAGATTTTCGAAGAGTATAAATAGCTTAGTGATAGAAGAAAATAGGGAAATATGGTATAATGAAACGATAGATTTTTGAATAGGAATAAGATCATGTTTGGATTTTTTAAGAAAGATAAGGCTGTGGAAGTAGAGGTTCCGACACAGGTTCCTGCTCATATCGGCATCATCATGGATGGCAATGGCCGTTGGGCTAAAAAACGTATGCAACCGCGAGTTTTTGGACACAAGGCAGGCATGGAAGCGTTGCAA
Organism: Streptococcus mitis; assembly: GCF_000722695.1. Lineage (GTDB taxonomy): Bacteria > Bacillota > Bacilli > Lactobacillales > Streptococcaceae > Streptococcus > Streptococcus mitis_O. Next base: position 50,178 of record NZ_JPFU01000015.1, on the reverse strand, counting down.
ACTGTGACCAAGGCAGCCAACAAACTAGGCGTCAAGGTGATTACGGTCTATGCTTTTTCTACAGAAAACTGGACCCGCCCAGATCAGGAAGTCAAGTTTATCATGAACTTGCCAGTAGAGTTTTATGATAATTATGTCCCGGAATTGCATGCGAATAATGTTAAGATTCAAATGATTGGAGAGACAGACCGCCTGCCTAAGCAGACTTTTGAAGCTTTAACCAAGGCTGAGGAATTGACTACGAACAACACAGGTTTGATTCTTAATTTTGCCCTCAACTATGGTGGACGTGCTGAGATTACACAGGCGCTTAAGTTGATTTCCCAGGATGTGTTAGATGCCAAAATCAACCCGGGTGACATCACAGAGGAATTGATTGGCAACTATCTCTTTACCCAGCATTTGCCTAAGGACTTACGAGACCCGGACTTGATTATCCGTACTAGTGGAGAATTGCGTTTGAGTAATTTCCTTCCATGGCAGGGAGCCTACAGTGAACTCTATTTTACAGATACCTTGTGGCCTGATTTTGACGAGGCGGCCTTGCAGGAAGCCATTCTTGCCTACAATCGTCGTCATCGCCGATTTGGGGGAGTTTAGGAGGAAATATGACACAGGATTTACAGAAAAGAACCTTGTTTGCAGGGATTGCCCTGGCTATTTTCCTACCAATTTTAATGATTGGTGGCCTCTTGCTTCAGATAGCAATTGGAATCATAGCCATGCTAGCCATGCATGAACTTTTGAAGATGAGAGGTCTAGAGACCATGACGATGGAGGGTCTCTTAACCCTCTTTGCAACCTTTGCCTTGACCATTCCCTTGGAGAATTATCTGACTTTTTTGCCAGTTGATGGGAATGTGGTTGCTTATAGTGTTTTGATTTCAATCATGTTAGGAACGACTGTTTTTAGCAAGTCTTATACGATTGAGGACGCTGTTTTCCCTCTTGCTATGAGTTTCTATGTAGGCTTTGGATTTAATGCTTTACTAGATGCTCGCGTTGCAGGTTTAGATAAGGCTCTCTTAGCCTTATGTATCGTCTGGGCGACTGACAGTGGTGCCTATCTTGCTGGGATGAACTTTGGGAAACGGAAACTGGCTCCAACGGTTTCTCCAAATAAAACCTTTGAGGGTGCCTTGGGTGGTATTTTAGGCGCAATTTTGGTAACCATCATCTTTATGATAGTTGACAGGACAGTTGCTCTGCCGTATGGAATTTACAAGATGTCGGTCTTTGCTATTTTCTTTAGTGTAGCTGGACAATTTGGTGATTTACTAGAAAGCTCGATTAAGCGTCACTTTGGTGTTAAGGATTCTGGGAAATTTATCCCTGGGCATGGTGGTGTTTTGGATCGTTTCGATAGTATGTTGCTTGTATTTCCAATCATGCACTTGTTTGGACTCTTTTAATCAAAAGACGGAGGAAATACTATGCTCGGAATTTTAACCTTTATTCTGGTTTTTGGGATTATTGTAGTAGTGCACGAGTTCGGACACTTCTACTTTGCCAAGAAATCAGGGATTCTAGTGCGTGAATTTGCCATTGGCATGGGACCCAAAATCTTTGCTCACATTGGTAAGGATGGAACGGCCTATACCATTCGAATCTTGCCTCTGGGTGGCTATGTTCGCATGGCCGGTTGGGGTGATGATACAACTGAAATTAAGACAGGAACTCCTGTCAGTTTGACGCTTACTGATGATGGTAAGGTTAAACGCATCAATCTTTCAGGTAAAAAATTAGATCAAACAGCCCTTCCTATGCAGGTGACCCAGTTTGATTTTGAAGACAAGCTCTTTATCAAGGGCTTGGTTCTGGAAGAAGAAAAACATTTGCAGTGGATCACGATGCAACGGTTGTGGAAGCAGATGGAACTGAGGTCCGGATTGCACCTTTAGATGTTCAATATCAAAATGCGACTATCTGGGGGAAACTCATTACTAACTTTGCAGGTCCTATGAACAACTTTATCTTAGGTGTCGTTGTTTTCTGGATTTTAATCTTCATGCAGGGTGGTGTCAGAGATGTTGATACCAATCAGTTCCATGTCATGCCTCAAGGGGCCTTGGCTAAGGTGGGAGTACCAGAAACGGCACAAATTACCAAGATTGGCTCACATGAGATTAGCAACTGGGAAAGTTTGATTCAGGCTGTGGAATCAGAAACCAAAGGTAAGACGGCCCCGACCTTGGATGTGACTATTTTTGAAAATGGGAGTGACAAACAAGTTACGGTTACACCCGAAGAAAGTCAAGGTCGTTACCTTCTAGGTGTTCAACCGGGAATTAAGTCGGACTTTCTATCCATGTTTGTGGGTGGATTCACAACCGCAGCCGACTCGGCTCTTCGAATTCTATCGGCTCTGAAAAATCTGATTTTCCAACCGGATTTGAACAAGCTAGGTGGACCTGTTGCCATCTTTAAGGCAAGTAGTGATGCTGCTAAAAATGGAATTGAGAATGTCTTGTACTTCTTAGCAATGATTTCCATCAATATCGGGATTTTTAATCTTATTCCGATTCCAGCCCTGGATGGTGGTAAGATTGTGCTCAACATCCTGGAAGCTATTCGCCGTAAACCATTAAAACAAGAAATTGAAACCTATGTCACCTTGGCCGGAGTGGTCATCATGGTTGTCTTGATGATTGCTGTGACTTGGAATGACATTATGCGACTCTTTTTTAGATAATCGAGGAATATTATGAAACAAAGTAAAATGCCTATCCCAACGCTTCGCGAAATGCCAAGCGATGCTCAAGTTATCAGCCATGCTCTTATGTTGCGAGCTGGTTATGTTCGTCAAGTATCTGCAGGTGTTTATTCTTACTTGCCACTTGCCAATCGTGTGATTGAAAAAGCTAAAAACATCATGCGCCAAGAATTTGATAAGATTGGTGCTGTTGAGATGTTGGCTCCTGCCCTTCTCAGTGCAGAGTTGTGGCGCGAATCAGGTCGTTATGAAACTTATGGTGAAGACCTTTACAAGCTAAAAAACCGTGAAAAATCAGACTTTATCCTAGGCCCAACTCACGAAGAAACCTTTACAGCTATTGTCCGTGATTCTGTTAAGTCTTACAAGCAATTGCCACTCAACCTTTACCAAATCCAGCCTAAGTATCGTGATGAAAAACGCCCACGCAATGGACTTCTTCGTACACGTGAGTTTATCATGAAAGATGCTTATAGTTTCCATGCTAACTATGATAGTTTGGACAGTGTTTATGATGAGTACAAGGCTGCATATGAACGCATTTTCACTCGTAGTGGTTTAGATTTCAAGGCTATCATCGGTGACGGTGGAGCCATGGGTGGTAAAGACAGCCAAGAATTTATGGCCATTACACCTGCTCGTACAGACCTTGACCGCTGGGTTGTTTTGGACAAGTCAGTTGCCTCATTTGATGAAATTCCTGCAGAAGTGCAAGAAGAAATCAAGGCAGAATTGCTTAAATGGATGGTTTCTGGTGAAGATACCATTGTTTACTCAAGTGAATCTAGCTATGCGGCTAACTTGGAAATGGCAACAAACGAGTACAAACAAAGCAACCGTGTTGTCGCTGAAGAAGAAGTGACTCGTGTTGCAACACCAGATGTTAAATCAATTGATGAAGTGGCAGCCTTCCTCAATGTTCCAGAAGAACAAACGATCAAAACTCTCTTCTACATGGCAGATGGGGAGCTTGTTGCAGCCCTTCTAGTTGGAAATGACCAGCTTAATGAAGTTAAGTTGAAAAACCACTTGGGAGCAGATTTCTTTGACGTTGTTAGCGAAGAAGAAGTGTCAAACGTTGTTCAAGCAGGATTTGGTTCGCTTGGCCCAGTTGGTTTGCCAGAGAATGTTAAAATCATCGCAGACCGTAAGGTGCAAGATGTTCGCAATGCAGTTGTGGGTGCTAACGAAGATGGCTATCACTTGACTGGTGTGAACCCAGGTCGTGACTTTACTGCAGAATATGTGGATATCCGTGAAGTTCGTGAGGGTGAAATTTCTCCAGACGGACAAGGTATCCTTAACTTTGCGCGTGGTATCGAAATTGGTCACATCTTCAAACTCGGCACTCGCTATTCAGCAAGCATGGGAGCAGATGTTTTGGATGAAAATGGCCGTGCTGTGCCAATTATCATGGGATGTTACGGTATCGGTGTCAGCCGTCTCCTTTCAGCAGTGATGGAGCAACACGCTCGCCTCTTTGTTAACAAAACGCCAAAAGGTGAATACCGTTACGCTTGGGGAATCAACTTCCCTAAAGAATTGGCACCATTTGATGTGCACTTGATCACTGTCAATGTCAAGGATGAAGAAGCGCAAGCCTTGACAGAAAAGCTTGAAGCAAGCTTGATGGGAGCTGGTTACGAAGTCTTGACAGATGACCGTAACGAACGTGTCGGTGTTAAATTTAGCGATAGCGACTTGATTGGTCTTCCAATCCGTATCACTGTTGGTAAAAAAGCGGCTGATGGCATCGTAGAAGTGAAGATTAAAGCGACTGGTGACACCATCGAAGTTCATGCAGATAACGTGCTTGAAACGCTTGAAATCCTCAGCAAGAAATAAAAACTATAATCAGAAGAAAAACAAGGAAAAAATGTAACTAGTTTTTACCTTGTTTTTTCTGTATAATGGAAAAAATGAGTAGATAAAGAGGTAAATGTATGCTAAGATTTCCAAAGGATTTTGTCTGGGGATCCTCTACTTCTGGACCACAAACAGAAGGACGTGTAGCTGGTGACGGTAAGGGAGATAATCTCTGGGATTATTGGTACCAAGTGGAGCCCAATCGTTACTATAATGGGATTGGTCCAGATAAAACATCAACCTTTTATGAAAACTGGGAAAAGGATATTGAGCTACTGTTAGAAACTGGTCATACGGTCTTTCGTACTTCTATTCAGTGGTCACGGATTTTTCCACAAGGCTGTGGAAAAGTCAATTCTCAAGGTGTAGACTTTTACCGTAAGGTTTTTGAGGCTATTAAGGCCAAAGGGATTCGTCTTTTAGTCAATCTTTATCATTTTGATTTGCCTTTTGCTCTTCAAGAAGCTGGTGATGGTTGGGAAAATAAGGCGACAGTTTCAGCTTATGAAGATTATGCTCGTTTCTGTTTTGAGACTTATGGAGATTTAGTGGATCAATGGATTACCTTTAACGAGCCCATCGTTCCTGTGGAATTTGGCTATTTTTACGATGCCCATTATCCACATAAGGTGGATGCAGAGGCAGCCGTTAAAGTAGCTTATCATACACAATTGGCCAGCAGTCGAGCGGTCAAGGCCTGTCATGAAATTTTGCCTGATTCCAAAATTGGGATTGTCCTCAACTTGACACCAGCTTATCCACGTAGTCAGCATCCTGCTGATGTCAAAGCAGCTCGGATTGCGAATCTCTTTCAGGCTCAATCTTTCTTAGATCCGTCCGTTTTGGGGACTTATCCACAGGAGTTGGTAGAAATCTTACATGAGTATGGTCTCTTGCCTGATGCTACAGAGGAGGAGTTGGATCTCATTCGTGACAATACGGTGGACTTCCTTGGTGTCAACTACTATCAACCTTTGCGTGTTATGGCTCCTCGATTTGCTAAGCATCCAGAGAGTCCACTCTTACCAGAACATTTTTACGAGCCTTATGTGATGCCTGGACGTAAAATCAATCCTCATCGTGGCTGGGAGATTTATGAGCAGGGGATTTATGACATCGCCCAAAATATCAAGGAAAACTATGGCAATATTGAGTGGATGTTGACAGAGAATGGTATGGGGGTTGAAGGAGAGGAAAAATTCCGTCAAGATGGAATGATTCAAGATGATTATCGTATTGACTTTGTAAAAGGTCATCTTCGTGAACTTCACCGTGCTATTGAAGACGGAGCTAATTGTAAGGGCTACTTGATTTGGACATTTATCGATTGTTGGTCATGGCTCAATAGCTATAAAAATCGCTACGGTTTGGTCGAGCTAGACTTGGAAACGCAAGAACGTCGTCTGAAAAAATCAGGGCACTGGTTCAAGGAATTAAGCGACAATAATGGATTTTAACAAGGACTCTGACTGATTATCCTAATTGGTCAGAGTTTTTTTGATTACAGAAGGCCGATTTGAACTATACCAATTTTTACTCTTGACAAGTGAAAGAAACAAGTATATACTGTTTTTGCTGATTCTATAAAAGAAGAATCAGACTATACCAATTTTAAGGAGAAAGCACAGCTTGCCTGTGTCGTATATACTATGTGTGGAATTGTTGGTGTTGTTGGAAACACAAATGCAACTGATATTTTGATTCAAGGGCTTGAAAAGCTCGAATACCGTGGCTATGATTCTGCGGGGATTTTTGTCCTAGGTGGTGCTGAAAATCATCTAGTCAAGGCTGTAGGCCGTATCGCAGAATTGTCTGCTAAGACAGCTGATGTTGAGGGAACAACTGGTATCGGACATACTCGTTGGGCTACTCACGGGAAACCAACGGAAGACAATGCTCACCCACACCGCTCTGAGACAGAACGTTTTGTCTTGGTTCACAATGGGGTGATTGAGAACTATCTTGAAATCAAGGAAGAATACCTTGCAGGGCACCACTTCAAGGGGCAAACAGATACGGAAATCGCCGTTCACTTGATTGGAAAATTTGCGGAAGAAGACGGCTTGTCAGTTCTTGAAGCCTTCAAAAAAGCTCTTCACATCATCCGTGGTTCTTATGCTTTTGCCTTGGTTGACTCACAAGATCCTGAAGTCATCTACGTGGCTAAGAATAAATCACCACTTTTGATTGGTCTTGGGGAAGGCTATAACATGGTCTGCTCAGATGCTATGGCTATGATTCGTGAGACCAACCAATATATGGAAATTCATGATCAAGAGTTGGTAATCGTCAAGGCTGGTAGTGTTGAAGTTCAAGACTATGATGGCAACAGTCGTGAGCGTGCTAGCTACACTGCCGAGCTAGACTTGTCAGATATCGGTAAGGGAACTTACCCTTACTACATGCTTAAAGAAATTGATGAGCAACCAACTGTTATGCGTAAACTCATCCAAGCCTACACAGATGAGGCTGGTCAAGTTGTCGTAGACCCAGCTATCATCAAGGCTGTTCAAGACGCAGACCGTATCTACATCCTTGCAGCTGGGACATCTTACCACGCAGGATTTGCTTCTAAGAAGATGCTGGAAGAATTGACAGATACGCCAGTTGAACTTGGAATTTCATCTGAGTGGGGCTATGGTATGCCACTTCTTAGCAAGAAACCACTCTTCATCTTTATCAGTCAGTCTGGTGAAACAGCGGATAGCCGTCAGGTTTTGGTTAAGGCTAATGAAATGGGAATTCCAAGCTTGACAGTGACAAACGTCCCAGGTTCAACCCTTTCACGTGAAGCTAGCCATACTATGCTTCTTCACGCAGGTCCTGAAATTGCCGTAGCCTCAACCAAGGCCTATACAGCGCAAATCGCAGCCCTTGCCTTCCTTGCAAAAGCAGTTGGTCAAGCAAATGGTAATGCTAAAGCGCAAGCCTTTGACCTGGTTCATGAGTTGTCAATCGTAGCTCAGTCTATCGAATCAACTCTTTCAGAGAAAGAAACCATTGAATCCAAGATTCGTGAGCTTCTTGAAACAACTCGCAACGCCTTTTATATTGGGCGTGGTCAAGATTACTACGTAGCTATGGAAGCAAGCCTTAAACTCAAAGAGATTTCTTACATCCAGTGTGAAGGCTTTGCGGCAGGAGAACTCAAGCACGGAACTATTGCCTTGATTGAAGAAGGAACGCCTGTCTTGGCTCTCTTGTCAGATCCAGTCCTTGCCAACCACACTCGTGGAAATATCCAAGAGGTGGCAGCTCGTGGTGCCAAAGTCCTCACTATCGCAGAAGAGAATGTAGCCAAAGATACCGACGATATCGTCCTTACGACCGTACATCCTTACCTCTCACCAATCTCAATGGTCGTACCAACACAATTGGTCGCTTACTTTGCAACCCTGCACCGTGGCCTTGATGTGGATAAACCACGTAACCTTGCTAAGTCAGTAACGGTAGAATAAGCTAAAAAGTCTAGTTATCTAGGTTTTTTCTTGTGAGCAAATTGGTTGCTTGTACTCAAGATTCGTGTTATACTCTTCGAAAATCTCTTCAAACCACGTCAGCTTCACCTTGCCGTAGGTATGGTTACTGACTTCGTCAGTTCTATCCACAACCTCAAAACACTGTTTTGAGCAACCTGCGGCTAGCTTCCTAGTTTGCTCTTTGATTTTCATTGAGTATTAGAATAATTTTTCAAATTGAAGGACAGAGATAGACAGGGGGAATCACCATGGTAGAATTGGGAATTTCAACATTTGGGGAAACAACGGAGCTTGAGGGAACTGGACAGACTTACAGTCATGCTGAACGCATTCGTCAGTTAGTGGCGGAGATTGAACTGGCTGATAAGGTTGGTTTGGATGTGTATGGGATTGGTGAGCACCACCGAGAGGATTTTGCAGTATCAGCCCCAGAGATTATTTTGGCAGCTGGGGCAGTCAATACCAAGAAAATCCGTTTGACCAGTGCAGTCAGCATTCTCTCGAGTATGGACCCCATTCGGTTGTTCCAACAGTATGCCACTATCGATGCTTTGTCAAATGGACGAGCAGAGATTATGGCTGGGAGAGGCTCTTTTACGGAGTCATTTCCCTTGTTTGGCTATGACTTGAAAGACTACGAAGTTCTCTTTGATGAGAAATTAGACTTGCTTCAGTTAGTCAATGAAAAGACCAAGCTAGACTGGAAAGGTCGATTGATCCAAACAATTTCTGGCAAAGAAGTTTATCCTCGTCCAGTTCAGGACAAATTGCCCTTGTGGATAGCGACAGGTGGTCATGTCGAATCAACAGTGAAGATTGCTCAGGCAGGCTTACCGATTGTCTATGCTATTATTGGTGGCAATCCGCGTTATTTTAAAAAATTGATTCAGGCTTATCGTGAGATTGGGAGTGAAGCGGGCCATGCAAGTCATGAGCTAAAGGTCGGAGCCCATTCTTGGGGTTGGATTGCTGAGGATGGCGAGCAGGCGGTAAAAGATTATTTCCATCCGACCAAGCAAGTAGTGGATGCTATTTCCAAAGACCGTCCTCATTGGCAAGAATTGCGTTATGAACAATACCTTGAGCAGGTTGGACCAAATGGAGCCATGTTTGTGGGTAATCCTGATCAGGTAGCAGAAAAATTGATTCGCATGATTGAGGATTTAGGTTTGGATCGCTTTATGTTGCACTTACCTCTTGGTTCCATGCCGCATGAACAAGTCCTGAGAGCCATCGAACTTTTTGGAACTCAAGTCGCACCCAAAGTCCGGGCTTACTTTGCCATGAAAGAGGCTTAATAAAAAATCCTAATCAAGTTGATAAAAAATCTATATAACAACTATTTTAAAAAAGCAATAAACAGAAAAGAATCTCTGAAAAGCTAGTAAAATCAAGCTTTCCAGAGATTTTTTTCGTTATTGATATAAACAATATCAATCAAGTCGATAGTCAATATATATTGGGAAAAGGTAAAAAGGAGTGGTAAGATGGTTTCAATCAAAATGGAAGGAGAAAAATATGACAAGTAAAAGAGAGCTAGTTTTTAAAGCCATCCGAGGAGAAGAGGTGGAACGAGTTCCTGTAGGCTTTTGGTTTCATTTTGTAACACTGGAGGAAAAAGGGCAAGGTTTAAATAACCCACGTATCTTTCAAAAAAGTGTAGAGGGACATCGGAAGTACGTTGAAAGAATTCATCCTGATTTTGTCAAAATGATGAGTGACGGATTTTTCATTTATCCGAGTAATGTCTATAGTCCTTTTGTTACAAGTATTCAGGAGCTGGCTTCTATTGAGTCGATTGGTGAAAACCATCCTTGGATTCAGCAACAAGTAGAAGTAGTACAAGCCATTCGAGCAACCTTCACTGAGGAGATTGCTTCATTCTACAATATCTTTTCTCCAATTTCCTACCTGAAACGGTGGTTTCGTACAGAGACTTCTAGAGGTGATAAGGAGGTTGCTGATCTATTACTTGAAAATCCAGAGCTATTCAGGGAGATTTTAGATGTGATAGCTGAGGATATCGCTATCCTAACCAAGGCAATCATTCAGGATGGTGGAGCAGATGGGATTTACCTCAGTACACAAGAAATTCAGGATGAACGCATTACAGCAGAATTGTATCAGACCTATATTGAGCCAAGCAACGTAAAGGTTTTAGAAGCTGCCAATCAGGCAGGTGGGATAAATATCCTGCATATCTGCGGTTTCCAAGGTGCCAGTAACAATGTGACTATTTTCAAAGATTATCCAGCCCAGGTTTTCAATTGGGCAACCCACCATGAAGCAGTCAGTTTACCTCAAGGTCAGGAGCTATTTCATGGCAAAGCGGTCTTGGGTGGTTTTGAAAATGGGAAGCAGAGCCTGCTTTATGGAGGTAGAAAGGATGCACTACAAGAGGAAACCAAACGCTTGTTGGCTGAAGCTGGGACTAGAGGAGTCCTTCTTGGAGCGGATTGCACGGTTCCAGATGACTTTGAATTAGAAAGATTGGACTGGATTCGTCAGGCTGCTGTTTTATAATAGGAGGGCCTTATGAAAAGAAAAAAGTTGCTATTGGCAGGGATGGTCCTCGGCTTTGTCATCTTACTTGCGATCAGTCTTAGCAGGGGGCTGAATTGTAAGGAAGGGCCAAGATGTCATGGAATTCAGGATTTTCAGAAGGGAAGTCTTCCCTTTATTCAAACCAATGATATTGCCAGTGTTTTATTAGTCGAAAAAGAAAGAAATGGAGAATAGAGATGTCAGAAAAAAGAGAATGGGTTTTAAAAGCATTTAGAGGAGAAGCAGTCGATCGTGTGCCTGTTGGTTTTTGGCACCACTTTACATCAGAAGAGGAATGGTTAAAGGGATTTTCCAATCCTGTGATTATTGAAAAGAACATACAAGGTCACAAACAATTTATCCATGAACTAAATCCCGACTTTATCAAGTTGATGAGTGATGGCTATTTTGCTTATCCAAATCCAGTTATCGGTAAAGGAAAGTCACTCCAAGAGCTGTCGGAGATTGAACCTCTGGGTCAAGATCATCCGTGGATTAGAGAGCAAGTAGAATTGGTGAAGAAGATTAAGCAGGAGTTTACGGAAGATATTGTTGCTATTTACAATATTTTTGCGCCTGTTACCTACCTCAAATGGTTACTTGGAGAAGTGTCTGGTGGAGATGATCTCATTGCAGATTTCTTAGTTCAAGATTCTCAGAAATTGAAAAAAGTACTTGATGTGATTGCGCAAGATATCGCTAGTTTGAGTCAAGCTATTATTAAAGATGCAGGAGCAGACGGTATTTATCTCAGTGTGCAAAGTATTCAGGATGCGCGTGTTTCTGTTGAAGACTATCAGGAGATTATTGCGCCGAGTGAACTGACTGTTTTAAATGCAGCTAAGTCGGTTGGTGGGGTAAATATCCTTCATATCTGTGGCTATGAAGGAGCCCGAAACGATATTCATATCTTTGCCGACTATCCAGCTCATGTTTTTAATTGGGCAGTTGGACCAGAAGGTATCAGCCTAAAAGAAGGTCGTGAGATTTTCAAGGGTCGTACTGTTTTGGGAGGATTTGAAAATGGAAAAGAGGGACTTCTCTATCGAGGCAGTAAGGAAGAAATTCAAGCTGAAACCAAACGCTTGATAGAAGAAACAGGTAAAGATGGCCTCATACTTGGAGCAGATTGTACCATTCCGAGCGATATTGCAGTGGAACGTATCCAGTGGGTGAGAGAAGCAGTAGCTAAATAAAGGAGAAGAATATGAGTAAGAAAACATGGATTATTGGTGGAGTTGCGGTTGCGACAGTGCTTGGAGCAACAATTATTGGTAGAACTTTGACAGGAGCATCTGCTAAAGGTGCAGATGCAGCTTCATCTGGACAAGTAACAACTTTAAAGGTTGCCCATACCCAAAACTATGTCCCTTATGATTTTATTGACGAAAAAGGGGAATCAGATGGTTATGAAGTTGCTGTTTTAAAGGCGGTTGATGAGAAATTAGCAGATTATAAATTTGAGTATACAGGAACTAGTGATGATGATCTCTTGATTGGGCTTGAGTCTGGCAAGTACGATATTGGGACAAAAGGTGCTTGGTATACAGATGAAAGGGCTAAAAAATTCATCATTCCATCTGAGCCAGTAGGTGCTAGCATTATTGGTTTTACTGTTAGAAAAGAAGATGAAGGCAAATATAAGAATATTGATGATTTTGCTAAAAATAAAGGAAAATTAGTACCAATCTCTCCTCAAAATGCCCAGTGGAATGTCATCAATAGTTATAACGAGAAGCATAAGGATACACCAATTGAGTTGACAGCTGCTGAATCTTTCAAAGTGGCAGATGCTTATGCTTGGGTTTTAGAAGGACGTTATGATGCTTTCTTTGATATTAAGCTGTCTTTTGAAAAAGCAGTGACAGCAGAGGATGGTTCTTACCACCAATATGCGGATAAACTTAGCTGGTTCCCATATAAAGGAATCCCAACCTATCCATTGATTCACCGTGATGAAAAGGGCGAGAAGTTTGCTAAAGAATATGAAAAAGCGATTAAAGAATTAAAAGAAGACGGTACTCTAGCTAAACTTTCTCAAAAATACTTTAAAGAAGATGTCTTTAGTTATGTTGATAAAGATTAGATAACAATCAGGCATGTTAGAAAGAGGTTTACATGGTTTCATATGATTTTTCAAGAGTGTTCAAATTTTTACCTACCTTATGGCAGGCTCTTCCTATGACCTTGTCCATTCTCTTTTTTACTACAATCCTTGGTTCCCTTTTCGGTGGCTTACTGGCTTGGGCACAAGTGGGAGAAGACAAGACTTTTGCAGGTCTTTCCAAGGTCTATATTTTCACTCTTCGATGTACTCCCCCGATTGTTTTACTATTTTTAGTCTTTTATGGTTTACCTGAATTTTTAAAATGGTGGTTGAATTTAGATATCAACAACTGGTCTAAAACGGTCTTCGTATTATTTACTATGGTCTTGCTGTTTGCGGCTATCATTGCAGAAGTGTTTAAGGCCTCCTATCAGGCAATTCCAAAAGGTCAGATGGAAGCTGGAGTCAGTATTGGTCTGACACCTAGTCAGACATTCTGGAGAATCATTTTTCCTCAGGCTTTTCAAGTGGCCCTTCCAAATATGACGACCGCTATTCTAAATTTGATGCGAGACGCTGCCCTAGCTTATACGATTGGTTTTGTAGATGTCATGGGGGCTGGCAATCTCTTAATTAGTCGCAATTTGGGGAATTACTCTCTTGAAACCTATACAGCGGTTGCCATTCTTTATTGGGGTGTGGCCTTGGCTGTTTCCTTCTTGAGTCGCTTGTTGGAAAAATCTTTGGAAACGAAAGGGAGATAGGATATGGATTTAGACTATATTGCAAAAACCTTTTTAGAGACCTTAAAAGGGGTACCGACTGCCTTGATCATCATGATTATTGCCATGGTCTTAAGTTTTGTACCAGCCTTGTTTTTAGCGCTGGGTCAAATATATAAAGTGAAAGGTGTTCGAACATTCTCCCTCGTGTATCTAGCTTTTATAAGAGCGACACCTCCAATTTTACTGATTCTTTTCTTTTATAGTTTGTTTCCGAGTTTGCTCAATCAATTTCTCAAAAGCATAGGAAGTGATGTTGATATCTTTAAACTCAATCCGATCTATTATGCTTTTATTATCTATAGTTTGATGACAACAGGTAGTTTATCAGAAATCTTACGTTCGGCTATTTTGACTGTGGATAAGGGACAATTAGAAGCTGCACAAGCGATTGGTTTAAGCACTAGACAAGCCTATGTGAGGATTGTTTTTCCACAGGCCTTGCGTTCAGCCCTGCCCAATTTGGCTAATTTAGTCATAAATATTGTAAAAGGGACCTCTTTGGTCTTTGTTATGACCATTAAGGATATTACAGCTATTGCCCGTGTTGAAGCGTCTTATGGTTATCAGTATTTTGAATCATACTTTGTTATCTTTTTACAGTACATTCTTATTTGCGGATTGATTCAATGGGGCTTTTCACTCTTAGAGAAACGCTATATTCGAAGAGAACAGAGACAAGTAGCGTCCACTGCAGGTTTAGCATAGGAGGATACAATGTTACAAGTAGAACATGTTGCAAAAAAATTTGGAGACAGACAAGTCTTAGAAGATGTTAATCTCAAGGTCAACCAAGGGGATGTGGTTGTAATCTTGGGGCCATCTGGATCAGGTAAAACGACTTTTCTCAGATGTCTCAATCATTTAGAAAAGGCTGATAGTGGTTCTTTGAAGCTTGCTGGCAAAGACTACGACCTTGGCAAATTGACTAAAAAAGACATTTTAGAAATTCGCCAAAAGACCGCTTTTGTTTTCCAACATTATAATTTATTTGCTAATAAAACGGCCTTGGAAAATATTTTAGAGGGCTTGGTGATTGCTCGGAAAATTCCTAAGGAAGAAGCAACCAAGCGTGCGGAAGCTGCCTTAGAAAAAGTTGGTTTACTAGCTTATAAGGATTACTATCCCTCTCAGCTTTCTGGAGGTCAGCAACAACGAATCGGCATTGCGCGTGCTATCGCTGTGAAACCAGAGGTCATTTTGTTGGATGAGCCAACATCGGCCTTGGATCCAGAGTTGGTAGGGGATGTTTTGGATGTTTTAAAACAGTTAGCTAAAGAAGGAGTTACTATGGTAGTAGTGACGCATGAGATGGGATTTGCTAGAGATGTAGCTAATCATGTCATTTTTATGGATGGCGGGAAAATTGTTGAAGAAAATAATGCCCATGATTTCTTCAGTCGTCCAAAAGAAGAACGAACCAAGCAATTTTTGGCACGAATACTTTCGGATGCGACCTATAGTGTAGAATATATGATTTGATAGATAGGCTTAGCAGACTAAAAATCAATCCCCCGAGCGTTAAGGCTTGGGGGATTGTTCTATAGGAGGGCTAGTTTAGTTCTCTTTTTTGTTTTTCAGTAAGAACCCGAGACCTAGAAGGGCAAGAATGCTGATTCCTGCAAACAGGAGTTTGTGATCGTTTTTGGTTCCTGTATTTGGAAGTTCAGCTTGTTTAGCTAGGGGTGCAGGAGTATTATCCTTGCTAGAGTTTTCTACTGATTCGTTTTGAACCGCCTCTTTTACAGATGATGCTTGTGCTTCTTGTGCTGGTTGTTCAGCTTGTGAATCAGTTGTAGCTTGGCTAGGTTTATCTTCTGCATCAGCTACTTTTTCATCTGGTTTTGCAGAATCAGGTTTAGTTTGTGGAGCTGGATCTTGATGTTCCGGTTTGACTACTCGGTTTGGAATATTACTTGTACTGTGCTCTTGACCTTGTTCTTGTTCTTGTCTAGAATTCGGAAGGTCAGATTTTGGTTTATCTTCCATAGCTGGACGGCTTTGAGAGACTCGAAGAACAGTAGCTGTAAGGGCATTCAATTTCAAGCCTTTTTCAGTCCATTCAAGTCCTTTCGGGTTGGCAATTCCAACTGGTCCTGCTTGGTTTTCATCTGCCAAAACTTCAGCATTTCTTAGATGTGCAAAGGCAGTTCCAAAATTAAATTCGCGAGCTTTTTCGTCCGCATTGACAAAGACTGCGTAGATATCTCCGTTTGGAGCAGTGATTTGGTAGCCAATCACTACGTCCTCTTTTTCTACACCATTTTGGCCTGGGACAGTGATGAGGTGGACACGGTCCTTGATATCTTTAAGACTCTTAAGTCGGAAGGCATCTGTAGATTGACGAAGGGCAATCAACCCTTTCATATAGTCACGACTCTTGACATTTTCAGGATATGCTTTTCTATCTGTAGCTTTAGTCCAGTCAAATTTGTTGACAGCATCGCTAGAATCGTAAGAGTCATGGATGAAGTAAGGATAGTCAAATGGATTGCCGTTCTTATCACGCAATAAGTGAGATTTGTTTGGAACCTTGTTTTCTGCGACGGGAGTCTTGTAGGCTGGGTCACGGAATTGTTTAGTACGTCCGTATTCCTGACCAGAGTGGATAAATGGAGTTCCTTGAGCTGTCAAGACCATGAGGTTTCCAAGTCGCAAACGACGGTGGATTTCAGTATAGTTTTCAGCCTTGCTGGGGTCTTTTTTAATAGACTGAGCGATGATGTCAAAGAGGGTCAAGTTATCATGTGCTGCGATGTATTGGATGACATCTCCAGGACTGTCTGCTTCAAAGTTGGTTGGTTGAGCAATGAGATTTTTGAAGATAGTGTTGATATCACGCTTGCCACCTGTGATAAAGGCAGGTTGACCTTCGTTTGGATAACCAGATTTGAGGTTGTTACGGATGTCATCTGAAAAGACAGCGACAGTATCGGTATGTTTCATCCAATCTTGATCAGCAGCTTTAGTAGGCATGTTCTCATCACCAGCATAGGTTCTCCAACCTTCACCAAGCATGATTAGGTTTGGATTGAGGGCGCGTGCGGCCTTGTAAGCTTCTTCGATAGAAGCTGCATCATGGTCTCCCATCATATCGAAGCGGAATCCATCCACTTTGTAGGTATCAACTAGATATTTGATAGAGTCAACTAGGAGTCGTTTGGTCATATGATGGGTTGTTCCCAAACGTCCACCACCAAAGCTAGTGCGAGGTGTACCATCAGCATCCATAAAGTGGTAGTAGTTTGGTTCTAAATCTTCAAAGATATCGACTTTGGCTGTATGGTTGTAAACTACGTCCAGGATAGCTCCCATGCCACGTTTGTGGATTTCATTGATGAGGTTTTTGAATTCTGCGATTCGTTTTTCTGGATTCTTAGGATCGCTTGAGTACATACCAGTCAAGGAGAAGTAATTTTGAGGGTCATATCCCCAGTTGTAATTGCTGTTGCTTGAAGCATAGTCAGACAAGCGTTCATGATTTTTCAATTCATTGACAAAGTAGTAAGACAAGACTGGAAGGAGCTGGATGTGGGTTACACCCAAGTCTTTGAGGTAGTCTAGTTTTTCAATGAAGGCTTCAAAGGTACCAAATGGTTTGGTCAAGTCTTTTGCAATGGCAGGATCTGAAGTGAAGTCGCGCACATGAGCTTCGTAGATAACGGCATCTTCACGAGTCTTGAAATTGTGAATCTTACCATAAGTCAAGTCTTGAGGTCCTAGTTTAGCTGGATTTACAAAGGCGGCTTTAGCCACTTTATGGGCATCGTCAATCTTGGCATCGTCACTATTCCAAGCAGCGAGGGATTTAGCGTAAGGATCGAGTGCAAGAACAGTTTTACCTTGACGCTCGATTTGGTATTGATAATAGTAGCCAGTGAAATCCGTGATGCCTAGTTTGTTTGTGCCATCTAGAGTTTGTTTCCAAGTTCCTCTTTCCCCTTTTTCAAGAGCGACAGTTCCAACCACTTTTTCAGGGTCATTCTTGTCGTAGACAACAACAGAAACCTTATCAGCACTTGGTGACCAAAGGGTTAAATCAACTTGTTTTCCTTCTTCTTTTAGGTCAGCTCCAAGTTTGCCATCATAACTGTATGTCTCATCTTTAAGTCGCCAGCTTGTTTTGGTAGTGAATTGGTCGGAATTGTAGCTAACAGTATAGGGATGTTTTGTGTCCGAGAAATCTCCGCTGTAAGTCACTTTCTTGCCAGCTTCATCGATTGCGACATCGGTGATAGTTACCTTGTTTCCTAGGTGATTAGTGATATTGGAGTGCTTGAGAATATCTTCTTTTTTGGCACCGACCAGTGTTGAAAAACTACTCTCAATGCTAGAAGTGCCTACGTGCTGAGCCCCTGTCATACGGATATCATGGACATAGTATGGATTTGTGTAAATCGATTCATCATCGTCTTTTAGGAAAATTTGGCTATGGTTTTTCAAATCTGTGAACTTATAATCTTCTTTACGGATTTTCACGTCGTCTCCTTGTTTGCTCTCATCTAGTAATAAAAAGCCGAATTCTTTTGCGGCATCCTTAAGAGGAATGTCAATATAGCGACCGTATTTTCCTGTAGCTGTAAAGTCTGTTCCGTCAGGCCATTGAGCGCTACTTGGATTTTTCACATCTCCCCAGTACCAAAGAGATTTCTTATCATAGTTGCCATCTGTACGGTAGTAGTTGACGCGAACAGTCCCTGCAGGTTGTGGTTCGTAAGAGAAAACCTTGTAATCTTGGTCCAACCAAGCCTCGTTCATTTTTGGAACTAGTTTTTCGGCCGATTTATCGCCAGTTAGATTTTTTCCAGCTGCATTATTGATAAGGAAGCTAATTTTCTTGGCTTGCTCTCCCTTTAATTTGACATCTAGGTAGTAGCCGTAGTCATCTTTTTTGGCGTCTTTAAAGGACAAGGCACCGTTAGGCCAGTTTTCAGAAGGTTTTTCAACATCGTCCCAAGTCCATAGTCCTTGAGCATCCTTGTTTTCTTCAGGAAGTTTTTTGACGTGGATACGGAAGTAGTTGTCTTCGATTGGCTCTTCCGCTTTAGTTTCAGTCGTTACTGGACTAGTAGAAGTCGTTGGCTCACTTGAACGATCTTGTCCAGTTTGTGGTGCTGAATCAGCTGGACTTGCAGCAGGACTAAATGTCTCTGTTGCAGGTTTTTCTTCTTTTTTCTCTAGGGAAGCGTTTGCATTTTTAGGTACAGAAAGATCACTTTCTTGCTTACCAGTGCTGGCTGTTGTATCAGTAAGAGGTTGGACAAGGGCAGTAGTAGTTTCACTATTACTTGCATTAGTGGTTGGTGTATTTTCGTTGGCTGAGATAGTTGGTGTAGCCATGGCAAGTAGGACAAAGCTTGCGCCGATAAGGACAGAACCAGTTCCATTCTTGAGGGAACGGATGCTGTAGACCATTTTTTTCTCAGTTTGAGAAGTTGTTCTTTTCATAATTATTCTCCTATAAATGAATTTCTTTATCAGTATAGCACTTAGTAAAATAAGATGCAAGCGTTTTCCTAAAATTGAACTAAAAGAAAAAATCGTAACAAATTTTGTTACGATTCAGCCAGTCTTTCTTTATGAATTTGAGAAGCCAGCAGGTGGAGGTGGTGAAATAGTTCTGCAGTAGAAAGATTCCGACTACAAATAATGGGTTTCGGACAATTGGAAACAGGAAAGGTAGTGATCACAATATCGTGAGGGATTTGATTGAGACTTGAGAAAGAAATAGCAGATTCTTCCCAAGAATCAAATAGATAGAGATTATTGCCGTAGTGAGTTAGGGTGTCGATAAGGTTTTGTGCATGATGGCTATCCAGATGACCAATGACTAAAACACGTATTTTGGGAAGTTTTTGAAGTAATTGGACTAAAATACGTCGCCCTTGAATCGAAAAGGTGTAGACAAGTTCTTGTAGCTTAATGGAGTGACTTTCGAGTCCCATTTCAGTAAGGTAAGATTGGAATTTGTGTTGACTTACTTCAAATAGTTTTGGAAATTCTGCTTGATAATTGCTTAAAATCAGGAATCTCTGTTTGTCAAGAGACTGGTCACTGAGTAGATGGAAGAAATCAGATTGGGCAGTATAGTGGAGGAGCCAAATCAATTCCTCGCGATTTTCAATCTGCAGATGAAATTCTTTAGCTAACTCTTCTAAGATTTGACTCAATAAACGATAAGATTTTTGAATCTGATGAATGTCTCCTAAAGCTCCATTACTAGGCTTGTTTGTAATTTGATGAGATTTGATTGGGTTTGAAAATAGCTGTTCCAGTGTCTCCTTTGTAGCTTCAAAATCGAGTTTTTTAGCCAGTTTTTTGATATCTTGTTCAAACTGGGGAATTTGTATGAGGGAACTGTAATGACTGGTTAAGAGCGGACTAGGATTTTCAATGAAACGTCCCTTATTGAATCGCTCTAGATTGATAGCCAGGGTATATTTGATTTGCCGTAAGCTACTGAGGTTGGGTGAAACTTGTTGGGCCTTTAAAAATAGCTGAATCAGCTGAGTGAGTGCCTCTTCAGAAATAAAAGGGAAGGGCCAATCAAGAAAGGTGTAACTTTGGATAAAGTAGTCCAGATAAAAGGCGCGAATGTCTTCTTCTGCTCCCTCCATGCCTAAAGGAGAAAGTTGGACTTTGATGTCATAATGTTGTGGGAGTTTAGTATTTAGATACTGGATGATTTCCTCAATCTGCTCTGGATTAGTCGAAAGTGCCTGACACAGTTGCTCAAGTCCTTGTCCCTCTTTAAAAAATAGACGGTGCAAAAAAGAGTAGGTTGTAGATTGTTCAAAGATTGCAATCCGAGGATCCAAGGTGTTTTGAAAGTCAAACTGCAACTGAATGCCTTCTTTTGTTGATCGAATAAGGAGGTTTGGGAATAATTGCTCGAGCCTAGAAAGGTGTTCTTGCAATTCTTCTATTGAAAAATTCAGATTCTCAGCCAAGACTGGAAGTTCTATCCAATCATGGTGCTTGATTAATTCTTCCAGTAACACTAGCAAATTCTGTTCTGTTTCAGAAAGCAAAATATCCATAATAAACCTCCCTATATATTTATACATATATATTAAAAGAAAAACCTAGTAAAGTCAAGAAAAACAGCCTAGGATAAAATAGGAGAATCTGAATTTGCTATATTTTTATTGGACTATTAAACTGAAAATGAAATTTGCAAAGTAATAGTTGAATTCAATTTTTTATAGGAAAAAATTTACCAAAAATCTACAGATTCCCTTGAAAAATCTAGCTAAATAGGGTATAATATGAGTAATCATTTGTCGTAGGTTTTGTCTGAAATATTGTCCAGACAAGGCTCACAGCAGTTAAATCTTCTGAAAAAGTCAGATTTAGCTGCTCTTTTTGTGCTTTTTTTCATGATTTTGAGCATTTGTAACAAAGACTTAAAGATTCTGAAAATTCGCCCAAAGGACACGGTGATAGGGGTTTTTAAAACCATATGACGATTAGAAAAGCCTGATTGACAAGGCTTGGAACTTATTTACAAAGGAGAATCATCTTGGCAGGACATGACGTTCAATACGGGAAACATCGTACCCGTCGTAGTTTTTCAAGAATCAAAGAAGTTCTTGACTTACCAAATTTGATTGAAATTCAAACTGATTCATTCAAAGCTTTCCTAGACCACGGTCTTAAGGAAGTATTTGAAGATGTATTGCCAATTTCAAACTTCACAGACACGATGGAGTTGGAATTTGTTGGATATGAAATCAAGGAACCAAAATACACGCTAGAAGAAGCTCGTATCCACGATGCTAGCTACTCAGCACCAATTTTTGTAACTTTCCGCTTGATCAATAAAGAAACAGGCGAAATCAAAACTCAAGAAGTTTTCTTTGGTGATTTCCCAATCATGACAGAAATGGGTACTTTCATCATCAATGGTGGTGAACGTATTATCGTATCTCAGTTGGTCCGCTCACCAGGTGTTTACTTCAACGACAAAGTTGATAAAAATGGTAAAGTGGGTTACGGTTCAACTGTTATCCCTAACCGTGGAGCTTGGTTGGAACTTGAAAGCGACTCAAAAGATATTGCCTACACTCGTATCGACCGTACGCGTAAGATTCCATTTACAACCTTGGTTCGTGCTCTTGGTTTCTCAGGTGATGATGAAATCTTTGATATCTTTGGTGATAGCGAATTGGTTCGCAACACTGTTGAAAAAGATATCCACAAGAATCCAATGGACTCTCGTACAGACGAAGCCTTGAAGGAAATTTACGAACGCCTTCGTCCAGGTGAACCTAAGACTGCTGAAAGCTCACGTAGCTTGCTTGTAGCTCGTTTCTTTGATCCACGTCGCTATGACTTGGCAGCAGTTGGTCGCTACAAGATCAATAAAAAACTCAATGTTAAAACACGCTTGCTTAACCAAACAATTGCTGAACCATTGGTAGACCCTGAAACAGGTGAAATCTTGGTAGAAGCTGGGACAATCATGACTCGTAGTGTGATTGAAAGCATCGAAAGCCATTTGGATGGTGATTTGAACAAGATTGTTTACATTCCAAATGATGCAGCTGTTGTGACTGAGCCAGTTGTTCTTCAAAAATTCAAAGTTGTTGCACCAACGGATCCAGATCGTGTTGTAACGATCATTGGTAATGCTAACCCAGATGACAAGGTTCGTATCGTCACTCCTGCAGATATCCTTGCTGAAATGAGCTACTTCCTCAACTTGGCTGAAGGACTAGGTCGTGTTGATGATATCGACCACCTTGGTAACCGTCGTATCCGTGCGGTTGGGGAATTGCTTGCTAACCAAGTACGTCTTGGACTTTCTCGTATGGAACGTAATGTCCGTGAACGTATGTCTGTTCAAGACAACGAAGTCTTGACACCACAACAAATTATCAATATCCGTCCTGTAACAGCAGCAGTTAAAGAATTCTTTGGTTCTTCACAGTTGTCACAGTTCATGGACCAACACAATCCGCTTTCTGAGTTGTCTCACAAACGTCGTTTGTCAGCCTTAGGACCTGGTGGTTTGACACGTGACCGTGCTGGATATGAAGTACGTGACGTGCATTACACTCACTACGGTCGTATGTGTCCAATCGAGACACCTGAAGGACCTAACATCGGTTTGATTAACAACTTGTCATCATACGGACACTTGAACAAATATGGTTTTGTTCAAACACCATACCGTAAGGTTGACCGTGAAACAGGTGTTGTTACGAATGAAATCGTTTGGTTGACAGCCGATGAAGAAGATGAATTCACTGTAGCGCAGGCTAACTCTCGTCTTAACGAAGATGGAACTTTTGCTGAGAAAGTTGTTATGGGACGTCACCAAGGGGTCAACCAAGAGTATCCAGCGAATATTGTTGACTACATGGACGTTTCACCAAAACAGGTAGTTGCCGTTGCGACAGCATGTATTCCTTTCTTGGAAAACGATGACTCCAACCGTGCCCTCATGGGAGCCAACATGCAACGTCAGGCTGTGCCATTGATCAATCCTCAGGCACCTTACGTTGGTACTGGTATGGAATACCAAGCAGCCCACGACTCTGGAGCCGCTGTGATTGCTCAGTATGATGGTAAAGTTACTTACGCAGATGCTGACAAGGTAGAAGTTCGTCGTGAAGATGGTTCATTGGACGTTTACCACATCCAAAAATTCCGTCGTTCAAACTCAGGTACTGCTTACAACCAACGTACTCTCGTAAAAGTTGGCGATGTTGTTGAAAAAGGCGACTTCATTGCTGACGGACCTTCTATGGAAAATGGAGAAATGGCGCTTGGACAAAACCCAATCGTTGCCTACATGACTTGGGAAGGTTACAACTTCGAGGATGCCGTTATCATGAGCGAACGCTTGGTGAAAGACGATGTTTATACATCTGTTCACCTTGAAGAATATGAATCAGAAACGCGTGATACAAAGCTTGGGCCTGAAGAAATTACTCGTGAAATTCCAAACGTTGGTGAAGATGCCCTTAAAGACCTTGACGAAATGGGGATTATCCGTATCGGTGCTGAGGTTAAAGAAGGCGATATCCTTGTAGGTAAAGTAACACCTAAGGGTGAGAAAGACCTTTCAGCTGAAGAACGCCTCTTGCACGCTATCTTCGGAGACAAATCTCGTGAAGTACGTGATACTTCTCTTCGTGTACCACACGGTGCCGATGGTGTCGTTCGTGATGTTAAGATTTTTACACGTGCAAATGGAGATGAGTTGCAATCAGGTGTCAACATGCTGGTTCGTGTCTACATCGCTCAAAAACGTAAGATCAAGGTCGGAGATAAGATGGCCGGACGTCACGGAAACAAAGGGGTTGTCTCTCGTATCGTTCCTGTAGAAGATATGCCTTATCTTCCAGACGGAACTCCAGTCGATATCATGTTGAACCCACTTGGGGTGCCATCACGTATGAATATCGGACAGGTTATGGAACTTCACCTTGGTATGGCGGCTCGTACTCTTGGTATCCACATCGCGACACCAGTCTTTGACGGAGCAAGTTCTGAAGATCTTTGGTCAACCGTTAAAGAGGCAGGTATGGATAGCGATGCCAAGACAATCCTTTACGATGGACGTACTGGTGAGCCATTTGATAACCGTGTGTCAGTTGGTGTCATGTACATGATCAAACTCCACCACATGGTTGACGATAAATTGCACGCTCGTTCAGTCGGACCTTACTCAACTGTTACCCAACAACCACTCGGAGGTAAAGCTCAGTTTGGTGGACAACGTTTTGGTGAGATGGAGGTTTGGGCTCTTGAAGCCTACGGTGCATCAAATGTCCTTCAAGAAATCTTGACTTACAAGTCTGACGATATCAACGGACGTTTGAAAGCATATGAAGCCATTACAAAAGGAAAACCAATTCCAAAACCAGGTGTTCCAGAATCCTTCCGAGTTCTTGTCAAAGAATTGCAATCTCTTGGTCTTGACATGCGTGTCCTTGACGAAGATGACCAAGAAGTGGAACTTCGCGACTTGGATGAAGGAATGGACGAAGATGTCATCCACGTAGATGACCTTGAAAAAGCCCGCGAAAAAGCAGCCCAAGAGGCTAAAGCAGCCTTTGAAGCTGAAGAAGCTGAGAAAGCAACAAAAGCGGAAGCAACAGAAGAAGCTGCTGAACAAGAATAAGCAGTTCACTTAGAATAGAAAGGGAAGAAATAGTGGTTGATGTAAATCGTTTTAAAAGTATGCAAATCACCCTAGCTTCTCCAAGCAAAGTCCGTTCATGGTCTTATGGAGAAGTCAAAAAACCTGAAACAATCAATTACCGTACCTTGAAACCAGAACGTGAAGGACTCTTTGATGAAGTTATCTTTGGTCCTACAAAAGACTGGGAATGTGCTTGTGGTAAGTACAAACGCATTCGTTACAGAGGGATTGTTTGTGACCGCTGCGGGGTTGAAGTAACGCGTACGAAAGTTCGTCGTGAGCGTATGGGACATATCGAATTGAAAGCTCCTGTATCTCACATCTGGTACTTCAAGGGGATTCCAAGCCGTATGGGCTTGACCCTTGATATGAGCCCTCGTGCCCTCGAGGAAGTTATCTACTTTGCGGCTTATGTGGTGATTGATCCTAAGGATACACCACTTGAGCACAAGTCTATCATGACAGAGCGCGAATACCGTGAGCGCTTGCGTGAGTATGGTTATGGATCATTCGTTGCCAAGATGGGTGCCGAAGCTATCCAAGACCTCTTGAAACAAGTAGATCTTGAAAAAGAAATTGCTGAACTCAAAGAAGAGTTGAAAACAGCTACTGGACAAAAACGTGTTAAAGCCATCCGTCGTTTGGATGTTTTGGATGCCTTTTACAAGTCTGGAAACAAACCTGAATGGATGATTCTCAACATCCTTCCGGTTATTCCACCAGATCTTCGTCCAATGTTGCAGTTGGATGGTGGCCGTTTTGCCTCATCTGACTTGAATGACCTTTACCGCCGTGTTATCAACCGTAACAACCGTTTGGCTCGTTTGCTTGAGTTGAATGCACCAGGTATTATCGTTCAAAATGAGAAGCGTATGCTTCAAGAAGCGGTTGACGCTTTGATTGACAATGGTCGTCGTGGTCGTCCAATCACAGGACCAGGTAGCCGTCCACTGAAATCATTGAGCCACATGCTTAAAGGTAAACAAGGACGCTTCCGTCAAAACTTGCTCGGTAAACGTGTTGACTTCTCAGGACGTTCTGTTATCGCCGTTGGTCCAACTCTTAAGATGTACCAATGTGGTGTACCACGTGAAATGGCGATCGAGCTCTTTAAACCATTTGTCATGCGTGAAATCGTTGCGCGTGATATCGTGCAAAACGTCAAAGCAGCTAAACGCTTGGTGGAACGCGGAGATGAGCGTATCTGGGATATTCTTGAAGAAGTGATCAAAGAACACCCAGTACTTCTTAACCGCGCACCGACCCTTCACCGTTTGGGTATCCAAGCCTTCGAGCCAGTCTTGATTGATGGTAAGGCCCTTCGCTTGCACCCACTTGTCTGTGAAGCCTACAATGCCGACTTTGACGGGGACCAAATGGCCATCCACGTACCACTTTCAGAAGAAGCCCAAGCAGAAGCGCGTATCCTCATGCTCGCTGCTGAGCACATCTTGAACCCGAAAGATGGTAAACCAGTTGTTACTCCATCACAGGATATGGTTTTGGGTAACTACTACTTGACTATGGAAGAAGCTGGTCGTGAAGGTGAAGGAATGGTCTTCAAAGACCGTGACGAAGCTGTTATGGCTTACCGTAATGGTTATGTTCACCTTCATTCACGTGTAGGTATTGCAACTGACAGTCTCAACAAACCATGGACAGAAGAGCAAAAACACAAGGTCTTGCTTACAACAGTTGGTAAAATCCTCTTCAATGACATCATGCCAGAGGGTCTACCATACTTGCAAGAACCAAACAATGCCAACTTGATAGAAGGCGTTCCAGCTAAATACTTCTTGCCACTTGGTGGAGATATCAAGGAAGCAATCAGCAAACTTGAACTCAACCCTCCATTCAAGAAGAAAAACCTTGGAAATATCATCGCTGAAATCTTCAAACGTTTCCGTACGACAGAAACTTCTGCCCTACTTGACCGTATGAAGAACCTTGGTTACCACCACTCAACTCTTGCAGGATTGACAGTGGGGATTGCCGATATCCCAGTCGTTGATGACAAGGCTGAAATCATTGAAGAATCACACAAACGTGTAGAACAAATCACAAAACAATTCCGTCGTGGTATGATCACAGACGACGAGCGTTACAATGCCGTTACAGCTGAATGGCGTGCTGCTCGTGAAAAACTTGAGAAACGCTTGATTGCCAACCAAGATCCTAAGAATCCAATCGTTATGATGATGGACTCTGGAGCCCGTGGTAACATCTCAAACTTCTCACAGCTTGCCGGTATGCGTGGTCTGATGGCTGCTCCGAACGGACGTATCATGGAATTGCCAATCCTTTCAAACTTCCGCGAAGGTTTGTCAGTACTCGAAATGTTCTTCTCAACTCACGGTGCCCGTAAAGGTATGACCGATACGGCCCTTAAGACAGCCGACTCAGGTTACTTGACTCGTCGTTTGGTTGACGTTGCCCAAGACGTTATCATCCGTGAGGACGACTGTGGAACTGACCGTGGTCTCTTGATCCGCTCTATCGCAGAAGGAAAAGAGATGATTGAATCTCTCGAAGAGCGTCTCAATGGTCGTTACACTAAGAAAACTGTTAAACATCCAGAAACTGGTGCAGTGATTATTGGTCCAAATGAGTTGATTACAGAAGACAAGGCGCGTGAAATTGTCAATGCTGGTGTGGAAGAAGTCACTATCCGCTCTGTATTTACATGTAACACTCGTCACGGTGTCTGCCGTCACTGTTATGGTATCAACTTGGCGACTGGTGATGCGGTTGAAGTTGGTGAAGCAGTTGGTACAATCGCTGCCCAATCTATCGGGGAACCTGGTACACAGCTTACAATGCGTACCTTCCACACGGGTGGGGTTGCCTCAAATACCGATATCACTCAGGGTCTTCCTCGTGTCCAAGAAATCTTTGAAGCCCGCAATCCTAAAGGGGAAGCGGTTATCACAGAGGTTAAAGGACAAGTTACTGCTATCGAAGAAGACGCTTCAACTCGTACCAAGAAAGTCTTTGTTAAGGGTGAAACTGGCGAAGGCGAATATGTTGTTCCATTTACAGCTCGTATGCGTGTAGAAGTTGGAGACCAAGTAGCGCGTGGTGCTGCTCTTACAGAAGGTTCTATCCAACCAAAACGTCTCCTTGCAGTTCGTGATGTCTTGTCAGTTGAAACTTACCTTCTTGGTGAAGTACAAAAAGTTTACCGTAGCCAAGGGGTAGAAATCGGTGACAAACACATCGAGGTAATGGTTCGTCAAATGATCCGTAAAGTCCGTGTCATGGATCCAGGTGACACAGATCTTCTCATGGGTACCCTCATGGATATCAATGACTTTACAGATGCCAATAAAGATGTCCTTGTCGCAGGTGGAGTTCCAGCGACAGGTCGCCCAGTTCTTATGGGAATTACCAAAGCCTCACTTGAAACAAATAGTTTCTTGTCAGCGGCTTCCTTCCAGGAAACAACTCGTGTCCTCACTGACGCAGCTATCCGTGGTAAGAAAGACCATCTCCTTGGACTTAAGGAAAATGTTATCATCGGTAAGATTATCCCAGCAGGTACTGGTATGGCACGTTACCGTAACCTTGAACCACATGCTATCAACGAAGAAGAATACCTTAATCCTCCAGTAGAGGAAGAAGGAAACGAAGAAACAACAGAAGTAGTTGTAGATACTGCCGTTGAAACTGTGGAAGAAACAGTAGAATAAAAGAGAATGGAGAACCTTCGGGTTCTCTTTCTCTTTTCTGAAAACTTTCTCCATTTTTCCATGAAATGTGGTAAAATAAAAGAAAGAATCTGACAAAGGAGACAAGTATGGAACAAACATTCTTTATCATTAAACCAGATGGTGTAAAAAGAGGATTAGTAGGTGAAGTGTTGAAACGCATCGAACAGCGTGGCTTTACAATCGAAAAATTGGAGTTGCGTTCACAGGTTTCAGAAGAGTTGATTGACCAGCACTATCAGGACTTGGTTGGTCAGAGTTTTTACCCACCGATTCGTGAATTCATGACTTCAGGACCGATTCTTGTAGGCGTTATCTCTGGTCCCAAAGTAATCGAAACTTGGCGGACCATGATGGGGGCAACTCGTCCAGAAGAAGCTTTACCAGGAACTATTCGAGGTGATTTTGCAAAAGCTGCTGGAGAAAATGAGGTTATCCAAAATGTTGTACATGGTTCAGATTCAGAAGAGTCAGCTAAGCGAGAAATTGCTCTTTGGTTTGAGGGTAAATAGCAAAAAGTTTGATGTAAGGGTTGCTTGCATCAAACTTTTTTTGCGTTTTAGAGTAGAAAACTGACAGTTGAGAAATATTCTAGCAAAAGTGAGGATTTCTAGCATATAATAAGAGCAAGTAAGGGAGGGAAAATGATGGAAAGAATGAAAAAGCAAATTCAAGTTTTGTTATTACTGACGGTTTTTGGACTTGGTGGCTGTTCTTGTTTAAGTTTATCGACTTGGTCCTTGATGTTAAATCAAAACTGCTTTTATTATTTAGTGGGTATGTTGCTACTTGCGAGTATTGGGGCAGGACTAAACTACTATAAAGGACAACAAAATCAATATTATTCAGTTTTTAAAGAAGATAAGAAACAACTCTTGTATACTCTGTTGCTATTGGTAAATGTTTTAGGTTTAGCTTTAATTATCATAGAATATGTTCTTACGGGAGGGGCAACTGGTGAAGAGTTTGTGGAAGTCTTTCTACCGAGTTTCTTTTTCTTATTCGGTATTGATTTGTTAGTCTTTCTACCGATTCAGAAGTATCTATATGCCTTGAAAAAGATTTTGGGTAAAAAGCAAGTCTGTTTTATCAGTGGACTAGCTATTTTAATCGTTCTCAAAAATCCTTGGTCAATATTATCCATGACATTTTATATTGCCTTGGGAATGTTTTTTCTAGGATTGTTGGTGCCAAAAGTTATTCGTTGGGAAGTTTCATTTTATAGCCATTTGATGAGAGATATATTATTAGTTCTCTTTTTACTGTTCCTATTTTAAAATCAGAACAAGAACCAGCCCAAGTCTCATAATTCATAATCTGGACTTCACAGATAATATCTCGACAAAGAATAACTTTTTGGTATAATAGAGGTATGTACACAAAAAATGAAGAAGAGCTACAATCCTTAGGGGAGCGTTTGGGCCATTTATTAGAAAAGAATGATGTTTTAATCTTAACTGGAGAGCTGGGTGCAGGTAAAACAACCTTTACAAAAGGCCTTGCTAAGGGATTACAGATTTCTCAGATGATTAAGAGTCCAACTTATACTATCGTGAGAGAGTACGAAGGTCGTCTTCCACTTTACCATTTAGATGTTTATCGTATCGAGGGGGATGCTGATTCTATTGACTTGGATGAGTTTCTCTTTGGTGGTGGCGTAACTGTTATCGAGTGGGGACATCTTTTAGGTGATGCCTTGCCAGATACTTATTTAGAATTGGAAATTCTAAAAGAAGAAGACGGTCGCAGATTAAACTTCCAAGCCAAGGGTTTGCGTGCAGAAAAACTCTTAGAGGAGCTTCAACATGGAGTATGAGTTGCTCATTAGAGAAGCAGAGCCTAAAGATGCAGCTGCCTTAGTATCATTTTTAAATCGTGTCAGTGTAGAAACAGACTTTACCAGTCTAGACAGGGATGGTATTTTGATGACAGATACTGAGATGGAGTTATTTTTGGATAAACAGGCTCACTCGGAAAATCAAATCACTTTACTGGCCTTACTGAATGATAAAATTGCTGGTATTGTAAATATTACGGCTGACCAGCGCCAGAGAGTTCGCCATATTGGAGATCTCTTCATTGTGATTGGAAAAAGATGTTGGAATAATGGATTGGGAAGTTTTTTGCTAGAAGAAGCGATAGAGTGGGCACAAGCAAGTGGCATTCTGCGTCGTCTCCAACTGACTGTCCAAACTCGTAATCAAGCTGCAGTCCATCTTTATCAAAAGCATGGCTTTGTAATTGAAGGTCGCCAAGAGCGTGGGGCATATATAGAAGAAGGGAAATTTATTGATGTTTACTTGATGGGTAAACTGATAGATTAGTAGAAATATGGTTAAAAAAATTATTGGAATGGTGCTAGCTTTTCTAGCTGTGACAGTTTTGGGTGTGGGTGTCTTTGCTTATACCATTTATCAGCAAGGTACACAAACCTTATCAAAAACCTATAAAAAGATTGGGGAAGAAACCAAGGTTATCGAAGCAACTGAACCCATGACCATTCTGTTGATGGGAGTTGATACTGGGAATGTGGAACGTACGGATCAGTGGGCTGGAAATAGTGACAGTATGATTTTGCTGACCGTCAATCCTCACACAAAGAAGACCATGATGTTAAGTTTGGAACGTGATATCCTGACTAAAATTCAACATAAAGATGGTCGTATTGAAGAAGCGAAGTTAAACGCTGCCTATGCTGGTGGTGGTGCGGAACTAGCTATTTCAACGATTCAACAGATGATGAATATCCATATCGATCGCTATATTATGGTCAACATGCAAGGATTGCAACAATTAGTCGATGCAGTAGGTGGCATTACCGTCAATAACACGCTAGGTTCCCCGATTTCTATCAGTGACCAAGAAGAATTTAACACCATTTCTATTGGCGTTGGAGAACAGAAAATAAATGGAGAGGAAGCGCTTGTTTATTCACGCATGCGATATCAAGATCCAGAAGGAGACTACGGGCGTCAGAAGCGTCAGCGTGAAGTCATTCAAAAAGTTGTTGAAAAAGTTCTTAGTTTGGATAGTGTCAGTCACTATCAGTCTATCTTAAAAGCTCTAAGTACCAATATGCAGACTAATATTGATTTATCTGCAAAAAGTATTCCGAACTTGTTGGGTTATAAAGATTCATTTAAAACCATTGAATCACAACAGTTGAAGGGTGAGGGAGAGATGTTGCAAGGTATTTCTTACCAGATTGTTTCTAGAGAGCATATGTTGGAAATGCAGAATATATTGCGACGTTCTTTGGGACAAGAAGAAGTCACTCAGCTTGAAACAAATGTTGTCTTATTTGAAGATTTGTTTGGACGGGTGCCTGTTGATAATGGGGATAATCAACAACAAAGCGTCTTTGTAACAAATGAAGTAGAATAGTTTGTTTTTTGATACAAATAAAAAATCAATCGTGGGAAATTTCCTGCGATTTTTTCAAAAAAATACGAATAGATAGGTAGGAGGAAACATGAAAGCAGAAATCATTGCTGTTGGAACAGAGATTTTGACAGGACAGATTGTCAACACCAATGCCCAGTTTTTATCGGAAAAACTAGCAGAAATTGGAGTAGACGTATATTTTCAGACGGCTGTAGGAGACAATGAAGCTCGTCTCTTGTCTTTGCTTGAGATTGCCAGTCAACGTAGTAGTCTGGTGATTTTGACAGGTGGTTTGGGACCGACTGAGGATGACTTAACCAAACAAACTCTAGCTAAATTCTTAGGGAAAGAATTAGTCTTCGATCCTCAGGCGCAGGCGAAGTTGGATGTCTTTTTTGCCCAGAGACCAGACTATGCCCGAACACCGAATAACGAAAGGCAAGCTCAAATTGTAGAAGGAGCGACTCCACTACCAAACGAAACAGGACTGGCTGTGGGAGGAATTTTAGAAGTAGACGGAGTGACCTATGTCGTCCTTCCTGGTCCACCCAGTGAATTGAAACCCATGGTCTTAAACCAACTTCTACCCAAGTTGATGACAGGGAGCAAGCTGTATTCCCGAGTTCTTCGTTTCTTTGGAATTGGCGAAAGTCAGTTGGTGACCATTTTGGCTGATTTGATTGACAATCAAACAGATCCGACCTTAGCACCTTATGCTAAGACAGGAGAAGTCACTCTGCGTCTATCAACAAAGGCTAGCAGTCAAGAAGAGGCGAATCAAGCGCTGGATATCTTGGAAAATCAAATCTTGGACCACCAGACTTTCGAAGGAATTTCTTTACGAGACCTCTGTTATGGTTATGGAGAGGAGGCTAGCTTGGCTAGCATTGTGGTAGAAGAACTGAAAAAACAAGGGAAAACTATCACGGCTGCAGAGAGTTTGACGGCAGGGCTTTTCCAAGCTACTGTGGCGGATTTTTCAGGAGCTTCAAGTATATTTAAGGGTGGTTTCGTGACCTATAGCCTGGAGGAAAAATCAAAGATGTTGGATATTCCTGTCAAGGATTTGGAAGAATATGGTGTGGTGTCTGCATTTACAGCTCAAAAGATGGCCGAGCAGGCACGAAGCAAGACCCAGTCTGATTTTGGTATTAGTTTGACTGGAGTAGCAGGACCAGATAGCCTAGAAGGGCACCCAGCTGGGACAGTCTTCATAGGCTTGGCTCAAGAGCATGGAACTGAAGTCATCAAGGTAAATATTGGAGGCAGAAGTCGAGCAGACGTACGTCATATTGCGGTTATGCATGCCTTTAACCTAGTTCGCAAGGCTTTATTAAGTGACTAACTTTTGATATAATAGTAGATAGGTCTGAGGACCATTAGAATGTAGGAGAATAGAATGGCGAAAAAACCAAAAAATTAGAAGAAATTTCAAAAAAATTTGGGGCAGAACGTGAAAAAGCCTTGAATGATGCTCTTAAATTGATTGAGAAAGACTTTGGTAAGGGTTCAATCATGCGTTTGGGTGAACGTGCCGAGCAAAAAGTGCAAGTGATGAGCTCAGGTTCCTTGGCTCTCGATATTGCTCTTGGTTCAGGTGGTTATCCTAAGGGACGTATCATTGAAATCTATGGGCCAGAGTCATCTGGTAAGACAACAGTTGCCCTTCATGCAGTTGCACAAGCGCAAAAAGAAGGTGGGATTGCAGCCTTTATCGATGCGGAGCATGCCCTTGATCCAGCTTATGCTGCGGCCCTTGGGGTCAACATTGATGAGTTGCTCTTGTCTCAACCAGACTCAGGAGAGCAAGGTCTTGAAATTGCAGGAAAATTGATTGATTCAGGTGCTGTGGATCTTGTTGTAGTCGACTCAGTTGCGGCTCTTGTACCTCGTGCGGAAATTGATGGAGATATCGGAGATAGCCACGTTGGTTTGCAGGCTCGTATGATGAGTCAGGCCATGCGTAAACTTGGTGCTTCTATCAATAAAACCAAAACAATTGCCATCTTTATCAACCAATTACGTGAAAAAGTTGGGGTGATGTTTGGAAATCCAGAAACAACTCCTGGTGGACGTGCTCTGAAATTCTACGCATCAGTCCGTTTGGATGTTCGTGGAAGCACACAGATCAAGGGAACTGGTGACCAAAAAGATACCAATGTCGGTAAAGAAACCAAGATCAAGGTCGTGAAAAACAAGGTGGCTCCACCATTTAAGGAAGCCTTCGTTGAAATCATGTACGGAGAAGGGATTTCTAAGACCGGTGAGCTTTTGAAGATTGCAAGTGATTTGGATATCATCAAAAAAGCAGGAGCTTGGTATTCTTACAAGGATGAGAAAATCGGGCAAGGTTCTGAAAATGCTAAGAAATACTTGGCTGATCACCCAGAAGTCTTTGATGAAATCGACCATCAAGTCCGTGTTCAATTTGGTTTGATTGATGGAGAAGAAGCTTCTGCAGAAGGTGTTGAAACTACAAAAGATGAAGCAGTTCAAGCAGATTCTGTGAATGAAGAAGTCACACTTGACCTTGGCGACGAACTTGAAATCGAAATTGAAGAATAGGCTGTTAAAGTAGTGGAGAAATCCACTGCTTTTTCGTTGCCTAGTTCTGGTTTTCAGCTCGCGCATAGTTTTCTGTTTCTTGTCGCTCCTCTAGAAAGCTGATATAATAGCCTTATGAATAAAAAACGAACAGTGGACCTGATTCATGGTCCTATTCTTCCCTCGCTTGTGAGTTTTGCCTTCCCAATCTTGCTGTCCAATATTTTCCAACAGCTCTATAACACTGCTGATGTCTTGATTGTTGGACGTTTTCTTGGACAAGATTCTTTGGCTGCGGTTGGGGCAACAACTGCCATTTTTGACTTGATTATAGGCTTTACACTTGGTGTTGGTAATGGGATGGGGATTGTCATTGCCCGTTATTATGGGGCTCGAAATTTTACTAAAATCAAGGAAGCGGTAGCAGCCACCTGGATTTTAGGTGCTCTTTTGAGTGTTGTGATTATGTTGTTGGGCTTTCTTGGTTTGTATCCTCTCTTGCAATACCTAGATACCCCTGCTGAAATCCTCCCTCAGTCCTATCAATATATTTCTATGATTGTGACTTGTGTTGGTGTCAGCTTTGCCTATAACCTCTTTGCAGGTTTGTTGCGGTCTATTGGGGACAGTCTAGCAGCCCTTGGCTTTCTGATTTTCTCTGCCTTGGTCAATGTGGTTCTGGATCTCTATTTCATTACGCAACTGCATCTGGGAGTCCAATCTGCGGGCCTTGCTACTATTATTTCGCAAGGCTTATCAGCGGTTCTCTGCTTTTACTATATTCGTAAGAGGGTGCCAGAACTTTTGCCTCAGTTTAAGCATTTCAAATGGAATAAGGCCTTATACGCTGATCTCTTGGAGCAAGGTTTGGCTATGGGCTTGATGAGTTCCATTGTGTCCATCGGTAGTGTGATTTTACAGTCTTCTGTTAATACCTTTGGTGCCGTAATTATCAGTGCCCAGACGGCGGCTCGACGCATTATGGCCTTTGCCCTTCTTCCTATGACCGCTATTTCTGCCTCGATGACGACCTTTGCTTCGCAGAATCTTGGTGCCAAGCGACCAAACCGCATTGTTCAAGGCCTTCGAATCGGCAGTCGTTTAAGCATGTCCTGGGCAGTTTTTGTTTGTGTCTTCCTCTTTTTTGCCAGTCCCACCTTGGTTTCCTTCTTGGCCAGTTCGACGGATGGATACCTGGTAGAAAATGGTAGTCTCTATCTGCAAATCAGCTCAGCCTTTTATCCTATTTTGAGTCTCTTGTTGATTTATCGCAATTGTTTGCAGGGTTTGGGGAAAAAAGTCCTTCCGCTGGTTTCTAGCTTTATAGAACTAATCGGGAAAATCGCTTTTGTAGTCTTGATTATCCCTTGGGCGGGCTATAGGGGAGTTATCCTTTGTGAACCCCTTATCTGGGTTGCCATGACAGTTCAACTGTACTTCTCACTGTTCCGTCACCCCTTGATAAAAGAAGGTAAGGCTATCTTGGCAATAAAAGTGTCATCCTAGCTCGATTTGCTGAATAAAATCCATTTCCTCTAGTGAAAATCGAAAAAACTTGTGTTATAATAAGAAAGATTAAAATGTGAAAAAAGGAGATTCCTAATGGGACGTAAATGGGCCAATATCGTAGCCAAGAAAACGGCTAAAGATGGAGCTAACTCTAAAGTATATGCAAAATTTGGTGTAGAAATCTATGTAGCAGCTAAAAAAGGTGATCCAGACCCAGAATCAAACACTGCCTTGAAGTTCGTTATCGACCGTGCTAAACAAGCCCAAGTGCCAAAACACGTTATCGATAAGGCTTTGGACAAGGCTAAAGGAAACACAGACGAAACTTTTACAGAAGGACGTTACGAAGGTTTTGGACCAAATGGTTCTATGTTGATCGTGGATACTTTGACTTCAAATGTCAACCGTACAGCGGCTAATGTTCGTGCAGCTTTTGGTAAAAATGGCGGCAACATGGGCGCTTCAGGTTCGGTTTCATACCTCTTCGATAACAAGGGTGTTATTGTATTTGCAGGTGAAGATGCGGACGCGGTCTTTGAGCAATTGCTAGAAGCAGATGTGGATGTGGACGATGTGGAAGCAGAAGAAGGAACAATCACTGTTTACACAGCGCCAACTGACCTTCACAAGGCTATCGTTGCCCTTCGTGAGTCTGGTATTGAAGAATTCCAAGTGACTGAATTGGAAATGATTCCTCAGTCAGAAGTGGAATTGTCAGGCGATGACCTTGAAACCTTTGAAAAACTGTACAGCGTTCTTGAAGACGACGAAGATGTGCAAAAGATCTACACAAACGTAGACGGATTCTAATTTAACCTAAAAAACATGATCCTAAGTGAAAAACTCACTTGGGATTTTTTCAATCAAGAAAATAGTTCTCTAGGAAACTTTTTTCTTGACATCTCTTTTCAAAGTAGTAAAATAGTTCTCATGAAAACTTATTTAGTTCCTAGGAGAACTAAATGTGATAGTTAGAAAGGAGTTAGTATGGATAAACCGATGTTAGTCTTTAAGCGTTTTGGTCATCAGATTCATCTGATGGTGCAAAAGGAAGCTAAGCGTTGTGGCATTGAATTTATGGGTGGACCACAAGGTCAGGTTGTACGTTTTTTGGATAGCCGTGAGGAAAACCAAAACTTGGTCTTGATTAAAGATATCGAGCAGGAACTCAATATTACCAAGTCTGTTGCTAGTAATTTGGTCAAGCGTATGGTGCAAAATGGTTTAGTGGAATTGGAGGCGAGTCCTAGCGATAAGCGGGCAAAATTTGTTCGTTTGACGGACAAAGCACGTTCTCAAATGAAGCAGGTTAAGGCTTTTTTTGAACGAATAGACAAGCAGTTGATGGAAGACATTGATGAAGATGAATTACTGATTTTTGAGAAAGTTCTCGGTCAACTACAGGCAAATATCAAGGGAATAGGAGGAGAGAATGAAGAAATTAGCCAAACGAATTAGTAGAAAAGAATGGGGGATGATTTTACTAGCCATTCTCTTTACTTGCTTTTCGGTCTATCTAGAGTTGGAAGTGCCGACCTATATCTCGAAAATTACGGATTTGCTAGGTAGTCAAGGAACTAATTTAGATGAGTTGTGGCAGCCGGCAAGCATGATGGTCGGAATGTCCTTTCTTGCCTTCTTGTCCGTAGTTGCAGTTGGATTTTTTGCATCCCGAGTGGCGGCTTCTTATACTAGTAGGCTGAGAAGTGATATTTTTAACCGAGTTTTGGATTACTCGCAGACAGAGATTAAGAAATTCTCTATTCCCAGTCTTTTAACTCGTACCACCAATGACATTACTCAAGTTCAGATGTTGATTACCATGGGCTTGCAAGTGGTAACACGTGGTCCAATTATGGCTATCTGGGCTATCGGGAAGATTTTAGGCCATTCAGAATACTGGCTCTGGGCCGTACTTGTGGCAGTGATTGTCAACGTCTTGATGACGACTGTTTTGATGACGCTAGCCTTTCCAAAACAGTCCTTGATTCAGGGGCTGACTGATAAATTGAACAGTATCACTCGTGAGAGTTTAACAGGTATTCGTGTCGTTCGCGCCTACAATGCTGAAGAATACCAAAATGAAAAATTTGCATCAGCAAATGATGAATTGACACGCTTGAATTTGTTTGTCAACCGTCTTATGGCTATTTTGAACCCTATCATGATGGGGATTTCAAGTGGTTTGAGTGTGGCGATTTACTGGATTGGGGCCTATGTGATTAACGACGCTGCTCCGATAGCGCGTCTGCCTCTCTTTAGTGACATGATTGTTTTCATGTCTTATGCTATGCAGGTTGTCATGGGCTTCCTTCTCATGGGAGCACTCTTCATCGTTCTTCCCCGAACTATGGTCTCTGCTAAGCGGATTAATCAAGTTTTAGATTTGCATTCTTCTATCCAAAACTCTGCTCAAGTGCAGCTGGCTGATGAAAATCTCAAAGGTCAGGTCGAATTTAAAGATGTGACCTTCCGCTATGCGGCAAATTCGGAGGCAGTTATCGAGCATGTTAGCTTTAGAGCAGAAGCTGGTCAAACAGTGGCCTTTATTGGGTCAACGGGTTCAGGTAAATCAACTCTGGTCAATCTGATTCCACGATTCTACGATGTGTCAGACGGAGAAATTCTGGTAGATGGTGTCAATGTTCAAGACTATGCCTTAGAAGATTTGCGCAACAAGGTTGGTTATATTCCTCAGAAAGCGGTTCTCTTTTCAGGTGATGTCAAGGGCAATCTAGACTTTGGACAGAGTCAAGAAACACCGCTTAGTGAGCAGGCTATGTGGCAGGCTTTGGAATTGGCCCAGTCTAAGAACTTTATCGAAGACAAGGAAGCGGGCTTAGAGTCAGAAGTGGCCCAAGGAGGAACCAACTTCTCAGGTGGTCAAAGACAACGTCTGGCCATTGCTCGTGCCTTGGCTCGGAAGCCAGAAATCCTCATCTTTGATGACTCCTTCTCAGCCTTGGACTACAAGACAGACCGTGTCCTACGCCAAGAGCTAGCAGAGAAAACCAAGTCTATGACCAAGCTCATTGTTGCACAGCGTATTTCAACGATTATGGATGCAGATTTGATTTTGGTCTTGGATCAAGGAAAAGTCGTGGGGCAAGGCACCCACAAGGAACTTCTAGCTAATAACGAAGTTTACCAAGAAATTGCCTATTCACAACTATCGAAAGAGGAATTGGAACATGGAAAATAAAAAACTGTCTCTCTGGAAACAGAGTAAACCCTATCTTGCAGGTCTCCAGTTTGCCCTTCTAATCGCCTTTCTAGCAACAATCGTATCCAATATCATTACTGTATATGGTCCAACCCGTATCAAGGAAATGACCAATATCATTGCAAGTGGCCTAGAAACAAGTGTGGATGTCGCTGCGGTTGCGGCCATTGGTGGTTTTTTGGCCGTTATCTATGTGATTGGACTCCTATCAAATTATTTGCAGGCTTTTCTGTTTACAACAGCTATTCAACGTTTTTCAGAACGTTTGAGAAGAGCGATTGCAGAGAAAATTAATCGCCTTCCATTGGGGTATTTTGATGGACATTCTCAAGGAGATACCTTGTCTCGTGTGACTAATGACGTTGACACTGCAGCCCAATCCCTCAATCAAAGTCTGGGAACAGTTCTTTCATCCACTTTACTGGTCGTGGCAGTCTTGGTGACCATGTTTGGGATGAACTGGATTTTAGCCTTGGTGACGGTTGTTTCAACTCTTATCGGTTTTGCTTTCGTGTCCGTCTTTATGGGCAAATCCCAGGGCTTCTTTAAGAGTCAGCAACAGGATTTGGCAGCTGTCAATGGCTATGTGGAAGAAATGTACTCTGGCCATAATGTAGTGACCAGTTACAATGCTATAGAGAGCACGAAAGAAGAGTTTGCGAAATTAAACCATCGTCTGTATGATAGTATCTGGAAATCTCAGTTTATTTCAGGGATTATGATGCCGATTATGATGTTTATTGGGAACTTTAGCTATGCCTTGGTGATTATCGTTGGTGCAGCCTTGGCCTTGAATGGGCAGATTAGTATTGGGATTATCGTTGCCTTTATGGCCTACGTTCGTATCTTTTCTCAGCCTCTTTCACAAATTGCCCAAGGGATTACTAGTTTGCAGCAGGCTAGCGCAGCTATGGGACGTGTCTTTGAATTTCTAGCTGAAGAGGAGATGGAAGACGAATCCCATAAAGCAAGACAATTGAGCGATATGAAAGGTCAAGTGGTCTTTGATCGAGTTTCCTTTGGTTATACACCAGAGAGAACTATTATCCATGACTTTTCTGCGATTGCTCATGCAGGTAAAAAGGTTGCCATTGTCGGACCGACTGGGGCTGGTAAGACAACCATTGTCAATCTTTTGATGAAGTTCTATGAGATTGATAAGGGAAGTATCCGTATCGATGGTGTGGATACCAAGGAGATGAAGCGTTCGGAAGTACACGATGCCTTTTCAATGGTCTTGCAGGACACCTGGCTCTTTGAAGGTACTATTCGCGACAATCTTATCTATAACCAAGAGGGGATTAGTGATGAGCGCGTGATTGAAGTCAGCAAGGCTGTAGGGATTCACCACTTTATTATGACCCTACCAGATGGTTACGATACCGTCTTGGACGATACAGTGACCTTGTCTGTCGGACAAAAACAACTCTTGACCATTGCTCGTGCTTTGCTGAAAGATGCGCCACTCCTAATCCTAGATGAAGCGACCTCTTCGGTTGATACCCGTACTGAGGAATTGATTCAGAAAGCCATGGACCGATTGATGGAGGGAAGAACTTCCTTTGTCATCGCCCATCGCTTGTCTACTATTCGAAATGCTGATTTGATTCTTGTCATGAAAGATGGCAATATCATCGAGCAAGGAAATCATGAGGAGCTAATGGCGCAAGCAGGCTTCTACGCTGACCTCTACAACAGTCAGTTTACAGAAGATGAAGCGGAAGAATAAACCAAAAGAAGGCTTGACGGCCTTCTTTTTCTGCACTATACTAGAAGACAAGTGCTTCCCTATAAGCAAAATTTGAGTAAGTGATGAGAAAATATATGAAAAGTTATCAAGAATGGTATGGCCACGTTGCTAGTAACATTAAAAATAAGCCCTTTCTTCTGAGATCGTTAAGAGCTTTCAATCGCTTCATGACAGTAGTTATGCCTATGATTTATCTAACCTTGTTAGCAATTACCTATCTCCAACAAGGACTTGGGGAACAGGTCTTGATCTATGTGTTTATCCCTGCATCAGGTTTTGTGATTTTGTCCTTTCTTCGTAAGAAAATCAATGCCCCTAGGCCTTATGAGGAATGGGATATTAAACCCTTGCTTGACAGAGATAGTCCTGGTCAGTCTATGCCCAGTCGTCATGTCTTTTCAGCAACCATTATTTCCGTGGCTTGCATGCATGCTAGTCTAACTATGGGGATGATTTGTTTGACATTATCAGCCTTCCTAGGTCTAGTGAGAGTCTTAGGTGGCGTGCATTATCCCAAGGATGTCTTGGTTGGTTATGCTTGCGGACTTGTGTGGGGTGTGATTTTCTTTCTATTTTGACCTGTAAGTTAAGGTAGCCTTACAACCACTTACGTGCCTAAAGTAACCACTTGCTTTTTTGCTCTTGTTTTCTTATTTTTCCTTTGATATAGTAGAGTCAGAAAGGAGATGGAATGAAGTTACGAATCGAAATTGACAGCAATTTAGAGGAAACTGAAATTGTCATCAAGGCGGCGGCTTTGACAGATGAGATTGCGGATTTACAGCGGCTCTTGCAAGAGTCCAAGTCTCCTAGGTTGATTTTTTACAAGGGGACAGGTGAATATTATCTGGACTTGTCGGAAATTCTCTTCTTTGAGACAGAAGGTAGCAAGATTTATGCCCATACCCATAAAGATGCCTATGAAGTTCGGCTCAAACTCTATGAGTTAGAGTCTATCCTTCCTCGCTATTTTAGTCGAGTATCCAAGTCAACTATCGCTAATATTCAGCAAATCTATTCGGTGGACAAGTCCTTTTCAGGAACGGGCACCATTTCCTTTTATCAGACCCACAAGGAGGTTCACGTGTCGCGGCACTATCAATCCCTCCTAAAAGAAAATCTAAGAAACATGAGGTAAGAACATGAAAAAGAAAGCATTTGGTATTGTGTTGCTAGTATTGGCAGCTTTAATATTATTACAAGGAAATTTTGGAATCCCTTCATTCGGTGGGCAAATTTGGCCCTTGCTTGGTATTGCATTTTTTGCCTATCAATCAGTTGGAGGTTTGTTGCGTCGTCACTTAACTTCAGCCTCTTTTACAGCTCTAGTAGCCTTAATGATTGCTAACCACTTTTATGATATTTTACCGATTCCAAATCAGTCACTATTCTGGGCTAGTATTTTAATCGTACTGGGTGTCAACGCACTTACTCATTCTAACAGAACTTGGAATGGGAAAAAATGGTGGTATGATGGTGAAAAGACCATTCTTACAGACAAGGAAGTCGCTTTTGGAACGGGAACTTTCTACAAGCAAAACCAAGAATTGGTAGATGACCAAGTAGAAGTTGGTTTTGGCAATGCTAAGATATATTACGACAATGCAGAGATTTTAGGAGATAGCGCAACCTTGAAGGTGGAAGTTGGTTTCGGAAGTGCAGTTATTTATGTTCCCCAACATTGGCGAGTGGATTTGAAGGTGGAAACTTTCTGTGGTGTAGCCAAGGCAGATACTTCTCTAGCTCCAACCAGTAAAACTTTGATTATCCGTGGAGATGTGGCCTTTGGGAAGTTGGAAATTGTCTACGTTAAATAAAAAAATCTTCCAATTCCCTTGCAAAAATGAAGAAAGTGTGATAACATAGTACGGTATGTGGTGCTAGCACATCCGCTATATTAGATCTAATAGGAGGAAAACACAATGGCTAAAGTATGTTACTTTACAGGTCGTAAGACTGTATCAGGAAACAACCGTTCACACGCGATGAACCAAACAAAACGTGCCGTAAAACCAAACCTTCAAAAAGTTACTGTTCTTATCGATGGTAAACCTAAAAAAGTTTGGGCTTCAGCTCGTGCTTTGAAATCAGGTAAAGTTGAACGCGTTTAATAATAAAAGTAAGGAGACCTCAGGGTCTTTTTCTTTTGTTGTGGGTATAAAATCATTTGAAAAATAGAGTAAATATCCGCTGATACAGTATTCTGCTTTTACACTTGGGCTGAAATATGATAAAATAGAGTATCAACTAGTTGAGGTAAAAAGGATGACTGTAAAAATTAATACAAAAGATGGTCAAATCGAACTAACAGATGAAGTGATTGCAACCGTCGTAGGTGGAGCAGCAACTGAGATTTTTGGTGTGGTCGGTATGGCTAGTAAAAATGCCCTCAAAGATAATTTCCAAGCCCTTCTAGGTAAGGAAAATTATTCTAAAGGTGTCGTCGTAAAGGCGACCGAAGATGGCAGTATTGCAGTTGATGTATATACCGTGTTGAGCTACGGAACAAAGATTAGCGAAGTGTCGAAAAACATTCAAGAGCGTGTTCGTTTTAGCTTGGAAAACCAGCTTGGAATTACTGCTCAGACTGTAAATGTCTACATTCAAAATATCAAAGTTGTAGGAGAATAACCGTGTCAAAAATTACTACTAGCTTATTTCAAGAAATGGTGCAAGCTGCATCAACTCGCTTGAATAAGCAAGCTGAATATGTCAATTCATTAAACGTCTTCCCCGTTCCAGATGGAGATACCGGGACAAATATGGGAATGACCATTGAAAATGGTGCTAAAGAAGTTGCAGACAAGCCAGCTTCTACAGTTGGAGAGGTAGCGAGCATTCTTGCCAAAGGTCTTTTGATGGGTGCGCGTGGGAACTCAGGAGTTATCACATCTCAGCTTTTCCGTGGATTTTCACAAGCTATCAAGGATAAAGACGAGTTAACAGGTCAAGACTTGGCCCTTGCCTTCCAATCAGGTGTGGAAGTTGCCTATAAGGCAGTGATGAAACCAGTTGAAGGAACGATTTTGACAGTTTCTCGTGGGGCTGCTATCGGTGCTAAGAAAAAAGCTGAGCAAACAGATGACGCTGTTGAAGTCATGCGCGCAGCCTTGGAAGGTGCTAAAACAGCTCTAGCTAAAACACCAGACATGCTTCCAGTATTGAAGGAAGTTGGCGTTGTGGACTCAGGTGGTCAAGGACTGGTCTTCATCTATGAAGGTTTCCTTTCAGCCCTTACTGGCGAATATATTGCATCTGAGGACTTTGTAGCGACTCCTGCCAACATGAGTGAAATGATCAATGCAGAACATCATAAAGCTGTAGCTGGTCATGTAGCGACTGAGGACATCACCTTTGGTTACTGTACTGAAATCATGGTAGCTCTTAAGCAAGGTCCAACCTATGCCAAAGATTTTGACTACGACGAATTCCGTAACTACTTGAATGAACTTGGGGATTCTCTTCTTGTTGTCAACGATGATGAAATCGTCAAAGTCCATGTCCATACAGAAGATCCAGGACTGGTTATGCAAGAAGGTCTGAAATATGGTAGCTTGGTCAAGGTAAAAGTTGATAATATGCGTAACCAACACGAAGCACAGGTTGAAAAAGAAGCTGCTCAAGTTAGCAAGCCAGCTGAAGAAAAAGAGTATGCTTTGATTGCTGTGGTGGCTGGTAAAGGTCTAGCAGATATCTTCCGTTCCCAAGGTGTTGATTATGTTATCGAAGGCGGTCAAACTATGAACCCTTCAACAGAAGACTTTATCAAGGCTGTTGAACAGGTCAACGCTCGTAATATTATCTTCTTGCCAAACAACAAAAATATCTTCATGGCAGCTCAATCTGCAGCAGAAGTTTTGGAACAACCAGCAGTAGTGGTAGAAGCTCGTACTTTGCCACAAGGTTTGACAAGTCTTCTTGCCTTTGATCCAAGCAAGTCTATCGAAGAAAACCAAGAGCGTATGACTGCTGCTCTTAGCGATGTCGTTAGCGGAAGCGTCACAACCGCTGTGCGTGATACAACCATTGATGGCTTAGAAATCCATGAAAACGATAATCTTGGTATGGTGGATGGGAAAATTCTAGTGTCAAACCCTGACATGCACCAAACCTTGACAGAAACCTTGAAACATATGTTGGATGAAGATAGTGAAATCGTAACCTTCTATGTCGGTGAAGACGGAAGCGAAGAACTTGCAAATGAAATT
This sequence comes from Streptococcus mitis, assembly GCF_000722695.1. GTDB lineage: Bacteria > Bacillota > Bacilli > Lactobacillales > Streptococcaceae > Streptococcus > Streptococcus mitis_O. The sequence continues at coordinate 5,267 of NZ_JPFU01000015.1, read as the reverse complement.
GCTCAAGAAATCGCAGAAGAATTCGAAGACGTTGAAGTTGAGATTCACCAAGGCCAACAACCTGTTTACCCATACCTATTTAGTGTGGAATAAGATGAATGAAGGACTGAAAAATCAGTTCTTCTTTCTTTTTGAATAATAAAATCGCTATCTTTTAAATAAAAACAAAAAGAATATTCATAAATAAACGTTAAAATAGAAAATTCAGAAAATTTCTTCTTTTCTCTTGAAAAATCTTGAAAAAATGGTATGATAGTAACAAGTTATTTTTAAGAGAAGAGAAAGGGGAACAATGGAGAAAATCAGTTTAGAGTCTCCTAAGACGGGGTCGGACCTAGTTTTGGAAACACTTCGTGATTTAGGAATTGATACCATCTTTGGTTATCCTGGTGGTGCGGTCTTGCCTTTTTATGATGCGATATATAATTTTAAAGGCATTCGCCACATTCTAGGACGCCATGAGCAAGGTTGTTTGCATGAAGCTGAAGGTTATGCCAAATCAACTGGAAAGTTGGGTGTTGCCGTCGTCACTAGCGGACCAGGAGCAACCAATGCCATTACAGGGATTGCAGATGCCATGAGCGATAGCGTTCCCCTTTTGGTCTTTACAGGTCAGGTGGCGCGAGCAGGGATTGGGAAGGATGCCTTTCAGGAGGCAGACATCGTGGGAATTACCATGCCAATCACTAAGTACAATTACCAAGTTCGTGAGACAGCTGATATTCCGCGTATCATTACGGAAGCTGTCCATATCGCAACTACAGGTCGTCCAGGACCAGTCGTCATTGACCTACCAAAAGACGTATCTGCTTTGGAAACAGACTTCATTTATTCACCAGAAGTGAATCTACCAAGCTATCAGCCGACTCTTGAGCCGAATGATATGCAAATCAAGAAAATCTTGAAGCAATTGTCCAAGGCTAAAAAGCCAGTCTTGCTAGCTGGTGGTGGAATTAGTTATGCTGAAGCTGCCGCGGAATTAAATGAATTTGCAGAACGCTATCAAATTCCAGTGGTAACCAGTCTCTTAGGGCAAGGTACGATTGCAACGACTCATCCACTCTTCCTTGGAATGGGAGGTATGCACGGATCTTTCGCAGCTAATATTGCCATGACGGAAGCTGACTTTATGATTAGTATTGGTTGTCGTTTCGATGACCGCTTGACAGGAAATCCTAAGACCTTCGCTAAGAATGCCAAGGTTGCTCACATTGATATTGACCCAGCTGAGATCGGTAAGATTATCAGTGCAGATATTCCTGTAGTTGGAGATGCTAAGAAAGCTTTGCAAATGTTGTTGGCAGAACCAACCGTTCATAACAATACTGAGAAATGGATTGAGAAAGTTACTAAAGACAAGAACCGTGTTCGTTCTTATGACAAGAAAGAGCGTGTGGTTCAACCGCAAGCCGTTATTGAACGAATTGGTGAATTGACGAATGGAGATGCCATTGTGGTTACAGACGTTGGTCAACACCAAATGTGGACAGCCCAGTATTATCCATACCAAAATGAGCGTCAGTTAGTGACTTCAGGCGGTTTAGGAACCATGGGATTCGGAATTCCAGCAGCAATCGGTGCTAAAATTGCCAACCCAGATAAGGAAGTAGTCTTGTTCGTTGGGGATGGTGGTTTCCAAATGACCAACCAGGAATTGGCTATTTTGAACATTTACAAGGTGCCAATCAAGGTGGTTATGCTGAACAATCATTCGCTTGGAATGGTTCGCCAGTGGCAGGAATCCTTCTATGAAGGTAGAACGTCTGAGTCAGTCTTTGATACCCTTCCTGATTTCCAATTGATAGCACAGGCTTATGGTATTAAAAACTATAAGTTTGACAATCCTGAGACCTTGGCTCAAGACCTTGAAGTCATCACTGAGAATGTCCCTATGCTAATCGAGGTAGATATTTCTCGTAAGGAACAGGTGTTACCAATGGTACCAGCTGGTAAGAGTAATCATGAGATGTTGGGGGTGCAGTTCCATGCGTAGAATGTTAACAGCAAAACTACAAAATCGTTCAGGAGTCCTCAATCGCTTTACAGGTGTCCTGTCTCGTCGTCAGGTTAATATCGAAAGCATTTCTGTTGGAGCAACAGAAGATCCGAATGTATCGCGCATCACCATTATTATTGATGTAGTTTCACATGATGAAGTGGAGCAAATCATTAAGCAGCTCAATCGTCAGATTGATGTGATTCGCATTCGAGATATTACAGACAAGCCTCATTTGGAGCGCGAGGTGATTTTGGTTAAGATGTCAGCGCCAGCTGAGAAGCGAGCTGAGATTTTAGCGATTATTCAACCTTTCCGTGCAACAGTGGTAGACGTAGCGCCAAGCTCGATTACCATTCAAATGACAGGAAATGCTGAAAAGAGTGAAGCTCTATTGCGAGTCATTCGACCATACGGTATTCGCAATATTGCTCGAACGGGTGCAACTGGATTTACCCGCGACTAAAAATCCAACTTAGATTTGTTAAACCAGCCTAAAAGGCAATAAATAATAGAAAAGAGAGAAAAAATTATGGCAGTTCAAATGGAATACGAAAAAGATGTTAAAGTAGCAGCACTTGACGGTAAAAAAATCGCCGTTATCGGTTATGGTTCACAAGGACATGCGCATGCTCAAAACTTGCGTGATTCAGGTCGTGACGTTATTATCGGTGTACGTCCAGGTAAATCTTTTGACAAAGCAAAAGAAGATGGATTTGACACTTACACAGTAGCAGAAGCTACTAAATTGGCTGATGTTATCATGATTTTGGCACCAGACGAAATCCAACAAGAATTGTATGAAGCAGAAATCGCTCCAAACTTGGAAGCTGGGAATGCAGTTGGATTTGCTCATGGTTTCAACATCCACTTTGAATTTATCAAAGTTCCTGCAGATGTAGATGTCTTCATGTGTGCTCCTAAAGGACCAGGACACTTGGTACGTCGTACTTATGAAGAAGGATTTGGTGTTCCAGCTCTTTACGCAGTATACCAAGATGCAACAGGAAATGCTAAAAACATTGCTATGGACTGGTGTAAAGGTGTTGGAGCTGCTCGTGTAGGTCTTCTTGAAACAACATACAAAGAAGAAACTGAAGAAGATTTGTTTGGTGAACAAGCTGTACTTTGTGGTGGTTTGACTGCCCTTATCGAAGCAGGTTTCGAAGTCTTGACAGAAGCAGGTTACGCTCCAGAATTGGCATACTTTGAAGTTCTTCACGAAATGAAATTGATCGTTGACTTGATCTACGAAGGTGGATTCAAGAAAATGCGTCAATCAATTTCAAACACTGCTGAATACGGTGACTATGTATCAGGTCCACGTGTGATTACTGAACAAGTTAAAGAAAACATGAAAGCTGTCTTGGCAGACATCCAAAATGGTAAATTTGCAAATGACTTTGTAAATGACTATAAAGCTGGACGTCCAAAATTGACTGCTTACCGTGAACAAGCAGCTAACCTTGAAATTGAAAAAGTTGGTGCAGAATTGCGTAAAGCAATGCCATTCGTTGGTAAAAACGACGATGATGCATTCAAAATCTATAACTAATTGATAGAAATCAAGTTGAAGGCGAGTTGGGGGGACCTAACTCGCTTTTATAATCAATTCATCTCTCTTTTTAGAGGATGGATTGTGATAGTATGAAATAGTCTAGGAGAAAAAGATGTTAAGTTCAAAAGATATCATCAAGGCTCACAAGGTCTTGAACGGTGTGGTTGTGAATACCCCACTGGATTATGACCATTATTTATCGGAGAAGTATGGTGCTAAGATTTATTTGAAAAAGGAAAATGCTCAACGTGTTCGCTCCTTTAAAATTCGTGGTGCTTATTATGCTATTTCTCAGCTCAGCAAGGAAGAGCGTGAGCGTGGGGTAGTCTGTGCTTCTGCGGGAAATCATGCGCAGGGAGTTGCCTATACTTGTAATGAGATGAAAATCCCTGCTACTATTTTTATGCCCATTACCACTCCACAACAAAAAATTGGTCAAGTTCGCTTTTTTGGTGGGGAGTTCGTAACCATTAAACTAGTTGGAGATACCTTTGATGCTTCTGCTAAGGCAGCTCAAGAATTTACAGTTTCTGAAAATCGTACCTTTATTGATCCCTTTGATGATGCTCATGTCCAAGCAGGTCAAGGGACTGTTGCTTATGAGATTTTAGAAGAAGCTCGAAAAGAATCGATTGATTTTGATGCTGTCTTGGTTCCTGTTGGTGGTGGCGGTCTCATTGCTGGGGTTTCAACTTATATCAAGGAAACAAGTCCAGAAATTGAAGTCATTGGGGTAGAGGCGAATGGGGCACGTTCCATGAAGGCTGCCTTTGAAGCTGGTGGACCTGTTAAGCTCAAGGAAATTGACAAATTTGCGGATGGGATTGCTGTACAAAAGGTAGGTCGATTGACCTATGAAGCAACTCGCCAACATGTTCAAACCTTAGTAGGTGTTGATGAGGGGTTGATTTCTGAAACATTGATTGATCTCTACTCTAAACAAGGGATTGTAGCAGAGCCTGCTGGAGCAGCTAGTATCGCCTCTTTAGAGGTTTTAGCTGAATATATCAAGGGGAAAACCATTTGTTGTATCATTTCTGGAGGAAATAATGATATCAACCGTATGCCAGAAATGGAAGAGCGTGCCTTGATTTATGATGGGATTAAGCATTACTTTGTGGTCAACTTTCCACAGCGTCCAGGAGCTTTGCGTGAATTTGTAAATGATATTTTGGGACCAAACGATGATATCACACGTTTTGAGTATATCAAACGAGCTAGTAAGGGAACAGGTCCAGTATTAATTGGGATTGCTTTGGCAGATAAGCATGATTATGCAGGATTGATTCGTCGAATGGAAGGTTTTGATCCAGCTTATATTAACTTAAATGGTAATGAAACGCTCTATAATATGCTTGTCTGAGGACTAATAAAAAAATATCATATTATTTGCACAACTGATGTATAGGTGCTATAATCCCATCTTTGACAGTTTTTTGAAAACAAAGAGCCCCTAAATGCTGCTATAACAGCTTTTCGGAGCTCTTTTTCTCTTTTAAAAAAATGCGTACTTTTTATCGAGATTTGGTTTTTTTAAAAATTTTTTCATATTTTTTTCGCTTATAATCTCAAAATCAGTTTGGAAGCCAAATGCTTGGTGGAGTTGATCCGTGATAGTTGTTCTGGTGTAAGTTGGAAGATATCCTACTCCATAAAGATGTTTGAACTTATAATTGCGTAAGGTTTGGATGAGTTCTGAACAGGTGACTGTTT
>NZ_JPFU01000014.1 GCF_000722695.1 Streptococcus mitis | reverse complement strand
CGTCCATAAATCAAGCGAGATAGGATCTCATCTAGAGAGAAATTAAAACGATGTCGTTTTTGGATTTCTTTGTTAATTCTAGGCAGATCTAATTGATGATAGAGGTCTTGTAGGAAGAGATAGCCTCCATGATATTCGTTCAATTGATTTTGTTTTAACTGTTTGTTTTGACTAAAGGTAATGAGGAAATCTTTATTTTCTTCTTTTTCTTTCTCGGTTAATTCCTTAGCACGTAAACGAGCCCACTCAAGAGGTTCCATATCAGGATGTTCTTTTAAGATTGTGTTATGATTGCCTAGGTTTTCTACGATAGTAGAAGTCCGTTTATTTCCAACCTTGATATCTTTAATAATAGCGTAGTTGATAGTGTTTTTTGACTTTGATTGTTTAACTCTCATCTTTTCATACCTCACTCCATTATAACAAAGTACGAGAAAGTACGCAAATAAAAAGTGATAAAATTTGACAAGAAAATGCTCTTATATCAACCTTTATGAGGATTTTTTTACTTCATAACTGTCAAAGTCCCGGACTAATAAAAAAATATCATATTATTTGCACAACTGATGTATAGGTGCTATAATGAGGGTAAAGAAAGGGGGCGATTCCTATGAACTTAGGAAAACTATCCTACTATTTCTACTACAACTTATTATAGTACCTATTATTTTTGTTTCAGTTTATAATAATAAAAAAGAATTACTTGCTATATATAAGGCTACTATTTAGAATGCGATATTTTATATATAACTAATTTAAAAATTGTCTAAATATAATAGCAAATAGAGAAAATAATCAGTATTTATGAGACAGATTTGGTAATTTAATTGATAAAATTGATCTGATACTTGTAAAATGAGAGTAGTAGAAAAGTTTGTGACATTAGGAAGTCATATTCTAGATGCTGATTATGAAGTGGTGTTTGAAAAGAATATGTAAAATCTGATGAAATAATTCCATTGTACCAGTTGAAAAAGAAAATAAGCTTTAAAGCATGACAGGAAGGAATCTCGGATAAGGAGAAAGGAAAGAGATAGTTAAGAGGTAATCAGAGGAGAATATTATCTTTGGTAGCTTTAACCATTTTAAAGGAATGTATAGAATTACTTAAATAAGACTCCTGTCTATCCTATTGAGTAGCTGGTATGTAGTTTATATGAATATTCTTACATATTTGAAGTTTAATAATACAATTATTTTTTAGGTAGTTGCTAATGGTTTATAGCAAGTAAAAACCTATATATTATCGGCTTTAAAAAAGAAGTAAGAAAAATTTAGAACTTTTATTTTATTGAATATATGTTTTTTTATTGACAAAAGACATAAAAACGTATAGAATAATATATCGTAAAGAAGAAAATAGGAGAAGGACATGGCTAAGTCAAACTTTGAAAAAGTAGAATCAGTTGTTGGCTGGGTTCGTGATAAGAAAATCACAGGCTACCGTATCTCTAAAGAAACGAATGCGCGTGAAATGTCTATCATTGCTCTAGCGCAGGGTCGTGCAAAAGTAAAAAATATTTCATTTGAAACAGCTCTAGGTTTAATTGATTTCTATGAAAAAAATCATGAAAAATTTGAAGATTAATCTTTGGATAATGGCGGATTCTTGAATAAGGTCTGCCTTTTCATTTTGATACTCAATGAAAATCAAAGAGCAAACTAGGAAGCTAGCCGCAGGCTGCTCAAAACACTGTTTTGAGGTTGTAAATAAGACTGACAGAGTCAGTAACATATACCTACGGCAAGGCGAAGCTGACGTGGTTTGAAGAGATTTTCGAAGAGTATGAGGACAGCAAAAAGACTGCACGATTGATGCAGCCTTTTCTTTTTATTTGAGATAGCGTTGAAGGAACTCTTTTGTACGGTCTTCTTTAGGATTGGTGAAGAGGTCTTCTGGTTTGCCTTCTTCAGCGATTACACCCTTATCCATGAAGATAACACGGTGAGAGACATCACGGGCGAATTCCATTTCGTGGGTTACGACAATCATAGTCAAGCCTTCCTGAGCCAGATCTTGCATGATTTTGAGGACCTCTCCAACCATTTCTGGATCGAGAGCTGATGTTGGTTCATCAAAGAGAATGGCGTCAGGATTCATTGAAAGGGCACGAGCGATAGCCACACGTTGTTTTTGACCGCCTGAGAGTTGTTTTGGTTTGGCTTGCCAGTAGCGTTCTCCCATGCCGACCTTTTCAAGGTTTTCTTTGGCAATTTTTTCAGCTTCTGTACGCTCGCGTTTAAGGACAGTTGTCTGAGCGACAATTGTATTTTCAAGAACGTTGAGATTTTCAAAGAGGTTAAAGGATTGGAACACCATCCCCAACTTTTCACGGTATTGTGTGAGGTCATAACCTTTTTCGAGGACGTTTTGCCCATGATAAAGAATTTGACCATCAGTTGGCGTTTCAAGTAGGTTAATGGAGCGTAGGAAGGTTGATTTCCCGCTTCCAGAGCTTCCAATGATAGAGATGACTTCTCCCTTGTGGACAGTGAGAGAAATGTCTTTTAGCACTTCGTTTTGGCCATAGGATTTTTTGAGGTGTTTAATTTCAAGGATTGCTTGTGTCATTATTTCAAATCCTCCGTTTGCATTTGGTTAGCACCTGTAGTATAGGTATCCATGTCCATTCGACGTTCGATGAAGCGGAGGATACGTGTTACGGTGAAGGTGAGGACAAAGTAAATCACGGCGATGATTGTAAATGTCTGGAAGTATTGATAGGTTTGAGTTGCCACGGTATTTCCTGAGAAATAAAGTTCGACAACGGAGATAACGTTCAATACAGATGTATCTTTGATATTGATGACAAATTCATTACCAGTTGCTGGTAGGATGTTACGGACTACCTGAGGTAGGACAATCTTACGCATGGTTTGGTTATGAGTCATACCAAGAGCAGTAGCGGCTTCAAATTGTCCTTTGTCAACTGCTAGGATACCACCACGAACGATTTCAGTCATGTAGGCACCAGTGTTGATTGAAACGATGAAGATAGCGGCCAGTGTACGGTCAAGGTTGATACCGAAAGCTTGGGCAGTTCCATAGTAGATAACCATCGATTGAACGATCATAGGTGTACCACGGAAAATTTCGATATAGACATTGAGAATCCAGCCGACTAGTTTTTGTAGACCATAAATGGCTTTATTCTCAGAGAGAGGAGCAGTACGGAAAACACCAATGGCAAGACCGATAATGAGACCTATGATGGTTCCGACGATAGAGATTAAAAGAGTGATACCAGCACCACGCAAGAGTTGTTGCCAGTTTTCAGAAAGAATTTTAGCGACTTGGCTAAAGAAACTACTGCTAGTCTCTTCAGTTGTAGTGGCTTCGGCAGGTTGTTCCTTGATCATACGATCCATCAGGGCAACTTGGTCATCTTTAGAAATAGTTTCAATGCTGGCATTGATCTGGCTAATACGATTGTCATCTTTACGAAGTCCAATGGCAATAGCTGTATCTTCTTCTCCAGTTTTGAAACCTGGCTCTACTTGAACCATCTTAAACTTAGAGTTAGCAGCTTCGGCAGTCAGTGCTTCAGGGAGTTCAGAAACATAGGCATCAATGACACCAGCCTCAAGTGCTTGGCGCATTTGAGCGAAGTCTCCCATGGCAGTTTCTTTTTTAGCGCCTGGGATTTGACTAATCAAGTTATAAAGGTAAACACCTTGTTGGGAAGTGATTTTCGCACCATTAAAGTCATCCAAAGATTTGGCATTTGCGTAGGCAGAATCTTTTTTGATGAGTAAGACAGGTTCGCTAGTGTAGTAACTGCTTGAAAAGGCGATTTCTTGTTTGCGTTCGGCAGTAGGACTCATACCTGCGATAATCATATCAATCTTACCAGAAGTAAGGGCAGGGACTAGACCTTCCCACTTGGTTTTAACAACCAAAGGCTCTTTGCCTAAGTCCTTAGCAATTTTCTTGGCAATCTGGACATCGTATCCATTGGCATACTGGTTGGTTCCATCGATTTTGACAGCTCCATTGCTATCATCATCTTGGGTCCAGTTAAAGGGGGCATAGGCTGCTTCCATCCCGATGCGTAAATATTCATCGGCTTGAGCAACATTGACAAATCCTAGCATAAGCAAGAGACTTGTGAAAATAGATAAGTATATTTTTCTCATGATTTCTCCTATTTCTAATCTATTAAAAAATAACTGTCTCCTATTTTATCGAAAAAAACTCTATTTTTCAATATGGGTAAGCCCTTACTTGAGAAAAAATGATATAATGATAGCAAAGATAAAAAGGGGGCTTAATTGATGAAAAAAACTTTTTTCTTACTGGTCTTAGGTTTGTTTTGCCTTCTGCCACTCTCTGTTTTTGCCATTGATTTCAAGATAAACTCCTACCAAGGGGATTTGTATATTCATGCAGACAACACGGCAGAATTTAGACAAAAGATAGTTTATCAGTTTGAAGAGGACTTTAAAGGCCAAATCGTGGGACTTGGACGTGCTGGCAAGATGCCTAGTGGGTTTGACATTGACCCTCACCCAAAGGTTCAGGCATCGAAAAATGGTGCTGAACTGACAGATGTTGCTAGCGAAGTGACAGAAGGAACAGATGGTTATACTGTCAAAGTTTACAATCCAGGTCAGGAAGGTGACACAGTTGAAGTTGACCTTGTCTGGAATTTAAAGAACTTGCTTTTCCTTTATGATGATATCGCTGAATTAAATTGGCAACCTCTGACAGATAGTTCAGGGGCTATTGGCAAGTTTGAATTTAATGTAAGGGGAGACAAGCGGGCTGAAAAACTCTTTTTCCATACAGGGAAACTCTTTAGAGAGGGTACGATTGAAAATAGTAACCTTAATTATACTATTCGTTTAGACAATCTTCCGCCTAAGCGTGGAGTTGAATTGCATGCCTACTGGCCTCGAACTGATTTTGCTAGCGCTAGGGATCAGGGCTTGAAAGGGAATCGTTTAGAAGAGTTTAATAAGATAGAAGACTCGATTGTTAGAGAAAAAGCTCAGAGTATGCAGCTCGTCACTTGGGTGTTTCCTTTGATACTTTCTATCTCCTTGTTATTGAGTGTCTGCTTCTATTTTATTTATAGAAGAAAGACCACTATTTCAGTCAAATATGCTAAAAATCATCGTCTCTATGAACCACCAATGGAATTAGAGCCTATGGTTTTATCAGAGGTTGTCTACTCGACCTCCTTGGAGGAAGTGAGTCCTTTAACCAAAGGAGCAGGAAAATTCACCTTTGACCAACTTATTCAAGCTACCTTGCTAGATGTGATAGACCGTGGAAATGTTTCTATTATTTCAGAAGGAGATGCTGTTGGCTTGAGGCTGGTAAAAGAAGATGGTTTGTCAAGTTTTGAGAAAGACTGCTTAAATCTGGCTTTTTCAGGCAAAAAAGAAGAAACTCTTTCCAATTTGTTTGCGGATTACAAGGTATCTGATAGTCTTTATCGTGGGGCAAAAGTCTCTGATGAAAAACGGATTAAAGCAAAGGGGCGTCAGCTCAAATCTTCTTTCGAAGAAGTATTGAAAGAGATGCAAGAGGGAGTGAGAAATCGAGTTTCCTTCTGGGGGCTCCCAGATTATTATCGTCCTTTAACTGGTGGGGAAAAGGTCCTGCAAGTAGGTATGGGACTCTCTACAGTCCTGCCTCTATTTATTGGATTTGGTTTCTTCTTGTACAGTTTAGACGTTCATGGCTATCTTTACATCCCCTTGGCAATACTTGGTTTTCTAGGTTTGGTTTTGGCTGTTTTCTATTATTGGAAGCTTCGACTAGATAATCGTGATGGCGTCCTAAATGAAGCAGGGGCAGAAGTCTACTATCTCTGGACCAGTTTTGAAAATATGTTGCGGGAGATTGCACGATTGGATCAGGCTGAGCTGGAAAGTATTGTGGTCTGGAATCGCCTCTTGGTCTATGCGACCTTATTTGGCTATGCGGACAAGGTCAGTCATTTGATGAAGGTTCATCACATCCAAGTAGAAAATCCAGATATCAATCTCTATGTAGCTTATGGCTGGCATAGTATGTTTTATCATTCATCAGCCCAAATGAGTCATTATGCTAGTGTCGCAAATACAGCAAGCACCTACTCCGTATCTTCTGGAAGTGGAAGTTCTGGCGGTGGCTTCTCTGGAGGCGGAGGTGGCGGCAGTATCGGAGCCTTTTAAAGAGAACTGCCATAGACTGAAAAAGTATGCTATAATGGAAGATAGAAAAAAGGAGTAATCTATGTATCTTATTGAAATTTTAAAATCTATCTTCTTCGGGATTGTTGAAGGAATTACGGAATGGTTGCCGATCTCTAGTACAGGTCACTTGATTCTAGCAGAGGAATTTATCCAATACCAAAATCAGAATGAAGCCTTTATGTCCATGTTTAATGTTGTAATTCAGCTTGGAGCGATTTTGGCGGTCATGGTTATTTACTTTAACAAGCTCAATCCTTTCAAACCGACTAAGGACAAGCAGGAAGTTCGTAAGACTTGGAGACTATGGTTGAAGGTCTTGATTGCGACTTTGCCTTTGCTTGCCGTATTTAAGTTTGATGATTGGTTTGATACCCACTTCCATAATATGGTTTCTGTTGCTCTCATGTTGATTATCTATGGGATTGCCTTTATCTATTTGGAAAAGCGCAATAAAGCGCGTGCTATCGAACCAAGTGTAACAGAGTTGGACAAGCTTCCTTATACGACAGCTTTCTATATCGGTCTTTTCCAAGTTCTTGCCCTTTTACCAGGAACGAGTCGTTCAGGTGCAACGATTGTCGGTGGTTTGTTAAATGGAACCAGTCGTTCTGTTGTGACAGAATTTACCTTCTATCTTGGGATTCCTGTTATGTTTGGAGCCAGTGCCTTAAAGATTTTCAAATTTATAAAAGCAGGACAGCTCTTGAGCTTTGGGCAATTGTTCTTGCTCTTGGTTGCGATGGGAGTCGCCTTTGCAGTCAGCATGGTTGCAATTCGTTTCTTGACAAGTTATGTGAAAAAACACGACTTCACTCTTTTCGGTAAATACCGTATCGTGCTTGGTAGTGTCTTGCTACTTTATAGCTTTGTTCGTTTATTTGTATAAGAAAAACCTTGAAGGGTCAGCTCTTCAAGGTTTTATACTCTTCGAAAATCTCTTCAAACCGCGTTAGCTTCGCCTTGCCGTAGGTATATGTTACTGACTCTGTTAGTCTTATTTACAACCTCAAAGCAGTGCTTTGAGCAGTCTGCGGCTAGCTCCCTAGTTTGCTCTTTGATTTTCATTAAGTATTAAAATCCAGTCATGGTAATCCCCAACAGGCGGACACCTCTTTCTTTTTCGTCTAACTCTTCATAGAGTTGTAGGGCTATTTGGCTTATCTGACTAGCATCCTGTGTTTTTTGAGCCAGACTTTTTCGTTTAGTAAGGGTTGAAAAGTCCTCGTAGCGGATTTTCAGAATGACAATTTTTCCAGCTTTTTCTTGTTGATTGAGATTGAGAGCGACTCTTTCTGATAGAAGAGTCAGCTCTTTTTTGATATCTTCCTCGGCACGGAGAATCTTCCCGTAGGTTTTTTCCTTCCCGATTGATTTACGGATGCGATTGGATTTGACGGAGGAATTGTGGATACCACGAGCCTTTCGATAAAGGTCATAGCCCAGTCTGCCAAATCGGTCTATTAGGGTCACTTCAGGAACTTCAAGCAAATCAGCGCCAGTAAAAACGCCCATTTGATGAAGTCTTTCCACCGTCTTTTTTCCTACTCCATGAAACTTGGAAATATCCATTTGTTTGAGAAAATCCTCAGCTTGTTCAGGTAAAATCACTGTCAGACCATGTGGTTTTTGATAATCGCTGGCCATTTTAGCTAAGAATTTGTTATAAGAGACGCCTGCAGAAGCAGTCAAATGGAGTTCCTGCCAGATATCCTCTTGAATGAGACGAGCGATTTTGACCGCTGACTTGATACCGAGTTTATTTTCTGTTACATCCAAATAGGCTTCATCAATGCTCATGGGCTCAATCAAATCTGTATAGCGCTTAAAAATAGTTCGAATCTGGAGACCCACAGACTTGTATTTCTCATAATTCCCTGAGATAAAAATGGCCTGGGGACATCGTTCATAAGCTTCCTTGGAACTCATAGCAGAATGGACACCAAAAGCTCGCGCCTCATAGCTACAAGTAGAAACGACACCACGCCCACCTGTTTGCCGAGGATCGCTTCCGATAATGACAGGTTTTCCTTTGAGTTTAGGATTATCTCTGATTTCTACCGCAGCAAAAAAGGCATCCATGTCAATATGAATGATTTTTCTTGACAAATCATTTAACAAAGGAAAAATCAACATACCTAGCCCCTTTTTACCAATTATGTTCTTTTATTATACCCTTTTTTCTGAAAAAAAGAAAAAAGACTTTATTTTTTTCAAAAATATAATACAGTTTGGCATAGATAACGGTCTGTGTTAGAAAAGAAAGTGTAAAAATAAGGAACTTTCGCTTGTTGAAATCGGTTACTGTATGGTATACTAGTTCCATAAATGTAACAGATGACTGTTACTAGAAAGAAAACAGAGGACATTAACATGGTTGTTAAAACAGTTGTTGAAGCACAAGATATTTTTGACAAAGCTTGGGAAGGCTTCAAAGGCGTAGATTGGAAAGAAAAAGCAAGTGTATCACGCTTCGTACAAGCTAACTACACACCTTACGATGGAGACGAAAGCTTCCTTGCAGGACCAACAGAACGTTCACTACACATCAAAAAAATTGTAGAAGAAACTAAAGCTCACTACGAAGAAACTCGTTTCCCAATGGACACTCGTCCAACATCTATCGCTGACATCCCAGCAGGATTTATCGATAAAGAAAACGAAGTGATTTATGGTATCCAAAATGATGAACTCTTCAAATTGAACTTCATGCCAAAAGGTGGTATCCGTATGGCTGAAACTACTTTGAAAGAAAATGGATACGAACCAGACCCAGCTGTTCACGAAATCTTTACTAAATACGTAACAACAGTTAACGACGGTATCTTCCGTGCCTACACTTCAAACATCCGTCGCGCTCGTCACGCACACACTGTAACTGGTCTTCCAGATGCATACTCACGCGGACGTATCATCGGTGTTTACGCACGTCTTGCTCTTTACGGTGCAGACTACTTGATGCAAGAAAAAGTAAACGACTGGAATGCAATCGAAGAAATCGATGAAGAAACAATCCGTCTTCGTGAAGAAATCAATCTTCAATACCAAGCATTGCAACAAGTTGTTCGCTTGGGTGACCTTTACGGTGTTGACGTTCGCAAACCAGCGATGAACACTAAAGAAGCTATCCAATGGGTTAACATTGCCTTCATGGCTGTCTGCCGTGTGATCAACGGTGCTGCTACATCTCTTGGACGTGTGCCAATCGTATTGGATATCTTTGCAGAACGTGACCTTGCTCGTGGTACATTTACTGAATCAGAAATCCAAGAATTCGTTGATGATTTCGTTATGAAACTTCGTACAGTTAAATTTGCTCGTACAAAAGCTTACGACCAATTGTACTCAGGTGACCCAACTTTCATCACAACTTCTATGGCTGGTATGGGTAACGACGGTCGTCACCGTGTTACTAAGATGGACTACCGTTTCTTGAACACTCTTGACAATATCGGTAACTCTCCAGAACCAAACTTGACAGTTCTTTGGACTGACAAATTGCCATACAACTTCCGTCGCTACTGTATGCACATGAGCCACAAACACTCTTCTATCCAATACGAAGGTGTAACAACAATGGCTAAAGACGGATATGGTGAAATGAGCTGTATCTCATGCTGTGTGTCACCACTTGACCCAGAAAATGAAGAACAACGCCACAACATCCAGTACTTCGGTGCGCGCGTAAACGTATTGAAAGCTCTTCTTACTGGTTTGAACGGTGGTTACGACGATGTTCACAAAGACTACAAAGTATTTGACATCGAACCAATCCGTGACGAAGTTCTTGAATTTGAATCAGTTAAAGAAAACTTTGAAAAATCTCTTGACTGGTTGACTGACACTTACGTAGATGCTTTGAACATCATCCACTACATGACTGATAAGTACAACTACGAAGCTGTTCAAATGGCCTTCTTGCCAACTAAACAACGTGCGAACATGGGATTCGGTATCTGTGGATTTGCTAACACTGTTGATACATTGTCAGCTATCAAATACGCTACAGTTAAACCAATCCGTGACGAAAATGGCTACATCTACGATTACGAAACAATCGGTGAATACCCACGTTGGGGTGAAGATGACCCACGTTCAAACGAATTGGCAGAATGGTTGATTGAAGCTTACACTACTCGTCTACGTAGCCACAAGCTTTACAAAGACGCAGAAGCTACAGTGTCACTTTTGACAATCACGTCTAACGTTGCTTACTCTAAACAAACTGGTAACTCACCAGTCCACAAAGGTGTATACCTCAACGAAGATGGTTCTGTGAACTTGTCTAAACTTGAATTCTTCTCACCAGGTGCTAACCCATCTAACAAAGCTAAAGGTGGATGGTTGCAAAACTTGAACTCACTTTCTAGCCTTGACTTTAGTTATGCGGCTGATGGTATCTCATTGACTACACAAGTTTCACCTCGTGCTCTTGGTAAGACTCGTGACGAACAAGTTGATAACTTGGTAACAATCCTTGATGGTTACTTCGAAAACGGTGGACAACACGTTAACTTGAACGTTATGGACTTGAACGATGTTTACGAAAAAATCATGTCAGGTGAAGATGTTATCGTACGTATCTCTGGATACTGTGTAAACACTAAATACCTCACTCCAGAACAAAAAACTGAATTGACACAACGTGTCTTCCACGAAGTTCTTTCAATGGATGATGCATTGGAT
Source organism: Streptococcus mitis (assembly GCF_000722695.1). Taxonomy (GTDB): domain Bacteria; phylum Bacillota; class Bacilli; order Lactobacillales; family Streptococcaceae; genus Streptococcus; species Streptococcus mitis_O. Next base: position 44,423 of record NZ_JPFU01000014.1, on the reverse strand, counting down.
GCATTGAGCTAATCAAGTTCTTGAATAATGAAAAGGAACCCTCGGTCAGTCGACTGAGGGTTGTTTTTTGAACTCTTATACTCTGACAAAATCTCTTCAAAATACGGCAGTTTTATCTGCTGACTTAAAGCAGTATTTTGAGAACTCGGTGGCTTGTTTTCCTAGCTTGCTCTTTGATTTTTATTGAGTGTGAATCTGAACCCTTAGTCAGTCCCTGAAGTGTCTCACTTGGTTTAAAAAGAGTTCGTTGAATTCTGGAAGGTGGTCTGAAATTAAAACACCACACTTTGTATGGAACAAGGTGTGGTTGTATTTTATCTCTTAGACCAAGTTCTCTTCATAAAGAGAAGTAGGATTGGGTAAATCTCTAATCGACCTGCAATCATTGCAAAGGAGAGGAGAATTTTTGAGATGGGACTAAAGATTGAGAAACTAGAAGTGGTTCCTAGAATAGGTCCTATATTATTGAAACAGCTAAAGACAGCGCTAGTCACAACCAGAAAATCATTGCTATCTAGGCTGACAATAAAGATAAGCGCTAGCAAAATCATAGCATAGATGACAAAGTACTTGAGAATTTTATGCTGGGTATCCTTATCAATCACAGTTTTATTAACATGTAGGGTCAAAACACGGTGGGGTGATAGAATTGACAAAATCTGGTTTTTAGCAATTTTTGAAAGGATGAGGCCTCGAATAACCTTGAGTCCACCTGCGGTTGAACCAGCAGAACCACCGATTCCCATGAGGAAGAGGAGGATAAACTGGGAGAAGAGGGGCCAGTTGGTAATATCTCCGTAGCCAAAACCAGTTGTTGTAATGATGTTGGAAACTTGGAAGAAGGCCATTTCAAAGCTCTTGGAAAATCCTGGGTAGAGATAGAGGGTATTAAGGCTAATCAATCCTGTAGAAACCAGCACGATGACCAAGTAAGCACGAAGTTCTTCGTCACCAAAGAAGGCTTTGACGCGACGGAGCATGAGGTAGTAGTAGAGATTGAAATTTACCCCAAAAACCAAAACTCCTATACTAACCAGATAGGTAATCAGTGAGCTACCATAGTGGGCAATTCCATCGTTATAGACGGTAAAGCCTCCTGTACCTGCTGTTCCCATGGCAATGACAAAACTATCAAATAGGGGCATGCCAGCCAGATAATAGATGATGACAAAGAGGGAGAAGAGAGCTAGATAAAGGAGATAGAGAATCTGGGCAGTGTTTTTTAGTTTGGATACAACCTTTCCAAAAACAGGGCCAGGAACCTCAGCCTTCATCACTTCTAGGTGGCTATTCTTGGCATTATCCATAATAGCAAGTGCAAAAACAAGCACTCCCATCCCTCCAATCAAGTGGGTAAAACTTCGCCAGAAGAGGAGGGAACGACTTAGAACCGAAACGTCGTTTAGAATAGTTGCTCCAGTAGTTGTAAAGCCAGAACTAATCTCAAAAAAGGCATCAATAAGGCTGGGAATTTGCCCTGCAAAGACAAAGGGGAGACCGCCAAAGAAAGACCAGAGGATCCAACAGAGGGCAACAATCAAGATTCCCTCCTTGGCATAAATCCGTTGATTTTTTGGCTTTTGTAAAATTCCTGAACCGCCTAGTAATACGAGAATGCCAATCGTTGTAAAGAGGGCTGTAAAGACTTGGCTTGATTCACGGTAATAGATAGCAACAGCCACAGGAACCAAAAGAAGAATAGCTTCAATCAAAAGCAACTTTGAAAGGAGGTAACGAATCATACTTTTATTCATCTCTTACCTCGCGATTAAGTCATAAATCTTAGTGATGTTTGGCAATAGGGTCGTTACTAGGAGCTTATCTCCAACTTCCAGCATCTCCTCTCCAGTAGGGAAAATAGTCTTGCCTTTTCGAATGATAGCTGCAATAAGAACCCCTTTTTTCAATTTCAGTTGAGAAAGAGGTTTGGCAGTCATTTTATTGGCTTCCTTGATATGGAATTGTAGGGTTTCGATTTGGCCATTGGCTAGATGGTGCATGGCTTGAAGGTCTGAATACTGGGCATTAACCCGACCACGAATAAAGTGCATAATCGTATCTACAGCAATGCTTTTAGGAGTGATGATACTTGAAAAATCAGGTGCGTGGATAATCTCGAGGAGACTGGTACGATTGACCTTGGTGATATTTTTTTGTACACCTACGCTGTCAAGGAACATAGAGGTAATCAGATTTTCCTCATCGACACCTGTTAGAGTCGCAACGGCATCATAGTTTTGAGCACTTTCTTCCAGCAGGATATCTTTTGCAGTACCATCTCCTTGGACAATATAGAGATTTGGAAATTTCTCGCTAAAGAAGCTGGCGATTTCGGGATTGATTTCAATGACCTTAGTATCGATACGACTATCTTTGAGGATACCTAGTAGATAATAGGCAATTCTACCTGCACCGACGATGAGAAGGCTCTTCACGGCGCGAGATTTGAAATAATTATGGAAGAGCATCATATCAACACGGTTACCAGTGACAAAGATTCTATCTTTATTCTGTACCGTCATGTCGCCACTTGGGATGATAATTTGATGATCCCTCTCTATCGCACAGACAATAACATTGCCAAATTTTTTCCGAAAATCAGAAATGGGCATTTGGCAAAGACCACTAGTGGACTTGACGACAAATTCCATGAGGCTAACTCTTCCACCAAAGAAACGTTCGACAGATAGGGCGTTGGGGAAGTCAATGATATTGGCAATAGCGCGGGCAGCCAAGAGCTCAGGGTTAACGATAAGAGAAAAACCGAGAATATTCTTTTCTTTGAAATAAGAGTTAGAGTATTCAGGATTTCGCACTCGAACGATGGTTTCTTTAGCCCCCATTTTCTTAGCTAGAACGGCTGCAATCATGTTGACTTCGTCGTACTCAGTTAGGGCGATAAAGATATCACAATCTTGGACACTGGCTTGCTCAAGGATGGTAAAATCAGCCCCGTTACCAAGGATACCCATGATATCAAAGCGATTGACAATATGATTGAGGACGGCTTCGTCTTGCTCAATCAGCAAAACATCGTGCTTTTCTGCAACCAAGGAGCGACAGAGGGCAGAACCAACTTTTCCCCCTCCGACAAGGATAATTTTCATAATAAAACCTACTTTTTCATGATGTAACTATCATACCTTTTTTCAAGAAAAAATGCACCTACTAGCTAATAACAAGAGCTTTTAATGGAATTTTGTTATAAGGTAAAACTATACCCCAACCAATTGAAATAGCTATTAGCGACTTCCTCTGAAATATGGTATGATAAAGGGTATACAAGGAGACAAAATGAATAATAATTTACTGGTATTACAATCAGACTTTGGTCTGGTTGATGGTGCGGTATCGGCTATGATTGGAGTGGCTTTAGAAGAGTCTCCAACCTTGAAAATCCATCACTTAACGCACGATATCACGCCTTATAATATTTTTGAGGGGAGCTATCGTCTCTTTCAGACGGTGGATTACTGGCCTGAGGGAACGACATTTGTATCGGTAGTCGATCCAGGTGTCGGCTCGAAACGTAAGAGTGTAGTTGCTAAGACTGCAAAAAATCAATACATTGTCACGCCAGACAATGGAACTCTTTCCTTTATCAAGAAACACGTTGGCGTTGTAGCTATTCGTGAAATTTCTGAAGTAGCCAATAGACGTCAAAATACAGAGCATTCTTATACCTTCCACGGCCGTGATGTTTATGCCTATACTGGTGCTAAACTGGCTAGCGGTCACATTACTTTTGAGGAAGTAGGGCCTGAGCTCAGTGTGGATCAGATTGTGGAGCTTCCAGTCGTAGAGACCATCATTGAAGACCATTTGGTGAAGGGAGCCATTGATATTCTGGATGTGCGTTTTGGTTCGCTTTGGACCTCTATCACACGAGAAGAATTTTACAAGCTGGAACCAGAATTCGGTGATCGTTTTGAAGTGACCATCTATCATGCTGATATGCTGGTCTATCAAAATCAGGTTGTTTATGGTAAATCATTTGCAGATGTGAGAATTGGGCAACCCATCCTTTACATCAACTCTCTCTATCGTTTAGGTCTGGCTATCAACCAAGGTTCTTTTGCCAAGGCCTATAATGTGGGTGTCGGTTCATCTTGGACCATTGAAATAAAGAAAATAGAAGGATAAAATAGGAGAATATAGATGAAAAATCAATCAATTAAACAAGTTGTTGCTATCGGTGTTGGAGCTGCGCTCTTTGTTGTCATCGGGATGATCAGCATTCCGACGCCTGTTCCAAATACAAGCATTCAGCTTCAGTATGCGGTACAGAGCCTCTTGTCTATCATTTTTGGCCCTCTAGTGGGATTACTTGTTGGTTTAATTGGGCATGCAGTGAAGGACTCTCTTGCTGGCTACGGTCTTTGGTGGACTTGGATTATTGCTAGCGGTCTCTTTGGTCTAGCTGTAGGACTCTTTAGAAAATATATTCGAGTAACACAAGGCGTTTTTGAGTTAAAGGATATTGTCTTCTTTAACCTCATTCAGATTGTTGCAAATGCTCTTGTTTGGGGTGTTTTGGCACCACTTGGAGATGTTGTGATTTATCAAGAAGCGGCAGAAAAAGTATTTGCCCAAGGGATTGTTGCAGGTATTGCAAACGCGGTGACTATTGCTATCGCAGGAACTCTTCTTTTGATAGCTTATTCACGTACGCAGACTCGTTCAGGAAGTTTGAAAAAGGATTAACATGAGGGAAAAGGCTGGGCAACCAGTCTTTTTCGATGTTTATAGATTAGTCAGGCAAGCTAGCTAGGATAGGAATCTTTGGAGCGCTAAGTTTTTAAGAGAAGAGTCTGCAAGAAGGGGTTAATTTATGATAAAATAGAAGTCTAATACTCTGCGAAAATCTCTTCAAACCGCGTCAGCTCTATCTGCAACCTCAAAACAGTGTTTTGAGCAACCTACGGCTAGCTTCCTGGTTTGCTCTTTGATTTTCATTGAGTAGAAGAAGCGAATGAAGAGAGTAAGATGAAAGAAGCTATAATTGAGTGGAAGGATTTCTCTTTCCAGTATGAAACGCAACAAGAACCGACCTTGCAAGGGGTGGACTTGACCATTTACAAGGGAGAGAAAGTCTTAATTGTTGGACCATCTGGGTCAGGCAAGTCTACCTTGGGTCAGTGTTTGAATGGGATTATTCCCAATATTTACAAGGGGCAGACGTCTGGAGAATTTTTGATCAAGGGCCAAGTAGCCTTTGATATGAGTATCTATGACAAATCTCATCTGGTCAGCACAGTTTTGCAGGATACAGATGGGCAGTTTATCGGCCTGTCTGTGGCAGAGGATTTGGCTTTTGCTCTGGAAAATGATGTGACAGCTCTAGAAGAGATGAAAGGTCGTGTTCATAAATGGGCTGAAAAGTTGGACCTTCTTTCTTTACTGAATCAGCGCCCTCAGGATTTGTCAGGTGGACAAAAGCAGCGAGTTAGTCTAGCTGGTGTTTTGATTGATGAGAGTCCGATTCTCTTGTTTGATGAGCCACTCGCCAATCTGGATCCCAAGTCAGGTCAGGATATTATCGAATTGATTGACCAGATTCATAAGGAAGAGGGGACGACGACCCTTATTATTGAGCACCGTTTGGAGGATGTTCTGCATCGACCTGTCGATCGGATTGTCTTGATAAACGATGGTCGTATCCTCTTTAATGGGAGCCCTGACCAGCTACTGGCGACTGATTTATTGACCCAAAATGGAATCCGAGAACCTCTTTATCTTACCACTCTCCGTCAATTGGGTGTGGATTTAGCCAAGGAAGAACAGTTAGCAAATCTGGATAACTTGTCTATCTCGAAAGGGCAGGTTCAGTTACAGACTGAACTGGCAAAAGAAGCTCCAGCTTTGCAGTCACTCTTTAGACTAGAGGATGTGTCTTTTTCTTATGATGATAGACTGATTTTAAAATCCCTACATTTGGATATTAAAAAGGGTGAAAAGATTGCCATTGTTGGGAAAAATGGAGCAGGGAAGTCAACTCTAGCCAAGGCTTTAAGTAGCTTTATCCAGACGGAAGGTTCTTACCTTTGGGAAGGACAGGATATAAAAGGAGATTCTGTTGCAGAGCGGGCGGAACGAGTAGGCTATGTGCTGCAAAATCCCAATCAAATGATTTCAACCAATATGATTTTTGATGAGGTGGCTCTGGGACTACGTTTGCGAGGTGTAGACGAGCAGGAAATTGAAATGAGAGTCTATGAAACTTTGAAAATCTGTGGTCTCTATGAATTCCGTAATTGGCCCATTTCTGCCCTTTCGTTTGGACAGAAAAAACGTGTCACTATTGCATCGATTTTGGTATTAGGAGCTGAAATTATCCTCTTAGATGAACCAACAGCGGGTCAAGACCAGAAGAACTATACTGAGATTATGGAATTTCTCGAAGAATTGCATCAAAAAGGTCATACCATTGTCATGATTACCCATGATATGCAATTGATGCTGGATTATTCAGACCGAGCTCTTGTCATGGTGGATGGGGAATTGATTGCCGATACTGATCCAGCTAGTCTTTTGAGCAATCCTGAGCTGTTAGTAAAAGCCAATCTAAAAGAAACTTCGATCTTCAACTTGGCCAAGAAACTAGATGTAGACCCACTTGCTTTAACGGCATTTTACAAAGAAAGGAGAGAAGGATGCAAGCTAAATTAATCGGTTACCAGCATAGAGATACTGTGATTCATCGTTTGTCAGGAGCTGGTAAACTTCTCTTTTTTATTCTCGTGTCACTGGCTGCCATGATTAGCTATGATACCAGACTGCTTGTTCTGATTGCCATCTTTTCGGTCTTTCTCCTCTATTTGTCAGAGCTCCGCTTTAAAGATGTTTCCTTTGTAGCCGTTTTTGCGACAGTATTTGCCGTTTTAAACGTCTTGATGGTCTATCTCTTTTCTCCTGAGTATGGGGTTGAACTTTACGGAGAGAGAAGTGTGATTTGGCAGGGAATCGGTGCCTACACTCTGACCAGTCAAGAGCTCTTTTATCTGCTAAATTTGGCTATTAAGTACCTTTGCACCATTCCTCTGGCTATTATCTTTTTGATGACAACTCATCCTAGTCAGTTTGCTTCCAGTTTATATCAAATCGGTGTGCCTTACAAGATTGCCTATTCAGTCAGCCTGACCTTGCGCTATATTCCAGATTTGCAGGAAGAATTCTTTACTATCAAGATGTCTCAGGAGGCGCGTGGGATGGAATTATCCAAGAAAGCTTCTCTTATGCAACGAATCAAAGGCAATCTGCTCATTATTACTCCCTTGATTTTTAGCTCGCTAGAACGCATTGATACCATCGCGACCGCCATGGAGCTTCGACGCTTTGGGAAAGAGAAAAAACGCACTTGGTATAGTTATCAGGCCTTGAAAAAAGGAGACTATCTTACCTTGCTTTTGGCAGCTGCTTTTTTAGTAGCTAGTTTACTACTTATCTTGCAGAATCAGGGACGATTTTACAACCCTTGGAAATAGCTTGAAAAAATTGAAAAAATCAAGTCGTTTCTATTGACAATGATTCTGAAAGTGTTATACTAAGAAAGTAGTTTCGCTGATTTACTTCAAACCTGTTGTGAGGTAAGTTAACGATGCCTTAACCACGCTGTTTGCTGAGCTTGACTCCGGGCAGTGTGGCTATTTTTTTGCAATGGTGAAAGGAAGCAAGTCATGACAAATCACATTGTATTATTTGAACCACAAATTCCACAAAATACAGGCAATATCGCGCGTACTTGCGCTGCGACCAATTCTCCCCTCCACATCATCAAGCCTATGGGTTTTCCTATTGATGACCGTAAGATGAAGCGGGCTGGGTTGGATTATTGGGATAAGTTAGAGATTTATTTTTATGACAGTTTAGAAGATTTCATGTCTCAGATGAAGGGCAAACTCTATCTGATTTCTAAATTTGCTGAGAAAGTGTATTCTGAGGTGAATTTATCGACTGACGAAGACTATTATTTTCTCTTTGGACGTGAAGACAAGGGCTTGCCTGAGGACTTTATGCGAAAACATCCTGAGAAAGTTCTCCGTATTCCCATGAATGATGAACATGTCCGCAGTCTCAATGTGTCTAATACTGTCTGCATGATTGTCTATGAGGCTCTTCGCCAGCAGAAGTTTGCAGGTCTTGAGCTCGTTCATACCTATGAAGTGGATAAATTGAAATAAAAAATGAAAATGAACAAAATGCTTGCGCTTGCAAGCGTTTTTTGTTATGATAAAAGAGTCTTCAGGGCAGGGTGTGATTCCCGACCGGCGGTGACTTTAACTAGGAAATGATCTTTTCCTTTTATACTTTGTTGACAAGCTTTGCCTAACCAGAAGTTATGCCTACAGCTTGTCGCCTAGTCTAAAAGAAAAATCTCTATTTCCTTCTCTTTAAAGAAGTCCGCGAGCGCAAGCTGATGTGGTGAGATTCCACAACCGACAGTATAGTCTGGATGGGAGAAGACGAAAGAATAGCTTTGTCTGTTCTGATGGATTTATAGCCAAACTGTAACCGCTTGCTTTGTTTTAATAGAGTGAGAGGGAACTTTTGGGATATAAAAAGTGAGAATAGATAGAGGAATCCTTTCTAACTTCTTCTGATTTTATAGAAAATTGGAGGAACCTGTTATGACAAACACACGTCGACTTTCGACCATTGCAATTTTATCAGCCATCTCATTTGTGCTGATGTACTTTGACTTTCCGCTTTTGCCAGCGGCGTCCTTCCTCAAGATCGAATTTAGTATCTTGCCAGTCCTTGTGGGTCTGGTGGTCATGGATTTGCCTGCTGCTCTAGGAGTTCTCTTGCTTCGCTCACTCTTGAAATTGCTTCTTAACAGCCAGGGAGTGAATACTTACATTGGTTTACCAATGAATATCGTAGCTTTGGGAGTTTTTGTCATCGTATTTGCTTTGATTTGGAAAAAGGAACGGACAACCCTTCGTTTCCTACTAGGCTCTCTAGCTGGGACTATTGGTTTAACCGTGGCTATGTTGGTTCTCAACTATGTTTATGCTGTTCCTTTGTATGCTAAGTTTGCTAACTTTGATATTGGAAAAATCTTGGGACTTTCCAACTACCTGATGACTATGGTGTTGCCTTTTAACTTGATTGAGGGTGTAATCTTTTCCGTTTCATTCTGGTTGTTGTATGTTCTCTTGAAACCAACCTTAAAACATTATGAGAGATAAACAAACATTTTTAATGAAGGGCAGTTTTGCCCTTTTACTTTTCGTTATTCTTGGCTACATGGTCAAATTTTACCCTGAAACGCTGGTCGGTTTTGACCAACCGATTCAGACTGCCGTTCGAGGAGACTTACCAGATTACTTGACTATTCTTTTCAGGGCCATTACACGCTTGATTGATATCCCAGTGATTATCACTTGGGTTGTCATTACAGCTTTTATCTTTTATCGTAAGAAATGGAAGATAGAAAGTTTCTTTATGCTGGGAAATCTGGCTTTGGCAGGTCTTTTAATCGTGACCTTTAAAAATATCTACCAGCGTCCGCGACCAGCTATTTTACACTTGGTTGAGGAGAAGGGTTTTTCTTTTCCAAGCGGCCATTCTCTGGCTGTAACCTTGATGGTCGGTTCTCTGATTGTCGTCCTCAGTCAACGAATTAAAGATCCAGTCTGGAGAAAAGTCGTGCAAATTATTCTTGGCCTCTACCTAGTCAGTGTGCTGGTATCAAGGGTTTATCTGGGAGTTCATTATCCATCAGATGTCCTTGCCAGTCTCTGTGTGGGCTTGGGAGTCCTGTTTATAGAGTTTCCCTTCTATGACAAGCTACGCTTCCAATGGCGATTTAAAGGCAAGCAGAGGTGAATATCAAATTCTCTTGAGGAGAAAGAAATGAAAGTCAAAATAAAAGATCTTCATCCAACTCAACTATACTTATCAGAAAAGAAACTAGAAGGTATCCAGACACTTTATCAGTCGGCAGAAATAATCAATATTGATCCAATCAGTATTCTTGCCTTCGGAGATTACTTGTTGATTACAGATGGGCATCACAGGGCTTATCAGGCTTTATTGACAGGTCAAGATACGATTTCTGCTGAGTTTGATAGAGACGGCGGTGATGAACTACATCATCTCTATGCGCAAGCTTGTGAGGAAAGAAAGATTTACTCTGTTCTGGATTTAAAAAATCATATCTTACCTCAAGATGAGTATGAAGCAAAATGGTATAACTGGTGTGAGGGTTTTAATCAAGCAGCAACTCTCTTATTGAAAAGGAAAGCAGATGAAACAGACCCTACAAATAGATAATGCACTGCGTCTTGTTCCTTATTATAAGGTCAATCATTGTGAGGAAGCTTTTGCTTGGTATCAGGATGTGAACTTGGTTTACCTCGTAGATGGTGTGAAGAGACCTTACAGTCCAGCGACCTTGGAAGCTATGTATTCCTATTTGGATCAGCATGGTGAGCTTTTTTGGATTGAAGTCAAGGACAAGGGAGAATGGTTTCCAATTGGGGATGTTACTCTATCTCAGGATAATCTCCCCATTGTGATTGGGAATTCCGCTTACCAACATCGAGGACTTGGGAAAAAGATTCTAAGTACTTTGATTGAATTGGCTCGAGTAAAAGGATGGAAAGAATTGAAAGTCAAGGAAATCTATACCTACAATCATGCTTCTAGGAGGTGTTTCAAGTCGCTTGGATTTGTGGAAGATGGAGCAACAGAAAAAGGAACGAGTTTTATACTGAAATTGGTCTAATCGAACTTGTTTTTTAACTAAAAATCTGATAAACTAAGTAGTAATTGAATAGGAATCCGCAAGACTAGTAACTCAAGGGAAGTATATCAGGGAGGAGAGCCGTGACTGCAAGCTCTCTATATGAAAGCTGGGTGAATTCACTTGCGCATGGATTTAGAAATGAAGGTCTGACTTGTCAGATGAAAACGGATGGTACCGCGTGTCAACGCTCCGAGTGGAGTTTTTGGCATGTGGTTTTCTTTTTATCTGATAAGCGACTGATGGAGGAATTATGTCAACTATTGAAGAACAATTAAAAGCGCTTCGTGAAGAAACGCTGGCTAGCTTGAAGCAGATTACTGCTGAAAATGAAAAAGAGATGCAAGATTTGCGTGTCTCTGTCCTTGGTAAAAAGGGTTCGCTCACTGAAATCCTCAAAGGGATGAAAGATGTTTCTGCTGAGATGCGTCCAATCATTGGGAAACACGTCAATGAAGCTCGTGATGTCTTGACAGCAGCTTTTGAAGAAACAGCTAAACTCTTGGAAGAAAAGAAAGTCGCAGCTCAACTGGCTAGCGAGAGCATCGATGTGACGCTTCCAGGTCGTCCTGTTGCGACTGGTCACCGTCATGTTTTGACACAAACCAGTGAAGAAATCGAAGATATCTTTATCGGTATGGGTTACCAAGTCGTGGATGGTTTTGAAGTGGAGCAAGACTACTATAACTTTGAACGTATGAACCTTCCAAAAGACCACCCAGCCCGTGATATGCAGGACACGTTCTATATCACAGAAGAAATCTTGCTCCGTACCCACACGTCTCCAGTTCAGGCGCGTGCTATGGATGCCCATGATTTTTCTAAAGGTCCTTTGAAAATGATCTCACCAGGGCGTGTGTTCCGTCGTGACACAGACGATGCGACCCACAGTCACCAGTTCCACCAAATCGAAGGTTTGGTTGTTGGGAAAAATATCTCTATGGCAGACCTTCAAGGAACCCTTCAGTTGATTGTCCAAAAAATGTTCGGTGAAGAGCGTCAGATCCGTCTGCGTCCCTCTTACTTCCCATTCACAGAGCCATCTGTTGAGGTGGATGTTTCCTGCTTCAAGTGTGGTGGAGAAGGCTGTAACGTATGTAAGAAAACAGGTTGGATCGAAATTATGGGGGCCGGTATGGTTCACCCACGTGTCCTTGAGATGAGTGGTATCGATGCGACTGTTTACTCTGGATTTGCCTTTGGTCTTGGACAAGAGCGTGTAGCTATGCTCCGTTACGGAATCAACGATATCCGTGGATTTTACCAAGGAGATGTCCGCTTCTCAGAACAGTTTAAATAATGATTAGAAAAGTAGAAATGGCAGATGTTGAGGTGTTGGCTAAAATTGCCAAACAAACCTTTCGTGAAACATTTGCTCATGATAATACGGAAGAGCAGTTACAGGAATACTTTGAAGAGGCTTATAGTCTGAGAGTTTTGTCTACTGAGTTGGAAAATCCAGAATCCGAAACCTATTTCATTATGCATGAAGAGGAGATAGCTGGTTTTCTCAAAGTCAACTGGGGAAATGCTCAAACTGAGAGAGAATTAGAGGATGCTTTTGAAATTCAACGCCTCTATGTGCTACAAAAATTCCAAGGATTTGGATTCGGTAAGCAACTGTTTGAATTTGCTCTTGAACTTGCTACAAAAAATAGTTTTTCCTGGGCTTGGTTAGGTGTTTGGGAGCATAATACAAAAGCTCAAGCGTTTTATAATCGATATGGTTTTGAAAAATTTAGCCAACATCATTTTATGGTTGGTCAAAAAGTAGATACGGATTGGTTACTGAGAAAGAAATTAAGGTAAGAAGATGATTCTTCTATTGAAATGATAGGAAAGGAAAAGAACTAGAGTGGCAACTGTCATTCTGGAGAACTAAATTATGCTTGTATCTTATAAATGGTTAAAAGAATTGGTGGACATTGATGTGCCATCACAAGAGTTGGCTGAAAAAATGTCAACTACAGGGATCGAGGTAGAAGGTGTCGAATCACCAGCTGCCGGTCTCTCAAAAATTGTCGTCGGTGAGGTCTTGTCTTGCGAAGATGTGCCAGAAACTCACCTTCATGTTTGTCAGGTTAACGTTGGCGAAGAAGAAGCCCGTCAAATCGTCTGTGGTGCACCGAATGTGCGTGCTGGTATCAAGGTCATGGTGGCACTTCCAGGAGCTCGCATCGCTGACAACTACAAGATCAAAAAAGGGAAAATCCGCGGTCTTGAGTCACTTGGAATGATCTGTTCGCTTGGTGAATTGGGAATTTCTGATTCAGTTGTGCCTAAGGAATTCGCAGATGGCATCCAAATCTTGCCAGAAAATGCCGTTCCTGGTGAGGAAGTCTTTTCTTACCTAGACTTGGATGATGAAATCATCGAACTGTCTATCACACCCAACCGTGCGGATGCCCTTTCTATGCGTGGAGTGGCTCATGAAGTGGCAGCCATCTATGACAAGGCAGTCAACTTTAAAGAATTTACTCTAACAGAAACAAATGAAGTTGCAGCAGACGCTCTTTCCGTAGGGATTGAAACAGACAAGGCACCTTACTATGCAGCCCGTATCTTGGACAATGTGACTATTGCACCAAGTCCACAATGGTTGCAAAACCTTCTCATGAACGAAGGAATCCGTCCCATTAACAACGTAGTGGACGTGACCAACTACATCCTTCTCTACTTTGGTCAACCTATGCATGCCTTTGACTTGGATACCTTTGAAGGGACTGACATCCGTGTACGTGAGGCACGTGCTGGTGAAAAATTGGTGACCTTGGATGGTGAAGAACGTGACTTGGAAACAAATGACTTAGTTATCACTGTCGCAGACAAGTCAGTAGCCCTTGCAGGTGTCATGGGCGGTCAAGTAACAGAAATCTCTGAGAAATCTAGTCGTGTTGTCCTTGAAGCTGCTGTTTTCAATGGCAAATCTATCCGTAAGACCAGCAGTCGCCTCAACCTTCGTTCTGAATCGTCTTCTCGCTTTGAAAAAGGAATTAATGTGGCAACTGTTAATGAGGCTCTTGATGCGGCGGCTAGCATGATTGCAGAGCTTGCAGGTGCGACTGTGCGTAAGGGTATCGTTTCAGCGGGTGAACTTGATACCTCTGATGTGGAAGTTTCTTCAACTCTTGCTGATGTTAACCGTGTCCTTGGTACAGAACTTTCTTACGCGGATGTAGAAGACGTCTTCCGTCGTCTTGGCTTTGGTCTTTCTGGGAATGCAGACAGCTTTACAGTCAGAGTCCCACGTCGTCGTTGGGATATCACCATCGAAGCGGACCTCTTTGAAGAAATCGCTCGTATCTACGGTTATGATCGCTTGCCAACCAGCCTTCCAAAAGACGATGGTACAGCTGGTGAATTGACTGCGACACAAAAACTCCGCCGTCAAGTTCGTACGATTGCTGAAGGGGCAGGTTTGACAGAAATCATCACCTACGCTCTGACTACTCCTGAAAAAGCAGTTGAGTTTACGGCTCAACCAAGTAACCTTACTGAACTCATGTGGCCAATGACTGTGGACCGTTCTGTCCTCCGTCAAAATATGATCTCAGGTATCCTAGATACAGTTGCTTACAACGTGGCTCGTAAGAACAAAAACTTGGCACTTTACGAGATTGGAAAAGTCTTTGAACAAACAGGTAATCCAAAAGAAGAACTTCCAAATGAGATTAATAGCTTCGCCTTTGCCTTGACAGGCTTGGTTGCTGAAAAAGATTTCCAAACGGCAGCAGTTCCAGTTGATTTCTTCTATGCCAAGGGAATCCTTGAAGCCCTCTTTGCTCGCCTGGGACTAGAAGTGACCTATACAGCTACGGCTGAGATTGCAAGCCTCCACCCAGGTCGTACAGCTATGATTTCACTCGGTGACCAAGTTCTTGGTTTCCTTGGCCAAGTGCATCCAGTCACTGCTAAAGCTTACGATATTCCAGAAACGTATGTAGCTGAGCTTAACCTTTCAGCCATCGAAGCTGCCCTTCAACCAGCTACTCCATTTGTGGAAATCACGAAATTCCCAGCAGTCAGCCGTGACGTTGCCCTTCTCCTCAAGGCAGAAGTGACTCATCAAGAAGTTGTGGACGCTATCCAAGCTGCCGGTGTGAAACGTTTGACAGATATCAAACTCTTTGACGTCTTCTCAGGTGAGAAATTGGGACTTGGTATGAAGTCAATGGCTTATAGCTTGACCTTCCAAAATCCAGAAGACAGCTTAACGGACGAAGAAGTCGCACGCTACATGGAAAAAATCCAAGCGTCTCTTGAAGAAAAAGTCAATGCAGAAGTGCGTTAAAGTATCAATCCATCCTTTGGGGTGGATTTTTGCTTTTCACATAACAATTCAGGATCAAAAATGGACAGTTGAGGAGCAGAGGTGATAAATTGAGTTTGCTACTGTATAATGGATTTATCACTAATACTCTTCGAAAATCTCTTCAAACCACGTCAGCTTCACCTTGCCGTACTCAAGTACAGCCTACGGCTAGTTTCCTAGTTTGCTCTTTGATTTTCATTGAGTATAAAAGTGCTCCAGGTCATATTTTACACAGCAATAGTCTTATAAAAATGGACGAAAATCATTGTAAAGGCTATCAAAAAGGAGTATAATGAGTGAAAGACATTTCGGAGGTGAAAGATGCTAGAAGTAAGAAGTCTAGAGAAAAGTTTTGGACCCAAGCAAGTTTTGTTTGGCATTGACTTTCAAGCGCGACCAGGTCGTATTTTAGGACTAGTCGGAAAAAATGGTGCTGGTAAAACAACGATTTTCCACAGTATTTTGAAGTTTTTAGAATACCAAGGAGAAATTAGTCTGGATAATCAGAATATTCGTCAGGAGACCTACACTCGGATTGGCTATCTGCCTGAAGAACGCAGTCTCATGCCTAAATTGACAGTTCTTGAACAAGTTCGCTACTTGGCGACTCTAAAAGGTATGGATGCCAAGGAGGTCAAGGAAAAACTCCCTCAATGGATGAAGAAGTTGGAAGTGAAAGGGAAGTTGACTGATAAAATCAAGAGTCTGTCAAAAGGAAATCAGCAGAAGATTCAGCTCATTATTACTCTGATTCATGAACCAGACTTGATTATCTTGGATGAGCCTTTCAGTGGGTTGGATCCAGTCAATACAGAATTGCTCAAGCAAGTCATTTTTCAAGAAAAAGAGCGCGGAGCAACCATTATCTTTTCTGACCATGTCATGACCAACGTCGAGGAACTTTGTGACGATATTCTCATGATCCGAGATGGCCGTGTGGTCTTGCATGGACCAGTACAGGATGTCCGCAATCAATACGGGAAAACGCGTCTCTTTGTTTCAAGTGAACGAAGTAAGGAAGAATTGGAAAATCTTCCTCATGTCAAACAGGTGAGTTTGACCAAACAAGGCAGTTGGAAATTGATCTTGGAGGATGAAAGTGCTGGAAGAGAACTCTTCCCAATCTTGACTCAAGGGCAATATATCGCAACTTTTGATCAACAAGCGCCAACAATTGATGAAATCTTTAAACTAGAATCAGGGGTGGAAGTATGAGAAATATGTGGGTTGTAATGAAGGAAACCTATCTTCGACATGTCAAATCGTGGAGTTTCTTCTTTATGGTGATTTCACCATTCTTGTTTATCGGTCTCTCTGGGGGAATTGGCTATCTCCAAGGCTCTTCTATGGCTCAGAGTGGCAAGATAGCAGTAGTCAGCACTGTTCCAGCTGTGACAGACGGTCTTAAATCTACCAATGGTCTCAATTTTGATTATCAGGATGAAGCAAGTGCTCAAGCTGCTATCAAGGATGAAAAATTAAAAGGCTATCTGACCATTGACCAAGAGGATAGTGTCTTGAAGGCAGTTTATCACGGTGAAACTTCCCTTGAGATTGCTATTAAGCTAGGAGTAACGAGCAAGTTAAATGATCTTCAAGGTCAACTCAATCGTTCGGCAGCCAATTTGTCACAAGAGCAGGAAAAACGCTTGGAGCAAACAGTTAACTTTACGGAGAAAATTGATGAATCCAAGGAAAATAAAAAAATGATTCAAACAATCGCGGCTACAGCGGTTGGTGGCTTTCTCTATATGATTTTAATTACTTATGCTAGTGTCACTGCCCAGGAAGTGGCTAGTGAGAAAGGTACTAAAATCATGGAGGTGGTCTTCTCCAGCATTCGAGCCAGTCATTATTTCTATGCTCGTATGCTTGCCTTGTTGCTTGTGATTTTGACCCATATTGGCATTTACGTCGTGGGTGGACTTGCTGCCATTCTTCTCTTTAAAGACCTACCAATCTTGGCACAATCTGGTATTTTAAACCATATAGGAGAGGCTTTCTCGCTCAACACCTTATTGTTTGTCTTGGTTAGCCTCTTTATGTACGTTGTTTTAGCAGCCTTCCTAGGTTCTATGGTTTCTCGTCCTGAGGATGCAGGGAAAGCCTTGTCGCCGTTGATGATTTTGATTCTAGGTGGTTTTTTTGGAGTGACAGCTCTAGGTGCAGCTGGTGACAATCTCATCTTGAAGATTGGTTCATATATTCCCTTTATTTCGACCTTCTTTATGCCGTTTAGAGCTATTAATGGTTATGCAAATGGGTTAGAAGCTTGGATTTCGCTTGCGATTACGATTGCTTTTGCAGTAACGGCAACAGTCTTTATCGGACGTATGTATGCTAGCCTCGTTCTGCAAACAGATGATTTAGGTCCTTGGAAAACCTTTAAACGTGCCTTATCTTATAAATAGAAGAGCCTCGCGAAAGCGAGGTTTTTTAGAGATAAAAAGAGTGGAATTCAGAAAAATATTTTTCATATCTATTGACTTTTAGGGGTGAAATTTGGTATTATAGTAGGCGGTATTGTTTACCCCATTTGAAAGGCCCCGGAACCTTCCAAATACTTTTCGATGGGAAGGAACACCCATCACCGTAAACAAAAATCGAACTATATATAGGAGAAATCATGAACAAAACAACATTTATGGCTAAACCAGGCCAAGTTGAACGTAAATGGTACGTAGTTGACGCAACTGATGTACCACTTGGACGTCTTTCTGCAGTAGTTGCTAGCGTACTTCGCGGAAAAAACAAACCAACATTTACACCACACACTGATACAGGTGACTTTGTGATTGTTATCAATGCTGAAAAAGTTAAATTGACTGGTAAAAAAGCAACTGATAAAATCTACTACACTCACTCAAACCACCCAGGTGGATTGAAACAAATCTCTGCAGGTGAACTTCGTTCTAAAAATGCAGTACGTTTGATCGAGAAATCAGTTAAAGGTATGCTTCCACACAATACTCTTGGACGCGCTCAAGGTATGAAGTTGAAAGTATTTGTTGGAGCTGAGCACACTCACGCTGCACAACAACCAGAAGTTCTTGATATTTCAGGACTTATCTAAGGAAAGGAACAATAAAGTATGTCACAAGCACAATATGCAGGTACTGGACGTCGTAAAAACGCTGTTGCACGCGTTCGCCTTGTTCCAGGAACTGGTAAAATCACTGTTAACAAAAAAGATGTTGAAGAGTACATCCCACACGCTGACCTTCGTCTTGTCATCAACCAACCATTCGCAGTTACTTCAACTGCAGGTTCATACGACGTTTTCGTTAACGTTGTAGGTGGTGGATACGCTGGTCAATCAGGAGCTATCCGTCACGGTATCGCTCGTGCCCTTCTTCAAGTAGACCCAGACTTCCGCGATTCATTGAAACGCGCAGGACTTCTTACACGTGACTCACGTAAAGTTGAACGTAAGAAACCAGGTCTTAAGAAAGCTCGTAAAGCATCACAATTCTCAAAACGTTAATCAATACGATTATATCAACGTTTCAAAGCACTTTGCAAAAATTTTGCAAAGTGCTTTTTTGTCGATTTTTGAGCTCAAATAGCTTTGTGATAACCTTCTGATAACCTCTTCTAAATTTTTAAAATCATGATTTATTTTGCTTTATTGAGATAGTCTGCAAATTTGTCAATAGAGTTTTTCTCACCAGTTTTTGTGGTGTGAGTATAGACATCTAATGTCACCTGACTGCTTGCATGACCGAGACGTTTTGATGTATTAGAAGGGTCGATTCCAATTTCAGACATAAGTGTTGCATGTGTATGTCTAAACCCATGTGGGCTAATTGGTTTTAATTTATGCTTTTTAATAATTCGATTCAGTACGTTATTAATGTAATCAGCATGCAAAGGTTCAATTTTGTCATTACTTGATATGTAAGAGAACATATATTCATCACTAATATTCAGCTTTGTAAGAGGAAGCTGAGATTGTTCTTTCAGATAGAAATTTCTCCATTGCTTAATAATATCGATTGTCTCATCATCAAGATAGATTGTACGAACTGAAGATTCATTCTTTGTGCTCTTTTCAATCGCTTTACCGTCAATTCTTCCTAGACTTTTATCTATGTTCAATAGATTGCTGTCAAAGTTAATATCAGCCCATTTTAAAGCGTATAACTCCCCTTTTCGTAGTCCACTAAATGCAAGCAGTCTAAATAAAGCAAAATGTTTAAATGGCTCAGTTTCTTTCACTATATCAAGGAAATGATGTAATTCCTCCAGAGACCAAAAATTATCTGATCTAGTTTTTTTGATTTTAGGCATGATAACATTCTTCATTGGATTTCGATCAATGTAGTTCATGTTGATTGCAAAATCAAAAATTTTTGAGGTATAGGATTTTATCTGTTTGATATTTTTGAAAGTCTGAGATTTTTGTGTAATAAAGTTTTGACAGTCTAAAGGACTGATTTGGTCAATAAATTTATCGCCAAATATTGGTAGAATATGTATTCGATAGATATTCTTAGTTTGGGAAGAAGTTGTTTCTTCAACGGTACCAACATAGGCATTAAACCATTCTTGATAAAGTTCTTTATAAGTGACTTTGGGGTTAGGTTTGTCAGTACTTACTGTGGGGGCAACGACACCAGCTTCTAAACGAGCTTCGTACAATTTTGCCTCTTTTTTGGTTTTGAACCCTCTCTTTAAGTGCCTTTTTTTCTTTCCATAAGCATCTAAGCCAATGTAAAAGCTGACATAGTATAGGATTCCTTTTTTTGTTTTGTATTTGTGTATAGACATTTTTTCTCCGTATCTAAGTTTTCGGAGCTTATGTAATTGAGAAATGAGTGTCTATCTATTTTTTCTATCTTCTTGGCGGATAGCGTATTCGTCTGTTTTAATCCAGCTCTGCCAAACTTTAGAATCTTTATTTTGGTGATTCATATAATCTATAAACTCAGACATAAAACGTTTGTTTTTCTCAGCTAGGTATTCTGAGAATATATGACGAAATTCATCTGAAAAACTATCATCAAGTGGTAGTGTTAATGCCCTTTCGCCAAATTCGATACTCTTCTTTAACTTCTCCATATCGCTTTTAAAAGGTGTCACAGAACCAATTTTAGATGTTTTGAAACTATCTGTAACAATTTTAAGATTTGATGGAGCGTGTGGGTTGCTATCAAGTCCCATAATGTAAGCGACGGAAACATTAAAGTATTTTGCCAATTTTTCAGCATTATCTTTTTTAGGTTTGCGGATTCCTTGATTGTATCCAGAAAGTGTAGGATAGGCTATATTTGTAGCTTCGCTAATTTCTGTCAATTTTTTTCCGCTATTTTCTATCAGTTTAGTAATATGATTCGTCATAAGAACCTCCTTTTTATCATTATAACACATTTTATTCTTTTTGAATAAAAAAGCTTGACAAAAATTCAAAAAGGATATATAATTCAAAGTGAATAACAAATTAAATGGTTTCGGAGCTTATTTAATTTAGAAATGAGGTGTGAATTTATGTCGGAAACTACTTTAGTTGTCCAGCTTCCTAAAGAATTAGAGAAGCAATTACGTGCTCACTATGATGAGATGATTTCAAATGCTGTAGCAAGAGTATTTGAAGATAAAGAACTTTATAAACCCATGGTTCGTATGTCAGGTTTGTCTAGGTGGTTAGATGTATCTACGACAACAATCCAAAAATGGACGAAAGAAGGAATGCCAACCATGGTGATTGATGGAGTGACTTTATACGATAAAAGAGCAGTAACACGATGGTTGAAGCAATATGAAAGATAGGTACTCGTATGAATGGTGTTCAGTGGATCAAGATAACAACAGATATATTTGATGATGAAAAAATTCAATTAATAGAATCAATGCCAGAAGGAGATACTCTTATTGTAATATGGTTCAAAATTCTGGTGCTTGCAGGAAAGCAAAATAATAGTGGCATACTGAGTTTAGGAAATAAGGTTTATTACACAGAAGAGATGCTTTCAACAGTTTTTAGACGAAAAGCGACATCTGTAAAATTAGCTCTCAGTATGTTTGAAGAATTTGGCATGATAGAAATCATAGATGGCGCTATTACCATTCCAAAATGGGAGAAACACCAGAATATAGATGGACTAGAAAAGATTAGGAAACAAACTAGGGAACGTGTTGCTCGTCATAGACAAAAACAAAAAGCACTAATTACAGGCGAGCCACAACTCGTTTTAGATTGTAACGTTACAGTAACGGATGAAAATGATAATGTAACGCAAGAGATTAAGAACAAGAGTAAGAATAAGAAAGAGATTGAGAATATACTGGATAATAGTTCTAGAAAGCCTGAAACTTATATTCCACCCAAATATTATTCTTTGTTAGAATCCATTTCTTATAAGTACAATGATAGATTTTTGTATCCTAACAATTACACTTTAACACATGCTCAGAAGATGAAGATAGGCGAGTATTTGGCTAGTGGGTATGTAACTAGTGATGAAGTTATTAGCATGATTGAACGGATTCCTGAGGATGCGACGTCTCCTTTGGCGTATTTATTTAAGTCTATGGAGAATTTAAAGCAGGAACGTATGCTGGAGTGCAAAGCTATTGCCCATGAAAATGCCCGAAAGAAGTATATGATAAATGAGTAGATATAGGACTGTTCTAAAGAAATGTTACATCACTGAGGAGCAAAATGAAATAGTGAATAACTTGATTGAAATGACAAATCATCTAAGTTTTTCCTCTTATGCCAGAAAAATGTTATTTAAGAGCTCGCCTATTTATCTTCAATTTGATTTTGAATCTTATCATGACTTTATATTTCAAGTTAGAAGAATTATCAATAACTTACGTCAGTTAGAAAGAATAGCAGAACAAAGTGAGGATTTGGATAATGTAAGGATATTTCACTACTGCGTTGAGCTGATGATAGAATATGAAAAGAAGACAAGTAAACAAGTGAAAGAACTTGTAAAACGACTAAATAAGAAAACGAGGTGATAGGACCATGAGAATAAAATCTGTGTTGAAACAGGTGTTTTTGACGGAAGAAGAAAATAAAAAATTAAATGATTGTATGAGGAAGGAAAATATTCGTAATTTTTCTGAGTTTGCTAGACAAAAATTAATACGAACAGATTTGAACATCCAAAAAGTCTCTTTTGAAGGTTTAGTTCCTTTAACAGAAGAGTTGGAACAAGTCGGAAAGAATATCAATTCTATAGCCCGTCTTGCAACTGTAGTTGGGAGAATAAGCTATGAAAACAAAATGGATATGTCTATTTTGATGCAAAAAATAGTTGATGTGATGGAGGAAAAAGATGTTTATTTTCAAAAGTAATACGGATAAGGATTTTGATCAGATATGTGAATACATATTGAAATTAAAGCGAGCAGAATTATTTCTTCATGGAATTAAACAACAAGATAAAACGAAGGCTCGTTTGTATCATGCGATGCTGGAATACTATGATGCTAACCATAAAAAAGAAAGACATATGAGAATTTTAAAATAAGGAAACGCTGTTAAAAATTTTGCAGCGTTTTTTATATATCTTCTTAAAATATTTGTACACACAAATGACAGTCAAATTGATTTTTGGGATTATTTTATTGAGAAGGAAAGATTTCTCATAATATGACTTTGCGAGCTCAGAGTCTGTATACACACACTCCCAAAATCATCCTAAAATTTGTATACACAAAGTGTATGTACTTTTTGGGATGATTTGAATTTTGGGGAATCCCCAAACCCCTGATGAATTATACGAGCAAAAAAATTTGGGAGTAAGTTTTAGAAAGAACTATTCTAAAGTATTTAAAATCTGACTTTAAGTAAATTTTTTATTATGTGACTATTAGCCTGTCTCACTCCGCTAGGTGCGAGACAAAAAAATACCCGCTATGCGGGTGTGTACTGACCCCCAAAAGTTAGACAGAAAAAATCTAACTTTTGGGGTCAGTACAAAAGCGTTTTTATTGTATAAAGAATATCAAATAGTTTGAGGGTTTTACTTGTCGCTGTATTTCTTCACTATCCTTTTTGTAATACTCCTGCTTTGTTCCTGAAATATCTACAGTGAATACGTCATCCTTGAAGGTATAATTCTCTTTTCGGTTTATGATATTAGAGCCAGTCGGTTCGATTGTTGCACTGTCTTTATCAATTGTAAAGGTGTCGGCCTCTCCTTTGTTGCTATTTCCTTTGTTACCTGAAATGGTAAAGGCAACTTCATTTCTACTCTCGTTTATTCAACGGTATTCGCCATCTAAAGAATTGCTTGATTGGTTAGAGCATGCAATTAATAAAATTGTAGATAGAGACACTAAAAGTAATGTGATAAATCTTTTCATTTACATACTTTTTATTTCTATATTATATTAAAGAAACATTACATAAGTAAGACAGTAATTTTTTAGGTTGATCTCTTTCTTTCGGGAAAATCATTATGTTTCGGAAAGTCAAGATTTTGTTATTATTTATGATATACTGGTACCGTAATTATATCCTTACAGAGGTTAAGTAAGGGTTTCAGTACACGTCAATAGATGTCAAAATATTGATTTTAAGCGATTTTTGATTTTTGGAAACTCATTATATCGCACTACAAATCAATAAAAACTGTACCTTTTTTAGATAAATATATTATCTGGATATTGAAGTTAAGCCCTGCTGTCATTTCGATGGCAGGGCTTTTTAATATTTGGTACACTAACTTCTTATCTATATTTTGGTGGATTTTAAGTTGACATCTACAAAGTTTAATGTTAGAATACATTCAAAAATATATTTGAATGAGGTATTTTATGATTCAAAATGTTGTTACTTCAATAATCCTGTATTCTGGGACAGCCGTAGACTTACTTATTATCCTAATGTTATTTTTTGCCAAAAGAAAAAGCAGAAAAGACATCATTAACATCTATTTAGGACAATTTCTAGGCTCTGTTAGTCTAATATTGCTAAGTTTGCTTTTTGCATTTGTCTTAAATTATATTCCTAGTAAAGAGATTTTAGGTTTACTCGGTTTGATTCCAATTTTCCTAGGTCTCAAAGTTTTGCTTTTAGGAGATTCTGATGGAGAAGCTATTGCCAAAGAAGGTTTGCGCAAAGATAATAAAAACCTGATATTTCTAGTCGCTATGATTACTTTTGCAAGTTGTGGTGCTGACAATATTGGTGTCTTTGTTCCATATTTTACTACCTTAAATTTAGCAAATTTGATAGTAGCTTTACTTACCTTTCTAGTCATGATTTATCTCTTGGTTTTTTCTGCCCAAAAATTGGCACAAGTCTCTTCTGTTGGAGAAATTTTGGAAAAATATAGCAGATGGTTTATTGCCGTTGTTTATTTAGGATTGGGGATATATATCCTGATTGAAAATAACAGTTTTGACATACTATGGACTATATTAGGCTAGGAGAAAATATTATGAAAAAAGATAGTATCTGCCAAGTGAATGTTATAAATCAGCAAAATATTACAACCGCAACGAACTACCTTGAAAAGGAAAAAGTCCAAAAATCACTTCGCATTTTAACAAAATTTACCGATAATAAACAGATAAATATCATCTTCTATCTTCTTGCTGTTGAAGAACTCTGTGTCTGTGATATAGCCTGTTTACTAAATCTCAGTATGGCATCTACTTCCCACCATCTTCGTAAACTAGCCAATCAAAACATCTTGGGCACTAGAAGAGAGGGGAAAATTATATATTATTTTATAAAAGATGAGGAAATCAGGGATTTTTTTAATCAACTAGGATAACAACTATTTTTACTACTTTTCCATGATTCTAGGGAGCTACTCTATGAAATTTTTTGATGAAAATTACTCACAAGAAATAATATATAGAACTGTTTAAATATCTTCAGGATAGAAAAAGAAATTGTCCAGGCACGAAGAAACTGTATATTTGTTGCTAAACTGTACATCATCTTTATGATACAGTATTTCGTATTTCTCAACTACATAAGCTCCGAAAACTAAAATGTGATAACCCTTTGATAACCTCTCGATTTTCAAAAGGATTATATATGTAAATATTGAGGATTTATCTCTTAAAATTACTCGATTTTAGTGATAATTTACCATAAATATCATAATGTAGAAAAAACCAGGTCTTAAGAAAGCTCGTAAAGCTAGCCAGTTCTCTAAACGTTAAGAAACGGCTACAATACAGCATTTATCAACACTTCATGGTTCACACCATGGGGTGTTTTTTGATGTTTTTTTAGCAAAATTCACACCATTACTTTTTAAGGTTACGGTAGGCAAATTCACCAACGGCCATAGGAACTACATTAGAAGTGTTGACATAAATCTGAGTTGTACCTGTATCGCTATGTGTTAGAGCTTCTGAAATGTCCTCTAGTGATGTGCCAAATTGTTTGGCAAGAGTTGCACCCGTATGACGTAATTTATGAGGTGTAGCGTGTGTTAGTTCTGGATGACGTGAGGTAGTCAGAGTGTAGTGGACCGTTAACATTGCTCTTCATATCGATATAAGTAAAGACATACTGTTCATCAGATTGGATAATTCCAAATTTTGCTAGTTCTCTTTTTTGTTGCTTTTCCCATGACTGAAGTAAATCAGTTAGTTCAACAGGAATTCGGGAAATTGTTTTTTATTTCCTTAGGTTGGTATTAGTAATAGACTTCCTGCGAAACAAAAATATGATACAATAAAACTATGAATTATGAATCAAGTAAAGTATTAAGTGATGCACGATTTAAGCGCCTTGTTGGTGTTCAGCGCACTACTTTTGAAGAGATGTTAGCTGTGTTAAAAACAGCTTATCAACGTAAACACGCGAAAGGTGGACGAACCCCTAAGTTAAGCCTAGATGACCTCCTCATGGCTACTCTTCAATATATGCGAGAATACCGCACTTATGAACAAATTGCGGCTGATTTTGGTATTCACGAAAGCAACTTAATCCGTCAGAGTCAATGGGTTGAAGCAACTCTTATTCAAAATGGTTTTACGATTTCAAAAACTCATCTTAGTGCTGAGGATACGGTGATTGTGGATGCAACAGAGGTAAAAATCAATCGTCCTAAAAAAATCAACTAGCCAATTATTCTGGTAAAAAGAAATGTCATGCTATGAAGGCTCAGGCGATTGTCACAAGCCAAGGGAGAATTGTTTCTTTGGATATTGCAGTGAACTATTGCCACGATATGAAGTTGTTCAAAATGAGTCGCAGAAACATCGGACAAGCTGGTAAAATCTTAGCAGACAGTGGTTATCAAGGGATCATGAAGATGTATTCACAAACGCAAACTCCGAGGAAATCAAGTAAACTTAAGCCACTAACTCTTAAAGATAAATCCTATAATCATGTGCTATCTAAAGAGAGAATCAAGGTTGAGAATATTTTTGCCAAAGTAAAAACGTTTAAAATGTTTTCAACAAGCTATCGAAATCGACGTAAACGCTTTGGATTACGAATGAATTTGATTGCTGGAATTATCAATCGTGAACTAGGATTTTAGTTTCGCAGGAAGTCTAATAAAAGCCATTAATTATATATCAAATACAATCTATACTACTTATCAGTTAGTAAAAGATTTAAAAGATTTGACTAGTGAAACGATTGCTAGCGAGGTTCAGGATATGAGTGAAGAGCTACTCAAAAGAGATATTGCAATTGATAGTAGCCTAGTTCATTATGATGACGGTCTTCTTTTGGGAAGTTTAATCAATATTGAGGATAGCCAAGGAACACGACGAGTGTTATCTAATTTATCATATGAACTAACGCTTATGCATTTTTCACAGTTTCATCAAGGTTATGAGGTAGTTGGTATTTTACAATCTTTGCGACAAAAGTAATTGAGTTATTTATTAAGCAAATTATGATGATTGGAGTAATTGTGCTGAGAAATAATATAAAACGCAATCAACTTTTAAATTGATTGCGTTCTGTTTAGTTTTATTCTTTTCCATAAAGGTAACGACTAGCAATTAACCAAGTAGCAATATACATTATCACGTTAACCAAAAATGCGATAACGATGACTATATTCCAATCATGGGATAAATTAGTAGTTACAATCCCCATAATTGTTGTACCAAAAAGTCCACCAATCTGTTTGTTAGCGTTTAGAGTTGCACCAGCAATTCCAGATAATTCTTGACCAGCAGCTTCCATAAGAATGGTTGTAGTTGCTGGAGTTAACACTCCGATACCTAGACTCATTAAAGAAAATAAAGGAATTAGGATGTATAGTTGAATTTCATGAAAAAGAACTCCAATTCCAAAAATTCCTGCTGCTCCTACAATGGCAAAAATAATTGAGACAGTAGCGAGGCTTCCCACGGAAAATCGTTTTACAGCATGTGCGTAAAATAAATTACCAATAATTAAGACAATCATTCCTGGTAGAATGAGGAGTCCAGAAACCATTGAGGAAAGGTTTAAATAAGTTTGAAAATAGAGTCCTAGCACCAAAACAATGCCATATAGTGAAATGTTAACTACTAAACCTAATAGATTAGAGACAATAAACTTAGCATTTTTTAATAGTTGGTGGGGAACAATAGGTGCTTTACTTTTTTTATCGTGGACTACTAAACCAATAGCAAATAATATAAATAGGAGAAGAAACAATAAAAGATTTGAGTTACTATAACCATATTGATTCCCTTCAACAAGGTAAATAACTAGACTTCCGATAGTTGTAACCAGAAATATATTACTAAAGATGTCAATTCTGGTCTTTAGATTGGCAATATTATTTTTCACGAGAAGTAATATTGAAATTACTGTCAAAATTCCAAATGGAATATTGACCAAGAAAATACCCCTCCATCCGAAGTAGTTAATTATTAGTCCACCAATAAAAGAACCAGTACCGGTTGCAACAGAAATAATTGCTGTCCAGATTCCTAACATACGTGCTCTTTTAGTAGAATCGGGGTATGAAATGAATAAAAGTGCTAATGAACTTGGCATAAACAAAGAAGCACCGAAACCTTGAATGAATCTAAGTATAATTAATGTTTCAATATTTGGTGAAAAAGAGCACCCAAACGAGGATAGTGTAAAAATTGTCATTCCAATTAATAAAATTCGTTTAGCACCATATTTTGTTGTTAGATTTCCTGAAAGTAGGAGTAAAGACCCTAAAGCTAGTGTATAGGCGTTAATAATCCAAATGGATTGCTCTAATGAGACGCTCATAGCTGTTTCAATATGGGGAACAGCAAGAACCACTCCGGTTGTATCTAGGACCGCCATAATGTATCCTAGTGAAAGAATAAAAAGTAGATAAGCTGGCGCTTTTGTATTTGTTTTTTTCATCAATCTTCCTCCGTTATTTCATCAAACCAATTTTCATTTATCAATAGAGGACGACCAAAAGCAAGTAAATCAAACCCTCCTTCTTTAAAATCAGAAACTAAATTATTCGAGTAAAAAATTTGTGCCTTTTTCCTTTGTAAATGAAGATATGACATTTTAGGTTGTGATGTTATTTCTGTAATAAGTGTTGGAATATCTTTGTATAGAATTTCAGGTGAACCTATGCCTCCAGTTGTTATTGTAGGCTTATTTGCAATTTTTTTCACCCAGTATGATAAATTGCCTGATTTTCCAGTGACAGCAGAATCTGTATAGTTTATTTCAGAGCAGTCAAAGATATCAACACCTGCATTTGAAATTGGTATTATGATTTGTTTTAATTCCTCTAAAGTTTTTGCTAATTTTGCAGTAGGATCATAACTTTTAAAATTTGATAGGCGAATGAAAATCGGAAAATTGTCCCCAACAACTTTTCTACATTCCTTAATAACTCTTTCTGCAAAGTAAGTTCTATTTTTAAAACCAAACTCATCAGTTCTCTGGTTGGTCTCTGCTGTTAAAAAATCATGAATTAAACTACCGTGTGCAGCATGAATATCAACTCCATCAAAACCAGATATTTGAGCTTTTCTGGCGGCTTCAGCAAATTTTTGGACAATAAGGTTAATTTCTTCAACTGATAAAGGTGACCCCACTTTCTTTTTTCCAATGTATCCAGATGGAGTAGAGACCTTAAGAGATAAATCAGTTTTTGAAAATGCTCTTGAACTCCCACTATGCCAAAGCTCAGCAATAGCCTTACTTTTTTCTTGGTGAATTGCCTTGGTTACTTGTTTCCATACCTCAATATCACGACTGGTTGAAATATTTGGTATATTTTCATTGTTAGTAGCAGTTTCATGCTCAATATTTATAGCGCCTATAATAAATAGCCCTACATTTTTTGCTCTTCGCTTATAGAACTCGGCAATTTCTGGTTTGGGAACACCACTTTCTACAAATCCTGTTGGAACTGGATTCATTACAATCCGATTTCTTAAAGATAGTTGGGATGTCTCAAACTTGGAAAAGAGGATATTTCTCAAATCTTTATCCATATTATTTACCCTCCTGAACGATATTATAGTTTTGCGCTTCCTTTTTTGCTAAAGAAACTGCTTGTTCAATACTTATTACAGGTTTTAGTTGATAAATTTCTGAAATCTTCTGGAGTCTTTCCTCGATAGTACCGCCCACGATATGGTAAGGAATTTTTAATTCATCCAGTGTTATTAATAGCAAATCGTTTGAGCGTTTTCTAAATAATTCTGACACAGGACGATGGCCATCTGGAGCTAAAGGAAATTCAATAGGCAAATGTACAAATGATTCATAAGTTTCTTTAGCATAGTCTTTTGCAACAGACCCAAAATTTTTCATAACTTCTCTAAGATATTTGAGGTCATCAGTTAAAATAATATTTCCTTTATCTGTCTCTTGGTTGGGATTCATTCCTAATTCGGTTCTCACCATACCGTATACCCATTCATGTAAAGAGGAGCCATCAGAAACAAAAGAGTCAAGATGAGACTCCCTAACTGCTCGCTCCATTAGACGACGAATTCCTAATTGAACCAGCTCAGGACCAGTGGCGTCTTCTAATCTTTTTCCGGGTAAAGCTATGGGAAGAATCTCTCTCATAGTTTTTGCGTGTGTACGTGGTAAACCAGTATAAAAAGCTAGTGCTAAAGTTGTTGTCGTTTTTCCTGTCGAATAAGTTCCTGAAATTGCTATTTTCATATTAGTCCTCTTTCTATTTATCTTATAGCTCTTGAGCCACGGAATATATCAATGTTGACTCTCCAAGTTTTGAAATCATATCACTAACTCGAACATTCTTTCCTTTTAAAGGTACTATTTTAGTTTTTAGAACTTGAACTTTAATGTTGCCTTCACTTAACTGTGAATCGTTTGAAAGGTTGCGTAGGATTTTAATTTTACGCATTATCAATGTTTTCGAAAATTCTCTAGGGGTTCTGTCCAAATATGAATGTAACACTTCCGTAAGTTCAGCTGTTACAATTATATGGTCTAAGATAGATGGTAATCTCTTTTTCAAGAGATGTGCTGATTCAATACCACTAAATTTATCTGAATAGGAAAAAGAAGTAGTAGCTGAAATAGAATTTAATTCTGTTTTCACCGAAATATCAGTTAGTTTGGTATCAACTGTTTTAAAGTTTGAAAAATAGTAATCTTCTCCAGAATTTATTTTAAGTTGTTTTGAGTCATCAAATAAATCGACAACTAATTCAACCGAAAACTAATTCAACCGAAAACGAAGCTATCCTTCCCTTGAAGGATAGCTTATCATCAGATGATAAGCTCAATTTTGCTGTAACATTTTTCAAATCTTCTACAAGAGATTTTCCTGCTTTTACCGAGAAACTAGAAATTAGAGCATTATTGATTGTGTCCTCTTCTATGACTAATTCTTCTCTAAGAAAATCGCTGACTAGTTTCACAGCAAGTACAATAGAATCTAAAGAGCTAAAATGTGGTTTTATTGACTCAATATTTTTCTTAGTTGACCAACTCTTCGGATAGTTGATTTCAAATACTGACTCAATTCCTTCAAAAGCAATATATTTAACTTTCTGAAAATATTTTACTTGAGTATATCCAGTATCAAAGTATCATCCATCAGCGCAACCGAGAATATCGTCAATACGGTCAAACTTAGTTATAATATCCATAGTAATTTCCCCTTTCAAGTGATATAATTAATTTATCATGTAATTATTTATGAAACAAGAAGGGAAAAAAAGTATAGTAACTATCAAAAAAGGAGGAAATGAATGGAGACTTGCAAGATGCAACCTTTGAAAAAATCAATTTGTCCAGCAAGAAGGGTCTTGAATTTACTAAAGGGTAAATTTACTCTTGAGATTTTATCTGAAATTATTAATGGTAATATACATTATGGTAGTCTTTTGCGTAGTGTAGAAGGTATTAATCCTAGAATATTAGCTCAACGGTTACATGATTTCGAGCAAGAAGGTATTTTATCAAGAAAAGTTTTACCGACATCGCCTCCACAGGTTGAATATAAAATGACAAAAAAAGGTATTGCTCTAAGAAGTATCGTTGAAGAAATGAAAAAATGGGAGCAAACTTATAGAAATTAGATTGAATTTACATAATTTATTATTAATATTTTTCTATAAAATAGAAAATGTAATTCTGAAAGATTTGGTAATCTTGTTAATCAAAGCAACGTAAAAACCTAGTTCAAATGTGTGACTAGGGTTTTTTGGCTCTATAATTTTTATCGTGGGTAAGACCATAGGTAAAAACAGGCAAAATAAAAAATCATCTAAATAGTGGTGTGAACTTTTTGGTAAAATCTAGCTCAATTCGTGTATTTTTAGGGTAAAATTCACACCACTCAATTGAAAGTTACTCAAATTAGATGAAATATTTCTTTCTGAAAACGTGGGGAAACATTGATATTAAGCATATACTGAAGGTTATTCAAATCATAGTTTTTCCAACCAGGTCTTAAGAAAGCTCGTAAAGCATCACAATTTAGTAAACGTTAATCAATACGACTATATCAACGTTTCAAAGCACTCAAAAGTTTACCTTATGGGTGCTTTTTTCTATACTTTCTAAAAAAATTTGCCCTAAAATTACCCTACTTGTTTTTAAGATGTTGGTAGGCAACTTGTCCAGCAGATAATGGAACTATGTTTGAAGCATTAACATAAGTTTTAGTTGTAATTGTATCGCTATGAGTTAATGCTTCAGAAATGGCTTCTAAGCTCATTCATGCCTTTTTAGCAAGTGTCGCTCCTGTATGTCGTAATTTATGAGGTGTAGCATGTTTAAGTTCTGGATGACGACGTTTGACAGATTTCATTTTATTATTAAGATAGTCAGAGTGTAGAGGGCTATTAACATTACCCTTCATATCGATATAAGTAAAGACATATTGTTCATCGGATTGGATAATTCCAAACTTTGATAGTTCAGCCTTTTGATGTTTTTCCTAAGAGGTAAGAAGCTGAAGTAAGTCATTAGAAATAGAGAAAATAGGCTAGCACAAACCCTATTTCAGTAGAAAATGAAGGAAATATTTCCATAATAAAACGCATAATATCAAGTTTCTTCAACACCTGATATTATGCGTGTTTAGGATTTTAAAGCCTGATTATTCAGTCTTTTTTCTTTATAGTTCCGTTTAATTCCTAGCTTCATTAATTCTATAGAGGTTCATCGTCTTGAGTAATAATATTGTTTTCAGAAGTTATAGATTCCATTTTATCCTTCAAGTGTCAGTGTTCTCAATTCCTTATATCTTGCTAGGACTTAGGGAGAATCATTGATAACAGACTGTTACAAATCTAGTTAGCTGAATGATTTATATTTATCTATTTTTCTAGCAACCAATCTATGATATTTTTCTTCTCAATACCATTGTAATTGGCTGTTGGCTGAATCGTATCCATTGTTAATAGATATTTGGGGAATTGATCCTTAATGGCTTCTAGTGGTCTAAGTTCTCTTTCTAATGTTTCTGGAGCAAGTGTTGTTTCACTGACTTGATAATAAGCGTAGTGACCAAGATCAGTTACAACAACAAAATCAACCTCATATTTATCTAAATTACCAACATATACTTGTGAATATTTACGTCTCAATTCCAAATAGACAATATTTTCCAAGATATGGCCAATATCTTCTTTGTGGTCTGGTAATAAGAGATGTCGTAAACCTAAATCAACGGGATAATATTTTTCTAAGCGTTGTAATAATGCTCGACCTTTTACATCAAAACGTGGAACGGAATAAAAAAGTAAACTGTCTGTCAAAGTTGTCAAATAATTTTCCAAAGTATTGTGGGATATTGAAACATTTTGGCTAACTAGGGTATTGCGAATCTTATTTGTTGATATTAAGCTACCTGTACTACTGAGAAGGGTTCGAACAATGCGTTCAATAATCGTAGGATTTGGATTTCCCAATCTAGTGACAATATCATTTAACAGTATTGAGTTATATATTCCTCTGAGATAGTCAATTTTTTCAGCGTAAGATGATGTTTGCAATAAGTAAGGGAAAGCACTAAAGAGATAATTGTTAAAAATTTCTGTTGTATTCAGATTTTCTGAGAGAGATTGACCTGATAGGTATTCTTCAAATGACAATGGAAGAACTTCTATCTCAACATACCGACCAGTCAAGTTTGTTGCTAATTGGCTACTCATAAAGTAGGCGTTTGATCCAGTCAAATAGAGGTCTACATTTGCTAAGATGAATAGACTATCTGCTACTAGCTCAAATTTTTCAACATGTTGAATTTCATCTAAAAAGATATAGTATGTTCTCTCTCCAACTAACTGCTCTTTTATATAAGCATATAATGTTTGAAAATGTCGCAGGTCATAATAACTCAGATCTTCAAAATTGATGGATATGATTTGATCTTCGTCGACTCCAGTTGCTAGTAACTCTTCTTTATATAGTTGAAAGAGAACAGATTTACCAGCTCGTCTAACTCCACTCACAACTTTGATGATTTGTCGGTCACGATGTCTTCTTAAAAAATCTAAATAATGTGGTCTTTTAATATAGTTCATAATAGATACCTCAAAGATAGTATAATACAAATAGTAATTATTTTCAAATATTTAGAAATAATATTTAATTTGTTTAATTGTTTTCAATTTGTTATAAATAATATCTAGAACTATTTAAATATCTTCAGGATAGAAAACGAAATTGTACTGGCACGAAGAAACTGTACATTTGTTGCTAAACTGTACATCATCTATATGATACAGTAATTCATATTTCTCAATTACATAAGTTCCGAAAACTAAAAAAGTGATAACCCTTTGATAACCTCTCGATTTTTAAAAGGGTTATATATGTAAAGATTGAGGATTTATCTCTTAAAATTACTTGATTTTAGTGATAATTTACCATAAATATCATGATGTAGAAAAAACCAGGTCTTAAGAAAGCTCGTAAAGCATCACAATTTAGTAAACGTTAATTTGAAAGAATTACGATACTTACAGAGAGCACCTTTCGGGGTGTTCTTTTTTATATTTTCATACTAAATTGGTAATTGGATCTTTATTTGATATTTTTTAATTGAAGATAAAGCGGAAACTAATCTAAATAGATTTTTCCAAAAAATTTTCTAAAAGAAACAGAATTTGTTTGATATTTGTTTGAAAATTCTGTAAAATAAGTTATTATATTTTTTAAGGAGAATATATATGGAAAAACAGAAAACATTTTTTGGACAACCTATTGGCTTGTCCACCCTCTTCTTTACAGAGATGTGGGAGCGCTTTTCTTACTATGGGATGCGAGCTATCCTACTTTATTATATGTACTATAGTGTACAAGATGGTGGGTTGGGGATGGATAAGACCACAGCTGCATCGGTTATGGCGATTTATGGCTCGCTGGTATTTTTATCCTCTGTTGTCGGTGGTTTTGTCAGTGACCGTATTTTAGGAAGCCGTAAGACCGTCTTTTACGGTGGTATTCTGATTATGCTAGGGCATATTGCTTTGGCAACACCTTTTGGACAAGTGGCTCTCTATCTTTCTATTGCCTTGATTATCTTTGGAACTGGATTTTTAAAACCCAATATCTCAGATATGGTTGGGGGAATTTATGAGAAAGAGGATGATAGACGGGATGCAGGTTTTAGTATCTTTGTCTTTGGTATTAACTTAGGTGCCTTCGTTGCCCCTTATCTAGTGGGGTATCTAGGTCAGGAAGTCAATTTCCATCTAGGTTTCTCATTAGCTGCCATTGGGATGTTCTTTGGTCTGGTGAAGTATGTGATGGATGGGAAGAAATACCTGCCTGAATCAAGTCTTTACCCCACTGATCCACTTTCACAGAAGGAACAGCAGACCTTGATTAAACGCTTGCTGATTGCACTTGTCATGGTTATTCTGGTGGTTCTAGGTTTGGTCTTTACTCACCAATTTAACGTGGACATGATTGTTAATATCTTTACAGTGATTGCGGTAATCATTCCAATCTACTATTTCTTCAAAATTTTATCTAGTCAGAAAATAACTGCCACTGAGAGATCTCGAGTATTTGCCTACATTCCTCTATTTATCGCTGGAGTACTCTTCTGGTCTATTGAGGAGCAGGGTTCTGTTGTTCTTGCTCTATTTGCAGATGATCAAACTCGACTTTACTTTAATGTATTTGGAAATCAGATTCATTTCCCATCTAGCTTTTTCCAAAGTATCAATCCACTTTTCATTATGATTTATGTGCCGATTTTTGCGTGGTTGTGGGGGAAAATGGGTAAAAATCAACCGTCCTCTTCTAAGAAATTTGCTTACGGTTTATTTGCGGCAGGTCTATCCTTCTTGTGGATGATGTTACCAGGGATGCTCTTTGGGACAGATGTTAAAGTCAGTCCTTTCTGGTTGATTATGAGTTGGGCTATTGTGATTGTGGGGGAAATGTTGATTTCGCCTATTGGTCTATCAGTCACTACTAAGCTAGCACCAAAATCCTTCCAAGCACAAATGATGTCTATCTGGTTCTTGAGTAATGCTGCTGCCCAAGCTATCAATGCTCAAATTGTAAAATTTTATACAAGCGAAACGGAAGTCGCTTACTATGGAATTGTTGGAGGAATTACGATTGTATTCAGTATTATCTTATTCTTCTACGTTCCACGTATTGAAAAACTAATGTCTGGTATCAAATAGAGAAAAACTGGAATTTCTGTATGATTCTAAAAGTTAGATTAATTATTTATTAAAAGGATTTAGTTCTGTATGGTACAGGGCTAAGTCCTTTTAGTTTGATGAAAACTCACGATGTTTCTGATATTACTAGTAGACATTTGTTCACTTTTTCTATTTAATACTCAATTATATTCAAAAAGCAACCTTGTCCATTGTCTGCTGACAGTGGACTTTAAAACATTTTTTTCCAATCCTTGAATAACTTCTTGAAGCTTATCAATGACAGCTTCCAATGTTGGGAAAGCCTTATTTTTAAAACCTCGTTTTTGAATTTCTTTCCAGACTTATTCAATAGGGTTCATTTCTGGTGTATAAGGTGGGATAAAAGCCAAGTCAATATTACTTGGAATCTCCAAGGTACTTGATTTATGCCATATAGCATTATCCATTACAAGTAACATATAGTCATCTGGATAAGCTTGTGAGACTTGCCGTAGAAATTCATTCGTCCACTCAGTATTGCATCCTCCGGCAATGAGGAAAAAGGAATCTCCTGTCTGAGCATCTACTGCCCCATAACAATAGCGATATTCTCGTATATAATGACTAGGAATGCTAGGTCGGATTCCTTGAGGAGCCCAACAAGAACTCATCTTACTAATTCTTCCGAAACCAGCTTCATCTTGGTACATCAAACGTACTTTGTTATAAGTCCCCTTCTCTTTAAAGCGCTTACTTAAGGTCTCGAATGTAGATTTTATTTTTAGACGTCTCAATTGTCTGAGCGTCTGCCTTCTTGGGATGTTCAGGTCTGGGAGTGACCGTTCGCCAACCATGGCGTTTCAAGAGATAATAAAAACCATCACGTGTAGAAGTGCGACCAATCTCTTTTTGATAGGCTTCGAATAACTGATTGACAGTCACAAATTCCCCAGCCTGAGCAGCTTCTATATGACGTTTTAGAAATGCTTGTTCTTCTTCGTAAGTCAGATATTCTCGATGACGTCCACCACGGGTCTCTTGAAGAAGAGCTTCTAAACCAAACTCCTTGTATTTTTTCAAATTCCTCCAAACAGTTGTTTTATTGCAATCTAGCAGATCCATGATTTCCTTATAACTCTTTCCTTTTGAGCGAAAATAAATAATCTGTAGACGTTTATGATATTTGGCGTACAATGAATCTCGCAGGAGTTTTTCAATTTTCTGTATTTCTTCGTTTGTAAGTTTCATAACTACTATTATAAGATGGTTTTTGATTTTAGGCTAGTATTATTTTGTTATTTCTTGCTCACTAGCTTCTCAGCAAAAACGTTGGGAGCAGGTGCGACAGAATTTCCATTCAGCGAAGTATCTGATAAGAAAATAGGATTAACTGCTTTAACAAGAGCATCTTCTGGAAAGACAGTGGTAGAAGCAGGTGTGATAACGTGGAAGGCACCATGAGTTTCACTATTTAGAATATGTCTTTGGTACTTTCCTTCTTTACCAAAGACATAACGAGGGGCGTTTCCTAATTTTTCGTAGTAAGTTAGACCGATAAATTCTGGTTTCATTTTTAAAGTTTCTGGGATCATAAGTTTTTTCCTTTCTGATTGTAAAATAAAAAGAGTTAAGCTGGTAGCTTCACTCTTGAGTAGTAGTGAGTAGAGAGTTTACATTTAAACAAATTCTACTTCAGCATGAGAAAATCCTGTAACAAGTGATTTCTTTGCTAAAGACTCTAAGTTATTCAAAGCTTGAGTGTATAGTTGTGCGATTAGTTTATCAGATGAACTGAAGATTCTATAAGTAAATGTGTAATTATCGTAAAGTCTTTGACATGTAGTGCGAAAAAAGTTTATCATAGTTTCCTCCTTTATTGTAAAAGTAAAAAAGCTACTAAGAAAAAGAATACATAGTAGCTTTAGAGTGAGTCTATCGAGGTAGATAGACAGCAGTAAAGAAAAGTTATTTGGTTGAAGGCACTCTCCTTCACGGTGGCAACGTTTAGCAAGGTGCTTTGCATCAATTACCATAGCTTTCCCAGCCAATCTCAATAGGTAGTCATTATCATACCCATTGGGTTCTCTTACGCCCTTTGGCGAAGCCAGTTCACTTTACTATTCGGAAAAGTGCGAAAGTCCGAAATGCGTGGAAGTCCACAAAAAATGTTTTAAATCTTCACCTAAACCATCAAACAGATTTGATTTTTCTTTCCAAAACATTTACAATAAGGGTAGGAAGTTTATGTGTTGTTCTGACGATCAGTCCTCTGGTTGTCAGACGCACTTTTTATTTAATTTTCAAAAATCGTGATGCTGAATATTAGGCATTATTATTTTTAACAACAGTATAACCAATAGCTATATTTGTCAAGAGGTTTTTGAAAAAATTCTTTAAAAATTTTTAAGAGGAACATGATGGATTTTTCGGAACGTTTAAAAAATCTAAGAAAACAAGCAAACTTTACTCAAGTTGAAGTTGCTGAAAAATTAGGAATTTCTCAACCTGCTTACGCTTCATGGGAGCGTAGCGTCACAAAACCAACACAAGAAAATCTTGTTAAGATTGCACAAGTTTTAAATGCGTCCGTGGATTATCTAGTTGGAAACTTAGAAGGAAAATCAGATAAACTAGATAATATTGAATTGCTTTTCCGTATGAAGTCAAAAGGACTGAGCGAAGAAGAAAAAGAAATCTTCAAAAAAGAGTTGATTGAATTTATGGAGGAGAGAAAGCATTATTTTATAGTTGCTTAGTTTTAAACGAGCATGTTATAATAAAGCTATGGCATATAGTACAGATTTTAAACAAGGAGCATTAGATTACATCAAAGAGGGACACAGCCATGTCGAGGCAGCCAAAGTTTTTGATGTTGGCGTCAGAACTCTCTTCACTTGGGAAAAGAAAGACGTGAACAAGGACACTTAGAGCGGAAAAAGCGAGTCGTCAAAAAGCGGAAAATCCCTTTAGAGGAATTGAAAGCCTTTGTAGAGGCTCATCCAGACGCTTTTTTACGGGAAATTGCGGCACATTTTGATTGTGCTGTCCCTTCAGTATGGGCAGCTTTAAAGCAGATTAAGGTCACTTAAAAAAGACGACTAGCTTTAAGGAACAAAATCCAGAGAAAGTTGCTGAGTTTCTTGATATTTTGAATAGCCTAAAAGATTTACCAGTCGTATATATTGATGAAACAGGATTCGACCGCTACCTCTATCGTCCTTATGCACGGGCTCCTAGAGGGGAGAAAGTCTATGAAAAGATTAGCGGACGGCGTTTTGAGCGGACTTCAATTATTGCAGGACAAGTAGACGGAGAGTTTATAGTTCCCATGATTTACAAGGAAAACATGACGAGTGACTTCTTTGTGGAGTGGTTCAAAACGCAACTCCTGCCTGCTTTGAAGACACCTCATGTCATTGTCATGGACAATGCTAGTTTTCATCCCAAGAACATTTTGGATGAACTTTGCATTCAAGATAAACACTTTTTCTTACCTCTATCACCTTATTCACCAGATTTGAATCCTATTGAGCAAGCTTGGGCTATATTGAAAAAGAAAGTGACGGATTTATTAAGGGAAGTCCCAAATATTTTTGAATGTTTGGAGCGCTTTTTTAAAACTAAATGACTATAATAAGTCAGATGATTTGAAATTAAATTATGATAGTAATAATTAAATAAAGGAATCAAACAAATTGAATGAAAGACTTCAGAAGATGATTAAATCATTTTTCTTTGATACGAAGAGAAAGTGGAGTGTTTAAATTGTTAAAGGATAAGGAAGAAAATATGAAAAAATTACATAAATCTTATTTTAAAAATAATGGATTTATAATTTTTTGTTTGAGTCAATTAATTTTATTGTTAATAAGTATTGGATTACGATTTTATGTGCAAAACAATGTTTCCCTTCAGGTTGCTTTCTCAATATTGATAATTTTTGATGAAATATTATGTATCACGGTGTTTTTAAAGTATTTTCGTCGAAAAAATGTGATTGGTGAAAAAGGAAAGATAAAGGAAGAATGTCGGAATACTATTTTTTCTTGGTATTTAAAAAGATTGTTATTATTATTTCTTGTATATGTAGGATTAAACATATGTATTTCTATTCTTTTTTCTAATATAGCTATTCTAGCTATTCTAAATAAGTATGTTTTGGTGATTTTTGAATTAATCTTATATATAGAAGTAATTTTAGCTGGTGTAATTTTAGCAGTTGAAGTCTTTCTTAGATACAGGTATGTACTTCTGTGGGGGTTAATTTTCACTTTACTAAGTTATGATGATTTTGGTACGTTTTTAGTATCAACATTGTATGTTGGATTAATTAGTTGGTTGATTAGTAGTGAGTCGATAGCTTATTTTCAAATCGAGTTTGCTATATTAGCAAATAAAGATATTGCAACTGACAATCAAACAAAGAAATTTTTTTCTAAAGTCAAATCACAAATGATTTTTCTTTTAATCTCTTTTAATTTAAGTTCTATATTGACTAGAGAGCTTCTTAGAATAAATAAAATTTTAGAAGCACTAAGAGATTTTTGTAGGCAGACTTATATACTTGCAGTTAATGATGTAGAAACTCAAGATAGAGTGATTTATATTCTTGTTAAATTTATTCTAATATTTTTAATATACATTGCCACGAAGTATGCTGTAAATCAAATGTTCCAAAAAGGTAGTTTTTATACCCTTCCAATAAATACTAGAATTTTTAATAAATATGATGAGTTATTTATAGTAGAATATAGCAAAGTTTTGGGAAACTATTCTTCAGGAAAAATCAAATATAAAAAATACTATTTATCGAGATTATTTAGATATA
This sequence comes from Streptococcus mitis, assembly GCF_000722695.1. Taxonomy (GTDB): domain Bacteria; phylum Bacillota; class Bacilli; order Lactobacillales; family Streptococcaceae; genus Streptococcus; species Streptococcus mitis_O. The sequence continues at coordinate 3,548 of NZ_JPFU01000014.1, read as the reverse complement.
TTGAACTTACTCATGAAAAATATATTTATGTTTGTTTTGATAATGATAGTATTTTTGATTACTATGTTTCGACTAGTTTATATAAAATATTAGATAAAGAATCTCAAGTAAAATATCAAAAGTTTAAAACAAAAAAATTAATGAAACAGATAAATATTCTGAATAAAGCAATGGAAAACCTAAGCTATTCTTCTTAAGTGGACAAATATATCCACTTTTTTTGTACAATAAAATTAACCAAATTAGTTTAGTATCTTATTTCGTACTAAAGGAGGTATTATTCTTTGAATGAATTTTATACTAGAGTAAGTACTACTACAAAACAAATATTATATCAGTACATAAAAGATAATAATGAAAGTAGTAGGATATCTATTAATCTTCTCTTAGTCTTTGCCTCCTTTTTATTTTTGATACTTTTATTTTACCAAAGTAGTGTCTATTCTAATGGAAAAACATGAAGATGTCTATTATAATAGAAAAATAAACTTTCGGGAAAATAACGATTTTTGAAAAGTTTATAGTATATTCACTGCAAATGGACACTATATTCTTTTTAAAGCAAAATAGTATCTTTCTGCATATTTGACATTCGTTTTTTTCTATTATATACTATAACTGAAAAAAGACTGAAATTGATGTGACACACCTAAAAAAACATTAATCAAATGATTCTTATCCGTGGTTTAAAGAGGTTGAATCAATAGTGCTAATTTTTAGATATAAATTAGATTGCTGTATATGTGTTGATAACTTAAGCAGATGATTCATTAAATTGATAGAATATTTGGAGAAATAGCCATGAGTAGTAAAGAGTACGGTAGTTATAACTTTAGAGAGGGTTTTAAAATTGAAGAAGGTAATTTTAAAAATTTGTTACCTACTTCAATAATTAAACATGAATTTACTCATTATAAAAGTTTTGTCTTTAGCATTTTTGGGACTTTTTATCGAATGTGGAGTAAGCTTTTAGATCATCCAGAATTAAGGAGAAGTAAGCCATTATTCGATCATTTACAGAAATATTTTGACAAAATGCAAGAACAAGCTGCAACTTATAATGAAATAGTTGATGAACTTTCTAAACTGGATGAAAGTGAGTATGATGACTATCTAACAAATTTCAGAGATAGCAATAAAAAATATTACAAATACTTTAATGCAATGAGGAAAAATTCAAACGGTGTTCTTGGAACTCTTCATATAAAAAAAATTAATGCTGCCAAAAATACGGATAAACTTCATGAATTAATAGATACGATTCTTTTTTTAAGTTTTTCAATTGATATTAAACAATTTAATTTCGAAAAATGGCAAAAAATTACTGATATCGATTCAGATATGACAACAAATGAACAGCTAAATCCTAACAAGAGATTTCAAATAATTCTAAATAATCTAATCTATGATTCACAAAGAAATTGCATTACACTTGATATAGAATCACTAAATGAAACTTTAAGAATTGCTGATCCTTCTGACTATAATACATTGGATGCTTATCATCAAATTTTTGAGAGATTATTTGGTAAAAAATATTCATTACAGATGTTGATTCTCATAAGCAAGTCGGGAGTTGAGACAGATGAAAGTATATTTAAGGATGAAGTTTTGATGGCTTACCCGAGTTTACCTATATTTAGACCCACAGAAAATTTATTTTTGAACCCAATTAAATTTTTAGATGCAAATAAAGTCCTAGGTCAAAAGGGAAATTATAAATATGCTCAGATCATTACTCAAAATTATTTTACATCTTGGGCCATTCACCTAATTAATGAAACGAAAATGGTAATTATCCAAGATGTAAATAGGATGTTATCAGCTATGCTTCTGCTTAATCAATTGATAAAACAATTTGATTTAACCGTAACGACTAGTTCTAAATTACCCTTTGAAATTTTGAATCAAATAGAGTATGATGTGTTTGTTTTCATGACTCGTCCAATTAGTGAAAACTTAAAATATATAAATGATGAATATAGAGATGGGTATTATAACATTGTAAAGAATAATGATATGAATTTCTTGTTAGTAAAAAAGAACAGAATTATGTTAATTCAACCATTGATAGCTAGTCAAATTGATTTAGTCAAAAGTAGACTAGAGCAAATTGCAAATAAGAACTTCTTAATGTCTTTGTCAAGCAAAGCATTTGAATCTATTGATTTGTACTTTATGGATAGACAATTGAATGCCGATGATAAAATGATCGACAAATTTTTTAGTAATCTTAATAAAGCGAATGATGAATATTTGAGGTTAAGAAATACTTGATTTTTCCATATTTGTATGAATTATGATCACCAACGATTATTTTTCAATATCAAAAAATGTTTTTTAAAGTGGAAGATATCCTCCGGGAGAAAGGGGTACATGAACAGTTTGAGTAGGAAAATGGAAAAATCACTGGTCATATGATGATTGCGACGACAGAAATACCACCTGAATTAGGAATTGATAAAAATAGTGGTAGTATGAGTGCTTTTTGTGATTCCTTTGATTTCTATGATATGATGGTTGGGCTTGCATTCGATTTAGATACAATGGAACTTATTCCTCAAATGTGGTTTACTCCTCAGACTGATAATGCTGTGGAACCATCTAGTGAATGGGGAGAATTTCTTGTAAAAACTCTATGTGAGAATATGTATGAAGAGAGTTTTGGAGTACCAATATATAGTTTTGTAAATAATCATAGTGACCTTACAATTATTCCGACTAAACTATAAAACAGAAATGGGAAGATATTTAATAAACATGATTACAACTTAGATCATAACTATTGTAGTGATGATTTAAAAAGGCAACACTTTTCTGTACAAGATTTATAAAGTATATTGATTTAATTCATCAATATCATTGTAATGGGTATTTGATTAAGATTTTTTTGAAATCTAGCTATTGTTTTATGCTCTTCCTTTTTCTCTACTTATATTTCTAAAATAGTAAAGAAAGCTGATAGAATAAGGTTTATAAATGTATTATTTAACTTTCACTGAACTAAGCTGTTCCCCTATTTAGAATATATTGATTCATATTTTATGAAATTAATCAGTAGATATCGTTCTGAAAAGCCTTGATATTAAGCTGTTTTTAGTCCGGCTGAAACCCATACTTTCCAAACCAGGTCTTAAGAAAGCTCGTAAAGCATCACAATTTAGTAAACGTTAATTCAAAAGAATTACGATACTTACAGAGAGCACCTTTCGGGCAATGTCATTAAGTTAGTGATCTAACTACTTGAATAGGAGGCGTGATTGAGGTTATCAAAGTGATTCTCTATCCTATCTTCTATTTTTTTGCATGACAAATAAAGGTTTTTTCACCCTATTTTTTGAGATTTATGTTACTCTATAGATGAAATCAACTACCGATTGGGCCTTTATCTTTCTTGGATATTTTCGATTCGGTCGAATAATAGATAAGTGTTTCTTGAGGTAGTTTTTCAACTGGAGGGAAGAAAGGGAACCGTTAAAAAACAAACGGCAGGCATAAGCCGCATCTGAGAAGCACACTTTATATCTTTGTTTTTACGACTACTGTCG
>NZ_JPFU01000013.1 GCF_000722695.1 Streptococcus mitis | reverse complement strand
GGTTTTATTTGATAGCGTCTTTGAACAAAGGCTGAATTTGAAACTGTCAGTCTGGCATCTAGTAATTCTTTTGACAGTGATTTCCCGCCCATTCCCAGAATTGTACGAATCATGGTTTCTAGTGATAACCTTCTTTTACGAGTAAAGGCCTGTTCATCTTGTTTGACGAACTCAACTTTTTGACCAAGGATACTCTGAATACTCTTATTCAAGTGGGATTTAATCTGTTTTATCATGGGAAATACCTCCTTAACTATAGTTTATCACATAAAAAAGAAACCCAAATACAGAATTGTATTTGAATTTCTTAACTTAATGACATTGAGACCGGCTGGTCTTCTCTTTGGGGGAACTAGAATCATTGAAAAGAATGAAGTAAAGATTTTAATTAGTCTTTAAAATTCTTTTGGAATATGAGTAGAGACAATACTGAAGTAATAGCAGCCAAGAATAAGAAGGCATTTGCTTCTTGTTCTCCAGTTTCTGGGAGTTGTTTTTCCTTGTCTTGTTTAACTGTAGTAGTAACAGGTGCTTTTTCATCTTTTCTTGGTGAATCTTCTGTTACAACTGCAGGAGCTGGTTTTTCAGTTTCTCTAGGTAGAACATACTCAGGAAGAGTAACGACTGGTGGCGCCTCTGTTCCTACAGAACTTTGTTTAGTTCCAACTTCAATCACTCGGTCTAGAGCTGGAGTTGATTCAGTTTGAACTACCTTACGATTGCTGCCGTCTACTTCGACGTACTCAACTAGCAAACCGTCTTTACCTTCTGATAGAACTTGTTCTTTTCCTTTATCTAAGTTTGGATTTTCGCGACGGATAGTCTTGAATGGTACCGCCTTCTTAACAATATCCAAACTTGGAAGTTGGAAGACAAGCTCTTTAACCCCTTCTTCAGGATTTGAAGAAGTAATTGGTTTTTCAGGTTCTTTTGGTAGAAGGTACTCAGGAAGAGTAACGACTGGTGGCGCCTCTGTTCCTACAGAACTTTGTTTAGTTCCAACTTCAATCACTCGGTCTAGAGCTGGAGTTGATTCAGTTTGAACTACCTTACGATTGCTGCCGTCTACTTCGACATACTCAACTAGCAAACCGTCTTTACCTTCTGCTAGAACTTGTTCTTTCCCTTTGTTTAAGTTTGGATTTTCGTGACGGATAGTCTTGAATGGTACTGCCTTCTTGACAATATCCAAACTTGGGAGTTGGAAGACAAGCTCTTTAGCCCCTTCTTCAGGATTTGAAGAAGTAATTGGTTTTTCAGGCTCTTTTGGTAGAAGGTACTCAGGAAGATTCACAACTGGTGGAGTATCTGTTCCTACAGAGCTTTGTTTCGTTCCAACTTCAATCACTCGGTCTAGAGCTGGAGTTGATTCAGTTTGAACTACCTTGCGATTGCTGCCATCTACTTCGACATACTCGATTATAGCACCATCTTTCCCTTCTGCTAGAACTTGTTCTTTTCCTTTGTCTAATTGTGGATTTTCGCGACGGATAGTCTTGAATGGTACTGCCTTCTTAACAATATCCAAACTTGGGAGTTGGAAGACAAGCTCTTTAACCCCTTCTTCAGGACTTGAAGAAGTAATTGGTTTTTCAGGTTGTTTCGGATCAACTGGTTGTTCTGGCTGGCTAGGTTGCAATTGCTTGATTTGTTCAAGAGCGTTATTGAGGGCTTTGTTGACGTCTTCTTGAGTCTTAGCATTTTGGATAGCTGCGATTGCTTTATCAGTAATTTCAACTAATTTCTTCTTAGCATTGTTGTTAGTACCAAGTTCAGCCACTTTTTTCTCGATAGCTTCAGTTAAGCTAGCCATAGCCTTATCATAATTGATTTCAGGCTGTTCAGGTTGTTTCGGTTCAACTGGTTTTTCAGGTTGGCTAGGTTGCAGTTGCTTGATTTGTTCAAGAGCCTTATTGAGGGCTTTGTTGACGTCTTCTTGAGTCTTCGCTTCTTGGATAGCTGCGATTGCTTTATCAGTAATTTCAACTAATTTTTTCTTAGTCTCGTTGTTAGTACCAAGTTCAGCCACCTTTTTCTCGATAGCTTCGGTCAAGTTAGCCATGGCCTTATCGTAATTGATTTCAGGCTGTTCAGGCTGTTTCGATCCAACCGGTTGTTCTGGTTGACTAGGTTGCAATTGCTTGATTTGTTCAAGAGCGTTGTTGAGGGCTTTGTTGACGTCTTCTTGAGTCTTCGCTTCTTGGATAGCTGTGATTGCTTTATCAGTAATTTCGACTAATTTCTTCTTAGCCTCGTTGTTAGTACCGAGTTCAGTCACTTTTTTCTCGATAGCTTCGGTCAAGCTAGCCATAGCCTTATCATAATTGATTTCAGGCTGTTCAGGTTGTTTCGGTTCAACTGGTTGTTCTGGGTCTGTTTCGTCTCCAGGTTTTTGGTAATTTTCATCTTTGCTAAGAATATCTTGCAAAGCAGTGACTGTTGCCATCACATCTTGTACATTTACAGTATCAGAACTTAATTGGGCAGTGAGTTTATCAAGATTAGACTTAAATGCTTGGCGTGCAGTTGCAGTATCTTTCAATCCAGCAGGATCAAAGTTAGACAAGTCTTCTTTCCATTTGGAGATAGATTGAAGGATTTCTGCTTTGCTGTATAGTTCGCTTCCTTCGCCTTGTGTAATGAATTGATCCACTTGCATACCGATTTTTTTGGTCAAATCATTCTTTTCAGGGTCTAGTTGGAGAGTTACTACGTGCAAGTTTTCATCAAGTCCTTTTAGGCTGACTAGAGTCTGGTCACCTTGGCGTTGGGCAGCATGACCGCTAAAGTATTTCTTACCATCAATAGTGGATGCATTGCCCATTCCATCTTGATAGGTGACTTCTTTACCATCAAGGAATACTTTGTAGACACCATGACCTGGGTCAACAAATCCTTTGATTTCTAAGCCTGTACCATAGAAATAAGCAGTCACAGTTGTCTTTTTCTTCTGATCCTCTGTCAGATGTCCAAATGATACCCATGATTCAGTGTTTTGGTATTTGCCAGAAGAGTTGGTTTCGTGTCTCCATCCAGGACTGTAATCTAATTGGCTAGCTTGGTCGTCGTAATTTGTCTGATTTGTCTTCAATAAATCAGCTTTCATTACTCGAATAGTTGCGTCGGTAGCAAAACCGAGTAGAGCACCATCAGACGCAGAAGTGAGTTTTGCTTTGAAGTCAAAGATTGAGTCAGCTTGTTCGGTGAAGTCGATAGTTGGAATGGTAACAGTTTTCTCTGTTTCACCATCTGAAAAGGTCACATCTTGAGTTGTATCTTGGTAAACCTTACCGTGAACACCTGTTCCAGGTTCCGTAATGAAGCGAACGGTAGCAGCTCCTTTGCTTCCACCAACACGTTTAATGGTAACAGTAACAGGTTTTCCTTTTTCTACATCGTAAGAAGTTGCTTCAAGCTCAAACATACCCTTACTGTTATTATTTAGAGTGTAGATTCCTTCTGTAGCGATTGGTTCACCTGTTTTGTTAACGAGCGTAATAGTGTGTTCTCCAGGTGCTAAATCACCAGTTTCGTAAACTTTTTGGCTACGTTTACGGCTACTGTTCTTGGTTTGTACATCTGCGACTTTTTGACTATCCACGAATACAGACATTTCACCATGGCTTGGATCGACTGTTGATACAACATAAGCCTTGGTTCCTGTGAAACGATAGGTGACTTTGGCGTCTTTCTTGTTGGTCCACATAGAAGTGCCGCGAATACCTTCTGACTCGTTGTACCAAGTTGTACCTTCCTTGTCAGCCGTTGTATTTGAGTGGTATTCTAGTCCAAGAGGATAGCCATCATTCTTTTCGATAGTGCTTGGAGTTTTAAAGACTGAGAAGTTGGTTAGGATTGGTGTAGCTTGTGAGCCAGTAATCGTAACTCGGATTTTTTGTGCTTCTACAGGTTGACTTTGGACCAAACGACGATAGCCTACGGTTGAACCTTCACCATATGGAACCCAGCGACCGTTGATCTCGACTTCGATTTTGAATCCAGAAATACGTTGTCCTTTGGCAATATCTTCCTTGAGTTCCACGACGTCAAAACGTCTCTTTTGTCCTAAATCAACTGTGAAACTACCAGTTGTAGCATCATTTGAAAGCGCCCAGCTAGTATCGTTTTTACCGTCTGTAAGGTGGCTGGCCTTGTAGAGATGATTCTGACGAGTAGAACTTGCCGTAACAGTCGCACCTTTGGCAAAGTCAGTCGCATACATTTGATCAAGGGTTGCCTTGAACTCTTTCAAGCGAGCCACATCAGCATCTGCGAATTTACCTTCTTTGTTTGGTGGAATGTTGAGAAGAAGTGGCGTTCCACGACCAACAGACTTGAAGTAGATATCCATCAATTCTTTGAGGGATTTTGGCTGCTGGTTATCGTGGTAGAACCAGCCAGAACGGATAGAAACATCTGCTTCCCCTACAGAGTACATATCTCCGTCAGGGTCACCGTGGTTAAGGTATTCGTTCTTAACGTTTTCGGTGATATTTGCTTTCTTGACCTTGTGCCATACAGGGTCACCGGCGATACCACGCTCATTTCCAATCCAACGGACACTTGTTGGTTCGGCAGAGAAGATAGCGATATCTCCTTCAGCTTCCTTGATGTATTTGAACCACTCATCAAAAGTATAGGTTACTTTTTGGGCACCGCTACCGCGTGCTCCATCCATCCAGACTTCGATAAATTTACCCTTATTACCGTATTTTGGATTGCCAAGGATTTCTTTTAGTTGATTGAGGTAGTATTCGTTGTATTCTTTTTGAGTAGCTACCTTATATTTAGGGCTATTAACATCCCATGGTGATAGGTAAACACCCATGTTCATATCGTATTTAGTAGCAGATTTAGAGATTTCTTCTAGAAGGTCCCCTTTTCCATCTTTCCATGGGCTTGCAGCTACGGTATGATTTGTATATTTAGATGGGTAAATAACGAAACCGTCGTGGTGTTTGACAACCATAATAGTGCGTTTAAAGCCAGTTTCCTTTAGAGTACGAATCCATTGGTCTGTATCTAAGTTAGTTGGATTGAAGTTTTTAGGATCTTCATTTCCGTGTCCCCACTCAGAATTGGTATAAGTATTCATACCATAGTGGATGAAGGCGGCTAATTCTTCCTTGTGATAATCAAGTTGAGCCTTGCTTGGAAGCGGACCGTGATTTCCGATTTCTGTTTCCTTATCTTCTGGATGAGCAACAGGTAAAACAGTTGAAGTCGGATTAGAGCTATCAGAGATTTTTTCGTATTCAAAGACGATATCATTCACACCCTTGTGCTGGATGCTGGCTTCTAAGCGTGGAGTGATTGCGCGGTAGCCTGCGATTTCTTTTGCTTCAAAAGTATTTACAAAGGAAACATCGTATTCTTTTCCATCGTTATTATCAGTAGTCACATCTGCTAATTCTTGCTCTGAGGCTTTCAAGCGATAATGAATGGCAAATGAACCTTTATTCACTTTATAAACCACCTTGATGACCCGTGTTCCTGGAGCTGTTTTGCTGACGACCTTGTAAGTCCACTCATCTTTGAGTTGCTTGTTGATTTCGACGCCATCAATAGAGACAATCTGGTATTTCTCTTGATTTTTTGTATAGAAGTCGGTCTTAGCGATTTCTTTTTTGAAGTCATAATCAAAAGCTGTTCCAACTTCGGTCTTTTCAACAAAAGTATCATCAGTTTTGATTGGATTGCCAGTTTCGTCTACGTGTTGAACCACTACACGTCCGTAATCGATTCCTTTAATGAGTGTTGCAACACCGTTTTCATCGAAAGAATATTGATTTTCACCAATAACAGCAGTTTTATTTCTGAACATTTCTCCTTCAGGAGTAAAGTAATATCGTTTCCCATTATCACCTTGGTACCAACCTTTGACACCATATTTAGCGATAATATCTTTTACCCATTTGACTTGCTCAGGGGAGAGAACGATTCCACCACCGAAACGGTCTTTGTCAGGGATGCCGTTTTCGATTGTGCCGTGTTGGTGAACACCGACTACTTTACCATCGCCGTTGATAATGCCAGCACCTGAAAGGCCTGAAATAGAAGTCATATGATAGGTGATGCCTTTTGAGCCTTTATCATCATACTTATCAACAGACTTCACAACACCATCTACCTTGTAAAGTTGACCAGCAACAATTGGTTTTTTGAGCTCTGGTGAGCTTGAATCGTTCGGATATCCAATCGTGCTAACAGGATCTCCTGGTTGATAGGTTTTATTTTCTGCCAAGGGAACAAAGGTAGCAGCTTTATTTGGACTAGCGATTTGAAGAGGAACAGGTGCTACAACAGCAGCCAAGTCATTTTGATATCCTTTTCCAAATTCTTTCTTGTTCCAAAAATGAATATCTTCTTCTTTAAAAAGAGTAGTATTACCCGTTACAGGTTGAGAATTACGAACTGCAGAATTAGAACCGAGGTTATAGTAAAACTTAGCAGAATCTCCACCTCGAATATGTCCTTCTTTTGTATCACGGTTTGATTCTAAAAAGTTGTGAGCGACAGTCAAGATGACATTTGGTGCCACAAAAATACCAGAACCAGGCACGATATAGCGTTGGGAACCACCATTGTAAATAGTGTAAATCATACTAGCAGCAGTAGCAGGTTGTCCTTCATAAGGTACGTGCTTCAAATCTAGACCACCGTTGATGATTGCACGATTAGCATTTTCAGCTTCTTTTGGAAGTTCTTCCTTGTTTTTTAGAATGCTTTCTGTCTCAACTTTTGGGCTATCCTTCTTGTCTACAATTGCTGAAGTATCTATGTTTTTCACGGGCGTATTAGGATAAGCTTGATCGTGGATTTCTTCAGGAAGCAGGTCAGCAGTTTTAGTATCTGCTACAGATTTTTCTTCTGCTGGTTTAACAGTTTTCTCTGCTTGCTCTGACTTTTGAGGTGTAGAGATTACAGGACTTTCATTTTTGATTTCTGGTTTGGTTTTTTCAGCCCCGGCCAATTTTTCTACGTTTGGTTGAGAACTTGTAGCTTCAAATTTTGCTTCGTCCGCTAGTGCTGTTCCAGATGCAAAAAAAGCGAGCCCAACCATAACCGAAGCAACACCAACGGTTAATTTTCTGATGCTAAAAGTTTGCCCTTTTTCAAAAAGGTATCGATTCATAATGTACTCCTAGTTTGAATAAAGACAGTCAGCTACTGTCTGAGCCCAAGTATGACTTGGAAACGATTTTCTTTAATGATAGTTGATTTGTTCAATAGTTTGAGTATAACCTTCCTCCTATTTAAGCGCTTTCATCTTAAGATAAAAAATTTAAATTGCCATCTTAATCTTTAAAATGACCCAAAATCCTTAATATAACAAATATACTAAATTATTCCAAGAAATGCAATAGAGAAATGTAAGAAAATCAATCTAACTTAAAGAAATTCATTTGCTTTTTAAAGAAAAAATACATCCTTTCAAAAATTAAACTAAATGAAAGGATGTATTCAAAAAATCAGAGTAATTTTCGTATCGCATCTTCAATTTGTTGTGGGTCTGTTTTGGAAGAGAAGCGTTCAAAAACAAGCCCATCACGACCGATGAGAAATTTAGCGAAATTCCATTCGATTCGTTTTCCTAGTGGGCCAGATTTCTGGTCTTTCAACCAAACATAGAGGGGATCTGCCTCCTTGCCGTTTACCTTAATCTTGGCAAAACGTGGGAAAGTGGTTTGATAGTTTAGGCTACAGAAGTTGTTGATTTCTTCTGCGCTGCCTGGTGCTTGTCCCATAAACTGATTGCAAGGGAAGTCTAAAATTTCAAAACCTTGTTCTTGATAGTGATCATAGAGTTCTTGAAGTCCTTGGTACTGGGGCGTTAAACCACATCCAGTAGCAGTGTTGACAACCAAGAGAACCTTACCACGATAGGTCTCTAGTGGAGTTTCTTGATTGTCTTGGTTCAAGACTGAAAAATCGTATAGTGAAGTCATTGCTTGCTTTTCTCCTTCTGTTTGGTATTTTTAGGAGTTTTCTCCTCCTGTAGTGATAGAAATCCGTAGGTCAGGGTTCCAAAAATGCTACCGATAATCAGGCCATACATCAGGAAAGGGACACTTTTATCGAATTGCATGAGCAACTTCCCAAAATCTGAAAAGGACATCTGCTGAACGAAGACCTTATGAAAGATGAGTAAGGTAAAGAGGCCAATCTGAAGACCGATAAACACAACCCAACTTCGAAATTTGATTTGAGCTTTGCTGTAGGTTTTGAGGATGATTTCTGACTTGTCATCTTTTTCCAAGTGGAGTTCTTTGACGGCTCTTTGAGTTTTTAAGGTAATGAAAAAAATGAGTCCAGAGTATACGTAGGGCATGGCATAGCGAACGGCTTCTATGAAGCGTCCAAATAATAGATAAAACAAGAAGAGAAAGAAGGAAGAATAAACGATTTGAACCATAGAACGGGCACAAGCCTTGTAGATAATCTCTTGTCGGCATTCATCAAAAGGGCCTTGGATGTGAAAGAGATTTCGAAGTAGGCGAGTGGTTAAGTCTTCTTTTTTCATACTAGTAACCTCCTAAATGAGCAGTTTTACTGACTTTCTTTTACGAATTGATAGAGATAATAAAGATAAGTGATAGAAGAAAGGATAGCGATAGTGAACAGTAAATAATATTTCCAACCGCTTGAGATGAGCATCAGTTGTGGTAAAGATAGAATCATAAAGCATAGTGCTAAGTTGAGTATGCGTGTTTTTTGGGAGTCAATCTTTAGATAAGTCAGTCCTTTGTTAAGGGCTGGAACAAAGACTAGCACGAGGAATATCTCTCTGATTAAGTTCCCTGAAACGATGATGAAGATGAGCAGAGAACTGAACAAAATATGATAGGTCAGTAAAGTTAGTAATGATTTCATAGGTACCTCCTAATCCTGGTCTTTTTTAGCTCTTGCAATACGAAGTGAGTCGACAATATGCATCATCACTCCGAAAAAGAAAGCTCCCAGTATAGTTTTAAAAATATGTTTTGTATTTAGAAGAGAAGTGATAAAATTTGGATTTTCACTTGTTAGGGTATCAATGAGTGGAATTATAAAAAATATCACTGTTCCATAAATCGAACCTGCTTTCAGACCAGGATAACGTAACTGTTTCTTTTCTTTTTTCATGAGTTTCCTCCTAATCATTATCTTGATTTTTCTTGGCTTTTGCAATGCGACGGGAGATGAGGAACTGTATGCTCGCTCCGAAGAAAATAGAACCGAGAATGCTTGATACACCATTTCTTATAGTGAGAAGAGAATGAAAATAGTCCTGACCTTCACCTATGAGTATACCGAGAAGAGGAGTTATAAAAAACATCCATAGACCAAAGAACAAACCTGCTTTCAGACCTGGGTAGTGTAGTTGCTTACTTTCTTTCTCACTCAGCATATCTGGATCAATAGCTGTAATCCCTGTTTTTTTCATTTGGTAGGTGACATAGCCAGCAGCGATGAGGGCAATCACTAAAATCAGAGGAGGATAGATTAGAGCCACTTCTTGAGGATATTTATAGGCCAGAAGGAGTGGAATGAGATTTCCGAAAATCATCAGATAAAAGAGGATGATAAAGACTTGGTTGCCGATACGATCAGCCTCACGCCGTTTGTATTCGTCAAGGGGACTAGAAATACCGTATGTGCGTTTGATGAGTTTTTCAGTGAAGGTTTCTTTTTTCATGAGTTGGCTCCTTTTTTAAAAATTATCCTCCCAAAAGAGACTGTTGAGGTCAGTTTGGAGGCTACGGGCGAGATTGAGACAGAGTTCCAGGGTTGGATTGTACTTGTCGTTCTCAATCATATTGATGGTTTGTCTCGAGACACCGATATCCTTGGCGAGCTCGAGCTGGGAAATGCCTAGTTCCTTGCGAAATTCTTTCACACGATTCATCTGTTCTCCTTTCTGATTTGTGTCGTATATATTTGACTATATTATATTCTCCTATAGATCGAATGTCAAGCATATTTGACATATTTCTTAAAGAAATCTTACTTTTTTTGACCTATTTGTCTGACTAGTGCAAGCTAGTCGGATTTGTGGTAAAATAGATAAGATATGACAAAAGAATTTCATCATGTAACGGTCTTACTCCACGAAACGATTGATATGCTCGACGTAAAGCCTGACGGTATCTACGTTGATGCGACTTTGGGTGGAGCGGGCCACAGCGAATATTTATTAAGTAAATTAAGTGAAAAAGGCCATCTCTATGCCTTTGACCAGGACCAGAATGCCATTGACAATGCGCAAGAACGTTTGGCACCTTACATTGAAAAGGGAATGGTGACTTTTATCAAGGATAACTTCCGTCATTTACAGGCACGTTTGCGCGAAGCTGGTGTCCAGGAAATTGATGGAATTTGTTATGACTTGGGAGTGTCTAGTCCTCAATTGGACCAGCGTGAGCGTGGTTTTTCTTATAAAAAGGATGCGCCACTGGACATGCGGATGAATCAGGATGCTAGTCTGACAGCCTATGAAGTGGTGAACCACTATGACTATCATGACTTGGTTCGTATTTTCTTCAAATATGGCGAGGATAAGTTTTCTAAACAGATTGCGCGTAAGATTGAACAAGCACGTGAAGTCAAGCCGATTGAGACAACGACTGAGTTAGCAGAGATTATCAAGTCGGCTAAACCTGCTAAGGAACTCAAGAAGAAGGGCCATCCTGCTAAGCAGATTTTCCAAGCTATTCGAATTGAAGTCAATGATGAACTGGGAGCGGCAGATGAATCTATCCAGCAGGCTATGGAGATGTTGGCTCTAGATGGTAGAATCTCAGTGATTACCTTCCATTCGCTAGAAGACCGCTTGACCAAGCAGTTGTTTAAGGAAGCTTCAACAGTGGAAGTTCCCAAAGGTTTGCCTTTCATCCCAGATGATCTCAAGCCCAAGATGGAATTGGTGTCCCGTAAGCCAATCTTACCAAGTGCAGAAGAATTAGAAGCTAATAACCGCTCGCACTCAGCTAAGTTGCGCGTGGCCAGAAAAATTCACAAGTAAGAGGAAAAAATGGTAGATAAAAAAGAAACAACCAGTCAATTCTTGCAGAGTCGTATAAAAAAATTCTCCCGTGTGGAGAAGGCTTTTTATCTTTCCATCGCATTTACAGCTCTCGTTTTAGCAGTAAGTATTATCTTTATGCAGACACGACTCTTGCAAGTGCAAAGTGATTTGACAAAAATCAATGCGCAGATAGAGGAGAAGAAGACAGAGCTGGACGATGCCAAGCAGGAAGTGAATGAATTGATTCGTTCAGAGCGCTTGAAAGAGATTGCAGATAAAAAAGATTTGAAATTGAATAACGAAAATATCCGAACAGCGGAGTAAGATATGAAATGGACAGAAAAAATAACCCGATTTGCGATAAGAAATCGTAAATCTCCAGCAGAAAACCGTAGAATAGTCGGCAAGTACATCAGTTTGTTAGCTGTCGTACTTTTCGCTATCTTTTTGGTCAATTTTGCTGTTATTATCGGGAGTGGTAGTAAATTTGGAGCGGATCTAGTAAAAGAAGCTAAGAAGGTTCATCAAACAACTCGCACAGTTCCTGCCAAACGTGGAACAATCTATGACAGAAATGGAGTGCCTATCGCTGAAGATGCGACCTCCTATAACGTATATGCTGTTATTGATAAAAAATACAAGTCGGCAACGGGGAAAATTCTTTATGTAGAGGATTCTCAGTTTAATAAGGTAGCAGAAGTTTTCCATAAGTATTTGGATATGGACGAAGCTTATGTAAAAGAGCAACTAGCCCAACCAAATCTGACCCAAGTTTCTTTTGGTGCAAAAGGAAATGGGATTACCTATGCCAATATGATGGCTATTAAAAAAGAATTAAAAGAGGCTAGTGTTGAAGGAATTGACTTTACAACTAGCCCTAACAGAAGCTATCCAAATGGACAATTTGCTTCTAGTTTTATTGGTTTAGCCCAACTTCATGAAAATGAGGATGGTAGCAAGAGTTTGTTAGGAACTTCTGGTTTAGAGAGTTCCTTGAATACTATTCTTGCAGGGACAGATGGGATTATTACCTATGAAAAAGACCGTTTAGGGAATATCGTTCCAGGTACGGAACAGATATCACAGAAGACTGTAAATGGTAAGGATGTCTATACAACATTGTCTAGTCCGCTCCAATCTTTCATGGAAACCCAGATGAATGCCTTTCTAGAAAAGGTAAAAGGTAAGTACATGACGGCGACCTTGGTTAGTGCCAAAACAGGGGAAATTCTCGCAACAACGCAACGACCAACCTTTGATGCCGATACTAAGGAAGGAATCACTAAGGACTTTGTCTGGCGTGATATTCTTTATCAAAGTAACTATGAACCAGGCTCAACTATGAAGGTCATGACGCTAGCTGCTTCTATTGATAACAATACCTTCCCAGGTGGAGAATTCTTTAATAGCAGTGAATTAAAAATAGCAGATGCGACTATCCGAGATTGGGACGTTAATGAAGGTTTGACTGGTGGTGGTATGATGACCTTTTCTCAAGGATTTGCTCACTCAAGTAATATTGGGATGACACTGCTTGAGCAGAAAATGGGTGATGCAACTTGGTTGGACTATCTAAACCGCTTTAAATTTGGTGTTCCAACTCGTTTTGGTTTGACAGATGAATATGCAGGCCAACTTCCAGCTGACAATATTGTTAATATTGCTCAGAGTTCATTTGGACAAGGGATTTCAGTAACCCAAACACAAATGATTCGTGCTTTTACAGCCATTGCCAATGATGGCGTCATGCTAGAGCCGAAATTTATTACAGCCTTGTATGATCCAAATGATCAATCTGTTCGTAAATCTCAAAAAGAAATCGTAGGGAATCCCGTTTCGAAAGATGCAGCTAGCCAAACTCGGACTCATATGGTCTTGGTAGGAACAGATCCTAGATATGGAACTATGTACAATCATAGTACTGGGAAAGCAACTGTCAATGTTCCAGGTCAAAATGTAGCCCTCAAGTCTGGTACAGCCGAAATCGCTGACGAGAAAAATGGAGGCTACTTAGTTGGTTCTACCAACAACATTTTCTCGGTTGTGGCTATGAACCCTGCTGAAAATCCTGATTTTATCTTGTATGTAACGGTTCAACAGCCTGAACATTATTCGGGTATCCAGTTGGGAGAATTTGCCAACCCAATCTTGGAGCGGGCTTCAGCTATGAAAGAATCTCTCAATCTTCAATCTCCTGCTAAAAATTTAGATCAAGTGACGACAGAATCTTCTTATGCAATGCCTAGCATCAAGGATATTTCACCTGGTGAGTTGGCGGAAGCCTTACGTCGAAATATTGTGCAACCAATCGTTGTGGGTACTGGGACAAAGATTAAAGAGTCTTCTGTAGAAGAAGGAAAAAATCTTGCACCAAACCAACAAGTTCTCCTTTTATCTGATAAGGTAGAAGAAATTCCAGATATGTATGGCTGGAAAAAGGAGACTGCTGAGACCTTTGCCAAATGGTTGGATATTGAATTGGAATTTGAAGGTTCGGGTTCCGTTGTTCAGAAGCAAGATGTTCGGACCAATACAGCTATCAAAAACATTAAAAAAATTAAATTAACTTTAGGAGACTAATATGTTTATTTCCATCAGTGCTGGAATTGTGACATTTTTACTAACTTTAGTAGGAATTCCGGCCTTTATCCAATTTTATCGAAAGGCGCAAATTACAGGCCAGCAGATGCACGAGGATGTCAAGCAGCATCAGGCAAAAGCTGGGACTCCTACAATGGGGGGACTTGTTTTCCTCATTGCTGCAGTTGTGGTGAGTTTCCTCGTTGCTCTCTTTACCCAACAATTAACTAACAATGTCGGTATGATTTTGTTTATCTTGGTCCTTTATGGACTTGTCGGATTTTTAGATGACTTCCTCAAGGTTTTTCGTAAAATCAATGAGGGCCTTAATCCTAAGCAAAAATTGGCTCTTCAGCTTCTAGGTGGGGTCGTTTTCTACCTTTTCTATGAGCGCGGTGGCGATATGCTTTCAGTCTTTGGTTACCAAGTGCATCTAGGGATTTTCTATATTGTCTTCGCTCTTTTCTGGTTAGTCGGTTTTTCAAATGCAGTCAACTTGACAGACGGCATTGACGGTTTAGCTAGTATTTCTGTTGTGATTAGTTTGTCTGCTTATGGAGTGATTGCCTATGTGCAAGGTCAGATGGATATTCTTCTGGTGATTCTAGCCATGATCGGTGGTTTACTCGGTTTCTTTGTCTTTAACCACAAGCCTGCCAAGGTCTTTATGGGGGATGTGGGAAGTTTGGCTTTAGGTGGAATGCTGGCAGCGATTTCTATGGCCCTCCACCAAGAATGGACTCTCTTGATTATCGGAATTGTGTATGTTTTTGAAACAACTTCGGTCATGATGCAAGTCAGTTATTTCAAACTGACAGGTGGCAAACGTATTTTCCGTATGACACCTGTCCATCACCATTTTGAGCTTGGAGGATTGTCTGGTAAAGGAAATCCTTGGAGCGAGTGGAAGGTCGACTTCTTCTTTTGGGGAGTGGGACTTCTAGCAAGTCTCCTGACCCTAGCAATTTTGTATTTGATGTAAGAATAGCACCCTGGTATTTCAGGGTGTTTTTGCTTTTTAAAAAACATTGGTCAATTAAAGTCAAATTCCTTGACCTTTTCTGACTAATGTAGTATATTATGAACGTAAGGTAAATGAAAGCCTTACGTGAACACTTATTTAAAGTAAAATAGAAAGAGGTGGGTCTATGTTTAATCTAGAAATCTTCATAAGTAAAGATAGTCTACTCCTGCTTGAAAAAGAAAAACCAGAAATAGTCCCTAGAGTAGCCATTTAGCTAGTCTAAATTTTTTAAAACAAAGGTCAAAGATAGTCAATATCAGTAATCATAACTAAGTAAACAAAAAGAGGTAAAGAATATGAACAACAACTTTAATAATTTTAACAACATGGATGATTTATTTAACCAATTGATGGGTGGTATGCGAGGATATAGTTCTGAAAATCGCCGTTACTTGATTAATGGACGTGAAGTGACACCTGAGGAATTTGCTCATTATCGTGCAACTGGCCAATTTCCAGGAAATGCAGAAGTTGATGGGCAAATGCAACAACAGGCTTCAGGTATGAAACAAGACGGTGTCCTTGCTAAACTAGGTCGAAACTTGACAGCGGAAGCTCGTGAGGGTAAGTTGGATCCTGTTATCGGACGAAACAAGGAAATTCAAGAAACATCTGAAATCCTATCACGTCGTACCAAGAACAATCCTGTTCTAGTCGGAGATGCAGGTGTTGGTAAGACAGCCGTTGTCGAAGGTCTAGCGCAAGCTATTGTGAACGGAGATGTCCCAGCCGCTATCAAGAACAAGGAAATCATTTCCATTGATATCTCAGGTCTTGAGGCTGGGACTCAATATCGTGGTAGTTTTGAAGAAAACGTTCAAAATCTAGTCAATGAGGTGAAAGAAGCAGGGAATATTATCCTCTTCTTTGATGAAATTCACCAAATTCTTGGTGCTGGTGGCACTGGTGGAGATAGTGGTTCTAAAGGGCTTGCGGATATTCTCAAGCCAGCCCTCTCTCGTGGGGAATTGACAGTGATTGGGGCAACGACTCAAGACGAATACCGTAACACCATTTTGAAGAATGCAGCTCTTGCTCGTCGTTTCAACGAAGTCAAGGTCAATGCTCCTTCAGCAGAGGATACTTTTAAGATCCTTCAAGGGATTCGTGACCTCTATCAACAACACCACAATGTCATCTTGCCAGACGAGGTCTTGAAAGCAGCAGTGGATTATTCTGTCCAATATATTCCACAACGTAGCTTGCCAGATAAGGCTATTGACCTTGTCGATGTAACGGCAGCACACTTGGCAGCTCAACATCCTGTAACAGATGTGCATGCTGTTGAACGTGAAATTGAGGCAGAAAAAGATAAGCAAGAAAAAGCAGTTGAAGCAGAAGATTTTGAAGCAGCTCTAAACTATAAAACACGCATTGCAGAATTGGAAAAGAAAATCGAAAACCACACAGAAGATATGAAGGTGACTGCAAGTGTCAACGATGTGGCTGAATCTGTAGAACGAATGACAGGTATTCCAGTATCGCAAATGGGAGCGTCAGATATCGAACGATTGAAAGGTATGGCTCATCGCTTGAAAGACAAGGTGATCGGCCAAGAAAAGGCAGTTGAAGCTGTAGCTCGTGCTATCCGTCGTAACCGTGCTGGTTTCGATGAAGGCAATCGCCCAATCGGTAGCTTCCTCTTTGTAGGTCCAACTGGGGTAGGTAAGACAGAACTTGCTAAGCAATTGGCGCTGGATATGTTTGGAACCAAGGACGCCATCATCCGTTTGGATATGTCTGAATATAGCGACCGCACAGCCGTTTCTAAGCTAATCGGTACAACAGCAGGATATGTGGGTTATGATGACAATAGCAATACCTTAACAGAACGTGTTCGTCGCAATCCTTACTCTATCATTCTCTTGGATGAGATTGAAAAGGCTGATCCTCAAGTGATTACTCTTCTCCTCCAAGTCTTGGATGATGGTCGTTTGACAGATGGTCAAGGAAATACGGTGAACTTTAAGAACACTGTCATTATCGCGACCTCAAATGCTGGATTTGGCTATGAAGCCAACTTGACAGAAGATGCGGATAAACCAGAATTGATGGACCGTTTGAAACCATTCTTCCGTCCAGAATTCCTTAACCGCTTTAATGAATTTATCGAGTTCTCCCACTTGACTAAGGAAGATCTTTCTAAGATTGTGGACTTGATGTTGGCGGAAGTTAACCAAACCTTGGCTAAGAAAGACATTGACTTGGTAGTCAGTCAAGCGGCTAAAGACTATATCACAGAAGAAGGTTATGACGAAGTCATGGGTGTTCGTCCACTCCGTCGCGTAGTTGAACAAGAAATTCGGGATAAGGTGACAGATTTCCACTTGGATCATCTAGATGCCAAACATTTGGAAGCAGACATGGAAGATGGTGGTTTAGTTATTCGTGAAAAAGCCTAATACTCTTCGAAAATCTCTTCAAACCACGTCAACGTCGCTCAAGTACAGCCTGCGGCTAGTTTCCTAGTTTGCTCTTTGATTTTCATTGAGTATAAGACAAAATTTTGAGAATAAAAAAGAAGGAGCCAGCTGAAAAAACTGGTTCCTTTATTTGTTTAAATAACATGACGCTCAAAGGCATCATCTGAAATCCCTTGTTCAAGGATGAGTTTCGCCCATTCTTTAGCAGAAAAGAGGCTGTGGTCCTTATAGTTTCCGCAAGATTCGATGGTTGTTCCAGGGACGTCTTCCCAAGTAGTAGTCTCAGCGATTTCCTTGAGCGAATCCTTGATAACAGCCGCAATTTCAGCGCTGGTATGGCGTCCCCACATAATCATGTGGAAGCCTGTGCGGCAACCAAATGGTGAACAGTCAATCATACCGTCAATGCGGGTACGGATAAGTTTTGCCAAGAGGTGCTCGATGGTGTGAAGTCCAGCGGTAGGGATAGAGTCTTCGTTTGGTTGCACCAAGCGAATATCATAATTGGAGATGATGTCTCCTTTTGGCCCTGTTTCTTCCCCAATCAAGCGGACATAGGGTGCTTTAACAATGGTGTGGTCAAGTTCAAAACTTTCAACAATAACTTCTTTTGACATGGTAAATCCTTTCAGTTTTCTTCTTTCATTATAACATAAAGCTGGCTCCTGAGACAGAGAGAAAACCTCTCCGAGAGTGGAGAGGCTGCAATCTTTACTTACGATACAAACGGTCGTATTGGTAGTAAGGGTCAAAGGTTACATTGATACCCAATTTACGAAGGACATTCTTGTCTTCATCTGTCAAGATGATAGTTGAGTGGGCTTCGCTTCCTTTGAGGTTGCCAAGTTCTTCCATAGCGCGGGCAGCATCAGGATTTTCTGTAGCTGTGATAGCAAGTGCAATCAAAATTTCATTTGAATGCAGGCGTGGATTACGGCTACCTAGATGATCGATTTTGAGACCTTGGATTGGCTTGACAAGTTCAGGCTCGATTAGTTTTACTTCCTTAGCGATGTTAGCTGATTTCTTGATGGCGTTGATCAAGGCAGCGGCTGTAGGGCCAAAGAGCTCTGAGTTCCTACCAGTGACAATTTCTCCGCTTGGCAATTCAAGGGCTAGGGCTGGCCCGCCAGTTTTTTCTGCTTTTTGACGTGCGGTAACAGCCACCTTACGGTCTGCAGGTGTGATACCGAGGTCATTCATAAGCAACTCAATTTTCTTGACAGCAGCTTCGCCAACTTTTTCAGCTTTAAAATCAAGAACAGTTTGATAGTAACGGCGGATGATTTCTTGTTTAGAAGCTTCGACAGCAGCTTCATCATCTGTAATAGCGAAACCAACCATGTTGACCCCCATATCTGTTGGAGAAGCGTATGGAGATTTACCAAGGATACGTTCTAACATGCGCTTGAGCACTGGGAAGATTTCGATATCACGGTTGTAGTTGACAGTGGTTTCTCCATAGGTTTGGAGATGGAAAGGGTCAATCATGTTGACATCATCAAGGTCAGCTGTGGCAGCCTCGTAGGCCAAATTGACTGGATGATGAAGGGGAAGATTCCAAACTGGGAAGGTTTCAAATTTAGCGTAGCCAGACTTGATGCCATTGATTTGGTCGTGGTACATATTGGACATACAGGTTGCCAATTTTCCAGAACCAGGTCCAGGAGCGGTCACGACAATCAGGTTGCGACTGGTTTTGATGTAGTCGTTTTTCCCCATACCTTCTGGAGAAATGATGTGATCCATATCCGTCGGATATCCTTTGATTGGATAGTGAAGATAAGAATCAATTCCGTTTTTCTCGAGTTGATTGCGGAAGGCATCTGCAGCCGGTTGGCCAGCGTACTGTGTGATGACCACTGAGCCAACAAAAATTCCCAATTCATTGAATTTGTCAATCAAGCGAAGAACTTCTTGGTCATAAGAAATGCCCAAGTCACCACGTGCTTTAGAATGCTCGATATTGCTAGCATTAATGGCAATGACAACCTCGACTTGCTCTTTCAATTCTTGCAAGAGCTTGATTTTGTTGTCAGGTTCATAACCAGGAAGGACACGAGCAGCGTGGAAATCTTCTAACATTTTACCACCAAACTCCAAGTAGAGCTTGCCGTCAAATTGATTAATGCGCTCCAAAATGTGGTCGCGCTGTAGATTCAAATATTGTTCAGAACTAAAAGCTTGTTTTTTCATTTTTTTACCTCTGACCTCTATTATAATAAAAAATTGGAAGTTAGGAAACTATGGAGTTAAAAAAGGAATCAAAAAGATTAGGCAAACGCTTGCACAAAATTCCGAAAAGCGCTATCATAGACTGTAGATTATTAAAATAATGAGGTAAGAAGATGCAAGAAAAATGGTGGCATAATGCCGTAGTCTATCAAGTTTATCCTAAGAGCTTTATGGATAGCAATGGAGATGGAATTGGCGATTTACCAGGTATTACCAGTAAGTTAGACTATCTAGCTAAGTTAGGAATTACAGCGATTTGGCTTTCTCCCGTTTATGATAGTCCTATGGATGATAATGGCTATGATATTGCTGATTATCAAGCGATTGCGGCTATTTTTGGGACCATGGAGGATATGGATCAACTGATCGCAGAAGCTAAGAAGCGTGATATTCGTATCATCATGGACTTGGTGGTCAATCATACCTCAGATGAGCATGCTTGGTTCGTCGAGGCCTGTGAAAATCCCGACAGCCCTGAGCGAGACTACTATATCTGGCGGGATGAACCCAACGACCTAGATTCTATCTTTAGCGGATCTGCTTGGGAATACGATGAAAAGTCAGGTCAATACTATCTTCACTTTTTCAGTAAGAAACAGCCGGATCTCAACTGGGAAAATGAAAAGCTTCGCCAGAAAATCTATGAGATGATGAACTTTTGGATTGATAAAGGCATCGGTGGTTTCCGTATGGATGTTATTGACATGATTGGGAAAATTCCTGACGAGAAGGTGGTTAATAATGGTCCTATGCTCCATCCTTATCTCAAGGAGATGAATCAAGCGACCTTTGGAAATCAGGATCTTTTGACAGTAGGGGAGACTTGGGGAGCAACTCCAGAGATTGCCAAGCTCTACTCTGATCCAAAGGGGCAAGAATTGTCTATGGTCTTCCAGTTTGAGCATATCGGTCTTCAGTATCAGGAAGGGCAACCTAAATGGCACTATCAAAAAGAACTGAATATTGCTAAGTTAAAAGAGATTTTCAACAAATGGCAGACAGAATTAGGAGTTGAGGACGGCTGGAATTCGCTCTTCTGGAACAACCATGACCTCCCTCGTATCGTCTCTATCTGGGGGAATGACCAAGAATACCGTGAAAAATCTGCCAAAGCCTTTGCAATCTTGCTTCATCTCATGAGAGGAACACCTTATATCTACCAAGGTGAGGAAATTGGGATGACCAACTATCCGTTTGAAACGCTGGACCAAGTAGAAGATATTGAATCTCTTAACTATGCGCGTGAAGCTCTTGAAAAAGGTGTTCCGATGGAAGAAATCATGGACAGTATCCGTGTCATTGGTCGTGACAATGCCCGTACCCCTATGCAATGGGACGAAAGCAAAAACGCTGGTTTCTCAACAGGTCAACCTTGGTTTGCAGTGAATCCAAACTATCAAGCAATCAACGTTCAAGAAGCGCTGGCAAATCCAGATTCTATTT
The DNA here is from genome assembly GCF_000722695.1 of Streptococcus mitis. Classification (GTDB taxonomy): domain Bacteria; phylum Bacillota; class Bacilli; order Lactobacillales; family Streptococcaceae; genus Streptococcus; species Streptococcus mitis_O. The sequence goes on along the minus strand of NZ_JPFU01000013.1, from coordinate 833,045 downwards.
TCTATACTTATCAGAAGCTGGTTCAAATCCGCAAGGAGAACAGCTGGCTGATTCAAGCTGACTTTGAGCTATTTGATACAGCTGACAAGGTCTTTGCCTATATCCGTAAAGATGGGGGCCATCGTTTCCTAGTTGTGGCTAACTTGTCCAATGAAGAACAAGACTTGGCAGTTGAAGGAAATGTTAAATCTGTCTTGATTGAAAACACCCTAGCTCAAGAAGTCTTTGAAAAACAAATCTTAGCTCCATGGGATGCTTTCTGTGTGGAATTGACTGATTAAAGCTAGAGAATCTTCAGCTTTTGGGGCTGAGGTTCTTTTTTATAGTACTCTTCAAAAGAACTTCTCAAACAAGGTCATCCTTGGATACTGTAGATATGGTTTAGCTCTTATCCGATCTCAAAGATGTGATTTGAGTGTTTTATCTACAACTGAAATGTTTTTGAATAACATCTGTTAGAATTTTCTAAAAAATCTGTCGAAAGCTCTTGCATTTAGAATAAAATAGAGTATAATGGTGGAAATAACATATTACTAAAGGAGTTTGGTTATGAAATCGAAAAAGTGGATTTTAGGAGCAGGATTAACGATGAGTGCAGCCCTTCTTTTAACGGCTTGTGGGAAAAGCGATAAGAAAGCAGATGCCCCGAGGAGCTTTTCTTATGTCTATGCGGTAGATCCGTCTTCCTTGGATTATAGCATTACGAGTAAAAGTTCGACCTCTGACGTGATTGGTAATGTTGTTGATGGTCTTTTAGAGAATGATAAATATGGGAATCTTGTTCCGTCTTTAGCAGAGGATTGGACTGTTTCAGCTGATGGTTTGACTTATACTTACAAACTTCGTAAGGGTGTGAAGTGGTACACTTCTGAAGGAGAGGAGTATGCAGAAGTTAAGGCACAGGACTTTGTTACAGGTCTGAAACATGCAGCAGATGGTAAGTCAGATGGTCTTTCTTTGATTGAAAAATCAATCAAAGGTTTGGAGGCCTATGTTAGTGGTGAGACCAATGATTTTTCAACTGTAGGTGTTAAAGCTCTTGATGATTATACGGTAGAATATACCCTTAATAAACCAGAAAGTTTTTGGAACTCTAAAGTAACCACTGCAACCATGCTTCCTGTAAATGAAGAGTTTTTGAATGCAACTGGTAAGGATTACGGAGCGCCAACTCCATCAAGTATTCTTTACAATGGTCCATATTTTTTGAAATCTTTGATTTCTAAATCTGTGATTGAGTATGAAAAAAATCCTAACTATTGGGATAAGGAAAATGTCAAGATTGATAATGTAAAATTAACATTCTATGACGGTTCAGATCAAGAGTCTCTTATCCGTAGTTTCTCTACAGGAGCATATAATACAGCGAGACTTTTCCCAAATAGTTCAAGTTTTGCTTCAACCAAAGAGAAATATGGCGATCAGATTATTTATAGCCCTCAGGAAGCAACTAGCTACTACTTTACTTTTAATGTAAATCGTCAATCATATAATAAAACAGCCAAGACAGATGAAGGACAAAAGCTTTCTACAAAAGAAGCTATGCTGAATAAAAATTTCCGTCAAGCGATTAATTTTGCCTTCAATCGCCACGCCTATACAGCTCAATTAAACGGTGAAGAAGGTGCGGATAAGATTATTCGTAATAGTCTAGTGCCAGATAATTATGTTCAGGTAGCAGGGAAGACCTTCGGACAGCTGGCTCAGGATGAACTACTGAAATATGGAGAACAGTGGAAAGATGTAACTCTCACAGATGGTAAGGATACAATTTACAATCCTACGAAGGCCAAATCAGCATTTGAGAAAGCGAAGTCAGAATTGCAAAGCAAGGGAGTAAGTTTCCCGATTCATTTGGATGTACCAGTAGAACAGACAGATGTAGTTGCAGTTCAACAGACAAATTCATTAAAACAATCGATTGAAGAAACGCTTGGTTCTGATAATGTCATTGTAGATGTTCTTCAAATGACAGATAATGAGAAGGAAAGTATTACTTCCCAAGCAAAAGTGCCAACTCAAAAAGATTATGATTTGAACGGAACAGGTTGGGGACCAGATTACCAAGATCCAGCAACCTATCTCAATATTTTAGATGCTAAGAAGGGTTCTGCCTTGAAACACCTAGGTATAACAAAGGGCAAGGATCCTGAAGTCATGGCGAAAGTTGGTTTGGATGAATACAAGAAGCTCTTGGACGATGCTGCTTCTGAGACGACCAATCTTGACAAACGTTATGAGAAATATGCTAAGGCTCAAGCTTGGGTAACAGATAGTTCTCTCCTTATTCCAGTGGCGTCTTCAGGAGGTTCTCCTATGGTAAGTCGTGCTGTACCATTTACTAAAGCTTATTCACAAGTTGGTATCAAAGGGGATCCATTTATTTTTAAAGGAATGGAACTTCAAAATGATATTGTCACAACGAAAGAGTATGAGGCAGCTCTCAAGAAGTGGCAAAAGGAAAAACTGGAATCGAATGCTCAGTATCAAAAGGATTTAGAAAAACACGTAAAATGAGTCTAGGCTCGTTTCTACAAATGGTTTTTTAGTTAATAAATCGTATAAAAACAAGGGAGGACTGTATGAAAGACAGGAATCCTTTGTTTTTTTAATGCCTAGAGTTTATAAACTTCCATTCTAGAAATTCAATTAACTTTACAAATCCCCACTAATTTGGTAAAATAAACTTATGTTATAAAAACTAACATAAAGGAGAAAGAAGATGAATGCAAAAAAGCGTGTCCTTAGTGCAGGCCTGACCTTTGCGGCTGCTTTGCTTTTAGCTGCTTGCGGGCAATCAGGTTCAGATACAAAAACTTACTCATCAACCTTTAGTGGAAATCCAACTACATTTAACTATTTATTAGACTACTATGCTGACAATACATCGATTATAACCAACCTAGTTGATGGTTTGCTTGAGAATGACAACCACGGAAATCTAGTTCCATCTTTGGCAGAGGACTGGTCTGTTTCGAGCGACGGTCTGACTTATACCTACAAATTGAGAAAAGATGCCAAATGGTTCACAGCTGACGGTGAAGAGTACGCCCCAGTCAAGGCACAAGATTTTGTGACGGGTATTAAGTACGCAGTGGATAATAAATCACAGGCCATTGACTTGATTCAAAATTCCATCAAGGGTTTGAATGATTATATTACAGGAGCGGATTCTGACTTTTCTAAGGTTGGGGTGAAGGCCATTGACGACCGGACTGTTGAGTATACTTTGACACGCCCAGAACCTTACTGGAATTCAAAAACAACCAATAGTATTCTTTTCCCAGTAAATGAAGAGTTTCTAAATTCAAAAGGGAAAGATTTTGGTACCCTATCTCCAGATAGCATTCTCTACAGCGGACCTTACTTGTTAAAAGATTTCACATCAAAATCATCTATTGAGTATGTGAAGAATCCGCATTACTATGATCATGACAAAGTATCGATTGAACACGTTAAATTGGCTTACTTTGATGGCTCAGACCAAGAATTGACCATCCGCAACTTTGAAAGTGGAGCTTACTCTATCGCTGGGGTTTATCCAAATAGTTCTAACTTTGCTAAAACTAAGGAAAAATATAAGGATAATATCGTTTATAGTCTGCAGGACAAGACTTCTTGGTATTTCAATTTCAACGTCAATCGTAAGGCCTACAACCATACATCTAAAACGACAGATGAGCAGAAGAAATCAACTGAGTCAGCTGTCTTGAACAAAAACTTCCGCCAAGCAGTGAACTTTGCCTTGGACCGCACAGCCTATTCTGCCCAATCAAATGGGGAAGAAGCGGCTAGCAAGACTCTTCGTAACACCATAGTGCCTCCTACATTTGTCCAAGTTGGAGACAAGACCTTTGGAGAAGTAGTCGCTTCTAAATTGGTTAACTATGGCACAGAATGGTCAGGTATAAACTTGGCAGATGCTCAGGATGCTTATTTCAACAAAGAAAAAGCCCAAGCAAAATTTGCGGAAGCTAAAAAAGAATTGGCAAGTCAAGGTGTGACTTTCCCAATTCACTTGGATGTGGCTGTTGATCAGACAAGTAAAAATGCTGTGACAGGTATGAACTCTGTTAAGCAGACCCTTGAGTCTGTTTTAGGTGCTGATAATCTTGTTATTGACGTTCAGCAACTCTCTACAGATGAGTACAATAATGTAGCCTTCTTGGCTCCTACTCCCAATGCAAGAGATTATGATTTAAGTTTTGATGGTTGGGTAGCGGATTATCAGGATCCATCTACTTACCTCAATCCTTTCAATGCAGAGGATGGATTCTATCTCAAGATTTTTGGTCTAGATGCCAAGGAAGATAAAGCGAAGATTGCTAGCCTAGGTTTGGATACTTACACTAAAATGCTCAAAGATGCGGATAGTGAAAATAAAGATGTAAGCAAACGCTATGAGAAATATGCTGAAGCTCAGGCTTGGATGATTGATAACTCTCTTATTATGTCAGCGATGTCAGGAGGAGGGACTGCTTCTGTGACCAAAGTAATACCATTTACAAGAGGATACTCATTGGTCGGTATCAAGGGTGACGGTTATAACTATAAGTATATGAAACTGCAAAAAGATACTGTTACGACTAAACAGTATGAAGAAGCCAAGACTAAATGGGAGCAAGAAAGCAAAAAAGCAATCGAAAAAGCTCAAAAAGAAGCAGAAAATCATGTTAAATAAATGATAGGCTGGGAAAAACTCAATTTCAGGAGAAAATGAAGTAAATACCCTCGAAATAAAATGCATAGTATCAAGGTTTTTCAATACCTGATAGTATGCGTTTTTTATTTTAATACTCTTCATTTTATAGTTTATTGAATCTGGAATAGTACACTATAGTTGCTAAAATGTTTCTAGAAATTAATTTAACTTTCCTAATCAATTTATTCATATCTTATTTCAATCTACTATAATACTCTTCGAAAATCTCTTCAAACCGCGTCAACGTCGCCTTGCCGTATATATGTGACTGACTTCGTCAGTCTTATCTACAACCTCAAAACAGTGTTTTGAGCAACCTGAGGCTCGTTTGCTCTTTGATTTTCATTGAGTATAAATTTATTGATGTAATTGTTTGTAAATCCAAAAGAATGTTTCAGAATGTTTCGGAAATAAGATGAAAACGCCTCACCTAAGTGGATTTAGCCCACAAGTGTATTTTTTATGATATAATGAAATGAAATAAAAATTGATAATAGAGGTATATCGTGAGTAGGTTTTCGAAGCGGGCTCGTCAGGGTAAAACAAAGATGTTGATTAGTTGGGGGTTGCTAGCTATCTATGCCGTACTAGCAGTCTTTTTATTGTTTTTGATTTTCAAATACAATATGCTAGACTTCCGATATATGAATATAGTAGTTACCGTCCTAATTGTGGTCTTAGCTATTTTGTGCTTTTTTTGATTTGGTCCAAGAAAGCTAAGAATCTAACGCTGATTTTATTACTGCTTGGTATTTTAATCAGTGGAACTTCTCTCTTTGCTGTAGGGCAGTTCATTGGCTTTACCAGTCGTTTGAATGCAACATCAAACTACTCAAATTATTCGATGAGTATTGCGGTGTTAGCAGATAGTCCAATTGATAATATCAGTCAGGTAACCAGTGTAACGGGGCCGACTGGAACGGATAAGGATAATATCCAACAACTGATGAATGATCTGAAAGCGACTCAAAATAAGGAATTGACAGTCGAAGAAAGCAGTTCCTATCTTGCAGCCTATAAGAGCTTGTTAGCTGGAGATACGAAAGCGATTCTTCTAAACAGTGTTTTTGAAAACATTATCGAATCGGAATATCCTGACTATGCTTCAAAAATTAAGAAAATCTATACCAAAGAATTAACCAAGACGGTTGAAACTCCAAAAGATGTCAAAGGTGACAGTTTCAACGTTTATATTAGTGGAATTGACACCTACGGTCCAATTAGTTCAGTTTCTCGGTCTGATGTCAATATCATTATGACAGTGAATCGCGAAACGAAAAAGATTCTCTTGACAACAACACCTCGTGATTCTTATGTTCCAATTGCAGATGGTGGTAACAACCAAAAAGATAAGTTGACCCATGCGGGTATCTATGGGGTAGACGCTTCAATTCATACATTGGAAAATCTTTACGGTATTGACTTGAACTATTATGCTCGTTTGAATTTCACCTCTTTCTTGAAATTGATTGATCTCCTTGGTGGAGTTGATGTTTATAATGATCAAGAGTTTACTGCTCATACAAATGGGAAGTTCTATTCCGTAGGGAATGTTCATCTTGATTCGGAGCAAGCTTTGGGATTTGTGCGTGAGCGTTATTCCTTGGCAGATGGAGACCGGGATCGTGGTCGCAACCAACAAAAGGTAATTGTTGCTATTTTGCAAAAGTTAACCTCAACAGAAGCTTTGAAAAATTATGACGGTATTATAAAAGGGTTGCAAGATTCGATTCAAACCAATATGCCACTTGAAACCATGATGAAACTGGTCAATGCCCAACTTGAGAGTGGTGGAACGTATAAGATCAATTCGCAAGATCTTAAAGGAACAGGGCGTATGGATTTACCATCCTATGCTATGCCTGAGAGCAACCTCTACATGATGGAAATAAGTGACAGCAGTTTAGAGTCAGTTAAGGCTGCAATCAATGATGTGATAGAAGGAAAATAAAGCAAAATGATTGATATTCATTCGCATATTGTATTTGGTGTGGATGATGGTCCGAAAACTAAGCAAGAAAGTAAGGCGCTTTTGACAGAAGCCTATAGACAAGGGGTACGGACTATTGTATCGACATCGCATAGACGAAAAGGAATGTTTGAGACTCCTGAGGAGAAAATAGAGGCAAACTTTCAAGAAGTTAAGGAGCTAGCCAAGGAAGTAGCTTCAGACTTGACTATTCTCTATGGAGCAGAAATTTATTATACCCATGATGTGCTTGAAAAGTTAGAGAAGCAAGTGATTCCAAGTCTCAATGGGACACGCTATGCTCTTATTGAGTTTAGTATGGCTACCCCTTACAGGGAAATCCATACTGCTTTGAGCAATGTTCTCATGCTTGGTATAACCCCTGTAGTTGCTCATATTGAACGCTACCATGAATTAGAGAATAATGAAAAGCGTGTGAAAGAATTGATTGATATGGGCTGTTATACACAAATCAATAGTTCTAGTATTTTGAAACCAAAGTTATTTGGGGATAAATACAAATTTATGAAGAAACGAGCTCGCTATTTTCTAGAGCGTGATTTGGTACATTTTGTGGCAAGTGATATGCATAATCTAGACCAAAGACCGCCTTATATGAAAGAAGCCTATGAACTTATCTCAAAACAATATGGTGAAAGAAGAGCGAGAGAATTATTTATTGAAAATCCTCGTTTAATTTTATCTGATCAAATTATTTAGGAGTTGACATGAAAGAAAATAAAGAAATCTCAATTGATGTTATTCAATTATTTAAAATCCTTTGGAAGAAAAAAATCACTATCATCTTGACTGCGATTATAGCTGCTGTTCTAGCTTTCTGCGTAAGTAGTTTTGTACTGAAGCCAGAGTATTCTAGTACGACACGTATTTATGTGGTCAATCGAAATCAATCTGATAAAGCAGGGTTGACCAACCAGGATTTGCAGGCTGGGACCTATCTGGTAAAAGACTATAAGGAAATCATCCTCTCTCAAGATGTACTTGAGAAAGTCATTTCAAATCTTAAACTAGAGAAAACAGTTAGGGAATTAAGCAAGAAGATTCAGGTAACAGTACCTGTTGATACTCGTATCGTGTCAATTACTGTAAAAAATGCACAACCAGAAGAAGCTAGCCGTATCGCAAATGCTCTTCGTGAAGTGGCTGCTGAAAAAATCATTTCTGTAACTCGTGTGTCTGATGTGACAACATTGGAGGAGGCAAGGCCAGCCCTAAGTCCTTCATCACCTAATATTCGTCGTAATACCCTGCTAGCTTTTCTAGCGGGAGGAGCAGTGATGGTAGTTTCAGTCTTGTTACTTGAGTTGTTGGATGATCGTGTTAAACGACCAGAAGATGTGGAAGAAGTAATGCAGATTGCACTTCTAGGGATTGTTCCAGATTTGAATAAGTTAAAATAAGGGAGAAAATATGCCAACATTAGCAATAGCACAAAAACGTTTAGATTTTGCGAAAAAAGCAGAAGAGCATTACAATGCTTTGCGAACAAATATTCAATTGAGTGGTGATAATCTGAAAGTTCTTTCCATCTCATCTGTTAAACCTGGTGAGGGGAAATCGACAACATCAATAAATATTGCTTGGACCTTTGCGCGTGCAGGTTATAAAACTTTATTGGTGGATGCAGATATTCGTAATTCAGTTATGTCTGGTGTTTTCAAGTCAAGGGAAAAAATTACTGGGTTGACTGACTTCTTAGCAGGAACTACTGATCTTTCAAATGGTCTCTGCGATACCAATATTGAAAACCTATTTGTTATTCAGTCAGGACCGATATCACCTAATCCAACGGCCCTCCTGCAGAGTGAAAATTTCCATACCATGATTGATACCCTGCGCAAGTATTTTGACTATGTCATTGTGGATACGCCACCAATTGGAGTAGTCATTGATGCTGCTATCATTACACAGAAATGTGATGCTTCTATCTTGGTAACGGCAGCTGGAGAAACAAAACGTCGTGATGTTTTAAAGGCCAAAGAACAGTTAGAACAAACAGGAACTCCATTTTTAGGTGTAGTTCTAAATAAATTTAACACTGAAGTTGAAAAATATGGAGTTTATGGTGGTTACGGAGCCTATGGTTCCTATGGCAATTACGGAAATTATGGGAAGAAATAATTAATTAAAAATGTATTTGATTTTAAAAAATACTTTAGATAGATTTTTGGCGTTTTTCCTATTTATTACCTTGATAATCATACCGATTATTCCTATAACAATTTTGGCTATTTGGATAGAAGATCCAGGATATGTTTTCTATTTACAAGATAGAGTTGGTTTAAATGGAAAAAAATTCAAAGTAATAAAGTTTCGGAGCATGTATAAAGATGCCGATCAGAGAATAAAGGAAAGTATTAATAGTGGTAAAACGGATCATCTAAATTTTAAAGAACATTCTCAAAGTATGACTACAAAAGTCGGTAAAGTGATACGTAAACTTTCAATTGATGAACTGCCTCAATTGTTGAATATTATAAAAGGCGACATGGCTATAGTGGGACCTCGTCCACTACAACAATTTGAGATTACGCATCATATTCTTACTAATAAAGAAATGGATAGTACTTTAAAAATGTCTAAAAGATTGTCTGTGAAACCTGGTTTGCTTTGTTATTGGCAAGTTACGCCAAATAAAAATGACATGCCTTTTAGTGATAGAATGAATCTAGATTTATTATATATTGATAATGTATCTTTCAAGACTGATTTCTTGCTTATTTTGAAGGGATTTTTTACAGTTTTAATGGGTAATAATAATTAACATGCAGAATATAAAAATATTAGTAGCAACACATAAAAAATATAAAATGCCTGCTGATACAAGTGTATATCTACCGATTCACGTAGGATGTGAAGGAAAGGAAGACTTAGGTTTTCAAGGTGATAATTCTGGAGAAAATATTTCAACCTTAAATCCTTACTACTGTGAACTTACAGGTCTCTATTGGGCTTGGAAAAACTTGGATTGTGATTATCTGGGTTTAGTACATTATCGTCGATATTTTACTAAAATGACGAAAAAATATAATGAATCAATAAATATTGATGATGTAATCTTAAATAGATATGAAATTGAAGAACTATTAGAGAACTCAGAAGTCATCGTTCCTAAAAGAAGAAAATATTATATTGAAACTCTCTATTCTCATTACGACCATACTTTTGATGGTATCCACTTGGATGAGTATGTGAAGTATGCACCTGAATAAAAATGTTGTCTAAACTTTAAACCTGGAATCACAGGCCTTTGGCAGATTAGTGGTAGAAGTAATATTATAAACTTCGATGATATAGTAAAATTAGACGTTACTTATTTAGATGGCTGGACAATTTGGAAAGATATTGAGATTTTATTGAAGACAATAAAAGTTGTAGTAATGAAAGATGGAGCGAAGTAAAAGTATTTAGCCTAATTATTATTTTTGGTGTTCAAATAAAATGATATGAGAGTTAGGTTACGTATGTAGAGAACTTAAACTCTCTTTTATGTATAGAAAAGGATAAAAGTAATGAATATTGTTTATGCAGCAGATAATAACTTTGTAGATGTATTATTACGCTTCTATTTAAGTCACTTTATAATAGCTAATCATGATTTTAAAATAAATCTTTGGATTATTGCAGATAATGTCTCTGATGAAAATAAAGATAAAATTAATGATTTATCACAAGAATATGGACAAAGAAAAATTTGTTGGGTTGATAATGTTGAAATACCATATAAGTTACAATTAGACAGAGGTTCAGCGAGTGCATTTAGTAGATTATTGTTAGGGAGTATTCTTCCGAAAAATATTTCTAAAGTTTTATATTTAGATAGTGACACTATTGTAATGAATTCTTTAAAAGAATTGTTTGATGTTGATTTTAAAGGGAATATTGTTTTAGGTGTTGCAGATGTATTTAATAAAGAATATAAGAAGGTTTTGAAGATTCCAAAAGATAAACCTATATTTAATTCCGGGGTAATGTTTATAGATTTAGAAAGATGGCGTAAGGAACAAGTTGAAACTCAATTATTTAAGGTTATCAAGGACTTTAATGGAAAAATAATTCAAGGAGATCAGGGAGTTCTGAATGCAGTTTTATTCAATTCATTTAAACCACTATCTCCGAAATATAATTTTATGACCATATTTGAAGATATGTCTTATGAGGATATGATTACTTTTAAGCAACCTGTAAATTATTATAGCAAGGAAGATTTAGAAGAAGCAAGAAAGAATATAACAATCCGCCATTTCACAACGTGTTTTCTATCACTAAGACCTTGGCAAGAAAGTAGTGAGGTAGCGCATGTGGAAATATTTAAAAAATACTATAGAGGAGAATACAAAGAAGTATCTCCATCTAAGTTATTAAGTATTTATAAAATTCTACCGAAAAAAATGTCGCTCCATCTACTAGGTTTTATTCAATCAAAAGTGCGTCCAAAACTGTATAGAATTATAAAATAGAGGTGTAAAATGATAAGTGTTAAAAGTATAGAACAAAAAACGATGACAGAAGAAAAGAAAAGAGAAGCAAAAAAAGACATTGTTGCTTTCTATGTGGGTAGACCTCTATCATACATACTGACAATTCCTTTTCTTAAAACAAAAATGACACCTAATCAGATTTCTATATTGTCTATTGTACCTTTAATTATTGGAACAGCTTTGGTAACAATAAGCTCTAATCAGTTTGTACTATTGCTAAGTTGGTTTTGTTTTTTCTTATGGAATTTACTTGACGGTGTTGATGGAAATGTTGCTCGTTTCAAGGGAATTACTTCTCCTATGGGAAGTGTTATAGATGCCATGGCAGGTTATGCTGCAATGTATTTATCATTCCTCACTATGGGAATTATTGCAAGTGATTATAGTCAAACATTGTTCTTTACACAAAAAACATATTTAATTTTAGGATCACTATCTGGTGTTTTTGTTTTGTTCCCTAGATTGATTATGCACAAGGCGATAAATACTGTAGGAAACAAAAATAGTGAACATTACAAAGGTAGAAAGAATCTTGGAATTATAGAAATGATTGCACTTAATATAACCTCTATAACAGGATTTGCACAAATTTTTATGCTTTTTGCAATATTGTTGAAATTAAGTGATTTATTTACACTAGTTTATTTCCTTATTAATCTATTAGTTATGGTGATCTCTATTAAAAAGATAATAAAGTAAGAGCAAGGTGTGTTATGAAAAAAATCGCAATAGTAAGGTATAATTTAAGTAAAATTGGTGGAGCCGAAAAAGTTGCTATAAATATGGCTAATGAATTATCTCAAAATTATAAAACATACTTAATTTCTATTTTACTAGATGAAGACAAAAGCATAAATTATGATATATCATTTGATGTTGAAGTTAAGTCGTTTTTTTATGGTGATTTAAGAGTTCGCCGTGTTATAATTCCTGCTATGATAAAGTTGAGAAAATACTTGATAAATAATGAAATTGATATAGTGTTTTCTATTGCTCCAGCTACGAATATTATAATCTTTTTAGCAACACTAGGATTAAATATAAAAACAGTCTTTTGTGATCATCATAGTTTAGAGTTTCAAGACACGTCCAGTCGCAAGATACAAAGATATATTGGAGCAAAGTTTTTTGACAAAATTGTAACTTTGACTGAGGAAGATAAAAATAGATACCGAAGAGACTTTTCATTAAGAAATGAAAAAGTTACTTCTATTTATAATTGGATTGAAGATACTGATAATATTTTTACCTACTCTAAAAAAAGCAAGAGCATTATAACAGTTGGGAGAATGGAATATCAAAAAGGCTATGACTATTTAGCTCAAATTGCTGTTAAAGTTTTGTCAAAATTTACAGATTGGGAATGGGATATATATGGTTCGGGAAATGAGCAAATAAAACAAGATTTGATAACTGAATTGGATAAAGGTGGCGTTTTGTCACGAGTTCATTTTAAAGGTAATGTAAAAGGTACAGATAATATTTACCCTGGTCATGCTATTTATGTAATGACTTCTCGTTATGAAGGACTTCCCTTAGTTCTTTTAGAAGCTAAACAATATGGACTACCCATTGTGAGTTTTAAATGTCCTACTGGTCCATCAGAAATTGTTTTAGATAAAGAAAACGGTTATTTAGTTGATGGTTATGACATTGATTCTATGAGTGAAAAAATTTGTATTTTGATTGAGAATGAAAATTTGAGAGAACAATTTGCTGATAAATCAATGAAGGACACCGAAAAATTCAGCAAGAAAAAAATTATAAAGCAGTGGGAAGATTTAATTGAGGAAATGACAGGAAAATAGAATGGAAAATAAATTATTAACCATAGCAATGCCATCGTATAATGCGGAACAGTATTTGCCAGATACTATACCAACAATATTATCTGCAAAAAATGCACATTTAATTGATTTGTTAATAGTAAATGACGGTTCTAGTGATAATACAGAGGAAATTGCTAAAAAATTTAAGCGAAATTACCCTAATATTGTTCGTGTCTTAAATAAACCAAATGGTGGGCATGGCTCAGCAGTAAATGCAGGTATAAAAAATGCTTATGGAACGTATTTTAAGGTTGTTGATGCAGATGATTGGGTTGATACAGATAATTTAGATGATTTGATAGAATATTTAAAAGAAACAGATGTAGATGAAATTCTTTCACCGTATTATCGAGTTTATGTTAATCAAACTGGAGATGTAGTTTCTGTTGAGAATTATAATGAATTTTCGATGATTCAAACAGATAAAGTGTACCAAGTCGATACTTTCTATGAAAAAATGGGGAGAACAGTAGGAATGCACACTATGACGTTAAAAACCAGTCTATTAAAAAAAAATCAAGTAGAATTATCTGAAAATATGTACTATGTAGATATGGAATATATCACCTATGTTCTACCATATATAGAAACGGTTTCTATTTTTGATAAACCTATTTACAAATATCGTTTAGGAACATCTACGCAAAGTGTTAGTATAGAAAGCTATATAAAAAATAGATCAATGCATAAACAAGTAATTTTTAATCTAATTGATTTTTACAGTAAAACGAAACTTGAATTTGGGCGTTCAGAAGCAGTAAATAATCTAATATTAAATCTAATAAATAAGCAGTGGAGTATCTATTTCAATTTAAATAGTGCAAGTGAAGCAAAAAAAGAACTAATAGAATTTGAAAAATCGATAGCTATTAAAAATAAAAGTTTCTTGAAAAAGTCTACTAACTTAAAGATGAATATTGTCAGAAAAAGCCGTTATCACTTATTTAATATTGCCAAATATTATAGTAATTGGAGAGTTAAATTTTGCATAAGATCAAAAAAATAATAAGAGAATACAGGGAATTAAGAAAAAATTTTTCGTCCCAAATTGCAAATAATATTCTCTTGGAAAAAATAGCTGCACGACTGTCAAGATATAATTTTTTTCATAATATTGTCGTATTTATTTATTCTAAAAAGCATAAGGATATTTTAGATTTTCTTAAAAAAGATTTTAATACATTTTTATCTACATATTCTTATGATTTCGAAAAATCTAATGAGCAAAATGGAAAAAAGATTTTTTCATTATGGCTCCAAGGATATGAAAATGCTCCAGAAATTGTTCAAAAAGCAATACAAACCCAAAAAGAATATGCCGAAAGATTTGGCTATGAATACATTCTGTTAGATGAGTCCAATTTAGAGACATTTGTTGAAATTCCTGAAAATACTGCAAGAAAATTTGAAGAAGGAAAAATAGATGCGATAAAATATTCGGATATTATTAGAACGTTCTTGCTATTTAAATATGGTGGAATCTGGTTTGATGCAACTATTTATATAAAAACAGATTCAAAACTAAATTATTTAGATAATGAGTTTTATACTATTCGTGCAAGGGGAGATGAAACTTATCCTAAGTATGTTTCTGATGGACGTTGGGCCTTGTTTTGTATAGCTGGATATCGTAATGGAATTATATTCGATTTTTTAAGAAGATTTCAAGTTGAGTATTTCTCTAAGTATGACTTACCAATAGATTACTTTTTGATAGACTATTTAATGCATTTGGGATATGAATATAATCCAATGATTCGTAAACAGATTGATAAGGTAATCACCAACAACCAAGATCTTTATTTTTTAGCAAATCATTTCTCTAATCTGTATATAGATGAAGATTGGAAAAAAGTATTAGAAACAACAAATATTTTTAAGTGTAGTTATAAAATAGATGTATGCGATAAATCGGATACATACTTTTATAAATTGAAAAATCAAACTCTGTAGTAAGGAAATATAATGATTTCGATTATTGTTCCAGTATATAATGTGCAAGACTATTTGCACTATGCAATGGAAAGTTTAATTAGACAAACATATAAGAACTTTGAAGTTATTTTAGTTAATGACGGTTCGACAGATAATTCTGGAGAATTATGTAATTGGTACGCTGAAAATCATGAGAATGTTTATGTATTTCATAAAAAAAACGGTGGACTTTCGGATGCTAGAAATTTTGGTGTTGAGAAGGCAACTTCGGATTGGATAGTTTTTTTGGACCCAGATGATTATTTCGAAGTAGATGCTTTAGAACTATTAGTTAAAATTCAGGAAAGATATAATGCAGATTTGATATCAACTAAGGTAAAATCTACTTCTACATATGGAGACTATAATTCTAATCACATAAAAGAATCTGATTATAGTAATCTTAGAGTGTTTTCTAAAGAGGAATCACTTGAACTGATGTTTCAGGATAAAATTGCAACAGTGTCAGCCTGTGCGAAACTGTACCGCAAGAGTATTTTAGAAAAAGCTCCTTTTCCTACTGGAAAAATTTACGAAGATTTTTTCGTTGTAGCTAAACATTTAAGATTAGCTAAAAGGATAGTTATTTCACCTGTTGTTACTTATCATTATTATCGTCGTTCTGGTAGTATCGTTCAATCTCAGTTTACAGATAAGCGATTTGATTTTTTTGATGCAGGTGAGAATAATAGAATTCAAATAAAACAATTTTATGATGGTAATAGTGTAGAAAAGGCGTTAAATTTAAAAATTGTTAGAGGTTCTTTTCCTATATCTGAAGCAGCAGCTTCTACGGACACAAAAGCTTTAAGAAATATTGTTAAAAAAGTACGATCATTTTACTGGAGTATAATTTTTGATTCAAAATCATCTGTAAAATTTAAATTTAAATATAGCTTATTCTTATTGTTTCCAGAATTTTATTTTAAATTTAAAAATATCGTTCGAAATAAGGGGATATAAAATTGAAAATTAATCTGAAAAGTATCCAAGATGTATTAATGTCGTTATTAATTGTTATAACGACAAATTCTATATATGTAAACACAGGTGATTCAAATAAGTTAATTCCAATATTAGCATTAGTAGTTATAATAGCAACAGTTTTAGAACTAATATCAAGCAAAATAAATTATAATTACTTTAAAATAATCTTAACGACAGTACTAATTTATTTAGTTGTATGTATTACTAACATTTTCATATCATTTAATTCTTTATCAATAAATGAAATATTATTTTATTTTGTGATAGCACCTCTTATGCTTATCTTATTAATGTTTAAGAATTTTAATGACCGATTATTTGATTTTTTAAATACCTTTGTGAAAATTATTTTAATTTTTGCAATAGTTTCTTTAATATTTTGGGCTTTTGGAAGTATTTTAAAGGTTGTTCATCCAACAAATGTCGTCATAAATAATTGGAACGGTGGACGTCCAACCCCAAGTTATTTCAATTTATATTTTGAAACTCAAGGGATTCATTTTTTTGGAACTACTATTACTAGAAATAGTGGCATATTTGCGGAGGCTCCAATGTGGAGTTTAATGTTAAGTTCAGCATTTATAATTCAGGAATTATTTTTAGAAAATAGTATTAAACGATTATCTTTATTAACTCTGACTATTTTGACAACAGTTTCTACAACAGGGATATTTGTAATAGGAATACTATTAATTTATAGAGTTTTAATGCTGAAGAAATCTTTATTTAAATATGTAAGTTTGATTACAATTCCAATAGTTATCTATGCTTTGTTACAGGTTTGGGAAGAAAAATCTGACTCAATTTCAGCTAGTATTAGGTTTGATGATTATATAGCTGGATTTTTAGCCTGGAGAGCTAATTTCTTTTTTGGTTCAGGATTGACGTTAGGGTTGAAAGCAATTGAATCAAATATGAATACTCTTATTCGTACGAACTTAGGATATAGCAATAGTCTATTTGTTATTTTAGCTCAGGGTGGGGTGATCCTAGGGATATTCTATTTATATCCGGTAATTAGTGTACTAATTAAGAAGGGTGTTTCTATAGATACCAAAATGTTTGCTCTCTTATTTATAATTTTATTATTTACTGCAATTTTTATAGATACACCATTATTTATTCTTTTTATAGGAATATTTTACGCTTTAATTTTGAATAGAGAGAGTACATGAAAAAGGAATACGATATTTTAAAAGTAGTAGCAATCTTAATGGTACTTGTAAGCCATAGTACATATTATATAATTTCAACTAAATATGGAGGGATTGATTATCAACAATATCTAGAACAAAATATGTCATTAGTTTTGTATAAAATTTTTGATAAAGTGAGAGAAATTCTATATTATTTTCATATGCCAATGTTTATGGCTTTATCTGGAGCTTTCTATTACCTGCAGGTTAAACGAGATAAATGGATTAATTTTATGTTAATTCTAAAACAGAAGATTAAGCGATTGGTTATTCCATTTGTTATTTTTACTTTATTATATGTTTTTCCAATAAAATATTTCTCTAATTATTTTGAGTATACAACTTTTTCTAGAGCAGTATTGGGACAATTGTTTTTAATTGGGAATAATCATTTATGGTATTTATTTACTTTATTTATTATTTTTATTATTTCATTTTTTACCTTAAAAAGAGAAATAAAATTTGCCACAATTATTATTTTTTATGTATTACATATTTTAAGTTATAAAGTTGATCCACTTTTATTTAAAGCCCCGTTACAATTTCTATTTTATTTTAGTATGGGATTTGCATTTGAATCAAAGAGAGAAAAATACAATCAATTTATAAGTACAAAAAGAAATTATGTTTTGATATTGTCTATGGTATTTGTTTTGATTACTTTGTTGAATTTTAATCTTAAATATACTTACACTCTAGTTAGTAAAATATTAGTTGAGTTATTAGCTATTTTAGGTTCTTTATTAACATATAGTATTTCCTACCTGATTTCTCGGAAAGAGCGCAGTGGTAGTAGTTGCTTTTTTAAGCTGATTTTAATGAATGGATTAGGTATATATATTTTTTCGGATCCATTAAATTATTTAATATTATATATAAGTTATTCATTGAATTCTCAATTTATGTTTTCACCTTTTGGAATCATTTTTATGGTTGTACTACGATTCTTCATTACGTTATTTGTATCTTTAATAGTAACAGTAATATTTAAAAAATGTTTTAAGAAATATACTTGGCTAGTTAATTAGCTAGCATTAAAAAGTTATTTTAATTATACAAAATATAGATATAATGGAGATGAGAAATAGTGAAAGTATTAAAAAACTATGCATACAACCTTTCCTATCAATTGTTAGTAATTATACTTCCGATTATTACGACTCCGTATGTAACACGGATATTTTCTTCAGATGATTTGGGGACATATGGTTATTTCAGTTCAATTGTAATCTACTTTATACTATTAGCAACTTTAGGTGTTGCTAACTATGGCACAAAAGTAATTTCAGGACATCGGAAAGACATTGATAAAAATTTTTGGGGGATATACTCCTTACAACTGGGAGCAACAATTCTTTCGATATTTTTGTATTGCATGTTGTATATTTTTCTTCAATTCATGCATAATCCAGTTGTACTTATTCTTGGTTTAAGTTTACTTTCTAAAGGTTTAGATATTTCTTGGCTATTCCAAGGTTTAGAGGATTTTCGAAAAATTACAGTCAGAAATATTACAGTGAAACTAGTTGGCGTTATTGCTATTTTTCTATTTATAAAATCAGCTAACGACCTACATTCATATGTATTTTTGCTTACTATTTTTGAATTGTTGGGACAATTAAGTATGTGGTTACCAGCAAGAGCGTTTATTGGGAAACCGCACTTTGATTGGGAGTATGCTAAGCAACATTTGAGACCAATTATTTTATTGTTTTTACCTCAAATTGCTATATCGCTCTATGTCACTTTGGATCGTACAATGCTGGGAGCTTTAGCTTCAACAAAAGATGTAGGAATCTATGATCAAGCTTTGAAACTTGTTAATATTTTATTAACTCTAGTGACTTCATTGGGAAGTGTTATGTTACCACGAGTTTCAAAGCTTTTATCCTTAGGTGATCATAAAGCAATTAATAAAATGCATGAGATGTCATTTCTGATTTATAATTTGGTTATTTTTCCAATTATGGCAGGAATGTTAATTGTAAATGATGATTTTGTGAATTTTTTCCTGGGACAAGATTTTCAAGAGGCACGTTATGCGATAGCAATTATGATTTTTAGAATGTTCTTTATAGGGTGGACCAATATCATGGGTATTCAAATCTTAATACCTCATAATAAGAATAAAGAATTTATGCTGTCAACAACAATTCCTGCTATTGTTAGTGTGGGATTAAATCTTCTCTTGCTTCCAAAGTTGGGCTATATAGGTGCTGCAATTGTATCTGTCTTAACAGAGGTGCTAGTATGGTTGATACAGTTATTCTATACTCGTTCTTATTTGAGAGAGGTGCCCATTTTAGATTCATTGATCAAAATTATAATCTCATCTGGAGTTATGTATGGTATTTTGCTATTTATAAAACAATTCCTAAATATATCACCGATGATTAATGTGGGACTATACGCTGTTCTAGGAGCAATAATTTATGCTAGTATGATTTTGATTTTTAAAGTAATAAATCTAAGTGAGTTAAAGCAACAATTATTAAAAAATAAAGGAGCTTAAGATGTACGATTATCTTATCGTTGGTGCTGGTCTTTTTGGTGCAGTATTTGCCCATGAAGCAGCCTTAAAAGGAAAAAAGTCAAAGTTATTGAAAAACGAAATCATATCGCGGGTAATATCTATACTCGTGAAGAGGAAGGAATTCAAGTTCATGAGTATGGTGCCCATATTTTCCATACTTCTGATAAGGAGATTTGGGATTATGTAAACCAGTTTGCAGAGTTTAACCGTTATACTAACTCTCCTGTAGCAAATTATAAGGGAGAGATTTATAACCTTCCTTTCAATATGAATACTTTCAATAAACTCTGGGGAGTTGTAACGCCAGCAGAAGCGCAAGCTAAGATTGAGGAGCAACGTGCTGTTTTAAATGGCAAAACTCCTGAAAATTTGGAAGAACAGGCTATTTCTCTTGTAGGTACAGACATCTACGAAAAATTAATCAAAGATTATACAGAGAAACAGTGGGGCAAGCCAACTACGGAACTTCCAGCCTTTATCATTCGCCGTTTGCCAGTACGCCTGACCTATGATAACAACTATTTTAATGATACCTATCAAGGGATTCCAATTGGTGGATACACTCAAATAGTTGAAAAAATGTTGGATCATGAAAATATTGATGTTGAAACAAATGTTGATTTCTTTGCCAATAAAGAGCAATATATGAAGGACTTCCCTAAGATTGTCTTTACCGGTATGATTGATGAATTCTTCGACTATAAGTTGGGTGAACTAGAGTATCGTAGTCTTCATTTTGAAAATGAGACCTTAGATATGGAGAATTACCAAGGAAATGCAGTTGTGAACTATACGGATGCAGAAACCCCATATACTCGCATTATTGAACACAAACATTTTGAGTTTGGGAGTCAAGCAAAGACTATCATTACTAAGGAACATTCTAAAACATGGGAAAAAGGTGATGAGCCTTATTATCCAGTTAATAATGATCGTAATAATCACTTATATAAATCATATAAAAAATTGGCTGACGAGCAAGGGAATGTTATCTTTGGTGGCCGTTTAGGACACTATCGTTATTACGATATGCACCAAGTAATTGGAGCAGCTTTGCAGTGTGTAAGAAATGAGTTAGATTAAACAACCCCAACGGGCTACCAATTGCTGTTTAGAAATATTATTGATAATATTCATATTTTTTAACGAAATTGTTTAAAAAATAATTTTCAAAAATTCTGAAAATTCTGTTGACAATGTTTAAAAAGGGGCTATAATGGATAGAAAAATGAAGGAGAAGTTTATGAAAACGAGAAAAGTATTGGCTCTTGCGGGAGTGACTTTATTAGCAGTGGGTGTTTTAGCTGCTTGTTCTGGTGGTTCTGCTACTAAAGGTGAGCAGACTTTTGCATTTACCTACGAGACACACCCAGATAATCTCAACTACTTAACAACTGGTAAGGCAGCGACTGCTGACATTACTAGTAATGTGATTGATGGATTACTTGAAAATGATAAATACGGGAATCTTATTCCCTCAATGGCAGAGGACTGGTCAGTTTCTAAGGATGGCTTGACTTATACTTATAAGATTCGTCAGGACGCCAAGTGGTATACATCTGAGGGAGAAGAGTATGCTCCTGTTAAGGCTCAAGACTTTGTAACAGGTCTTAAATATGCAACAGATAAGAAAGCAGAAGCCCTTTACTTGGTACAGGATTCAATTAAAGGTTTGGACGCCTACGCTAAAGGGGAAAATAAAGATTTCTCTCAAGTTGGGATTAAAGCGATTGACGATCAAACAGTCCAATACACTTTGAACAAACCTGAAAGTTTTTGGAATTCTAAAACAACCATGGGTGTCTTGGCACCAGTTAATGAAGAGTTTTTGAACTCAAAAGGGGATGATTTTGCCAAAGCAACAGATCCAAGTAGTATCTTGTATAATGGTCCTTATTTGTTGAAATCCATTGTAACCAAATCTGCTGTTGAATTTGTGAAAAATCCGAACTACTGGGATAAGGACAATGTCCATATTGACAAGGTCAAATTGTCATTCTGGGATGGTCAAGATACTAGCAAACCAGCAGAAAACTTTAAAGATGGTAGCCTTACAGCAGCTCGTCTCTATCCAACAAATGCAAGTTTTGCAGAGCTTGAGAAGAGTATGAAAGACAATATTGTCTATACGCAACAAGACTCTACGACTTATCTAGTTGGTACAAATATTGATCGCCAATCTTATAAATACACATCTAAGACTAGCGAAGAACAAAAGACATCTACTAAAAAAGCTCTCTTAAACAAGGATTTCCGTCAGGCTATTGCTTTCGGATTTGACCGTACAGCCTATGCCTCTCAGTTGAATGGACAAACTGGAGCAAGCAAAATCTTACGTAATCTCTTTGTTCCACCAACATTTGTTCAAGCAGATGGTAAAAACTTTGGCGATATGGTCAAAGAAAAATTGGTGACTTATGGGGATGAATGGAAGGATGTTAATCTTGCAGATTCTCAGGATGGCTTTTACAATCCAGAGAAAGCCAAGGCTGAATTTGCTAAAGCTAAATCAGCCTTACAAGCAGAAGGAGTCCAATTCCCAATTCACCTAGATATGCCTGTTGACCAAACAGCAACTACAAAAGTTCAGCGCGTCCAATCTATGAAACAATCCTTGGAAGCGACTTTAGGAACTGATAATGTCATTATTGATATTCAACAACTACAAAAAGATGAAGTAAACAATATTACATATTTTGCTGAAAATGCTGCTGGAGAAGACTGGGATTTATCAGATAATGTCGGTTGGGGTCCTGACTTTGCCGATCCATCAACCTACCTTGATATTATCAAACCATCTGTAGGAGAAAGTACTAAAACATATTTAGGATTTGACTCAGGTAAAGATAATGTAGCTGCTAAAAAAGTAGGTCTATATGACTACGAAAAATTGGTTACAGAAGCTGGTGATGAGGCTATAGATGTTTCTAAACGATATGATAAATATGCTGCGGCCCAAGCTTGGTTGACAGATAGTGCTTTGATTATTCCAACTACATCTCGTACAGGGCGTCCAATCTTGTCTAAGATGGTACCATTTACAATACCATTTGCATTGTCAGGAAATAAAGGTACAAGTGAACCACTCTTGTATAAATACCTTGAGCTTCAAGACAAGGCAGTCACTGTAGAGGAATACCAAAAAGCTCAAGATAAATGGATGAAAGAAAAAGAAGAATCCAATAAAAAAGCGCAAGAAGACCTTGCAAAACATGTGAAATAAGATAAAAAAGAAGTTAGTTTTTAGCTGACTTCTTTTGGTTTTTAGAAAATAGATTGATAGCTATTCTATAGTGAAATGAAATAAAATCTGAACAAATAAATGAGGGAATTTGTAATGGATTGAAGTTAGAAGAGTAGGCCATGGTTGCTAAAACATTTCTAGAAATTAATTTGATTTTATTAATCGATTCGTTCGAATCCTACTTCAATCTACCATATTTTCAATATTGCGAAATATATTTTATTATAGAAAAAATCCTGAGCAGAACTGTGAACTCAGGATTTACTTTTTACTGTTGTGGTTGCTGTTGAACTGGTGGATTTTGCGGTGTTGGTTGTACTGGTTGGACGGTTTGACTAGTTTGTCCCTGATTAGGCTCAGTTACTGGAGCATTATTTGGTTGTTGCCCAACCGTCGTATTTGCTTGAGTAGTTGAACTTTCAGTCGCTGTAGAGGAATTCTCTACTGACTGTGTTTGTTGTGTAGCTGGTGTATTCCAACTATTTCTTGCTCCGTTTTGGAAGACAAATTCTCCATTTCTGTATAAGCCCTCTGGCATTGTCCAATCTCCAGGGTGGTTATCTTCTGAGAGATAGGTCATCATTGCTCGATAGACTTTACCAGCTACGAGGAAACCATCTCCAATGATTGGAGTGAGACGATTTGAGTAACCTGTCCAAACAGCCATAGAATACTTACGAGTATAACCCACAAACATTTCATCTGGAGCTACGTAGCCAGTGTTCTTGATATATTTCTCAATTTCTTCGTCAGTATAGTTAGAAGTACCTGTTTTACCTGCTTGTGGAAGCCATGGTAAGTAGGCTCCACGTCCAGTTCCATAAACTAAGACAGTTTTCATCATTTCGGTCATCATATAGGCAGTTGTTTC
Source organism: Streptococcus mitis (assembly GCF_000722695.1). Taxonomy (GTDB): domain Bacteria; phylum Bacillota; class Bacilli; order Lactobacillales; family Streptococcaceae; genus Streptococcus; species Streptococcus mitis_O. The sequence goes on along the minus strand of NZ_JPFU01000013.1, from coordinate 809,238 downwards.
TTTCATAGCTCGTGTGCCAGCGTCTGAAAATTCTTTTTCACTACCATCACTGAAGACGATTTTATTGATATACATTGGTTTATGGTAAATTCCACCATTAGCAAAGGCAGCATAAGCAGCAGCCATTTTTTCACTACTTGCGCCGTATTTTTTGTTGGATTCAGGTGTATTACTTGAAATGGCATTTGCGTAGTGTATGCTTGGATAATCGATACCAAGACCATTTAGGAAGGTTTTGGCTCTGTCCAGACCAACCTTATTCAAGGTTTCAACCGCTGTGACATTACGTGACTGTTGAAGTGCATACTGGATTGTAATATTTCCAAAGTATCCATGATCCCAGTTGTAGACTGGAGTATCAGTACCAGGATAGTTATAAGGAACATCATGTACAATAGTTGCAGTAGAGTCATAAACTCCATACTCTAAAGCGGGCGCATAGTCAGTAATTGGTTTCATAGTAGAACCCCAGTCACGGTTGGTTTCAACAGCTTGGTTGATGCCGAAAGATACATTACTTGATTGGTGACGGGCACCTAACTGAGCGACTACTTTACCATTTGATACATCTACGATAGTGGACGCTACTTGGAGTTCATCATCTGGGTAAGCAACATACTCATCTGTATTATAAACATCCCAAAGTCGCTGTTGAACATCTTTGTCCACATTTGTGTAGACATCCATACCTGTAGTAAGAAGGTTGTAACCAGTTTCTTGTTCAACTTGGTTGATTACTTCCTTGAGGTAGTTATCCATATAGGCTGGGTAACTATTGGCTGATTTCAAGCTCTGGAGACCATTAGTGATAGGAGTATTAATTGCTTTTTCATACTGTTCTGCACTGATGTAATTTTGCTCTTTCATTTCTGAAAGTACTAAATTACGACGTTCGAGAGCAGCTTCTGGATGGGAATAAGGGTCATATTGGTTCGGTGCCTGAGGCATTCCAGCAAGGAGTGCTAACTGCGGCAAGCTTAATTCTTTCAAGTCTTTTCCATAGTAATTTTGGGCTGCAGTTTGCATTCCATAGTTACCGTTAGACATGTAGACTTTATTGATGTAATAGGTCAGGATTTCTTGCTTGGTTGCTTTTTGTTCTAGCTGAACTGCTAGCCAAGCTTCTTGAGCTTTACGTGATATGGTTTGGTCAGCAGTTGAAGTAGAAAAGTAAGTTAATTTAATCAATTGCTGGGTCAAGGTTGAAGCACCTTGGAGTCCTCCTTGTCCTTGGAGGTTTCTCAATGCAGCTCCCATGATACGAATGGTATCAACACCTCTATGATCAAAGAAGCGGTGATCTTCGATTGAGACGATAGCTTTGACCAAATCAGTGGGAATTTCATTGGCTTGAGCATTTACGCGACGTTCAGAACCAAGGTCAGCAATCAATTCGTTCTTGTTGTCATAAATCTTGCTAGAAGTTGTCGTAACCAATTTACTTTCAGATAAGGCTGGAGCCTTGCTAACAAAGTAGAGGAAGACACCACCACCTAATAGAAATAAAGCGATAAATAAGGTAAGGGATGTAATTCCCATATACTTTAAGAATCGCAGAATAATTTGTTTGTTCATCTTGTTTTACCACCTAGTAAATGTTCTTTGATAATATCGAGATAGGGAATTTGAGGGAAAGCACCTTGCTTTACTAAATATCCGTTTTCCCGAATATATCCAAGTGGCATTGATTTTTGACCCTTATCTTGATGATAAAAACGAATCAAATCAAGTGCCGGTAACAAGTAAGTTTCTTGTTGAGAAGAAAAATGAAGTAGAACGAAGCAAATGCCCTGCTGTTCCAGAACTTGTTCCATATGTTGAATCTGATGAAGATGGAAGTTCTTTAGTGGAATAGCATTTTTTTGTCGTGTTTCCTTGGCTTCAAAGTCAATGTAATGTCCTCTATACACGCCAGAGTAATCTGTTGTGGAAGCTTGTCTAAAATAGGCCTCTACAATTTTGGCTCGACTACGTTGAGGATAGTCTACTCGAACAATCTGAACAGGAGTCGGCTTTTTATGGATAACTGCCATGCCATGCGTCAGATAGTAGTCGTTGGTAGCGTTAATCATCTTTTCAAAAGTCATTCCTCGATTTGCGAAATTTTTTGGTTGAGAAATAGATGTTTGGCTTTTTTTTGATGAAATTTTATGAGGATAGTTGACCATATTTCTCCTTATTGGTACAATAACATCGCTCTATTATACCATAAAAATATAAAGAAAGGGGCAAAAATGACTACAGCTTTAATTATGGGCTACTCTAACTTCGACTTGGGTGTCTTTAACGAAAAGGATGTCAGATTAAAAGTTATAAAGAAAGCGATTCGAAGGGATTTAGAAAGTTTAGCAGAAGAGGGGCTTAAATGGCTGGTATTTACAGGGAATTTGGGATTTGAATCTTGGGTTCTCGATGTTGCAAATGAAATGAAAGACGAGTATGATTTCAGCCTAGCGACTATTTTTGATTTTGAAACACACGGGGAAAACTGGAATGAAGCTAATCAGCTTAAACTTAGCCAATTTAAGCAGGTAGATTTTATTAAATATGCTTATCCTAAGTATGAAAACATGGGACAACTGCGTGATTACCAACGATTTTTGATAGAAAATACTGATTTAGCCTATTTTTTCTATGATCCAGAAAATGAGACAAAATTAAAATTTATGGACAAGCTGATGACAAATCAGGAAGGCTATCGTATAAAAAGGCTAACCTTTGAAGACTTAAATGAGCTGGCAGAAAATTTTTCTGAAAAGTAGGCCTTTGACCTTGATTTTTGTTTGCCTTTTTTTATATAATAATACTATTAGAAATCGAGAATGGAGAGAGAGATGGCAAGTATTATTTTTACAGCAAAAGATATTTTTGAGCAAGAGTTTGGACGTGAAGTCCGTGGATATAGTAAGGTTGAAGTTGATGAATTTTTGGATGATGTCATCAAGGACTATGAAACTTATGCTGCCCTAGTCAAGTCTCTCCGTCAAGAAATTGCTGAGTTGAAGGAAGAATTATCTCGTAAACCGAAACCTTCACCAGTTCAAGCAGAGCCTCTTGAAGCGGCAACTTCAGGCTCTATGACGAATTTTGATATTTTGAAACGCTTGAATCGTCTCGAAAAAGAAGTGTTTGGTAAACAAATTTTGGATAACTCTGATTTATAAGCGCTTATTTAAAATGTGCAATTTTTGGATAATCGCGTGGAGAGAATTTCTTTTCATGAGGAAAGTCCATGCTAGCACAGGCTGTGATGCCTGTAGTGTTTGTGCTAGGCGAATTCATAAGCCTAGGGACGAGAAATCGTTACGGCAGTTGAAATGGCTAAGTCCTTGGATAGGTCAGAGTAGACTTGAAAGTGCCACAGTGACGGAGTCTTTCTGGAAACGGAGAGAGTGGAACGCGGTAAACCCCTCAAGCTAGCAACCCAAATTTTGGTCGGGGCATGGAGTACGCGGAAACGAACGTAGTACTCTGACTACTATCAGCTCTATGCTCTTAGTGGTAGACAGATGATTATCAAAGGAAGTGGTCCTAGTCACTTCTGGAACAAAACATGGCTTATAGAAAATTGCATATAGGTTGGGGCTGAGAAATTTTCTCAACCTCATTTTTTAAAGTGGACATATAGAAAGGTCTTACAAGACTGAAAATGAAAAAGGAATTTAATTTAATGGCTACTGCAGCAGCAGGTCTTGAAGCTGTTGTGGGACGAGAAGTGCGAGAGTTGGGCTATGATTGTCAGGTTGAAAATGGACGTGTTCGTTTTCAAGGAGATGCAAGAGCCATTATCGAAACCAACCTCTGGCTTCGAGCAGCAGACCGTATCAAGATTATTGTAGGCACTTTCCCTGCTAAGACTTTTGAAGAGCTGTTTCAGGGAGTATTTGCCTTAGATTGGGAACATTATTTACCGCTTGGAGCTCGGTTCCCGATTTCGAAAGCTAAATGTGTTAAATCTAAACTTCACAATGAGCCCAGTGTACAGGCTATTTCAAAGAAGGCTGTTGTTAAGAAATTGCAGAAACACTATGCCCGCCCAGAAGGCGTACCTCTGATGGAGAATGGCCCAGAGTTTAAGATTGAGGTATCTATTCTCAAAGATGTAGCAACTGTCATGATTGATACGACAGGCTCTAGTCTCTTTAAACGTGGCTATCGTACCGAAAAAGGTGGGGCTCCTATCAAGGAAAACATGGCAGCAGCTATTTTGCAACTTTCTAACTGGTATCCAGACAAGCCTCTGATTGATCCGACCTGTGGTTCAGGAACTTTCTGTATCGAGGCAGTTATGATTGCTCGAAAGGTGGCTCCTGGTCTTCGTCGATCCTTTGCCTTTGAGGAATGGAACTGGATTAGTGATCGTTTGATTCAAGAGGTTCGCACAGAGGCAGCTAAGAAAGTGGATCGTGAGTTGGAACTAGATATTATGGGCTGTGATATTGATGCTCGCATGGTGGAAATTGCTAAGGCAAATGCCCAGGCAGCAGGGGTTGCAGGAGATATTACCTTTAAGCAGATGCGCGTGCAGGATTTGCGTTCTGATAAAATCAATGGAGTGATTATTTCCAATCCGCCTTATGGTGAACGTTTGTCAGATGATGAAGGGGTTACCAAGCTTTATGCTGAAATGGGGCAAGTATTTGCACCGCTGAAAACCTGGAGCAAATTTATCTTAACTAGTGATGAAGCTTTTGAGACCAAGTACGGTAGTCAAGCAGATAAGAAACGTAAATTATACAATGGTACCTTAAAAGTTGATTTGTATCAATATTTTGGTCAGCGTGTTAAACGCCAGAAAGTAAAGTAGGAAGGTAAACTCATGACTAAGAAGAGACGGAATCGTCATAAAAATGAAGATCAAGAACCGCAATTTGATTTTGATGATGCCAAAGAGCTAACGGTTGGACAAGCTATTCGAAAAAATGAAGAGGTGGAAGCAGGTGTATTGCCTGGAGATTCTATCTTGGACAAGTATGTGAAACAACATAAGGATGAAATTGAGGCAGATAAATTTGCGACCCGACAATACAAAAAAGAGGAGTTAATCGAAAAAGAAGAGGCAGAGGTAGAGCAGCCCCAGACTCTAGATAATTTGCTTCAAGAGCTTCGTGACGAAACAGGAGTAACTTCTCCAGAACTAGAAAATGAATTGAGTCAGTTTGATGATCTAGAATTCACACGCGTTTCAGAAGCTCCTCTTGCCGAAGAATTTGAGACTGAAGAAGTACAATTGTTTGGAGAGGAAGAAGTTCCAACATTTTCTCGAGTTACGGATAGTGAAGATGAAAAAAGTAAGAAGAAATGGGTGATTTACGGTATTCTAGCAGCCTTAGTAGTTCTTATCCTTGGAACTGGTTATTATGTTTATCGTCAAGTAGCTCGTTCGACCAAGGAAATCCAGACTTCTCAATCAACCACAAACTCGCAGGCAGAAGCGGAAGAATTTAATAATTTATATGATGCCTTCTACACAGATAGCAACAAAACGGCTTTAAAAAATAGCCAGTTTGATAAACTGACTCAACTTAAAACCTTGCTTGATAAGCTGGAAGGTAGTCGTGAACATACGCTTGCCAAATCTAAGTATGATAGTCTAGCAATGCAAATCAAGGCCATTCAAGATGTCAATGCACAATTTGAGAAACCAGCTATTGTTGATGGTGTTCTGGATACCAATGTCAAAGCTAAATCTGATGCTAAATTTACAGACATTAAAACTGGAAATACGGAGCTTGATAAAGTGCTAGATAAGGCTATTAGCCTTGGTAAGAGCCAGCAAACAAGTGCTTCAAGTTCAAGTCAAACTAGCAGTTCAAACTCTAGTCAAGCCAGCTCAAATACTACTAGTGAGACCAGTCCAAGTAGCTCAAATGCGGCCTCAACTGAGACTAGAAGTTCTCGTAGTGAGGTCAATATGGGCGTATCAAGTGCAGGAGTTGCTGTTCAAAGAAGTGCCAGTCGTGTTTCTTACAATCAATCGGCTGTTGATGATAGCAATAACTCTGCTTGGGATTTCGCGGATGGTGTTTTGGAACAAATCCTAGCGACTTCACGCTCACGTGGTTATATCACTGGTGATCAATACATCCTTGAACGTGTCAATATCGTTAATGGCAATGGTTATTACAACCTCTACAAGCCAGATGGAACCTATCTCTTTACCCTTAACTGTAAGACAGGATACTTTGTTGGAAATGGTTCTGGACATGCGGATGCTTTGGACTACTAAGCAGTCGTTACAAAATTCTTTCTTTTCAAAAGTAAAAATGATAAAATAAAACAAATCAAATAAGAGGAGTGTCAAATGACAAAAGCTAACTTTGGTGTCGTAGGTATGGCCGTAATGGGTCGTAACCTTGCCCTTAATATTGAATCTCGTGGTTACACAGTTGCTATCTACAACCGTAGTAAAGAAAAAACGGAAGATGTGATTGCTTGCCATCCTGAAAAGAACTTCGTACCAAGCTATGACGTTGAAAGTTTTGTAAACTCAATCGAAAAACCTCGTCGTATCATGCTCATGGTTCAAGCTGGACCTGGTACAGATGCTACTATTCAAGCCCTTCTTCCACACCTTGACAAGGGTGATATCTTGATTGACGGCGGAAACACTTTCTACAAAGATACCATCCGTCGTAATGAAGAATTGGCAAACTCAGGTATCAACTTTATCGGTACTGGGGTTTCTGGTGGTGAAAAAGGTGCCCTTGAAGGTCCTTCTATCATGCCTGGTGGACAAAAAGAAGCCTACGAATTGGTTGCGGACGTTCTTGAAGAAATCTCAGCTAAAGCACCAGAAGATGGCAAACCATGTGTGACTTACATCGGTCCTGATGGAGCTGGTCACTATGTGAAAATGGTTCACAATGGTATCGAGTATGGTGATATGCAATTGATCGCAGAAAGCTATGACTTGATGCAACACTTGCTAGGCCTTTCTGCAGAAGATATGGCTGAAATCTTTACTGAGTGGAACAAGGGTGAATTGGACAGCTACTTGATCGAAATTACAGCTGATATCTTGAGCCGTAAAGACGACGAAGGTCAAGATGGACCAATCGTAGATTACATCCTTGATGCTGCAGGTAACAAGGGAACTGGTAAATGGACTAGCCAATCATCACTTGACCTTGGTGTGCCATTGTCACTCATCACTGAGTCGGTATTTGCCCGTTACATTTCAACTTACAAAGAAGAACGTGTGCATGCTAGCAAGGTCCTTCCAAAACCAGCTGACTTCAAATTTGAAGGGGACAAGGCTGAGTTGATTGAAAAAATCCGTCAAGCCCTTTACTTCTCAAAAATCATTTCATACGCACAAGGTTTTGCTCAATTGCGTGTAGCTTCTAAAGAAAACAACTGGAACTTGCCATTTGCAGACATCGCCTCTATCTGGCGTGATGGTTGTATCATCCGTTCTCGTTTCTTGCAAAAGATTACAGATGCTTACAACCGTGATGCAGATCTTGCTAACCTTCTTTTGGATGAATACTTCTTGGATGTTACTGCTAAGTACCAACAAGCAGTGCGTGATATCGTAGCTCTTGCGGTTCAAGCTGGTGTACCAGTACCAACCTTCTCAGCAGCTATTACTTACTTTGATAGCTACCGTTCAGCTGACCTTCCAGCAAACTTGATCCAAGCGCAACGTGACTACTTTGGTGCCCACACTTACCAACGTAAAGACAAAGAAGGAACATTCCACTACTCTTGGTATGACGAAAAATAAGTAGGTCTGCCATGGGGAAACGGATTTTATTACTTGAGAAAGAAAGAAATCTAGCTCATTTTTTAAGTTTGGAACTCCAAAAAGAGCAATACCGAGTTGATCAGGTTGAGGAGGGGCAAAAAGCCCTCTCCATGGCTCTTCAGACAGACTATGACTTGATTTTATTGAATGCTCATCTGGGGGATATGACAGCCCAGGATTTTGCAGATAAGCTGAGTCGGACTAAGCCAGCCTCAGTTATCATGGTCTTGGATCATCGTGAAGAATTGCAAGATCAGATTGAGACAATCCAACGCTTTGCCGTTTCTTACATCTATAAGCCAGTTATTATTGAGAATTTGGTAGCTCGTATTTCAGCTATTTTCCGAGGTCGGGACTTTATCGACCAACACTGTAGTCAGATGAAGGTTCCAACGTCTTACCGCAATCTGCGTATGGATGTAGAGCATCATACCGTTTATCGTGGCGAAGAGATGATTGCTTTGACCCGTCGTGAGTATGATCTTTTGGCTACTCTTATGGGAAGCAAGAAAGTTCTGACTCGTGAGCAGTTGTTGGAAAGTGTCTGGAAGTATGAAAGTGCGACCGAAACAAATATCGTGGATGTCTATATCCGTTATCTACGTAGCAAGCTTGATGTAAAAGGTCAGAAAAGCTACATTAAAACCGTTCGTGGTGTTGGTTACACCATGCAAGAATAGAAAAGCAGTCACCCTTGTGTAACTGTTGTTTGAGCTCTATACTATCTGTAGCAGGAATTCCTGAACTCCAGATAGTATAGAGCTTTTTTTGAAGAATAACAAATGCAGGTTCTTATACTCAATAAAAATCAAAAAGCAAACTAGGAAGCTAGCCGTAAGCTGTACTTGAGTACGGTAAGGCGACACTGACGTGGTTTGAAGAGATTTTCGAAGAGTATTGGTATCTGATAAGCTTACTTTCATAGTTCTCTACTTTTTGACGCTCAAAAGGAAAGAGCTAGCTGTAGGTAAAATCAATATACTCTTTATAAGTATTCGAAAAATGGCATTTATCATAGTTTTGAAGAAAAGAGGGATTTTATTTTTATTGCAATATTACAATATAGTGAATGGTTTAAATCCTAGAATTTTCTGAAAATAATGGAAAATAATAAAAAATAATTAATATAATTGACAAATCTGCTTATATAAATTATAATGTTGAATGTATGTGTATGTGTATGTGTATGTGTACTACATGCTATTTTTAGAAATTAAAAGGAGAAAATATAGTGTATTTTAATCGTAAAAATGCAGAGCAAAAGAACTGGAGAATGATCAAAAAAGGAAAGCATTTCCTATTCGGTTGTTCTCTTGTTTTTGCGGTCGGAGCTAGCTTAGCTACTCAAGTAGTTCATGCAAACACAGCAGAAACTACTGTAGCAAGCAACTCGACTACTGGGAATGTTAACCCTACACAGAACGGAGATGGCAAGACTTATGAGGCACCTGCTGCTGTAGCAGAAATCAAGCCAGAAGTTGCTACAACACCAGCAGTAGCGGCAAAATTAGGTGGAGAAACTGCAAAAGAAGTTAAAGCTTTAGATAAAACTAAACTTGAAAACTACATTGCAGAAATCGAAGCAAAATTAGCTAACGGAACATACGAAAACAAAACAGAAGAGAGTGTTGCGGTATTAAAAGCTGACTTAGAAGCTGCGAAAGCTACATTAGCAAACGCAACAACTCAAGACGAAATAAAAAAAGCTTACAGCAAATTAGTAACTACAGCTAACACTAAATTAAAAGCAAAACCTGTAGAGAAAAAAGAAACTCCAGCAGTAGACACTACTAACGGACAACCAACTGTAGGTAAAAAAGCAGAAAACACTGAGAAAAAATCAGAATCTAACTCAATCGAAAACACAGGATCTAACGACTCACGTAACGGTAAAGCATTAGATAAGAATAATGCTTTTAGAGCGGAAGTTGCCTATGCAGAAGGTACAAATGCAGCCGCAAATGGTCATAGTGATACCTATATCCTTAATGATGTTAATAAAGCCACGTCTACAGCTGACGCTGTTAATGCAGTTTCTAGAGTTACAAATTATAAAGTTAAATATAATAAAGACGCTAGTGGGAAGATTACTTCATTAGATTGGCTTGTCTTTTATAATGATCATGCAGAAAATCTATCTAATACGTATAATACAGATGGAGGAGATGTATATCGAAATTTCATCCAAATTCCTGCAGAAGTTAATATGCCAACTAGCATTACACGTGCAAAATATAACTCTCCAATCAACCCTAAATTTATAAATGGAAAAGTTCAACGTATAAAACCTGATGGTTCAGCGTTGAGTAGTTCTGTAACGTTTGAAAATCCATCACCAGATAAAGCTGCTGGATTACCATTAGACAAAAAAGATACCTTTGCTCTGGCTTCTGGTTGGGAAAGTAATCTCTATGGTCGTTCTATAGAAAAACTTGCCGGTCAGGAGGACAGATATTTCAAGAGTGCGGCGTCTAATTCTTCTCCGAGAACTAAAGAGTTATTGAATAATGTTGCCTTGAATGACAAACGTTTGATTGTGGATCGTTCGACTACAGGTGGTGATGGGTATGATGCCTATGCATGGAGTTTTAGAACTGAAGTTCCTGCAACAACATCTAACGAACAGTTGAAAGATATGAAGGTTGTGTTTGGTATGATGCGTAGCGCCACTGCAGGTGCCAATGCAGCTTTCGCCAACATTGCAACTAACCCTGTGAAAATGTGGCAGTCTGATGTTTCCCCTGAACCAACAGCGAAAGTTCAAACTGTAAAAGTTGGTCAAAAACCAGATGCGACAAAATCAATTGGAAACTTAGACACTCTTCCAAAAGGGACAACAGTTAAGTACAAGAATGCAGTTGATACACAAACTCCAGGTGAAAAACAAGCAACAGTAGTTGTAACTTACCCGGATACATCTACAAAAGAAGTTCCTGTAAAAGTAATCGTTGAAAAAGAAGCAGTAGCACCAGCTAAGCCAGTTATCACGACAAGTCTAACAGGTAAGGCTAATACTAAAACTCCGGTTGATAGTGAAAGCAGAAGCGGGGTCTACAGTTTCCTTGTTCGCCCATGATGGCACTAAGCTTGGTACAGCCGTTGCGAACGACCAAGGTGTAGCAAGCATCACTCCAACAGTAAACATTCCAGCCGGTATTGTAGCAGCGACAGCTACCAAAAATGGTAAAACATCAGAAGTAAGTGCTGCTGTAGAAGCAACTCCAGCGGCAGATGCTGCAACTAATAATCCAACGCCAGGTGCAGCGACTAACAATCCATCGGCAGGTGCTGCAACTAACAATCCAGCGACAGATGCTGCGACTAGCGGTCCAGAAATTGTCAATGATTTGGAAGGTAAAGCAAGTACGCCGGCTGATGTGACAGTTAAAGCACCAGCAGGTTCAACTGTTAAGCTTTACAACACAGATGGTGTTGTGATCGGTGAAGCTGTAGCTAATGCTCAAGGTGTAGCAACTGTTCACCCTACAAACAGCCTTCCAGCAGGAGAGATTACAGCGACTTCAACACCAGCAGGTGGAACAGAGTCAGCTAAGAGTGCACCAATTACGGTTACAGCATCACCAGTAACTGTTAAGGATGGTGGTGTGACTGGTAACAATGACACTAGACTATTGGTAAGTAAGTCAGAGATTACAGTATATCCTGGCGATAACATTGATATTGATGTTGTAGCTCAAGCTACAGCTTTAGAGAAATTTTCGGTTGAGAAAAATCCGATAGCTATTAAAGGTGTAGTGCCATCAGGGGGGTACCTAGGATCTTCAAATGGAGCTACGATTAGACAACGTGATGCTAAGTATAGTGGTACTGTTGCAATGGACCAGCCAGCAGGAACAACTGAGGTTGTTTTTCATGCGAAGAATCGAGATAAACCAACAACGATATACAGAGCACTTATAGTAAATGTTCTTGAGACAGCTAAGAAATATGAACCAGTTGCAGGTACAAAAGTAGATATTGCAGATTCTAACGGCGTTAGTGAAACTGAAAAGAATAAGATTATCGAAGCAGTGAAAACTGCTAACCCAAGTCTTCCAGCAGATTCACAATACAGTGTGGATGAGAAAGGAAATCTTACTATCACTTATCCTGATGGATCAAAAGATAAGATTGCAGCAACATATCTAGTTAACCCACCAGCTCCAGCAGCTCCAGCAGCTCCAACAACTCCAGCAGTAGCTCCAACAGTAGAAATTCCATATTCAGATAAGTCTACTAAAGAAGTCTATGTATATGGTGGAGAAGAAAACTCATTCGATATCAAATTCAAAGATGATAGTGGGAAAATTGCAAGTGCCACTGTAAAACAAGGTGGTAACAGAGCGTTTGCTGATGTTGCAGGTGAAGCAAATACTATCAATACTCAATATGGATTTAAAGCAAATGTTATCAATGCTGAAACTCCAGCGACAGCAGATACACCAGCAGTCATTACTTACTCAGGTACTCCAGCAGCGACAGATGGTTTGAAACAAGAAGCCTTAGATGCAGCGACTAAAGGAGAAAATCCATCTGGTATGGCTTTAGGCTGGCGTTATGCAACTGCAACGGATACAGATGGTGCATTTATTGAGAATAAAGCTGTGGGTAGCTCAACTGCAACTGATCCAGGTGCATTCCGTGTCATGCTTAAGGGGCAAACTCAAAAATATGACATTGCAACTCCAACTGAAAAAGTTGTTGTAGCAGATCCAGCTAATGTAACAGATGCCGACTTGGCTAAAATCAAAGAGAAACTCCAACTTGAGTACTCTCAAACGAATGATGATGCTAACTTAGCAGACAAAAAAGGTACAGCTGTAGCTGATAAAGATGCTAAGATTGAATCAGTCACAAAAGACGACAAAGGAAATCTTGTAGTAACCTATAAAGATGGTTCTGTAGATAAAAAACCATTATCAGAATTTGTACGTACAAATGAAAAACCAACTGTAGAAATCCAATATTCTGATCCAGCGCCTAATAAGAAAGAAGTCTATGTTTACGCATCAGAAGTGAATTCTTTTGATATTAAAATCAAAGATGATAGTGGCAAACTTGCAAGTGCTGAGTTAAGAAGAGGTTCTAACCAATCATTCCAAGATGTAGCGGGAGAAACTAATAAACAAAATACAGAATATGGATTCACTGCGAATAAATTCACTACTGAAACAACAGCGACAGCAGAAAATCCAGCTGTTATCACATACACAGGTACTCCAGCACCCGAAGGGAAATTTACAAAAGAAAAATTTGAAGCTGCGATTCAAAATGGAGGAACTCCATTAGGATGGCGTTTTGTAAAAGCCATTGATAAAGATGGAGCAGATGCTAGAGGAAATGGTAGAGATGCTACTGATCCAACTGCGGTTAATGTAATTCTTAAACCTCAAACTCAAAAATATGATATTAAAACTCCAGCAGAAGCTGACAAAGTAGTTGTATCAGATGTTAACAATGTTACTGATAAAGAGTTTGAAAAAATTAAAGAGAAAGTTAAACTTGAATATTCTCAAAACAATCCAGACGCACGTTTAGCTGATAAAAAAGGTTCATTAGTGGATGCACAAGAACAACCTTCACGTATTCAATCAATTACTAGAGATGCTGATGATAATGTAGTTGTGACATATGCTGATGGTTCAAAAGATAAAAAACCTTTATCAGAATTTGTAACTAAAAAACCAACAGATGCAGATAAGAACACACCAACAGCTAAACCACAAACTGTAAACAAAGGAACAACACCAAAAGCAGAAGATTCAATTGGAAATGTAAAAGATCTTCCTAAGGGTACAAAAGTAGCCTTCAAAGCTCCAGTAGACACAGCGACACCAGGTGAAAAAGATGCGACAGTAGTTGTAACATACCCAGATGGATCTAAAGAAGAAGTTCCAGTTAAAGTAACGGTTAAAGCCCCAAGTTCAACACCAGATACAAAAGCACCAGCTAAACCAGAAATCAAAACAGATCTAACAGATAAAGCAGGAACTAAGACACCAGTTGAAGTAAGTGCAGAACCAGGATCTAAAGTTGAGTTATTTGATAAAGATGGTAACAAGATTGGTGAAGGCGTAGCAGGAAAAGATGGAAAAGCTACAATCACACCAACAGTAGAACTTCCAGCAGGAGATGTAATAGCGAAAGCAACAGACCCAGCAGGAAATGTATCACAACCAAGCGCACCAGAAAAAGCAACAGCAGATACAAAAGCTCCATCTAAACCAGAAATCAACACAGACCTAACAGATAAAGCAGGAACTAAGACACCAGTTGAAGTAAGTGCAGAACCAGGATCTAAAGTTGAGTTATTCGATAAAGATGGTCACAAACTTGGTGAAGGTGTAGCAGGAAAAGACGGTAAAGCAACAATCACACCAACAGTAGAACTTCCAGCAGGAGATGTAACAGCGAAAGCAACAGATCCAGCAGGAAATGTATCACAACCAAGCACACCAGAAGAAGCAACAGCAGATACAAAAGCACCAGCTAAACCAGAAATCAAAACAGATCTAACAGATAAAGCAGGAACTAAGACACCAGTTGAAGTAAGTGCAGAACCAGGATCTAAAGTTGAGTTATTTGATAAAGATGGTCACAAGATTGGTGAAGGTGTAGCAGGAAAAGACGGAAAAGCAACAATCACACCAACAGTAGAACTTCCAGCAGGAGACGTAACAGCGAAAGCAACAGATCCAGCAGGAAATGTGTCAGAACCAAGTACACCAGAAAAAGCAACAGCAGATACAAAAGCTCCATCTAAACCAGAAATCAACACAGACCTAACAGATAAAGCAGGAACTAAGACACCAGTTGAAGTAAGTGCAGAACCAGGATCTAAAGTTGAGTTATTTGATAAAGATGGTAACAAGATTGGTGAAGGTGTAGCAGGAAAAGACGGTAAAGCAACAATCACACCAACAGTAGAACTTCCAGCAGGAGATGTAACAGCGAAAGCAACAGATCCAGAAGGAAATGTGTCAGAACCAAGTACACCAGAAAAAGCAACAGCAGATACAAAAGCTCCATCTAAACCAGAAATCAACACAGACTTAACAGATAAAGCAGGAACTAAGACACCAGTTGAAGTAAGTGCAGAACCAGGATCTAAAGTTGAGTTGTTCGACAAAGATGGTCACAAGCTTGGTGAAGGCGTAGCAGGAAAAGATGGTAAAGCAACAATCACACCAACGAAAGAGCTTCCAGCAGGAGACGTAACAGCGAAAGCAACAGATCCAGCAGGAAATGTGTCAGAACCAAGTGTTCCAGCAACCGCAACTAAGGATACAAAAGCACCAGCTAAACCAGAAGTTAAGACAGACTTAACAGATAAAGCAGGAACTAAGACACCAGTTGAAGTGACAGCAGAACCAGGATCTAAAGTTGAGTTGTTCGACAAAGATGGTCACAAGCTTGGTGAAGGCGTAGCAGACGAAAACGGAAAAGCTACAATCACACCAACGAAAGAGCTTCCAGCAGGAGACGTAACAGCGAAAGCAACAGATCCAGCAGGCAATGTGTCAGAACCAAGTGTTCCAGCAACCGCAACTAAGGATACAAAAGCACCAGCTAAACCAGAAGTTAAGACAGACTTAACAGATAAAGCAGGAACTAAGACACCAGTTGAAGTAAGTGCAGAACCAGGATCTAAAGTTGAGTTGTTCGACAAAGATGGTCACAAGCTTGGTGAAGGCGTAGCAGACGAAAATGGAAAAGCTACAATCACACCAACGAAAGAGCTTCCAGCAGGAGACGTAACAGCGAAAGCAACAGATCCAGCAGGCAATGTATCAGAACCAAGTGTTCCAGCTACAGCAACAAAAGATAATGCAGTTAAGGATCCAGCGGTAACACCAGTTGTAGATCCAAGCAACTTGACTGAAGCAGAAAAAGCTAAGGTAGCAGACGAAGTTAAGAAATCAAACCCAACAGTAACAGATGTTAAGGTTGGCAAAGATGGCACAACAACGGTAACCTTCCCAGATGGTACAACAGCCGTTATCCCATCAGGTGATACAGTTAAGAAATCATCAGATAATGCAGTTAAGGATCCAGCGGTAACACCAGTTGTAGATCCAAGCAACTTGACTGAAGCAGAAAAAGCTAAGGTAGCAGACGAAGTTAAGAAATCAAACCCAACAGTAACAGATGTTAAGGTTGGCAAAGATGGCACAACAACGGTAACCTTCCCAGATGGTACAACAGCCGTTATTCCATCAGGTGATACAGTTAAGAAATCATCAGATAATGCAGTTAAGGATCCAGCGGTAACACCAGTTGTAGATCCAAGCAACTTGACTGAAGCAGAAAAAGCTAAGGTAGCAGACGAAGTTAAGAAATCAAACCCAACAGTAACAGATGTTAAGGTTGGCAAAGATGGCACAACAACGGTAACCTTCCCAGATGGTACAACAGCCGTTATCCCATCAGGTGATACAGTTAAGAAATCATCAGATAACGCAGTTAAGGATCCAGCGGTAACACCAGTTGTAGATCCAAGCAACTTGACTGAAGCAGACAAAGCTAAGGTAGCAGAAGCAGTTAAGAAATCAAACCCAACAGTAACAGATGTTAAGGTTGGCAAAGATGGTACAACAACCGTAACCTTCCCAGATGGCAGCACAGCCGTTATTCCATCAGGTGATACAGTTAAGAAATCATCAGATAATGCAGTTAAGGATCCAGCGGTAACACCAGTTGTAGATCCAAGTAACTTGACTGAAGCAGACAAAGCTAAGGTAGCAGAAGCAGTTAAGAAATCAAACCCAACAGTAACAGATGTTAAGGTTGGCAAAGATGGCACAACCACAGTCACCTTCCCAGATGGTAGCACAGCCGTTATCCCATCAGGTGATACAGTTAAGAAATCATCAGATAACGCAGTTAAGGATCCAGCGGTAACACCAGTTGTAGATCCAAGCAACTTGACTGAAGCAGACAAAGCTAAGGTAGCAGAAGCAGTTAAGAAATCAAACCCAACAGTAACAGATGTTAAAGTTGGCAAAGATGGAACAACCACCGTAACCTTCCCAGATGGTACAACAGCCGTTATCCCATCAGGTGATACAGTTAAGAAATCTAATCCAACAGCAACAGATGTTAACGTAGGTAAAGGTGGCACAACAGCAGTAATCCCAGCTAATAAAGCAGATGATAAGTCTAAGGATGCAGATGGTGTTAAAGATCCATCAGTAACACTAGTTGTAGATCCAAGCAACTTGACTGATGCAGAAAAAGCCAAGGTAGCAGAAGCAGTTAAGAAGTCAAACCCAACAGCAACAGATGTTAAAGTAGGTAAAGATGGTACCACAACCGTAACCTTCCCAGATGGTACAACAGCTGTAATCTCAGCTGATAAAGCAGTTACATCTGCTGAACAAGGTTCACATGGAGTAGCACCAGCTGGTAAGGCAGTTACATCTGCTGAACAAGGCTCAAATGCAGCAACACCAGCTAAGAAAGCAGGAGCGAAAGAGTTGCCAAATACTGGTACAGAACAATCTAGCGCTTCACTTGCTCTAGCACTTCTTGCAGCAGCAACAGGGGGACTCCTTATCGCGAAAAAACGCGAGGAAGAAGAGTAAGAAATTACCTTGATAAAATAATTTATAGGATAAACATTCTATAAATTTAACGAAAAGAGATTGGAACACTATGTTCTAGTCGCCCCCAAAAAGATAGCATCTCCGAGAGGAGATGTTATCTTTTTTTACTAGCTAATCAAATGATAGTTCATTATTATAGTAGATTGAAATAAGATATGAACAAATTGATTAGGAAAGTTAATACTCTTCGAAAATCAAATTTAAACCACGTCAGCGTCGCCTTACCGTACTCAAGTACAGCCTGCGGCTAGCTTCCTAGTTTGCTCTTTGATTTTCATTGAGTATAAATTAATTTCTAAAAATGTTTTAGCAGTTGTAGTGTACTGTTTTAGTTTCAATTTACTATAGTTCATTATTATAGTAGATTGAAATAAGATATGAACAAATTGATTAGGAAAGTTAAATTAATTTCTAGAAATATTTTAGCAACTATAGTGTACTATTCTAGCTTCAATAAACTATACATTATTTTAAGGCCGTCATATTGACATACAATTTGATTTTTACTATAATTCTTGCAGGAGGATACGTCTAATGAAAATAATAAAAAAATTGATGCAAATTGCCTTAGCAGTCTTTTTCTTCGGTTTGCTAGCAACAAGTGCAGTATTGGCGGATGATGCTGATTCAGAAGGATGGCAGTTTGTCCAAGAAAATGGTAGAACCTACTACAAGAAGGGGGATCTAAAAGAAACCTACTGGCGAGTGATTGATGGCAAGATCTATTATTTTGATTATAATGGTGAAATGGTTGTTGGTTGGCAACACATTCCAATGCCAGTTAAAGGATATACAATTGGTCCTTACCCTAATGGTATAAGATTAGAAGGTTCCCCAATGCCAGAATGGTACTACTTTGACAAAAATGGAGTGCTACAAGAGTTTGTTGGTTGGAAAGCATTAGAGGTTAAAACTAAAGACAGTGTTGGAAGAAAGTATGGGGAAAAACGTACAAATCTGGAAGATAAAGAAGAGAAGAGTTTTTACACGAACTATTACTTTAATCAAAATCATTCTTTAGAGACAGGTTGGCTTTATGACCAGTCTAATTGGTATTATCTAGCTAAAACGGAAATTAATGGAGAAAACTATATTGGTGGTGAAAGACGTGCAGGTTGGATAAATGATGGTTCAGCTTGGTACTATCTAGATCCAGAAACTGGTATCATGCAAACTGGTTGGCAACATCTTGGTAACAAGTGGTACTACCTCCGTTCATCAGGAGCTATGACAACTGGCTGGTATCAGGAAGGCTCAACTTGGTACTATTTAGATGCTGAAAATGGCGATATGAAGACAGGCTGGACTTATGTCGGTAACAAGTGGTACTACCTTCGTTCATCAGGAGTCATGGCAACTGGTTGGGTGAAAGATGGTTCAACTTGGTACTACCTAAATGCAAGTAATGGAGCTATGACGACAGGTTGGTTCCAGGTCAATGGCAAATGGTACTATGCTTACAGCTCAGGTGCTTTGGCAGTGAATACGACCGTAGATGGCTATTCTGTCAACTATAATGGCGAATGGGTTCGGTAATGACAGGGCGCTTATAATTATATTAGAACACTCGCTTAATCAAAGGAGTGACTTATTGTACTTGACCTGACGATTGGGGAGATTAAAAGCATGTGAAATCTACACATGCTTTTTCGTTAGTTATGAGTGTTGAACTTGACTAACCATTGACAAAAGATAAGAGTAATCAAAATAAGATACAAAAATACCAATGCTAACTGCACCGAAACGCTCGATGCTATGGATAGGGCTAATAGAGAGAGCAGTGACGGGGCGAGAATGTCCACTGTGCTCAGAGCAGAGCCCACCGTCCCCATCTTGTCACTGGGGATATAGGCAAAGACAGCTGCTTGTAGGCGAGGGCTGAGAATGCCGATAATCGTAGAACTGATGAAACTGGTCATGAAAATCACGATATAGGCTTGACAAAAGATACTAGTTATTAGAGCCAATAGGGAAATCTCACAGAAAACCAAGAGGTGCGTGAAACGGATATTTTTAAATAGATTACTGCTGGTCATATTGCCAAGGATAGCTCCACAAGAAATGATGATGGAGAGCAGGGCGAGGAGTTGCCCAATGCTCAGTTGTGCTAGTGTCTGTTGGATGAAGCGGAGGGCAATCAGCCGAGGGGACACATCCAAGATGGCAATCATACTGGTCGTCAGAAACAGTAGTATGACGGTCTCTTTTAATCTCAGGAGCACAGCCAGCGACTGTCTAAGATGTTGAAAATATTTCTTAAAAGTCAGTGCTGTATGTGACATTTCAATCCTTTTTTCAACCTCATACAAGGTATGTCGAATAACATACAGGCCCAAAAAGGCAATGACAAAAGTCAGAGTGTTGATAAGGGAAATAGTTTGAATACTCATAACATTGATAAGGAACGCGCCAGCCAGATTGGCAACAATGCGGACAGCCCTCATCAGTGACTGCCTGAACCCCATGGCATCATGCAGGTCGTCCTTAATTACACTGATGTAGAGGGCGTTCATCATGTAGGCAGACAGGTAGCTCAAGGTGTCAGAGATGAGGTTGATGATGACAATCATAATGACTGAAACTAATGAAAAGGGCGACAAGACGAGAAATACTGTCAAAATAGCGTAGAGCAGGATTTTGATTTTGGAAATCCAGAGTGCGTGTTTGACTCTATTTTCTTGAAAATCTCCTAGAATCCCGAGAAAGAGTTGAGATAGTAGGGGAACCATCTCTGAAATGGAAATCAGTAAAATCGCTAGCGGAGCGAAATTGTACTGAGCCACATAATTGATAATGGCGAGGTAGAAAATACTGTCGCCGAATGATGAAAAACAGCTGTTTAGCAGCAACTGTCTATATATGTTGTTTGTCCAAAATAATTTCATACTTTTCCCCTTATGTCTGCACATCGAATGGGAATTTATTATTTAATAGACACCAATATACCCCCATGCTTCCTATTCCGAAGTCAAACAAATCTGCTTTACCACTATCTCCTTGAAACATCAGTAAACCGTGATCATCTCGTTCAGAACATGCTAAAATTACCTGTTGGATTTTTTTCATCAGTAATTTGTTTTGATTGTAGACAGTGGTTTGTAGTAAGCTAGTTATTCCGTGGCAATATCCTGTCATCATTTTTAGATGATGGTTAAAAACAAATTCTTGATATTTACTAATAATATCTTTGTTTCCGTCACAATCGTACATACAAAGATATAAGATTATTCCGGAAATTCCTTCGCACCAAGAAAGTTGTAAATTTCCTAAATTTTCAGTATTAGAAGTAACTTTTTCTAATAATTTTTTTAATTCAGTATGGAATGTATGGAGATCATTATAGAACATAGAAGGTTCTAAGACTTTAGAATAGGCAAATAAAGTATATGCAATTCCACAATATCCATGAGCAAAGCTATAGTCTAAAATGGTTTCTTTGGCTGTATCTCTTTGTAGGAAATAATGATAAATTTCCCCTATACTATTGTGGATGAAAATTTTAAGAGTATTGTCATTGGTAAATTGATAGTATTTTATTAATGATAATAGGACACCAGATTTTCCCAATGCAAAGTCTATTTCCTCTAGAGTATCATAATTCTCTATTAATTTCTTAGCGGTGTCGTTTGCTAATTGTAGATAGTATTGATTTTTACTGATAGAAAATAAATGTAGGAGTAACCATAGATAGCCTGCATCACCAAATAGCAGTGAGTATTGATATTCATATGTGTGTGTCGTTCTAATTGTCACTGCCTTCTTGATGATAGAGAGTATTTTAGAATCCAGTTCTGGGTGGTACAATTTATTTAGAGGAAACAGTAGTCCAGCTATTCCGTGTTGGAATGATAAATTACTTACGAAATTTCCAAATTCTGTTGAAGAAGTGATCCTTCCTTCAGAATTTACAGTTTTATCTAGTAAAAATCGTAGAACACTATTACATTCTGTTTTGTAATCATATTTATGTTCCTCTATTTTTTTAATTTTGACTAAATTATTTGTTTGACTTAAATTTAGTAGATATTGTAACCAAAATAGTTGCTCATCTGTGAGCTGACCTTGAGTATGTGATAGTTCTAGTAATTGTTCTATTTTGTTCAGTACAGTTATATGATATTTAGAGTCGCCTTTAAGAAATTTTAATGTTCCACTCGTAAATATAGAATATCCTAGCATACATAGAGCAAAATACACTTGTCCAATAGTACTTTGTTTTAAGTCTACATCAGGATTGACAAAAAAAGGTGTGTGTACATTACGTACAGTAGTCATGATAGGTTCTAAGTTTTCTAAGTCAATCAAAAAAACATCATCAGTTTTAGAAGAGTATAGAAAATTTGAAGGTGATAAGTCCCCGATTTTATATCCCTCAGAATGAATATCATTTAGAATATCAATTATTTTATTCATAATACCTATTCTTTTGTTTGTATCGATGTTTGACTGTTTCAAAAAATTAAGTAAGTCTACTCCATCTATAAAATCCTGAACTACGAAGTAATCATCTGAGATATAAAAATCTTCTATAAAGTACCCAGTATATGTCTTGGATTCAAATGATTGTAATAATAATGCTTCATTACGTAATTCATCGTTAGCATAATACTTACCCTCAAAATCATACGATAAGAATGGGCGACACTGCTTAATAATGACTTTTTGGTGAGTTGAGCTTAGAGAGGCTCTATATACATTTCCTCTGTTGGATTTTTTTAGTATACACTCCATATTATAGTTTGTAATAGGGGTGTTTGATTGACTTTGAGTTTTAACATCAACTAAAAAATAATCTTCTAGCTCTTGATTTGTAAATAGAGGTTTAACATATGTAGGTAGAATTGGATAATTAAGCCTTTTATCTTCTACGAAATTGCCAGTATTATCTTTGATAAGGTAAAGTAATTTTTTGTTTTGTTTATCATATCTTCTAATTTTTTTGAATGCTCCAAAGCGATAATGTACAGGAGAGTGGCGTCCACATTGAAAATCTGTCAGTATTCTAGGGGCTTTGAATTCTGCAAGAAGTGATACTAAGTCAAGAATAGCACTTCTTGCCTCTCCTGAACTATTATTGTAGATTGTAATAAATTTGTTTGCAGTTGGTGATATTTCTCGGGGAGAGTTAATCTTTTTTAGTCTATGAATATTCTTACAAACTTTAAAGCAGTATTGATGTTTAATTAGAAAAGGTAATAGTATACGGAATATTTTCTTATAATCTTTTAATTGGGTGCTAATATGAATTTTCCACCCTTGGTCTACCGTAAGATTCTGTTTTGCAATATAACACCAATCTTCATCTTCAGTATATACTATATTATTAGACAAAAGACTGTTTTTTATAAAATCCATACATTTCTCCTTACAAATAATACTCAATGAAAATCAAAGAGCAAACTAGGAAGCTAGCCGCAAGCTGTACTTGAGTACGGTAAGGCGACGCTGACGTGGTTTGAAGAGATTTTCGAAGAGTATAAAATAAGCCTCTTTCGACTGTTTTGTGGAAAGAGGCCTGTTATATATTAGTTATCCAGTGACGCTACAACTGACACCACATGTGATTTCACAAAGCTCTAGCATATCTTGTTCGTTTGTATTTTCACTTGGTAGCATTTCGAGTTCGATTAGAGTGCTCATGTTTGACCCCCCATAATATTATTTACAGTTTTTGTCCGGTAAGGGTAGCTGTATGAACCTTAAGTGATATACATTGATTGAATAGGATCCTTTAGTTAGATTCAATCAATCTATAACATATCAATATAATAACTCTTTTAGGATGACTTGTCAAATATTAGTATATATTTTTAAATCTTGAATTGTCAAATTAAGTGTATACAATAGAATGAAATAAGAAATGAACAAATTGATTAGGAAAGTTAACTTAATTTCTAGAAATGTTTTAGCAACTATAGTGTACTATTCTAGCTTCAATAAATTATAGCTTTCCCGTAGCATACTTCATAAGATAAGGCGTTTTCCACTTAAGAAATTTTCGTGGTCGATTATTTAGAACCTGTATTCACAAAAAAATGTTAAACTAGAGTTATGATCCGCAAAGCATATGATACTGATTTAAACGATCAAGAATGGGCTAAGATTGAACCCTATTTCTCCAAACACCGCACCTATAAATAGCCGAAACGAGTACTTGTTAATGCGACTTTGTACGTCACTAAAACAGGTTGTCAATGGTGCATGCTCCCTCACGACTTTCCTCTTTACCTAACGGTATGGAGTTTCTTTCGTCGTTCTATGACGACAGGTTGGTTCCAGGTCAATGGCAAATGGTACTATGCTTATAGCTCAGGTGCTTTGGCAGTGAATACGACCGTAGATGGCTACTACGTCAACTATAATGGCGAATGGATTCAATAATGAAAGAGGTGATTGTGAATGGAAA
This sequence comes from Streptococcus mitis, assembly GCF_000722695.1. GTDB lineage: Bacteria > Bacillota > Bacilli > Lactobacillales > Streptococcaceae > Streptococcus > Streptococcus mitis_O. Next base: position 785,477 of record NZ_JPFU01000013.1, on the reverse strand, counting down.
CAATCGCTTTTTTTGTGAAAATATAATAAAATAGATAGGAGAGAATAAATACTTGTAGGAAAAAATAATACTCTTCGAAAATCTCTTCAAACCACGTCAGCGTCGCCTTACCGTACTCAAGTACAGCCTGCGGCTAGCTTCCTAGTTTGCTTTTTGATTTTCATTGAGTATGAGACGGCTTTTTCGTCTAGTAAAAGGAAAATATGACAAAAAAAGTTGGTGTCGGTCAGGCACATAGTAAGATTATTTTAATAGGGGAGCATGCAGTCGTTTACGGTTATCCTGCCATTTCTCTGCCTCTTTTGGAGGTGGAGGTGACTTGTAAGGTAGTTCCTGCAGCGAGTCCTTGGCGTCTCTATGAGGAGGATACTTTGTCCATGGCGGTTTATGCTTCGCTGGAGTATTTGGATATCAAAGAAGCCTGCATTCGCTGTGAGATTGACTCGGCTATCCCTGAAAAACGAGGAATGGGTTCGTCAGCTGCTATCAGCATAGCGGCCATTCGTGCGGTTTTTGACTACTATCAGGCAAATCTGCCTCATGATGTACTAGAAATCTTGGTCAATCGGGCTGAGATGATTGCTCATATGAATCCAAGTGGTTTGGATGCCAAGACCTGTCTCAGTGACCAACCTATTCGCTTTATCAAGAACGTAGGATTTACAGAGCTTGAGATGGATTTATCCGCCTATTTGATAATTGCCGATACGGGTGTTTATGGTCATACTCGTGAAGCCATCCAAGTGGTTCAAAATAAGGGCAAGGATGCCCTACCATTTTTGCACGCCTTGGGAGAATTAACCCAGCAGGCAGAAGAAGCGATTTCACGAAAAGATGCTGAAGGACTGGGGCAAATTCTCAGTCAAGCGCATTTACATTTAAGAGAAATTGGTGTCAGTAGCCCTGAAGCAGACTCTTTGGTTGAAACGGCTCTTAACCATGGTGCTCTGGGTGCCAAGATGAGCGGTGGTGGGCTAGGAGGTTGTATTATCGCCTTGGCAACCAATTTGACTCAAGCACAAGAACTAGCAGAAAGATTAGAAGAGAAAGGAGCTGTTCAGACATGGATAGAGAGCCTGTAACAGTACGTTCCTACGCAAATATTGCTATTATCAAATATTGGGGAAAGAAAAAAGAAAAAGAGATGGTGCCTGCTACTAGCAGTATTTCTCTGACTTTGGAAAATATGTATACGGAGACGACCTTGTCGCCTTTACCGACGGATGCGACAGCTGATGCCTTTTATATCAATGGCCAGTTACAAAATGAGGCGGAGCATGCCAAGATGAGTAAGATTATTGACCGTTATCGTTCAGCTGGGGAGGGCTTTGTCCGTATCGATACTCAAAATAATATGCCTACCGCAGCGGGCCTGTCCTCAAGTTCTAGTGGTTTGTCTGCCCTAGTAAAGGCTTGCAATGCCTATTTTCAGCTTGGATTGGATAGAAGCCAGTTAGCGCAGGAAGCTAAGTTTGCCTCAGGTTCTTCTTCTCGGAGTTTTTATGGACCACTAGGTGCATGGGATAAGGATAGTGGGGAAATTTACCCTGTAGAGACAGACTTGAAACTAGCTATGATGATGTTGGTGCTAGAAGACAAGAAAAAACCAATTTCTAGCCGTGACGGTATGAAACGTTGTGTGGAAACTTCGACGACCTTTGATGACTGGGTGCGTCAGTCTGAGAAGGATTATCAGGATATGCTGGTTTACCTCAAGGAAAATGACTTTGCCAAGATTGGGGAATTAACGGAGAAAAATGCCCTTGCTATGCACGCTACGACGAAAACAGCATCACCAGCCTTTTCTTATCTGACCGATGCGACTTATGAAGCCATGGACTTTGTTCGCCAGCTCCGTGAGCAAGGAGAAGCCTGCTACTTTACCATGGATGCTGGTCCCAATGTCAAGGTCCTCTGTCAGGAGAAAGACTTGGAGCATTTATCAAAAATCTTCGGTCAACGTTATCGCTTGATTGTGTCAAAAACAAAGGATTTGAGTCAAGATGATTGCTGTTAAAACTTGCGGAAAACTCTATTGGGCGGGTGAGTACGCTATTTTAGAGCCAGAGCAGTTAGCCTTGATAAAGGCTATTCCCATCTATATGAGGGGCGAGATTGCCTTTTCTGACAGCTACCGCCTCTATTCAGATCTGTTTGATTTCGCAGTAGACTTGACGCCAAATCCTGCCTACAGCTTAATTCAAGAAACGATTGCTCTAGTGGAAGATTTCCTGACTTATCGAGTTCAAACTTTAAGACCGTTTTCTCTAGAAATTCGAGGAAAAATGGAACGAGGAGGGAAAAAGTTTGGTCTAGGTTCTAGCGGTAGTGTCGTTGTTTTGGTCATCAAGGCCCTGCTGGCTCTGTATGATATTACGGTTGATTCGGAACTCTTGTTCAAGCTGGCTAGTGCTGTCTTGCTCAAGCGAGGTGACAATGGCTCTATGGGAGACCTTGCCTGTATCGTGGCAGAGGATTTGGTTCTCTACCAGTCGTTTGATCGCCAAAAGGTAGCTGCTTGGCTGAAAGAAGAACACTTGGCAACAGTTTTGGAGCGTGATTGGGGATTTTCCATCTCACACGTACAACCTGCCCTAGAATGTGATTTCCTAGTTGGATGGACCAAGGAAGTGGCCGTGTCTAGTGATATGGTCCAACAAATCAAGCAAAACATCAATCAGAATTTTTTAAGTTCCTCAAAAGAAACGGTAGCTGCTTTGGTAGAAGCCTTGGAACAGGGGAAATCAGAAAAAATTATCGAGCAAGTAGAAGTAGCCAGCAAGCTCCTAGAAGGCTTGAGCGCAGATATTTACACGCCTTCGCTTAGACAGTTGAAGACAGCTAGCCAAGATTTGCAGGCTGTTGCCAAGAGTAGCGGTGCTGGTGGTGGTGACTGTGGCATTGCCTTGAGTTTTGATGTGCAATCAACTGAAACCATAAAAAATCGCTGGGCCGATCTGGGGATTGAGCTCTTATACCAAGAAAGGATAGGACATGACGACAAATCGTAAGGACGAGCACATCCGCTATGCCCTTGAGCAGAAAAGTTTCTATAATAGCTTTGATGAGGTGGAGTTGATTCATTCTTCCCTGCCCCTTTATGATCTGGATGAAATCGATCTTTCCACAGAATTTGCTGGTCGAAAGTGGGACTTTCCCTTCTATATCAATGCCATGACAGGTGGAAGTGATAAAGGACGAGAAATCAATCAAAAACTAGCTCAGGTGGCGGAAGCCTGTGGGATTTTGTTTGTAACGGGTTCTTATAGCGCAGCCCTCAAAGATCCATCAGATGCCTCTTTTTCTGTCAAGGCTAGTCATCCAAATCTCCTTCTTGGAACCAATATTGGATTAGACAAGCCTGTTGAGTTGGGACTTCGGACTGTAGAAGAGATGGATCCCCTTCTCCTGCAGGTGCATGTCAATGTTATGCAGGAGTTGCTCATGCCCGAGGGAGAAAGAAGGTTCAGAAGCTGGCAATCGCATCTAGCAGACTATAGCAAGCGAATCCCCGTTCCTATTGTCTTAAAGGAAATCGGCTTTGGGATGGATGTGAAGACCATCGAAAGAGCCTATGAACTGGGTGTTCGAACCTTTGACCTGTCAGGTCGTGGTGGCACCAGTTTTGCCTATATTGAAAACCGCCGCAGTGGTCAACGTGATTACCTCAATCAATGGGGCCAGTCCACCATGCAAGCCCTTCTCAATGCCCAAGACTGGAAAGACAAGGTTCAACTCTTGGTCAGTGGAGGGGTTCGGAATCCGCTGGATATGATTAAGTGCTTGGTCTTTGGTGCCAAGGCTGTAGGCCTGTCTCGAACAGTTCTGGAATTGGTTGAAACCTATTCAGTTGAAGAAGTGATTGGCATTGTCCAAGGCTGGAAAGATGATTTACGACTCATCATGTGTGCCCTTAATTGTGCCACCATAGCAGATCTACAAAAAGTAGACTATCTTCTTTATGGAAAATTAAAAGAAGCAAAGGATCAGATGAAAAAGGCGTAACCATCGCCTTTTTTCCATCTTCAGACCGAGGTGACTTTTTCCAATTGTGATAAAATAGAAGGGAGAGGATGAACCTATGAGAAAATTTAAAATCTTTTTATTTATCGAAGCCTGTCTTCTGACAGGAGCTCTGATTTTGATGGTATCAGAGCATTTTTCGCGTTTTCTGCTGATTTTATTCCTCTTTTTGCTTTTGATTCGCTATTACACTGGTAAGGAGGGCAATAATCTTCTTTTAGTAGTGGCAACCATTCTCTTCTTTTTCATCGTCATGCTCAATCCTTTTGTGATTCTAGCTATTTTTGTTGCGGTTATATACAGCCTCTTTCTTCTTTATCCGATGATGAACCAGGAAAAAGAGCAGACCAATTTGGTTTTTGAAGAGGTGGTAACGGTTAAGAAGGAGAAAAATCGTTGGTTTGGCAATCTCCATTATTTTTCAAGCTACCAGACTTGCCAGTTTGATGATATCAATCTCTTTCGTCTCATGGGCAAGGACACTATTCATCTGGAGAGGGTCATCTTAATCAATCATGACAATGTTATTATCCTCAGAAAGATGGTAGGAACCACTAAAATCATTGTACCTGTAGATGTGGAAGTCAGTCTCAGCGTTAACTGTCTCTATGGGGATTTGACTTTTTTCAATCAGCCTAAGCGAGCCCTCCGCAATGAACACTATCATCAAGAAACAAGAGACTATCTCAAGAGTAACAAGAGTGTCAAGATTTTCTTGACCAATATGATTGGCGATGTTGAGGTGGTCAGAGGATGAAAAAACAAGCTTATGTAATCATTGCCCTCACCTCCTTCCTATTTGTCTTATTTCTCTCCCACAGCTTGCTGGAAATTCTTGATTTTGACTGGTCTATTTTCCTGCACGATGTCAAAAAAACAGAAAAATTTGTCTTTTTGTTGTTGGTATTCAGCATGTCCATGACCTGTCTCTTAGTCCTGTTTTGGCGAGGTGTCGAAGAGCTTTCTTTAGGAAAAATGCAGGCCAATCTCAAGCGTTTGTTGGCAGGGAAAGAAGTGGTTCAGGTTTCTGATCCAGATTTGGATGCCAGTTTCAAGTCCTTGTCAGGGAAACTTAACCTCTTGACAGAGGCTCTTCAAAAGGCTGAAAATCACAGCCTTGATCAGGAAGAGGAAATCATCGAGAAGGAACGGAAGCGGATTGCTCGGGATTTGCACGATACCGTCAGTCAGGAGTTGTTTGCGGCCCACATGATTTTATCAGGTATCAGTCAGCAGGCTTTGAAACTGGATAGAGAAAAGATGCAGACCCAGTTGCAGAGTGTCACAGCCATCCTTGAAACAGCCCAGAAGGACTTGCGGGTCTTGCTCCTGCATTTGAGACCAGTTGAATTGGAACAAAAGAGCTTGATAGAAGGGATTCAAATTCTCCTAAAAGAGCTTGAGGACAAGAGTGATCTCAAGGTTAGTCTTAAGCAAAATGTGATGAAATTACCTAAGAAAATCGAGGAGCATGTCTTCCGTATCCTGCAAGAGTTAATCAGCAATACCCTCCGTCATGCCCAGGCATCTTGTCTGGATGTTTATCTCTATCAGACAGATGTTGAATTGCAGCTGAAGGTGGTGGACAATGGGATTGGTTTCCAGTTGGGGAGTTTAGATGACCTGAGTTATGGACTCCGCAATATTAAGGAGCGGGTTGAAGATATGGCTGGAACAGTTCAACTCTTGACAGCTCCCAAGCAAGGACTGGCAGTTGATATCCGTATTCCCCTCCTCGATAAGGAATGATAAAGGAGTAAAGATGAAAATTTTACTAGTAGATGACCATGAAATGGTCCGCTTGGGCTTGAAAAGCTACTTTGACCTCCAAGACGATGTAGAAGTTGTGGGCGAGGCTGCAAACGGGTCTCAAGGTATTGACTTGGCCTTGGAATTGCGTCCAGATGTCATTGTCATGGATATTGTCATGCCTGAGATGAATGGGATTGATGCGACCTTGGCTATCCTCAAAGAATGGCCTGAAGCCCAAATTTTGATTGTGAGCTCTTATTTGGACAATGAAAAAATCATGCCCGTCTTAGATGCAGGTGCTCGTGGCTATATGCTCAAAACTTCTAGTGCAGACGAACTACTCCATGCCGTCCGTAAGGTGGCTGCTGGCGAGTTGGCCATTGAGCAAGAGGTCAGCAAGAAGGTCGAATATCACCGCAATCACATAGAACTACATGAGGACTTGACTGCGCGTGAGCGAGATGTTCTCCAACTCATCGCCAAGGGCTACGAAAATCAGCGTATCGCAGATGAACTTTTTATCTCTCTCAAGACGGTCAAGACCCACGTGTCCAACATTCTTGCCAAACTTGAGGTCAGCGATCGTACCCAGGCTGCAGTCTATGCCTTTCAGCATCACTTGGTGGGGCATGAGGAGTTTTAGTAGTTATATAAAATAATGTTGGAGAAATGACTTAATTTAGTATCAAAGAAGTGAGTAAGTATCTCTAGTGTGATAAAATATTTTTTTCACAATATTTTTATGTTATTTGTTGACATTCATTTTATAGGGGAGTAGAATAGAGTTATAAATAGATAAAATAATATATTGACTATAAAAAGATTGATATAAACTCAAAAGGAGGTTAAAATCATGTCCCCGTAAATTATTAAAATAAGGTCACTAGAGCGTTAAGGTCTTTATTTCATCGCTTTAAGAGCGCTATAATAATATGGTCAAACTAACTCTATCTCACAGTTTCAATTCGTGGAGGAAATAACTATGAAAAAATCTAAACTACTCACACTTGGTTTGCTTGCAGGTGCTGGTCTGCTTTTGTCTATCAACCAAGCACAAGCTGCAGATACTTGGGTTAAAAATGGTTCTGATTGGAATCTTTCACAAGATGGTAGTCTTGCTAAAAATAAATGGGTACAAAATGCTGGTTATTGGTACCACTTTGACGGTTCTGGGAAAATGCAGACAGGCTGGCTCAAAGACGGTAACACTTGGTATTCCCTAGCAGATAGTGGCGCTATGCGTACTGGCTGGTACAAGGAAGGAAATACATGGTACTCCCTAGCAGATAGTGGTGCCATGCGTACTGGCTGGTACAAAGAAGGGTCTACATGGTACTATCTCAAAGACAGTGGAGCTATGGCAACAGGATGGGCAACTGCAAATGGTCAATGGTCTTACTTTGAAAAATCAGGTGCAATGGTCGCAGACAGAGCTGTTCCAGCCAGTGATGGGGAAAGTTATGTAATTGGTAAGGATGGATATCTGTTAACCAAACTCCCAAGTCAGGTTGAACAATCTCAAGCGGATGATACAATTATCACAAATATTGTTACTTTGTCTGATGGATATGATTATCATCTTATTCATAGAAAAGATGGAGTCATTGTTGAAAAGAATGCCTGGTACATCAAACCAGAGTTTAAAAAGTTTTCTAATAAATATGGGGATCACGTGTCAAATACGATGTTGGCTTTAACAGATAATAAAGATCAAGGACAGGAAATTGATCCTAAAGCTGTTATAAAGAATTTCCAAAACTTACCAAACAGGTATTACTTTGGGGCAGATGGTCGTCGAGTAACAAATTTACCAGAAATGACTACCTATTCAGAGATTAAAAAAGTTGGAAATGATGTCTATCTAGAAAATCCAGGTGCACGACTTTTTCTTGGAGCTACCAGCTTCACAATCAATAATAATAAACTATATTACTTAGATGGTGCTAATGACAAACTCAAAACAGGTTATTTTGCATTGATTGATGATAGACCAAGCTATCATCACTATCATATTCTTGTTTATGCAGACCAATCTGGTGAAATTCTTAAAATGAAACGATTGCCAACAGGAATTTCAGATTATCTTAATAAAGAAATTGACGGTTTCTACGGTCAAACTGTTAAAATCGATAGTAAGACAGGAAATGTTTCTGTTGTGAAATAAACTATCTGACATAGTAAAAAGAAAAAAGCGAACAGTTTCGTTTACTAGGAAGTCATGTTCATTTCACTATAGAACAGGAGGAAATGGCTATGAAAAAATCTAAACTACTTACACTTGGTTTACTTGCAGGTGCTGGTCTACTTTTGTCTATCAATCAAGCACAGGCTGCAGATACTTGGGTTAAAAATGGTGCTGACTGGAATCTTTCACAAGATGGCAGTCTCGCTAAAAACAAATGGGTACAAAACGCTGGCTCATGGTACCACTTTGACGGTTCTGGGAAAATGCAGACAGGCTGGCTCAAAGACGGTAACACTTGGTATTCGCTCGCAGATAGTGGCGCCATGCGTACTGGCTGGTACAAGGAAGGCAATACCTGGTACTCACTCGCAGATAGTGGCGCCATGCGTACAGGTTGGTACCAAGAAGGGTCTACATGGTACTATCTTCGTTTTAGTGGTTCTATGCAGACAGGTTGGGAGTGCATAGATAATAATTGGTATTATTTCGAACAATCAGGTGCAATGGCCTCTGATAGAGTTGTAAATTCTAGTGATGGGACAGGCTATATTCTCAGCAAGGATGGCCATATGTTGACTTTAAAAAATAGCCCTTATAAAGATGATGATATTGTTCGTTTAGGTGATGGATATGAGTATCTGATTAAATCAAAATTTGACGGACATAACTATACTGATGTTATCGTGGCTAAAAATACTTGGTATATCAAACCTGAGTTCAAGAAGTTCTCCGACAAATATGGAGATGAGGTTGCAAATACAACCTTAGCTTTAGTAGATAATAAAGAAGAAGGACAAGAAATTGATCCTAAAGCTGTTATTCGTAATTTCCAAAATCTACCAGGTCGATATTACTTTGGAGCAGATGGTCGTAGAGTATTACCACTTCCAGAGATGACGACTAGATCAGAAATCAAAAAAGTTGGCAATGATCTTTATCTAGAAGACCCAGGTGTACGACTTAGACTATCTGCTCACTTCACAATCAATAACAATAAACTATACTATTTAGATAATGGACAAGGTAAGCTCAAAACAGGTTATTTTGTATTGATCGATGATGGTATGGCTACAACCCACCATCACTTACTTGTATATGCAGACCAATCTGGTGAGATTCTTAAGCTGAAACGCTTACCATCAAGATTTATAGATTATTTTGACAAAGAAATCGATGGTTTCTATGGTCAAAAAATTAAGATTACACAGCCAAATAAGTATGAATATTACAAGGTTCTTGTGGTTAAATAAGACAAAACGAATCGCCTAATGAGGGATGTTTGGGCGATTCGTTTTTTACTGTAATCAGCCATCATTAAGCATCTTTTATAAGATTATATTCGAAAACTAAAGAAAACTAAGAAGAAACCGTACTTCCAGCATGATTGAAAAGCGCAGTCATTACTTGAAAAAAGTCGCTCATTTATGTTATAATAGACTGTATTTAAAAAATTTTAAGGAGAAATGACAGAATGTCTGTATCATTTGAAAACAAAGAAACAAACCGTGGTGTCTTGACTTTCACTATCTCTCAACACCAAATCAAACCAGAATTGGACCGTGTCTTCAACTCAGTGAAGAAATCTCTTAATGTTCCAGGTTTCCGTAAAGGTCACCTTCCACGTCCTATCTTCGACAAAAAATTTGGTGAAGAGTCACTTTACCAAGACGTTATGAATGCTCTTTTGCCAAATGCTTATGAAGCAGCTGTAAAAGAAGCTGGTCTTGAAGTCGTTGCTCAACCAAAAATTGATGTAACTTCAATGGAAAAAGGTCAAGACTGGGTTATCACTGCTGAAGTTGTTACAAAACCTGAAGTAAAATTGGGTGACTACAAAAACCTTGAAGTATCAGTTGATCTAGAAAAAGAAGTAACTGACGCTGACGTTGAAGAGCGTATCGAACGCGAACGCAACAACTTGGCTGAATTGGTTATCAAGGAAGCTGCTGCTGAAAACGGCGACACTGTTGTCATCGACTTCGTTGGTTCTATCGACGGTGTTGAATTTGATGGTGGAAAAGGTGAAAACTTCTCACTTGGACTTGGTTCAGGTCAATTCATCCCTGGTTTCGAAGACCAATTGGTAGGTCACTCAGCTGGCGAAACTGTTGATGTTATCGTAACATTCCCAGAAGACTACCAAGCAGAAGACCTTGCAGGTAAAGAAGCTAAATTCGTGACAACTATCCACGAAGTAAAAGCGAAAGAAGTTCCAGCTCTTGACGATGAACTTGCAAAAGACATCGACGAAGAAGTTGAAACACTTGCTGAATTGAAAGAAAAATACCGCAAGGAATTGGCTGCTGCTAAAGAAGAAGCTTACAAAGATGCAGTTGAAGGTGCAGCAATTGATAAAGCTGTAGAAAATGCTGAAATCGTAGAACTTCCAGAAGAAATGATCCACGAAGAAGTTCACCGTTCAGTAAACGAATTCCTTGGAAACTTGCAACGTCAAGGTATCAATCCTGACATGTACTTCCAAATCACTGGAACTACTCAAGAAGACCTTCACAAACAATACGAGGGAGAAGCTGAGTCACGTACTAAGACTAACCTTGTTATCGAAGCAGTTGCCAAAGCTGAAGGATTTGACGCTTCAGAAGAAGAAATCCAAAAAGAAATCGAGCAATTGGCAGCAGACTATAACATGGAAGTTGCACAAGTACAAAGCTTGCTTTCAGCTGATATGTTGAAACACGATATCACAATCAAAAAAGCTGTTGAATTGATTACAAGCACAGCAACAGTTAAATAATCTTAATAGACAAAAATCCCACCTGAATTGGTGGGTTTTCTGATGCACTATTTTCCAAAAATCTCTTTGAGATCTGCTTCTGTAATCCCAATCATGGCTGGGATGCTGTTCCAGTTTTCTTCGGTTAAGATGTAGGATTGTTCAGAGTCAGTTAATGTGGCAGTTTCAGAGACAGCTTGTTGCTTTTCTTCAACATTTTCAATTAGATCACTGAAGCGTTCAATCAGATAGGTTTTTCGGGCAGTTCCGATGTGCTGGGTAGCATAGTCGAAGGCCTGTAATTCACCTAGTAAGATGAGTTTGCTTTTGGCGCGTGTAATGGCTGTGTAGATGAGGTTTCTCTCCAGCATACGTCGACTAGCACTAGTAATGGGTAGGATGACAACAGGGAACTCACTTCCCTGAGATTTATGGATACTCATGGCATAGGCTAGGCGAATCTTGTACCATTCGTTACGTGGGTAAGAGACCTCGTTGCCATCAAAATCAATGACAATCTCGTCTTGTTTCGACTCGGTATATTTACCAGGAATCAGGTCTGTGATGGCTCCTAAATCTCCATTAAAGACATTGATTTCAGCATCGTTGACCAAATGAATGACCTTGTCCCCCTTACGATAGTGGCACTGGGGAGCTTCAAAACTGGGTTGGTCTTTTTGTGGTGGGTTCAGGAGGTCTTGCATGAGCTGGTTGATGGCATCAATCCCTGCTGTCCCTCTGTACATAGGAGCCAGAACTTGGATATCACGGGCGGGGATACCACTTCTAAGGGCAGCGCCTAAAATCTTTTCAATAGTAGCAGGGATATGACCACTAGCGATTTCAAAGTAGGAACGGTCTGCTTTTTTCTGGGTGAAATCAGCTGGCAAGATACCCTGTCGAATCTGACTAGCTAGGGTGACGATGGTTGATTCTTCGCTTTGTCGATAAATTTTTTCCAAGCGAGTCTGAGGAATCAAGGGAATATGAAGCAGATCCGCTAGAACCTGTCCAGGGCTGACAGAAGGCAACTGGTCGCTGTCACCCACTATGAGGATCTTGCTGTTAGAAGAGATGTTGGAGAAGAGTTGGTTGGCCAGCCAAGTATCAACCATAGAAAATTCATCCACGATAATAAAGTCGGCATCCAGATAATCTTCCAGATGGCTGGTGTCATCGTCGCCTGTCATTCCCAAGTGACGGTGTATGGTCGCGCTAGGCAAACCTGTCAATTCATTCATGCGTCGAGCGGCTCGTCCAGTTGGAGCAGCAAGAAGAATAGGCAAATTGCTTTTTTTCCTGAGGTCAAGCCCTTCTAAAAGGGCATAAACAGCGATAATCCCATTGATAACCGTTGTCTTACCAGTACCAGGTCCACCTGTTAGGATAAAGACTTTATTCTGGATAGCATCGCAGATAGCTTGTTTTTGAATGCTATCATAGTGGATTCCCAGATCTTCCTCGACAGTAGTGATATGTTTTTGAATGGTTTCCATATCTGGGCTCTTTTGTTCTCTTTTTTCAAGGATACGAACCAAGTGACTGCGGATGCCTTCCTCAGCGAAAAAGAGGCTGTTGTCAAAAATCTTGGTATCAATCTGCTGAACCTTGTCTTCTTCGATCAGGTAGGAGAGCTCTTGGGCCACTTGGCTGGGATCCAGTTCAACGGGGCGGGAAGACTCAAGGAGGGTAAGGGTTTGTTCTAGTAAATCCCGTGCTTCAACATAGGTATCCCCTGTTTCCATACAGGCCTGAAAAAGACTGTGAACTAGACCGGCGCGGAAGCGTTCAGGAGCCTGACTTTCGATGCCTAGTTCCTCTGCTAATTGGTCAGCAATGGTAAATCCCAAGCCCTTGATATCCTCAACCAGCTGGTAGGGATAATTTTCAACCACATCAAGGGTTTCTTCCTTGTAAAAGTCTTGAATCTGAAAGGCTAATTTATTGGGAATACCGTAGTTAGCAAGTTTGGCCAAAACCATCTCGGTTCCGTAGTTGAGACGGAGGGTGGAGACGAAAGCCTCGCGATTTTTGGCAGAGAGTCCTGCGATGCCTTCTAACTTTTCTGGGTGTTGCAGAATTTCGTCAATGGTATTTTCGCCATAGGTGTCGACGATTTTCTGAGCAGTCTTGAGACCAATTCCCTTGAAATGACTACTTGAAAAGTACTTAACAAGACCCTTGCTAGTTGGTTTTGCTCGTTCATAACGGCTGATTTGCAGTTGTTCCCCATACTTGGAGTGCTGGACAATTTGTCCCCAAAATGTATAGTCTTCTCCCTCAATCACGTCAGCCATGGTTCCTGTGACAATGATTTCAAAATCATCAAAATCCGCTGCGTCCGTATCTTCGATTTCTAGGAGGAGAATGCGATAAAAATTGCTGGGATTTTCAAAAATAATCCGTTCAATGGTTCCTGAAAAATAAACTTCCATAAAATTCCTTTGCATGAATAGGTGAGAGTTAACTTTGTATCTATTTTATACTCAATGAAAATCAAAGAGCAAACTAGGAAGCTAGCCGCAGGTTGCTCAAAGCACGGCTTTGAGGTTGCAGATGGAAGCTGACGTGGTTTGAAGAGATTTTCGAAGAGTATTAAGCAAACTGGGACTAAAGAATCCCTTCTCGCGATAGAAGAAGAGGCTGAGATTGTCGCTTCTCGGCCTCTTCGATTTCTTAAAATGTTCCGATACGGGTGATTGGCCAGAAGCGGAATTTAGCTTCCCCTGTGATATCTTTTGCTTTAAAGGTACCTACGTGACGGCTGTCGCTAGAAACCAGGCGGTCATCTCCGAGGAGAAGGTATTCTCCTTCTGGGACAGTAAAGCTAAAGTTGGTGTTGTAATTGACATCAACTGTGAAGGCTTGGGCTTTTTCAGCAATACTTCTAAAGAAAGTTCCTTTATTTCCTTCAAATCCCTTGCCTGAGTAGGTGCTTTGGAGTTTGTCGTCCTTGAAGCGTTTGATGTAGTCAGCTAGGTAAGGTTCATCTGTCTCTTTGTCATTGATGTAAAGTTTATCATTTTCGTAACGGATAGTGTCGCCAGGCATTCCAATCACGCGCTTGACGATGTCCTTATTGCCATCTTCCTCATGGGCCACCACGATATCAAAACGGTCAATAGGGAGATGTTTGACAACAAAGAGGATTTCGCCATCCGCTAGGGTCGGATCCATGGAATGGCCTTCTACACGGACATTACTCCAAAAAAAGATACGGCTTAAAGCTAGTAATGACAGAATCAGGAGGAATAATCCCCACTCTTTTAGAAAATGTTTAAATGAATTCATAACTTACCTTTCTAAGCGTTTTTTCGCTTTTTCAGTATTTTTAAAGTGCAACTTGGCGCAGAAGTTGAGTCCCTGCATACCATAGACTTGTAAAATCTGGCTAGCCACCTTGTCAGAAGCTGTTCCAGCTCCACTTGGAAGTTGATAGCCCAATTCTCGTCCCAGATTTTCAAGATTTTCCAGAAAGAGATCACGCGCAATGACAGAAGAAACTGCGACAGCCAAGTATTTACCCTCAGCCTTTTCTTCTAAGCTGATAGGATTGCTGAAACGATTGGCCTCTTGTGCCAAGTACTTGTCATAATTTTTAGCACTGGTGAAGGCATCAATCACAATTTTCTCAGGCTGAAGACCTTTTTGAAGGAGGAGATAGATAGCCTGATTATGGAGGGCGACCTTAACTGAAACAGCATTGTAGCGGTCTCCGATGACCTCGTTGTACTTGCTTGGTGAGAGAAGCAGTGCCTGGTGCTGAATTCTTTCCTTGAGAATAGGAGCAATCTGACGAATCTTTTGGTCGGTCAGAGTCTTGGAATCTCCCACACCGAGTTTTCGCAAGAAGTCATGCTGGTCAGGTGTGACAAAGGAAGCCACAACTGCCAGCCCACCAAAGTAGGAACCATTTCCTACCTCATCTGTCCCAATCAAAGGGAAATTTTGTCCCCTATTTTCCTCGACAACCTGATGGCCAAAGAAACTGGCGTATTTCTCAGCCCCTTCACCCTGAAGCAAGACCTTTCCAGAAGTATAGATAGAAACGGTTGCTTGAGGTAGTCGCAAAAAGTAGCGAATATAGGGGTTTTTACTGGGAGCCAGACTGGTTTGATAGTGTTCAAGAAAAGTCTGAATCTCCTTTTCGCTTGGTGTGAGTGTTATACTTGCCATAGTTTCTATTGTACCATAAAAGCAGGCAAATTTGTAAAAACTGACAAAATTAGCGAATTTTGGTATAATATCGTGAGGTGAATTTTATGGCAAATCTAAATCGATTCAAATTTACATTCGGGAAAAAATCATTAACCTTGACAAGCGAGCATGATAACCTTTTTATGGAGGAAATCGCCAAGGTTGCGACAGAAAAATACCAAGCAATTAAAGAACAAATGCCAAATGCAGACGATGAAACAATCGCTCTTTTGTTGGCAGTTAACTGTTTGTCAACTCAACTCAGCCGTGAGATTGAATTTGACGATAAGGAGCAAGAGTTAGAAGAACTCCGTCACAAGCTTGTGACCTGCAAGCAAGAACAGAGCAAGATTGAGGATTCCTTATGATTTCACTCCTTCTTCTATTGGTCTTGGCTTGGGGATTTTATATCGGCTATCGGAGAGGCTTGCTCTTGCAGGTTTATTACCTGATTTCAGCCATGGCATCGGCTTTTATGGCTGGCCAGTTTTACAAGGGGCTTGGTGAGCAATTCCATTTATTGCTCCCTTATGCAAATCCGCAGGAAGGTCAGGGAACTTTCTTTTTCCCATCGGATCAACTCTTTCAGTTGGATAAGGTCTTTTACGCAGGTATCGGCTACTTGTTGGTTTTCGGGGTTGTCTATAGCATCGGTCGTTTGCTTGGTCTCCTCTTACACTTACTTCCTAGTAAAAAACTGGGTGGCAAGTTGTTCCAAGTTTCAGCAGGTATCTTGTCCATGTTGGTGACCTTATTTGTCTTGCAAATGGTCTTGACCATACTAGCAACCATTCCCATGGCAGCTATACAAAATCCTCTTGAAAAGAGTATCGTCGCAAAACACATCATCCAGAGCATACCAGTAACAACCAGTTGGCTCAAACAAATCTGGGTGACAAATTTAATCGGATAAAAAGGGCAGGAGTTTTCCTAGCCCTTTGTTTACAGATTGACTAGAATCTATCAGAATGTAAAAAGCTAATACTCTTCGAAAATCTCTTCAAACCACGTCAGCTTCCATCTGCAACCTCAAAACACTGTTTTGAGCAACCTGTGGCTAGCTTCCTAGTTTGCTCTTTGATTTTCATTGAGTATCATACACCTAGACATTCAAAGACAAGGAAATAAAGATGAATAAGAAAATATTAGAAATATTAGAGTTTAATAAGGTCAAGGCCTTGTTTGAACCCCATTTGTTGACCGAGCAGGGCCTAGAGCAATTGAGACAGCTGGCTCCGACTGCCAAAGCAGAAAAAATCAAACAGGCTTTTGCTGAGATGAAGGAAATGCAGGCTCTTTTTGTTGAGCAACCGCATTTTACCATTCTCGCAACCAAGGAAATCGCAGGAGTCTGCAAGCGGTTGGAGATGGGGGCGGATCTCAATATCGAGGAGTTCCTACTCTTGAAGCGCGTGCTTCTTGCCAGCCGAGAGCTTCAAAGTTTTTATGCTAATCTAGAAAATGTTAGCTTGACAGAATTAGCCCTTTGGTTTGAGAAATTACATGATTTTCCGCAATTACAAGGAAATCTCCAAGCCTTTAATGATGCAGGTTTCATTGAGAACTTTGCCAGTGAAGAATTGGCGCGCATCCGTCGAAAAATCCATGATAGCGAGAGTCAGGTACGCGATGTCTTGCAAGACTTGCTCAAGAAAAAAGCGCAGATGTTGACAGAAGGGATTGTTGCCAGCAGAAATGGCCGTCAGGTTTTACCAGTCAAAAACACCTACCGCAATAAGATTGCAGGTGTTGTTCATGATATTTCTGCTAGTGGAAATACCGTCTATATCGAACCCCGTGAGGTGGTCAAACTGAGCGAAGAAATTGCCAGTTTACGAGCAGATGAGCGCTATGAAATGCTTCGCATTCTCCAAGAAATTTCTGAACGTGTCCGCCCTCATGCGGCTGATATTGCCAATGACGCCTGGATTATCGGCCATCTGGACTTGATTCGTGCCAAGGTTTGCTTTATCCAAGAAAGGCAAGCAGTCGTTCCTCAGCTATCAGAAAATCAAGAGATTCAACTGCTCCATGTCTGCCATCCTTTGGTCAAAAATGCCGTCGCAAATGATGTCCATTTTGGTCAAGATTTAACAGCGATTGTCATTACAGGTCCTAATACAGGTGGGAAGACCATCATGCTCAAAACTCTGGGATTGACGCAGGTCATGGCCCAGTCAGGCTTGCCGATTTTAGCTGATAAGGGAAGTCGTGTTGGTATTTTTGAAGAAATTTTTGCTGATATTGGGGATGAGCAATCTATTGAGCAGAGCTTGTCTACCTTCTCTAGCCACATGACCAATATTGTGGATATTCTTGGCAAGGTCAATCAACATTCACTCTTACTCTTGGATGAGTTGGGAGCTGGTACAGACCCTCAAGAAGGAGCTGCTCTTGCCATGGCTATTCTGGAGGACCTTCGCCTACGTCAAGTCAAGACCATGGCGACGACCCACTATCCGGAACTCAAGGCCTACGGTATTGAGACAGCCTTTGTGCAAAATGCCAGCATGGAGTTTGATACTGCAACTCTTCGCCCTACCTATCGCTTTATGCAGGGTGTGCCTGGCCGAAGCAATGCCTTCGAAATTGCCAAACGTCTAGGCCTATCTGAAGTCATCGTAGGGGATGCCAGCCAGCAGGTCAATCAGGACAATGATGTCAATCGGATTATTGAGCAACTGGAAGAGCAGACGCTGGAAAGCCGTAAACGCTTGGACAATATCCGTGAGGTGGAGCAAGAAAATCTCAAGATGAACCGTGCGCTCAAAAAACTTTACAACGAACTCAATCGTGAAAAGGAAACGGAGCTTAATAAGGCGCGTGAACAGGCTACTGAGATTGTGGACATGGCCCTCAGTGAGAGTGATCAGATTCTCAAAAATCTCCATAGTAAGTCCCAGCTCAAACCCCATGAAATCATTGAAGCCAAGGCCAAGTTGAAAAAATTGGCTCCTGAAAAAGTAGATTTGTCTAAAAACAAGGTCCTTCAAAAGGCCAAGAAAAAACGAGCTCCCAAGGTGGGAGATGATATCGTGGTTCTCAGTTACGGTCAGCGTGGTACTTTGACAAGTCAGCTTAAGGACGGCCGCTGGGAAGCCCAAGTCGGTCTGATTAAGATGACCTTGGAAGAAAAAGAATTTGACCTTGTTCAAGCCCAGCAAGAAAAGCAAGTCAAGAAGAAACAGGTCAATGTTGTGAAACGGACTTCTGGTCGTGGCCCACAAGCAAGACTGGACCTTCGAGGCAAACGTTATGAAGAAGCCATGAATGAGCTAGATGCCTTTATCGACCAAGCTTTGCTTAACAATATGGCTCAAGTTGATATCATCCATGGTATCGGAACAGGTGTTATCCGTGAAGGTGTCACCAAATACCTACAAAGAAACAAGCATGTCAAGAGTTTCGGCTATGCCCCACAAAATGCTGGAGGTAGTGGTGCGACTATTGTGACTTTTAAAGGATAAGAAAAGCCTGAGGAAATACAAGATTCCTCAAGCTTTTTTTGATTTCTAGACTAGATGTCTAAAGGTTGCCCAGTGTGATTGAGTTGTGTGACAGTTGCAAAGAAGTCTTCTCTCATTCGTGTCAAAAGTTGATTTGGATAAATTTTTTCAAAGTTATCGAGACTAGCAAAAATGTGTTTTGCAAGTTCTAGTCCTCTGACGTCATCCTGTCTGAGAAAATTATTAGCTCGTTCCATGGAAAGATTAATCATTTCTATCATCTTGGTACTCAATAGAGGGAAGGCATTAATTACTTCCAGAGTCTTCACCGCTAAATTCTCAGCCTTATCATAGTAGCCATTGACAGAGTAATGCTTGATAGCAGTTCTTAAGCAGGCGATATAGTAGTCAGCAGTACGGATTGAATGGTATTCAGTCTGTTTTTTGAGAGTATCTAATAAGTGGTAGAGTCTGTAGTCTAAAAATTCGATTGAAAAGTGAGGCAGGATAGATGAAAAGATATTGACCTCAATTTTGTTCCAGTCGTCCAATTCGCTCAAATAGTTCTTGATATATTCTAGTTCTTGATAATCTTTTGGAGTCAGAAAAGAATCGCCGATGATGTTTGCGATAGCAAATTTATTGACTACACGATTGGCAATCACATAGTGTTCAGCGATCCCAGGATTTTCCATGGGTTGATTAATAAAACTAAGGATCTTTTTAAATTCACGCTTATAGGCTAAATCAGCAACCTGAGCCTGTAATTTATGAAATTCCGTTGGAAACATCTGAGTTTTGAGACTATCAAAGGTTTCTTTATCAATTCCAATATTAGATAGAATCTCTTCAAATTTTTGAATGGTTATTCGAGATTTCCCTTGCTCAAACTGACGTAAAAAATGAGGAGTCACTGTAGACCCAGCAGCTTCCTTCTGTGTAAATCCTCTCTCCTCACGGATGGCCTTATAGACTAATCCATACACACTTTCATCTTGCATCCTAAATCTCCTCAAGTCCTTTTTTCCATTCTATCATAATTCTACCAGTTTTTAAGGGAATTTTTAGAAAAAAGTAAATATAGTTACGCTTTTTCGGGGGGGGGGGGTAATTGTTCAATAAAGGTAAATATAAATACGCTTTTCGTAAATAAGGTAAATAGCATGCTATACTGTAACCGTAAACAATAAAAATTTAAAGGAGATCTTTGATGATGAAGTCAAAAACAGTTTTAGTAACAAGCCTAGCGGCTGCAACATTTGGTCTTGTCTCTCTTGTAGACACAGCAGGAGTTCTACCTTTTTCAGCACAAACGGTGCAGGCTGACACAACTCAGGCTTCTCTTGATGTAAAAGCAGAAGTGCTTGGGGATAAGCATCTTGTCTTAAAAATTAAGGCGACTCCTTTTTTGGAAGAGTCTGAAGATATCGTTCCCACGTTATTTAGTGCCGATACACATGAACAAGTTTGGGGCTATAGAGGTCCAGAATTTGGTGAAGTGAGCAAAGAGAAAGGGCTTGAGAAAGATTTTTATTATGTACCTTCTAAGCATGTAAGTGTTAATAAGTTTGAAAAGTTACCAGATGGGAAGTATTACTTTGAATTTAGCCATCAGTATCTAAGGGGTCAAAAGTTTTTAGGAAGGTCAAATCTTATTACTGTTAAAGATGGAAAATATGTAAAAGATGAAGCAAGTTTAACTACACAGCCAGCAGAGAGTTCTAAGGTAGCAGAGAGTTCTAAGCCAGTAGAGAATTCTAAACTGGTTGATAATGCACAAGCTGTAGAAAGTACAAGATCAGTTGGAAATTCTAAAACTAATCAAAGTCCAAAATCAACTTCTAATAGGGTTCAATCTGGTTGGTCAGGTTTATCCTACTACCAGAATGGCACTAAAGTCACTAGTAAGTGGATTTTCGATAAAAACTATAATTCCTACTTCTACCTAGATGCTTCAGGTAACTTTGTCCAAAATTCTTGGATAGGAAACTATTACCTTAAATCAGGTGGTTACATGGCTAAGAGTGAGTGGATTTTTGATAAGAACTATGGTGCCTACTATTATCTAACGTCTGAGGGAAGCTATTCTTACAGTACTTGGGTTGATAGTTATTATGTTAAATCAAATGGCAAGATGGCTACAAAAGAGTGGATTTTTGATAAGAACTATGATTCATACTACTACTTAACATCAGAAGGTAGCTATGCGCGTAACACATGGGTAGGTGACTATTATCTCAAGTCAAATGGTAAGATGGCAGTCAACGAACGTACCCCAGATGGTTATCAAGTGGATGAATCAGGTAAGTGGGTTAAATAAAATAAAAATAGTGAAAGGAATTAGCACAGGCTGGTTCCTTTCTCTTAGATAAGGGAGTAATATGAAAAAGTTTTTATTAGCCACAACGCTTTTACTGACACTGGTTTTGGGAGGCTGTCAGTATCTACCTTGGAACAAAAGCTCGGAAACACCATCTGCTTCAACATCAGATACATCTGTAGCGACACCAGAGATAGATTACAGCCAATATAACAAGGTTCTCGATGACTATGAAAAAGTAACCAAAGGTATCTTTCCTACAGGTATGGAGGTCAATCCTTTGGCTAGTCAAGTGAAGTCTTCTCAAGGTTTTTACACAGATGTGGTTTACCACAATACAGATTTGAATAACGACGGAGTGGATGAACTCTTGCTTGCTCTTGAAATGAAGAGTGGCGAAAAGAGTTTGCTTGATATCCGTACTTTGAAAGATGGAAAGGTGATCCGTCTGACCAATCAAGAAAATCGTTTAGACCAGATTGGTGAGAGAATGACAGTCGGTATTTTGCCAGACAATTCTCTGCTTTATCGTGGGGCTGGTACAGCAACGAGTCACATCTATGTCCACTATCAATTTAGTGAGGATGGCCAGTCCTTGGTGAAGGCCAAGGAAGCTCAAGAGTTAGCAGATCTTGGTGTCGGTTCGCCTATTTCTCTAGAAACCCTAAGTTGGAAGTCTGTTTCAGATAAGATTCCTGGAGGAGCAAGTGCAGATAAGGGGACAGCTGAGACATCATCTTCAACAAACCAACATACTTCTGGGAAAATGGATATTAACGCCATAAAAAATGGAGATTTCTCTAGTATTGAAGGAAGATGGAGTAATGGTCACGGAGGAGAAGACCTAGTCTTTAGCAAGGATGGGTTAGTGGCTCCAGAACAGTTTACAGTTAAAGTTGCAGAATCAGAAATAGTAAATGAGTTTCTACGAGCTCGCTATTCAGGTCCATCTTTTGGAGTCTTTATTCAATTCATACCAGCAGGAGTTAGAATACCTGATGAGACATCTATGGATGGAATAATATCAGACGCTTCGGATATTAGTAAAGATAGAATCATCTATCGTGCTTCATTTCCAGTACATAATAAACCAGAACAATTCTTATATCGTGTAGACTAGAAGTGAAATAGATTCATTTAATTAATAGCATTTCACGCACATGGGAATGCTCAATCTTTTTCTACAGAGTCAAATAAGATTTTTCCAGTAAGTGTCTAGAGTTTTGAGAAATGCAATAAACATATAAATGTATGTAGAGGACGAGGAAATTCGTTCTCTTTTTTCGTTGCCAAAATTAAGGAAAGGAGAAAAAATGTCAGATAATATTGAAATTGTTATGGATATTGATTCGCTAGAAATTTTCGATGTAATAGATCTTGATAAGAATGAAAATATGGTTGATTGTATCCCTGAAGGAAATTCTGATGAAAAAGTATCTGTATACGATGAACTCAATAGAGTTTGGCTTGGAGACGGTTATTATTATAAGCCCTCTAGTCTACTTTGGGAAGTTATTAAAGACGATGTTATTCATGAATTAAAGCCTAGAAATAAACATGGCAGTTATCCTTACTCCAGAAGAGCAAGAGATGAAACATGGGGACAAACTAGCCAATTGACTCAGGATGAAGCCTTATGGTTGACTCTAGAATTTAATCCAGAATTGATGGGATATGTGTAGGAAGGAGTAAAGCATGGAGACTGGAATTTGTAGACGATGTTCTTGCAACTGGGTTACACCTTGCATCAATGAAAAGTATGGTCCTTGTTGGTGGGTAGATAAAAACAGAACGCTGTGTAGCCACTGTTTTTATGGATTTAATGATGAATCTTGTCAGACAAAAGTTTATTACAGACCAGGGCATGATTGGCTAGAGAGAGATTGGGAATTTGCTTGGGAAATACTGACAAATTCAAAAAGTCATTGGGTATATGATATGGAACATGATGTGTTGTGTGTGGTTGGTTTAGGAGATCATATTGGAGCTGTTAGATTTATTGTAAGGAACTTTTATGGACTTAATCGCATTTATCGCGAGGAGATTCCTAAATGGCAAGAAATTATTGGGGATAATATGATTTTTTATAATGCAAAGGTTAATGATTCAAAACATTACGCTAGTTCCTTATCTAGAAAGTATAAACATGTGGATTGATATGGATAATAAAATTATTGAGAAGATACAAAACCTTTTAGAATTAGCTTACGATGCACCAAACGATGAAGAGGGGCAGACTGCACTTCTTATGGCTCAAAGACTTATGGTGAAGCATAATCTTTCTATGAATGATTTAACGAATAGTAAAACTCAAAAAGATATTGGTGAAACAATAGGAACATGGGAATATAGACTTCCATGGTGGCAAGAAAAGTTGGCAGGTATTTTAGGTGAAAATTTTAGATGTAAAACGATAAGAAGACGACTTCACGAAGATGGCATCACACAGATAATTTTCTTTGGATATCAATCTGATGCTGAATTTTGTAGTAAGGTTTACGAAGGTGCGCTCTTATACCTTAAATATCGACTGAAACGACTTTTCCCTACAGTCTCAAGAGCAAGATGGAAAGACTATAAGAAATCGTACTTACTAGGTTTCTTAAACGGAATAGATCAACGTTTTCAGGACCAGGCTCAATCATCAGAAGAATTTGGTTTGATGGTAAAAATCCCAGCAGAAGTTTTGGAAGAACAACGACTACGTATGGGTAAATTAGAGAGTAGAAGCCTAAAAATAGAAATTGAAGTTGATTATGAGGCTTATATTGCTGGTTTTGAACAGGCAAAAGAGACTAGGCTGCTATCAGAAGAATTACTACAAGTATGAATATAAAGTGGCTTACTTAAAGAAAGGATTACATATGAAACAACACCAAACAAACTTCTCAAGTTTGACTAGAGATGTAATGATTTTCGATTTGATGAATAGGAAAATAAATGATATATCTTAATTCTATACTTTGTTAATATCAAAAAACCTGGCATCTAACCAGGTTAAGGAGGAAACAAATGAAACCATTAGTAAAAATATTTACTAAAGTGACCATGTATACTTTTTTAGGTTACGCTTTGTTTATGATTAGGTTGGTAGGTGGAGGTCAAACTTTATTGTCCTTAATACTAATTAGTTTAACTGTAACCGCCTTAATTTATTGCTGTACGGTTATTGAATCATTTTTAAAACAAAGAAAAAAATCCAATAGGCGATAGTGAATACATAAGTGAGAGAGTTCTTAATAGATTTCTTAAAGAATGCATTAAATCCAATCAACAAAGGACTAAGAATGGTTGATAGGACCAGAATGATATAGAAAGCGGTAAGAACTATATTATAGCTAGGATAATACGATAAAAGTTCGAAAGCTTTTGGTATTAAGCTACTGAAAAAACTATTTACAGCAGTTTTCCAAGAGGATAAATCGGGATTTGTACTCATCTTATCCAATATTGATTGAAAATTAGCTGGGATTTGATTACTAACTGAGAATATTGTCGTTAGAGTACTTAGGACAGAAGGAACCATTTCAGTGATTAGTAGCTTCATGTCTTTTGATTTGAAATAAACATAGCAATTGACAACGATAAGTAGAATGATTTGAGTCATAGTAATTACTTGTTTATGTTCTTGAATAAAACCTAGAAGTAAGTTTCCTAGAGATAGTGTAATTACTAGAAAAATGATAATCCACATACCTGAATTATCTGATGAGCTACTAGGTTGAGGATCACCGTATGTTAAAAATATATTTGTTGTAATACTTTGATCGATGTATTGATTTCCATGTCCGTAATGAGTTTGGTTATTATTTTTGTTTAGCATGTCACCTCCATGACCACCTACCGAAAATTATTATAACACAATATATATGAGGAGTAGTTATGTCTAATAGGCTTAAAAATCTAAGAAAAGAAAAATTGCTAACTCAAGCTGACTTAGCAAAAGTTTTGAATACTAACCAGTCTCAATACGGGAAATATGAAAATGGAAAAACAAATCTTAGTATAGAAAATGCAAAAATTCTTGCAGGATACTTTGGAGTGTCCGTACCTTACTTACTAGGTCTTGATGATGGTTTTAGTATTGATGGAAGAAAAAAGATGACTCCATTCCAGTCACTTGCTAGAGATAGAGGGTTATCCCTGAAGGAGATAAGTGAGGCTACAGGTATAGGCTACTCTACTCTCGGAAATTACAATCAAGGGAGTAGAAGTCCAAATGCTAAAAATGCGCAAATTCTATCAGAATACTTCGGAGTGTCTATCCCATATCTACTTGGTTATGAAGAGAACTCTATGGCTAATAAACCAAACGCAACAATATCGATAGAGTTAGTTAAAGAACTTTATTCTATCAGTGAAAAAAGGGCAAAACTTCTACAGGAATACATAGAACTTGATAAAAAGGAAAGAGATACTATCAAACAGATAAAGGAAATAGTTCGATAATTTATTGATTGTCCCTTTAAAATAGAATTTCTCATTATACATTATGATATAGCTGTGAATAAATCACCATCAGCTGCTGATAAGAAAGGATAACCCAATGACAAGACAAGCGCAACAATCACGTGACCTAGTATTGAAAGAAATTATGAAGTCACAAAATATGACAAGAACGAGAGCACATTTAATTTTGAAAGAGCTAGAGGAATTTGGTTTGTTTCAGTTTTCTGATACTGGTCAGTTTTTGTTGAAAGTAGGTGTTTAGTATGAAGCGAATTTCTGCAAGCCAGATTCAATCAAGTGAAAGATTTTATAAAATACCAAAAATATTTGTTGAATCGCCACTTTATAAACCGATGAGTACAGATGCTAAATTTACATACGCTATCTTGAAAGATCGTTTTGAACTATCTCTTAGAAATAACTGGATTGATAAAAATGGAGATGTCTATCTGATTTATACAATTACTGAACTTCAAGAAATTTTAGGCTATGGTAATAAAAAAGTTATTAAACTAAAAAAAGAGCTCCAAGAATATGGCCTCTTAGAAGAGGTTCGACAAGGTTTGAATAAGCCTAATCTACTGTACTTGGGCAATATTGACTATCAAGTTCTCCCTGCTGAAGAAATTCACTCCCACCCATCGGCAACGGCGGAAATGTCAAAACGACACTTCCAAAAAAATCAAGGAAATGTTAGAACGACATGTCAAAAAATGTCGAAACGACACGCTAATGATACTGAGAATAACGAGACTGAATTATCTAACGATACTAATCGATACGAGAACGAATCTCCTTTATCTGATTTATCAATTTCTGAAGCATTTAAAATGGGGCAACATGGTTTTCTTTCTCCTCAACTAGTTCAGAAACTCAGTATGTTTGGAAAAGATGCAAAAATTCTTGAAAATAAAATCTATCAAGCAAAACGCCAAGTTGAGAAGAATTACAACAACCTCTTAGCTGATCAGGAAATTTATGGAGAGGTTTGGCTGCAAGATCTTGAGCGTGAGCTTGATAAATTGATTTTTAAAATCAAAACCGGAGAGGCTGAAGGAAAACCAATCCAGAATGTCCCAGCCTACTTCTACAAAATGATGATTCGTTTTTGGAAGATGGCTCTACTCATTGAAAAAGAACAGGGTTTCCTTGAGCTATCAGGACAAAGTGAGTATGCTAGAAAATTTCCTGAAGAGTGTCCTAGTGTGGTTGCACATTATTATCCAGACAAACTATCAGAGATTAAACTGAATCATTTTTTAGCTGAGTTGTCTAAAGACACTGTGACTTGTTAAAAGAAAGAGAGTTGATTTTATGGGATTGTTTAATCATCAAGATAGAATTAACAGAATACAAGCTGTGAAGGCTACACCTCCCCAACCAGTTCAAGAGATTGAAATGATTGTAGAGTATTTTGATAAAGCGGTAGAAAGTATTACTATCACTTCCAACTTGGAGGAACTAGTAAAATTGGTATCAAGTTCATTTGGAAAAGGAGCAAGTATGAATTTTACATCAGCGACTCCTCCGTTTTCTATCAATCCTCGATGGGTGAAGAAGATAACTTATCGGACAAAATAAAGCTATTGTATAGTATTCAACCTTGACCTAAGCAAGTCAGTAAACTACTTTTGACCTTTGAAAATTGAATACCCCCACTGTCCTGATTAGCGGAACTAAGCATAAAAAGAAGAACAAGGGCGGTGTGTAGGCTAGAAAAGGATATCTAGTGCTGTTCCACCACGTAAAAGCAGGCAAAGCCTAAGCTGAAGGAGTTTGCGGTTTCTAGACTTAAAACCGTGTGTAAAAAATACAGCAGGTATGTACGTCATACCTCGGCATGGCTGTAAATCAGCCTTGATTCAGTAAGGAGGAGATAAGATGAATCAATCAAAATTAGTTACAGAGGTCACTTTAGCTGACCTTAGACGCTTAGGAAATCAAGGAAATGCAACCGCAAGACTTGATAATGGCGATGAAATCAAATTAACCAGCAGATATGGTTTGGTACCTAAAAAAGGATATCTAGCAGGTAAACTAGAAACAGTTTGGATGATTGTAGAATATTCAAAAATTTATAAAGAGATTCGTACCATCAAACGAGGTGATGTTTTAGTGGCTAGACGCATTAAACAAGGAAATACTAATCGTTTACTGCTGACTGGTAAAGGATATCATCGTCCAACGAAGCATTAAACAGATAGAGCCTCATCTATCTGTTTCATCAAGGAGAGGAAATCTGAACGGTTCTAAATGTCCTATCTTTGATTAAGCGGATAGATGAATGAAAATCAAGAAAAAATTGAGAAAAACCTCTAAAAATGGTAAAATAAAAGTATAAAAT
Organism: Streptococcus mitis; assembly: GCF_000722695.1. GTDB lineage: Bacteria > Bacillota > Bacilli > Lactobacillales > Streptococcaceae > Streptococcus > Streptococcus mitis_O. The sequence goes on along the minus strand of NZ_JPFU01000013.1, from coordinate 758,027 downwards.
AAATATTTTAAGAACGTTTTCAAACAAAAAGGAGATAAGATTATGAAATTGAGAACAACTATCTTGGCAACAACTGCCAGCGTAACGTTGCTTGGGTTAGGAAATAGTCAACCTGTGTATGCGAATAGTACAACAAGCAGTCAAGTAGAGAATTTAAAAAGTGAATTGATTAAAGCTAAAAGAGAATATGAACAAGCTAAAAGTATCTATGACAATGCTTTATCATCTGCACCTAGCAATACGATTACACTGAGCGATAAGTATATAAAGGCTTTGAAGACGGCTTTTTCTGATTTTAATATTAGCCAGACTGAACGTGATAAGGCACAGTATATTCTTGAGTCAGAGAGTGCTCAATTGAAAAATCAGCACAAGTTCCAAAAAGATTCAGTTGATCAAGGGGAGTATTTTGATGTCAACACTCTACCGCTAGTTGTTCGTCAGGAGTTGTCATTTTTTGCCCAAGATTTAATTAACCAAGTTCGTTCTCAGGTTGGGACACCTAGTGTCAGTGTTTCTAGCTCGGCGATTGATTTTGCGGATAAGGTGGCGAAAGCATATGTTCAAGATAACTGGGGATGGGATAAAATGAATATCTCAGGAAGTTCAGGACATGATGCAACTGGAATCAATCGTGTGGCGAGAGAGTATGGATTACCTACATCTAATGCAGAATCAGAGCTAAAAGGTGGGCAAAATTATGAAAATCTAGCTTCTCGTCTACCTGGTTTTAAAACAGCTACTAAGTCTCAATTGAAAGAGGCTATTTATGATGGTATGGTTGAATTTATGGTCGGTGGGACAGAATGGGGCCATGCTCAAGCAATTGCAGGATTGAACTGGGGGAATCCATCAAGTAAAGATTATTTTGGATTATCGTTTTCTAGTCTTTCCTCAGTAAGCTCTGCTCATTTCATCACTATTTCTCAGGAAAATATTAATCGAGCAACGAAATCTAATTTTAGTACAGCTTCAGTAACGGATCCAAGATCTTCAAATCGTTATCAGGCTGTAAAAAAATTAGAAAATGATTACAAAAATAAAGAGAAAATTTATCAAGATTTAAAAAGTAAGCTGGAGAACCAGACGGGTAAAAGTACTGTAGAAGAAAATAATTCTAAGAAAGCAGAACCCATTAAACCGATTGAAAACACATCTGATTTGCATGACCAATGGAAACAAGATGGAAGTTATTGGTATTATTTTGATCATGCAGGAAAAGCTCTTGTCAGTGGTTGGAAGGGAAACTATTATCTCAAATCAAATGGTGTGATGGCACGTAATGAATGGATTTATGATACAAACTATAAAGCTTGGTATTATCTCAAGTTAGATGGAAGCTATGCACAAAATAGTTGGCAAGGAAGTTACTACCTTAAGTCAGATGGAAAAATGGCACAAAGTGAGTGGTTATACGATTCCAACTATAAAGCTTGGTACTATCTCAAGTCAGATGGAAGTTATGCACAAAATAGTTGGCAAGGAAACTACTACCTTAAGTCAGATGGAAAAATGGCACAAAGTGAGTGGCTATACGATTCCAGCTATAAAGCGTGGTACTATCTCAAAGCAGATGGAAGTTATCTGAAAAATCAATGGTTCAAAGACGGAAGTGCTTGGTATTATTTAACAGCAGATGGTAAGATGGCACAAAATGAGACGATTGGCGGTTATCGTTTAGATTATTCTGGTAAGTGGATTTCTTAAAATTCATTACAATATTGTATAGAAAAGTCAGTGAAAGCTGGCTTTTTTCTATTGGAAAGGAAAGAGATGATTTTATATTATAAGAGGCCTCGGGCGCCAACATTTGAGGTTTTATATTGATTGATATTTTAGATAAGGAGATAGAATGCACAGAGTAAGAGAAACAAAAACATATGGATCTATTCGGAAATCAAAAATTTATGGAACTTGTGGAGTGATACTAGGTTTAGCAGCTTTAAGTATGATAAGTCCAGTTATGGCAGATGAACGAACTGAAAATAAGGCCACAAATGCGCCTTATGCCCAGACGAGTCCAAGCAGTATTTCTACTGAAAATCAAGGAAAGAGTGAAGAAAAAATAGGAAGGATAGAAATTTCTTTTTCTCATTCCAGTTTAGATGAAACTATTCGAAAGGCACAAGAAGCTGGATTGAAGGTGGAATTTGATTCTGTAGTAGATAAAGGAACTGCAAGTACAGCCTCTGAGTTGGAAAAAAAGCAAAAGGAAGTCGAAAGTGATTATCGCACACAAGCAGATAGTATTGAGAAAGCTACTGAAAAATATCGTGAAGATCAAAGACAAAATCAAACGAACCGAAAGAAAATCCAAGATGAAAATACTGCGAAGAAGGAACAATATCAAAAGGATTTAGCTTCTTATCAGGATGAAGTGAATCGAATTAATCAGAAGAATGCTGCTATTCGTGCAGAGAATGAAAAAAATCAACGAGAGAATCAGGCAGAAACAGATCGTATTAATCAAGAGAATGCAGAAATCCGAAAACGAAATGAAGCCAAGAGAGTAGCTTATGAAAGCTCTTTGACAGACTATACAAAGAAGCTAGCAACTATTAAAGCTGAACGAGAGGCAATTCAAACAAGCAAGCCTTTATTTGGATCTGAAACAGGTTTCAAAGTTTATGGAGGATACAATTCAGCTGGTAGGGGAAGTTTAGACTATTATCATAATTTTACAGTAGTACCAGATGATAATCTACCAGTAGAAAGTATGAGTGGTTTTTTAGGTTATCATGCAGATACCTATGTAACAGGAGGTACAGGAACTCGAGTTAGTAAGGATATTACGGGAACTTATGATGTAATTAAATCTCCAACATTTGGAGATACATTTTATATTCATAATATTGGGACGTTGACAGATGGTAGAAAGATTATGGCCAAAGTCATGGTTTCGGATTTAGGAGACTATCAGGGAGAAGTTCGAAATGGTGTTCCTGTGACAGATCCAGATATCTACCTCAAGAGTGGAGATGGTGGTAGTCTTTATTTTGTATATAATAATCATACACGTTTAGAGTTGATTTTTGATTTTTACATTGAAGGTACGACAACTCCTGTTTCCCTTTTAATTGGAACAGTGATTACCGATGTAGATTGGGGTCAAGGTTCAAATTTGAGTTATGGCTCGTCTGGTCGTGGAATGGTTCTTAATCCAAGTGGTTCAGGTTTGGATTTTGATGGTCGCGTTATGAAGGGAATAGAAAATGGTGTTAATGATACCTCGGATATTCCTAAGGGATCCTTTGCTTCAGTAGGGTATGGTTCTAGTTTAACGTACCTTCACATATCATCTCCTGGATCAACAGAGGGAAGAACTCCCGCTGAATGGGATGCAGAGAATGCGAGTGGAAATGTTCAAAACGTTGTTTTCACAATTCTTGGGGAGGGGGCGGAGTTGAAAAGTATTACACCTATCAAGCGTATCACTGAGCCAACCTATGAGAAGGAAACTACTCCACCCAATTCTCCAACTGGAAAAACTGAAGATGTACTCCCACCTAAACCTGAGGAGCCAAAGGAAAAAGAGATCCCCTCATTACTATCTCCTCCAACAGTAAGGGTTAGATATGCACGTTTACAGGCAATGCCTGGTCTAGAAAAATTTGTAAAAAATTCTTCTGGTGAATCTATTGATAAAAGTTATGTACCTAAACTTTCAACGGTCCAGTGGGAATTAACAACTAAGCCTCTTCCAGCTAATCGTGAAGCTATTACAGACTTTGAAATTGTGGATGCCTTGCCTTCAGGTTTTGTGTTAGATGTTGAAGCATCAAAAAAAGTTAGCTCAGATTTTGAATTAACTTATGACGAATCGAGCCATATTGTTCGGGTGAAAGGCTTAGAAAGTTTGAAATCTAAGCTTAATCAAGATTTAAGTAAGGAAGTACAAGTACCAGCTCCAATTTTAGTTGGTAAAGTAACGAATGATGGTGCAACCTATAAGAATAACTTCCAATTAAAAATTAATAATAAGTACGAAAGTTATTCAAACATTGTTCAGGTTTCAACACCTGGTAAACCGAATGATCCTAACAATCCGAATAATAATTTAATTCAACCTCTTAAACATAATTACAATAAGGATAAAGTTATCATTGATGGTAAACCAGTTCTAGCTGGTTCGACAAACTACTACCATATTACCTTGGATTATGATCAATATAAGGGGATGAAGGCAGATTCATCTACTATTTTAAAAGGATTCGGAGCGATTGATGATTACCCAGAAGAGGCTGTTACGATTAATCAATCGGATATTCGTTATATTGACAGCGAAGGACAAGAAGTTGCTGGTATCTCAGTGTATCAGTATGATTCTATAGATGCCGTTGATAATGATAAGGTAAAAGCTTTTCTTGCTAGTTCTGAAATTAAGCCTAAGGGTGCTTTCCAAGTATTTTTAGTGGATGATCCAGAAGCCTATTTTAACCAGTATATTAAATCAGGAAAATCGGTTACAATTATTGATCCAATGGTAACCAAGAAAGAACTGCGAAATACAGGGAAATCATTTGAAAATACAGCTTATCAAGTTGATTTTGGTAACGGTTATCAAACAGAAACAGTCGTTAATAATGTTCCTACTGCGAAACCAACCAAGAAGAATTTGAATAAAGCAGGCGTGAACATTGATGGGAAACAGGTCTTAGCAGGCTCTGTCAACTACTACAAGGTAACGGCAGATTATAGTCAATACAAGGGTATTGAAGCAGATAAAGACCGTATTGCCAAAGGGTTCTATATCGTTGATGATTACCCAGAAGAATCTGTTACCATCAATCAAGATGGTGTACAAGTGACGGATTCTAAAGGGCAAGTAGTTAAAGGTTTGAAAATGGCTCTTTATGAGAGTCTAGATAAGGCACCATCAGGCGTCCAAGAAGCCTTGAAGTCCAGCAATTTCACTCCTAAAGGAGCGATTCAAGTATTCGAGGCAGAGAATCCAGAGGAGTTCTACAAGACCTACGTGCAAACTGGAGAAGTTCTGACCATTACCAATCCAATGACTGTTAAGAAAGAATTAGGCAAAACAGGTGGTAAGTATGAGAATACAGCCTATCAGCTTGATTTTGGTTCAGCTTATATCACGGAAACAGTCGTTAATAATGTTCCTACTGCGAAACCAATCAAGAAGAATTTGAATAAAGCAGGCGTGAACATCGATGGGAAACAGGTCTTGGCAGGCTCTGTCAACTACTACAAGGTGACGGCAGATTATAGCCAATACAAGGGCATTGAAGCAGATAAAGATCGTATTGGTAAAGGGTTCTATATCGTTGATGATTATCCAGAAGAAGCTGTTACCATTAATCAAGATGGTGTACAAGTGACGGATTCTAAAGGGCAAGTAGTTAAAGGTTTGAAAATGGCTCTTTATGAGAGTCTAGATAAGGCACCATCAGGCGTACAAGAAGCTCTGAAGTCTAGCAATTTTACTCCGAAAGGAGCGATTCAAGTATTCGAGGCAGAGAATCCAGAAGAGTTCTACAAGACCTACGTGCAAGCTGGAGAAGTTTTGACCATTACCAACCCAATGACTGTTAAGAAAGAATTGGGTCAAACAGGTGGTAAGTATGAGAATACAGCCTATCAGCTTGATTTTGGTTCAGCTTATATCACGGAAACAGTCGTAAATAATGTTCCTACTGCGAAACCTACCAAGAAGAATCTGAATAAAGCAGGCGTGAACATCGATGGAAAACAGGTCTTGGCAGGATCTGTCAACTACTACAAGGTAACGGCAGATTATAGCCAATACAAGGGCATTGAAGCAGATAAAGACCGTATTGGCAAAGGGTTCTATATCGTTGATGATTACCCAGAAGAAGCTGTTACGATCAATCAAGACAGTGTACAAGTGACGGATTCTAAAGGGCAAGTAGTTAAAGGTTTGAAAATGGCTCTTTATGAGAGTCTGGATAAGGCACCATCAGGTGTCCAAGAAGCCCTGAAGTCTAGTAATTTCACTCCGAAAGGAGCGATTCAAGTATTCGAGGCAGAGAATCCAGAAGAGTTCTACAAGACCTACGTGCAAACTGGAGAAGTTCTGACCATTACCAATCCAATGACTGTTAAGAAGGAATTGGGTCAAACAGGTGGTAAGTATGAGAATACAGCTTATCAGGTTGATTTTGGTATGGCTTATGTTACTGAAACTGTAGTCAATAATGTTCCGAAGATTGAACCTAAGAAAGATGTAGTGATTGACCATTTAAGCAAAGAAAGTTTGGATGGAAAAGAGCTTAAGTTAAATCAAACATTTAATTATAAATTAGTTGGTTCCCTGATACCAAAGGATCGCTCGGAGCAGTTGTTTGAGTACAAGTTTAGCGATGATTATGATGAAACACATGATGAGTATCAAGGTATTTATCAAGTGTTTGCGACTGTAGATTTTGAAACAAGTGATGGCCAAAAATTTAAAGCTGGTGATGAATTAACTAAGTATACTAGTCAGGTAGTAGACAAGGCTAAAGGAAAAGTAGATATTAGCTTTGATGATGCTTTCTTGAAGTCGATTTTAGAAACTTCAGTATTTCAAGCAGAAGCTTACCTACAAATGACACGTATTCAAGCAGGAACAGTAGAAAATACATATCGTCATACGGTTAATGGTGTGGAAGTTGTATCTAATACAGTTGTGACTCATACTCCAGAAGAAGTCAAACCAAAGAAAGAAGAACCGAAATCCGAGGAACCAAAAGAAGAAGTTTCAAAAGTGGAATTGCCTAATACTGGTATGAGTAGTTCCAACAATTTAGCTCTTCTTGGAATGGCTATGGGAACAATCGCTTTAGCTTTATCTATGCGAAAAAAGAAGGAAGAATAGGTTAAAAAATTATGAGAAAATGGAAACAGAGTTGTAGTGTAATCTTAGGGCTAACAGTTCTAGGATTTGCGAATTTAGTTGAAGTTGTTACACCGTTTGTAGAGACCACAAAGGTTTATGCACAAGAGAATAGTAACGTAAATGGTAATACTCTAACTTTTACGGCTAAGTCTAGAGAAGAAATCAATCGAACTACAGAGAAGAAGATAAAGCCTATGGATTTATTGGTTTTGTTAGATTTTTCACCTTCGAATAACAGTAATATCACTAAAATGTTTTCAGATTTGAAGTCATTGGTTTCAACAATGTCTGATGAAGATCAAATTTGGTTGTTTAGTTATGATATGAATTTTAAAGATTCTTATAAAGCTAAAAGGTCTGAAATTGCATCGGGAAAGCCGATGAATAAGAAAAATCTTATTAATTTATTAGAAAATAAGGAACTTTCTTTTCTTTCGAGAGACACAGCTGCTTATAAGTTTAAAGATTTATTCAAAACAGAAGGCTGGAATGTATCAGGAGATAGTATAGGGAAAGATTTTTCAGAAATATACAATAATTATAGCGGAAAAAAGAACTCTTATGTTTCGACAATTCAGTTTACTGATGAGTGGCAAGGTGATGAAAAAATCGATGTTCAATATGCGAATTGGGCAAAAAATCATGCTAAAACATTCTATACAGTTACCTATAATGCCAATGAGAGTAGCTACTCTGTTGAAGCTATGAAGGCAGCAGGTCATAATAATATTTTTATATCTGGTTACTCTACGAATGAATCAGAAAGACAAAAAGCAATTAATGCTCAGTTTGCTAAAACAGCTGTTGAGGAAATCAAAGAAGAGACAGTTTCTGTGAAACAAAAAGGAACAGTCTCTATTATCCCTGAAGCAGATTTGACATTAACATCAGCAGAGCTAGTTTCTCCTAATGGTCAAAAAACTCCTCTAACTATCACCAATAATACCGTTTCTTGGTCAGGTGATTTGGATAATGGTTCTTATACTGTTCATTATACCTTTACTGGTACACCGTCTGTAGAACGTAGTATTCGCAGTTCTGTAACAGTAGATGGTAAAAAAGTAGATGAAAAAATCAATACTCTCAGACCTGAAAAAATTGCTTTTGAAACCAAATATGAAGAGGATCCATCGCTGGCTGCTGGTCAAGAGAAAGAAAAGCAAGCTGGTAGTGAGGGTTCACAATTGGTTTCTCTAAAAGATGGTAAGGTTATTTCAACTACTATTACAAAACCTAAAGTTGATCGCATTGTTCTTAGAGGAACTAAAGGATCAGACGTTGAGGTGAAGACAGAAGACATTCCTTTTAACACAACTTATACAGAGGATCCTGAGTTAGAAATTGGACAGACCAAAGTTGTAACTGAAGGCACTGTAGGTCAAAAAGAAATAACAAAGACTTATGTTACTCAATCAGGCAAACGTGTAGGGGATCCAGCTGTCACAGAGAAAATCCTTAAAAAAGCCGTTGATAAAGTAATTGCAAAAGGTACAAAAGGGCAAGATGTGGATGTTTCAGAGTCTGATATAGCTTTTAAGACTGTTTATACAGAGGATCCTGAATTAGAGTTTGGACAAGAAAAAATTCTAACTGAAGGTGTTCTAGGGGTTAAAAGAACTACTAAAACCTATGTAACTCAAAAAGGAGTTCGAACGAAAGATGAACCATCTATAAAAGAGGAAGTCCTCAAAGAAGCTGTTGATAAAGTAGTAGCTAGAGGCAGCAAATCAGCTGTTGCGGCTAAGGAACTAGATTACAAAACAACATATGTTGAGGATAAGGACTCAGAAGCAGGTAAAAAGACAGTTGTTACAAAAGGTAGCAAAGGTCATGAAACAAGCACTGTTACTCATAGCTTTAATTCTGAAACGGGAGAAGTGACCGCAAATGAACCAAAGGTTGAAAAAACTGAATCTGTAGACGAAGTTATTTCTGTGGGAACAAAGCCTGTTGTCACAACTAAAGATTTGGATTATAAAACAAAATATGTTGAAGACAAAGAGTCAGAAGCAGGTAAAAAGACAGTTGTTACAAAAGGTAGTAAAGGTCATGAAACAAGCACGATTACCTATAGTTTTAATTCTGAAACAGGAGAAGCAACCGCAAATGAACCAAAGGTTGAAAAAACTGAATCTGTAGACGAAGTTATTTCTGTGGGAACAAAGCCTGTTGTCACAACTAAAGAGTTGGATTATAAAACAACATATGTTGAGGATAAAGAGTCAGAAGCAGGTAAGAAGACAGTTGTTACAAAAGGTAGCAAAGGTCATGAAACAACCACGATTACCTATAGTTTTAATTCTGAAACAGGAGAAGTGACCGCAAATGAACCAAAGGTTGAAAAAACTGAACCGGTAGACGAAGTTATTTCAGTAGGGATTAAGCCCAAAGTTGAAATTAGGGAAACAGAATTTAAAACTGAAAAACGAGAAAATAAAGATTTAAAGAAAGGTGAAGAAAAAATTGTTCAAGCCGGTGTTAAAGGTAGAGAAACAATTACGACAACTTATTATCTTAATCCAGATACTGGAGAGGTAAAAGAAAACAAACCGAGTCTTGAAAAAGTAGATCCTGTAAATGAAATTATTGAAGTAGGCACCCAAGCTGAAAAAGTATTACCTAATACGGGAACTAGTTTATCCAATTTCTTGACTTTGACAGGAATCATTGGAATAGCATTAGGAATCTCTGTAATAATCTATAGGAAGTTAAAGAAAAAGTAGTAAAATATAATGTAAAAACAATATAAAAAATATTGTTAAGGTTGTCGATTTATGCTATAATTACGGTAGATTGTGGAGGGGTAGAGTTATGAAATTTGGGAGTGATTTTTCCTGGTTATGGGTAGCTTTTATTAGGATTTTTACAGCTCCCTTTTATATCATTCTTTGGTGTATTAATGTTGTGAAATCAGCTGTCGGTATGTTTTTATTCTGGATTATAGGAAAGATATGTCTGACACTTGTGTTACTTGCGTTGTTAGGTTGTGTACACTATTTTTTTAAAGAATCCAGTGAAAAATTTTTATCAGCTATTCTTGGATGGTACTATTCTAATATTATGGGGTGGTCCCCTGAACCATGGATGACTGACGGTCAAATATTTGAAGCTCCCAAGGGGGCTGTTAGTTTCTTCCCATATCCAAATATTGAAGTTCCGATAATGATTGTACTTACTCTTCTAGTAGCTACTGTTCGGACGATTTATCGTGAAGAATTTGATGAATTATAAAAATAGTATTGTGTTTGGCACTGTAGAAATCTCTGCAGTGCCTTTTGTTATAAAAAAAGAAATTAAAAGAGGTAAAACAAATGGAAATTCTTACAAAAATTTTTGCTGGTCTAGGCGGTGTTGGAACAGTTTTAGGTCTTATTTGGATCTGGAATGGTACAATTGACTATATCCAAGGAAGAAAGAATAAAGATAAGCAAAGGCAAGATGATGGGGCAGATTCTATGACTAATGGTGTCTATTTATCTGTCGCTTCTTCAGGGATTGCGGCCGCAATTATTGCAGCACTAAATCTGATAAAATTTTAGGAGTAGCCTATGAATTTAGATATTAGAGAGCTAACTAGTTCTCTTTCCAGTTACAGCTCTGCGACAAACCAAGCTGTAAATATAATGGCTGATGCAGTCAGACCTATTGGGTATATCCTTTTAGGTCTTTTTTTCTGGTTTGAAATGGCATCATGGTTACAAATGGTCAAGTCGCGAGGAGGTTCATTAACACAGAAGATTTGGCTAGAGGCCTTGATGAAGTATTTATTTGCTTTCATAATGATTTCTGCTTCATCTCAAATTTGTGATGCCATTCTGGAATTACTTAATATTGTTGTGAAAGTGATTGCTCATGTAACACCTACCGTTAAAACAACCATTGATTCTAATATTTCTGGTGGAAAAGGTTGGTTTGAAAAACAAATTATTGGATTTGTTGGTTTTATTGTCGGTAAAGTTTCTAACATTATTCTAGGGATTATTGTTTTCTTACGTTACTTGGATTTATATATGCTTAAAGCCATAGCTCCATTGTTAGCAGCCTTCTTTATGATGGATTCGTTGCGATCTGTTACGATTAACTTCCTGAAATACTTTGCGGCCTCTGCCCTTATTGGTGTCATCCTAATTATTGTTTCTGTTGTATACGATTCGATTGTGGCAACAGATCTTCTCAAGGTTACGACTGCAGACAATGGTACTTGGGGAACAGCATTTGCTTCAATTGCCAAAGGAGTAATCTATATCTTTGTAATGGTTGGATCTAGTCGAAAAGCCAAGCAGCTTTTAGGAGTGTAATCCATGTCTAGAGAAATTAGGATTGTCCGATGTGAACTATGTATAGAGAATCGTGTGGATGTTTTCTATAGAAAGAGGTGACTATCGATGGAAACGTTAAAAGAGATAGGAAATAAACAATTTAATAATTTACAAAAGCAACATGGGACAAGAGAGTTAAAGGATAAAATAACTTCTCTTGAACAAGAAATAACACGTCTTTCTTGGTTTGCCTATGAACATGAATTATTATCGGAGCCTTTATTGGAGTGGATATTGGATGGTAAAGTTAAGATATCTGAGATTCCTCGTGCTGTTCGGATGAGTAGTTACGGTGATGAACTATATATTTATGCTTGGGGCTACGCAGAAGCTAAGCAAGATGCTTTTTATGGCATGAGAATTCTTACCCTTCTTCAGGAAGATATAAAGCACTGTGTTATAGCCGATAGTATCAGTCAAACAGAGTATGTTTACCGTTTGGAACAGTGGATTAAATATATGGCTCGTGGTAAAATGGTCTTCAAAGGAGATGAAAACTTTGAACGCTATTTTCAGGAACAAAAAGCGGCTAACAGAAGTCTATTCGATACTGAGGGGTTATGAGAATGAAATCAAATTGTTAAAGAAACAGTTAAGCATTCTTAATAGAGATTTGCCAAGAATTGAAGAATCGAATTATAGTGAAAGAATGATTCTTTTTAGTAAGACTATTCAGAATAGACGTATTATTATCACGGTGCGCTATAACCTAAATTATAAAAAACAGGTTGAGATGCTTTATTTTAGCTTGGATGATGGTCAAGGAAAGACTAAATACGCTCATCAGTTACAACTTCAAGCCCTCTATGGTAATCATGATGGATTATTTAAACAATTGGTAATAAGGGATTTTCTTATAAGAGATCCTAATAGAGGATATGGCAGTCTATTATTAAGGGAATCTCTTCTTCATATTAGTCAATTATTTGGAGTAAAGACTAAAATTGTTGGAAAGTTGTCTTTTGTAGACGAAGTAGACAAGGTAAATCATCAACGTTGAGATCATTTGTACCAAAAATTTGGTTTTTCTATCACAGATGGAAGAATTTCGCTTGATGAGATTCCTGTAGCTATGCTTGTAAAGGAACGTGATAAATAACTGACATAACACTAACAGTTCTAGAGGAACTGTTTTTTTGATGGGAAGGAAACTAATTGAAAAAAATTGGATCAGAATTTTTAAGAGAATTTGAAAACGAGGACAAGCCAATTCTATTTGGTCTAACTACTAGAATGCTTGTTCTATACGTGTGTTTGATAATAGCTGTCTCAGGGACAATTGCTATATACTTCTTTGGTTTGCCTGATTGGTACATTTATCTGTGGGATGCTCTATTTGTCGTTCCTGGTGCAATGTACGGTACAGGCATGACAAAAAGAATGCGGATTAAAGAAAAAATCAATTTCTTTTTCCGAATCCAACAAAGAACCTATGAGACAGAATTTGGAAAGGTAGGAATGTATACGAAAGATGAGTTTATTCAAAAGCAAAAGAGAAAAACTAGAAAACGCAGAAAAGAAAAGAATTGAGCGCTTGCGTCGTCAGATGAAACCTACGACGCAAAATACGATCAATTACACACATCTACATGAAGATGGATTAATGCACATTGCACGTGAGAAGTATTCTCGTAGCTTTATGTTGGGGGATGCTTCTTACTCTACAGCTCAACAAGATGAAAAAGAGAGTATCATCGATACAACGATGGACGCTCTAAATTCACTGGATGAGGGCAGTAACTACCAACTCCTAGTCATTAACCGTCGAGTATCGGATAACTCCTTGCAGAATATCTTGTTTGAAGAAACAAATGATGGCTACGATGACTATCGTGAAGAATTGAACGAGATGATCAAGGAGCGATTTACAACACATGCTAACAACTTCGAGGTACATAAGTATGTGACCATTTCAACGAACGCTGATGATCGAAAACAGGCGCAGTTGATCCTACAAGATATTGGAGTTTCCCTAGGGACTCAGTTCCAGGAATCTGATATTACTTTTAGGGATATGAATGGTTTGGATCGCCTAAAAGTCTTTTCTGAGCTACTACGAGGTAATCCCTATGTTAATTTTGATTACAAAGAAATTGCTTTGACAGGTTTATCTACTAAATCATTTATTGCGCCAAACAGGATTGAATTTCAAGAAAAACGCATGATTATAGATGATAGCTGGGTCAAGGTACTTTATGCCCACCGCTATCCTAACTGGATGTCTGATCGGCTTATTCGGGATTTAACAACACTAGGATTTGAACTAGCTATTACTATCCATGCAGAACCTTATGAGAATGTTGAAATCTTAGAGAAGATTGACGATGCAGAAATGGATGCTGAAATTGGGAAACTTCGTTCTAAACGCAAGGCGGCTCAATCTGGTATCTTTGATGATGCGGTGGTTGCTGGTCGTGACCAAGAAATCTCAGAAGCTACCAAGAAGTGGCGAGACGAGATTACTGAGTATGATCAGAAAATCTTCTCTGGTTTGATTGCAGTGTATTTTAAGGCAGAGAGCCAAGAGGAATTACAACGTAATGAACAAAAGATTAAGCGTGCGGGCCGTAAATTAGGGGTAGAGTTTGATGATCTTTATTATTATCAAGAAGAGGCTTTGAATACGATTCTACCTATTGGAGAGTGCTTCTTGAATGTGAAGAAGAATTTCATGAGAAAGATGACAACAGCTAATATTGCTACGCAAGTTCCTTTTACCAACGTGGACTTGAAGTCTGAAAGCTCACTCGCTCGCTACTATGGTCAAAATCAGTTATCAAACAATATCATTACACTAGATCGAAAACGTGATTTGAACACGGGTTCAGGGGTTGTGTTAGGTTCTTCAGGATCTGGTAAATCTACGACAATCAAGGGTGGAGAACTTATTCCAACTTTACTGAAATATCCAGAAGACCGAGTTATCATCGTGGATCCCGAAGATGAATATTCTGATATTGGCCGTGCTTTCGGTGCTCAGATGGTGGATATTTCGATTGGTTCTAAAACACATATCAATCTTTTGGATCTACCAGATCTGGATCGTTTGGATGATGAGGATGACGATCCAATAGGGGATAAAGCAAACTTGTTGATGGGATTGTTTGAATCGATTCTGTCAGAGGTGACAGATGCCCAGATTGGGATTATTGATCGAGTGACAGGTGTGACTTATGAACGCTATTTGACGGAGAATTTTACCCCAACATTAAAAGAGTGGCACCAGGTCTTGAAAGAACAACCCGAACCCGAAGCACAAGACTTAGCTTTAGCAGTAGAGACCTATACAACTGGTTCTCAAGACATTTTTGCTCACAATACCAACGTGGATCTCAATCATCGCTTTGTTATCTTTAATCTGAAGAAGTTATCGCACAAATTGAAGCCGTTCGCTTTGATGGTGATTCAGGATTATATCTGGAATCAAATTGTAGAGAATCAAGGGAAATGTACTACATGGGTTTACTTTGATGAGATGCAGATTCTATTTAAAAATAAGGCTCAAGCAGACTTCTTTACTACGTTGTATTCACGGATTCGGAAATACGGTGCGATTCCAACAGGAATTACCCAGAACGTAGAAACACTAGCTGCTGTTGAAGAAGGTCGGAAATTGCTCTCAAATAGTGAGTTTATGATTTTACTCAAACAAAAACCCCAGGATTTGGCTATCCTAAAAGAGATTGTCAATCTGACTGACAAACAGATTCGCTACTTAGCACGGCCAAAAGCTAAAGGTACTGGCTTAATCGTAGCAGGGTCAGTTGTGGTGCCTTTTGAAAATCCAATACCAAAGAATACTAAGTTGTATAACTTAGTCGCAACAGACGCTTAGGAGTCTTACTATGGATCAGGAGAAAGGCAGACCAAAAACAATCGGTCATAGGTTAGATCGAAAGCTAGAAAAAGTTCGTAAGAATTACCGAACGGTTCAACAAGATAGCGCAAAACAACTTACGAAGTTACAATCTCAGACCAACTCTAAACGTCAGTTGGTAAAGAAGAGTCGAAGCCAATTTCGAGCTTCTAAGAACAAGGTCAAGAAGATACAAAAAGAGTACAAGAATATCCAGAAACAAGGAAAAAACCTTGAAAAAGAAGGAAAGGCACTTCGTCCAGAGGAAATTAAAAAGCAGGCCTTCCTTAAGCAGGAATTAGATAAGGCGAAACTGGAGAAAAAAACTTCTAAAAGAACTTTTAAAGTCGCTCAAGAGGCTAATGGTGGTTCACGCAAGAAGAAGTTGTTCCGTGCTACGAAACAGGCTCTAGAACGATCAACCAGTCAACAGGCTAGCTCTGTTGCGCATCAGGATGATACACTGTCAGATATAGCACGAGCTAAGTATCGGTATCAGGATATTCAGATTCAAGGGAAACGGATCAAAACGATTGGGAAGTATAGCGGTAAAATTGGCCAAGGAATGGTTAAATCGAGCTATAGCCTTGGAAATAGAGCCTACAATAAGGCTAAGGGTAGGGGCTTCACTCGAACTCCAAGAGAATTTTCTTGGGAAGGAAAACTCTCTCGTCGTATTCAGGATTATAAGAAACGCTTGGCTGCTTCTAAAACAGGGAAAGTGGCTAAGAAAGCGAGGAAGTTTTACCGTGTAGGTTCTAAACCGCTTAAAGCTATTCTCAAAAATCCATTTAGCTTAAAGGCTTATCTGATTGCATTTGGTCTGCTTTTGTTTCTGGCTATACTTGGTATCGGTAGTTCAGGAATTACCCGTCAAGATGAATTTGATTTGAATGATACTTGGTTGTATCTTTCAAAATTGGATCGTGAAAAATCGGATGACAAGGTAGATTATTGGACAAATATTGACGATCCACTTCTGTACTTGAATTATAAGTATGATGATATTTCAGATAAGCTTCGTATAGACGGGAATAAATATTTTTCACAACAGAATCGAGGGAAACTTTACTTAGATACCTTATGGAAGAATTTGAATGGGGATAAAGACAATCTTAAAACGATGGAAGAGCTTTATACCAAAAATAATCTCTATAAGCTTGATAAGGACGAGTTAGAGGAGTATAAAGAACTCTTAGAAATTGCTAGAGATAGCGGAAAATATATGTTGCTTCAAGAACTAGATAATCCATTTTATACAGAAGAACAACCTGAATCACAAGCACCTCTTCAGATTATTGAGCGTTTTGGATATAAATCGAAGACGGAAGTTTTTAATGGCTCTGTTTTGCAGGTTTCAGGAGGTCAGTCTCTGTTAGCTGTTTTAGATGGGAAAGTTGAAGTTAAGGGGAGTGACATAGAAATTAGTGATCAGGATTCTAAGTTTCTGTATAAGAATGTAGATACGATTCGCTATAAAACAGGTGATCATGTTAAATCTGGAGAGATCATCGGGAAAGTAGCACCTGAAGGGAATCAAACTGTTTATTATCAAAAGCTAGAACCTGATCGATCAAACAAGAAAGATAAAGATGGGAATATCAAGAAGAGCTGGACTTATGTCAATGTCGGTTTTTACTTCCAGCGTGTAGAATATACCCAAGCAACGTCTGTTGTCAGTAATATTGAAACATCTGGAGATAAAGGAAGACGTGCAAGAGCTTTTGCGGATGCAATCAAAAAAAATATACCAGAAGCAACAGATGAAGGAATCGCAGCCGTTTTGGGAGGATTTGATATTGAGAGTTCCATCACCTTTAAACGCTATGAAACAGACTTTCTAACCAATAATCAGTTTGATAAAGTCGCTAAAGAACCAACTGCAGAAAATCTAGTTGGTAATTGGGGAGCCTTTCAAGCTATGTACCCTACCTTGCCTCTAAATGAAAGAGGTTATCTAGTCAACGGTTTGCACTATATCGGTATTGGGATTGGTCAATTTACTGGCCCTCGTGCTCTTGCATTGTGGAATTTTGCAAAATCTGTGAATGGAGATATTTGGTCTGCGGAAGTCCAAACAAAATTTCTTCTGGAGGAAGATGATCCAACTAGACGTGCAGCATTCAGAAGAATTGTAACATCTACTGGATCCGTAGAAGCTCTTACGGAGGACTTCTTGAACGCTTGGTTGGGAGTACCAGGTAATAAGCTCTTAGAACGACAAAATGCAGCCCGTCAATGGCTAAATTTCTTAAAAAATAAAGGAGGAGGTTCAACAGGTGTTTCTAGCAAGCAAGTTCCAGCAGAATATAAAGATAAGCTACCTTATGGACTACCTACCGATCAAGCACTTTTAGAAGGACAAGGCTATTCAGGTAACGCTTATGAACTAGGGAATTGTACTTGGTATGTTTATAATCGCTTTGCTCAAATTGGAGTTGGCATTCATCCCTATCTAGGAAATGCCAATCAGTGGGTTGATAGTGGCCAAGCGCAAGGATATGACATTTCAACTACTCCTAAACCAGGTTCTGCAGCTGTATTCATGAATGGTGTAGCTGGGGCATCGCCATTCTATGGTCACGTTGCTTTTTGTGAGTACGTTAATAGCGATGGTAGCTTCTTAGTTTCAGAAATGAATTTTGGTGGTTTATATGTATCAAGTTGGCGTACCTTGAAACCACAATCAGGTATCTATTTTGTTACCCCTAAATAAGAAAGGAAAAGAATGTATAATCAAAAGTTAATCAAAATGGTAAAGGGACTCTTTATGGGATTCATTGCCGTTTTATGTATTGTCCTGGGCTATTCTATTGCTCAAGTACAACAGAATTTGAGACAGACTAGTCAAAGTCAGGAAGAGGTGAAGCAAGATAAAGAAGAGAAACAGCAGGAACAATTTTCTCTTACTGAACAACAGGTTGAAGATTTTTTGATTGCTTACTATACAAAAAAGGATTTAGAAGAGAATCGCCCACGCTATAAGCCTTTTATGACGGATTCTATGTATCAGGAAACTGTTCAAGAAGAACAAAAGCCAGTCAACCAGACCTATAAGGGGTATGTGGTTGACCAAGCTTTTGAATCAGGATCTATATACATTGATAAACAACATAAAATTGCTTTAGCTCAGGTTCAATATACTAGTACCACCCTAACAGAGAAAGATAATAGGGCTTCTAAGGGGCTTACTGGTAGTACTAAGGCTACAATTCGGTTGACCTATGTAGAAAAAGCAGGGAAACTATTGGTTAATAAAATTGAGCCTATTGTCTTGACTGAGGCAAAGGGGCAAAGTATAGGAACCTATTCAGATACTAGCAGTTCAAGCTCGACTCCAGTTTCCTCTACATCAACGACAACACCTACATCTTCTGAACCAACAACCGCAACTAGTAGTCACCAATAAGGAGAATGGAATGAATAAAAAAATAGAACAACTTGAAGGTAAGCTTGAGAAAGTGAGAAAAGATAAGGAAAAAGCGCAACTACAAAAAGAAGAAGCAGATAAAAAAATCAAGAATTACATAAATCAAGAAAAAGATTTTGAAGCACAGCTTTTTGTGGCACTATCAGAAGAAAGTGGCTTATCCTACCAGGAAATGAAGGAACTCATTCTTCCAGCACAATCAAGTAACCAAGGAGTGAACCATGTATAAAATTATCAATCAATTGACTAATCAAGAGGAAACATTTGAGCACCGAGATGATTTATTATCAAGGCTAGAAATCATCAATGAGCGAATGAAGAGTAATAAAATAAACGGAACATATCGGCTTTATTCTCTTAATCCTGAAGGTGAAATCCTACAAGAAGAAAGTCTAGAAATACCTTTTGTTGGAATCATTGATCAGTTGCTGGGAAATTTTGGTATGAGTGCAGGAAAGAAAAAGAAAGGTTTTCTTCATTTTTTAGCAAAACATAAAGAAAAAAACTCCTTACTAGGAACACCAGAACCTCAACCCCAACCAGAAGCAAATCCTGAACTAGAAGATTTAACGGTAAAGGAAGAGGCGAATATGGCTCGTCAAAGAATTGCTGAGCTAGTTTCTCAGAAGCCTCAAGATGAGGTTGGAGAGAAAGTACCTTTGGAAGATAAAAATACCTATTCTTCCAGTGAATGGACTACAGAAGACTTCAGTAGGTTGGATAAAAAAGAGGAAGAACTAGTAGAAGCTTCACAAGATATGCCTACACAAGAAGTAGTTTCTATTGTTGAAAAATCAACGCAGGAAGAGAAAATACTTCTTTCTGTTAAAGAAGATAAGGGTAATGTTGAACCTTCCTTCTCCCTTTCTCATGTGACTTCAGTAAATTTACCTTCAGAGGTCATTGATAGCTTTGAGACTCAGACCATCACTTATAAGCAGTCTATTAAACATAAAATTCAGTCTAACGAAGAGTTTATCCAGGAAGCAAACGAGGAAATTATTGAGTGTCAAAATAAAATCAATGAGTTGCGACAACAGATTCTTGCCAAAGAGAAACAAGCTAGTCAACTGAAGGATCTTTATTTCAAAATTGAAGAGGTGAGCTAAAATGGAACAAGAACAAGTGGTAGCCCAATTAGGACGGGCAACTCTTGTGACAGGAGAAATCATCTTAAAAGGACTCTTCCTGGTAAGCTCTAAGGCAGTTGAAATGTATCAAGCCAGAGGGGAGAATGTGGTCTTTACTGGTGAGACAGACTGGAATAAATTCATGGCAACAGCAGATGCTAAAGAAGTCCAGCAATTACTAAATAATGAAGTCAATCTCGAGGCAGTTCGAAAAGAACTTGGCCAATACGGGATTGGCTTTTCTTTTTATACACACCCTGATGGTAAGACAACTCTTGCTTTCAATGCAAAAGATAAAGGAGTTGTCGAACAAGCCTTTAAGGATGTCCTAGAAGGCATCACAAGAGATCCGAGAGGATTCAATGAGCGGAACCTTAAAAATGGGAAAACAACTTCTTTTGAGGAGAAATTACAACATTTCAAAGCAGTGGAACAAGAGAAAATTTCTTCCCTCCAGGTAAACATTCATACGAAGGAGTTTGTTCTTCCAGAAAATATCGAACCACAGATTGGAGGAAAAATGAAGTGATTACAGAAAAGAAGAAACGGAGACTTAGACCGTATTTGTTGTTAGGAATTGGTCTATTCTACCTCTTTCATTGGTTCTTTAAACTATGGCTGTTGGCACCAAATACTGATTCAGTAACAGATGTATTTGGATTTGGAAAGCTTAACTGGATGAATGACCATCTAAACGATAAATCTTGGTTTGATTTTCAATTTACTCCAGCTTCGTTATTAATTGGTATGGGCGGATTTTTGATTGCTTTTCTACTGTATTTAAGAGTATCGGATACAGGTACGTACAGGTATGGGGAGGAACATGGATCGGCTCGTTTTGCGACAAGAGAAGAGTTGATGAGATTCCGAGATGAAGAACCTGAAAAGAATATGATCTTTACCCAGAATAGCCAGATGGGACTATTTAATAACCGCTTGAGCTTTGAAAATCAGATTAATAAAAATATTCTGGTATATGGAGGTACAGGGGATTCAAAGACACGTAGTGCTGTAAAACCGAATATATTACAAGCTAACTCTAGTTTTGTAACTACAGATACCAAAGGGATTTTGATTCATGAAACAGGGAAATCTCTTGTAGAAAAGGGTTATAAGATGAAGATTTTTGATTTGATTACTTTCCTGAATTCAGATGGTTTCAACGTTTTTAGATATATTCATAATGAAATGGATATAGACCGAGTGGCAGAGGCAATTACAGAGTCTCTCAACAGAAATGGTCATGAAAGTGATCCTTTTTGGCCTGCAGCAAATAAACTCTTGATGCGTTCTCTAATTGGCTATCTTTATTTTGATGGTCAAATCGATCACTATCTGCCTAATTTGGGGCAGATTACAGATATGATTCGAGAATTGAGAAGGAATCATCCAGAAGCGGAGAGTCCTGTTGAATTGATGTTTGAAGATCTGGAGAGAAGGAGCCCAGGGAATTATGCCTGCAGGCAGTGGGAACTATTCAATAAAAACTTTGATGGCCAAACACGGGCTTCTGTTTATGCCATTTTTGCAACAACCTTCTCAGTGTTTGACCATGAGCAACTAAGAAAGATTATTGAAAAGGATACGCTGGAGATTGAAAAATGGAATATTGAGAAAACAGCAGTTTTTATTCATATTCCAGAAGTAGATCCAGCTTACCAGTTCTTATCTGCCCTTTTTTTTAGTACCATTTTCGATGTGCTAATAAAAACTGCAGATGCAGTTATATTAGGTAATCATACAACAAAGACCAAAGAAGAGCTATTACATCTACAAGTGTGGGCAGATGAGTTTGGTCAGATTGGGAAGATTCCTAATTTACCGCCAATTATCTCTGTTATTCGTTCTCGAGAGATTTCTATCAAGATGATGGTACAATCTCAAAGTCAGATTGAAGTGTTATATGGTAAAGAAAATACGAAGACGATTATCAATAACTGTGGTGCTATTCTTTATTTAGGTTCCAATGACTTAGACACGCTTAAGTACCTATCTGAACGATCAGGGAAGCAAACTTTGAATGATCAGAATTATAGTGAGAGCAGAGGAAGAAATGCCAGCAGTTCTAAGCAAAACTCCAAAATTGGTCGAGAACTGTTGACACCGCATGAGGTTGCCACGATTGGAACAACAGAAGCCCTACTCTTTCTATCCAAACAAAATGTCTTTCGAGATCAAAAATTTAACCTGGACACGCATCCGAGAGCTTACCTCTTAAGTAATGGCCCGAATGATGACAACTGGTATCGATACAAGCGCTATCTGAGCGATATTGATGAGTGGAAAGCCCAGGTTGGGGAAGAAAATGTTATTCATATTGGGATTAAGGAAGTTGAGGAAGTTCCTCTCAAAGTGAGTTAGAAAAGAAAGGAAATCTAATGGAATTTTATGACTCTTATTGCGTTTTCATAGCAATAAATTGGGATCAGTATGTGTGGCTACATCAGGAAGGCGAAAAAATAACCTGGCATGAAAATTTTGCTCATGCAGGTTTTTTCCGTGATTTTAATACAGCTAAAAGGGTAGTGGAAACTCATTTATTAGAAACTTTTGGAGCCATAGGCTTCTATAAAATTGTTGGTTTTTCTACAGATGAACGTGGGTATTTAGAAACTAAGAACTAGATAGCACAATGTGTTTTGGTATTTTGTGATATAATGAATGGAGAATAAGCGATGATTGAAAGGAGTACACTAATCCTATGATATCTACTATAAAAAATTATTATGAAAGGTGGATGAAACGGCATGAACGCCGTTACAAAGAAGCTTTTGGGTACTATAATCGACGGTCAAAAGAGGCAATCTTAGCAGAATTTATAGAGTTAGAAATAAAAAAAGAGAGAAGTTCCCGTAGCTGGAAATTATTGGTAGGTCTAGTATTAACCATCATTTTTTCAAATGATTTAAAACGAATTTTAGCAATCTTATTTTCACCTTTAACAGGATTACCTACTAAGGAATTGAATGAAAGTGTGTTACTGAGTATCATTATAGCACTATTTATAGTTTTGTTATTTTTGACTATTTTGATCTATAATTTTAGCTACTCATTGTTATTAAGACGCTATCTTATTTTGAAACGCTATATAGAAGAACACTATACTTAAATAGAGGAGATGAATTTGAATAGAGATCGAATGTTTAAAGTATTAAAAAGTCCATGTACGCCTTATGTGGCAATAGAATTAATTTATGCAATAGTTGTTATTTGCTTTAATATTAATCTGGGAAATTTAAATAAGCAACTAACACATCATTTTGATATTGATAAAATGATAAATCAGAAAGATGTGTCAATTGCGTCTAATGTCATGTCATATGAAAATAATATATCATGGCACTTTTTGTTTTTTGGAATCTTGTTAATTATCATTGGTTTTATAATACCTATATTATTTTCAATGATAAATAAGTCTAGTTATAAGAGTGAGGAAATCAAAAATGTCATTTGGTTCATTATCTTTATAGTCACACTGGTTAATTTCTTTTTAATTGCTTCAATATCGAAATCTCTTTATAGTCCGATTATCATAGCCACTTTAATAGTGTGTGCGGTAGGAGCATTATTGGGAACTCTTGCAATCTCTAATAACTAAACAGTAAAAGGCAGCCGTAATGGCTGTTTTTTTGATGAGGAGAATCAAATGAATTTAGATCAACTTAAGCAACGGCGAGATGAGCTGATTAAAGATAATGAGTTTATGGATAACTTAATTAAGGAGAAGGAAGAAGAGTTATGGGAAGTGAAAGTGAGAATGATTGCTGCTTCTGAGTTGGCTAGATCAGCATTGGAATCTGCTTTACGTTCCGCAGGTATCGTAGATACCTTTTACGGCTCAGATAACGGAAAGAAAGGAAACGAAATAGAATGAATACACTACCACAAAAACAATTTAAACGAATGAAGCGTGAAGTTGAGGAAGAAACTGCTCGAGGGATTGGTTATTTTGAGGGGATTTTAGAACATATCCCTTCTTACCCCCTATCTGAAGCAGTAAAAGAGCTGGCTTTAGCTGGTTGGATTACACCTCATACAGATGTCGTTGATGTCCAAAATATGATTGTTACTGAATCCATAAAATGGATGAATTATCAAGATTTCAAAGAAGTTGCTCCCTATTTATTTTCATATCCTCGAGAGCAACGAGACAAAGATTTATTGGTTCAACCAGTGAAAATCTCCAGAGAGTATTTTGAGGAATTACAAGCCAATGCAGAAGAATTATTTCACTTGAAACAAGACTTGCTTCAGGTTAATAATCAATTAGATGCTAAGATTAAAGAATTGGAGATGGATCAGCTACCCAATGGCGATCAGGTCATTGGAGTTGATCCGGAAGCTGAGGAGGTATTGTTACTACGAACTCCAGAAAATGCTCAGGTTGAGGAGTGGGAGGTTCGTAAAGATGGCTTGATTACTGATTATCGTTCCAATCTTTCAGAATCAGCTCAAATTGTAGATACTTTGCTTGAAATGGAGAATCCAGAGATCGATACCATTCTTTACGAAGAAGTAATCAACTATTCTAAGAAAACTTGGCCAGATTCAGAACCGATTCAACTTCCAGAAAATATCAAGGAACTATTGAATCAAGAGGGCAAGCTTGACCCCTCATATTATCAAATAGCCCAGTTTGAAACAGTAAAACAAGCCTATATCTATGGAATGATTTCACCTAGTTTTCAGGAACATTTCCCTCATTATTCAGACTTTGTTAGGAACTATGTAGAAGATAGGGAACAATATGAGTTTTTCAACTATCGTACAGAAGCCGTTTCATTAGCTCAGGAAATTCTAGTACCACGTTTAGGAGATATTAACCAGATTTTAGGAACGAATAACCAGGAGTTAATCGTTCAAGAGGTCGTTGGTTATTCTCAAGGTGAAAGCTGGGAACTAGCTTATTTACGGGATACAAAGACGGAAGATAGAGAATCTGTTCGATTCTATCTTGAAAGTGAGATTGGAGCTTGGTATAAGGGGAGTTTGACAGAGTTGGCTGTTATCCGCTTTGATGATATTGATTTAGAGAAAGGATTTAATGGCCATCAGGAAGCAGTCTATCATATCGATGAGAACTTGTTAGTTCAGGATAAGCTAAAACAAGCCCAACTCCATTTTCCTGATTTAAAACGCTTTGTAGAAGCAGAAGAACTTAAGAGAGAACAGACACAAGATATAGTAGCAGAAAAAGAAGATCCGGAATTTTCATTTTAGGGGGATAACAAATGGTGTTAAGCAAAGAAGAAGCCAAAAGATTATCTATTATTTCTGTTGCAGAACAACTAGGTATGGAGTTAAAGCGTACAGGGAGCCATAGCTATAACTGGGTAGAACATGATTCATTTGTAATAGATACAAAGAAAAATGAATTTTACTGGAACTCAAGAACTGAATTTGGAGATGTTATTCAGTTAGTTCAAACCATACGAGGTGTTTCTTACAAGGAGGCGATGCATTTTTTAGAAACTGGAGAATTTAAGGAAGTCGATGTAGAAGCTCAGACGGCTTCAAAAGAGCCTTTTAGCTATCACTTGGAAAGATATGAGCGTCAGGATTTCAGCGCCTCTAGAAGCTATTTAAAGGCACAGAGAGGCCTTTCAGATGATACGATTAACTTCTTTATTAGCCAAGGGAGTATAGCGGAAGCAATCCGAAAAAAGGGAGACTATTTTGAGCCTGTGATTGTCTTTAAGTATAAGGACAATACAGGCTTTTTAGCTGGAGCGAGTCTTCAGGGAATAGTAGAGAATCGGGAGCACTATCCTGAACGTGGGCGTCTAAAACAAATTATGAGAAATTCAGACGGACAATTAGGCTTTTCAATTGATATTGGGAATCCTAAACGTTTAGTATTTGCGGAAGCTCCAATCGATCTAATGAGCTACTATGAGCTTCATAAAGATAGGCTTCAGGATGTCCGCTTAGTAGCTATGGATGGAGTAAAAGAAGGAATCATTAGTAGACGGTTTATGGAATTGTATGCAGAGATAAATGATAAATCCTATCAAGTCAATCAGAATACTGGGAAAGCTCTAGAAGTAGTCGCTAGAACAACGAACCATTTTAAAGATGGTCAGCATCAGGATATGATTACCTTGGCTGTAGATAATGATATGGCTGGCCATAAATTTATAACTAGTCTGCAGGAAAAGGGGATTCCAGTACAGATTGCGATTCCACCTATCCTTCAGGGAGACCAGGAGAAGGAAGATTGGAATGACTTTCTGAAGGGAGGGAATAACACTCCTAAAGAGTTAGCACACGTTTATACAGTAGATGAAAAGTCTTGGTATTACCAGGGCTTTTTTGAGAAGGAACTAGCTCTTGCAAAAGCGCAAGAGCTAACTACACAGGATGTAAAAGCTTTTGTGTCAGATGTCCAGCTGACAAAGGAGGAAGTCCGTCAAAAATATCAAACAATCATTCATCAAGAGAGAGGGAGAGAAAATACTATGTCAGAATCGTACGATAATGGGACTAAGTATGAAGCAGAGGATGTACCAAGTAGTTCTAAAAAAGATGACGGATTCGTTATTCAACCAGAAACACAGGATATAATTGATTCTGGAGAGGTCAAACAATGGGCTGAACATCCCAATATCTACTTTGTAAAAGGGTTACGTCGAGTTGCTTTAGAACTGACAGAAGAAGGAAAATTTGAAAAATCATCTCAATATCTCCCTAATACGAAGGAGGAAAAAGAGGTAGTAAACAAGTTACTGTCCAAACAAAAAAAGCAAGACGATCAGAGTTCTGAATTGAACATAGACACTAGTAATTTATCCTCCGAAGATGCAGAATGGCTGAGGCAAAACTGGCATAATATTAGCTTCTCAGTAGAACCTAAAAAACAGATGGTCATTGATGGAGATAAAACGGTAATCTATGAAAAGCCTTCCAATCCTGTTGGAGATACTTATGAAGCGCAGGAAGAAATTCAGAGCATAGAAAAAGCTCTTGAGAAGTCTCAAGAGCAAATAAAGAAGACTGAGAACGAATTCGGGGATTTTTCTGAGATTTATCAGAAGGCAGCACCTCTACCTGAAGCGAAACAATCGCAACCTTTGGATGGCTCGTCACCGAACCAAACTCAGTCTCAATCTTTACTTCATTTTACTATATTGGATGCGGATAAGTCAATTTATAAACCGAATTATCACCCAATTAAAGCAAATGAATTACGAAAGTTGAATCGTTATGCACCTCAATTGCAACAGACAGCTAATTGGTATTTAAATACGCTAGCAGATAGTAAGGTGTACTATTTTTTTAAAGATGAAGAAGATATTAAAGTAGTATCTGTTTCTTTTTATAAAGAGAATTTCATGCACCTTACAGGAATTGCTCCAATAAAAGATGACCAAACCCCAGAACAAACACTACTTGATTTTGTGGAGGGGAGAGGGGAATTTGATAATATTATGATTGCTAATAGGGGAGCCGCATTTGAAAAACTACAAGTGTTACCTGACTTTGAAGCAATTATTGATGCAGGTTCTTTCTATTTTGATGATTTATCTCAAATTGAAAAATTCAATCGTATTGATTTATCTCAAGCAATTATGTCTGAGGATAAGGATTTGTTGCTTGCGCTAAGAGATATTGATGGGATTGGAGTTCCTGCTTCTTTGATGAAAGTAAAAGAAACATTATCATATGAGCTAGGAGGAAAAGAAAAGATAATTCTTGGTGTTTTTCGTGACCGCGACGGTCTAATCGAACAGCTATCGATCAACGAGGATTACATCAAGAATGATGGCAAAGAATTGCAATCCATTATGGAAAATGGCTTGTTTGAGGCAATTCAACCAAATGAGATTGACAAAAATAACTACAATGTCCGCCTTCAATGGGCAGAAAAGCATGATGGTGGGCTAAGTTTACCTTTTAGCAAAACAGAGTTGGTTGATTATCAGTCTTTTGCAACAGAGCTATATAAGCAGAATAATATCTATTACGAAAAGCATCATGCAAGTGTAAGTGATCGAATGAACCAGGTAGAAGGTGCTTCCTATACCCCTTTTACAAAGGTTCAATTTACTTTATACAGCCCCGATGGTGAACTGATTCAAGATGGTATTCGTTACAATATTGGGGATGAGATTAACCCAATCGCTCATAAAGAAAGACTTGGTACACGAGAAATGCTAGAGCATCCAGAGTTGATGAAGATAGATGGGGCATTATTTAATCAATATCATCTGGAGAGATTGGCGAGTGAACTAGATATTTCCCAATTCAGTTACGCTTTGGAAGATATTCCTTATGCAGATAAACTGCTATCTCAACTCCCTTATGGAGATTTAAAAAATAGTCCCATCGGATTTACAGATAGTAGTTACGATAGCCGTCTTGGTTTTATCTCTTTTGATGGAATGGATAGCGTTGAAGTTGAAAATTTATCTGCTTGGTTTGAGAAGTTAGGAGTTAAAGATTCGCATCTAGAACAAGTAGCTCTTGTAGAAAAATGGCAAAAAGAAGTGAATGATTTATCAGAAAAAGTTGAACAAACTATGGCCAATGTTCGAGAAGAATTTGAAAAATTACAAGTCAAAGATTCGCAAAATACACCAGATAATCCATACGAAAAAATTTATCAGTATAACCGAAAAGATGAGAGGGATCGTGATTTGGATGGTGATGGTATTTCCAATTCTGATGAGATGTTGCAGGGAACAGATCCATACAACGGTGCCTCTAACCTTCATAAAAAACAGGAAGATAGAGAAAGAAGGACAGATGTTGAATCGGAAACTGGAGCTATTATAACCGATGCAATTGCTGCTAAAACTTCAGAACAAACCATTTCCCAGTTAGTCGCAAATAAAGATACAAAAGCTTTAGCTGAACACTTGAAAGAGGGAATGAAGAACTATTTAGATTCAGAACAGTTTAAATCATTCTTGAATACGATGAGTAAGTTTCACAACTACTCACTCAACAATATTCATTTGCTGAAGATGCAAAATCCTAATGTTTCCCAAGTTGCTAGTTTCAATAAATGGAAAACAGATTTTGACAGAACAGTTAAAAAAGGTTCAAAAGCTCTGAAGATTTGGGTTCCGTATCAAGTGAAAACCAGCATTCCTGTTCATCAAAAGGAGTTAGATTTTACTCCAGCTGAAAATGAAATGGAACAGAAGGAAATCATTGTTACTCGATTCAAGTTAGGGAATGTCTTTGATGTATCTCAAACAGAAGGAAAAGAATTGCCAAAAGCAATTCATGAATTGACTGGAGATGTTAAAGATTATGAAGATTTGTACCGAGCAGCCAAAGCTGTTTCAATGGATAATCAGATTCCTATTAGTTTTGAAGAAATTAAAAGAGAGAGCGCAAATGGTTATTACTCTCCAGATGAAAATCGAATTGTTATTTCAAAAGGATTAAAGGGTCAAGAACAGATTTTAAAAACCATTTTTCATGAAATGGCTCATGCAGATTTACATAGAGGAAGCAATGCCCAATATGGGGACGACCAATATCGTAAGCAAGAATTACAAGCTGAAAGTGTAGCCTATGTTGTAGCTAATCATTTTGGTTTTGATACGAGTAGCTACAGTTTTGGATATTTAGCTATCTGGGCGAAGGATAAAAATGGTTTTGAAGATATGGTAGAACAACTGCAGGTTGTTCAAAAGGAAGCAAAAAGTTTGATTGATCGGATGGATGCTAAGTTAGAATTAGTGAAAAATAAAACTGTGACGAAAGATAAGTTTGCTGCTAAACTCCAACAGGCAAAAGAAAAATCTGAGCAGTTGGGGAATCAAAAGGCGGAGGCTGTAAAGCAGGTGGAAGAAAAAAAGTCCCTGAGCAGCCCTCGATAATGGAGGCATTAGTCCGTAGGAAGAAAAACAAAAAAGGAGAAACGGAAGATGATTGAACATCTAAAACAAGAAACTTTTGATCTTTTAATGGAGATATTTTTTGAGGATGAGGCTACAGATTCGCCAAAAGTGAATGAAGTCAATCAGCACATTTCACGTAAGGAATGTCTATACATTCTTCGTAGAGATATGCGAATTAAAACAAACTATGAGCTAGAAGAAGTAGAAATGTATCCCGTTGCACTTAAAGAAATTGAAGGGATGAGTGATGAACGATTTGAGCAACTAAAAGACGAAATTCTTAAAATGGAGATGGTTGATACAATGGAGCTTCTACTGGAAGACTTAAAAGTTTAGTCAAACTTTTCCCTCGTTATAGAACAAGATTCCTGCTTGCAGGGATTAGGGGATTGGGGATTTCCCCAAAGATTTAAAAAGTCAAGAATGGTCAGGTGTACACGCTGACCATCTTTGACCTTTTTAAAAACAGCATTTGGGTACCCAAGTGCTAATCTTGCCAGAAGAAAAGGGGCCTGAGCCCCTCAAGAGAAAATAGCAGAAGAGAGGTGAAGATTTTTTGAAAAATAAAGAAAAAAGAAAACGAATGATTCAGAAAAAAATTCGTTTAACGGAAGAAGAGGCACGATTTATTTCAACTAAAGTTGCAGAATCTGGAATGTCAAATTTTAATACCTTTGCCCGAATCCTATTGATTATGGGAGAAGTCAATATTTTAAAATTTGAAGAATTGAAAGAGTTACGTAAGGAAATAAATCGGATAGGGGTCAATATTAATCAGGTCGCAAAAAAAGTAAACGAAGATAATCAGGCTAGTCTAAATGAATTGAGTCAGATTCTGGAATTGCAGAAATATTTGAAAGATACAGTTAGCCAATTTATCCAAAAACAGGAAAATCAAACAAAGGAACAAGAGCGATGGTTGTAACAAAGGTTCTTCAAATAAAGGGTGTAGCTTCTTTAGGACGATCTACAAAATATATTGAGGATGAAGCTAAGACGGTCGAGCTGACTGATACGAAAAGTTTAAATAATGCTTTACGCTATATCGAGAATCCATCTAAAACGAGTTTTTTAGAACAAGATGAACAGTTTGAATTTCCAGCAGTAGTTAAAGATGGCCGAGTAGTCAAGCAACTTGTATCTACTTATGGAATTACAGACGCTAGCACAGCGACAGAAGAATTTCTTTTGACAAAAAAGAATGCTGCTCAACGAGCAGGAACAAAAGAACGATCTGACATTCACAATCCAAATCGAGTGTTGGCTCATCATATCATCCAATCATTTTCTCCTGAAGATGATTTGACTCCACAAGAAATTCATGAGATTGGTCGAAAAACAATTTTAGAATTAACTGGTGGACAACATGAATTTGTCATAGCGACTCACATGGATAAGGGGCACATTCATAATCACATCATTTTCAATTCCACTAATTCTGTTACATTAAAAAAGTTTCGTTGGCAGAAAAATACTGCTAGAAGCTTATTTAATATTTCAAACAAGTATTCTGATTTGGCTGGAGCTAAAATTCTCAAGGAGAGATTATGGACTAATCGAAAAACCTATCATGCCTATCGCAAAAAAAATTCTTTTCGCTATGAGATTAAATCTCGTTTAGATTTCCTTTTAAAACACTCAACCTCTTTAGAGGATTTTAAGATCAAGGCACGAGCTTTAAATCTTGAAGTTGATACTTCAGGGAAGGAAATAAAATATCGTTTAACTGATCAGGAACAAACAAGAAATGTGAGGGATCGTACACTGTCCAAAAAAGGAAATTATTCTTTAGAGAAAATTTCTGAAAGAGTAGTTGCTAACGAGGTGATCTTATCTGTTGATGAAATAAAATCTGAATATGAAAAAATGGTTGCGGAACGAGAAGATGATTTTGAAATGAGAATCACAGTTGAAGAATGGCAGGTGATGGAAGAAACAAAAAATGGGATCTATCTTGAAATGGAATTTGGGATTAGAAATAAGGGAACAATTCTTATTCCAGCTCATCAGATTGAAAAAGCAGAAGATGGTTCTTATGAAATTTTTATCAGAAAAAATGACTTCTACTATTTTGTTAATCCTGAACACGCCGATAAGAATCGGTACATGAAGGGAGAAACAGTCGCTTCCCAGTTATCGTATGATAATGGAGAAATGATTATCCGAAAAAATCCTAAAATCTCAACTTTGGATCAGCTTGTTCGTGAATATAATTATCTATCCGCTCATGGAGTGACAGAAGGACAGCAATTTGATGAATTGCTAAATCGTTTTGAAGAGGAACTAGAAGAAGTAGATAACTTGCTTGATAAATTAGATCAACGCTTGGGTGATCTTAATAAAATTCAGTCTGCATTTCTTGCATTGGAATCAAGCGATCCTCAGGAAGTGAAACTAGCTATTGCTATTATGAAAGACCTGAGAGTAGATCCTAGCACTCGCAAATCTGAGATTGATAAACTTGTTAAAGAGGCAACCTTTGAGCGTCAGGCTTTGTATCAACGAGTAGAATCAATTACAAAAGATTATAAGTTACATCAAGACATTGAGAAAAATGTGGAACAGCGAAAGGAAAGAGAATCTTTTTTGTAAAATAATTATAAACATAAACATACACATATTGACAAATATAATTATAATGGTATAATAGAAGTATAGAAAAAGAGAAGGAGAAATAGAATGAAGATTATCACATTTGCTGCTATTAAAGGCGGTGTTGGAAAAACAACTTTGACATTTAATTATGGAGAATGGTTGGCTAGGAAAGGTCATAAGGTTCTCTTTATAGATTTAGACCATCAGTGTAATTTGACTCAATGCTACAATATTTACGAAAGTCAGAATACGATTGCGAATGCTTTCAAAGGAGGCGACGTGGATATTAAGCAAGTCAAGGAAAATATCAGTCTCATTCCAGGTTCAGTTCAGCTGGACTCGGTGGAACGAGATCTGGAGAATAGCGATAAGAAAAACATGCTCCTTTATCTTTGGTTAGAAGATAACTACGAAAAGAAGAAGTTGGGTCAGTTTGACTATATCTTGATTGATTGTAGACCAGACTTTGCGACCGCTACAAAAAATGCTGTTGCGGTCAGTCACGCTATTATTAGTCCCTTGACTCCTTCAGAGTTTGGTTATAATGCTAAATTCAATCTATCAACTCGGTTAGAAGCATTCAGAAAGGATGTAATCGATTATCGTACCAGAGAGTCCTACATTACTGCTGAGTTATATTTTCTAGCAAATATGATCCGACCAAATTATGGATCATCAAGAGAATTACTGGAAGCCCTAGGACTTGAAGCTAAAGAAAAGGGAACAGATAACCTTCTAGGGATTGTACCAGCAAAAGAGCTATTCAATCATTCCACGATTGATAAGGTCTCTATTGCAGATATGAAGGAGAATTCTGATCTTTATCAAAAACATAAAAAGTTTTTTATGGAGCTAGAGGAGACTTTTTCAAGAATTTATGATACAATATAATTATATTTGTAAACATAAATACGGTTATAAATATAATTAGAAGGAGATTATGATGGCATTTACACCGAAAGAAAAAGAAATTTCACAGATTATTGAAGTAACTCATCAACCTGAACAGCTTCCAGATATAGATAGTTTTGAAAGTTTTGAACGTAAGAAGCAATTCCAGTTTACTTTGAAGCCAAGTAATCGGAAAAAGTTAGATCAAGTTGCAAAAGCAGCTGGTGCAAAGTCTGCATCAGATTATCTTGATAAGTGGTTGGAAACTTTACAATAAAAAATAGATATAACTATATCTGATTGCTACGAGGAGAAAGTCATCCCTTAAAAAAATAATTATAATTATATTTACAAACATAAACATAATTACAACTATAAATATAATTATAAAGTCTGTTATTTTTTGTTGTAAAATACTTCTATTGGTTGTGGGATAATAATCTTGACAACCGTACTGAGCCTGGTTCTTATATCAGGCTCTTATTTTACCTTGAAATAGAAACAGTTGAATTTCTGATACCCAATTAAATCACTTTAGTATTTTTCAATAATAAATAGGGCGTTGATTTTAATTCAAAGAAAGAGCATATTTTATTCTTGGAACAAAAATAAATTTGATGACTTGTTTTAAAAATCATACAATTTTCATAAGAATTGAAAGGGAAATGAAAAATTGTATGAAACAATTTGATGAATTGAGATTTAGTAGTCAGGAACAAGAAAAGACAAAACAAAATTTTTTACAGCATATTGCACAATATGATGAGTCGATAAGCTCTAGTATGAGATCTAAAGGATATCGTTGTAAAAATCAGTCTGAACGTACAGTAGCTTTTACATTTGGAGAAGTGACCTTTTCTAGAAAACGTTGGTATAAGAATGGTGAATGTAGAATACCAGTTGATGAAATGTTAGGCTTAGAAAAAAATGTACGTCATTCACAGGAACTATTATATCAAGCTGCGGTTCTAGCTACAAAACTACCCTATCGTCAGGTAGGAGAGACAATTGAGATGGTTTATAATGTAACTGTCACTAAAGATACCGTCAATAAGGTCGTTAAATTAGCCAATCAATTACTAGAAGAAAAGGATGATTATCGATTTTTTAAAGAAGAGAAGAAGATTGAAAAAATTAAAGCAGATACCATCTATATAGAGGGAGATGGTGTATATGTGAAAACATCCGAAGATGGTTCTGAAAAAAAGAATATGGATTTATCACATTTTGTAGTTCATACAGGCTCAAAACAGATTGGCCCAAATCGTTTTGAGCTAGAAAATAAAAAAGAGCTTATCCGATTGGATAATCGCTCAGCTCGTAGAGAATTGTTGGATTTATTGGAAAATGAATATGAAATTACAAATGAGACTGTACTAGTTACCAATTCTGACTGTGGCAAGGGCTATACTCCACATGTATTTACTGAAATTGCTAAATCATTTAATATTAAGAGGCATGAGCATTTTTGGGACGAATATCACTTGAACAAAGAAATCAAAGAATTTACAAAGTCTTATCCGAGAGAGTTGAGAGAAGACTTATTTCAAGCTATTAGAGAGCATGATAAGAAATTATTAAGGCGTTCACTAGATACTATAGAATCTTTGGTTAGTAGTGAAGAAGGACAAGAAAAATTTGAATATTATTCGAGTAGATTAATTAGAAATTTTCAGTATACGAAACCAGCGGAGATGAGAGGACTTCCAAAGGCAGGTATTGGGATTATGGAGAGCCAACATAGAAAAATAACGTATAGAATGAAGCATAGAGGGATGTATTGGACAAGTGAAGGTGGGATAGCCGTAGCGAATATGATATTGTTAGAGCGTGAAGGAAAATTAAGAGATTTATTTTTTGGAGAATGGAAGGAAAACTATGATAAGTATACGTCATTGGATCATATCAGTGCGGATAGTGTTCGGCCTAAAAATGACTCTAAAGACTACAAACTCCCCCGTTTACATAAAAATATAGAAAAGATATTTAAGATGAAATAATTTAAGTGCTAATTTTAACGAAAACACAAATATAAATAAGCAAAAATTTCTAGTGAGATTTGGGCTTTTTTGGCGTGGAATAATTGACATTTATCCTGATTTTGGTATAATAGAGATATAAAAACAACGAAAAAAGGAGTTGGAAATGAGCCTCCAACTCCGCAGAGTAACACAAACCTCACTTGTATTACTCAGTCAACTAAAATGATAGCATAAGAAAAAATCATTGTCAAGGGCTGAGCATACAAAAATGTTTAGCCCTTTCGTATATCTGCATGTATTTATATGGAAATTTAGGATTTCTCAAAAATCACGACACATACATTTTTCCAAAAAACATTGACAAAAGCCAACATTTTTTGTAAAATAAGAATCAATTAAATACCAACACCGAATGAAGTTTAATAGAAGTGGCAAATCGTTTGATTTTCCATGACTGTAAATGGACGGAACTCTGGAGAGACCGTAAAGGCACCGAAGGGGCAAGGCAGGCAACTGCTCAAACTCTCAGGTAAAAGGACAGAGCTAGGATAGACCGCTTTTTAGCATTTATCTAAGCATTCCAGAGTACGTGTATCTTGCATGTGCTCTTTCTTTTGGGGTTGAAAAGATAGGAGAAGGAAATGTTAGAATTGCTTAAATCAATTGATGCTTTTGCTTGGGGACCACCCCTCTTGATTTTATTGGTTGGGACAGGGATTTACCTAACTGCTCGTCTAGGACTCTTGCAGGTTTTGCGTCTCTCTAAGGCCTTTCAGCTTATTTTTATCAAGGATAAGGGGCACGGCGATGTGTCCAGCTTTGCGGCACTATGTACAGCCCTGGCAGCGACAGTTGGTACGGGAAATATTATCGGGGTGGCGACAGCTATCAAGGTCGGTGGACCAGGAGCTCTCTTTTGGATGTGGATGGCGGCTTTCTTTGGAATGGCTACCAAGTATGCGGAAGGACTCTTGGCTATCAAATACAGGACTAAGGATGACCATGGTGCAGTAGCGGGAGGTCCCATGCACTATATACTTTTGGGTATGGGAGAAAAGTGGCGACCACTTGCCATCTTTTTTGCTATCGCAGGTGTCTTAGTAGCTTTGTTGGGAATCGGGACCTTCACCCAAGTCAACTCGATTACAGAATCTATCCAAAATACAACGACTATTTCGCCAGCTATCACAGCTCTCGTTTTGTCTGTCCTAGTAGCGATTGCCGTCTTTGGCGGACTCAAGTCTATTTCTAAGGTTTCGACAGCTGTTGTTCCTTTTATGGCTATCATTTATATTTTGGGGACCTTGACAGTTATTTTCTTCAATATGGGGAAACTCCCTGCCACAATTACTTTAATCTTAACATCAGCTTTTAGTCCTGTTGCTGCGGTAGGTGGATTTGCTGGTGCTAGCATTCGGATGGCTATTCAAAATGGTGTGGCGCGTGGTGTCTTTTCAAACGAATCTGGTCTAGGTTCTGCTCCCATTGCAGCTGCTGCAGCTAAGACAAATGAACCAGTAGAGCAAGGTTTGATTTCCATGACAGGAACCTTTATTGATACCCTCATCATTTGTACTCTAACTGGTTTGACCATCTTGGTAACTGGAGTATGGAATAGTGACTTGAATGGAGTGGCTTTGACTCAGTCAGCCTTCTCAACAGTCTTTTCACACTTTGGGCCTGCCCTCTTGACCATCTTCCTTGTACTCTTTGCCTTTACGACGATTCTAGGTTGGAACTACTATGGAGAACGCTGTTTCGAGTTCCTCTTTGGTGTTCGTTTCATCTGGCTTTACCGTGTGGTTTTTGTACTCATGGTCTTGTTGGGAGGATTTATCGAGTTGGATATGGTTTGGATTATCGCAGATATCGTCAATGCCTTGATGGCTCTGCCAAACTTGATTGCCCTCTTAGTTTTATCACCAGTCGTCATTGCTGAGACTAAAAAGTATTTTGATAAATAATG
This sequence comes from Streptococcus mitis, assembly GCF_000722695.1. GTDB lineage: Bacteria > Bacillota > Bacilli > Lactobacillales > Streptococcaceae > Streptococcus > Streptococcus mitis_O. Next base: position 721,145 of record NZ_JPFU01000013.1, on the reverse strand, counting down.
AAATCACACAGATTGTGTGGTTTTTTTACTTTCATAAAGAATTTTTATCAGTGCAATTTAAAATATATATTATACACGGTATAGAATCTGTGATAGACTAGGTTTCAACAAAATGAAAAGAGGTTTTATGATGACAACATTTACAATCCATACAGTAGAATCAGCACCAGCAGAAGTGAAAGAAGTTCTTGAAACAGTAGAAAAAGACAACAATGGCTTTATTCCCAATCTAATCGGACTCTTGGCTAATGCACCTACTGCCCTAGAAGCCTACAGAACTGTCGGAGCTATCAACCGTCGCAATAGTCTGACACCTGTTGAGCGTGAAGTGGTGCAAATCACGGCAGCCGTAACTAATGGTTGTGCCTTCTGCGTCGCAGGTCACACAGCCTTTTCAATTAAACAAATCCAGATGAATGATGATCTGCTTCAAGCCCTCCGCAATCGTACTCCGATTGAAACAGATCCTAAATTGGACACCCTAGCTAAATTTACCTTAGCGGTTATTAATACCAAGGGGCGTGTTGGAGATGAAGCCTTGTCTGAGTTTTTAGAAGCTGGCTATACCCACCAAAATGCCTTGGATGTGGTTCTTGGTGTCAGCCTAGCAAGCCTCTGTAACTATGCCAACAACCTAGCCAATACACCAATCAACCCAGAATTGCAACCTTATGCTTAAAAGGAGGAAAGACTATGGGATTTTTCTCAGAAGAATTTTTGAGCTGGTTGGACCAGCATGCTGATGAAATTGACAAACAATCTTGTCAGGCTGGAGAGCAGCTGATTGAGAAAATTGCAGCAGAGGGAGCCTTTCGTGTAGGAATTTCAGAATCTATCGGAGGTTCAGGAGGAAGTGACCAAGATGTCATTGATATCCTTGCAGAGCTCGCACAACATTCCTTAACAGCTTCTTTTATTTCATGGGGACAACGCACCCTAATTGATAATATTCTTCATACAGATAACTCCTATTTTAAGGAAACCTATCTGGAAAAACTCTTGTCTGGAGAATATGCAGGTGCCACTGCCTTGTCCAATGCTGTCAAATATCTATCTGACCTAGAAGAACTGAATGTTCGGATTATTGAAGAAAATGGACAATTGTATCTAAAAGGGCGACTACCATGGGTCACGAATGCTCGAAGAGATCAATTCTTAACTATTTTTGTGGCAGGTTTTCCAGATGATCCAAGTACAAGTTATGTGGTGGCTGTACCATCGGACGCAGAGAATTTTAGTCGTTCTGAAGACTTAGAATTTGTTTCTCTTCAAGGAGGAAACACGGCTGCTCTGACTTTTAATAAGGTCCTTTTGAAAGAGGAATGGATTCTATCCAAAGATGCTCATCAATTTTTAGCACAAAATCGTCCTACTTTTTTAGGCTACCAATTTGGTCTAGCTTTTGGTTTAGCTGAACGTTCTCTCTCAGAAGTAGAAAAAGAATTGGGGAAACGAAGTGTATTAACAGATGAATGGAAACATCAGGTCGAGCAGTTAGAGGCTATTCGACAAGAGCTTTATCAAGGTTTGTCTGACAGGTCTTATTTTGTTACCAATCCGCGTGAACTATTTCAGTTAAGAATAGACATTGTGGATGTTGTTGCTCAGAGTCTTCTATTAGAGTTACAAGCAGGTGGTGGTAGAGGTTACTTTAGTAAATCAACATCTGGATTTATTCGTCGTTGGAATGAAGGAGCCTTTCTTCCAATTGTTTCTCCAAGCGCTGTTCAGTTGCGTCATATCTTAGCAACGAGTTAAAAAGTAGAACAAACGAAGTTTGAATTTTCAACTTCGTTTTTTTAAGTCCTCATTTAAGCGCTTTTATGCTATACTGAAACTAACATGATTATTGGAGGTTAGGATGAAAAAACTCCCCTTAGTATTTTCTGGTTGCTTGCTCGGTTTAGCAGGAGCTGGGAATCTCGTTTTAGATACGTTGCCGGTTCTGTCACATCTTTTTAGTCTGACAGGTTTGATTTTGTGGATTTATTTTCTAATTCTACATCTCTTTAATTGGAAAGAAACAAAGCAAGAATTGACCAAGCCCCCTCTTTTATCAGGAATGGCCACCTTTCCCATGGCTGGAATGATTTTATCTACCTATGTCTTCCGCTTGTTTCCTTATCTTCCTTTAGTAGCGCAAGGACTCTGGTGGTTTTCATTTCTCTTGGATGTGGCCCTGATTGCTGGTTTCACCATCAAGTTTGCTTGTCCAGGTAAGAGGGTTCATGCAACTCCAAGCTGGACGGTACTTTATGTGGGAATAGCAGTAGCAGCCTTGACCTATCCTCTTGTAGGCATCATCGAAATTGCCTATGCGACCTTGAGTTTTGGATTTCTCTTGACCTTCTATCTCTACCCGCTTATTTATAGCGATTTAAAGAAACATCCGCTCCCACTAGCCATGCTTGGACAAGAAGGGATTTACTGTGCTCCTTTCTCTCTACTCTTGGCTTCTCTAGTTCGAGTTGGAGGAGTCAACCTACCGACTTGGCTCTTGATTGCCATGATTTTGGCTTCCCAATCCTTCTTTTTCTTTGTTTTGACTCGTCTGCCCAATATTTTAAAACAAGGCTTTCAACCAGCTTTCTCAGCCCTCACCTTCCCAACCATTATCACAGCTACCTCGCTCAAGATGGCTCAGGGACTCTTGAAACTTCCATTTCTGGATTATCTGGTACTGGCTGAAACAGCTATATGCCTCACTATTTTATTCTTTGTATTAGGCGCTTATCTGATTTGGTTACGAAAAAAGGTCTAGCTAGGAATAGCTAAACCTTATTTTTTATGGTTTGATAACTTCAGCTCCACCCATGTATGGACGAAGTGCTTCTGGGATGGTCACAGAACCATCTGCATTTTGGTAGTTTTCAAGAATAGCGGCAACTGTACGTCCAACTGCAAGTCCAGAACCGTTCAAGGTGTGGAGGAGTTTCACCTTGCCATCAGCTTCATCACGGTAACGGATTTGGGCACGACGGGCTTGGAAATCTTCTGTGTTTGAACAGCTTGAGATTTCACGGTAATTGTTTTGCGCTGGAATCCATACTTCCAAGTCGTAAGTCTTAGCAGCTGAGAAGCCCATATCTCCTGTAGAGAGCGCAACGACACGGTATGGAAGGTTGAGCTTTTGAAGGATATTTTCAGCGTTGGCTGTCATTTTTTCCAATTCTTCGTAAGATTCTTCTGGTTTGGCAAATTTGACCATTTCAACCTTGTGGAATTGGTGCAAACGAATCAAGCCACGCGTATCGCGACCAGCAGAACCAGCCTCAGAACGGAATGATGGGCTCATAGCAGTGAAGTAAATCGGCAGATCTTTACCGTCAAGGATTTCATCACGGTAGTAGTTTGTCAGAGGAACTTCAGCTGTAGGAATGAGAACGTAATTGCTGTCGCTGAGTTCAAAAGTGTCTTCCTTGAATTTTGGATATTGACCAGTACCAAACATAGAATCGTGGTTAACCATGTAAGGTGTGATGACTTCAGTATAGCCTTCTTTACCATGCTCATCCAACATAAAGTTGTAGATAGCACGTTCCAAACGAGCACCGAGGCCTTTATAGAAGAGGAAGCGAGCGCCTGTTACCTTACCGCCGCGTTCCCAGTCAAGGATACCAAGGTCTTCACCAAGATCCCAGTGAGCTTTTGGTTCGAAGTCAAACTCGCGTGGAGTCCCCCAACGGCGAACTTCCACATTGTCATCTTCATCAGCCCCAACAGGAACACTGTCAGCTGGGATGTTTGGGAGAGTAGTGGTAAATTCTGTCAATTTAGCATCGATTTCTGCCAATTCAGCATCCAAGGCTTTGACTTCAGCAGATAGGTTTTGCATGGCAGCAATCTTGTCATCTGCATTTTCCTTGTTGCGTTTGGCTTGGGCAATCTCAGCAGAAACTGTGTTACGTTCTGCTTTTAAAGTTTCAACCTTGACCAAGATGTCACGACGTTTAGCATCGATTTCTTTCATCTCATTCAAGATAGTAGCATCTACACCACGTGTAGCCAATTTTTCTGCGACAGCATCAAAGTCTGTACGAATACGTTTGATATCTAACATAAGAACTCCTTTATGAAAAAAGCACACCTGACAAAGCGTTGGAGTGGCAGGGCCACGGTTCCATCCAACTTCACAGATGTGCACTTGATTGTGTATGCAATTGTTACTAACGGTAGAATTTCACCTATCCCTCCTATCTGCTCGCAGCACCCGCAGACTTTCTGAAAGAAGAAGATAACCTACTTATCCGTTGCTATGATTATACTAAAGTTTCTACTTTTTTGCAAATAGATTTTTAAATTTTTGACCAATGGTCTGAATTAGGGTAGGAAGCTTGACGACCTTATCATTACCCAGTTTTTCGCGAGCAATTTTGAGAATGGCACCTGAGTCTTTTGATGCAAAGAGGAATTTTCCTCTGTCTGTAAAGACTTCGAAGTGGCGACTGATTTTGCGACCAGTGACATTGGCTCCAATCTGGTTGATATGGCTCCAAGGAATCTGGATAAATTGTTCGACATTGACATCTGGATAAAATTCTAAAGCCTGATCTCCGACCAGGAATTTCCCAACTTTCCCAGCTATAGAGAGATAGGAAGTGCCTGTCGTATTGAGGAGCACTGTTTTGTTAAGTGATTGAGCCATGATTAGTCTTCCTTACTTTCGCCGAAAAAGGCATTGTAGAGGGCTTTGATTGCTGCTTTCTCTTGGTCTTTATTGACAACGAACATGATAGAAACTTCACTAGAACCTTGAGACATCATCTGGATATTGATCTTGTTTTCAGATAGAGCGCGTGTAGCAGTAGCAGTTACTCCAATGTGACTTTTCATCTTTTCTCCAACAATCATAATGATTGAAAGGTCGTGTTCGATTTCTGCATGGTCTACTTCAGCCTTTTGAACCAATTGACGCAGGATTTCTTCTTCCTTGATAGGAGTTAGTTCGCGAGAACGAAGAATAATTGAAAGATCGTCGATACCTGTTGGCATATGTTCCCAACCGATGTTGAGATCTTCAAGGATTTGAAGAACCTTGCGACCAAATCCCACCTCACGGTTCATGAGGTATTTAGACATGTTGATGCTGACAAAGCCAGAATCACCAGCAATCCCCACAACTGGGAATTCATCACTACTGTGTTTTAGGACGATACGAGTACCTGGATGGTCAGGATTGTTGGTATTTTTAATAACAAGGGGGATTTTTCCGCGGTAGGCAGGAAGAAGGGCTTCGTCATGAAGAACTGAGAATCCTGCATAGGCCAATTCACGCATTTCACGGTAGGTTAACTCAGGGATCGAGTGTGGTTGGTGAATAATACCTGGGTGAGCTGCAAAGATACCATCAACATCCGTAAAGTTTTCATAGAGATCAGCTTTTACACCTGCAGCAATGATAGAACCTGTAATGTCTGAGCCTCCACGAGAGAAGGTACAGATTTGATTTTCCTTAGTAACACCAAAGAAGCCAGGGATGACAAGGACTTCATTTGAGTTTGTCAATTCTTCAATCTTGTCATAACTTGATGGAATGATGCGAGCGTGACCAGGCTCACTTGTGACCACAATCCCAGCTTCTCTAGGGTGCACATAGCGTGCATCAATCCCATTTTGATTAAAATAGGCAGCAATCAATTTAGCATTGTTATTTTCACCAGCTGCTAGGAAAGTATCGTAGAGAAATTCATTTTCTTCAATAGGAAGAGTGGCCAAGGCGCGAATGCTTTTTGAAATTTTTTCTAGCACAGCTGGTTTAAGACCTAGTTCACTAACCATAGCAGCATAGCGGTCGATAATCCAGTTTTGACTCTTGCTAATATCGTTACCAGCAACATAGTCGCGATAGTATTTAATCAAGGCATCCGTAACCTTAGTATCTTCAGCATTGCGTTTACCAGGCGCAGAAACGACGACAAAACGACGCTCTGAATCGCTTTTGACGATGTTTAAAACTTTTTCTAATTGACTAGCAGAGGCAAGAGAGCTACCTCCAAATTTAACAACTTTCATAAGAACTCCTAAAGTAAGTATTTTATACGATTATAGCAGAAAGAAAGGCTTTTTTCAATGAAGAAAATAAGCTATTTTACAGGGAAAGATAAGGAATCTAAAATCGGCTGAGACACTTATTACATTCTTATTCTTGCTTTTTAAGAGTAAAAAAGATATACTTTGATAATAAAATGATTTAACTTGCTTATAAAAATAAAAAGGAGTCCAGATGGAACATATTATTTATCAGCTTGAAGAGGATTTGGCAATCATTACATTGAACCGTCCTGAGGTTGCGAATGGTTTCCATATTCCCATGTGTGAGGAAATTTTAGAAGCCTTGACTCTGGCGGAAGAGGATCCAGCTGTGCATTTTATTATAATCAATGCCAACGGCAAAGTCTTTTCAGTTGGAGGAGATCTAGTAGAGATGAAGCGAGCAGTGGATGAGGATGATATTCCATCATTAACGAAAATCGCAGAACTAGTCAATGCTATTTCTTATAAAATCAAGCAAATTGCAAAGCCTGTTTTGATGGAGGTTGATGGGGCTGTTGCAGGTGCTGCAGCTAATATGGCTGTTGCCGTAGATTTCTGTTTAGCGACCGATAAGGCTAAATTTATCCAAGCCTTTGTTGGAGTTGGTTTGGCTCCAGATGCAGGAGGAATTCATCTCTTGAGCCGCAGTATCGGTGTGACGCGTGCTGCTCAATTAGCTATGACAGGAGAGGCTTTGACAGCAGAAAAAGCTCTGGAGTGGGGGCTTGTTTACCGCGTCTGTGAAGCTGATAAACTTGAAAAGACGAGAGAACAGCTTCTTAAAAAATTAAGACGCGGCTCAGCTAATTCCTATGCAGCCATCAAGAAGTTGGTTTGGGAGAGCCAATTTAAAGATTGGCAAGATTATGCTGTTTTAGAACTGCATCTACAGGAATCACTAGCTAAAACAGAGGATTTTAAAGAGGGAGTTCGGGCTCATTCGGAGAGAAGAAGACCTAAATTTATAGGAAAATAAAAAAATACTTGCGTCATTCTTTGAAGTTTGATATAATTCTTTTGTCAAATGTTTTGATTGTAAAAGTTTTTTTGAGAAGGAGGGAAAGAAGGATTGGACTACCAACGAATTAATGAATATTTAACATCTATATTTAACAATGTCCTCGTCATTGAGGAAGTTAGCTTGAGAGGTAGTCGTTTCAAGGATATCTCCATCAAAGAAATGCATACGATTGATGTGATTGGGAAATTCCCAGACGTGACACCAAGTCAAGTGTCAAAAGAGTTGATGGTGACTCTTGGGACAGTTACGACTAGTTTGAATAATCTCGAACGCAAGGGTTATATTGAACGCATTCGTTCAGAACATGATCGACGTGTGGTGCATCTGCATTTGACAAAGAAAGGTCGCTTGGTTCATAGACTACATAAACGCTTCCACAAGGCCATGGTTGAAAAAATCATCGATGGTATGAGTAAACAAGAAATTGAGGTTATGAGCAAAGGTTTGACCAATCTTTATCAATTTTTGGAGGATTTGAGATAATGGCTTTTGCAAAAATAAGCCAGGTTGCTCATTATGTGCCAGAGCAGGTGGTTACAAATCATGATTTGGCCCAGATTATGGATACCAATGATGAGTGGATTTCAAGTCGAACGGGAATACGACAAAGGCATATCTCAAGAACAGAATCTACTAGTGATTTGGCTACAGAAGTTGCTAAGAAACTGATGACAAAAGCTGGAATCACAGGAGAGGAGCTGGATTTTATCATCCTAGCTACCATTACTCCTGATTCGATGATGCCCTCTACAGCTGCTCGAGTCCAAGCTAATATTGGTGCTAATAAGGCCTTTGCTTTTGACCTAACAGCTGCTTGTAGTGGATTTGTATTTGCCTTGTCAACTGCTGAAAAGTTTATCGCTTCTGGTCGCTTTCAAAAAGGCTTGGTGATTGGTAGTGAAACCCTCTCTAAGGCAGTCGATTGGTCGGATCGATCAACAGCTGTGTTGTTTGGAGATGGTGCTGGCGGAGTTTTGCTAGAAGCTAGCGAGCAAGAGCATTTCTTGGCTGAGAGTCTCAATAGCGATGGAAGTCGCAGCGAGTGTCTGACCTATGGACATTCAGGCCTACATTCTCCATTTTCAGATCAAGAAAGCGCAGATTCATTTTTGAAGATGGATGGACGCGCAGTCTTTGATTTTGCCATTCGAGATGTAGCTAAGTCTATCAAACAGACCATTGAAGAATCTCCTGTAGAGGCGACAGACTTGGATTATCTGCTACTTCATCAGGCTAATGACCGTATTTTGGATAAGATGGCTAGGAAAATCGGTGTCGACCGAGACAAACTTCCAGCCAATATGATGGAATATGGCAATACCAGTGCAGCAAGTATCCCGATTTTACTTTCAGAGTGTGTAGAACAAGGTCTCATCCATTTAAATGGTAGCCAGACTGTTCTTTTATCAGGCTTCGGTGGAGGCTTGACCTGGGGCACGCTCATTCTTACAATTTAGGTAATCATGTGGTGAACACATTGTTATAAAAAACTATTTATTTTAAAGGAGTCCTATCATGGCAGTATTTGAAAAAGTACAAGAAATTATCGTTGAAGAACTTGGAAAAGACGCATCAGAAGTAACACTTGAATCAACTTTTGATGACTTGGACGCAGATTCATTGGACTTGTTCCAAGTAATCTCAGAAATCGAAGATGCTTTTGATATCCAAATCGAAGCAGAAGATGACTTGAAAACAGTTGGTGACTTGGTTGCCTACGTTGAAGAGCAAACAAAATAATACTCAATGAAAATCAAAGAGCAAACTAGGAAGCTAGCCGCAGGCTGTACTTGAGTACGGCAAGGTGACGCTGACGTGGTTTGAATTTGATTTTTGAAGAGTATAAGCAGAATATAGATAGAAGGAGTAGGGAAACCCGCTCCCTCTTGTTTAGGCAATAGTTTGATTTTCAAATTATGACGATATCGAACTATTACGTAAGCAAGAAACGATGGAGGCACTATGAAAACGCGTATTACAGAATTATTGAACATTGATTATCCTATTTTCCAAGGAGGGATGGCCTGGGTTGCTGATGGTGATTTGGCAGGGGCTGTTTCCAAGGCTGGAGGACTAGGGATTATCGGTGGGGGAAATGCCCCTAAAGAAGTTGTCAAGGCAAATATTGATAAAATCAAATCATTGACTGATAAACCCTTCGGTGTCAACATCATGCTCTTGTCTCCCTTTGTGGAAGATATTGTAGACCTCGTTATCGAGGAAGGTGTTAAGGTAGTGACAACAGGAGCAGGAAATCCAAGCAAATACATGGAACGATTTCATGCTGCTGGTATAACAGTTATTCCTGTTGTGCCAAGTGTTGCCCTAGCTAAACGCATGGAAAAAATCGGTGCGGACGCTGTTATTGCAGAAGGAATGGAAGCTGGGGGACATATTGGGAAATTAACAACCATGACCTTGGTGCGTCAGGTTGCTGCTGCTGTATCTATTCCTGTTATTGCTGCAGGAGGGATTGCGGATGGTGAAGGTGCTGCGGCTGGCTTTATGCTAGGGGCAGAGGCTGTTCAGGTTGGAACTCGTTTTGTCGTTGCAAAAGAGTCTAATGCTCATCCAAATTATAAGGCGAAAATTTTAAAAGCTAGAGATATTGATACTACGATTTCAGCTCAACACTTTGGACATGCTGTTCGTGCGATTAAAAATCAGTTGACTCGTGATTTTGAACAAGCTGAAAAAGATGCCTTTAAACAAGAAAATCCAGATTTGGAAATTTTTGAACAAATGGGAGCGGGTGCTCTAGCCAAAGCGGTTGTTCACGGAGATGTGGATGGTGGATCTGTCATGGCAGGTCAAATTGCAGGCCTTGTTTCCAAAGAAGAAACCGTTGAAGAAATCCTAAAAGATTTGTACTACGGAGCAGCTAAGAAAATTCAAGAAGAAGCCTCTCGTTGGGCAGGAGTTGTAAGAAATGACTAAAACAGCCTTTTTATTTGCTGGTCAGGGTGCCCAGTATCTAGGTATGGGACGAGAACTCTATGATCAGTACCCTATTGTCCAAGAAACAATTGATCAAGCGAGTCAGGTACTCGGTTATGATTTGCGTCATCTCATCGATATGGAAGACGAAAAACTTAATCAGACCCGCTATACGCAACCAGCTATTTTAGCAACTTCAGTTGCTATCTATCGTTTATTGCAAGAAAAGGGCTATCAGCCTGATATGGTTGCTGGTTTGTCCCTCGGAGAATATTCTGCCTTGGTGGCCAGTGGAGCCTTGGATTTTGAAGATGCGGTAGCCTTGGTAGCTAAGCGTGGAGCCTATATGGAAGAAGCAGCTCCTGCTGGCTCTGGCAAGATGGTGGCTGTTCTCAATACGCCAGTAGAGGTCATTGAAGAAGCCTGTCGAAAAGCTTCTGAACTTGGCGTAGTTACCCCAGCCAACTATAATACACCTGCACAAATCGTGATTGGTGGAGAAGTAGTTGCAGTTGACCGAGCTGTTGAACTCTTGCAAGAAGCAGGTGCCAAACGCTTGATTCCTCTCAAGGTGTCAGGTCCCTTTCATACCGCTCTCCTTGAGCCTGCTAGCCAGAAACTAGCTGAAACTCTAGTTCAGGTAAGTTTTTCAGATTTTACTTGTCCCCTAGTTGGTAATACAGAAGCTGCTGTCATGCAAAAAGAAGATATAGCTCAACTCTTGACGCGTCAGGTCAAGGAACCAGTTCGTTTCTATGAAAGCATTGCAGTTATGCAAGAAGCAGGAGTAACCAACTTTATCGAGATTGGACCGGGGAAAGTCTTGTCAGGCTTTGTCAAAAAAATTGATAAAATGGCTAAACTAGCCAATGTTGAAGATCAGGCGAGTTTGGAAGCCTTGCTAGAAAACGAGTAATCCCTTCTCCCATAAATACAAGAGGAAACAGGAGAAAAGAATGCAACTAAAAAATAAAAATATCTTTATTACAGGTTCTAGTCGTGGTATTGGTCTTGCCATTGCCCATAAATTTGCTCAAGCAGGAGCCAATATCGTCTTAAACAGTCGTGGGGCAATCTCTGAGGACTTGCTTGCCGAGTTTGCAGACTATGGTGTTAAGGTAGTTCCCATTTCAGGAGATGTGTCAGATTTTGCAGACGCTAAGCGTATGGTTGAGCAAGCTATTGCAGAGCTGGGTTCAGTAGATGTTTTGGTCAACAATGCAGGAATTACCCAAGACACCCTGATGCTCAAGATGACAGAAGCAGATTTTGAAAAAGTGCTCAAGGTTAACCTGACTGGCGCCTTTAACATGACACAATCAGTCTTGAAACCGATGATAAAAGCCAGAGAAGGTGCTATCATTAATATGTCTAGTGTTGTTGGTTTGATGGGGAATATCGGTCAAGCTAACTATGCAGCTTCTAAGGCTGGTCTGATTGGTTTTACCAAGTCTGTGGCGCGTGAAGTGGCCAATCGCAATATCAGGGTTAATGCTATTGCACCTGGAATGATTGAGTCCGATATGACAGCTGTTCTATCAGACAAGGTAAAAGATGCCATGCTGGCGCAAATTCCTATGAAAGAATTTGGTCAGGCAGAGCAGGTTGCAGATTTGACAGTATTTTTAGCAGGCCAAGATTATCTAACTGGTCAAGTGGTTGCCATTGATGGTGGCCTCAGTATGTAGCAAAAGCTAGAGGTGAAAAAGATGAAACTAAATCGCGTAGTAGTAACAGGTTATGGAGTAACATCTCCAATCGGAAATACACCAGAAGAATTTTGGACTAGTTTGACAACTGGAAACATCGGAATTGGTCAAATTACAAAATTTGATCATAGTGACTTTGATGTGCATAATGCAGCAGAAATCCAAGATTTTCCTTTTGATAAATACTTTGTAAAGAAAGATACCAATCGTTTTGATAACTATTCTTTGTATGCCTTGTACGCAGCCCAAGAAGCTGTCAATCATGCCAATTTAGATGTAGAGGCTCTTGATAAAGATCGTTTTGGTGTTATCGTGGCCTCTGGTATCGGTGGAATCAAGGAAATCGAAGATCAAGTGCTTCGCCTCCATGACAAAGGACCAAAACGTGTGAAACCATTGACCCTTCCAAAAGCCTTGCCAAATATGGCTTCAGGAAATGTTGCTATGCGTTTTGGAGCAAACGGTGTTTGTAAATCCATCAATACTGCCTGTGCTTCATCAAATGATGCGATTGGGGATGCCTTCCGCTCAATTAAATTTGGTTTCCAAGATGTTATGTTGGTAGGTGGTTCAGAAGCTTCTATTACACCTTTTGCTATTGCTGGTTTCCAAGCCCTAACTGCTCTCTCAACTACAGAGGACCCAACTCGTGCTTCCATTCCATTTGATAAGGACCGTAATGGTTTTGTCATGGGAGAAGGTTCAGGGATGTTGGTTCTTGAAAGCCTTGAACACGCTGAAAAACGTGGGGCAACTATCCTTGCTGAAGTGGTTGGTTATGGACATACCTGTGATGCCTACCACATGACTTCTCCTCATCCAGAAGGTCAGGGAGCTATCAAGGCCATCAAACTAGCCTTGGAAGAAGCTGAGATTTCCCCAGAACAAGTAGCCTATGTCAATGCTCACGGAACCTCAACTCCTGCTAATGAAAAAGGAGAAAGTGGTGCTATCGTGGCTGTTCTTGGTAAGGAAGTACCTGTATCATCAACCAAATCTTTCACAGGACATTTGCTGGGAGCTGCAGGTGCGGTAGAAGCTATCGTCACAATCGAGGCTATGCGTCATAACTTTGTACCAATGACAGCTGGGACAAGTGAAGTATCAGATTATATCGAAGCCAATGTCGTTTATGGACAAGGCTTGGAGCAAGAAATTCCATACGCTATTTCAAATACTTTTGGTTTTGGTGGCCACAATGCAGTTCTTGCTTTCAAACGTTGGGAGAATAAGTAAGTATGAATTTAAACGATATTAAAGACTTGATGGCTCAATTTGACCAATCAAGTTTGAGAGAATTTTCTTATAAGAATGGGACGGATGAGTTGGAGTTTAGTAAGAATGAAGCGAGACTTGTATCTGAAGTTGTACCTCAAGTTGCTCCAGCACCAGTTCTAGCAACACCTAGTCCAGTAGTTCCTACATCTGCTCCAGCAGAGACTGTAGTGGAAGAGACTTCGACGCCAGCTGAAACAAGTGTAGCTGCTGAGGGAGATGTTGTAGAGAGCCCACTTGTTGGGGTGGCTTACTTGGCTGCTGGTCCAGATAAACCTGCCTTTGTAACAGTTGGTGATAGTGTTAAAAAAGGTCAAACATTGGTAATTATCGAAGCAATGAAAGTCATGAATGAAATCCCAGCTCCTAAGGATGGTGTGGTAACGGAAATTCTTGTTTCTAACGAAGAAATGGTTGAGTTTGGTAAAGGATTGGTACGTATCAAATGATCGATATTCAAGGAATCAAAGAAGCTCTGCCCCACCGTTATCCTATGCTCCTAGTAGACCGTGTCTTGGAAGTGAGTGAGGATACCATTGTTGCCATCAAAAATGTGACCATCAATGAGCCCTTCTTTAATGGCCATTTTCCTCAATATCCAGTCATGCCAGGTGTTCTAATCATGGAAGCCTTGGCGCAAACAGCTGGTGTCTTGGAGTTGTCAAAACCTGAAAATAAAGGAAAACTGGTCTTTTACGCTGGTATGGACAAGGTTAAATTCAAGAAGCAAGTTGTACCAGGCGATCAATTGGTTATGACAGCGACTTTTGTAAAACGCCGTGGCACTATTGCCGTGGTTGAAGCTAAGGCTGAAGTGGATGGCAAGCTTGCAGCCAGTGGTACTCTTACCTTTGCAATTGGGAGCTAAGGAGGTTCTCCATGTTTCGAAAAATTTTAATTGCCAATCGCGGTGAAATTGCGGTTCGTATTATCCGTGCGGCGCGTGAACTGGGGATTGCGACGGTGGCGGTTTATTCAACTGCTGATAAGGAAGCCCTTCATACGCTTTTGGCAGATGAAGCAGTTTGTATCGGTCCTGGCAAGGCAACAGAGTCTTATCTCAATATTAATGCGGTTCTATCAGCTGCAGTCTTGACTGAGGCAGAGGCCATTCACCCAGGTTTTGGATTTCTCAGTGAAAATTCCAAATTTGCGACCATGTGTGAAGAGGTGGGAATCAAGTTTATCGGTCCATCTGGTCATGTCATGGATATGATGGGGGATAAAATCAATGCACGTGCTCAGATGATCAAAGCAGGTGTACCTGTCATTCCAGGTTCAGATGGAGAAGTGCATAACTCTGAGGAAGCTTTGATTGTTGCTGAAAAAATTGGCTACCCTGTTATGCTCAAGGCTTCAGCAGGTGGAGGTGGTAAAGGGATTCGTAAGGTTGAAAAACCAGAAGATCTCGTTTCCGCCTTTGAAACTGCTTCTAGCGAAGCCAAGGCCAACTATGGCAATGGTGCCATGTACATAGAACGGGTTATCTATCCAGCTCGCCATATTGAGGTTCAAATCCTAGGAGATGAGCATGGACATGTGATTCACTTGGGAGAACGGGATTGTTCTCTTCAACGGAATAATCAAAAGGTTTTGGAAGAAAGTCCTTCAATTGCAATCGGAAAAACACTGCGCCATGAAATCGGTGCTGCTGCTGTTCGAGCGGCAGAGTCTGTTGGCTATGAGAATGCAGGGACCATTGAGTTTCTTCTTGATGAAGCTAGCGGTAAATTCTATTTTATGGAGATGAATACTCGTGTACAAGTAGAACATCCAGTAACAGAGTTTGTTTCAGGTGTGGATATCGTTAAGGAACAGATTCGCATTGCGGCAGGTCAACCTCTGTCTGTGAAGCAAGAAGATATTGTCCTACGTGGCCATGCCATCGAGTGTCGTATCAATGCAGAAAACCCAGCCTTCAACTTTGCTCCAAGTCCCGGTAAGATTACCAATTTATATCTTCCAAGTGGGGGAGTTGGCTTGCGCGTGGATTCAGCGGTTTATCCAGGTTATACTATTCCGCCTTATTATGATAGTATGATTGCCAAAGTCATCGTTCATGGAGAGAATCGTTTTGATGCCTTGATGAAAATGCAACGAGCCCTCTATGAACTAGAGATAGAGGGGGTGCAGACCAATGCAGATTTCCAGCTTGACCTCATTTCAGATCGCAATGTCATTGCTGGAGATTATGATACTTCTTTCTTGATGGAAACCTTCTTACCTAAATATCAAGAAAAAGAATAAAATGACTTTAAGAGTTTAAACCGAAAAGGGGAATCAATGGCTCTATTTAGTAAAAAAGATAAGTATATTCGAATCAATCCTAATCGTTCGGTTAGGGAAAAACCTCAAGCCAAGCCAGAGGTTCCAGATGAATTATTTTCTAAGTGTCCAGGTTGTAAGCATACCATCTATCAGAAGGATCTGGGAAGTGAGCGTATCTGTCCACAATGTAGCTATACTTTTCGTATTTCTGCCCAAGAACGCTTGGCTTTGACAATTGATATGGGAACCTTCAAGGAATTGTTTACAGGGATTGAAAGCAAGGATCCCTTGCATTTCCCTGGTTATCAAAAGAAACTAGCAACTATGCGTGAAAAAACAGGTCTGGATGAAGCCGTTGTGACAGGAACTGCTCTTATTAAAGGTCAGACTGTGGCTCTTGGGATTATGGATTCCAACTTTATCATGGCTTCTATGGGTACAGTTGTAGGGGAAAAAATTACTCGCTTGTTTGAGTATGCTACTATTGAACAGTTGCCAGTTGTTCTCTTCACAGCCTCTGGTGGAGCCCGTATGCAGGAAGGAATCATGAGTCTCATGCAAATGGCCAAGATTTCTGCAGCGGTTAAACGCCATTCAAATGCAGGGCTCTTTTACCTGACCATTTTGACAGATCCAACGACAGGTGGTGTAACAGCTTCTTTCGCTATGGAAGGCGATATCATTCTAGCAGAACCACAGAGTTTAGTCGGTTTTGCTGGGCGTCGTGTGATTGAAAATACGGTTCGTGAAAGCTTGCCTGAGGGGTTCCAAAAGGCAGAATTCCTATTGGAACATGGCTTTGTGGATGCTATTGTCAAAAGAAGAGACTTGCCAGATACCATTGCTAGCCTAGTCAGATTGCACAGAGGGGGTCCTAGATGAATATTGCAAAAATAGTCAGAGAAGCGCGTGAGCAGAGTCGCTTGACAACCTTGGACTTTGCGACAGGCATTTTTGATGAATTTATCCAATTACACGGTGACCGTTCTTTTCGTGACGATGGTGCAGTTGTTGGTGGTATCGGCTGGCTTGGAGACCAAGCTGTAACAGTGGTTGGTATCCAAAAAGGCAAAAGTTTACAAGATAACCTTAAACGGAATTTTGGGCAACCGCATCCAGAAGGTTACCGCAAGGCCCTACGGTTGATGAAACAGGCTGAAAAGTTTGGTCGTCCAGTTGTGACCTTTATCAATACAGCAGGTGCCTATCCTGGTGTCGGAGCGGAAGAACGTGGTCAAGGAGAAGCCATTGCTCGCAATCTCATGGAAATGAGTGACCTGAAAGTTCCGATTATTGCTATCATTATCGGTGAAGGTGGTTCAGGCGGGGCTCTGGCATTAGCAGTCGCAGACCGTGTCTGGATGCTGGAAAATTCTATCTATGCCATTCTCAGTCCAGAAGGTTTTGCTTCTATTCTATGGAAGGACGGTAGTCGTGCTATGGAAGCAGCAGAACTGATGAAAATCACCTCACATGAACTATTAGAAATGGGCGTGGTGGATAAGGTGATTTCTGAAGCAGGACTTTCTAGTAAAGAACTGATTAAGAATGTTAAAAAAGAACTCCAAGATGAGCTAGCTAGACTTTCGCAAAAACCGATAGAAGCGTTGTTGGAAGAACGCTATCAACGATTTAGAAAATACTAATACTCTTCGAAAATCAAATTCAAACCACGTCAGCTTCGCCTTGCCGTACTCAAGTACTGCCTACGGCTAACTTCCTAGTTTGCTCTTTGATTTTCATTGAGTATAATTCTTTAGAATACGCAAAAACTAGAACTGGCAGTCAGTTCTAGTTTTTATGTGGTTATTACTCTGTATCAAGGACGAAGTAAAAGGTGCTTGGAAGACCAAACACCTTTTCGATTATTCATTTTCTTCAGTTACAAATTGACTAAGCAGTCCGTTGATAAAGCGGGCTGATTTTTGATCTGAAAAATTCTTAGCGAGTTCAATAGCTTCATTGACTGCTACCAGCTGAGGTGTATCAAATGAAGTGATTTCAAAGATACCCAAGCGTAGTAAGTTTTTTTCGACCAAGGTTAAGCGTTCAACTGTCCAGCCTGACTTGAGGTGCTGGTTGATTTGTTTATTCAACTCGTCTTTTTGAGTTTGAACACCAGAAACCAAGTTCAGAAGAAAGGCAGGGATTTGCACATCTTCATCTTCACGGTCATGCGTGTAGGCAAAGTGACAAGCTGTTTCCACATCTGTTCCGAATTCAAGGCTCATAAGAGCTTGAAAAGCGCATTTACGAAGTTCGCGTCTAGATTCTAATAATGGACTAGTCATTGAGGAAGTCCTCGTTAAATAGATCTTTCAACTCAGGTTTCGGTGTTTTATCTGGAACGATTCCTGCAACATGGATGTTAACAGCAGAAAGTTCCACATCAGCCATATCACGAACAGCATCTTTGACTGCTTTTTGAATAGCAAGAGCAACTTTTGGTACTTTCACACCGTACTCAAGATAGAGATAGATGTCAGCAGTTAGTTCTTCGTTGCTTTCTTTTAAGTAGACGCCGCGACCAAGAGAGAGTTTTGATAGGGTATCAGATACGGATTTATTTGAAAATGAGTGGACCCCATCAACTTTAGCAGTTGCGATGGCAATGATTTTTTCAAGTACACGTGGAGCAATAACGATTTCGCCAAATTGTTCTTCAATTCCCATAGAATGACCTCTTTCTAGAGATTAGGCACGAGAAACGTAAGTTCCTTCTGCAGTGTTGATGATCAATTTTTGTCCAGCTTCGATGAAGTCTGGAACGTTGACAACAAGTCCAGTTTCCATAGTTGCTGGTTTACCAGAACCTGTAACAGTAGCCCCTTTGATAGATGGTTGTGTTTCAGCAACTGTCAATTCAACAGTAGTTGGCACAGTTACACCGATTACTTCAGTTCCGTAGAATTGGATTTTTACATCAGAGTTTTCAAGGATGTAAAGCAATTCATTTTCAACGTTTACGACTGGGATTTCGTATTGGTCGTAAGTTTCAGTGTTCATGAAGTAGGCAGTTTCATCCATTTTGTACAAGTATTGAGCTGGAACAGTTTCGATAATAGCTTGTTCGAATTTTTCTTCTGGACGGTAGCTTGTGTCAAATGTAGAACCAGTACGGACATCACGCAATTTCATACGCATGATCGTGTTCCCTTTACCTGGTTTGTGGTGGCTAGCTTCCAAAACACGGATCAATTTTCCGTCTGCAGTTTCAAATGTCATACCAGCTTTCAATTTGCTTGCTTCAATCATGTTTTTACCTCTTTAATAAATATTATTACTCTTCATTTTACCATAAAAGGAATGAAAAAGAAAGTTGAAGGTGGGATAATGGAGATATTTATATAAATTTATACTTGTACAAAAAATGTTTTAGAATGGTATGTTTTTTAAATGAAATTTATAAACAAATATCTTAAAAATTACTTTGAAATATGATATAATACAGTGAAAGTATATTTGTACCTAAGTGTGCATATATATATATATAAGGTGGTAAATCATGTTTAAATTATCTAGACAACAAAAAGATCATCGGTATTTTTGTGGAAACCGATACGAAAAATATTCGATTAAAAAATTAAAAGTTGGTGCTGCGAGTGTTTTAATCGGGGCAGGATTTTTGTTTGGTTACAATGTAGATACGGTAGAAGCTGACTCTGTTACTGAAACAGTAGTCAAGAAGGAAGCTGATACGGAACTAAATCAAGCTCAAGAAAATACTCAAGCAGGAACTGTCTCTGAGCCAAAAGCAGAGTTAGCTGAGCAACCAAAAACAAATGGAGAAAAGTCAGCTGAGCCAGCAACACATGTAAAAGAAAATGAAAAAGCTACAGAACAAGCTTCAACAGGTTCAGAGAATACTAACACAGTAGAAGCAACTGATACAAAACCATCTGTCGATTTATCTCTCTTGCAAGTAAAACTAGCAGATTTGGAAGCGCAAATAGAGCGTGTCAGAGGAAATAAAAAACAAGTCTCTCAAATTCAGGCTGCCGAAAAACTAGTTGCGGAAGCTAAGCAATATTTAAACGCTTTGGGTGCTACACAGTCAGTAGCTGATAAAAAGGCCAAAGAAATTAGCTCATTAACTTCTATCTTAAAATCAATTAAAGCTGAAGAGATATCTAAAGAAAATAAAAATCAAGATAGCCGTAATGGAAAAAAGATGGAAGAAGGAACTGGTTTCCGTACTGGAGTGACAGCCCAAGCTTTAACAGGGTCAATTCATTTTGATAATTCAAATGGACCAACAGAAAAACAAATTCCTGTTGCAAATAATGGTGACGGTGAACGTGTAATAAATATGGCGATTAGTTATTCTGCGTCTTCAACTGAAACGGTTACCGATGGGAAAGTGCGTGTAACTATTCCAAAGGCATTTCTGCACTCTACCAAAAAACCGGAGTTTAAAAATTCATCATTTGTAAAAAGTGTTGATGATTTATCAACTACAACGAATTATGTTTATGATTTAAATTTAAATCCCATGAACGGAGGAACTGTTGCAGAAAGTTTATTAAAATTATATGTGGGTACCTCTATAAAAAATGCTCCATCGAGAGGTGATGTATTAACAGTTAATACAGATTTTATATCAGGAGGAGAGACTCTATCAACGAAGTCAGCTAGAGCTTCTTTTGACTATTTGTCGGAAATTTTATATAGAGAAAAAGAGTGGCGAACTAAAACTGTAAAATATATGGTCGATCAGTTTGGTGCTCCATTACCGGAATTTAAAATGGGGTCAGTTTCGAATGGAACTTTCAAGCCAATTGAAGGAAATACATTTAAATTACCATTTATTATGAGTGATCAGAGTTTTTTCAATAACGAAGAAACGAATCAAAATGGTAATGGACGTTTAACAAGTTATGATTATACGATTAGTGGAATTCCAGATTTCTTAGAATTAGACCCAACAAATATTAAAAATAATAAGTTTTGGACATTAGAAAATGGAGTTTTAACTTTACATCCAGATGAAAATAAAGGTATCGATCAAAGTTTACTTTATGGTGGACCAATTTTAAGAGTAAAAGAAGGAGCTTTTAATACTCCGGAAGCTATTGAAAGAGTAATTGAGTCAAATTCTACTAAAGGATTCAATGCTAATATCGTTTATAAAGCAGTTGGGCATAGACCTGATGGTTCAACATTTACTCAGACATTAGATAATCCTGATGGATTTAGATTATATCTCGGTGATGGTATTCCTGCTATTAAAGAGATGGATACAAGAATTTTTCCTGAAACCAATCAACGATTATATTCACATGTAAGTAATGAGGACAAATTTAACGCTAGATTTTCTATTCCAAATGATAAATTAAAAGGTGATGGAGCATTTTTACCAAGTCAGTATATAAACTATTTTATTCCAAAAGATCAAGAAGGGAATTATTTCACAAAATTCCAGTTAAATAGAGTATTTACAAATGAAATAAAAGCTGATGGTTCAAGAGGATTTAGAGGTTATTACAGAGAAAAGTTAGAAGGAAATTTAAAAGAGAATTTTAAATTATATGGAGTAACTAAAGATAACCAAGCTGAATTGTTGAAAGAATATACTTCAATTGATGAATTATATAATACTATTGAAATTAATCCTGAAAAGAAATATGATCATTTAATTCTAAAACATCCGGGTATAGTAGATGAATTTCAAAGATATAATTCAACTTCTAAAACAATAACTGGATTAGAAGCAAGACTTGGTGTAACTGTTGGTACATGGAAGGAAAAAGCCCAAGATAGTACAATTCAACGTTATAGAGATGAAATAGCTCAAGGTTCTACATCAGAGAATACAATAGAGAGTGCTATAGCGATGGAACGTCCTGCTACAGGAAGTGGAGAGGTTGCAGAACACATTAAAACTCCAACAAAATTAACATTAAATATGAATCAAATAGGGAGTCAAACTTTAACTAAAGATGATTTAACAAGAGGTCAAACAATTCCTATTGCAGTAACGTATTCAGCAGAGGATTATTTTGGGTTAATAGAATCAGATAATGATGGAAGTAAGACTTACGATATAAATAAATTAGATCCCAATATTACTAAAACAAGTGTAATGTTATTAGCAGATCCAAAGTTACCATTGAAAGACTTTAGATTAGCAGCAGATAATCGTTTATTATCAAAATACACATTATATTTTGGTGGAGCGAATGGTGATGCTGCAAAAGAACCGTATGATAAATTAAAAGAATCTTATGATACTGTAAATCCAACTAATATTATCGAAAATTATAAAGGAACAGGTAAGCGAGCTTATATCTTTGATTCAAAAGATTTAAATCTTACTGGTTATGATTTAAATAGATGGATAAAAGGTGGATTATATAGTCCTACAGCTTTGACTTTCGAAGTTGAAAATAATGGACAAGTTGAAGCTGGAACTTATGGGATTGAATCTTATTTAGTATGGAATAGTGAATCGGAGATATTGATAGGTAATGACAATTCAATTAATGCTAATTTTGTTGAAAATCATGCGCCAGGTTTATCTATTTCAAAAGCAACTATTAATGTTACTATTAATAATATTGCTGAATATTCAGCTTCTTTAACAATTGCTAAACCTGGGACTACAGGTGTGCGAGGAATTATTGATGTTAAGAATGGACAAGAAGTTATCTTATCGCCACAAATTGAAAACTTAACAGACCTTCCTCAAAAAGTAAAAGAAGCTGTAGTATTAATACCTAAGAAAGAAGCTCTGACATATTTAGAAGCTCCAATAGTTGATAATTCTGATGAGTATGATGTAGTTTATACAACTACAACTGAAGATGATAAAACACAAGGTACATTTGTAAGTGCAGCACAAATCACCAATTGGAAAGATGTTACTGCCGTTAAATATGTATTTAAAGATAATTATACTGTAACAAAAGAGCATGGATTTAAACATAATTTTAATCTGCGTGTTGACCAGAATAATCCAAACTATGTGAAAAGTACTTCTCAAATTTTTCTTAAAAATGGTCAAGATGTTTGGTTAGAATCGAATGTTGTTGGTTTGAGAACGGAAGATACTCGCGGAAAACTAGAAGTGTACTATAAAACTGTAGATGGCGAGCTCTTGAAAGAGTTCCCAAAAACTAGAGATTTTGAAGGACAGCCTTATACTACAACTAAAGAATCAATGCTTAAAGGTTTTGTAAATAGATGGTATGCTACGAACGACTATATTTTTATTGAAGTTCAACCAGATTCCGATCCAGTATCAGGAACTTACGAAAGACAGGTAACTAAGAAAGTTACTTATCTATATGATAAGGCTAAAGTAAATGTAGAAACTAAAGAAATTACAAGAACTATTAATTATATTGAAAAAAATAATGAAGGTAATATCATTTCTAATCCAGTAATTCAAAAAGTAACAGTCTCAAGAAAAGTGTATACTGGAGAAAAAACAGGACGTGTTGTAGAAGATGATTGGGAAATTCCTGCAAATGCTAAATGGGAGTCTGTAACTTCTCCAACACCTTCAGAATGGGAAAAACCAGAAGTAAAAGTTAATGATCAATATATTGCTAAAGAAGCAATTGATGAAGTGGTAATTACTCCTGAAGTTCTTAATAACGGTAATGTAGTAGAAAATGTATATTATGAAAAAATTATACCAGTTGGTGGAGATGTAGTTGCAAAATATGTTATCGAAGGTACAACAACTGAATTAAAAACAGCAACAGATGTCGCTAAGGGATTAAAAGTCGGGAAAAACTATACTTCAACAGCGCCAGCAGCAGGTGAAGAGTTAACAGCTACTGATGGTAAAGTTTATGTATATAAAGGACATAAAGATACATCAGCCGCAGAAACAGGTACAGTTACAGCAGATAAACAAGAAGTCGTTTATGAGTACGCACCAAAATTAGGTGGAAACGTCGAAGTTAAATATGTCATTGCAGGAACAGAAGAAAACTTAAAAGATCCAGTAGCATTAGTAACAAATAAACAAGTAGGAAGTGACTACACTGCGACGAAAGATGCAACTATTACAAAAGAAGATGGAAGAGTTTATAAACTTGTTGTAGCAAATAATGGACTAAAAACAGGTTCAGCTGGAGAAACAGGTAAAGTAACTACAGAAAAACAAACAGTTACTTATGAGTACGAACTCCAAAAAGGTGATGTAACAGTAAACTATACAGATACTGAAGGAAATGCGATTGAAGGTAAGACAAGTGTCAAAGCTGAAACTCAAAGTCCAACAGGTAAAGAGTACAACACAAACACACCAGACTTAAAACCAGAAACAATCACAACTGAAAGTGGCAAAGTGTACAAATTAGTACCAGCCCAAACAGTAGGAAAAGAAACAGGTAAAGTAACGGTTGAACCAACAGAAGTAACGTATAAATACGAACTCCAAAAAGGTGATGTAACAGTAAACTATACAGATACTGAAGGAAATGCGATTGAAGGTAAGACAAGTGTCAAAGCTGAAACTCAAAGTCCAACAGGTAAAGAGTACAACACAAACACACCAGACTTAAAACCAGAAACAATCACAACTGAAAGTGGCAAAGTGTACAAATTAGTACCAGCCCAAACAGTAGGAAAAGAAACAGGTAAAGTAACGGTTGAACCAACAGAAGTAACGTATAAATACGAACTCCAAAAAGGTGATGTAACAGTAAACTATACAGATACTGAAGGAAATGCGATTGAAGGTAAGACAAGTGTCAAAGCTGAAACTCAAAGTCCAACAGGTAAAGAGTACAACACAAATACACCTGAGTTAAAACCAGAAACAATCACAACTACTAAAGGTGATGTTTATGAATTCGTGAAAAAATCTGAAACATCAGCTCCTGAAATTGGAAAAGTCAATAAGGGAGTTACAACAGTTGAGTATATTTACCGTAAAGTCGTAACAACTTATGTGAATGAAGAAGGAAAAGAAATCAACCCTTCAGACAAAGGAACGAAAGATAAAAAAGACATTCCAGAGTACATTTACAAAGAAACTAAGAAAGATAAAGATGGAAATACAACGCATGTATATCGTCAAGTCGTAACAAGTTATGTGAATGAAGAAGGAAAAGAAATCAACCCTTCAGACAAAGGAACGAAGGATAAGAAAGATATTCCAGGGTACATTTACAAAGAAACTAAGAAAGATAAAGATGGAAATACAACGCATGTATATCGTCAAGTTATAACAAGTTATGTAGATGAAAAAGGAAAAGAAATCAGCCCTTCAGACAAAGGAACGAAGGATAAGAAAGATATTCCAGAATACATTTACAAAGAAACTAAGAAAGATAAAGATGGAAATACAACGCATGTATATCGTCAAGTTATAACAAGTTATGTAGATGAAAAAGGAAAAGAAATCAATCCTTCAGACAAAGGAACGAAAGATAAGAAAGACATTCCAGAGTACATTTACAAAGAAACTAAGAAAGATAAAGATGGAAATACAACGCATGTATATCGTCAAGTTATAACAAGTTATGTAGATGAAAAAGGAAAAGAAATCAACCCTTCAGACAAGGGAACGAAGGATAAGAAAGACATTCCAGAGTACATTTACAAAGAAACTAAGAAAGATAAAAATGGAAATACAACGCATGTATATCGTCAAGTTATAACAAGTTATGTAGATGAAAAAGGAAAAGAAATCAACCCTTCAGACAAAGGAACGAAGGATAAGAAAGATATTCCAGAATACATTTACAAAGAAACTAAGAAAGATAAAGATGGAAATACAACGCATGTATATCGTCAAGTTATAACAAGTTATGTAGATGAAAAAGGAAAAGAAATCAACCCTTCAGACAAAGGAACGAAGGATAAGAAAGATATTCCAGAATACATTTACAAAGAAACTAAGAAAGATGAAAAAGGAAATACAACGCACGTATACCGTCAAGTCGTAACAAGTTATGTGAATGAAGAAGGAAAAGAAATCAACCCTTC
Source organism: Streptococcus mitis (assembly GCF_000722695.1). Lineage (GTDB taxonomy): Bacteria > Bacillota > Bacilli > Lactobacillales > Streptococcaceae > Streptococcus > Streptococcus mitis_O. The sequence continues at coordinate 695,957 of NZ_JPFU01000013.1, read as the reverse complement.
AGACAAAGGAACGAAAGATAAGAAAGACATTCCAGAGTACATTTACAAAGAAACTAAGAAAGATAAAGATGGAAATACAACGCATGTATATCGTCAAGTTATAACAAGTTATGTAGATGAAAAAGGAAAAGAAATCAACCCTTCAGACAAGGGAACGAAGGATAAGAAAGACATTCCAGAGTACATTTACAAAGAAACGAAAAAAGATAAAGATGGAAATACAATCCATGTATATACTAAGAAATCTTCTTCAACACCAAATTCACCAACACCTTCAACTCCAAGCAATGAAGAAAGTAAATCAACAGTTTGGAAAGATACTGAAGGTAATGTTCTAAAACCTCAAGAAGATGGTACAAAAGATAAGGGAACATTTACTGGCTATGAATATGTCAAGACTATTTTAGTTGGAAATGTAACAACTCATATCTTTAAGAAAGTGATTACTCCAAGTCATGATGAAATCCCTTCTCATTCAGATGTAACAGCAACATCAGATAAATCAACTCAAATAGCGACTTCAAATGAATCAACATTTGTAGATGGTAAACGGGAACTTCCGAATACAGGTACTCAATCATCAACTTCATCTCTCCTTCTTGGAGCTCTAGCAGCAATAACTGGCTTAGGATTAGTTTCAAGACGTCGTAAAGATGATAAAGAGTAAGAAATGGTATAAAGCGCAATAAGTAGCTTATCTATCATTCTGAAGTTTATGATAATCAAGAAAAGCCTTTCCTCTATTCTTAGGGGAAGGGCTTTTTGAAATAGGATGTGTAGGTAAGGCAAACCCCAATAACGAGGTATATTGAAAAATCTCCAGACTAGAGAACTCATTGATAGTTCCTAATCTGGAGATTATTTTTTTACTCTTCTTTCAACTTCGCTAATTCCTGGGAAAGGAGTTTAAGGGCGACTTGCGGGTTGGCTTGGTCTCTTGTTTAGCAAGTTTGTTAAAGAGTTCTTGATTGGTATTGAGGCTATTGAAAAGGTAGATCTCTTAATTAACCTTTAAAAATCATCTAAGATATACTTGTCGTTATTTACTAGCAGTTAGCTTCTTTATGGAATGTTGCTCAATGAGCCACCCTACAATCCACCCCGTCGCTAGCAAGTAATTTTCGAAAGCACCGATAGCATTTACAGGAGAATGATACTCCATAAAATTGACTAAGTGATTTGTTCCTATTCCAATCCCACCGAAGATGAGAGCGAGAAGCACGATTCGTAGATAGAACCAATCGTACTTAATATTGACACCGAGAATAAGAATCAATACAGCTAGGTTCCATATTCCAATTTCTCGTTGCCAACCAGCAGAGATTCCGTACCCAGAGTGACTTCCCATGTATGATGGAAAGAAAATTTGTAGTATAGAAGCGCCTAGCATAGCGATGATGACTAAAACAAATAGCAATCGTAAAAATTTGTTCATTTCTTCTTTCTAAAATATAAAAAGTCTGTTATTTATCTTCTTTCAACTTCGCCAATTCCTGAGCAAGGAGTTTTAGGGCAACTTGTGGGTTGGCTTGGCCTTTGGTTGCCTTCATGAGGAATCCTGTGAAGGCTTTGTCTGCGTTACGTTTACCTGACTTGAAGTCGGCAACGGCAGCTTCGTTATCGGCAAAGACTTGATGGATAATTGGAATCAAGACTTCAGGATCTGAGATTTGGACCATGCCAGCTTTTTCCACGTATTCACGCGCTCCACCACCGTTCTTAGCTAGGTGGACAAAAACTTTCTTAGCAATCTTAGAAGAGATAGTGCCGTCTTCGATAATGGCAATCATTTCAACCAAGTTTTCTGGTGTCAATTTGATTTGTTCAAGTGTTTTTCCTTCAGCGTTCAAGAACTGAGCGACTTCGCCTTGGAGCCAGTTAGAGACTTGTTTGGCATCGCCACCGAGAGCAACAGCTTTTTCAAAGAAATCAGAAGTGACTTTATTTGCAGTCAACTGGCTAGCATCGTAGTCTGACAAGCCAAGGTCAGATACATAACGTGCACGGCGTTCCTTTGGAAACTCTGGCAATTCAGTACGCATTTCCTCAATCCACTCGTCTGAGATTTCAAAGAGTGGTAGGTCTGGTTCTGGGAAGTAGCGGTAGTCTGCAGCCCCTTCCTTGACACGCATGAGGATGGTTGCCTTGTTAGCTTCATCGTAACGGCGTGTTTCTTGGCGAATTTGACCACCTGAGCGAAGAATTTCAGCCTGGCGTTGGACTTCGTATTCAAGACCTTTACGAACGTTTGAGAAGGAGTTGAGGTTCTTCAACTCAGTCTTGGTACCGAATTTTTCTTGACCATAAGGGCGAAGAGAAATATTGGCATCCACACGCATGGAACCTTCTTCCATCTTAACGTCAGAAATACCAGCATACTGGATAACTTCCTTGAGGGCTGTTAGGTAAGCATAGGCTTCTTCTGGTGAACGCATATCGGCTTCAGATACAATCTCGATCAAAGGCACACCTTGACGGTTGAGGTCAACGTAAGAGTAGCCGTCTGTACCGTGGGTGTTTTTACCAGCGTCTTCTTCTAGGTGGGCACGTTCGATACCGATTTTCTTAGTCGTACCATCTTCTAGTTCCACTTCAATCCAGCCGTTATAACCGATTGGCTCATCAAACTGAGAAATTTGGTAGGCTTTTGGATTATCAGGATAGAAGTAGTTCTTGCGGTCAAAGTGCATCTTTTTGTGGATGTCCATGTTGAGGGCAAGAGCAGCCTTGATACCGGCATCAACAACACCTTTATTGAGAACTGGCAGAACTCCTGGGAAAGACCAGTCAATCACGTTAGTGTTGGCATTTTGGTCATTTCCAAAGTGGGCAGAAGTAGGTGAGAAGATTTTTGAATTGGTGTTGAGCTCTACGTGGACTTCAAGTCCAATGACTGTTTCAAAGTTCATTAGTTGTCACCTCCAAAAATCACGGGTTGTTGTTTGTGGTAGTCTGTTGTTGCTTCAAAAGCAGCAGCAGCTTGGTAAATGGTTTCCTCAGAATACTTAGGACCAATCAATTGCAGACCGACAGGTAGACCTTGAGAGAATCCAGCAGGAATCGAAATTCCTGGGAGACCAGCTAAGTTGACTGGGATGGTCAAAAGGTCAGCCAAGTACATGGCAACAGGGTCGTGGTTGAGTGAATCCAAGTCATAGGCAACGCTTGGAGCAGTTGGTCCCAAAATCAAGTCGTAATCCGCAAAGACTTGTTCGAAATCTTGGATGATGAGGGTACGGACCTGTCCAGCCTTTTTATAGTAGGCATCGTAGTAACCTGATGAAAGGCTGAAAGTACCTAGCATGATACGACGTTTCACTTCTTCACCGAAACCTTGGCTACGGCTGTTTACATAGATTTCATCAAGGTTGGTTGCATCCTCTGCGCGGTAGCCGTAACGGATACCGTCAAAGCGTTGCAAGTTTGATGAAGCTTCTGATGAAGCGATGATGTAGTATACGGCAACACCGTATTTAGAGTGAGGAAGACTGACTTCTTCGACGATAGCACCCAGTTTTTCAAAGTGTTTAGCGGCATTAAGGATGGTTTCTTTAACCTCTGGGTCAATTCCTTCGCCAAGATATTCTTTAGGTAAAGCAATTTTCATGCCCTTGATGTCTTGACCGATTTTTGAAGTAAAATCGGCAATTCGGATAGGAGCAGAAGTAGAGTCTTTAGCATCTTCGCTGGCAATCGCATTGAGCAAGAGGGCGTTTTCCTTAACAGTCGGAGCGAAAGGTCCAATCTGGTCTAGAGAGCTACCAAAGGCAATAAGACCGAAACGAGAAACCGTTCCGTAGGTTGGTTTGAGACCAACGATTCCGTTGAAGGCGGCAGGTTGGCGGATAGAACCACCAGTATCAGAACCTAGTGACAAGCGGACTTGTCCTGAGGCTACGGCTGAAGCAGAACCACTTGATGAACCACCAGGAACCTTGGTCTGGTCCCAAGCATTTTTAGTGGCACCGTAGTAAGAAGTTTCACCTGAACCACCCATGGCAAACTCATCCATGTTAGTCTTTCCTACGACAATCATGCCTTTAGCTTTTGCATTGGCAACGGCTGTCGCATCAAAGATTGGCTCATAGTTGTAGAGCATTTTTGAGGCAGCAGTTGTGAGAATACCATCTGTAGAGATATTATCCTTAACAGCCAATGGAATTCCTGAAAGGACATTATCAGCATCGATTCCAGCTTCATCAATAGCTTTGGCTTGAGCAAGAGCCTGCTCCTCAGCGATGGTAACAAAAGCGTTGATAGCTGTCTCGCGAGACTTGATATCTTCAAGCGTAGCTTGGGTTAATTCTGTTGCTGAAATTTCCTTAGAGACAAGGAGATTGTGCAAGTCTTCAATGGTTTTATTGTTAAAAGTCATTAGGCATCTCCTCCATCGTCTAGGATAGCTGGTACCTTGATATAGTAGTTGTCTTTTTCAGGTACGTTTTTAAACAAGCGATCACGGTCTGTTCCTTCTTCGGCTACATCAGGGCGGAGTACAGTCTTGCGGTCGGCCATGGTCGTAGTTGGTGCGACACCAGTTGTGTCAACTTCGCCTAGCAATTCAACCATGTCAACAATTTTAGATAAGGTAGTCGCAAAGGCAGCAGTTTCTTCTTCAGAGAATCTTAATTTTGAAAGATTGGCAACGTGTGTTACCTCTTCTTGCGTAATTTTCATCTTGCATCCTTTCGTGAAATGATGATTTTTAGTCTGTTCTATTTTACCATATTTTCCTATAAATAAGGGAAGGAAAGATGAAAAAAGACATCTGGCAAGTCAAGAAAGAGATTTTTAAAGAGACAAAAAAATAGCCGTCCTAACTTTGGCGAGTTAACGAGCTATTTTTTTAGTTATATAATTACAGCCACCGTCTTAAACGGCTCTGTAGGATGTTGTTGACGCAACACCTTTTTCTATATTCATTGTAACATTTATTTAAAAAATTGCAAGGGGAGTAGGATGGTTAGTACCTAAGTGGGGCAATAGTTGAATAGTAGGCATTAAAATTGCTCGCTAGTTTTTGTTTGTTGTTGATTAGCAAACTAAGATTTTTTGATTTTAATATGCACTCTTTTGGTATTCATTCCATAAAGCCTGAAGTTCATCTGCATTTTCTAAGACATATTGCCTTATCATTTTTAGGTCTTTTGCTTTTGCTTTACCATCTCTCAGTTCACCGTTCAGAAACATTGAACCCACTTCTTCTCCGTGGATATAAAAGTGAATATGCGCTTTTTGACCTTTATGGTTATGTTCGTTAGGACGAATTTCAATACCATACTTTAAGAAAGAATATTTAGGCATGTAGTAATCCCACGTAGTCCTTCCATGTTTCAAGGTAGTTATCGCGATTTAACTTAATTTGCTTTTGAGCAAAACGAATATCATAGTCTGCCAAGTCCAAGTTTTCCAATACTTCTCCAGTTAGAATACTAAAGGTTCCAATTAATTCATCGTCATCATACATGCGCAAAATAGGGTTGTTTGGATTCTTGTAAATATCATCTTTTGTCACTTCTAAATTAGTTACACCAAATTCTTTGAACATGATTATATCTCCTTTTTGTTTTATTATATCATTTTTGCTAGAATTGTCACGATTTTCGATATATTTGACTACAAGGGAAAGCTTTTATTCAATATAAAATAGAAATTGAAAAAAATGCTAAAATTCGATATAATGGAGTGTTGAAAGGAATGGTAAAATCCAATGTAAAAATCATTCTTAGATATCGAAACAAGAAAAATAGAGAATCAAAGAAAGAGAACTTATGAATATTCAAGAAGAAATTAAGAAACGTCGTACCTTTGCTATCATCTCTCACCCGGACGCGGGGAAAACAACGATCACTGAGCAGTTGCTCTACTTTGGGGGCGAGATTCGTGAAGCTGGTACGGTTAAAGGAAAGAAAACAGGGACTTTTGCCAAGTCTGACTGGATGGATATCGAGAAGCAACGTGGGATTTCCGTTACTTCATCTGTGATGCAATTTGACTACGATGGCAAGCGTGTGAATATCCTCGACACGCCAGGGCACGAGGACTTCTCAGAAGATACCTATCGTACCTTGATGGCGGTGGATGCTGCGGTCATGGTGGTGGACTCTGCCAAGGGTATCGAGGCCCAAACTAAGAAATTGTTTGAGGTTGTGAAACATCGTGGCATTCCAGTCTTTACCTTTATGAACAAGCTAGACCGTGACGGTCGTGAGCCACTAGACCTCTTGCAAGAGTTGGAAGAAGTCTTGGGCATTGCTAGCTACCCTATGAATTGGCCGATCGGGATGGGGAAAGCTTTTGAAGGCTTGTATGACCTCTATAACCAACGTTTAGAGCTCTATAAAGGGGATGAGCGTTTTGCTAGTCTTGAAGATGGAGACAAGCTTTTTGGAAGCAATCCTTTCTACGAGCAAGTCAAAGATGATATTGAGCTTTTAAATGAAGCTGGAAATGAGTTTTCAGAGGAAGCAATCCTTGCTGGAGAATTGACACCAGTCTTCTTTGGTTCGGCTCTTACTAACTTTGGTGTGCAGACCTTCCTTGAAACCTTCCTCAAGTTTGCTCCAGAACCACATGGACACAAGAAAACAGATGGTGAAATTGTGGATCCTCACGACAAGGATTTCTCAGGATTTGTCTTTAAAATCCAAGCCAACATGGACCCTCGTCACCGTGATCGCATCGCCTTTGTCCGTATCGTATCAGGAGAATTTGAGCGTGGCATGAGTGTCAATCTGCCTCGTACTGGTAAGGGTGCTAAACTTTCGAATGTCACTCAGTTTATGGCTGAAAGTCGTGAGAATGTGACCAATGCCGTGGCAGGAGATATAATCGGAGTTTACGATACGGGAACTTATCAGGTTGGGGATACCTTGACAGTTGGGAAAAACAAGTTTGAGTTTGAACCGCTGCCAACCTTTACCCCTGAGATTTTCATGAAAGTTTCTGCTAAGAATGTCATGAAGCAAAAATCCTTCCACAAGGGGATTGAGCAATTGGTGCAAGAAGGTGCTGTTCAGCTCTATAAGAATTACCAAACAGGCGAGTACATGCTGGGAGCTGTAGGTCAACTCCAGTTTGAAGTCTTTAAGCACCGTATGGAAGGTGAGTACAATGCGGAAGTAGTCATGAGCCCAATGGGTAAAAAGACTGTTCGTTGGATTAAACCAGAGGACTTGGATGAACGGATGTCATCAAGTCGCAATATCTTGGCTAAAGACCGTTTTGACCAGCCAGTCTTCCTCTTTGAGAACGACTTTGCCCTTCGCTGGTTTGCGGACAAGTACCCAGACGTAGAGTTAGAGGAGAAGATGTAACTCAGTACCAACAATTGGAACTGAAGTTCCTAATTGTTGGACGCTAGCCGCTATTTTGCGGTCTAGCTAACTGCCTTACTAACTCATCGGCGAAAAATAATCGTTTTCGCCTCTTCGTGTCGTAATGTAAAAATTGTAAACCGCTATGGCGGCTTACCTAAACGCTCCACTAGGCAAAATCCACAAATATTATCGATTCGTAAAACTTTACGTCGTAACGGGTAGTGAGTGGTCTAGCTAACTGCTTTACTAACTATGTTTGGCAAATAGAATCGATTTGCCAAACTCCGTGTTGTAGTGTAAAAAATAGCCTTACCTAAACGCTTTGCCGTCATAATGGGAAGTAAGCTCCCCAAACATATGATGGGAATAAAAAAGAAATGAGATAGAGAATGAGAGAAGAGAAAAAAGCGATTGTCTTAGGTGCAGATAATGCTTATATGAATAAAGTTGAGACTACGATAAAATCCCTCTGTGTTCATCATGATAATCTTAAGTTTTATGTTTTCAATGATGACCTTCCGAGAGAATGGTTCCAATTGATGGAAAAAAGACTAGGGACTTTGAACAGTGAGATTGTGAACGTTCAGATTGACAGTAGTATTCTGAAAGATTATCGCCTACCCTTTGAGGGACTTTCTTACGCTGCCTTCTTTAGGTATTTTATCCCAAAGTATGTAAATGAGTCTCGTGTGTTGTATTTAGATTCGGATATTATCGTAAGAAAACCGATAGATGAGCTGTGGGGCTTGGACTTGACAGATATCCCCTTAGCAGCAGTTAGAGATGATTTTTATACACATATTTTTAATTCTGGCTTTTTGTTAATCAACAATGACATGTGGAGAGCAGAAAATGTCACGCAAGACCTGATTGAGTTAACCAACCAATACCATCAAACAGATTATGGGGATCAGGGGATTTTGAATCGTCTCTTTGAGAATCGTTGGAAAGAACTAGAGCCTATCTACAATTTCATGGTAGGTATGGATACTATAGCTGATTTTTATGGAAAAAGTGACTGGTACCCACATGCTGAGTTACTGGAAGCTTCTGCAAAAATGATTCATTATACAGGTGAGAAACCTTGGCAACAAATTACGCTCAACCGTCTGAGAGAAGAATGGTGGTTTTACTATGGTTTAGAGTGGTCGGATGTCTTATTAAGGAAATTTTCCCTAGAGTCAGGCTATAGAGGACTGGTGAAAAAGGTACGAGCTCGTACAGCGGTTGTGACTATAACATTAGAGATGCCCCATCTAGAATTTCTTGTGAAGAATTGTCCAGACGTAGAGTTTCATCTTTTGGCGCCTACCAATTTTGCAGGATCTATTATGGCTCTTCAGGGATACACCAACGTAAGACTATATCCAAATTGCACGCTTTACAATGTAGATAGTGTTCTTTCCCAATTGGACTTCTATTTGGATATCAATGCTGGTCGTGAGATGTTTGATGTGATAAGTAAAGCTAAAGCAAGACAACTTCCTATTTTAGCATGGGATACAACGAATCGTGATACAGAATCATACAGCCAAATCGTCTCTGAAGAGAATCCTCAAGAAATGCTTGAACTCATTGAAAAGCTGCTATCGAAGCGATAGTCTTTAAGATTAGACAAAATCCATGTGGCATTAGTAACTATGAGAGATTGGTCTAGGAAATGTTACCTTCTTATTGGGAGTAAAAAGTATAGAAAGGGAATTGATGAATCAATTACAGGAAAATCAACTGGCTAAAAAAGCTATTATTTTATGCTTTGATAGGCTGTATTGTGAACAAGCTATTGTAACCATTAAATCTTTATGCGCGCATCAACGCGGATTACGAATATATGTATTTAATAAGGGGGATATTCCGCAAGAGTGGTTTGCTGCCCTTCAAGGATGGTTGAAGCCCTTTGATTCGGAAATTGTCAATATTCGTTTACTAGAGGAAGAGTTAGCGATGAGGCATTTTAATCTTCAGAATAGCGCCCATATATCTGCTACGAAATTTTTGATTTATTATATCGCAGACTATGTTAAGGAGGATATAGCGCTTTACCTAGACTGTGATCTTATCGTAACAGGAAATGTGGTTCATCTTTTGGACTATGATTTAGATGGTTATTACATAGCGGCGGTTAATGATAGTGAACTGGATCCTAGAACAAATAAGGATGTTGAATGGGAACTAAACTCGGGTGTGATGCTTGTTAATATCAAACGCTGGAAACGAGAAAATGTTCGCGATTGGTTGTTAAACTTATCTGAGGAACACTATAAAGAAGTAAGAAATGGTGAACAGTCTATTATGATTATGGCCTTTGGTCAAGAATGGTTACCGCTCGATGACACCTATAATTTTTTTGTAGGATATGATGTTTATGATAAAAGTGAATATAGACTTTCTCGTACAAGATTAGTAGATAATCAATTACCTTTAGTGCTACATTATATTGGTAGTGAGAAACCGTGGGGAACGATGAGCCGTAACCGATTTACTAGTCTATGGTGGTTTTACTATGGCTTGGACTGGTCAACGATTTTAAATACTCATCTATTTAAACTAGCCTTGTCAGAATATAATCACTCAATACTTCGTCCGAGATTAGTAGTTTTTACTACTGTTGAGGAATTAGAATGTTTAGACGAGCTTGTTCAGAGTTTACCTGAGTGTGATTTCGATATTTTTGCCCCAACTATGATGAGTAATGTTTTACTAGCTTATGGCCAGTATCCCAATGTTCACTTTTATCAAAGCTCTTTTAATCCGATAAAGTATGACAATGTATTAGAGACTGCACTAGCAGTGCTAGATATTAGCCAAGGAATGATCTGGCAAGACCCTATGGATATTGCATTGAAACTGAAGGTAGCAGTCCTTGCTTTCCCTCAGACCAATCATGTTGGAGAACAGGCACAAGTTTGTGAAACATCGCAACTAATAGTGGATCAAGTAAAACAGCTGATAGCAGATAAGAAACATTTGAATATACTTTAGCCTATCGATAATCAGAGTCTAGCTATGAAACTCGGTGAACTCAAAAAATCCTTATGTTTATAGAACAAAAAAATTGCTCTTAATTATAAATATGAAAAAAGGACTGTTCTGCTAATCAGAATGTCCTTTTTGTTCACAGTAGATTTGAATGATATTGTCAAGTAGCGTTTTATACTTATTCGAAATCAAAAAGTAACAAAAACGGTCAACTATTTGTTCTAAATCTATTAATTAGCATTTCAGTCTTATCTTCAATCAAAATTAGTATTTTGAGCTGTGCGACATAAGTATATACATTGGAATTTCTATCTCTTATAACCTCTACTGTATTTTAGTAAAGTAATGAAAGAGTTTTTAGTTTAGACTTTTATATATATGTATTGAAAATCAAAAAACATAAAAAACGGATCATCTTAATGAAGACTTATGATATGTATCGCTTTAAGAGTTCATTTAAGGCCTCTATGAATGCAGTAATGTGTTGCTCAAAAACGTAACTTTAAGGAGAATATAAAAGAGATATTTCCATGATAGAACGTATATCTAAACTGTAAAAGCAAGTATTGAGACAAGGTAAAACATAAAAATATGATAAAATATTGAATCGAGAATGAAAAAGCATAAAAAACAAATCAAATTTTTATAAAATTTTTTTGGGAATTTCTATTAAAATTTTGTAACAAAAATTTAATATTTCTCAATTTAATAATATAAAAACGTTTAAAAACTTAATTTCAAAGTCAAAAAAGGGCTTGGAATAATACTTTTAAGTGTATTTATAAAAATACGTACAAACAACAAAAATATAAATGTAAATTACTTTTTTTTTTAGGTAAAAATGTTTTATATAATGTTGAAAAGTTTGAAAACAAACTGTATAATATAGAGTGGTATTTTATTGTTAAATACACATAAAAATGAATGGAAAGGAATCTAAAATATGTTTTTTAGACGCCAAAACGGTGAATATAGAGAGACGGATCGTGTGACCCGTTTCAAATTGATCAAGTCTGGTAAGCACTGGTTGCGTGCCTCGACCTCTCAATTTGGACTCTTTAAAGTTTTACGAGGCGGTGTAGACGCTGCTCAAGTTGTGACAGAGGTTGTGGAAGAACATAGCTCAAGTACTCTGACAGGCTTGGACATCCTGAGAGGAATAGCGGCAGCGGGAACGGTGCTTGGGGGAGCGATGGCTACCCAAGGACATGTATATGCAAATGAGAATGTAACGGTTGAAAAAGAAGTAGGAGGAGAAAAACCTCTTGCCCTGAGAGATTCAGCGGTTCTAGGAACAGTAAAAGATAAGACAGAAGAAGGAACTACAGCCTCTACTCAGTCAACTACTGCTGGTCAGTCAGAATCAACCTCTGCTAGTCAGTCTCAAAGTGTATCAGAGAGCGCTAGTCAGTCTCAAAGTGTATCAGAAAGTGCAAGTCAATCCTTAAGTGAATCGGCTTCTCTAAGTGAATCAGCTAGCCAATCAGCAACAATTTCTGAATCAAGCAAGCCTGTAACTGCTGAATCTGTAGCGACTGCTTCTTCAGAGACTGTTGCAGATCGTGCAGCTTCTACTCGTAAGGAAGAACCAGCAGCAAATACAGTTCTTACGGATGCTATCAATCGTAACCTGAATGCGATTGCTCACATCGGTCAGAGTTTAGATGCACCTACTTCTGTAGAAAATAGTTTAACGACAGCAACAACAGATGCAGCAGTTGCAGCATCTGCAAATGCAACGGTAACAAAAAAAGCTGAAGAAGATCGTAAAAAACTTTCTAAGATTTCAGCATCTATGGGTGAATTCCTAGCTAAGTCTATTGGTTTGCCAAATACAGACGCAGCAGTTGCCAAGGTTAATGATGCCGTAACAGCTATCGAAGAAGCTCTTAAAAATCCAAATGCTGATCTGGCAGCAGTTATCAAGCAAGCCAGAACAGCTGAAGCTTCTATTGCAAATGCGGTTCAACGTGCTACAAATGGAAAACGTAGTGCCTTGAATGGTAAGCAGATGGCACAGGGAGTTGGTTTCAGAGAAGTTGCGCCTGAAAATAGAAATCAAAACTTTGAAACCTCAACAGTTGGATATGTAGTATCGAAAGCTGATGCGACTGCCCATAACTCTAAGGCTAATATCTACAAAGAAGGAACTTTCCTTTATGCGACTGAAGGAAGACAGGGAAATGAGCAGGCACCAGGAAGAAGCAATATTGCTACTCGTGTTTTGGTTCAAGACATTAAAAAGAATGTCTACATGAAATCAACTCGCTCGGGTCAAACAACGAACTGGGAAGTTATTTTCAACGAGGGTGGAGAAGCACACGACAATCCATATTTCTACTTTACTGTACCAAAAGGTCATACCATTACACAGATGAATTTCTATCAAAAAGATAGAGCAAGTGGAGCATGGAATCTTTTGGGTACTGGTAATGGAGATTATGCCTTCCGTCACAATAGCAAGCAAGGTGATATGCGTTGGGCCGTAGGGAATGCCGATAATAACGGTGGCTCTTTCTACTATAACGATGCCAGTGGTGTTGGGCCAAACGGTGTCGGAAAAGGAAATCTAACATCTCTACATGACTTTGCTCATGAAAATCCAGCGGTGTTTTACCAAACAGATAAAATACCAGAGTCTGTGAAAAAAGCAGGTGATTTTGCTTTCCAAACAATCCAAGATGCAACCCAAAACATCTATGCTATTCACCCTAAAGGTTCTGCCCGTCTAGAAGGATACCGTATCACTTATACAACGACAAGTGCTACAAATACGAAAGACTACTATATGGCTGGTTTCCGTTCTTTGGAAAATTCACGTCATAGAAACTTCATGCAGATGAACGGTTCTCAAGAACGTTATTATTTGCAATTGAAGAACGGTGTGCCAAATACCTTCCTAAAATGGGGTCGATTGAACGATTTTACCAGACCTAGTGGTCTTAATCAGATAGCAGAGATTTATGACCGAGTAGATGGAAGAAAAACGGAACTTTTTAACGCAGCAGTCACCTATGCTATTAATGGACGTAATGACAGTAGCACTGCTATCCAGTATAACGCGAATGAACGTTCTGGTATTAAACTTTCAAAAGGGAACTATACTCTGAAAGCAAATGTTCGAGGAGTTAATGGTACTTATGATATTCCTTTCCGTATTGTAACCCAGGCCGATGTCTTTGAACCTGTTATTAATGAGGGACTTACTTCAACTCAAATTGCCAAAGGGACATCTCTACGTGACGCGGCGTCAGTTATTCAAGGTTTTGACAATGTATCGTCAACTGTTGATAGATTTGCGATGCCAGACGATATGGACGGGTACAAAACACAAGTAAACCAAAGCAATAGTGGGGCAGCAGTTCTACCAAACACGAACCGTGTTCCTTCTGGACAAAGTAATTCTCTTTCTAATTTAAATGTAACTTCTGTAAGCTGGGTAGGGAATGATAGAGAGTTTGGTACAGGCAACAATGAAGAAATGGCTGTTAAAGCAACTGTTAATGGGAAAACTGTCTACCTAACCTTGCCTGAAACAATGGATAAGAGCAAGTTGGGTTCAATCCTATCAGAAACTGAAAAACGAGAAGTCTTGAACAGTCATGGTTTGACTAATGCAACCTTTGCAACTGGTAAGGTCGGATTGACAAAACAAATCCAAGTTGTCTATAAAGATAATGAGGGTAATGACTCTATTGATACGAAAGATGTTTTCTTCGAGAATGTCGTAAAAGAGAGAACACCAGTAGCTCCTCAAATTGATACACCAGTTGATGGTAGTGTAACAATTACTCCACAGGCAAATACTGACCGCATGAAGGTTTCTTATACTCCTTCAGATGCCAATGCTCCTACTAATTTCAGTGTAAATAAAGTTGGTAATCAGTGGCAAACGACGGATACACTTCCATCAGGAGTAACGCTTAATTCAAGTAATGGTGTGGTCTCTATTGCAGAACCAGAAGTGAAAGACCTTAGTCGTGTTACTGCAACAGGCTACAACTTCAACTCTGACGGAGCGACATCTAATGGAACAGCCCTAGCACCAGATACAGTTGTTCCAACTATCAAAAATATCACTGCTAATAAAGGCGCAACGATTGAAGGGCACAAGATTATCGTTTACCGTGAAGAAGCCTTTGATGTTGATGTCAACTTGACGGATAACAGCGGTAAGTTGGAAAAAGTCAAGGTAGATGATAGACAGACAACGACCTTTGATTTATCAACTTCTTTTGCAGTGAGAAATGAAGCACGCATCACAGATCCTTCAAAAGGAACCAATGTTGCCTTTACAGATAAAAGCAATAACTTGGGACGTGCTGGAAATGCAACAGACGCTAGTCCCTACAAGGTAAATATTGCAGGTCAAGTTGGTAGGGGTCAAACTGTCGCTGACAATGGTTCAACAGGATGGACTCGTTATATTTCTGGATATGATGCTTCTAGTTTAACCAATAATAATGCTGCTAATAACGATACAAACAATGCTTATGTCCGTATCGAGGTTCGTAAGCAGTCAGATAAATATGTTCCTGTAGCTGCTACAAACGCCACATTGGACTTACCAGCAAATGGTCAAGTATCAGGCTACCAACCAGCAGAAGCATACATCACCAATAAAGCTAACTTGCCAGCTAAGGGAACAACTCCAGGAACTGCAATTAGCTACGCATGGAAGAATGGAGAAAATCCAACAGTTTCTAACGGACGCTTGACACGTACAGTTGTAGTAACCTATCCAGATGGTTCGACGGATGACGTGCCAGTTAACTTTACTGTAACTGATAGAGTGGCACCTAAATTGCAAGTCCAAGGTTATGACTTGCCAACCACAGAACCAGCAAATCCCCTCTTTACAGTTTACCGTGGTGCACAATTCAACCCAATCTTCAAAGCGTGGGATAACTCGGGTAACCTGAAGACTATGACCTTTACTGGAGATGCACTTCCTTCAGGTGTAACTGCTCAGGCCTTCGCAGCTCAAACAGGTAAAACAGAAAGCGCTAAATACAGTGTCCGTCAGATTTCTGGAACAGTAGCCAACAATGCAGACCTAGGTGTTAAAACAACCCGAATCAATGTTTCTGATGGAACCAACACTTCTACCTACTACATGAAATATCGTGTGGTAGATGTTGTCAAGAAAAACCTTTCTAATAACAACGAAGTTTTGACTAACGTTAATACGAGACTTGGGGATGCTCATAATTATCTGGCAACTACGAATAATGGAACAGTCCAAGATGATACCTTCTTCCCAACAGGTATGAACTTTGAATGGGTCGGCAATAGAGGGGCAATAGATGCTAACGAAACACTTAGCAATCCAGGTACATACACTCGTATCGCCCAGACGGTTTTCCCTACAGAAACTAAGAACCAAAACAGTGAAACACGTACAACCTTCGCAGTTGACAAACAACAAACGGTTGTATTTAAGGTGAAACCAACAGCTCCAAACGGTAATGTAAACAGTCAAAATGGTAATATTACGGTTACACCAAAGGCAAGTGAGACAACCACTAACCGTGTCAGCGTAACCTATACACCTACAGGATCGACAACAACTAGAACGATTGAAGCACAGAAAAACAATGGAAGATGGACGATTCCAGGTGCTCCTACAGGAGTGATAATCGATCAAAACACGGGTGTAATCACTCTTCCAGATAGCCTTGTTAAAGATGGTACAGATATAATCTCTAGAGCAACTGCGGATGGTGTTACTAGTGATACTGACACAGTACGTGCAATCGCCGTTGATACTACGCCACCAGTTATTAAAACATTTAAAAATAATGAAACAACTGAAACTACAAGATTTACTGTAACAGCAGGAGAGCCACTTTCTGATACAGATATCCAACTTAGTGTAACGGATGCAGGTGTAGGGGTCAAAGAAGGCTATCCAACAGTAACTAATCTTCCAAAAGGTCTTCGTTATGAAAATGGTAAAATCGTAGGAACACCAGCTGTAGATCAAAAAGGGAAAACACTGAATACTACGATTGCTGCACAGGATAAGAAAAATAATCCAGCAACCAAAGATATTTCCATCACTGTTCAAAGTCAGGCGGATAAGTATAGACCAGCAGCCAAAAACCAAACGGCAGATGGTGTTGGTAAATTCTATGCTGTTCAAGGCGAGACAGACTTGTCCCAACAAGATCCAAGAGACTTCCTTTTAGGTGACATCCCATCTAGTGCAACTGTAGTATGGAAAAACGTTGCAGACCAGACAGTAACTGACCCTACAACCAATAAAGTTGTACCGAAAGTATCTGAAGATGCAACAAACAAAACAGCTACTCTGGTTGTTACCTATGCAGACGGTTCGGTAGATGAAGTCAACTACAAGTATGATGTCTACAGAAAACTAGAAACCTACACAGAACACGGTTTGACAGGAACCTTCTACTCAGTATATGGCAAGACCAATAAACTGGGAGGTTTGACAAGTCAATATGTGAAGATTGGTGATTTACCAAGAGGAACGAAATGGGCCTACACTTACCAACGTAACAATGAAGGGGAACTAATCAACACAGGCTACAACAGTACCAACCTTGGTAATATCTGGCAACACGAGGATAAAAATGGAGTTCCAGGACGTCCTCACAGAACGACCTATACAGTAACTGCTCAATACCCTAACGGACGTTTTGGAACAGCAACGGCTTCAAATCCTGCCTTGACATCGACTGCTTCCTTCACCTTTAATGATTATAAATACGAGGCAAAACAGGTCTATGAAACAACTGCTGGTGACGTTGATTCCCTAAGATATATCATCGATGACGCTAAACAAGCTGTTCAGCCAACTACACAATCTCCAACAGCACCTGAAGCAACAACCTTTACTTGGAGAGGTGGAAAAGATCAGCTAGTAACAGAGATTGCTACTCCAGGTATCTATGCTCACAATGTAGATGTAGCCCTACCAGCTGATTCAAGTCCAGACAGAAGACATGAAGACGATCCTCGGGTTCTCATCAAGGTCAAACCACAAGCACCGACTATCAAGGCTGATACAGTAACAGAAAAAGGTGGCTTGCCAGACCAAGCAATCACGGTAGAAAATGCCCTTCCTGGCGCAACAGTTAACATGACTGTCGCTGGAGTAGCGCTTGCTCCGAAAACAGCTGGTCAAGATGGAACAGTAACCTTTACCAAGGAAGAGTTGGCAGCGGTATATTCAGCAAATAATGGTGTGCTTCCATCAGGAACCAACAATGTAACAGTCACTCAGTCAGTTACCAAAACAAATCCAACCAATAACCAGCCAGAGGCCTTGACATCAGCAACTGCAACTGCAAGTATCACTGGTGAAAGGGTAGCACCTCTCGTTAAGAGCAACACGGTTAAGGTATGGGATAAAGCAACCAATACATGGAAAGAACTGACACCAGTAACTGAAAACGGTTGGCCTATTTATACCTTCTATGCAGGTGATAAACTTCAATTTGAAACGAAATTTACGGATAATAGTGGTAAGGTTGTATCATCTGGAGTTCGTATAGGAGACAACACAGGTAATGTAACTACGAATATTCTGGCTGGTCAATGGGGTACGACAACAAATACCATGATTTCTGGTGCTACTACTGCAACAGAAGATAATCCAGCAACCGTAACAAATGTAACAAATGAAGGATCAGTTAAACCAGATCTCGCTTATCGAGATTGGAGTGTCACTCGTTCGATTACAGCGACCGATGCTCAGAACAACACTTCAGAGTTAGGTTCTACATTCCGTCTGAAACAAGGAAAACTGAGCGACAAGAACGCTAGCCTCAACCCAAGTCGTCTGCTTAAAGTTGCGAATACAGATAGCCTTACTGAACAAGACCAAACCGATATTAAGGCAGCAGTTCGCGCAGCGCATGATACAAGGGATGCTAGAGAAGCTGAGCGTATTCAAGACATTACCATCCAAAATGGTGTTGTAAGGGTTACCTACAAGGATACGACAACACGTGATATCCCTGTTACGGACCTAGCTGTTTCATTGAAGACACCTGTTATCCAAAATATGACTGAAAAAGGTGGTTTGCCAGACCAGTCAATTACGATTACAGATGTTAAACCAGGTGCAACTGTAACCTTGAATGTTGCTGTAGGAAATACGACACGTTCATACACCAAGGAAGTTCCTGAAGGTGTAACAGAAGTTACATTTGATAAGACAGACTTGGCTAATGAATATGACGCTAATGGTTTGTTGACTAAGAATGCGACCTTGACTGCTACCCAATCGGTTCCAGCAGGCGCGAATACAACTGACACCTTTACTTCAGAAGTTGGAAATGGTTCAATTACCAAAGAAAACCAAGCTCCAGAAGTTACATACACTCTTGAAATTAAGGATGCAGATGGTCAGTGGGTTCCAGCACCTAAGAAGACAATCATCCAAGGGCAACCAGATGGTTATGAAATCTTTGCTGGAGATGAATACCGATTTGTAGCTACTGCTAAAGATAATAGTGGTAAAGTAGATAAAATCGAAGTTTCAGATGGCATTTCAACTAAAACGAATTTTATTGACTCTAACTATGCATTGCGTGGAGAATTAGTGGGTGCAACTGTTCAGAAACCTACCTTCAATAATCGAGTAACTGATGCTACAGAAGCAACCCCTGCTACTGTAGAAACAACAGGTACATATAAACCAGACCAAGTTTGGAGACCAGGTAACGGTTTAAGAACAACGACTCCTGAATATACAGCAAACCGTTGGTCACGTAAAATTATCACAAGAGATGCTAATGGTAACGAAACACAGACGGAAACCTTTATCCTTGCTCAAGGCAAATTGAGAGATAAATTCCCAGCTGTTACACCTTCGACAGTACCAGTAACCAATGCAACTGCCTTGACTGAAGAGGATAAGAAAGCTGTCATTGCTGCGGTGAAAGCTTCAAACCCTGAAGTTGCAAATCGTATTAAATCAGGAGATGCTGGCTATAGCATATCTCCAGACGGTACTGTAACCATTACTTATAAAGATGGTACACAGAATACGGTGAAACCACTTGTATCAGATGTTGTATATAAATCAATGTCTGCAAGTGCTTCCACTAGCCAATCGGCTTCTCTTGCTTACTCAGAATCAGCCTCAACAAGCAACTCAGTAAGTGAATCAGCATCTAAACTTACATCAGAGTCAGCTTCAACAAGCAACTCAGTGAGTGAGTCAGCATCTAAAGTAGCTTCAGAGTCGGCTTCAACAAGCAACTCAGTAAGTGAATCTGCATCTAAACGTACCTCAGAGTCAGCTTCAACAAGCAACTCAGTAAGTGAATCTGCATCTAAAGTAGCTTCAGAGTCAGCTTCAACAAGCAACTCAGTAAGTGAATCTGCATCTAAAGTAGCTTCAGAGTCAGCTTCAACAAGCAACTCAGTAAGTGAATCAGCATCTAAAGTAGCTTCAGAGTCAGCTTCAACAAGCAACTCAGTAAGTGAATCAGCGTCTAAACGTGCTTCAGAAGTAGCTTCACAATCAGCTTCAACAAGCAACTCAGTGAGTGAATCTGCATCTAAAGTAGCTTCAGAGTCAGCTTCAACAAGCAACTCAGTGAGCGAATCAGCATCTAAACTTACCTCAGAGTCAGCTTCAACAAGCAACTCAGTAAGTGAATCAGCATCTAAACGTGCTTCAGAAGTAGCTTCACAATCAGCTTCAACAAGCAACTCAGTAAGTGAATCAGCATCTAAACGTGCTTCAGAAGTAGAATCACAATCAGCTTCAACAAGCAACTCAGTGAGTGAGTCAGCATCTAAACTTACCTCAGAGTCAGCTTCAACAAGCAACTCAGTAAGTGAATCAGCATCTAAACTTACATCAGAGTCAGCTTCAACAAGCAACTCAGTAAGTGAGTCAGCATCTAAAGTAGCTTCAGAGTCAGCTTCAACAAGCAACTCAGTAAGTGAATCAGCATCTAAACTTACATCAGAATCAGCTTCAACAAGCAACTCAGTAAGTGAATCAGCATCTAAACGTGCTTCAGAAGTAGCTTCACAATCAGCTTCAACAAGCAACTCAGTAAGTGAATCAGCATCTAAACTTACATCAGAGTCAGCTTCAACAAGCAACTCAGTAAGTGAATCAGCATCTAAAGTAGCTTCAGAGTCGGCTTCAACAAGCAACTCAGTGAGTGAGTCAGCATCTAAACTTACCTCAGAGTCAGCTTCAACAAGCAACTCAGTAAGCGAATCAGCATCTAAACGTGCTTCAGAAGTAGCTTCACAATCAGCTTCAACAAGCAACTCAGTAAGTGAATCTGCATCTAAAGTAGCTTCAGAGTCAGCTTCAACAAGCAATTCAGTAAGCGAATCAGCATCTAAACTTACCTCAGAGTCAGCTTCAACAAGCAACTCAGTGAGTGAGTCAGCATCTAAACTTACATCAGAATCAGCTTCAACAAGCAACTCAGTGAGTGAGTCAGCATCTAAAGTAGCTTC
Organism: Streptococcus mitis; assembly: GCF_000722695.1. Classification (GTDB taxonomy): domain Bacteria; phylum Bacillota; class Bacilli; order Lactobacillales; family Streptococcaceae; genus Streptococcus; species Streptococcus mitis_O. Next base: position 675,195 of record NZ_JPFU01000013.1, on the reverse strand, counting down.
AGAGTCAGCTTCAACAAGCAACTCAGTAAGCGAATCAGCATCTAAACGTGCTTCAGAAGTAGCTTCACAATCAGCTTCAACAAGCAACTCAGTGAGTGAGTCAGCATCTAAACTTACATCAGAGTCAGCTTCAACAAGCAACTCAGTAAGTGAGTCAGCATCTAAAGTAGTTTCAGAGTCAGCCTCAACAAGCAACTCAGTGAGTGAGTCAGCATCTAAAGTAGCTTCAGAGTCAGCTTCAACAAGCAACTCAGTAAGTGAATCTGCATCTAAACGTACCTCAGAGTCAGCTTCAACAAGCAACTCAGTAAGTGAGTCAGCGTCTAAACGTACCTCAGAGTCAGCTTCAACAAGCAACTCAGTAAGTGAGTCAGCTTCTAAGAAAGCCTCAGAGTCGGCTTCAACAAGCAACTCAGTGAGTGAATCTGCATCTAAACGTACATCAGAGTCAGCTTCAACAAGCAACTCAGTAAGTGAATCAGCATCTAAACTTACATCAGAGTCAGCTTCAACAAGCAACTCAGTAAGTGAATCTGCATCTAAAGTAGCTTCAGAGTCAGCTTCAACAAGCAACTCAGTAAGTGAGTCAGCGTCTAAAGTAGCTTCAGAATCAGCTTCAACAAGCAACTCAGTGAGTGAGTCAGCATCTAAACTTACCTCAGAGTCAGCTTCAACAAGTAACTCAGTAAGTGAGTCAGCGTCTAAAGTAGCTTCAGAGTCAGCTTCAACAAGCAACTCAGTAAGCGAATCAGCATCTAAACGTGCTTCAGAAGTAGAATCACAATCAGCTTCAACAAGCAACTCAGTGAGTGAGTCAGCATCTAAACTTACCTCAGAGTCAGCTTCAACAAGCAACTCAGTAAGTGAATCTGCATCTAAAGTAGCTTCAGAGTCAGCTTCAACAAGCAACTCAGTAAGTGAATCAGCATCTAAACGTGCTTCAGAAGTAGCTTCACAATCAGCTTCAACAAGCAACTCAGTAAGCGAATCAGCATCTAAACTTACCTCAGAGTCAGCTTCAACAAGCAACTCAGTAAGCGAATCAGCATCTAAACTTACCTCAGAGTCAGCTTCAACAAGCAACTCAGTAAGTGAATCTGCATCTAAAGTAGCTTCAGAATCAGCTTCAACAAGCAATTCAGTAAGTGAGTCAGCATCTAAAGTAGCTTCAGAGTCAGCTTCAACAAGCAACTCAGTAAGTGAATCAGCGTCTAAACGTGCTTCAGAAGTAGCTTCACAATCAGCTTCAACAAGCAACTCAGTGAGTGAATCTGCATCTAAAGTAGCTTCAGAGTCAGCTTCAACAAGCAACTCAGTGAGCGAATCAGCATCTAAACGTGCTTCAGAAGTAGCTTCACAATCAGCTTCAACAAGCAACTCAGTGAGTGAGTCAGCATCTAAACTTACCTCAGAGTCAGCTTCAACAAGCAACTCAGTAAGTGAGTCAGCATCTAAAGTAGTTTCAGAGTCAGCCTCAACAAGCAACTCAGTGAGTGAGTCAGCATCTAAAGTAGCTTCAGAGTCAGCTTCAACAAGCAACTCAGTAAGCGAATCAGCATCTAAACGTGCTTCAGAAGTAGCTTCACAATCAGCTTCAACAAGCAACTCAGTAAGTGAATCAGCATCTAAACTTACCTCAGAGTCAGCTTCAACAAGCAACTCAGTAAGCGAATCAGCATCTAAACGTGCTTCAGAAGTAGCTTCACAATCAGCTTCAACAAGCAACTCAGTGAGTGAGTCAGCATCTAAACTTACCTCAGAGTCAGCCTCAACAAGCAACTCAGTGAGCGAATCGGCAGTTTCAGTAAGTGAGTCAGTGTCAGCATCAATTTCTAAATTGATATCAGAAGGAAATTCTGTAAGTACATCAGTGTCAGAATCAGTTTCTAGACTATTCTCAGAATCACTATCTACAAGTAAATTGCAATCAGAATCTGTATCTAAGTTCTTCTCAGAATCGTTATCAGGAAGCACTTCACATTCAACATCTGTATCTAAGTTCTTCTCAGAATCAGCATCACTTTCTACTTCAATTAGTACAAGTATTTCTGCTTCACCAAAATGTTCTTGTGTCGATGATTCAATAAGTACATCTGTATCTAAGTCAGCTTCAACAAGCAATTCAGTAAGTGAATCAGCATCTAAGGCAACTTCAGAGAAAGCTTCAGAATCAGCCTCAACAAGCAATTCAGTAAGTGAATCAGCATCTAAGGTAGTTTCAGAGAAAGCTTCAGAATCAGCCTCAACAAGCAATTCAGTAAGTGAATCAGCATCTAAGGCAACTTCAGAGAAAGCTTCAGAATCAGCCTCAACAAGCAATTCAGTAAGTGAATCAGCATCTAAGGTAGCTTCAGAGAAAGCTTCAGAATCAGCCTCAACAAGCAATTCAGTAAGTGAATCAGCGTCTAAGGCAACTTCAGAGAAAGCTTCAACAAGCACCTCAGTAAGTGAATCAGCGTCTAAGGCAACTTCAGAGAAAGCTTCAACAAGCACCTCAGTAAGTGAATCAGCGTCTAAGGTAACTTCAGAGAAAGCTTCAACAAGTACCTCAGTAAGTGAATCAGTGTCTAAGGTAGCTTCAGAGAAAGCTTCAACAAGCACCTCAGTAAGTGAATCAATATCAGTATCAGGGTCAACTTCATCAAGTGAAAACGTATCAAGTTCTGAATCAGCAAGCATGTCAGTTTCTGAGTCTACATCAGTCGCAGCAAATATGTCAGCTTCTGAATCAAGAACAGAATCAGAAGGCAATTCAAGAAAACAATTACCAAATACTGGTACAGAAGCATCTAAATCATCTGTACTACTTGGTGCTTTGGCAGCCATAACTGGTCTTGGATTGATTGCGAAACGTCGTAAAAATGATCAGGAAGATTAATAAGAATACCAATAAAAAGTTTCCTTATTAAGTAAAAATACTGAAAGAAAACCCTTGAAAAGTTTAACTTTTCAAGGGTTTTTGGTTGTCTTGTAAGAGAAAATGATGATATAATTTAGAATAGGAATGTTTTTCAATGTTTTATAATTTTATTTGATATTATCAAGACAAAATGATTTAGTATAAAGAAAGACCGAGATTTAAATTGAATCTATACTCTTTCACAATCTTTTTAAGCGTTTTTAACATTCTTCTACTATAGGTATGTAGTGCTCTTTGATGTTTATTGAGTTTGCAAATTAATAGAAAAATAAAAATAAATGGAAATAGGTAGATACAATGGGAAAATTAACATTTGTTTTAGCTGGTGATTATGGCTACATTCGATATATAGAAGCAACATTAAAATCAATTTGCTATCATCATGACACTTGCAAAGTGTATATTTTGAATCAGGATATTCCTCAGGAATGGTTTATCAGTGTTCGTGAAAAAATGAGTCAGAAACAGAGTGAATTAGTTGATGTGAAGTTGACAAGTGGATTGGTTTCAGAAACATGGAAGTTACCTCCGTTTGGAGCTCATATGAACCACATGTCTTTTGCGAGATACTTTATCCCACAATTTGTGGAAGAAGATAAGGTGCTGTATTTGGATAGTGATACAATTGTAACAAGATCATTGAATGAGCTGTTTGAAATCGAACTTGGTGATAAACTTTTGGCAGCGGCCAAAGTTATTTATGGATTAGAAGATAGATTTAATTCGGGTGTCTTGCTAGTTAATAATAAGTTGTGGAAAGAAGAAAATATTCAAGCGACTTTAATCGAAATCACTGATAGGGATCATGAAACATTGCCAGAGTCAGATCAAACTGTCTTTAATCGAGTGGCAGGGGAACGCTATATCGTCTTAGATGATACTTACAATTTCCAAGTTGGTTATGACCGAATTGCAGAGGAGAGACAGCAGTATTTTATTTTAGAAATGTCGACAGACCCATTGCCAGCGATTATTCATTATCTTTCAGGAGATAAGCCTTGGAATTTAAGGTCTTACTCTCGTTTAAGAGAAGTATGGTGGAGATATTCAATGATGGACTGGTCAGAGATTACGAATCATAAAACACCTAGAAAAAAACGTGACATATTTATTATGACTGATAGTCAGTCATTGGAACAGATTGATTATCTAGTGACTCATTTACCAAATTTCATGTTTCATATAGCAGCTAATACGTTAATGGGTGATGTTCTGAATTGTTTACGAAAATATGAAAATGTGAGATTATATCCAGCTATTTTAGATTGGAATCGCAATCGGTTGGTTGATGAGTGTGACATTTATCTAGACATCAACTATGAAGAAAAAAATCAACAAGTAATTGAAACTGCAAAACAAAAAGGAAAACCAATCCTAACATTTGATACGGTAGTGAATCCCTATCATGTGGATCAGGTATTCTCTAGTTCGGAACCTCAAAAGATGTGTGATTACATTCTATCTTTATAGGAATTATCATTTTAATCAGTTTATGATTATGGAGGAATAAAAGGGAGATATAGATGCTTTATCTAACAAAGCAGTATAATTTGGATGAGCAGCAATTTGTAGAAAATGTCCTTTCTTCTGGTATTGAGATTCATGTTGTAACCATGGAGTATACAGAACAGACTCAAGACTATATTCATTTTTTACCGATCCTACTTGCAAAGAAATCAGTATTAAATCAATATAAAAGTGAATCATTGATAGCTTTGAAAGTGGCGGTTCCTAAATATTGGGAAATTTGTATGGAAAAAGATTGCGCAACCATATGGGATAAAGATATTCAACGAGGTCAGATCTTCTACCGTCGTAAAGAATTATATACAGTAGACAAGGTTGAATGGTGGGATAATCAGGGAAAAGTTATAAGCTGCGATTACTATTTAGAAAATGGTTGGCGTTATAAACAGGAAATAATGGATGAATCAGAAAATAGTATCTCTGTTCATTATTATGATGCTCAAAATACTCTATTAATGATTAAAAATGTAGAGCGAGGCTTATATACTTTATTTAAAGATGAAATCACCCATATTTATACTGAAGATGAACTATGGCAGGCTTGTTTAGAGTTCTTTGATTTAGAAAATGAAGTGCTAGTTGTTGGAGATTTAGAAATAGCAGATTATTTAGATCGTCAAAAAATTTCTGCAGTTTATTCTTCTAAAGAACCGATTCAAATCCAAGAAGTAGAAGTCTATCTATCAAGAGTAGATAGACTCTATATTTATCATTATTCAGTATTTGAGTCCCTTGCTCCAAACGATAAAATTCATCATATCAGTCCCTTGTATCCTTTAAAAATGAATGTAAATCACCATCGTGCGCTCATCATGACTCACACACAAGAAATTGAAAAAATAGAGGAAATTGTTGAGAAGTTGCCGATGGTTGAGTTTCATATCGCTGCTCTTACGAGTATGGGACCTAGATTATTGGATCTTGGAATACGTGAAAATGTCTATTTACATCCAGGCATTAGCCAGGCAGAGTATGAAAGTTTGATAAATCAGTGTAGTTTGTATTTAGATATTAATCATAGTATAGAAATATTGAATGCTGTGGAAGAATCCTTGGAAAAAGGTTTGCTTTTATTTGCTTTTAAGGAGACCCAGCATAGGGGAGGTTTTATCTGTCCTGAGCATCTAGCTTCAAGTCAAGCTGTGGCTGATTTGATTGATGCTATAAAAAAAGTTGTCGTTTCAGAGGAAATGTATCATTTGGCTTTGCAAAAGCAATGGAAATGGCTTCGATCTTCTACTAAAGAAGATTACTATAGAGCTTTTCGAAAGGTGGAAAATTGAGTGACAGTTTATCTATTTGACTTATTAGTAGGATATGAACCAAATGGTGTAGATCGTTCTCAAGCCAATCGTGCTCGGATCTTTAAAAAGATGAATCTAGATGTTCGTTATATATTTTCTGTCCTTCCTCCAAGAGAAGATTTTCTTTATTTTCAACATATAGGGATTCCTCTGGATAAAATGATGATTGCTCCCTTTTACTTAGCTGGAGAAAAAGGTGTACAATCAACTATTACTAGTGAAGAGATGATTAGTAGACTGCACCTAGAGAATAGTCCGATAGTTGAGAGAGACCAGTATCAAATCGTTTATCAAATATCTGAAAATCATAGGCTATTTCTGAAATATGAGGATGGAATAGTTTATCAGGTTGATCATTTTTATCAAGATACACTCTATCAGAGAGACCATTATACTTCTCATTTGATATGTAGAGAGTGGTTTGACCAAGGGACTTATCAGTGGAGCAAAAGGTGTTTCTATAATTCTGAAAGTGAAGTGGTCTATGAAGGCTTCCAATCGTTAGGAAAAACACGGTATCGATTTGGTTCGGAATGGCTTGAAGGCGAATACGATTTGATGCAATATTTTATCCAATCCTTGTCCCTTTCTTCTGCTGATGTCGTCCTTATGGACAGGGTCTCTAGATTTTCCTTTTCACAGGCAATTTTAGAATATGGTAATCATGCAAAAATAGGAGTTTTTCTTCACTCTCTCCATCAATATAAGACGGGTGCGATGAATAATGAGTATCATTATTTATTTCAACATGCGACTTCTTTTGACTTTATGCTTGTTTCGACAGAAGCACAAAAAACAGACTTGGAGAACTATCTAAGAGAGATGGGCTTACCTAGCTGTCCGATTTGTGTGATACCAGCTGCTAGTATCGAAAGTATCGAGAGCAATGTAGAGACGATGGTTCCTTATTCGGCTATGCTTGCTGCTCGCTTAAACTATCGTAAACAAGTCGATATAGCGATTAAGGTAGGAGCAAAGGTCAAAGAGAAAATACCAGAATTTACTTTGGATATCTATGGTCAAGGGGAAGATTATCATAAATTGAACCAACTGATTTCAGAGCTAAATGCTGAAGATTATATAAGGTTACGTGGTTATCAAAATTTAAAAGAAGAGTATAAAAAACACCAGCTGTATCTCTCAACTTCTTCTTGGGAAACCTTGGGACTAACCTTACTTGAAGGGGTGGCTTCTGGTATGGGATTAGTAGGTTTAGATGTCCCTTATGGGGCACCTACCTTTATTCAAAATGGGAAGAATGCTTATTTAGTCCCCTATTCTGAAGGTCAAGATAAAGAAGAAAGTGTTGAAAGAATGACGAAGGCCGTATTGGAGTTTTTTGATTTGAATCAAAATGAAGTATCGCAGCATTCATATCGAATTGCAGCCTCTTATTTGGATGAGGTCATTGCAGAAAAGTGGAGAGTATTGATAGAAGATTAAATTTGTGCTTTTTAGCAAGTTATTTGTAAAAAGGACGAACCTGAAAAGATGGTTGAAAAAATAAGAAGCTTATTTAGTTGATAAGTATTAGGAAGATAACATGAAGAAATACCCTTTAATTAGTGTAATTGTACCTGTATACAATGTTGAACAGTATTTACGACAATGTATAGATAGTATTTTGAATCAGACTTACCCAGAGATTGAAGTCTTATTAATAAATGATGGTTCGACAGATGCTTCTGACGATATTTGTCGGGAGTATGTGGAACGTGATAATCGTATTCGTTATTTTGTTAAGGAAAACGGAGGATTGTCAGACGCTCGAAACTATGCTTTAGACAGAGCTACGGGAGAGTATGTAACCTTTGTTGATTCAGATGATTTTTTGATGGAGCAAGCTCTGGAAAAGCTGTATGCAACTAGTCTGCTTGGGGAATCAGACTTAGTAGTAGGTTTCTTTTGCTACTTTGAAGAACCTTATTTTCAATTCTTCACGCAGCACGACATTCCTAAACTACCTATCACTTTTATTGGTAATATTGATGCAGTTCAACAACTGGATGATATGGTAGATGTAAATTTCTTGCGTTTTTCAACTGCTTGGGGGAAATTGTATAAGCGCAGTTTATTTGAGGGTATTCGATATCCTTATGGGAAATACGCAGAAGATCAATTTACAACCTGGAAACTTTATTTAAAAGCAGAAAAGATAGCTGTAAGTAATCAGACTGTTTATGTGTATCGATACAATCCCAATGGTTTATCTAAAAGTTTTAATTTATCACATATGGATTATATTGATGCTTTGGAAGAAAGAATTCGTGAAACCAAAGATATAGACGGGATTAATATTGTAAAAACATATAGAATGTATGACTATGTGTTGAAAAGAAGATTATCAGAGTTGGAATTCTATGGATATGAAGAAGAAAGGGAAAAGTTGAAACATAAGATTGATCATCTTGATTTAGAAAACATTATCAATCAGCTAGAACTGGAGAAGCAAGATGAATAATGAATTGATTAGTATTATCGTTCCGATTTATAATACAGAGAAGTATTTACATGAGTGTTTGAATAGTATTCAACAACAGACTTATCCGTATTTTGAGTGCATCATGGTCAATGATGGCTCGACTGATTCATCAGGAATAATTTGTCAGGAATATGTAGAGAATGATAGTCGTTTTCGTTATTTTGAAAAGGATAATGGTGGTGTAGCTTCTGCTCGTAACCTAGGACTCGAACGTTCGGGGGGGGCGTACATTACTTTTATTGATTCAGATGATTGGGTTGAGCCGAACTATTTAGATGTTCTTTATACTGCTCTTAAAGAGAATGATACAGATGTAGCAATTTCTACTTATAAACGATTTGCTCAGGATGGTGTATTTTATTTGAGAAGTTATTCAAGGGAGGACGATGAATTTCTTAATATTGGGACAAGAAGTAGAGATTCTTTTTTAGAAATCCTTCCAAGATTGGGAGAGCTTGATCATAGTTTTTACTCTATTTCATCTAAATTAATAAAAAGAGAAATCATTGGAAATCTTTTGTTTGATGAACAAATAAGCTATGCAGAAGACTTGAATTTCTTCTTTTATTTATATCTTGGAGTTGAGTCAGTTGTTTATGTGAGAGACTATACTTATGTCTACAGAACACATGATGCTAGTACATCACAAAATGTTAATGAACTTAAAGCATTACAAGAGTTGGAAATCTATAAAAAGATGTTCCAACAAATTGACAGGATGGGACTACCAACTTTCCATTATTTTAAAAGAATGGAAAATGTAGTGACATATAGAATATCCGGTTTTCCAACATCAAAAGCAATTAGAGAATATGAATCATTTGTGTCAGAAGTTCGAGAAAGGGTTACTTATCAGCAACCATTAATTAGTCTAATCGTTCCGATTTATAATGTTGAGAACTATCTATGGAGCTGTTTGGACAGCATTGCTAAACAGACTTATTCAAATATAGAGGTTCTGTTGGTTAACGATGGTTCACCAGATGGTTCTGCTGCTATCTGTCAGGAGTTTGTTGCGAGGGATAGTCGTTTTCGTTATATTGAAAAGGAAAATGGTGGCTTGTCGGATGCTCGAAATGTTGGTATTGCGAGAGCAAAAGGGGAGTTTCTATCATTTGTTGATTCAGATGATTGGATAGAACCGACTTATGTAGAGGATTTGTACCGAGCAGCCTTATTTAATGATGCAGAAGTAGTTGTATCGAATTATAAAAAATTTGATGTGAAGGATAACTGTTACTGGATTCACATCTTTGATGATTATTATGAAACTCATTATAGTGGGGAGGAGCTCATCCAGCAACTACCCGCATTAGAACGTAAGGATTTCTCTTTTACAACAAGTTGGGGAATTTTATTTGCGCGTAGATTGTTTGATGCTATTTCCTTCCCTAAAGGGAAAACGATTGAAGATACTCGTACTAATTATCGTCTTTTTGCAGAGTCTAGCCGTCTAACCTATATCCATAAGGCTCTTTATAATTATAGAGTAGGAGTGGATAGTATTAGCAGTAGGATAACTGAAAAATTGTTGGTTGATGTTTTGGAATGTTTGATGGAACGGATGGCGGTTTATGCTGTTAAAGGATGGAATGTAGCGGATGAAAGAGAGAATGTGTTAACGAATTTAAAAATGCGTTACAATCAAGCAAAAGAAGCAGGACTTCAAAATACGGAAATTTTTAAACGATATACAGAATTTATAAGTTTATTAGAATAGTGAGAAATGAAATAAAGATGAATAATGAATTGATCAGTATTATTGTTCCAATTTATAATACAGAGAAGTATTTGCGTCAGTGCTTGGATAGTATTATCAATCAGACTTATGCTAATTTTGAAGTGTTACTCGTAAACGATGGTTCAACAGATTTATCTGGAATGATTTGTCAGGAATACGTAGAGAATGATAGTCGTTTCCGTTATTTTGAAAAAGAAAATGGCGGAGTATCTTCTGCACGTAACCTAGGACTCGAACGTTCGGGGGGGGCATACATTACTTTTATTGATTCAGACGATTGGGTGGAGTCAAATCATCTAGAAGCCCTTTTAAAAGGCATAAAAGAAAATAACACTGATATAGCTGTTTCAAAACATAAATCTTTTAATACAGAAGATGGTTTGTTTTATTTTCCTGCATATTCCAATCAAAGCCAAAATGATCTTTGTATAAAAAAGAAGCAAATACGTCCATTTTTAGAGTTATTTCCGAAATTAAATTACTTAACTCATGATTTTGCTTGTATTGCTTCAAAGTTATTTAAAAAATCATTAACCCAAAATTTATTCTTGGATGAAAAACTGACACAGAGTGAAGATTTAGATTATTTCTTTAAATTATATTTGCGAGCGGAAAGTATTGTTTATATAGATGAAGTAACGTATATATATGTACAACATGGTCAGAATGCGAGTCATCATCCTTCGGAAGCATCTGCTCTTTGCGACATAAAAGTACATTGGAATATGTTAGATTTTATAAATGAATTAAACATTCCTAATTATTATTATTTGGAAAGGATCAAGCATTTACTATCCTATTGGAAAGACAGTTTTCCAGATTCAAAAGACATTAAGGTGTATGAAACTATGGTAACCAATTTAGAAAATGATATTACTTATCCTCGTCCATTAATTAGTCTAATCGTTCCAATTTATAATGTAGAGAATTATTTACGGATGTGTTTGGATAGTATTGCCAATCAAACTTATTCAAATATAGAAGTTCTGTTGGTTAACGATGGTTCACCAGATGGTTCTGCTGCTATCTGCCAGGAGTTTGTTGCGAAGGATAGTCGTTTTCGTTATATTGAAAAGGAAAATGGTGGCTTGTCGGACGCTCGAAATGCTGGTATTGCTGAGGCGGAAGGAGAATTTTTATCCTTTATTGATTCAGATGACTGGATAGAACCGACTTATGTAGAGGATCTGTACCGAGCAGCCTTGCTTAATGATGCAGAAGTAGTTGTATCCAATTATCAAGAATTTCATCAAGAACGCAATGTTTATTTGATTCATCTCTTTGAGGATTATTATGAGAGTCATTATAGTGGGGAGGAATTAATACAACAACTACCCTTATTAGAACGTAGGGATCTATCATTTAAAACAAGTTGGGGAATTCTGTTTGCGCGTAGATTATTTGATATCATTTCCTTCCCTAAAGGGAAAATTATTGAAGATACTCGTACTAATTATCGCCTTTTTGCAGAGTCTTGTCGTTCGACTTATATCCATAAGGCTCTTTATAATCATAGAGTGGGAGTAGATAGTATTAGCAGTAGGGTAACTGAAAAGTTGTTGGTTGATGTTTTGGACTGTTTGATGGAACGGATGGCGGTTTATGCTATTAAAGGATGGAATGTAGCGGATGAAAGAGAGAATGTGTTAACGAATTTAAAAATGCGTTACAATCAAGCAAAAGAAGCAGGACTTCAAAGTACGGAAATCTTTAAACGCTATGCAGAACTTTTGTATTTATTAAGCGATTAAAGCTCCCTCTTATCCTATAAATGACAGCACTTGACTAGGATAAAACGATACTAATGTAGTCTGCAGGGATTATCTAAGAGTATCAAGACATCTCGTTTGAGCAACTGTGATATTTTGTAAATATAAAACATGCGTGGAAGTATTGGTATTGAATAAAGAAGCTAGAGCATGAATGGAGATATTCCTATCTTGTAGATACTTGAAAGCAGATTTATTCTGCTTTTTTTGATATAATAGAAAGACTGGAATTGTATATAGAGTTAAAATTTTTTAGTATAAAATTAAATTCTATTTATATTTTGACAACAAATCGTGTTGATGTTTAACTTGTTCTGCCTCAGTAAGTGCGAGCCAAGTATATTTTTAACAGAAATTTCCTGTCAAAGTGCTATCTTGGATAAACACTTTGACATTGTTTGTCTAGGGGACTTTGATAATAAAATAGTATTTTAGTTTTAACTTTGAAATGATAAGAGCTAGCGCTCAAAAATAAAGCGGAAAATGACTAAGGTTTCTAACATGATTTACTGGGTTATTTTCTATTCCTTTTCTACTGTGTAGTGGAAAGAATAAAAAATGCTATATTAATTTTATGTAAGGATTCGTTATGAAAAATATTTTTTCGTCTATAATAGTGAAAAAAGGTCTTGTGACCCTGTTTTTGATTTTTATTTATGTCTTGGGAAGTAGATTATCTCTTCCTTTTGTTAATGTGAATAGCAGAGATTTTTTAGGTGGTTCAACTGCCTATTTAGCTTTTTCTACAGCTATTTCAGGTGGAAACCTTAGGAGTCTTTCTTTGCTGTCGGTAGGTCTTTCTCCTTGGATGTCTGCGACACTTTTATGGCAAATGTTCTCCTTGTCTAAACGTTTAGGGATTACCTCTCTCTCAATAGAGGTGCAAGATAGAAGGAAAATGTACCTAACCTTATTTATTTCGATTATCCAGTCGTTGGCTATTTCCCTAAATCTCCCCATTCAGGAATCCTTTTCTCCAATTGTTATTACCTTTATGAATACTCTGTTACTGATTGCGGGTACCTTCTTCTTAGTTTGGTTGTCAGATATAAATGCCAGCAATGGTTTGGGAGGTCCTATGGTTATTTTGCTATCTAGTATGGTATTGACTATTCCACAGGATATGATTGAAACGTTTAAAGTTATCCATATATCTTATATCAGTATTCTATTATTAGTTCTGATGGGCTTCCTTTTCACCTATATTGTTTCCATTTTGTATCGAGCGCGCTATCGTTTACCTGTACATAAAGTTGGTTTGCATAGCCGATTTAAGAGATATTCTTATTTTGAGATAATGCTAAATCCGGCTGGGGGAATGCCGTATATGTATGTTATGACTTTTATGAGTTTACCTACTTATGTATTGCTTCTTCTACATGCTATATTTCCAAAAAATCCCATCTATATGGAGTTATCTGGTCAATATAAAATGGGTGAGCCACTATGGATTTATTTATATATAGGTATTTTATTTATTTTTAGTATTGCATTTGCATTTGTAAATATAAGTGGAGATCAGATTGCTGATCGAATGAAAAAGTCAGGTGAATATATCTATGGAGTATATCCAGGTGAGGAGACCAGTCGTTTTATCAACGGTCTAGTTTTCCGATTTTCTATTGTAGGAGGAATCATTAATGTGGTTATGGCGGGCTTGCCAATGTTCCTTGTTTTATCTGATGAAAAACTGTTGCGAGTGGCCATGATTCCTGGTTTGTTTTTAATGCTGAATGGAATGATTTTTAATGTAAAAGATGAAGTAAAGGCTTTAAGAATGAACGAAACTTATAAACCACTTATCTAGGAGGTTGCGATGTATTATTTTATTCCAGCATGGTATGGGACTGATAGACCATGGCATTTTGATTTAATTCCTTGGTATCGTACTTTTTTTAAACTTGAATTTGATGATACCTTTAATCAAATCAGATTATTACAGGATCAGGGCTTTCGTTCTCAACTGTTGATTTTGTCCTACCAACCTCATCTTCGATATTTTTTACATCGTCATAGTGTCTTGGAGACAGAAGCTTATTCTGTATTTGATGATATGCAAGATTTTTCTGTGGAAAACTCACAGATTTTAAGCCTTAAAGATATTGAATGGGATAGTGAGTGTGAATTTATTTATAGTCCATTTGCTATATTGGTGCAGAGAAAAGGTAGACTGTATGCACAGGTAGAACATGGTGTAGAAGGTTTTATTAGTCATATCCAATACTTCAATAGTGAAGGTCAACGTTCTGAACAGTTTATTATGGATGATAGGGGGCTAGTATCTAGTGTTATTTATTTTAAGGATGATGTAGCTTACTATCAAGATTATCTGAATACTAAAGGAATTTGGCAGTTTAGAGAGCACTTGCAGGATGGTGGACGTATTGAGATTAATCCAATATTTGGTTATCGATTTAAATCATTGACTTATCATAATATAGGCGAGGTAATAGAGGAATTTTTTGAAAAACGACTAAGTAAAATTTATAAAAAGAATAATTTATTTATTATTCCAGCCCATCAAGTTCACAATGATTTAATGATGAGAACTTTACCGGAAGAAAGTCATAAGATTTTGAGTCTCTTTATTGATCGAAATCCTCAAGATACATTTCCCGCTTTATTGCCAGTATTCAATAAGGTAGATTTTACCTTGGTAGATAGGGAAGATAGTCTTCATATTTTGAAAGAATTATATCCAGAGAATGAACAATATTTTAAACATTTGTCTCCTTTTGATACTCGCCTACGTTTGGGGCGTAGCCAGACAAGAAAAACCTCTTTTATTTACTATCAATTGAATTTTAAAGAGGGTATTGATGAAGAGGGGATATATCAAATATTAGATTTTGTTTCGAAAACAAAAGATGTGGAATTGATATTTGGTACCTTTGCGACGGATGAAGAACTACTAGAGCAGTTTGAAGATTTAATTCAGAAGATTATACAAGAGAGAATCGATAGTCAATCGTTGGAAAAAGATGCGGGTTATGGCGATTCAGAAAATCCTTTAGAGGATAATAAAGTAGAGGAACTGAGATATCAAGTCGTTAATATGAATGATGAACTGGATTTAATTAAAACCTTGGAATTTGTACGTTTAATTGTAGACTTAAGTAAACTTCCTCATCTTTATACTCAAATTGCTGGAATTAGTGCAGGGATTCCTCAAATTAATCGAGTGAAAACAGTTTATGTGGATCATTTAAAGAACGGATATCTTATTTCTGACTTATCAGAACTTCAAAAGGCAATCCATTATTATTTGGATACACTTAAGGAGTGGAATCAAGCCTTGATTTACTCTGTAGAAAAAATCAAGGAACATACGGGACAGATGTTTTTAGAAAAACTCCAAAATTGGATAGGAGAAATCACAGATGTCAAAGAATCTTAAAATCTTACAAATTGGAATTGATAACTGGAAACATTGTTTTGAAATTCCTGATAATATGGACTGGTATTATTTTTGTCCTGATTCTTCTCTTGCTTTGAGAAAAATGATGGAGATGGATGGAATTACTAGTTTTCATGTTGTTTTAATAGAGGACGGTCAGTATCTGAAAGATTTACTTCCGTTTATGAATAACATAGAACCTCATACTCTTTTATATAACCAAAATTTTGAAACGGCAGATTTGACCATTTCATCATTTCTAAAAAGATCTTGTGCTCAGGCTGTTGATTTTTCAGACCCTCAAACATTACTGGAAGATTTGTCGACTTCGCTGTTTGGTGGCGGATATGGCGATAAGTTGAAGCCGTTTATGTTGCAAGTCAATCCTGCTTTTAAGGGTTCGATTTCTTATCAAGGCTTTGAGCACTTAACATTGGAGGGATATTTTGGAGAAGAATTTTCTCAGTTAGCTTTTTGGAGTTATAACGTAATCCTAGAAGAGGAACTCCCTATTGAATTGTGGTTGGAGTATGAAAAAAGTGATGGGGTAGAATTTCAAGTTAGTATAAAAAAATAAAACAAGGTTCGGTGTCAGAAATTATAGAAGAGATAATCCTAAATGAACCTGATTTAGAAAAGGCATTCGTCATTCCGGGCGAATCCAAAGGTTATTTAGCAATTTCAATTCTAGCACGTGGTCAGGGGATTCTTCAATTAGGAAGTTTACACAGACGTTGGACTCGTAAGCAATTTGGGAAGTTTTTCTTGGGGGGAAATATCTTACACGATAGTAAGCGTGAAGAAATTAATTATTTCTTCCATCCTGGAGATTTTAAGCCTCCATTGAATGTATACTTTGCAGGGTATCGTTCTGCGGAAGGTTTTGAAGGATATTACATGATGAAAAATCTTGGATGTCCTTTCATCTTGTTTTCTGATCCACGTCTTGAAGGTGGTGCCTTTTATTTGGGAAGTGATGAGCTAGAAAATAAGGTAAAGGAAACGATTCTTCACTATCTAGATTATCTAGGATTTGATAAAAAAGATTTGATTTTGTCAGGTCTTTCTATGGGAACATTTCCATCTCTTTATTATGGTGCCTCCTTTGAACCTCATGCTATTATTGTCGGTAAACCTCTTGCCAATATTGGAACAATCGCTAGTCGTGGACGATTAGAAGCTCCAGGCGTATTTAATACAGCTTTTGATATTTTGCATCATCAAACTGGGGGAGTTAGCTCTAGACATATGCTGGAATTAGATCAACGTTTTTGGAATGTTTTTAAACAAGCAGATTTTTCAAATACAACCTTTGGTCTATCTTATATGAAAGACGAGGATATGGATAGCCGTGCTTATGAACAATTAGTTGATCACTTATGTAATACAGGAGCGAAAATACTTTCTAAAGGAACAGCGGGACGACATAATGATGATACGGATACCAATGTAGCTTGGTTTTTGCACTTTTATCATATGGTGTTAGAGGCAGATTTTGGGAGAGGTGATGAATGATTATCAAACAAAGACAAGGAATAGAGTGGGGAGAAGTTGGGGGAACATTTATGTACGGCACTCGGGTGACTTATCATAGCTACCAGCATGTCAGTCTCTATAATCCTTTGTTAACATCTGGAGAAATTCTGAGGAGCTGGTTTTCTAGTTTGAACTATCAAGGAGCTAGAACTCAAGTTAGTCTGCCTTTATTAAAACGAGAACAGGATTATCAAATGTGTATGAATTTCGATTGTCAACCAGAGCAAGGTTTATACATAAAAATTAGATTTTTTGATCGCTATGAAACTGTAATTGAGGAAAAGGTAGAAAAAGTTAAACAATTTATGTTTACTTACCCCCAAGAAGCTTACACCTATGAAGTGTCTCTTTTGAGTGCAGGTTTTGAGTCGTTAGACTTTTATGATTTTTATATCGAGGAGATGAATCGTGATTAAAAATTTTAGTCAAGATTTTCAGTTGAGGAAAGTCAAAAGGATCTTAAAAAAGATTAATGCCCTAAAAGGGGAAATGGAGTCTCTCTCAGATCAAAAATTAGCGGCAAAAACACTAGAATTCCGACAACGTCTTGCTAAAGGAGAAACGGTGGATGATCTTTTGGTTGAGGCATTTGCAGTAGTACGTGAAGCAGATAAACGAGTGTTAGGAATGTTCCCCTATGATGTACAGGTCATGGGAGGAATTGTTATTCATCAAGGTGATGTAGCGGAGATGAACACAGGTGAGGGGAAAACCTTGACAGCTACTATGCCCGTTTACCTCAATGCGCTGACGGGCAAGGGAACGATGGTTATTACAACGAATGAATATCTTGCCAAGCGTGATGCGGAGGAAATGGGACAGGTTTACCGTTTTTTAGACTTATCTGTTGGAATTCCCTTTACAGGTGATCCTAATGAAGAATACACACCTGAGGAAAAAAGACTTATTTATGAATCAGATATTATATACACAACCAATAGTGTATTGGGATTTGATTATCTGAATGATAATTTAGCTTCTGATGAGTCATCTAAATTTTTACGTCCTTTTGATTATGTAATCATTGATGAAATTGATGATATTTTACTTGATAGTGCTCAAACTCCTTTGATTGTTGCCGGTGCTCCGCGTGTTCAATCTAATCACTACGGTATTATTGATACGCTGGTAACGACCTTGGTTGAAGGTGAGGATTACATTTTTAAAGAGGAGAAAGATGAAGTTTGGTTGACCACTAAAGGTGCTAAGGCTGCTGAAAGCTTTTTAGGAATAGATCATTTTTACAAGGAAGAACATGCGGTTTTTGCTCGTCATCTAGTCTATGCAATAAGGGCTCATAAACTTTATACAAGAGATAAGGACTATATCGTTCGAGGGGATGAAATGGTACTGGTCGATAAGGGGACAGGACGTCTTATGGAAATGACCAAACTACAGGGAGGTCTCCATCAGGCAATTGAGGCGAAGGAGCATGTTAAATTGTCTCCAGAAACAAGAGCCATGGCTTCCATAACCTATCAGAGTCTCTTTAAGATGTTTAATAAGATATCGGGGATGACAGGGACAGGTAAGGTTGCAGAAAAAGAGTTTCTTGAAACTTATAATATGGCAGTTATTCGTATTCCAACCAATCGTCCGAAACAACGGATTGACTATCCAGACAATTTGTATGTAACGTTACCTGAAAAAGTGTATGCTTCTTTGGAGTATATCAAAGAATACCATGCTAAGGGAAATCCTTTATTGGTTTTTGTTGGTTCTGTGGAGATGTCCCATCTTTACTCATCTCTTTTATTACGTGAAGGGATTGCCCATAATGTTCTAAATGCTAATAATGTGGCGCGTGAGGCTCAGATTATCTCCGAGTCAGGTCAGATGGGGGCTGTGACAGTAGCTACCTCTATGGCAGGACGTGGTACGGATATTAAACTTGGTAAGGGAGTTGCAGAACTTGGAGGATTGATTGTAATCGGAACAGAGCGGATGGAAAGTCAACGGATCGATCTGCAAATTCGTGGCCGTTCTGGCCGTCAGGGAGATCCTGGGATGAGTAAGTTCTTTGTATCTTTAGAGGACGATGTTATCAAGAAATTTGGTCCATCTTGGGTGCATAAAAAGTATAAAGACTATCAGGTTCAAGATATGACTCAACCAGAAGTATTGAAAGGCCGTAAATATCGGAAACTGGTCGAAAAGGCTCAGCATGCCAGTGATAGTGCTGGACGTTCGGCGCGTCGTCAGACACTAGAATATGCTGAGAGTATGAATATTCAACGGAATATGGTCTATAAAGAAAGAAATCGTCTAATAGATGGTTCTCGTGACTTAGAGGATGTTGTTGAGGAAATCATTGCTAGTTACATTGATCAAGTGACCTCTTCAAATTATGAAAGCCGAGACTTGCTCTTCCACTTTATCGTGACCAATATTAGTTTCCATGTTAAAGAGATTCCAGATTATATAGATGTGACTGACAAGACTGCAGTTCGTAGTTTTATGAAGCAGGTGATTGATAAAGAACTTTCAGAAAAGAAAGAATTACTTGATCAACATGACTTGTATGAACAGTTTTTACGACTTTCTTTGCTCAAGGCTATTGATGATAACTGGGTAGAGCAGGTAGATTACTTACAACAATTGACTATGGCGATAGGGAATCAGCCGGCTGCTCAGAAAAATCCTATAGTAGAGTATTATCAGGAGGCTTATGATGGTTTTGAAACCATGAAAGAACAGATTCGGGCTGATATGATACGTAATCTTTTGATGGGACTTGTTGAAGTTACTTCTAAAGGTGAGATTATGACTCATTTCCCATAAGAGGAGAATATATGACAATTTATAATATAAATTTAGGCATTGGCTGGGCTAGTAGCGGTGTTGAATACGCCCAAGCTTATCGTGCTGGTGTTTTTCGGAAATTAAATCTGTCCTCTAAGTTTATCTTTACAGATATGATTTTAGCCGATAATATTCAGCACTTAACAGCAAATATTGGTTTTGATGATGATCAAGTGATCTGGCTTTATAATCATTTTACAGACATCAAGATTGCGCCGACTAGCGTGACAGTGGATGATGTCTTGGCTTACTTTGGTGGTGAAGAAAGTCACAGAGAAAAAAATGGCAAGGTTTTACGTGTCTTCTTTTCTGACCAAGGTAAGTTTGTAACCTGTTATTTGGTTGATGAGGACAAGGACTTGGTTCAACATGCTGAGTATGTCTTTAAAGGAAAACTGATTCGTAAGGATTACTTTTCTTATGCGCGTTATTGTAGCGAATACTTTGCTCCCAAGGACAATGTTGCAGTGCTATATCAAAGGACTTTTTATAATGAGGACGGAACTCCAGCCTATGATATTTTGATGAATCAAGGTAAGGAAGAAGTTTATCGTTTCAAGGATAAGATTTTCTATGGGAAGCAAGCCTTTATGCGTGCCTTTATGAAATCCTTGAATTTGAACAAGTCTGATTTGGTCATTCTCGATAGGGAGACAGGCATTGGGCAGGTTGTTTTTGAGGAAGCACAAGCAGCGCATTTAGCGGTAGTTGTTCATGCGGAGCATTATAGTGAAAATGTTACAAATGAGGATTACATCCTTTGGAATAACTATTATGACTACCAGTTTACCAATGCAGATAAGGTTGATTTCTTTATCGTATCCACTGATAGACAGAGAGAAGTTCTGCAAGAGCAATTTGCCAAATACACCCAGCACCAACCAAAGGTTGTTACCATTCCTGTAGGAAGTATTGATTCCTTGACAGAGTCAAGTCAAGGACGTAAGCCATTTTCATTGATTACGGCTTCACGTCTTGCCAAAGAAAAACACATTGACTGGTTGGTCAAGGCAGTCATTGAGGCTCGTAAGGAAATACCTGAATTAACCTTTGATATTTATGGTAGCGGTGGAGAAGATTCTCTGCTTAGAGACATTATTGCAACTCATCAGGCTGAGGATTATATCCAGCTCAAGGGGCATGCGGATCTTGCGCAGATTTATAGCCAGTATGAGGTCTACTTGACAGCTTCTACCAGCGAAGGCTTTGGTTTGACTTTGATGGAAGCAGTTGGTTCAGGTCTACCTCTAATTGGTTTTGATGTGCCTTATGGGAATCAGACCTTTATAGAAGATGGGCAAAATGGTTATTTGATTCCAAGTTCATCTGACCATGTAGAAGACCAGATCAAGCAAGCTTTTGCAGCTAAGATTTGTCAATTGTATCAAGAAAATCGTTTGGAAGCTATGCGTACCCACTCTTACCAGATTGCAGAAGGCTTCTTAACCAAAGAAATTTTAGAAAAGTGGAAGAAAACAGTAGAGGAGGTGCTCCATGATTGAACTTTATGATCGTTATAATCAGGAAAGTCGAGATTTACATGAAAGTCTAGTAGCTACTGGCCTTTCTCAACTTGGAGTGGTCATCGATGCAGATGGTTTTCTGCCTGATGGTCTGGTCTCTCCTTTTACCTATTATCTAGGTTACGAGGATGGAAAACCTCTCTATTTTAACCAAGTCCCTGTTCCAGCTTTTTGGGAAATTTCAGGAAATAATCAGTCTGCTCGTATTGAGGATGTGACACAGGAGAGAGCTGTTATTCATTATGCTGATGGAATGCAGGCTCGCTTGGTTAAACAGGTAGATTGGAAAGACTTGGAAGGTCGAGTACGTCAGGTTGACCATTATAATCGCTTCGGAGCCTGCTTTGCTACAACGACCTATAGCGCAGATAGTGAGCCGATTATGACGGTTTACCAAGATGTCAATGGTCAGGAAGTGTTACTTGAAAACCATGTGACGGGTGATATCTTATTGACCTTACCTGGTCAGTCCATGCGTTACTTTGCAAATAAGGTTGAATTTATTACCTTCTTTTTGCAAGATTTAGGATTCGATAACCATCAGCTTATCTTTAATACTCTAGCGACTCCTTTCTTGGTTTCCTTCCATCATCCAGATAAATCTGGTTCAGATGTTTTGGTTTGGCAGGAACCTCTCTATGATGCCATTCCAGGCAATATGCAGTTGATTTTAGAGAGTGATGATGTGCGCACTAAGAAAATCATCATTCCAAACAAGGCGACTTATGAACGTGCTTTAGAGTTGACTGACGAGAAATACCATGCTCAGTTTGTGCATTTGGGTTACCATTATCAGTTCAAACGTGATAATTTCCTTAGAAGAGATGCCTTAATCTTGACTAATTCAGATCAGATTGAGCAAGTAGAAGCAATCGTAGAAGCCTTGCCTGATGTTACCTTCCGTATCGCAGCGGTAACAGAGATGTCTTCTAAGCTCTTAGATATGCTTCGCTATCCTAATGTAGTCCTTTATCAGAACGCTAGTCCACAAAAAATTCAAGAACTTTATCAACTATCAGATATTTACTTGGATATAAACCATAGCAATGAGTTATTGCAGGCAGTGCGTCAGGCCTTTGAACACAATCTCTTGCTTCTTGGATTTCATCAGACGGTGCACAATAGACTCTATATCGCTCCAGACCATCTATTTGAAAGTAGTGAAGTCGCTGCTTTGGTTGAGAACATTAAATTGGCCCTTTCAGATGTTGAACAAATGCGTCAGGCACTTGGCAAACAAGGCCAACATGCCAACTATGTTGACTTGGTGCGATATCAGGAAACCATGCAAACTGTTTTAGGAGGCTAACATGTCAGAGGAAGATTTATTTTACAAAGACGTTGAAGGCCGCATGGAAGAGTTGAAACAAAAACCCATCAAGAAAGAAAAAGAAACCCGAGGGGAAAAGATTAGTAAAATTTTTTCACTCCTCTTGGGTTTAATGATTCTGATTGGTTTACTCTTTACTTTGCTGGGAATTTTGAGGTAGGCCTATGATTGACATACTGATTGTTTTAGCTATTATCCTATCTATTACTTTGATTGTATTGGTAACCATCCAACCCCGTCAAAATCAACTATTTTCAATGGATGCGACTAGTAATATTGGTAAACCAAGTTACTGGCAGAGCAATACTTTGGTAAAGGTGCTCACTTTATTGGTGAGTTTGGCCTTATTCGTTTTACTATTAACCTTTATGGTGATAACTTATACTCAATGAAAATCAAAGAGCAAACTAGGAAGCTAGCCGCAAGCTGTACTTGAGTACGGTAAGGCGACGCTGACGTGGTTTGAAGAGATTTTCGAAGAGTATTACAAATAAAAGAAAACTTCAGATACTCACCTTTTGTGATTGGTCTGAAGTTTTCTCTTTTTTACTGTCCATATTTTTGGTAAAAATCAACTTTCACCTGGATAAAGGTTTTGGCTTCACGTAGGAGTTGGAGGAGGGTGGCGCGAGTTTCAAATTCTTCTCTTGTCTTGGGCAGACTGCGATTACGAAAGACTTCTAGATAGCGTTCAATTTCATCTAGTAAATTAGAAGCAGGATTGGTTTGGCTTAGTTGGCCTGCAATTTTTGAAAAGAGTTGGGCCAAAATCAGGCTTTCACTGGCAGCAAGATGACAGGTGTTGATTTGCTGGGCCATATTTCGTAGGATACGACTTTGTCGCTGTCTCATCTCAAAGTAGTGGATATGGTAGTCGGTCTGGTGAAAGAGGTGGTCAGAGTGATCTAGGTAGACCAGTCTGAGGGCTTCTTCCAAAAGGGTATCCAATTCTTCAACCAGCTGTGCTCGGTTGCGTCCATCCCCTCTGGATAAATAATATTTGAAGCGCTGGAGGATATCTTTTAACTTTTCTTCAACCAGCGTGTAGTAGAGCTGGATTTCCTTCTCTCGTGAAGGCATATAGAGATTGACTAGTAGGGCAAACCCTGTACCGATAGCAAAGAGAAGAAATTCATTGACTAGAAGGTCTGGAGAGATTGATTTTTGTACCAAGAGATGGCTGACCAAAACGCTACTTGGTGTGATGCCAATTTCCCAGCCCATCTTGTAGGCTAGAGGAACGTAGAGAGCCAGATAGAGGCCAAGGCTCCAGATATGAAATCCGCTCAAGTGAAAAGCCAGAACACCGATAGCCAGAGCTAGAAGCATGGAAAAGAGTCGATTTTGTGCCAGTTTTAAAGTACTTCTACGGGTATCAGATAAACTTAAGAGAGCGATAATTCCAGCTGAGACAGCTGAGGAAAGATTAAGAAAGTAGGCAAGAAGGCAGGCAAGGCAGGTAGCTAAGATGAGTTTGGTCGTACGTTGGCTAATAGACATAAGAAATTCCTAGTAAGTTAGAATAAAAGTGGAAAAGACAAGACCTGAGCAGACTTGTCTTTATGAGTTATTTTTTACGGGCTGCTGCGTATTCGGCAACGGCAGTAAAGAGGACATCTGTAGAAGAATTAATAGCTGTTTCGCATGAGTCTTGGATGACACCAATCACAAATCCAACCCCCACAACTTGCATGGCAATATCGTTAGAAATACCAAAAAGGCTACAAGCAACTGGGATAAGGAGGAGGGAACCACCAGCGATACCAGAAGCTCCACAGGCTGAGATAGCTGCTACCACACTAAGGACAAAGGCTGTTGCAAAGTCAACAGGGATTCCAAGAGTATTTACTGCAGCAAGGGTCAAAATGTTAATAGTAATCGCTGCTCCTGCCATATTGATAGTAGAACCAAGTGGGATAGAAACTGAATAGGTATCTGGGTTGAGTCCAAGGTCATGGCAGAGTTTCATGTTTACAGGGATGTTAGCTGCAGAACTACGAGTGAAGAAGGCTGTTACACCACTGACACGCAAACATTTCCAAACGAGGGGATAAGGGTTTCTCTTCATAAAGAGGAAGGCAATCAATGGATTGACTACCAGAGCCACAAAGAACATAGTTGTCACCAAGAGGGCAAGCAAGATTCCGTAGTTGGCTAGGCTTCCGATTCCCTTATCAGAGATAGTTTTAAAGACAAGGCCTAGGATTCCAAATGGAGCTAGGTTGATGATCCATTCGACAATTTTAGAAGTCACATCGGCTATGGTGTTCAACAATTCTTTACTATTTTTACTGGCTTCTCTCATAGCAATACCGAAAATCACTGCCCAAGATAGGATTCCAATGTAGTTGGCTGTGACGAGAGCATTGACAGGGTTGTCTACGAGTTTAAGTAAGAGATTGCTAAGAACCTGACCTATACCATCAGGAGGCGTAACCTCTGTATTAGTACTATTTAAGGTAATTTCAACAGGAACGATGAAACTAGCAAAGACAGCCACAAGTGCCGCTGCAAAGGTTCCTACTAGATAAAGGAAGATAACAGTTTTCATATTGCTATCCTGTCCCTTTTGGTGTTTGGAAAGGGCATTGGCAACGAGGGCAAAGACCAAAATAGGTGCGATGGCTTTGAGACCACCAACAAAGAGATCTCCGAGTAGGCCGATTCCAGATACAGTAGGAAGTGTTAGTCCCAGGATTCCTCCAAAAAGCATACCAATCAAAATACGTTTGATTAGGCTTGCCTTATTCCAAGCATGAATGAGTTTTTTCATAATAACCTCCTTAGTTGTGTAATGTTTATGATTATAGTATAAATATGAACCAAAATCAAGAATTTTCTGTCTATTTTTGAAATTATTTTTGAATATTTATGGAGAATGACACTCTGTAAAAGTATGGTATAATAAATAAAAGGAGTTTTCTATGCAAGAATTTATTCAAACCTACCTCAATAAGCTTGATCTAACAGCGATTATTGAGAATATCTTAACCAAGCTACTTTCTCTGTTATTTCTATTTTTGCTCTTTTATATAGCTAAAAAACTGCTTCATACCATGGTGCAGAGAATTGTTAAACCTTCTCTAAAAATGTCTCGTCATGATGTCGGACGTCAGAAAACCATCTCACGTCTATTAGAAAATGTGTTTAATTATACCCTTTATTTCTTTTTACTTTACTGCATTTTGTCGATTTTAGGTTTGCCTGTTTCTAGTTTGCTGGCAGGTGCTGGGATTGCTGGGGTGGCTATTGGGATGGGAGCACAAGGTTTTCTGTCTGATGTCATCAATGGCTTTTTCATCCTTTTTGAACGTCAACTGGATGTGGGAGATGAGGTCGTTTTGACAAATGGTCCTATTACTGTATCGGGTCAGGTTGTCAGCGTCGGCATTCGAACAACGCAACTTAGAGGAGAAGATCAGGTTCTGCACTTCGTTCCCAATCGGAATATCACCGTCGTCAGCAATTTCTCTCGTACAGACCAGACCTGAAATGTTAGCAGATTTATGGTACAATAGAAAGAGTTTGGTAAAGGAGAGAAGATGTTTTTAGAAAAACAGCTGGGCAATGGTTGTACCTGGATTGACCTAGATTTGGATAAGTTGAAAAAACTAGAAGACCTTTCTGAAATCTACGGTTTGGACAAGGAAACCATTGAATACGCACTGGATAGAAATGAGCGTGCCCACATGGATTATCACCGTGAAAATGGGACTGTGACCTTTATCTATAATGTCTTGAACTTGAAAAAGGATAAGGCCTACTACGAAGCCTTTCCCATGACCTTTATCGTGGAACATCATCGCCTGATTACCATTAGTAATACCAAGAACGCCTATGTCATTGAACAGATGACCCGTTATCTGGAGAGTCATGACACGCTTTCGATTTACAAGTTTCTCTTTGCTAGTCTGGAAATCATCAGCAATGCCTACTATCCTGTCATCGAGCAGATGGACAAGAGTAAGGATGAGGTCAATGGCCTCTTGCGTCAGCGGACGACCAAGAAAAACCTCTTTGCCTTGTCTGACTTGGAGACAGGTATGGTTTATCTTACTGCGGCTGCCAAGCAAAATCGCATGTTGCTGGAATATATCCAAGGACATGCCCTCTATCGCAGTTTTAACGAAATTGAAAGAGAACAGTTTGATGATGCCATGATTGAGGCTCATCAGCTGGTATCCATGACAGACTTGATTTCTCAAGTCCTCCAACAACTATCAGCATCTTACAACAACATTCTAAACAACAACCTGAATGATAATTTGACAACCTTGACTATCATTTCAGTCTTGCTAGCGGTTTTGGCAGTCGTGACAGGCTTTTTCGGAATGAATGTTCCCCTACCTTTAACAGATGAGCCCCATGCTTGGCTCTACATCAGTTTGGCTAGTGCAGGTTTGTGGATTGTTTTGTCATTGTTACTAAGGAAAATTGCGAAAAAAAGTTAAGAAAAGGAGCCAGAATGGCGATTGAAAATTATATGCCAGATTTTGCTGTGGAAGCAGTTTATGATCTGACAGTCCCAAGCCTGCAGGCGCAGGGAATCAAGGCTGTTTTGGTCGATTTGGATAATACCCTCATTGCTTGGAATAATCCTGATGGGACGCCAGAGATGAAGCAATGGCTACATGACCTCCGTGACGCGGGTATTCGCATCATCGTGGTTTCAAATAACACCAAAAAACGAGTTCAACGTGCAGTTGAAAAATTTGGGATTGATTACGTTTATTGGGCTCTGAAGCCCTTCACATTTGGGATTGACCGTGCCATGAAGGAATTCCACTATGAGAAAAGTGAAGTGGTTATGGTCGGCGACCAGCTTATGACAGATATACGAGCAGCCCACCGTGCAGGTATTCGCTCAATCTTGGTCAAGCCCTTGGTCCAACACGATTCTATCAAAACGCAGATTAACCGAGCTCGTGAGCGCCGTGTGATGCGAAAAATCACTGAAAAGTACGGACCGATTACATATAAAAAAGGAATTTAACTATGGAAGAAATTCTCTGTATTGGTTGTGGAGCAACCATTCAGACGACAGACAAGGCTGGTCTTGGATTTACCCCCCAGTCGGCACTTGAAAAAGGTTTGGAGACTGGCGAAGTCTATTGCCAACGCTGTTTCCGTCTCCGCCACTATAATGAAATCACAGATGTCCAGTTGACGGACGATGATTTCCTCAAGCTCTTGCACGAGGTGGGAGACAGTGATGCTTTGGTAGTTAATGTCATTGATATCTTTGACTTTAATGGCTCTGTTATTCCAGGTTTGCCACGTTTTGTATCGGGTAATGATGTCCTCTTGGTCGGAAATAAAAAAGATATCCTGCCAAAGTCAGTTAAACCAGGAAAGATTAGCCAGTGGCTCATGGAGCGTGCCCACGAAGAAGGTCTTCGTCCAGTCGATGTCGTCCTAACTTCGGCCCAAAACAAACATGCTATTAAGGAAGTCATTGACAAGAGTGAACACTACCGAAAGGGCCGTAATGTTTATGTGGTTGGTGTAACCAACGTTGGAAAATCAACCCTCATCAATGCGATTATCCAAGAAATTACGGGTGACCAGAACGTGATTACAACTTCACGTTTCCCAGGAACAACCTTGGACAAGATTGAGATTCCGCTTGACGACGGATCTTATATTTACGATACGCCAGGAATCATCCACCGTCACCAGATGGCTCACTACTTGACGGCCAAAAATCTCAAGTATGTTAGCCCTAAAAAGGAAATCAAGCCAAAAACCTATCAACTCAATCCTGAACAAACCCTGTTTTTAGGTGGACTCGGACGCTTTGACTTTATATCAGGAGAAAAGCAAGGATTCACAGCCTTCTTTGACAATGAACTCAAACTCCATCGTACCAAACTTGAAGGCGCTAGTGCATTTTATGATAAGCACGTTGGAACACTTCTGACACCTCCAAATAGTAAGGAAAAAGAAGATTTTCCAAAACTAGTTCAACATGTCTTTAACATCAAGGACAAGACAGACCTAGTCATCTCAGGCCTAGGCTGGATCCGAGTAACAGGCACCGCAAAAGTCGCCGTCTGGGCACCAGAAGGCGTCGCCGTCGTCACACGAAAAGCAATTATTTAAAATGAAATCACTGAGCGAACAAAGTGAGCTCATAAAAAGATAGTTATTGCCGTGGTGTGATTGCCAATCGTTAGATTGGTAAGGGGCACAATTGAGACCTAGGCTCAATTGTGAGGTCAGGAAATCCATTTTTCAAAGATGAGATCTTTGAAAAATTAGTTCCGACTGTCCCTCACCACCTAAAATAACTATCAAAAAAACAAGGAAGAAATTATGTCATTAACATCAAAACAACGTGCCTTCCTCAACAGCCAGGCACACACCCTCAAACCCATCATCCAAATCGGGAAAAATGGTCTCAACGACCAAATCAAAACCAGCGTCCGTCAAGCTCTTGACGCCCGCGAATTGATTAAAGTCACTCTCTTGCAAAACACAGATGAAAATATCCACGAAGTAGCTGAAATCTTGGAAGAAGAAATCGGTGTGGATACAGTCCAAAAAATCGGACGCATTTTGATCTTGTATAAACAATCTAGCAAGAAAGAAAATCGCAAGATTTCTAAAAAAGTAAAAGAAATTTAACCACTATACTCCAAACAACTGTTTTTTACAGAGAAATAAAGGAGACTAGCCTATGACAATCGAATTATTGACTCCCTTTACCAAGGTAGAGTTGGAGCCAGAAATCAAGGAGAAAAAGCGCAAGCAAGTTGGAATTTTAGGGGGGAATTTTAACCCTGTTCACAATGCCCATCTCATTGTTGCGGACCAAGTACGGCAACAGTTGGGACTGGACCAGGTCCTGCTTATGCCTGAATACCAACCACCTCATGTAGATAAAAAGGAAACCATCCCCGAGCACCATCGTCTCAAGATGCTTGAATTGGCGATAGAGGGGATTGAAGGTCTGGACATTGAAACCATTGAGCTAGAGCGCAAGGGCATTTCCTATACCTACGACACCATGAAGATTTTAACAGAGAAGAATCTAGATACGGATTATTACTTTATCATCGGTGCCGATATGGTGGACTATCTACCTAAGTGGTACCGCATTGATGAGCTGGTCGACATGGTTCAGTTTGTGGGGGTTCAGCGCCCACGCTACAAGGCAGGGACTTCCTATCCAGTTATCTGGGTGGATGTGCCTCTCATGGATATTTCGTCCAGCATGGTGCGTGACTTCCTTGCCCAAGGTCGAAAACCCAACTTTCTCCTGCCTCAGCCTGTGCTGGACTACATCGAGAAGGAGGGGCTCTACTGATG
Source organism: Streptococcus mitis (assembly GCF_000722695.1). Lineage (GTDB taxonomy): Bacteria > Bacillota > Bacilli > Lactobacillales > Streptococcaceae > Streptococcus > Streptococcus mitis_O. The sequence goes on along the minus strand of NZ_JPFU01000013.1, from coordinate 645,553 downwards.
TCCTATCAAGACTATATCAACTGCTCTCGCGAGGCTTTGTTGGAAAAAATGGCAGAGCTTCTACCCGAAAAACGCTTAACCCATTGCTTGGGTGTGGAGCGTGCAGCTATAGAACTGGCCCAGCGATTTGGTGTGGATACTGAGAAAGCCGGTCTAGCAGGTCTTCTTCATGACTATGCTAAAAAGTTGTCAGATCAGAAATTTCTAGACTTGATTGACCGTTACCAATTAGACCCTGACCTCAAAAACTGGGGCAATAATGTCTGGCATGGAATGGTGGGTATCTACAAGATTCAAGAAGACTTGGATTTGCATGATCCAGAAATCCTGCGAGCCATTGAAATCCATACAGTCGGGGCTGGTCAGATGACAGACTTAGACAAGGTCATCTACGTCGCAGACTATATCGAGCACAATCGTGCCTTTCCAGGTGTGGATGTGGCGCGTGAAATTGCTGAGCTATCGCTCAATAAGGCAGTGGCCTACGAAACAGCTCGTACTGTGGAGCATCTAGCTCATCAGGGATTTCCCATCTATCCCCAAACCCTTGAAACCTATAACGCCTTTGTGCACTATTTGAAAGAGGACTAAATGAAGACGGCTTTTATAATCATTGATGTTCAAAATATTTTAGTGGAAACTGGGTTCCAGACAAAAAGTCTATTGGAAAAAATTTCTTATTTACAAAACCAGGCTAGAAGCAAGAATATCGAAATTATTTATGTTCAACATATTGAGAACGCTGAAGCTCAAACATCAGAAGATTGGCAGTTATCTGAGCTTTTAAGCCGAAAACCTAATGAAAAGGTCTTTCAGAAGAAGTATAACAGTATTTTCAAAGAAACTGCTTTAAAAGAATACTTGGATAAACAGGGAATTGAAAAATTAGTTTTATGTGGTATGCAGACAGAATATTGTGTGGATACCTCTGTCAAAGTTGCCTTTGAATATGGCTATCAGCTTATTATTCCAGAAGGTGCTGTCACAACCTTTGATGGGAAAGACATTCCAGCAGAAACGATAAATGAATTCTATGAGGACATTTGGGAGGAGCGCTTTGCAGATGTCCTAGATTACAAACATATTTTCTAAAAAGAGGACTAAATGAACGAAAAAGAATTACTAGAACTAGTCGTGAAAGCGGCTGATGAGAAACGTGCGGAGGATATCCTCGCACTTGACGTACAAGATTTGACCAGCGTGACGGACTATTTTGTCATCACTAGCTCAATGAATAGCCGTCAGTTGGATGCTATCGCTGACAATATCCGTGAAAAAGTAGCTCAAGCAGGCTTTAAAGGCAGCCATATCGAAGGCGATGCAGCTGGAGGATGGGTCTTGCTGGACCTTGGTGCTGTCGTTGTGCATATCTTCTCAGAAGAAATGCGTGCCCACTATAACCTAGAGAAGCTATGGCATGAGGCAGACTCAGTAGATATTTCAGAAACTCTTGCTTAGAAGACGAACTCAGTTGCAGTCAACTGGGTTTTATTTGCTTATTTTAGAAGAAATTGATGGAAAGGTAAAGAGCGAGTGGTGTTTGCCATGGAGGCTCTTTGTATCATGATTATGGTAACTTATGAAACCTTTGCGGCGGTCTATGATGCGGTCATGGATGATAGTTTATACGATAAATGGACGGATTTTTCGCTACGTCATTTGCCTAAGACCAAGGAGAGAAAGAAACTCTTGGAATTGGCTTGTGGGACAGGAATTCAATCGGTGCGCTTCTCTCAGGCTGGTTTTGATGTGACTGGACTTGACTTGAGCGCGGATATGTTGAAGATTGCTGAGAAGAGAGCTGCTTCCGCCAAGCAAAAGATTGATTTTATTGAAGGCAATATGCTGGATTTGTCCAAGGCAGGTCAATATGATTTTGTCACGTGTTACTCGGACTCAATCTGCTACATGCAGGATGAGGTGGAAGTAGGGGACGTCTTTAAGGAAGTGTATAATGCCCTCAATGAAGATGGGGTTTTCATTTTTGATGTGCATTCGACTTACCAGACGGATGAAGTTTTTCCAGGCTATTCCTACCATGAAAATGCGGAAGACTTCGCCATGCTCTGGGACACCTATGAGGACGAAGCTCCTCACTCCATCGTGCATGAGTTGACTTTCTTTGTCAAGGAAGCAGATGGTTCCTTTAGTCGCCACGATGAAGTGCATGAGGAGCGGACTTATGAGGTCTTGACCTATGATATTTTGCTGGAACAGGCTGGTTTCAAGTCTTTCAAACTCTATGCCGACTTTGAGGACAAAGAGCCTACAGAAATTAGTACCCGTTGGTTTTTTGTCGCGCAGAAGTAGGAGATCACTATGACCATCACAGGCATTATAGCCGAGTTCAATCCTTTTCATAATGGGCACAAATACCTGCTGGATCAGGCAGAGGGGCTGAAAATTGTGGCTATGTCAGGGAATTTCATGCAGCGTGGAGAACCTGCTATCGTGGATAAGTGGACACGAGCCCAGATGGCTCTGGAAAATGGCGCAGATTTGGTAGTAGAATTGCCCTTTTTAGTCAGTGTTCAGGCAGCAGATTTTTTCGGCCAAGGAGCTGTGGATATCTTGGATAGGTTGGGTATTGATAGCCTAGTTTTTGGGACAGAAGAAGTTCTGGATTACCAGAAAATTACTGACTTATACACAGAGCAGGGTGCTGAGATGGAGAAATTTGTGGAAAATCTGCCTGATTCTCTTTCCTACCCACAGAAAACCCAAGCCATGTGGAAGGAATTTGTAGGTCTTGATTTTTCAGGCAATACGCCCAATCATGTTCTTGCTCTGGCCTATGTCAAGGCGGTTGCTGGACGAAACATCAAGCTGCATCCGATTCAACGTCAGGGCGCTGGTTACCATTCTGTGGATAAGGATGTGGACTTTGCCTCGGCGACAGCCCTCCGTCAGCACCAGAGAGACAAAGATTTCTTAGAACGCTTTATGCCTTCGGTTGACATCTTTGAAAATGCTAATAAGGTGAGTTGGGACGACTATTTTCCTTTGCTCCGCTATCAAATCTTGTCAAATCCCGACCTAACTACCATCTATCAGGTCAATCAAGAAATGGCTGTGCGCATTAATGAAGCTATTAAAACAGCCCAGTCTGTGGAAGAATTGGTCGAGTTAGTGACTACCAAACGTTACACCAAGGCGCGTGTCAGACGCCTTTTGACCTATATCTTAGTGCAGGCAAGAGAAAGTAATTTGCCAGAAGCCATTCATGTCCTTGGCTTTACCGAAAAAGGCAGACAACACCTCAAGTCTATGAAAGGGCAGGTCAATCTAGTCAGCCGAATTGGCAAGGAACCTTGGGATGCTATGACCCAAAAGGCAGATAGAATTTACCAACTAGGAAATCCAAGTATAGCAGAACAGAATTTCGGCAGAGTACTGATTAGAATAGAAACAAACTAAGTCTACTGAAAGGTAGGCTTTTTGAGATTTTTTACGAATAATACTCTTCGAAAATCTCTTCAAACCACGTCAACGTCGCCTTGCCGTAGGTATGGTTACTGACTTCGTCAGTTCTATCCACAACCTCAAAACGGTGTTTTGAGCAGCCTGCGGCTAGTTTCCTAGTTTGCTCTTTGATTTTCATTGAGTATAAATAGATAGAAAAGAAAATCTTGTACAAGTTCCTGACAATTTCTTTCTTTTTGTGTATAATAGTGGAAAAGAGGTAAAACGAGGTATGGTTATGGAAGCAGTTCTTTACTCAACATTCCGAAATCATTTAAAAGACTACATGAAAAAGGTAAATGATGAATTTGAGCCTTTGACGGTGGTCAATAAAAATCCAGATGAGGACATTGTAGTTCTTTCAAAGAGCGAATGGGACAGTATTCAGGAAACCCTGAGAATCGCTCAAAATAAGGAGTTATCAGACAAGGTTTTGCGAGGAATGGCTCAAGTTCGTGCTGGAAGCACTCAAGTCCATGTTATTGAGGAGTGAGGAATGCTACTCAAGTTTACAGAAGATGCCTGGGCAGATTATTGCTACTGGCAAACTCAGGACAAGAAAATGTTAAAAAGAATCAATAAACTAATCAAGGATATTCAACGTGATCCCTTTACAGGAATAGGTAAGCCAGAACCACTCAAGTATGATTACCAAGGAGCCTGGTCTCGCCGCATTGATGCAGAAAATCGCTTGATTTATATGATGGATGGAGATAGCGTGGCTTTCTTGTCCTTTAAAGATCATTACTAAGTCTACTGAAAAGTAGCCTTTTTCTCAAATCTTTACTAAACTAGGATTTCTAATAAATAGAGATTGTACTAATAAATTATAGTTGATTAAACACCACATTCCTCAAAACATATTCTATTTTAGGTTTGTGAAAATCACTTTTTTATGGTAGAATGTAAAGGAATGTATGTCATTCGGAATAACAATAAAATGAGGTAAAAACATGGAAATCATGTCGCTTGCGATTGCTGTTTTTGCCGTCATCATTGGTTTAGTCATTGGATATGTCAGCATCTCAGCCAAGATGAAATCATCTCAGGAAGCTGCAGAGTTGATGCTTTTAAATGCTGAACAAGAAGCAACTAATTTACGTGGACAAGCTGAGCGTGAAGCGGATTTATTGGTTAATGAAGCCAAACGTGAAAGCAAGTCTCTTAAAAAAGAAGCACTATTGGAGGCCAAAGAAGAAGCCAGAAAATACCGTGAAGAAGTGGACGCTGAATTCAAATCAGAACGTCAAGAACTCAAACAAATCGAAAGTCGTTTGACCGAGAGAGCTACTAGCCTTGACCGTAAGGACGACAATTTGACGAGTAAAGAACAAACACTTGAACAAAAAGAACAAAGTATTTCTGATAGAGCGAAAAACCTTGATGCGCGTGAAGAGCAATTAGAGGAAGTCGAAAGACAAAAAGAAGCAGAGCTAGAGCGTATTGGTGCCCTGTCTCAGGCAGAAGCACGAGATATTATCTTGGCACAGACAGAGGAAAACTTGACCAAGGAGATTGCCAGCCGTATTCGTGAAGCTGAGCAAGAGGTCAAGGAACGTTCTGATAAAATGGCCAAGGACATCTTGGTTCAAGCTATGCAACGTATCGCTGGTGAATATGTGGCAGAGTCAACAAACTCAACAGTCCATCTGCCAGACGATACTATGAAGGGACGCATTATTGGTCGTGAAGGTCGTAACATTCGTACCTTTGAAAGTTTGACAGGGGTCGATGTGATTATTGACGATACACCAGAAGTGGTAACCTTGTCAGGTTTTGATCCGATTCGTCGCGAAATTGCCCGTATGACTATGGAAATGTTGCTCAAAGATGGTCGTATTCATCCAGCTCGTATTGAAGAGTTGGTTGAGAAAAACCGTCAAGAGATTGACAATAAAATCCGTGAATATGGTGAGGCTGCCGCCTATGAGATTGGTGCGCCAAACCTTCACCCTGACTTGATGAAGATTATGGGACGTTTGCAGTTCCGTACTTCTTATGGACAAAATGTTTTGCGTCATTCGATTGAGGTTGCTAAGTTGGCTGGTATCATGGCGAGCGAGCTTGGTGAAAATGCAGCTCTTGCCCGTCGTGCTGGATTCCTTCACGATATTGGGAAAGCCATTGACCGCGAGGTTGAAGGTAGTCACGTTGAAATCGGTATGGAATTGGCTCGTAAGTACAAGGAACATCCAGTTGTGGTCAATACGATTGCTAGTCACCACGGTGATGTTGAAGCTGAGAGCGTGATTGCAGTTATCGTTGCTGCAGCAGATGCCTTGAGTGCAGCCCGTCCAGGTGCTCGTAGTGAGTCTCTTGAAAGCTACATCAAGCGTCTTCATGATTTGGAAGAAATTGCTAACGGCTTTGAAGGAGTACAAACTAGCTTTGCCCTTCAGGCAGGACGTGAAATCCGCATCATGGTCAATCCAGGACAAATCAAGGACGACAAAGTCACAATCTTGGCTCACAAAGTTCGTGAAAAAATTGAAAACAATCTCGATTACCCAGGAAATATCAAGGTAACCGTGATTCGCGAACTGCGTGCAGTAGATTATGCTAAATAAATAAGAAAGAGCAGTTGAAAAATTACTGCTTTTTTGTTACACTAGATAGAAAGACTGTAGAAGGATAGTTTGTACAAAATACTACTATCTGAAGGGAAATTTTATTTTTACAGACTGACTAAAAGGAGACACAATGGCAGACCGAGGCTTACTAATCGTTTTTTCTGGTCCTTCAGGGGTTGGAAAAGGAACGGTTAGAAGAGAGATTTTTGAGAGTTCTGAAAACCAATTTCAATACTCTGTATCGATGACGACACGCGCACAACGTCCTGGAGAAGTGGACGGTGTTGACTATTTCTTCCGCACTCGTGAAGAGTTTGAAGAGCTGATTCGTCAAGGGCAGATGTTGGAATACGCAGAATATGTCGGCAACTACTATGGAACTCCTCTGACCTATGTCAATGAAACCTTGGACAAGGGAATCGATGTTTTCCTTGAAATTGAAGTTCAAGGAGCTCTTCAGGTTAAGAAAAAGGTTCCAGATGCTGTCTTTATCTTCCTGACACCACCAGATTTGGATGAATTGCAAGATCGTTTGGTAGGACGTGGAACCGACAGTGCAGAAGTAATTGCCCAACGAATCGAAAAAGCCAAGGAAGAAATTGCTCTCATGCGTGAGTATGATTATGCGATTGTCAACGATCAGGTGCCCCTAGCTGCTGAGCGTGTCAAACGTGTGATCGAAGCAGAACACTTCCGTGTGGATCGTGTCATTGGTCACTATCAGGAGATGTTACCAAAATCTCCAACTACTCGATAAAATTTAGAAAATAGGTACAAGCAAATGATGTTAAAACCCTCTATTGATACCTTGCTAGACAAGGTTCCTTCAAAATATTCACTCGTAATCTTGGAAGCAAAACGTGCCCACGAATTGGAAGCAGGTGCGCCAGCAACTCAAGGTTTCAAGTCTGAAAAATCAACTCTTCGCGCTTTAGAAGAAATCGAATCAGGAAACGTTACAATTCACCCAGATCCAGAAGGAAAACGTGAAGCAGTGCGTCGCCGTATCGAAGAAGAAAAACGCCGCAAAGAAGAAGAAGAAAAGAAAATCAAAGAGCAAATCGCTAAAGAAAAAGAAGATGGTGAAAAAATTTAAGGTTGGGGGGACTCAATCTTATTTTTTCTATTACAAGAATGTACTGACAAGGAGGAGGTGAGAAGATGGCTATAGCTAAGATTATTGTGGATGTGCCCTTGATGCAGACGGACCAACCCTATAGTTATAGGATTCCGGAGGAATTTGAGGGAATGCTAGAAGTTGGGATGCGGGTTCATGTGCCTTTTGGTAAGGGCAATCGCCTGATTCAAGGGATTGTTCTTGGTTTGGAGTCCCAACCAGATGAAGAAGAGGTTAATCAAGATTTAAAAGATATTGCGGAGGTGCTGGATTTTTCTCCTGTTCTCACGCAAGAACAACTCTGGCTGGCTGAGGAGTTACGCAAATCTGTCTTCTCCTACAAAATCTCTATCCTCAAGGCTATGTTACCAGGATTTCTGAACTCCAGCTATGACAAGATTCTCTATCCTCTGGAAGGCCTAAGTCAGGAAGATCGAGAGCGTCTGTTTGGTTCAGAAGATTCACTTGCCTTTTCTTCTCTGGATTTAGGTAAGCAAGCAGAAATGATGCGTTTGACTAGAAAAGGCCTGCTTGGTCTAGAATATCAGGCGATTGATCAAAAGAAGATCAAGACCCAGTCCTGGTATGAGGTGAATCTTGCTCAATTAGAAGGTGTTGAGATTTCTACACGCGCCAAGAAAAAGTTGGAATTGAGAGATTACTTGCTGTCTCATCCTGAAAGTGCTTCCTTGGCTAGTTTGTTAGAGTCCTACTCGCGGGAGCAAGTCAACTTCTTTGTGGAACAAGGTGCTGTGACCATAGTCCAAAAGGAAGTCCAACGCTCGGCTGCTTATTTTGAAGGGATTGAAGCAAGTCAGCCTTTGGAGTTGAATCCAGAGCAAAGACAGGCGCGAGATGCGGTTGTCAGTGCGATTGGCAGTCATCAGCCTCCCTTCCTCCTTCAAGGGATTACAGGAAGTGGGAAGACCGAGGTTTACTTGCAGATTATCCAAGGGGCCTTGGACAAGGGCAAGACAGCTATTTTGCTGGTGCCTGAGATTTCCTTGACTCCGCAAATGACCGAGCGTTTTATTGCACGTTTTGGAGGCAAGGTAGCCATTCTTCACTCAGGCCTATCCAATGGTGAAAAGTATGACGAATGGCGCAAGGTCGAGCGTGGAGACGCTCAAGTTGTTGTTGGTGCTAGATCAGCCATCTTTGCTCCGCTGAAAAATTTAGGTGTTATGATTATCGATGAGGAGCACGAAGCGACTTATAAGCAAGACAGTAATCCCCGTTACCATGCCAGAGAAGTGGCCATTTTACGGGCCCAGTATAATCAAGCGGCTCTGGTGCTTGGTTCAGCAACTCCTAGTCTGGAAAGCCGTGCTCGGGCTGGAAAAGGTGTCTATCAACACATACGTCTGACGCAACGAGCCAATCCTCTAGCCACAATCCCTGAGGTTCAAGTAATTGACTTTCGAGACTATATCGGACAAAACGAGACGTCAAATTTTACGCCTCCTTTGCTAGAAGCTATTCAGGACCGTCTGGCTAAAAAAGAGCAGGTAGTTCTCATGCTCAATCGCCGTGGCTATTCTAGTTTTGTCATGTGTCGGGAGTGTGGGACCGTGGATACTTGTCCCAACTGTGACATTTCTTTGACCTTGCACATGGATACTAAGACCATGAATTGCCATTATTGTGGTTTTTCGAAGGATATTCCTCATGTTTGCCCCAACTGTAAGAGTCGCAGTATTCGTTACTACGGGACGGGAACTCAGAAGGCTTATGACGAGCTGACAGAACTCTTTCCCCAGGCTCGCATTCTGCGCATGGATGTGGATACGACTCGTAAGAAAGGTAGTCACCAAGCTCTCCTTGACCAGTTTGGGCGAGGAGAAGCAGATATCTTGCTAGGAACTCAGATGATTGCCAAGGGATTGGATTTTCCCAATGTGACCCTAGTCGGAGTGCTCAATGCGGATACAGCCTTGAATCTGCCTGATTTCCGTTCTTCTGAGAGAACCTTCCAGCTCTTGACTCAAGTGTCAGGACGCGCAGGTCGGGCTGAAAAAGCTGGTCAGGTCTTGATTCAGTCTTACAATCCGCAGCATTATGCTATTCGATTTGCCAAGGATCAGAATTACGAAGGCTTTTATGCCTATGAAATGGGAATTAGACGACAACTTGGCTATCCGCCTTACTATTTCACCATTGGTATTACCCTTTCTCACAAGAAAGAAGAAGTGGTTGTCAAACGTGCCTATGAAGTCATGAATATTTTGCGGTCAGGTTTGTCAGAGACCAGTAAGATTCTCGGGCCAACGCCAAAACCTATTGCTCGTACCCACAACCTCTATCATTACCAGATTTTGATTAAATACCGTTTAGAAGATGAGCTGGGGCCGACTCTAAATCAGGTTCTGGCCTTGACTCAAGAACGGGAAAATAGTGAGCTCCGTCTCAGCATTGACCATGAGCCACAGCAATTTTTATAAGAAGGAGAAGATATGACAAAATTAATTTTTATGGGGACCCCCGATTTTTCAGCAACCGTCTTAAAAGGACTTTTGACAGATGACCGCTATGAGATTCTAGCCGTTGTGACCCAGCCTGACCGTGCTGTTGGGCGTAAAAAAGTTATTCAAGAAACCCCAGTTAAACAAGCTGCCAAAGAGGCAGGACTTCCTATCTACCAACCTGAAAAATTATCTGGAAGTCCAGAGATGGAAGCTATTATGCAGTTAGGAGCAGATGGAATTGTGACTGCTGCTTTTGGCCAGTTTCTCCCAAGTAGACTCCTTGATAGCATGGATTTTGCAGTCAATGTCCACGCCTCCCTCCTTCCTAAACACCGTGGTGGTGCGCCTATCCATTATGCCTTGATTCAAGGTGATGAGGAAGCTGGTGTGACCATTATGGAAATGGTTAAGGAAATGGATGCAGGAGACATGATTTCCCGTCGTAGCATTCCGATCACAGATGAGGATAATGTTGGGACCTTGTTTGAGAAATTAGCTCTCGTAGGTAGTGATTTGCTTTTGGACACTTTGCCTGCCTATATTGCTGGTGATATCAAACCTGAACCGCAGGATCCGAGTCAGGTTACTTTCTCGCCAAATATCAAGTCAGAGGAAGAAAAACTGGACTGGAACAAAACCAATCGTCAACTCTTCAACCAAATCCGTGGCATGAACCCGTGGCCTGTTGCCCATACTTTTCTCAAGGGCGACCGCTTTAAGATTTATGAAGCCCTACCAGTAGAAGGTCAAGGCAATCCAGGTGAAATCCTCTCTATCGGCAAGAAAGAATTGATTGTCGCAACGGCAGAAGGAGCTTTGTCTCTCAAACAAGTTCAGCCAGCTGGCAAACCTAAGATGGACATTGCTTCCTTCCTCAACGGTGTTGGACGGACATTGACTGTAGGAGAACGATTTGGTGACTAAAGTAGAAACGGCTAGAAGTCTAGCTTTGGCAGTGCTAGAGGATGTCTTTATCAATCAAGCATACTCAAACATCGCCTTAAATAAGCATCTCAAGGGAAGTCAACTTTCGGCAGCGGACAAGGGCTTGGTGACAGAGATTGTCTACGGAACGGTAGCCCGCAAACTGACTCTGGAATGGTACCTGTCCCACTTTATCGAAGACAGAGACCAGTTAGACAGTTGGCTCTATGTCCTTCTTCTCATGAGTGCCTACCAGCTCCGCTATTTAGACAAAATTCCAGACCATGCTGTGGTTAATGAAGCGGTGGAATTGGCTAAATTCCGTAAAAAAGGCAGTGAAAAATTAGTCAACGCCGTCCTTCGCCGTATCCTGCGTGAAGGATGGCCAGATATTGCCAGCATCAAACGAAAAACAAACGTGATTCCATTGCCTATTCTCTCCCAGTTTGGCTAGTTGCCAAACTCAAGGAAGAATACGGTGAAGAGAGAGCACAAGCCATCTTTGAAAGCCTTTTGGTGCGAAATAAGGCCAGTATCCGAGTGACTGATTTAAGTCGAAAAGAGGAAATACAAGCCTTGTTGGAGGCCAGTGATTCATCCTTGTCTCCTTCTGGTCTGGTTAAGGAGCAAGGAAATTTTGCAGGTCATGATTTGTTTGCGGAGGGAGCCATTACCATTCAAGACGAATCTAGTCAGCTGGTTGCTCCGACGCTTGATTTACAAGGTGATGAGCAGGTCCTAGATGCCTGTGCGGCTCCGGGTGGGAAAACAGCCCATATAGCCTCTTATCTCACGACAGGTCAGGTTACGGCTTTGGACCTTTACGACCATAAGTTGGACTTAATTCAAGAAAACGCCCAACGTCTGGGAGTTGCAGATCGAATTCAAAGGCAAAAATTGGATGCCAGAAAGGTGCATGAGTTTTTTGGGCAGAATTCATTTGATAAGATTTTGGTGGATGCTCCCTGTTCAGGAATCGGTCTTTTGCGCCGAAAACCAGACATCAAATACAATAAAGAAACGGCAGATTTCGCGTCCTTACAGGAAATTCAGCTCGAAATATTAGGTAGTGTTTGTCAAACACTAGGCAAAGGTGGTATAATAACTTATAGTACCTGTACCATTGTTTCAGAGGAGAATTTTCAAGTCGTTGAGGCCTTTTTAGAAAGTCATCCCGAGTTCGAGCAGGTAAAACTAGAACATGAATGTAAGGATATCATGAAAGATGGCTGTATCCTCATTACACCTGAATTGTATGGAAGTGATGGATTCTTCATCAGTCAATTTCGCAAGATATCGGATTAGGAAGGAACTGACACATGGAAATTTCATTATTAACAGATGTTGGTCAGAAACGAACAAATAACCAAGACTATGTCAACCACTATGTCAATAGAGCTGGACGTACCATGATTATTTTAGCTGATGGGATGGGAGGTCATCGCGCAGGAAATATTGCTAGTGAAATGGCAGTAACAGACCTAGGTATAGCTTGGGTTGATACCCAGATCGATACAGTCAATGAAGTGCGTGAATGGTTCGGCAATTACCTAGAAATTGAAAATCAAAAGATTCACCAACTTGGACAAGATGATGCCTATAAAGGAATGGGAACAACTCTAGAAGCTGTTGCTATTATTGGCAATCAGGCTATCTATGCTCATATTGGAGATTCTCGTATCGGTTTGATTCGTGGGGAAGAATACCACCAGTTAACGAGCGACCATTCCTTGGTCAATGAATTGCTCAAGGCAGGTCAATTGACGCCAGAAGAAGCAGCAAGCCATCCACAGAAAAATATTATTACCCAGTCTATCGGTCAAAAAGATGAAGTTCAACCTGATTTTGGAATAATTACTCTTGAGCTAGGTGACTATCTCTTGCTCAATAGTGATGGTTTGACCAACATGATTTCAGGAAGTGAGATTTGTGATATTGTAACCAGTGATATTCCTTTGGCAGATAAAACAGCGACACTCGTGCGTTTTGCTAACAATGCAGGAGGTTTAGACAACATTACGGTTGCCCTTGTTTCTATGAACGAGGAGGATGCAGAATGATCCAAATCGGCAAGATTTTTGCCGGACGCTATCGGATTGTGAAACAGATTGGCCGAGGAGGCATGGCAGATGTCTATTTGGCCAAGGATTTAATTCTAGACGGAGAAGAAGTGGCAGTGAAGGTCCTGAGGACTAACTACCAGACGGACCCGATAGCTGTAGCTCGTTTTCAGCGTGAAGCGAGAGCTATGGCAGATCTAGACCATCCTCATATCGTTCGGATAACAGATATTGGTGAGGAAGACGGTCAACAGTATCTTGCAATGGAGTATGTTGCTGGACTAGACCTCAAACGCTATATCAAGGAACACTACCCTCTCTCTAATGAAGAAGCTGTCCGCATTATGGGACAAATCCTCCTAGCCATGCGCTTAGCCCATACCAGAGGAATTGTCCATAGGGACTTGAAACCTCAAAATATCCTCTTGACCCCAGATGGGACTGCCAAAGTAACAGACTTTGGGATTGCAGTAGCCTTTGCTGAGACAAGTCTAACTCAGACTAACTCGATGCTGGGTTCAGTTCATTACTTGTCACCAGAGCAGGCGCGTGGTTCGAAGGCGACTGTACAGAGTGATATCTATGCCATGGGGATTATTTTCTATGAGATGCTGACGGGCCATATCCCTTATGACGGGGATAGTGCGGTGACCATCGCACTTCAGCATTTCCAGAAACCACTGCCATCGGTTATAGCTGAAAATTCATCTGTGCCTCAGGCTTTGGAGAATGTTGTCATCAAGGCAACTGCCAAGAAATTGACAGATCGTTATCAGTCAGTTGCAGAGATGTATGTGGACTTGTCTAGTAGCTTGTCTTACAATCGTCGCAATGAGCCTAAACTGGTATTTAATGATACTACTAAGGCGGACACCAAGACTCTACCAAAAGTATCTCAGAGTACCTTGACATCGATTCCTAAGGTGCAAACACAAAGTCCGAAGCCACAGGTTGCGAAGCCGAGTCAGCAGGTTTCAGAAGACAATTACGCAACCAAGCCTGTTAAGAAACGGAAATTTAGAGTTCGTTATATGATTTTGTTGGCCAGCATTGTATTGGTGGCAGCCTCTCTGATTTGGATATTATCCAGAACTCCTGCAACCATTGCCATTCCAAATGTGGCAGGTCAGACAGTGGCGGAGGCCAAGGAAACTCTCAAGAAAGCCAATTTTGAGATTGGCGAGGAGAAATCAGAGGCTAGTGAAAAGGTGGAAGAAGGGCGGATTATCCGTACAGATCCTGATGCTGGAACGACTCGAAAAGAAGGTTCGAAAATCAATTTGGTTGTCTCATCAGGCAAGCAATCTTTCCAATTGAGTAACTATATCGGCCGTAAATCGACAGATGTTATCGCGGAACTCAAGCAGAAGAAGGTTCCTGAAAATCTCATCAAGATTGAGGAAGAAGAATCAAGTGAGAGTGAAGCAGGAACTGTTCTCAGACAGAGTCCAGCTGCTGGAACAACCTATGATTTGAGCAAGGCCTCAACGATTACCTTAACCGTTGCTAAGAAGGTAACCAGCGTTTCTATGCCAAGTTATAAAGGATCTAGTCTCGAATTTACTAAAAATAATCTCGTTCAAATTGTCGGTATTAAAGAAGCCAATATTGAAGTTGTAGAAGTGTCGACAGCTCCCGCTGGAACTGCTGAAGGTACAGTCGTTGAACAGAGTCCAAAAGCAGGTGAAAAGGTTGATTTGACGAAGACGCGTGTCAAGATTTCAATTTACAAGCCAAAAACACCGCCGTCAACGTCATCATCAGCACCAGCTCAACGTGGAAACCAAGGTTCTACTACAACACCAAGTCAGGGGAACCAACAAGGAAATCAACGAGGGAATGCACCTACTACTCAGTCAAGTAGTGAAGGCAACCACGAAAATTCACGTGATTAAACGAATCTTTGTCATGATTTCATGGCAAAGATTTTTTTTGACTCCAGATTTGTGATAAAATAGAAGGAGTTGATAAAGGGAGGAAAGCATGGAAGAATCAAGAGAATTAAATGCTGTTATCGATGTGATTATGCTAGCAGGGACCATTCTCCTTAAAAGTGGCTCAGAGATTCATCGCGTAGAAGATACCATGATTCGCATTGCGCATTCGCAGGGGATTGTGGATTGCAATGTTCTTGCCATGCCTGCCGCAATCTTTTTCTCGATTGAAAATACCAATATTTCACGCATGAAGCGCGTGACTTCCTCTTCTTATAATATTGAAAAAGTCTGTGATGTCAACCAGATTTCTCGTCATCTGGTTAGGGGGCAGATTGATTTAGAGACAGCCTTCAAGCAATTGACGACCTTGCAAGCTCAACCGCTTCCCTATACCAAGGTGCAGGTGACTCTGGCTGCGACCTTTAGTGCCCCTTTCTTTTCAGTTATGTTTAGTGGAAATATCTACGACGCACTTGGGGCAGGAGTGGCTACCTTATTTGGTTTTGCCTTTTCCCTTTATGTGGAGAAGTTTATCCGAATTCCCTTTGTGACAGCCTTTGCTGGGGCCTTCGTCTTTGGGATGATTGCCCAGTTTTGGGCTCGCTATACAGGATTTCCTGCAACGGCAGATTTGATTATAGCTGGTGCGGTTATGCCTTTTGTACCAGGAATTGCCTTAACAAATGCGGTTCGGGATATTATGACCAACCACATAAACTCTGGTATGAGTAAGATGTTTGAATCCCTGCTCATTACCCTTGCTTTAGGGGCAGGAACTTCTGTCGCCTTGGTATTGATGAACTAATATGACACTAACAACCTTTTTATTACAAGCAGTGGCAAGTCTTCTTGCTATTATTACCTTTTTAATCGTACTCAATGTTCAACGGTCTATGCTCTTACCAGGAGGGATTTTGGGCATGGCTGTCTGGCTAATCTATCTCTTGCTCAAGGAACCGACCAATGTCATTGTAGCCACCTTTATTGCGGCTATTATCGGTTCTTGTGTTAGCCAGATTTTAAGTATTCTTTACAAGACCCCTGCTGTAGTCTTTATCTTGGCAATCTTGGCACCCTTAGTTCCAGGCTATCTTTCTTATCGGACAACTGCCTTTTTTGTGACGGGGGATTATAGTCATGCCATTGCTAGTGCAACCTTGGTTGTCATGCTGGCTTTAGTGATTTCCATTGGAATGGCTAGTGGAACAGTGATTCTTAGACTTTATTCCTACTTACGAAAACAGCAAAATAATTAGAATAATAAGGGACTTGCTTTGGTGAATCAAGTCTTTTTTCTCTCTTTTACTGCTATTTGTGATAAAATAGTAATGAACGATTTTTTACATGAATGATAAAACAGAGGTAAATATGACAATCGGTATTGATAAGATTGGTTTTGCGACCAGTCAATATGTCTTGAAATTACAAGACTTAGCAGAAGCGAGGGGAATTGACCCTGAAAAATTAAGCAAAGGACTCTTACTCGAAGAATTGAGTATTGCGCCCTTAACTGAGGATATCGTGACCTTGGCCGCTAGTGCAAGTGACTCTATTTTAACTGAGCAAGAAAGACAAGAAATTGATATGGTCATTGTGGCTACCGAGTCAGGAATTGACCAGAGTAAGGCTGCGGCCGTCTTTGTGCATGGCTTGTTGGGTATCCAGCCTTTTGCTCGTAGTTTCGAGATTAAAGAAGCCTGCTATGGAGCGACAGCTGCCCTTCATTATGCCAAATTGCATGTGGAAAATTCTCCAGAGTCCAAGGTCTTGGTCATTGCCAGTGATATTGCCAAATACGGTATTGAAACTCCAGGAGAACCCACTCAAGGTGCTGGAAGTGTGGCTATGTTGATTACTCAAAATCCACGCATTATGGCCTTTAATAATGACAATGTCGCTCAGACTCGTGACATCATGGATTTCTGGCGTCCAAATTACTCAACAACCCCTTATGTAAATGGTGTTTATTCTACCCAACAATATTTGGATAGTTTGAAAACGACTTGGCTTGAATACCAAAAACGCTACCAGCTTACTTTAGATGATTTTGCGGCTGTTTGTTTCCATTTGCCTTACCCTAAATTAGCGCTGAAAGGCTTGAAAAAAATCATGGATAAGAACCTGCCCCAAGAGAAAAAAGACCTCTTGCAAAAGCATTTTGACCAGTCTATTCTCTACAGTCAAAAGGTGGGGAATATCTACACAGGTTCACTTTTCCTTGGACTTTTGTCTCTCTTGGAAAATACAGAGAGCCTGAAAGCTGGAGATAAAATTGCCCTTTATAGTTACGGAAGTGGGGCTGTGGCTGAGTTCTTCAGTGGTGAATTGGTTGAAGGTTATGAAGCCTATCTAGATAAAGACCGCTTGAACAAGCTCAACCAACGTACTGCCCTATCCGTCGCCGACTATGAAAAGGTCTTCTTTGAGGAAGTGGTATTGGATGAAACAAACTCAGCCCAGTTTACTGGATATGAAAATCAAGACTATGCCTTGGTTGAAATTATCGACCACCAACGCCGTTATAGCAAGGTTGAAAAATAATGAAGATAAGTTGGAATGGATTTTCTAAAAAATCATACCCTGAGCGCCTCGAGCTGTTACAAGCTCAGGCGCTCCTTAGTCCTGACAAGCAAGCGAGTTTGGATCAGGATGAACAGATGAGCGTGACTGTCGCAGACCAGCTGAGTGAGAATGTGGTGGGAACTTTTTCTCTGCCTTATTCGCTGGTTCCAGAGGTCCTCGTCAATGGTCAGGAATACACAGTTCCCTATGTGACAGAAGAACCGTCTGTGGTTGCTGCGGCTAGTTATGCCAGCAAAATCATCAAGCGAGCAGGTGGCTTTACTGCACAAGTCCATGAGCGCCAGATGATTGGGCAGGTAGCTCTTTATCAAGTTGCTAATCCTGGACAAGCGCAAGAGAAGATTGCAAACAAAAAGACTGAGCTCTTAGAACTTGCCAATCAAGCCTATCCTTCTATCGTTAAACGTGGAGGTGGGGCGCGTGATTTGCATGTAGAACAGATAAAAGGCGAAACAGACTTTCTCGTTGTTTATCTCCATGTCGATACCCAAGAAGCCATGGGAGCCAATATGCTCAATACTATGCTGGAAGCCTTGAAACCAGTCTTAGAAGAACTCAGTCAGGGACAGAGTCTCATGGGAATCCTGTCCAACTACGCGACCGATTCTCTGGTGACTGCAAGCTGTCGCATCGCCTTTCGCTACTTGAGTCGCCAAAAGGATCAAGGACGGGAAATTGCGGAGAAAATGGCTTTGGCTAGTCAGTTTGCGCAGGCTGATCCTTATCGAGCTACTACCCACAATAAAGGGATTTTTAATGGTATTGATGCCATTTTGATTGCTACTGGAAATGACTGGCGTGCCATTGAAGCAGGAGCCCATGCCTTTGCTAGTCGAGACGGGTACTATCAAGGTCTCAGTCGCTGGACGCTGGACCTTGAAAGAGAAGAATTAGTCGGTGGGATGACCTTGCCCATGCCTGTAGCAACCAAGGGTGGCTCTATCGGTCTTAATCCTCGTGTAGCCCTCAGTCACGAACTACTGGGAAATCCTTCAGCTAAAGAATTAGCTCAGATTATCGTGTCTATCGGTCTTGCCCAAAACTTTGCGGCCCTGAAAGCCTTGGTGAGTACAGGGATTCAGCAAGGTCACATGAAATTGCAGGCCAAATCCTTGGCTCTCCTTGCAGGTGCTAGTGAATCTGAGGTAGCTCCCCTAGTTGAGCGTCTCATTACTGATAAGACCTTTAACCTAGAGACAGCCCAGCGCTATCTAGAAAACTTAAGATCATAAAAAAACTCAGACTAATCGGTCTGAGTTTTCTTGTGCTTATACTCTTCGAAAATCTCTTCAAACCACGCCAGCTTCGCCTTGCCGTAGATATATGTAACTGACTTTGTCAGTATTATCTACAACCTCAAAGCAGTGCTTTGAGCAACCTGCGGCTAGTTTCCTAGTTTGCTCTTTGATTTTCGAAGAGTATCAAATACTTTTTCCAGGTAATAGGGTAACTGGTAAGAAGTAACCAGTTGTGGCTACTTCCTTGCCTTCAATCTTCTGCAAGAGGAGGTCAACAGTGAGGCAAGCTATCTCTTCCAAAGGTTGCTTGATAGTAGCTAGTTGAGGATAGTAATTCTCAACAAAGTAAGTCCCATCATATCCGATGACCTTGAGCTCTTCTGGGACAGAAATGCCCAGCTCCTGAGCGATTTTAATGACCAGAATAGCTGTCAAATCATCCGAAGCAAAAATGGCGTCTGGTTTTTGACGGGTCAAGATATTTTTGATTTCCATTTCTTTTCTGACGGGAGAAAAGTCACTGGAAACATTGATAATAGTAGCTTTTGGGAGAACAGATGCAAAACCAGCGTGGCGTAGTCCAGTTGGCGAATTGGAATTGTCGTTCCCTGTAATCATGATGATAGACTGGGCGCCTGTCTTGACTAAGGTTTGGGCTGCGAGAACCCCACCAGCGTAGTTGTCAGAGGAAACGACTGGAATGTCTGGCGATAGGTTTCGGTCGAAGGAAATAATCGGCGCTGTCACGCGATTGTAGTCTTCGATTCCCAAGTTGTGACTACCAGAAATGATGCCGTCTACCTGATTGGCTTCCAACATTTCGATGTATTCGCGTTCCTTCTCGGAATCGTGCTCACTGTTGCAGATGATGGTCTTGTAACCATTTTTGAAGAGTTGGTGTTCCAGCTTATCAATCAATTCTGCATAGAAAATATTGGAAATATTAGGGAAAATCAAGCCGATTAACTTAGCCGATTTTCCTTGCAGACTACGAGCTAGGTTGTTGGGTTTATAGCCCAATTCCCGCATGGCTTCATTGACTTTTTGGATGGTTTTCTCGGAGAGATAGCCCTTTTTATTGATAACACGAGAAATGGTAGTAGGGCTGACGCCTGCAAGTTTGGCGACATCAGTTAGTTTTGCGACCATAATCTAATTCATAGTAAGTTCCAGTTGGGTTTCCAGATTTGATCAGGATACCATTTTGGTCTGCATGTGGGAAGACACGACCGGAAAATACTTTTTCTCCTTTATTGATGAAAATTTCAAAGACAGAGTTATCGATGAAAATTGTAGCAGTAGTAGCTTGGTTATCGATTGGGCAAGAACGAGTTGTCCCAAATTCTTGGGCATACTGTTCACCAGCCTGGCTACGATCTACTGTCACTTGACCATTTACAAGGTCAAAGTTGATGGAAAGTCCCTTGCCTTCTTTATCAGCAAGTAAGACAATCTCGCTCTGGTTATTGGCTTCCAAGTTGAGCTCGAGTTCGTAAGTGTTCTTAGTTTGGGCACGGTTTGATAAGGCTTCTTCAGAAGCACGAAGGTCCTTGATAGCCGCGACTGGGTATTGGTAGAGTTTACCGTCTTTGATAGTCAGTTCTTTGACCAAAGAGAAGGTTCCTTGGTGGTCAAAACGGTCAGATGGATATGAAACATCAGGCAAGCCAAGCCAGCTAACAGCTAGAACACGTCCATCAGGAGCGTTGAAGGCTTGAGTTGCATAGGCTTCGAAACCATAGTCCATGTTTTGAAGTTGAGACACATCTACCATTTTGGCATTTTCAGGGTCAAAGGAAGCCCCAATCTTATACATATTTGGATAGATATTATTGTAGTCTAGAACATCCTTATCCAATCCTTGTGGGCAGTATAGAAGGACAGGTTGTTCTCCTACAAAGACCAGATTTGGACATTCCATCATGTAGGCAGTGCGATCGTTAGCAAAGTCAAGGTCGCCAACTACTTGCCAGTTTGTGTAGTCGTTGTCAATAGCCTTGTAGAGACGAACGAAACCTTTTTTCTCCAAGTCCTGTCCACCGACGATAGCATAGTATTGACCCTTAAAGTTAAAAATTTGCGGGTCGCGGAAGTGGTCAGTAGAGTCTGCTGGTTGGTCAATCAAAATCTTGTCAATCTTGGTAATCTTGCCATCCTTGTCCATCAAAGCCCCAATCTGGTATGGATGACGAATCCAGTTTTTATCGCGGACATTTCCTGTATAAAATAGGAATAGCTGATCGCCAAATTGCATGGCAGAACCAGAGTAGGCACCGTGGCTATCTAATGGAGTATCAGGCAAAACTTTGACTCCGGTTTCTGTGAAGTGAACCAAGTCCTCACTTTCCAATTGCACCCAAGATTTCAAACCGTGGGCTGCACCAAAAGGAAAGTTCTGATAAAAAACAATCCACTTTCCATCAAAGTAAGAAAAGCCATTTGGGTCGTTGAGAAGTCCTATTTTTGGCTCAACATGGTAATGAGTATGCCATGGAGATTGTGCCATATTCTCCTTTATATGTAGAATTTCTTCTTGCGTCCAATCTTGATAAAGTCTGTAACGACGCTCAGTTGTCCATTCCATTCATTCATTCCTCCAAAAATCTTATTACTTTTAATAGTAACCGTTTTCGATAAAAAATGCAAGCCTTTTATGTTAAAAAAGAGAAAAAACTGTCAAACGTTTATCATAAATCAAAAGCAGAAAATCAATCATCTATCTACAAAAAAATGAAAGAAAGTGAAGCAAAATCCTTTTAAACCAAGATTTTAAACTTATTTTTTCAAGGAATACCTGATAAAATAGTCAAAAACAATTAATCTAAAGCGTCTCCACTAAGTGGATAGAATATTTTTCTGCAAAACGCTTGACATATTTCTAAAACATGATAAAATAATAGTCGTAAGGGCGAATAAAATCGCTTTCAAACAAGAACAAAATTTTATATAAGGAGATTTTTGCAAATGAACAATCAGGAAATTGCAAAAAAAGTCATCGATGCCTTGGGCGGACGTGAAAATGTTAACAGTGTTGCCCACTGTGCGACTCGTCTTCGTGTCATGGTCAAAGATGAAGAAAAAATCAATAAAGAAGTGATTGAGAACTTGGAAAAAGTTCAAGGTGCTTTCTTTAACTCAGGTCAATACCAAATCATCTTTGGTACAGGTACAGTTAACAAAATGTACGATGAAGTTGTTGCACTTGGTTTGCCAACATCATCTAAAGATGACATGAAAGCAGAAGCTGCCAAACAAGGGAACTGGTTCCAACGTGCTATCCGTACTTTCGGTGACGTTTTCGTTCCAATCATCCCAGTTATCGTAGCGACAGGTCTTTTCATGGGTGTGCGTGGTCTCTTGACTGCTCTTGGAATGACACTGCCAGCTGACGTGACAACTTACACTCAAATCTTGACAGATACAGCCTTCATTATCTTACCAGGTTTGGTTGTGTGGTCAACCTTCCGTGTATTCGGTGGAAATCCAGCCGTTGGTATCGTTCTTGGTATGATGCTTGTTTCTGGCTCACTTCCAAACGCTTGGGCAGTCGCTTCAGGTGGTGAAGTAACTGCTATGAACTTCTTTGGTTTCATTCCTGTTGTTGGTTTGCAAGGTTCCGTTCTTCCAGCCTTCATCATCGGGGTTGTCGGAGCTAAATTTGAAAAAGCTGTCCGCAAGGTTGTTCCAGATGTGATTGACCTCTTGGTAACACCATTCGTGACACTTTTGGTCATGTCTATCCTTGGACTATTTGTCATCGGACCAGTCTTTCACGTTGTTGAAAACTACATCCTTATCGCGACAAAAGCGATCCTTAGTATGCCATTTGGTCTTGGTGGTTTCTTGATTGGTGGGGTTCACCAATTGATCGTCGTGTCAGGTGTGCACCACATCTTCAACTTGCTTGAAGTTCAATTGCTTGCTGCTGACCATGCTAACCCATTCAACGCAATCATCACAGCTGCTATGACAGCTCAAGGTGCTGCGACTGTTGCGGTTGGTGTTAAAACTAAAAATCCAAAACTGAAAACACTTGCTTTCCCAGCTGCTCTTTCAGCCTTCCTAGGTATTACAGAGCCTGCTATCTTCGGGGTAAACTTGCGCTTCCGTAAACCATTCTTCTTTTCATTGATTGCTGGTGCAATCGGTGGTGGATTGGCTTCAATCCTTGGACTTGCTGGTACTGGTAATGGTATCACCATCATCCCTGGTACAATGCTTTACATCGGTAACGGACAACTTCCACAATACCTTCTTATGGTAGCTGTATCATTTGCCCTTGGTTTTGCCCTTACTTACATGTTTGGTTACGAAGATGAAGTAGACGCAACTGCATCTGCAAAACAATCTGAAGTTGCTGAAGAAAAAGAAGAAGTTGCGCCAGCAGCTCTTCAAAATGAAACACTTGTAACTCCTATCGTTGGTGATGTTGTCGCTCTTGCTGATGTCAATGACCCAGTCTTCTCAAGTGGAGCTATGGGACAAGGTATCGCTGTGAAACCAAGTCAAGGTGTGGTATATGCACCAGCTGATGCTGAAGTTTCAATTGCCTTTCCAACAGGACACGCTTTTGGTTTGAAAACAACTGATGGTGCTGAAGTTTTGATCCACGTTGGTATTGACACTGTATCTATGAATGGTGAAGGTTTTGAAGCAAAAGTTGCTCAAGGTGATAAGGTTAAAGCTGGCGATGTTCTTGGAACATTTGACTCAAACAAAATCGCTGCAGCTGGTCTTGATGATACAACAATGGTTATCGTTACAAATACAGCTGACTACGCTTCAGTAGCTCCAGTCGCAACAGGTTCAGTTGCGAAGGGAGATGCTCTTATCGAAGTGAAAGCTTAGTCTTTTCTAGCTAAATGAAAACGAACAAATGACCTGTTTGTTCGTTTTTGCTTGAATGGTAAGATTTACAGAGGAAAATCTAAAAAATAGAGAAATTTAGACTTTTCAAATATGCTATAATAAAGAAAATAAAAAACAAGAGGTTTATCATGACAAAATTATATGGAAGCTTGGAAGCGGGCGGTACAAAGTTTGTCTGTGCTGTCGGTGATGAAAACTTTAACGTTGTAGAAAAAACACAATTTCCAACAGCAACTCCAATCGAAACAATCGATAAAACCATTGAGTTCTTCTCAAAATTCGATAATCTTGCTGGTCTTGCAGTCGGTTCATTTGGTCCGATTGATATTGATAAAAACTCAAAAACTTATGGCTTTATCACAACGACTCCAAAACCAAACTGGGCAAATGTGGACTTGCTTGGTGCCCTTCGTCGTGCCCTTAACGTGCCAATGTATTTCACAACCGACGTAAACAGCTCTGCTTATGGTGAAGTGGTTGCCCGTAACAATGCTGGTGGCCGTATCGAAAACTTAGTTTACTACACAATCGGTACAGGTATCGGTGCAGGTGTCATCCAACGTGGTGAGTTTATCGGTGGTGTGGGTCACCCTGAAATGGGTCACTACTATGTTGCTAGACACCCAATGGATATTGAAAAAGAATTCAACGGTGTTTGTCCATTCCACAAAGGATGTTTGGAAGGCTATGCAGCTGGTCCAAGTTTGGAAGCTCGTACAGGTGTTCGTGGGGAAAACATTGAACTCAACAACCCTGTTTGGGATGTTCAAGCCTACTATATCGCTCAAGCTGCGGTTAATGCGACAGTGACTTTCCGCCCAGACGTGATTGTCTTTGGTGGAGGGGTCATGGCTCAACAACACATGCTGGACCGTGTCCGTGAGAAATTTACATCTCTTCTCAATGGTTACCTACCAGTACCTGATGTGCGTGATTACATCGTGACACCAGCAGTTGCAGGAAATGGTTCTGCCACACTTGGGAACTTTGTTCTTGCAAAAGAAGTTTCAAAATAAAGCACAAAATCCGCTTGGGAAACCAAACGGATTTTGTGGCTGAAAACAATATTTTTGAGCCTTTCCTTAAGTGATTACGGACGGTAGCGACTTTCTTCGAAATTTCATACCTAAACTTTGAGCCTAATGTCTCAAAGTTTCGGAACATCTGAAACCATTAGATTTCAGGTGTTTCTATCACGGCGGAAAGGCTAGGTAAGTCCTCGCCTCACTATCGAAAAATAGGCATGATTTCTATACCAAAGTATATTTAGTATCAAGCTATAGTTAATCTACGCTCTAAAAAATCCGCTTGGGCAACCAAACGGATTTTTACGTGTCAAAGCATTTGCCAGAAAAAGTCGATAATATAGGTCAGACCGTAGGTATAAACCACGAGAGTAAAGGGCTTGGTCAGAATGATGATGGTCATATAGCGCTTGAAGGTCATCTTGGTCAAGGCAGCCAGCATACAGAGAAAGTCAGCAGGACTAACAGGCCAAATCATCATAAAGATAAAGAAACGGTCAAAACGATTGCCCTTATCCAGCCAACCGATATACTTGTCGTAGGTGCGCTTGCTGACGACGGACTGGACAAAAGCAGCCCCATAGAGGCGCACCAGATAAAAGATAATGGCACAGCCAATCACGATGCCGATATAGTTGTAGATGGTGCCAATGATGTGCCCGTAGATAAAGACTCCTGCCACCGAGGTCAAGGCCCCAGGAATGATAGGAACGACCGTCTGTAAAATCTGTAAAAAAATAAAGAGAGGTGGCCCCCAAATCCCTGCCTGCTGGATAAAGGCAGAGAGGGTTTCCTTAGACTGTAAAATCCCAGCCTGATAAGCCCAAATACAGAAAATCAAACTCCCAACCCCACCGACAATCGATGAGATGTTGATAACTTGCTGCAGAAGGGGAGAAACAGCTTTCATTTGTTTATCCTGTGACATGTAAACTCCTCATAGATAGTATATTTCTACTATACCATATTTTGGAGGAGAAAGGGGGAATGAGTCTTTTTGATGAGGAATGGATAGTAAATAGGTCTTCGATACTTAGAATAGGTCTGTTCCCTAAAGTTTACATGTATTCTAGGTTTAGAACAATCGTAATTCCATAAATTTAAAAGCATTCTACTGTTGACGGTGGTGGTCAATTCTCAAGAGGAATATGACCAAGTGGAAAGTAAGGCGCGTGCTTCCAAGTCTGCCAAGGAAGTTGGCACGACCAGACAACTCCGAACTGAACTTTCAACTAGCTACGACCATACCGCAGCCAGCGCAGAAGCCTATCCTGAAAAAGAACACTTGACTCAACTCTTCAAGGAACTCAATGGCATCCGAGATAGCAAACGCCGTCTCATCACTAGTAGCAAGAAAGATAAAAAGACCAAATCAGCAGAACCAGGCCAAGCAGCAGGATAAAGACAACCCCTTAGAAGCGGATTTCTAAGGGGATTTTTTGTGGTTTCGTGGTATAATTTTAGTAGGAAAATTAAAGAGAGAAAATAGATTCGATGTAAGATAGAAAGGAAAAGAATGCAGATACAGTTAATAAATTATAATGGACGTAATGAAAATGATTATAGTGTAACGGAGTGTAATTCATTTGGACATGCTCATTCTTTAGATTCCTATGATTTAAATATTATTGATTTGACTAGTTCGTCAATTTGGTTAAACCATTCTTCTATTACGGATTTTGAAACGCTAAACTGCGATAATGACTTTCAAACACTATTAACTAGTGTTCGTCACTCATTTAAGACAAAATTCTTATATATTTTACCTCCAAATATTAGATTTAAAACGGAATATACCTCACCAATTAGAGGAACAGGCAAAGAATTTTTGGCTAGGGAGCAACTTAAAGATATTATCAAGTATTTGGTTTATAATTTAGAAAAAGTTATACCAATAGATATTGATTTATATTACGAAAAAACTCATACAAATTTGTCAGGTATCAGACTATCAGCTGATTTCTATTTGAACTCAGAAATGGGGGAGAATTATTATGACGGTTATAATCTACCAGAGGATATGGTCTATTCGGACGGAAGCGAAAAATTAGTATTTGTATCACATGGTAAGTATTCATTAACGACCCTACAAGCTAAAAATAATGATGAATTATCAGTCTTAGTACAAAGTGTTTTGATGGATGAAACCGAAGAAGAGGCGCCTGACTGGTTTCAAGAACTACATTTTTTTGATGATATTAAGCAAAATGAAGCTATACAAATAGAAAATAAAAAGATTGAAGAGTCTAATGATAAAATAAAAATTTCAAAAGAAATTATTCGTGAAAATAAACGTTTTGAATCAATTTTATTTAAATCAGGATCGGAATTAGAAGTAATTTTGACAGAAATGTTAGAAATAATGTGTGATGTTCAAAGTGAATTTGAAGATAGAAAAAATGAAGATTATTCTTTCGAGAAAAATGGGATTCATTACATTTTTGAATTCAAAGGTTTAACAAAAGATGTAAAAAAATCAAATATTTCACAATTAGTGACTCACGGACATATTTATGAAGAAACAAAAGAAGTTGTTCCAGACGTAATTAAAAAGATAATCATAGTAAATCGATTTAAGGATATAAAACCTGAGGAACGGCTACCTGTTAGCAATAATGTTATTGAAGTAGCCTGCAATGCAGCTAATAATGTGTTGATAATAGATAGTCTTATTTTCTTAAAAATGTTTGAACAGTTTAAAACAGGAAAATTAAGTTCAGAAGATATACTATCTCGTTTCCGAGAAGTCAGCTTGTGTGAACTAGATAGATAGAAGGAATATGATTAAATCAAATATTAAACAGCATGTTGTTCCTAAAAGTTATTTAAAACGATTCAGTAAGAAAAATCTTAATAATAAAGGCTATAATATAGCAGTTAAACAATTTAAACTTAATAAAATTTTTATAGATTCAGTTGATAATGTGGCGTTTAGGAAAAACTTTTATGACGTTAGTGATAAAAAAGATTCTAAATATTGGGAGAAATTTTTCTCTAGCGAGATTGAACCGTTATATGGACCAGAGATGACTAACATAATTGCTTCACTAACATTATCTCAAAAAAAGAATGATGTTTTAACAGTTTCTCAGATTCGCTCGTTATCTAAAATGATCACTTTTCAAGTGTTAAGAGTTCCAGGATTTTTAGAACGTAGGTTTGAGAATGGGAAAATTATGTTTGATGAGACAATCAACGAAACATCCGAACAGTTTGAATTACATCCTGAAATAATAAAAGGCAGATTAGAAGATGTTGTAAATAATAAAAATGACTTTATAAGAGATATGACTATTCCATTAATTGCAGAGATAGATAGACTGGAAAAACTTTCTAAGGTATTGGTTGATAAAATTTGGTTAGTTTATTTCAATAATTCTAGTATTCCATTTATTACAAGCGACTCTCCAGTTGTGATGTATAATTTTATTAGAAATTCAGTTTCATATGCTGACAACGGTGTAGGAAGAGATGATACATTTATCTACTATCCATTGTCCAGTAAAATCCTTATTAAGATAGTACCAAAGAAGTTTTTTGGTAGAAATATGAAAAATTTGAATAATACACTAGGATTTTTTTCAAATCATGATATTACTTTTATAAACTCAGTTAATAATCTTCAAGCTAGACACGCTGAGAGACAGATATTTGTTCATCCAGATTCTATAGACTACTTAAAAACTATTTCTTATTCATAACCTAAATAACGCATTATTTTCGTTTTCTTAAAATATGATAAAATAGAAAAGACAATACATTAAATAAGGGAAGTAAAAATGGCAAGTAAAGAAAATACAGAACGCAAGGAACTGCATCGTAAAATTTGGGCGATTGCGGACGATGTGCGTGGAGCTGTAGATGGTTGGGATTTTAAGCAATATATCCTAGGAATCCTTTTCTATCGCTTTATTTCAGAGCATATGGCAGACTATTTTGACCGCGCTGAGCATGAGGCTGGGGATCTAGAATTCCGTTATGCTGAATTGAGTGACCAAGAAGCTGAGCAAGATTTCAAACCAGGAACAGTTGAGGATAAGGGATTTTTTATTCTTCCGAGTCAACTATTTGAAAATGTTGTCGAGAATGCCTCGCAAAATGAAAATTTAAACGAAGACTTGGCCAATATTTTCCAAGCTATTGAGAAATCAGCGATTGGCTTCAAATCAGAGGATGATATCAAAGGTTTGTTTGATAACTTGGATACACGAAGCAATATCCTTGGTGGAACTGTTCCAGAAAAAAATAAACGACTTTCTGACATTCTAAATGGTATCAATAGCATTAACTTTGGTAACTTTGAGGAAAATGACATCGATGCCTTTGGGGATGCTTATGAGTTCTTGATTTCCAACTATGCAAGTAATGCAGGAAAAAGTGGGGGTGAATTTTTCACACCTCAGACAGTCTCTAAACTACTAGCTCGTCTAGTGATGGTCGGAAAGGACAAGATTAACAAGGTCTATGACCCAACATGTGGTTCAGGCTCTCTCCTTCTTCAAATGAAAAAACAATATGAAGACCATATTCTAGAAGATGGATTTTTTGGTCAAGAAATTAACATGACCAACTATAACTTGGCTCGTATGAATATGTTCTTGCACAATATCAACTACAATAACTTTGATATTAAGCGAGGAGATACCCTTTTAAATCCTCAGCATTTAGAAGAAAAGCCATTTGATGCTATCGTTTCTAACCCTCCGTATTCTGTCAAATGGGTGGGAGATGGAGATCCAACTCTAATAAATGATGACCGCTTTGCGCCAGCTGGTAAGCTAGCTCCTAAGTCAAAAGCTGACTTTGCCTTTATCATGCATAGTCTCAATCACTTGTCCAATAAAGGTCGAGCAGCTATTGTATGTTTCCCAGGTATTTTCTATCGTGGTGGAGCTGAAAAGACCATTCGTCAGTATCTAGTAGATAACAACTTTGTTGAAGCGGTTATTTCCCTTCCAGACAATCTCTTCTTTGGAACTTCTATTGCGACCACGATTTTAGTTCTAGCGAAGAATAAAGTTGAAAATAAAACACTCTTTATTGATGCAAGTAAAGAATTCAAAAAAGAGACCAATAACAATGTCTTGACGGATGACAATATTGAGCACATTATTGAATTGTTTACTAATTGTCAAAGCGTAGACTATAAAGCGGCTCTCGTTGATAATGATGTGATTGGTTCAGAGCAGGATTACAACCTGTCTGTATCAACCTATGTCGAACAAGAAGATACACGTGAGAAGATTGATATTGATATGCTCAATCAAGAAATTGCAGAAACTGTAGCCAAGATTGATTACTTGCGTGCAGAGATAGACAAGATTGTAGAGGAATTGAGCCATGGCAAATGATGTGATTCTCTATAGAACTGATGACGGAGAGTCTGCTATTGAACTCCACTTGGATAATGGAACGGTTTGGCTGACCCAACAAGAACTAGCTGAGCTCTTTCAAACTTCTAAGCAAAACATTAGTAAACATATCAAGGTAATATTTGAAGATGGTGAATTAGATGAAACAGTGGTTGTCAACTATCAGTTGACAACCACTCGTCACGGTGCAATGGCTGGTAAAACTCAGTCAAAAAAAGTCGCCTACTATAATCTTGATATGATTTTAGCGATCGGCTATCGAGTGCGTTCCCCACGTGGCATTCAGTTCAGACTCTATGCTTCGACAATCTTGAAAGAGTATCTGATTAAGGGCTTCGCTATGGATGATGAGCGTCTGAAAAACTTGGGTGGAGGCTCTTACTTTAAAGAACTTCTTGAAAGAATCCGAGATATACGCTCAAGTGAAAAAGTCTTTTACCGTCAGATTTTAGATCTTTTCGCAACATCAAGCGACTATAATGCAAATTCAACAGAGGCAAAGAAATTCTTTGCGACGGTTCAAAACAAGATGCATTATGCTATTCACCACAATACTGCGAGCGAACTCATCTACAATCGTGTTGATAGTGAAAAGGAGTTTATGGGCTTGACTACTTTTAAGGGAGACCTTCCTACTTTATCCGAGGCAAAAGTTGCCAAGAACTACCTGACAGAAAAAGAACTCCGTGGACTTAATCAGCTTGTATCAGGATATCTAGACTTTGCTGAAAGACAGGCAGAGCGAGAAGAAGTCATGACTATGGCTGACTGGGTAACACACGTAGATCGTATCCTTCAGGCTACTGGAGAAGACTTACTGGACAATAGTGGCTCTATCTCTCGTGAACAGATGGAGCATAAGGTGGATAAGGAATATAAGAGCTACCAAGCCAAGACCCTTAGTCAAGTTGAAAAAGATTACCTCAAGGAAATAAAAAGTATTGAAAATCTAGCCAAGGAAGGAGGTAAGTGATGAACATCCTAGAAGAAATCCAGAACTGTCCCGTTGAGTGGAAAGAGTTGGGGGAAGTGGTTGAATTTCATAGAGGGAATGGGTTGCAAAAGAAAGACTTTGTTGATGAAGGAAAACCTGTAATACATTATGGTCAAATATATACAAAATATAAATTTTCGACAAAAACCACGGTATCTTTTACTGATGATAGTGTATTTTGTAAGTTAAGAAAAGCGAAGCCTAATGATATTATTATGGCGACGACGTCAGAAAATGTAGAGGATGTAGGGAAATCCATTGTATGGGAGGGAGATGAGGAAATAGGAATCTCTGGAGATTCCTATGTTTTAACGACTAATCAGAATTCAAGGTATATCAACTATTATTTTAGAACTTTTCAATTTCAAAAGCAGAAAGAGAGAAAAGTGACAGGGACTAAAGTAATTAGAATTAATTCTAAAGATATGGAAAAATTTTTAATTCCCATCCCTCCTCTAGAAATTCAAGAAAAAATCGTGCAAATACTTGACAAATTTACCGATTATGTTACAGAATTGACCTCAGAATTGACCTCAGAATTGACCTCACGTAAAAAGCAATATTCTTTTTATAGAGATAAACTGTTATCATTTGATGATGAGGCTTATCAGGTTGAGTGGAAGACACTCCTAGAGGTTTCTAAGAAGATAACATCAGGAGGCACACCAGATAGATCAAATAGTTTATATTATGGAGGTTCAATTCCTTGGCTTAGAACTCAAGAGGTAGATTTTCGGGAGATTTATGATACAGAATTAGGCATAACGGAAGAAGGATTAGCGAATTCATCAGCTAAATGGATTGAAAAAAATGCGGTTATAGTGGCTATGTACGGAGCAACTGCTGCGAAAGTAGGTATTGCCAAAATTCCATTAACAACAAATCAAGCATGCTGTAACATTGAGATAGATGAAAATATAGCAAATTATCGTTATGTTTACTATTGGTTGACTTATAATTATGAGACCTTGAAATCAATGGGACAAGGATCGCAATCAAATATTAATGCTGGGATAATAAAATCCTTCAAAATCCCAGTGCCATCTCTTGAAATCCAGTCCCGTATTGTTCAAGTTTTAGATAACTTTGATACGGTTTGTAACGACTTAAACATCGGACTTCCCAAGGAGATTGAACTACGCCAAAAACAGTATGAATATTTTAGAGAAAAACTCTTGACATTCGTCGCCGAAGGCGAGTACACTGAGAGTAGAGTAGAGTAGAGTAGTGGGACAACTCCGCTATTATCAAGCTTTTACAGTGGGTATTTGGTCCAATTCGAGTGAAGTTGGGAGTAATTTGTGATTTTGTAAGAGGAAATGGACTTCAGAAGAAGGAGTTTACAGAAAATGGGAAATCTGTTATTCACTACGGACAGATTTACACTAAATACGATTTTATAGTTGTTGAAACTCTTTCTAAAACTAGTGAAATAGTATTCGAAAAGTTAAAAAAAGCCTATCCTAATGATTTGATAATGGCAACAACATCTGAAAATGTTGAAGATGTTGGGAAATCAATTGTTTGGGAAGGAAAAGAAGAAATTGGAATTTCTGGAGATAGTTATATCATTCGTACGAGTCAAAATTCACGGTACTTGAATTATTGGCTAAGATCGATTTCGTTTCAATCTCAAAAGGAAAGAAAAGTGACCGGGACAAAAGTTGTCCGAATCAATTCGAAGGATATGGAAAAATTTAAAATTGTTCTGCCCCCTCTCACTGAACAAAAAAGAATTGTCTCCATTCTTGACAATTTCAACACCTTAACCAACTCTATTTCTGAAGGTCTTCCAAAAGAAATCGAACTAAGACAGAAACAGTATGAATATTGGAGAGAACAATTACTCTATTTTAATGAATAAGGAAAAATGAATAATGGCGTATGATAAGGTATTTAATACATTGGAAGATGTTGCAGATGATCTGATTTCAAGTGATAAGAAGGTGCATTTAATTTATGCTTTTAATGCTACAGGGAAAACAAGGCTATCTACAATTTTAAAGGATAAATTAAATATCTCGGAAAATGAGAAAGAGTCAAAGGTAAAGAAAATACTTTATTTTAATGCCTTTACAGAAGATCTTTTTACTTGGGAAAATGATTTAGAAAATGATGAAAATCGTTATCTTAAATATGATAAACGTACCTATTTTGGTAATTTTTTGGAAAACCAGCAACAATTTGATCAAGTTATTATAAATTTTCAGAAATATGTCGGAGATTTAATAGCTCCTATTTTTGAGGATATTGAAGAGCAGGTTGTTGATAAATTTGGTAATCCAGTTATTGATATTATTGGGGGACAACGTTTACCAAGAGTAAAAAGTAATTTCAAAAGCATTCGTTTTACTGTAGATGGTGAAACGGTCAAAATTTCTAGGGGAGAGGAAAGAATTTTTGTTTGGTCTATATTCATTACTCTCTTAGAACTTATTATTGAAGAATTGAGCGACTCAGAAATTGACTCTGATTTTCAAAATTTTAATTATATTTATATAGACGATCCAATTTCTTCATTAGATGATAACAACATTATTAATTCCGCAATTTTTTTAAAGGATGTCATTGCAAAATCTGGAAATACAGATTTAAAGTTTATACTTTCTACTCACCAACCACTTTTCTACAATGTATTATATAATGAAATCAGATTTGAAAGAAGAATTAAGAAAACCTGCTTCTATGTAATGAAAAAAGAGATTGAAAACAACGATGAAATAAAATATATCTTGACTGATGTTGAGAAGGATTCTCCGTTTGGTTATCATCTAAAGGTAAGAGAAGAATTACGTAAAGCTGTAGACAGTGGACGAGTAGAAAAATTTCATTATGCCTTGTTTAGAAATCTGTTAGAAAAAACAGCAACATTTTTAGGTTATGGTAGATGGGAGGAGGTTTTATTAGGATTAGAGGTCGTTGGTGAGGAGATTACCAAAGAAAATATAGAACCATATGCTCAAAGGATTGATTTATTTACTCATAATCGTCAATCGGACTTAGAGTTTAGAGAATTGCAAGAACGAGAAAAAAATACCTTAATAGAATTATTCAATAGTTTTGAGATAAAATATAAATTTAACCAAAAAGAGGAAAATGAAAATGGTTGATTATTCAAAAGTACATGAAGTAATTGCGGAAACAAATGAAGGGATTCTCTTGGCTGAGTATCAACCAGAGTATCGCACGGATAGAGAATTTCAGTCTGAGGCAGATTTGGAAAGACAATTGCTTATGGATTTGGTCAATGGTCTCAATTATGAACGATTGGATATCCATACTTCTTCAGATCTTTTAGCGAATGCAAAGGTTCAAATTGAAAAGCTTAATAAGGTGAGCTTTACGGATGCTGAATGGCAACGTTTTGTAGTCGAGTATTTAGATTGTCCCAATGAAGGTTTGGTTGAAAAAACACGAAAAATCCAAGAAAATCATATCTATGACTTTGTTTTTGATGATGGACGGATTAAAAATATTTTCATCCTTGACAAGAAAAACATTCACAACAACAGTATGCAGGTCATCAACCAAGTGATGCAAGTGGGGAGTCATACCAACCGTTATGATGTGACAATTTTAGTCAATGGTCTTCCGCTAGTTCAGATTGAATTGAAGAAGCGGGGAGTTAGTCTGCAAGAAGCCTTTAATCAGGTTCACCGTTATAGTAAGGAAAGCTTTAACAGCGAAAATTCTTTGTATAAGTATGTTCAGATTTTTGTGATTTCGAATGGTACTTATACACGCTACTTTGCAAATACAACAGCTCAGAATAAAAATCACTATGAGTTTACCTGTGAGTGGGCAGACCGTAAGAATAAGACCATTCACGAATTGGAAGATTTTACTGTTACTTTCTTAAGCAAGCGTGTCCTCTTGGAAGTTTTGACCAAGTATTGTGTTTTTGATGTGGATAATACCTTGCTCATCATGCGTCCTTATCAGATAGCAGCAACTGAAAGTATCTTGCGCAAGATTCATTCTTCCAATGAAATGAAGAATTTTGGAACCATCAATGCTTGTGGTTATACCTGGCATACGACAGGGTCAGGGAAAACCTTGACCAGCTTTAAGACTGCGCGCTTAGCGACAGAGTTGGACTACATTGACAAAGTGATATTCGTTGTAGATAGAAAAGACTTAGACTATCAAACTATGAAGGAATATCAAAAATTCCAACCAAATTCAGTCAATGGTAGTAACAATACAAAAGAACTACAATGCAGTATCGAAGAAAATGATGATCGAATCGTTGTCACAACTATTCAAAAGTTAAATAAGTTTATCACTGCAAATCCTAATCATGAAGTCTATGCTAAGAAATGTGTCTTGATTTTTGACGAGTGTCATCGTTCTCAGTTTGGGAAGGCTCAAAAGCGCATTAAGAAGGCTTTTAAACAGTACGCCCTATTTGGATTTACAGGGACACCAATTTTCCCAGAAAATAGTTTGACGGGTGAAACAACGCAAGAAGTTTTTGGAGAACAGCTTCATAATTACGTTATTACGGATGCTATTCGGGATAAAAAAGTCTTGAAGTTTAAGGTTGATTACAACTATATCAAGCCTGAAATTAATAAGTACAGGGATGCGGAAAAGGCGGTCGGTCGTGAGGTCGATGAGAAGAAGTTGAAAAAGATGGAAAAAGAACTTCTTCTTCACCCAGAACGGATCGCGACCATTACCGAATACTTACTTCGCGTGTATAATACAAAAACACACCGAAATCAACACTATACTCATAAACAAAAACAATTGTCTGGATTTAATGCTATGCTAGCTGTACAAAGTATTGAAGCAGCAAAATTATACTATGAAGAACTCCAACGACAGCAAGCAGCTTTACCAGAGGCTAAGCGTTTGAAAGTTGCGACTATCTTTAGCTTTGCACCTAACGAAGAACAGTCAGCTTATGGAGAAATTCAAGATGAAGAGCTAGAACCTCAAGATACAGCCATGCCTCTATCTTCTAAAGAGTTTCTTTCTAGAGCGATTGATGATTATAATCACATGTTTAAGACCAACTTCTCAGCTGATGGGAAGGAGTTTCAAAATTACTATCGTGACCTTTCTAAACGCGTTAAATCCAAGGAAGTAGATTTGCTGATTGTGGTCGGTATGTTCTTAACGGGATTTGATGCCCCGACTATGAATACACTCTTTGTCGATAAAAATCTACGTTATCATGGTTTGATTCAGGCATTCTCGAGAACTAATCGAATTTTTAACAAGGTTAAACCTTTTGGGAATATTGTTTGTTTCCGTGATTTAGAAAAGGCTACGCAGGAAGCTATTAAGACTTTTGGAGACACAAATAAGCTTGAAATTATTTTGGAAAAAAGCTTTAGTGAATACATGGATGGTTTCGTGGATCAAGTAACGGGTATCGAGGTCAAAGGATATACTGCGGTTTGTCAGGAAATTCTGGAAAGATTCCCGAACCCGCAAGAAATTGAAACAGAGCACGATAAAAAAGAGTTTGTTAAGTTATTTGGTGAGTTACTGAAGCTTGATAACGTCCTTCGAAATTATGATGAGTTTCAAGAAATCGATAAGCCTATCTCTGAAGGTTATCTTCAGGATTTAAGAAGCACTTATGTGGAAATTCGAGATGAATTTTTGAATCTTAAAAATTATGAAAAGACCAAGACTTTGGACGTTGACCTTTCAGATGTTGAATTTGAGATTGAACTCCTAAAAACAGATGAGATTAACCTAGACTATATCTTGGCATTGATTGTTGAAAAATCGAAGAATTCTGAGTCTAAAGAAATAATGAAAGCAGAAGTTAGTCGTGTGATTCGTTCTAGTATCGATATCCGTGCCAAAGAAGAGTTGGTTATCGGGTTTATCAATGACACCGATTTGCAAAAATTGAAAGACCATGATGGAATTATCAATGCTTTCTACGAATATGGCAAGGAGCACAAGAAAATCGCGATTCACGACCTAGCCGAGGCTGAGAAACTTGTAGCTGATTATCAATTATTCATAGACAAATCAATTCAACGAGGTTATGCTGAAAACAGTGGGACTGATTTGGATTCGATTATTCCACCCACTTCTCGTAGACAGGGAGCGCGTGAACGGAAAAAGCAAGAAGTTTTGCGTAAGATTCAGTTGTTAGTAGAGACTTATTCAGGTATTTAAGGATTAGTGAAATAAGGCCTTGTTAGAAGAAGGAGCCATTGATACGGTAATTGGTCTTCCAGCCAATATCTTCTTTAATACCAGCATTCCGACCACGATTATCATTCTCAAAAAGAACCGTACCAATCGTGATGTCTACTTTATCGATGCCTCTAAGGAGTTTGATAAGGGGAAAAACCAGAATATCATGACGGATACTCATATCGAGAAGATTCTGGAAGCCTACAAGTCACGTGAAGAGATTGACAAGTTTGCCCATCTGGCAAGTTATGAAGAAATTGTCGAAAATGACTATAACCTCAATATCCCTCGCTATGTAGATACCTTCGAGGAAGAAGAAGTCGAACCACTGACAGATATCGTTGGCAAGATTAATAAGACAAATGAAGCAATCCAAAATCAAACCGCTACCCTACTCGAAATGCTCGGTCAACTATATGGAACCACACCAGAAGCCGATGATGAACTCAAAAAGTTTTTGAAAGAGTTTGAAGGGTAAGATGTAGTTGATTTATTCGCTCATATTTAAGATAAAACTTTATCTAGGCTGATATAGTTGCTATTTTCTAACATTAGCGAGGAGGGGCTTTCTTCAAGCACGATAGAACAGAGAACTGTGAACTTGTATAAGGAGCTTAAAGATTTAATATGGTAGAATAGAGTGTATAGATTTTACTTGAAGCTTTGTCTAGAAAGGAAAACCATGACACCGACTTATGAAATTGATAATCCTAGACTCTCTTATCAGACCAAATTAGACCTATGGGAAACGGGATTTGGTTTACAAAAGGTAGATGACCTAGAGCCGTCTCCGTATATGAGAGAACTAGCAGAGCAAAATTCTCAAGGAAAGTTGACTTATCAAGAAGTTTATGACCAAGTAACGACTTATCACCAAGAGAAGGATGATAGCACAAGAGAAGCAGACCTTGTTGCCATGAGAATTGTGGAACTCTTGTCCTCTAATGCCTTTAAATTTGCTCCAACAACATTAAAATTGATTCATAGAGAGCTTTTCTTTGGTCTCTTGCCACATGGCATTCCCTTGGGAGAATATCGCTCTTACAACATTACAAAAAGTGAGGCTGTTTTAAATGGAGACAGTGTCATATATGATGATTTTCGCACGGTAGTAGATAGTTTGACCTATGATTTTCAGCAGGAAAGTCAATTTGACTATCGAGGAAAATCCGATATCGAAGTAGTGCAACATATCAAGACTTTTATTTCAGGTATTTGGCAGATTCATCCTTTTGGAGAAGGAAATACTCGAACGATAACAGTATTTTTGATTAAGTACCTTAGAACTATGGGATTTCAAGTAGACAACAAACCCTTCCAAGAAAATGCAAAGTATTTTCGAGATGCTCTTGTTCTAGATAATGCGAAGCTATTCCAGAAAAAAACAGAATATTTGGCACGATTTTTTGAAAATCTCTTATTAGCTGGGCAACATGATTTAGAAATAGACTAAAGAGATGAACGTTTTCTTTGCTCAAGGCTTAGAAGATTTAGAATGTTTTCGAGTAGAAAGAAGGAAGACGATGATACCCAACTATAAAATAACAGAAGAAATATTGAATCTCGTGCAGAAGATTTCTGAGTTGGCGACTCAACTTTCT
Organism: Streptococcus mitis; assembly: GCF_000722695.1. Lineage (GTDB taxonomy): Bacteria > Bacillota > Bacilli > Lactobacillales > Streptococcaceae > Streptococcus > Streptococcus mitis_O. The sequence goes on along the minus strand of NZ_JPFU01000013.1, from coordinate 607,168 downwards.
TTCGAAACGAGAAAATTACACCTACGCAAGGAAAATCGGATTCGTTCTATTCAGTCCTCTTTAGCTATTGAGAATAATAGTCTTTCTCTGGAGCAGGTGACTGATGTCATAGAGGGGAAAAGAGTTCTAGGCCCTCTTAAGGATATCCATGAGGTCCAAAATGCTTATGAAGCTTATGAGAAGGTTTTTCGCTTAAATCCATACAGTATAGATGATTTTTTACTGGCTCATCGATTGCTGACACAGGATTTGGTCAAGCATCCTGGACAGTTTCGATTAGGCGATGTGGGTGTTTTTGATGGATCAGGGAAAGTTGTTCATCTTGGAGCGCGGCCACAGTTTGTTCCTAAGCTGGTATCGGACTTATTTTCTTGGGCTAAGTCTAGCCACATATCTGATATTGTCAAATCTTGTATCGTGCATTTTGAGTTAGAAATTATTCACCCTTTTGAGGATGGGAACGGTCGTATGGGGCGGATGTGGCAGAGCCTAATCTTGAGTAGATGGAATCCTTTATTTGAGTGGCTTCCTGTAGAGTCTGTTATTTACCGACATCAGTCAGGGTATTACCAAGCTTTAACAGAGAGTAATGAGGTTAATGATTCTACAAAATTCATCCAATTTATGCTTGAAGCGATTTTAGAAACCTTGCTGGATTATAGTCATCAAAAAAATGATAGTACGGAAAAGTCGGTTAAATTACTTTTGAAACCACGTGAGCTAGCTATTTTTGAAAAAATAGAGTCTTATCTTGTAGAGAATTATCAGATAACAACTGCAGTTGCACAAGAACTAACAGGTTTGAGTGCGGCAACCATGCGTCGTTATCTCCAACTATTTGTAAATCAAGGTTTATTAGAAAAATCAGGCTCTACAAAAAACACTCTTTATTCGCTCATAATTCGCTCATAATTCGCTCATTTTTAAGATACAACTTTGTTTCCATATTTCCTGGAAACTGATAAAAATCAAGGGGAAAGATGGAACAAACTAACCAAAAATCCCAGTGCCAGCAACTCTGGGCTAGGAACAAATATCTCGTTTTGAGCCATTCCAGCAATATTTACAATGAGATTCGCCAATACTTGAAGAATGAACAGGTGGAGGTGAGTCTGGTTCAAGAGATGATTGACCGTGCCTGTCAAATCCCAGAACACAGGGGTCAGGTTTGCAATGCTTTTCAGCATATTTGGGGCTATTTCAAAAAGAAAGCGACAGATGTTGAGCGCAAAGACTATATGCTCTTGCTGGATCGCTACCGTTTTGGTCATGCTTCCAAGGGAGACTTGATTGCTAAGACTCGAGAGTTGCTTAATCGCTATCCCAATACCTACTTGCAACATTCGACTTTACTGAAAGGAGACTCCCATGAGACTTTGGCATGAGGCTTTGATTTCACAACTTCCCCGTCCTCAACTTTTGGGACAACACCGAGAATGCTGCGCCCTTCGTGGTAATGGCTGGGGCAGAAATCATGCGACGGTGGACTATGTCTTTACCCACTCGCCTTATCGTCTCTATGCTTATCATCGCTTGATCATGGAGGAGATGGCTAACCGTGGTTACAATGTCAGTCCAGAGTGGCTGGACAAGAACTACCGAGGTAAGACCTGCTCTCCTTATGAAGATTTAGTAAAGGAAAAGTTGACTAGTCCTATATATAGTGAGCATGACCATGCCTACTATGAGGAGTGTCTGGCTAATCTCCGAGAGAAGGGGATTGAGCTGAAATAATAGTAAGGATTGCCTTCAATTTATAACTCTTCTCGTAATTTTTTCGAATAATAAAGATGAGACCTTTAGAGTTTTTCTAAGGTCTTCTTTTTATGAGTGTTCAGATTTACTTTTAATAACTTTTGAGTTATAATTTTAAAAAACCAAGCGTGAGTTGAAGGACTTAAAAAAAGAGGGTTAAGTGATGAAGAATAGTGCTATTGGGAGTAATTGGAAGGATGTCCGATCTGAACTCTTTACCAAGGAGGAAATTCTTGAAAGTGATATGCGAGTGGCTATCGTGAGTGAGTTGATTGAAGCCAGACATGAGCAAGGAATCAGCCAGAAAAAGCTAGAAGAACTTAGTGGAGTAAGCCAGCCTGTCATAGCTAGGATGGAAACAGGAAAGACAAGTCCTCAGTTGGACACAGTCTTAAAAGTCCTAGCTAGTTTAGGAAAGACACTAGCAGTCGTCCCACTTGAACAGAGAAAGAGTTGATAGGAAGAGGTTGGAAAACTTTAACAAATTTAACAGTTATAGTGCCTCAAGTGTATAATATAGAAAAATTATGCTTTATTTATATCAAGTGCGAACGAAGTGAGCTTTTAGCGGATATTTCCCGCTATAGTGGTATTCTAGATAATAATTTATTATTATCTAGAACGGAATTTTTGAGAGTAAAATAGTTCGGGGAACTATTTTAGCCTGAGCATAGAAATGAAAAGGCGAAGTGCTCAAAAATTAGGGATGAAATTACTTGGTTGGCTAAAATCATCCACTGGCTAATTTTACCTCCCGTCCGCACTTTTTCAGGGAAATATCAGAATTACAAAAGAAAAATCAACCTATAGTCTTTTCTAATAACAAGTCATAGTCACGTATAAGAATTACTAATCACATGTTTGAGCGTTCTAACAAAAATACAGCTAAAAACAAGCTATACAAAGGATTTGAGGCATTTGCCTCAGATCTTTTTCTTTTGTCTAAAATGGAGGTATAGTTTCAAACTATATCAAAGCCTAATTTTTTACAATTATACAGATGATTTCTTTTCTGTTAAGATAGTTTCAACAACAAATTTTGGAGGACACATCATGTCAACTACAATCATCGGTTTCCCTCGTTTGGGCGAATTCCGCGAATTAAAATTTACAACTGAAAAATACTTTAGAAAAGAAATCTCAGAAGAAGAACTTCTTGCAGCAGCAAAAGAATTGCGTGTTAAACACTGGAACATTGTCAAAGAAAAAGGTATCACTGAAATTCCATCAAATGACTTTTCTCACTATGACAACTTCCTAGATGCAGCTTTCCTCTTCAATGTGGTGCCTGCTTCAGTTCAAAACTTGGACTTGTCTGACCTTGAGCGCTACTTCGCTTTGGGACGTGGTTACCAAGGAGAAAAAGGGGATGTTCGTGCCCTTCCGATGAAAAAATGGTTCAACACCAACTACCACTACATCGTTCCTAAGTTTGAAAAAGACACTCAAGTTAAACTTGCAGGTCACAAAATCTTTGATGAGTTCCAAGAAGCCAAAGAACTTGGATTGAACACTCGTCCTGTTCTTGTAGGTCCATTCACTTTCCTTCAATTGTCAGACTTTGAAGAAGGTGTGAAAGCAGAAGACTTCGTAGACAGCTTAGTGGCTGCTTACCAAGAAGTTTTTGCTAAATTGGCTGAACTTGGTGCGACTCGCATCCAATTGGATGAAGCTGCTCTTGTAAAAGATTTGACAGCTGAAGAAAAAGCTCTCTTCTTGAACCTCTACAACAAACTCTTGGCTGATAAAAAAGGTCTTGAAGTCTTGCTTCAAACTTACTTCGGAGACGTTCGTGACGTTTACGCTGATCTTGTAAACTTGCCAGTTGATGCTATCGGTTTGGACTTCGTTGAAGGTAAGAAAACTCTTGAATTGGTTAAAGGTGGTTTCCCAGCTGATAAGACTCTCTACGCAGGTATTGTCAATGGTAAAAACATCTGGCGTAACAACTACGAAAAGAGCTTGGCTATTCTTGAGCAAATCCCAGCTGAAAACATCGTTTTGACTAGCTCATGCTCACTTCTTCATGTGCCATTTACAACTGCTAATGAAGAATTTGAACCAGCTATCTTGAACCACTTTGCTTTCGCAGTTGAAAAATTGGATGAAATCCGTGATTTGGATGCTATCCGCAACGGTCAAGGTTCAGAAGCTCTTGCAGCTAACAAAGAACTCTTTGCGACTGAGCGTGTTGGTGTCAATGCAGAACTTCGTGCGCGCATCGCTGGTTTGACAGACGCTGACTACACTCGTTTGCCAGCCTTTGCAGAACGTGAAGCCATCCAAGAAGAAGCTTTCAAACTTCCAGCTCTTCCAACAACAACTATCGGTTCATTCCCTCAAACAAAAGAAGTTCGTGCTAAACGTTTGGCTTACCGTAAAGGTGAATTGTCTCAAGAAGAGTACGATGCTTTCCTTGCTGAAACAATTGACGAATGGATCAAATGGCAAGAAGATATCGACTTTGATGTCCTTGTTCACGGTGAATTTGAGCGTAATGACATGGTTGAGTACTTCGGTCAAAACTTGTCAGGTTACCTCTTCTCTAAAAATGGTTGGGTACAATCATACGGTATGCGTGGGGTGAAACCACCAATCATCTGGGGTGATGTAACTCGTCTTAACCCAATCACTGTTAAATGGTCTAGCTATGCACAAAGCCGTACAAACAAACCTGTTAAAGGGATGTTGACTGGACCTGTTACCATCCTCAACTGGTCATTCCCACGTGAAGACATCTCTATCAAGGATTCAACTCTTCAAATCGCCCTTGCTATCAAGGATGAAGTGCTTGACCTTGAAGCTGCTGGTGTGAAAATCATCCAAATCGACGAGGCTGCTCTTCGTGAAAAATTGCCACTCCGTCGTAGCGACTGGTACGAAGACTACCTTGACTGGGCAATTCCTGCCTTCCGCTTGGTACACTCAACAGTAGCGCCAGACACACAAATCCACACTCACATGTGTTACTCAGAATTTACAGATATTATCCCAGCTATCGACAACATGGATGCGGACGTTATCTCATTTGAGGCTAGCCGTTCAAACCTTGAAATCTTGGACGAACTCAAAGCGAAAAACTTCCAAACAGAAGTAGGACCTGGGGTTTACGATATCCACTCACCTCGTGTGCCAAATGAAGGCGAAATCGACCACACAATCGAAGCCATCCTTGCTAAAGTGCCAAGCAAGAAAGTTTGGATCAACCCTGACTGTGGTTTGAAAACACGTGGTATTCCAGAAACAAAAGAAAGTTTGATCCGCCTTGTTGAAGCAGCTAAAGCTGCGCGTGAGAAATTGTAAGATAAGGATTTCTCAAGAAGCACTGTTTGGTCAATCTGCCTGTTTCACTTGGGTTCTAGGAATCCAGCTAACGAAAAAATCAACTAGAAAAGGATAATGACTATGTCACGCCAAACACCGTCACTCTCATTTGAAGTGTTCCCTCCAAACCCAGCCGTGGGTAATGATAAAATTATTTCTGCTCTTCAAGATATGCAGGAGTTGGCTCCCCACTTTATCAGTGTGACTGCCAGCAATAATAAATTTAATATCAAGGAAACGACGGTTCGTTTGGCTGACTTTATCCAAAATGACTTGGCGATTCCGACTATTGCCCACTTGCCAGCTATCTATTTGACCAAGGACAAGGTGGCTGAAACTATTGCTGATTTGGACAAGGTTGGGGTGCAGAAAATCTTGGCTCTTCGTGGGGATATTATTCCTGATGTGGAGCCACAAAAGGATTTCCGCTACGCCACTGACTTGATTGAGTTCATCAAGGAACAAGCTCCTCACTTTGATATTGTTGGTGCTTGTTATCCAGAAGGGCATCCAGATTCACCAAATCAGATTTCAGATATTCAAAATCTTAAGAAGAAAGTGGATGCAGGTTGTTCGAGCCTCGTGACTCAGCTTTTCTTTGACAATGAGCGCTTCTATGATTTCCAAGACAAGTGCATCTTGGCTGGGATTGATGTTCCTATTCATGCAGGGATTATGCCGATTCTGAATCGAAATCAGGCTCTCCGCCTCTTGAAGACTTGTGAGAATATCCATCTTCCACGCAAATTTAAAGCCATCTTAGACAAGTATGAGCATGACCCTGAGTCGCTCAGAGCAGCAGGACTTGCCTATGCGGTGGACCAAATCGTGGACTTGGTAACTCAGGATGTTGCAGGTGTGCATCTCTACACTATGAACAATGCAGAAACAGCAAAATACATCCACCAAGCAACCCATGCTTTGTTTAATCATCAGTCTCTAGGATAATAAAAAGCAAACCATTCTTCTCAGGTGAGGGGAATGGTTCCTTTTTAATGGTAAAGACCGCACTTTTTAAGAAAAATATGATAAAATAGACTCTGTACGTACTTGATACAAAGATGAGGGTATTTAGGTTGTAGAAGTTTGTTTAAAGTTGATTATTTTTTAAACAAAATCTGATAATGTGTGTCTCAAAAAACACGAAAGGAGTGAGTATTTAAAAGATATTTCACGCTATCGTGGTATCTTAGATGATAACAATATTATTATCTAAGACGGGATTTTTGAGAGTAAAATAGTAAAGATACTTAATTGAATTTTGGCCTCATTTCTTAGGAAAAAAATAAGCTTACTAGCACTCATCGAGTGCGGTGTCACCTTCCTATTTTTCTACAGAAATGTTCGGCAAGCCGAACCGTCCAAAATATCTTGATCAATTGAACCCGGCCGAAAAGCTGTGTAAAAAGATAAACTGTCTTGTCTTCATCGAAGACTTCGTCAGTTTCCTATTTTTACTTTGCTTTTGACGTCCTTGGTATCTTGAGTAATTGAACTCGCCTACAACTCTGTGGAAAAAGATCAATCTGCCTAGGAGCAGTCGCTCCGTCGTCCGATTTCCTATTTTCCTTTGAGTTGCTTAACGGCTTAGTATCTTGATCTTTGTAGGCAAGACGTATAATATTATCAATCCAAAGGGGATTAAAATGACAAAACAAGTGTTTCAAACGACTTTTGCGGGTCGTGAGTTAATTGTAGAGACTGGTCAGGTTGCCAAGCAAGCAAACGGCTCTGTTGTCGTGCGTTACGGTGAGTCAACTGTCTTGACTGCAGCCGTTATGTCTAAGAAAATGGCAACTGGGGATTTCTTCCCTCTTCAAGTCAACTACGAAGAAAAAATGTATGCGGCTGGGAAGTTTCCTGGTGGCTTTATGAAACGTGAAGGACGTCCTTCAACAGATGCGACTTTGACAGCGCGTTTGATTGACCGTCCAATCCGTCCTATGTTTGCGGAAGGTTTCCGTAATGAAGTGCAAGTGATTAACACAGTACTTTCTTATGATGAAAATGCCTCTGCACCTATGGCAGCTATGTTTGGTTCTTCTTTAGCGCTTTCTATCTCAGATATTCCATTTGACGGACCAATCGCTGGGGTACAGGTTGGCTATGTGGATGGTCAAATCATCATCAACCCTACGCAAGAACAAGCAGAACAATCTCTCCTTGAATTGACAGTAGCTGGTACCAAACATGCCATCAACATGGTAGAGTCTGGTGCTAAAGAATTGTCAGAAGAAATCATGTTGGAAGCTCTCCTTAAAGGGCACGAAGCAGTTAAAGAATTGATTGCCTTCCAAGAAGAAATCGTTGCTGCAGTTGGTAAGGAAAAAGCAGAAGTGGAATTGCTTCATGTGGATGCTGACTTGCAGGCTGAAATCATCGCAGCCTACAACAGCGACCTCCAAAAAGCGGTCCAAGTAGAAGAAAAATTGGCTCGTGAAGCTGCAACTCAAGCAGTTAAGGACCAAGTTACTGCCGTTTACGAAGAAAAATATACAGACCACGAAGAATTTGACCGCATCATGCGTGATGTGGCTGAAATCTTGGAACAAATGGAACACGCTGAAGTGCGCCGCTTGATTACAGAAGATAAGGTGCGTCCTGACGGTCGTAAGGTCGATGAAATCCGTCCTTTGGATGCGGTTGTTGACTTCCTTCCTCGTGTGCACGGTTCAGGTCTCTTCACTCGTGGACAAACTCAGGCTCTTTCAGTCTTGACCTTGGCTCCGATGGGTGAAACTCAAATCATCGATGGTTTGGACCCAGAGTACAAGAAACGCTTTATGCACCACTATAACTTCCCTCAATACTCTGTAGGGGAAACTGGACGCTACGGTGCGCCTGGTCGTCGTGAAATTGGTCACGGTGCTCTTGGTGAGCGTGCTCTTGCTCAAGTCTTGCCAAGCTTGGAAGAATTCCCATATGCGATCCGCTTGGTAGCAGAAGTCTTGGAATCAAATGGTTCTTCATCTCAGGCGTCTATCTGTGCGGGAACTCTTGCTCTTATGGCTGGTGGTGTGCCAATCAAGGCACCAGTAGCTGGTATTGCCATGGGACTTATCTCAGATGGGAATAACTACACAGTCTTGACAGATATCCAAGGTTTGGAAGACCACTTTGGAGACATGGACTTTAAGGTTGCAGGTACTCGTGACGGGATTACAGCCCTTCAAATGGATATTAAGATCCAAGGGATTACTGCAGAAATCTTGACTGAGGCTCTTGCTCAAGCCAAGAAAGCGCGTTTTGAAATCCTTGATGTGATTGAAGCTACCATTCCAGAAGTTCGTCCAGAATTGGCTCCAACTGCTCCGAAAATTGATACCATCAAGATTGATGTGGACAAGATTAAGATTGTCATCGGTAAGGGTGGAGAAACCATCGATAAGATTATCGCTGAAACAGGCGTTAAGATTGATATCGACGAAGAAGGAAATGTGTCTATCTACTCTAGCGACCAAGATGCTATTAACCGTGCCAAAGAAATCATTGCTGGTTTGGTTCGTGAAGCGAAAGTGGATGAAGTTTATCATGCTAAGGTTGTTCGTATCGAGAAATTTGGTGCTTTTGTCAACCTCTTTGACAAGACAGATGCTCTTGTTCATATCTCTGAGATGGCTTGGACGCGTACCAATAATGTCGAAGACTTGGTAGCCATCGGAGACGAAGTCGATGTTAAGGTTATCAAGATTGATGAAAAAGGACGTGTGGATGCTTCTATGAAGGCTCTTCTTCCTCGTCCACCAAAACCTGAACGTGATGAAAAGGGTGAGAAGTCTGAGCGTCCTCACCGTCCACGTCATCACAAGGACCACAAACCTAAGAAAGAATTTACAGAAATACAAAAAGATTCAGAATAAGAAAAGGAGAAATGTATGGGATGGTGGCGCGAAACCATTGATATCGTAAAAGAAAATGATCCAGCGGCCCGCACCACTTTGGAGGTTTTGCTGACTTATCCAGGTGTCAAGGCCTTGGCGGCCCACCGTCTCTCCCATTTTCTCTGGAAGCATGGCTTCAAACTCCTGGCTCGTATGCACAGTCAGTTTTGGCGCTTTTGGACTCAGATTGAGATTCATCCAGGTGCTCAGATTGATTCAGGTGTTTTCATCGACCACGGCTCTGGTCTGGTGATTGGGGAGACAGCGATTGTTGAAAAAGGTGTTCTCCTTTATCACGGAGTGACTCTTGGGGGGACTGGTAAGGATGTTGGCAAACGCCATCCGACCGTTCGAAAGGGAGCTCTCATATCCGCTCATGCCCAAGTTATCGGTCCAGTGGAAATCGGTGAAAATGCCAAGGTCGGTGCAGCAGCAGTCGTTGTGGCAGACGTACCTAGTGATGTGACGGTTGTCGGTATTCCAGCTAAGATTGTTCGCCTTCATGGTAAGAAAGACGAGCCGGTCATTCACGAAGTCGAAGAAAAACGAGAGTACTACGTTAATAAACTCGAGCAGGCTAAAGAAGCCAGTCACAGATCGTCTGGGCTGTAGAGGATGTCTATATGATTCAAGCAAGAAACAAGTTAAGCCAAGAGGAGTTATCTGAGGCGAAAAAACTAATTAACTGTTGCCAAAACTATGACGGTACCTATCGTGATCCCTATCTCTCTAACATGCTTAATTTTGACCCAAACATGCCCGCCTTTTTCCTTTATTATGAAAAAGGCGAACTTGTTGGTCTCTTAACTGTCTATGCTGATGACCAAGATGTGGAAGTAGCGATCCTGGTCCACCCCAATCATCGTCGTCAAGGCATTGCGCGGGCTTTGTATGGAAGTTTTGAGAAAGAAACGGCATCTTATCCAATTGAGTCTGTGACTTTTCAGACAGAGCGTGTTTTTCTAGACCGTTATCCTGATTTTGTCAGCAACTGGGGATTGGTCGAAGACGAGGATACAGAAACCTGGTTAGGTAAGGATAGAAGACCTTATCCGTTAGAAAAGCTTTCCAATCTTGAAGTTTTGTTAGCAGATCGTTCCTATCAGGATCAAATTAGTCAGTTAAAATTTCAGGCATTTTCAGAGGAACATGAATCTAGAGAAGTTGTGGATAGATATGTCGCTGAAGCTCTGAAGGATCCAGAAAGTCGCCTATATATTTTGTTAAAAAACGGTCATGTTATTGGAACTTGCACGGTTGATTTATCGACTAATACGAATTACTTCTACGGTTTAGCAATATCAGAACTTGAACGTGGAAAAGGCTATGGAAGCTACTTGGCAAAATCTCTTGTCAACCAACTAATTGAGCAAAATGATAAGGAATTTCAGATTGCAGTGGAAGATAGCAATGTAGGTGCCAAACATTTGTATGAAAAAATTGGCTTTGTCAAACAGACCCAGGTGGTTTATCTGAATGAGAAAGGAGCAAGGGATTCCGAAGTCTAGAGACATTCGGACTGAAATTCAATTGAACTATCAGTGATGAGACTAACTGTTCTTGGATTTTGGATTTCCTGACTATTATTTTATGATTAAAATCTATGACACCATGTCTCGTGATTTGCGAGAATTTGTCCCAATTGAGGACGGTAAGGTTAAGATGTATGTCTGTGGACCAACGGTGTACAACTATATTCACGTGGGGAATGCCCGTTCAACGGTGGCCTTTGATACCATTCGTCGTTATTTTGAATACCGTGGCTACGAGGTTGCCTATATTTCCAATTTCACGGATGTGGATGATAAGATTATCAACCGTGCTAAGGAAGAAGGGATCACGCCTCAGGAGGTTGCGGACAAGTACATTGCTGCCTTTCGTGAGGACGTGACGGCTTTGGGCGTCAAGCCTGCGACTCGCCATCCGCGTGTGGTAGAGTTTATGGCTGACATTATCCATTTTGTGGAAGACTTGATCGAGAAAGGTTTTGCTTACGAGAGTCAAGGGGATGTCTACTTCCGTGTAGAAAAATCCCACAACTATGCCAAATTAGCCAATAAAACCTTGGAAGATTTGGAGCTAGGTGCATCAGGTCGTACTGATGAAGAAACAGCTCGCAAGGAAAATCCTGTAGACTTTGCACTATGGAAAGCTGCTAAACCTGGCGAGATTTCTTGGGACAGTCCTTGGGGACCTGGTCGTCCAGGCTGGCATATCGAGTGTTCGGTCATGTCGACAGAGATTTTGGGAGATACCATTGATATCCACGGTGGTGGAGCCGATCTCGAGTTTCCTCACCATACCAATGAAATTGCCCAGTCAGAAGCCAAAACAGGCAAGACTTTTGCCAATTACTGGATGCACAATGGTTTTGTCAATATCGATAATGTCAAGATGTCCAAGTCCTTGGGCAACTTTATAACCGTACACGATGCCCTCAAAACTCTTGACGGGCAAGTACTTCGATTCTTCTTTGCGACTCAGCATTACCGTAAACCAATCAACTTTACGGAAAAAGCAGTGCGAGACGCTGAGACAAATCTCAAGTATCTCAAAAATACTTACGAGCAACCATTTTCTGGGACTGTAGATATTCAAGAGTTACAGGCCTTTAAAGATAAGTTTGTGGCTGCAATGGATGAAGATTTTAACTCTGCTAATGGTATTACAGTTGTCTTTGAAATGGCCAAGTGGATTAACTCTGGCAACTATGATGCAAGTGTTAAGCAGGCTCTTGCGAATATGTTAGAAGTCTTTGGAATTGTCTTTGTTGAGGAGGTTTTGGATGCAGAGATTGAAGACCTGATCCAAAAACGCCAAGAAGCGCGTGCCAATCGTGACTTTGCTACAGCGGACCAAATCCGTGACCAATTGGCTGCTCAAGGAATTAAGCTCCTTGACACCAAGGATGGAGTGAGGTGGACACGTGATTGATGTCAATCTCATTAACGGGATTGCGCTAGCCTTTGAGGGGGATGCGGTGTATTCTATGTATATTCGCCGTCACCTCATTCTTAAAGGCATGACCAAACCCAATAAACTCCACCAAGAGGCGACCAAGTATGTGTCAGCCAAGGCTCAGGCACACTTGATTTCCCTTATGTTGGAGGAGCAAGTCCTGACGGAAAAAGAAGAAGAAATCTATAAACGTGGCCGCAATACCAATAGCCACACAAAGGCTAAAAATGCCGGTGTGGTGACTTATCGCATGTCCACAGGTTTTGAAGCAGTCATGGGCTATCTCCATATGACTGAAAATCTGGAACGTCTTGAGAGCTTGATTTCGTGGTGCATCCAAAAAGTGGAGGGCTAGGACATGATGGCAAAAGAACTACAAGACTGGTTTCCTGAAGCTCAGATTTCAAACCAACCAGTAAAGAGAGAGGGCTATCTCACTTTCCCTTTAGCTTCTCAGCAGTGGATTTTGCTGGAGGAAGCTGGACTTAGCGAGCGTGAAAAGCAGTTGGTTGCTCTTTTGACTCAGCAAGAGCAGGCTCGTTCGCTCAATCCTTGGTATTCTTATCTGATTGAGGGCAAGGGACAGGCACCGAAAACTTTTAAAAAGATTCAGTTGGTTTATTGCCATCTTTCCTATTTTCAGCAGGAAAATCTAGCTTCTTGGCTAGATATGATGCGGACTCTTTTTCCCAACTGTCAGACAGTGCTTCAAGTTGGAGCTCAGGACTATGTTTTCGTGCTTCAACAAGACAAATACACCTCTGTACGAGCTATCTTAAGTGATACGATTGAAGCGGTTGAGTATGACTTTGGATTGCGTCTGTCTATCATGTTAGGCCAGGTTTGGTCTCAGGCTGGACATCAAGCCCTATCAGACTTAATCAAAGCGGAGCGAGATTTGTTTAAGATCTGGTGGCGTCAGGGTCACCAAGGAGTTCACACTTTTTCGCAACTCTATCTCTGGAGTCTTGGGGAAGGGCTTGTGGACTTGAAGACAATCAAGGACTGCCTGCACCAGATGATTTTGGATCAAGACCAGATTCAGGAAATCATTCTCTCTCTTTGGGAAAATAGTGCTGTTCTCACTAAAACAGCCCAGCAACTCTATCTGCACCGCAATTCTCTCCAATACAAGATTGATAAATGGGAAGAATTGACAGGCCTGCAGTTGAAGGAATTGACCGACCTGACCTTGTGTTATCAGTTGATTTTACCAGATATTCTCTAAAGTTTTGTGCAAGTTGCACAGAACTTTTTTATTTTTTTGGTCACCTTGCCATAGAAAAGTAAAGCGTTTTCATATATAATAAAACTATCAAAAGACAAAAGGAGTTCACCTCATGGTAGAATTAAATCTTAAAAATATTTACAAAAAATATCCAAACAGCGAACACTATTCAGTTGAAGATTTCAACTTGAACATCAAAGACAAAGAGTTCATCGTTTTCGTAGGACCTTCAGGATGTGGTAAATCAACTACTCTCCGTATGATTGCAGGTCTTGAAGACATCACAGAAGGTACTGCTTCTATCGATGGCGTGGTTGTCAATGATGTGGCTCCAAAAGACCGTGATATCGCCATGGTATTCCAAAACTACGCTCTTTACCCACACATGACTGTTTATGACAACATGGCTTTCGGTTTGAAATTGCGTAAATACAGCAAGGAAGATATCGATAAACGTGTTCAAGAAGCAGCTGAAATCCTTGGATTGAAAGAATTCTTGGAACGTAAACCAGCTGACCTTTCAGGTGGTCAACGTCAACGTGTTGCCATGGGTCGTGCGATTGTCCGTGATGCAAAAGTGTTCTTGATGGACGAACCTTTGTCAAACTTGGATGCTAAACTTCGTGTATCAATGCGTGCTGAAATCGCTAAAATCCACCGTCGTATCGGGGCTACAACTATCTACGTAACTCACGACCAAACAGAAGCGATGACACTTGCAGACCGTATCGTTATCATGTCAGCAACTAAGAACCCTGCTGGTACAGGTACTATTGGACGTGTAGAACAAATCGGTTCTCCTCAAGAAGTTTACAAAAACCCAGTTAACAAATTCGTTGCAGGATTTATCGGAAGCCCAGCAATGAACTTCATCAACGTGAAATTGGTTGGTAGCGAAATTGTTTCAGACGGTTTCCGCTTGAAAGTTCCAGAAGGTGCTTTGAAAGTTCTTCGTGAAAAAGGCTATGAAGGTAAAGAATTGATCTTCGGTATCCGTCCAGAAGACGTGAATGCAGAGGAAGCATTCCTTGAAACATTCCCAGAATCAGTTGTAAAAGCTACTATCTCTGTATCAGAATTGCTTGGTTCAGAATCTCACCTTTACTGCCAAGTTGGTAAAGACGAATTTGTTGCTAAAGTTGATGCTCGTGACTACTTGCAAACAGGCGCAACAGTTGAACTTGGATTTGACTTGAACAAAGCCCACTTCTTCGATGTAGAAACTGAAAGAACAGTTTACTAAGATAAATGAAACTCAAAACACTGTTAGAAATCTGGCAGTGTTTTTTGCGGTTGTGTAGAAAAAACTCCTGGGAAATTCCAGGAGAGTATGAGTGCTTATTTGAACTTGAATCCTTCGTAAATAAGCTCTGCTTTTGGATTTTGTTTCTTGATCTGTTTGGCAAGTGACTTCATCATAGAAAGAGGACCACACATATAGATGCTTGCATGTTCAGGCATTTCTTCTTGCTCAAAATTAAGATAGCCATCTTTCCTACTGTCTACTAGATGGAGTTTAAAATTAGGGTTTTTCTGAGCATAGTTACGGAGCAAATCTAGGTAGACTGCATTTTCTTCTCCATGGAAGCTATAGTAGAAGTGAACCTGTTTATCTAAAATAGGATGTTCACGGATGTAAGAGATAAAGGGGGTAATCCCAATGCCTCCAGCAATCCAAACCTGATTTTCTCGTCCTTCTTCTATGATCATGTGTCCGTAAGCTCTGTCTAGGGTTACTTTGCTACCGACTTGAAGATTGTCATAGATATTCTTGGTATGGTCGCCTGAATTTTTGACAGTAAAGTAAATAGTTTGGTCGTGACCTCCTGAGATGGAAAAGGGATGCGGAGCACTTTCAAAACCTTCTTGGAAAATCTTTAGAAAGGCGAATTGACCTGATTGATAGTTGAAAGGTCTGCTAAGATGGATTTGAATTTCTCTAGTATCGTGATTTAAGCGTTTGAGATTGGTAATTTTCCCTAGATAGGGAAAGGAAATCTTTTGATAAAGGAAGATGATGTAAAAACCAGCTAGTAAGCCTAAAAGGGCATAGCTACCAACAAGAAAACTTAGAAGATTAAATGTGAGGAGGCGATTGCCCATCATCATGTAGACGTGAAAGAGTCCAAAAATATAGGCCAGGTAAACCAGGCGGTGAATCCAGCGCCAAGCTTCGTATTGGATGTATTTGCCTAAATAGGCGACAAGGATGATACTGACAAAGATATAGAGAGCAAGATTGCCAAACTGAGCGGCTAAGCGAGAGCCCCACAAACCGCCCATACTAAAGTTATGAAAGATGAGTAGGATAATGGAGAGAAAGGCTGTGAATTTGTGGACAGTATAGACCTTCTCCAAACCGTGAAACCAGTTTTCTAGTAGTGGGAGACGAGTGGCTAGGATAAAGGTCAGAGATAGGCTTGTTAAAGCTAGTCCTGGAATCATGAATTGGGGAGAAGTGCTCATCCAAGTCAAAATAGTCAAGACAAAACTAGCTATGATAAAAAGTATTCCTTTGAGTGATTTCATAGAAAATTCCATTTCATTAAGATTTTGATTTGTTGTAAATAAATTTGTTACATTTTATCATAGAAAAAGTATGGTGTCAAATTGAGATCTATAAATGTTTACTATCATAAAAAACTCTCCAATTGAACTGGAGAGTGGCTGTTTATTCTGCGGCTTGTTGCCAACGTTTTGCTAGCATATGTGACAGGCTAGAGATTGCTAGGTTAAAGCTGAAGTAGATGAGGGCAATCAGGATATAAAGACTGAAGACCTGCTCTGGTTCGAAATAACGGCCCATGAGAATTTGGCTGGCTCCAAAGAGTTCTTGTAGGGCGATAACAGAGTAGAGAAGACTGGTATCCTTAATCACGGTTACAAACTGAGAAATGATGGCTGGTAACATTTTGCGGATTGCTTGTGGGAGAATGATGTGATAGAGGATTTGCGCAGAGGTAAATCCTTGCGACATTCCTGCTTCGTACTGGCCCTTGTCCACAGCATTGAGGCCACCTCGGATAATCTCAGCCAAGGCTGCTGAGGTAAAGAGGGTAAAGGCTGTAATACCAGCTGGAGTGGATTTCATCTTGAAAACTAAAAAGATAGTAAAGATCCAGAGAAGGTTGGGAACGTTGCGCACAAACTCGATGTAAATGCTGGAGATGATACGCAAGACAGGATTTTTCCCATTTTTCATGACAGCTAGAACCGTACCGATAAGGGTAGAGAGGATGATGGCAATCAGAGAAATATAGAGGGTCAAGCCAAATCCTTTAAAGATAAAGATTAGGTTATCTGGGGTCAAAACTTCTAAAATGGATTCCATAGTAACCTCCTAAAGCGAATAGGCTTTTTTGTTGGCTTGCTCCATTTTGCGACCAAACTGGGCAACAGGGAAGCAAAGAGAGAAGTAGAGCAGGGCAGCGCCTAAAAAGGCTGGAATGTAGTTTCCGTTAAGAGCCGACCAAGACTTGGTCACAAACATCAAGTCTACTCCAGAAATGATAGCGACTGTAGAGGTGTTTTTGATGAGGTTGACGATTTGGTTGGTCAAAGGAGGGAGAATGATACGAAAGGCCTGAGGCAAGATAATCAAGCGCATGGCACTGATATAGGTAAATCCTTGTGACAGGGCAGCCTCCATTTGACCGCTAGGAATAGACTGAATCCCTGAGCGAATAACCTCGGCGATATAGGCGCCGTGATAGAGACCCACGCAGAGGACAGCCGTCCAATAAATCGGAATCATGATGATATGGTCACTGATAAGAGGTAGGCCATAAAAAACGATAACAAACTGCACCAAGAGGGGAGTGTTTTGGTAAAACTCCACAAATATGCGAGCCAAAATTCTCAATATCGGACGTTTACTGGTTGACATGGCTCCGAAGAAGATGCCTAAAACCATGGCGAGGATAAAGGATCCGATAGCTAGGGCAAGAGTGAAGAGGAAACCATTGAAAAATTGTCCAAAATCCTGAAAATAGGCTGTCCAAGATGATAAATCTGTCATGGGGTGTCCTCCTTATTCTGCGGAATGGCTAGATGGTTTGAGCTTGTAACGGTCATAAAGTTTTTGCAAACTGCCATCCTTGCTCCATTTGGTGACCAAGTTATCAAGATAGTTGTTGAGCTCTGTATTTGATTTCTTGGTAACGATACCGTAGTCAGATGGCTTGAAACTATCATCTAGTAGTACTGTGCGTTTGCTGATGTAGCCAGACAGAATCGAGCGGTCAACGGAAAAGGCATCGATACGATGAGCATGCAGGGAAGTAATCAATTCTGGGTAGGAACCAAGTTCGACGAATTTAAACTTCAGACCTTTCTTTTTACCCAGTTCAGTAATCAGGCGTTGGGTGATAGAACCTTGGGCGACTCCGATGGTTTTGCCGTTTAGGTCCTCAATCTTTTTGATTTTGGCAGATTTATTGACCAAAAAGCCAGAAGCGTCCGTGTAGTAGGGACTGGTAAAGTTGTAGAGTTTTTTGCGTTCGTCTGTGATGGTGAAGGTCGCGATATCCATATCGACCTGTTCATTGTCTAGAAGGGGTCCGCGAGTTTGCGCTGTAACTGGCACATAACGAACCTTGACCTTGAGCTCATCAGCTACCATCTTGGCCAAGTCCGTTTCGATACCAGAATAGGTCCCTGTCTTGGGATCCTTGTAGCCAAAATTGGGAACGTCTTGTTTGACACCGACAACTAGCTCGCCTCTCTTTTGAATATCTGCGACAGTGGTATCAGCCTGAACTGGTTTTGCAGCAGCAAGGCTGAAAAGGCTAATCAATAATGCGGATAAAAAGAATTTCTTTTTCATAGGCGCCTCCTTATTTGACTTTGTCACTTTCATGGTTGATGATTTTGCTGAGGAATTGTTGGGCACGTGGTTCGCTTGGATTCTCAAAAAAGTCATCGACATCTGTCGTATCCACCAAAACTTCTCCGTCAGCCATAAAGATGATGCGGTCCGCAACTTCACGGGCAAAGCCCATTTCATGGGTCACGACAATCATATTCATACCCTCGTGAGCCAATTTTTGCATAACAGCCAGAACGTCGCCGATAGTTTCAGGGTCAAGGGCAGATGTTGGCTCATCAAAAAGGAGGAGTTCAGGATGCATGGCAAGACCACGAGCGATGGCAATTCGTTGTTTTTGTCCACCAGATAGCATGGCTGGATAAGAATCTTTTTTGTCCCACATATTTACAAATTCCAGATATTTTTGGGCCGTTTTTTCAGCTTCTTTTTTATCAATTCCTAGAACTTTTATGGGTGCAAGTGTTACGTTTTCTAACACTGTTTTGTGTGGATAGAGGTTGAAATGCTGGAAAACCATACCGACTTCCTTGCGAAGCGGTACTAAATCTTTCTGGCTGGCACCAGCAACTTGGTGACCATTTACTAGAAGACTTCCCTTGTCGACAGCCTCCAAACCATTGATGGTGCGGATAAGAGTAGATTTACCAGAACCAGAGGGTCCAAGGAGGACAACGACTTGTCCTTTTTCAAAACGGAGATTGATGTCGCGGAGTGCGTGGTAGTCTCCGTAATATTTTTCGACGTGTTCAAATTCTACTAAAGCCATAAGGAATCTCCTTTGTGTTAGATTTTATAACACGATTCTACACCAAAAGAATGGCCTTGTCAAATCATATCTGAAAAAATTCACTAAAATTTTATAAAAAAGCAATCTGGATAGAGAAAACGTCTAAATCATGTTATAATGAAGCAATAGAATTCTTAGAAAGAGTGGATGTCTTTTTGATAACACCTACTTATGAATGGCAGTTTGCCCCGCAGGTTGAAGATGCGGATTTTACAAAGATAGCCAAGAAGGCTGGACTGGGTCCTGAAGTGGCTCGGCTATTATTTGAGAGAGGGATTCAGGATGAAGAAAGTCTGAAGAAGTTTTTAGAACCTTCCTTGGAGGATTTGCATGATCCTTATCTGCTCCATGATATGGACAAGGCAGTGGCTCGTATTCGTCAGGCCATTGAAGAAGGGGAAAATATTCTCATCTATGGAGACTATGATGCGGATGGCATGACTTCGGCTTCTATTGTGAAGGAAAGTTTGGAACAGCTTGGCGCCGAGTGTCGGGTTTACCTACCCAATCGCTTTACCGATGGCTATGGTCCCAATGCCAGTGTTTATAAATACTTTATCGAGCAAGAAGGGATTTCCTTGATTGTGACGGTGGATAATGGGGTTGCTGGTCATGAAGCCATTGAAATGGCCCAGTCTATGGGAGTGGATGTCATTGTGACCGACCACCATTCCATGCCTGAAACCCTGCCAGATGCTTACGCCATCATCCATCCTGAACATCCAGATGCAGACTATCCTTTCAAATATTTGGCTGGTTGCGGAGTGGCTTTCAAGTTAGCTTGTGCCCTTTTAGAGGAAATCCAAGTGGAACTGCTTGATTTGGTTGCTATCGGTACCATTGCTGATATGGTTAGTTTGACAGATGAGAACCGTATCTTGGTTCAGTATGGTCTGGAAATGTTGGGGCATACTCAGCGTATTGGTCTGCAAGAAATGCTAGACATGGCTGGGATTGCTGCCAACGAAGTAACAGAAGAAACGGTTGGTTTCCAGATTGCTCCTCGTTTAAATGCCTTGGGGCGCTTGGACGATCCCAACCCAGCTATTGATTTGCTGACTGGGTTTGATGATGAGGAAGCGCATGAGATTGCCCTTATGATTCATCAGAAAAACGAAGAGCGTAAGGAAATTGTCCAGTCTATCTATGAAGAAGCCAAGACCATGGTGGATCCTGAGAAGAAGGTCCAGGTCTTGGCTAAGGAAGGCTGGAATCCTGGGGTTCTAGGAATCGTGGCTGGTCGTTTGTTAGAAGAACTAGGACAGACAGTCATCGTTCTTAATATAGAAGGTGGTCGTGCCAAGGGAAGTGCTCGTAGCGTGGAAGCGGTCGATATTTTTGAAGCCCTAGATCCCCATCGAGACCTCTTCATCGCCTTTGGTGGTCATGCTGGTGCAGCAGGTATGACGCTGGAAGTTGAGAAACTTTCAGATTTATCTCAGGTCTTGGAAGATTATGTCCGTGAAAAAGGTGCAGATGCCGCTGGCAAGAATAAGTTAAATCTAGATGAAGAGCTGGATTTGGAGACTTTGAGTCTTGAAACAGTCAAGAACTTTGAGCGCTTGGCACCTTTTGGTATGGACAATCAGAAACCTATCTTTTATATAAAGGATTTTCAGGTCGAAAGTGCTCGTACTATGGGGGCAGGCAATGCCCATCTCAAACTGAAAATCTCTAAGGGTGAAGCGAATTTTGAAGTGGTAGCCTTTGGCCAAGGTAGATGGGCAACAGAATATGCTCAAACCAAGAATCTAGAGCTGGCAGTCAAATTGTCTGTCAATCAATGGAATGGTCAAACTGCCCTGCAGTTGATGATGGTGGATGCGCGTGTGGAGGGTGTTCAACTTTTTAACATCCGCGGGAAGAATGCAGTCTTGCCAGAAGGAGTTCCAGTCTTGGATTTTGCTGGAGAATTACCGAGTCTAGTAAATAGTGAAGCTGTTGTCGTAAAAACCATTCCTGAAGATATTACTCAGCTGAAGACCATTTTTCAGGAACAGAATTTCTCTGCCGTTTATTTCAAAAATGATATTGATAAGGCCTACTATCTGACAGGCTATGGGACTAGAGAGCAGTTTGCTAAATTGTACAAGACCATCTACCAGTTCCCAGAGTTTGATATTCGCTACAAGCTGAAAGATTTGACTGCTTATCTCAATATTCAACAAATCTTGCTGGTCAAGATGATTCAAGTGTTTGAAGAACTAAGCTTTGTGACCATCAAAGATGGGGTCATGACAGTCAATAAAGAAGCGCCAAAGCGGGAGATAGGAGACAGTCAAATTTACCAAAATCTCAAACAAACCGTCAAAGACCAAGAAATGATGGCGCTGGGTACCGTGCAAGAAATTTATGACTTTTTGATGGAGAAATAGTAGCAGATTGGAAAGAGTTGGGCAACCAGCTCTTTTTTGAAAACAAATCTTCATTTTGAAAATCATCAAAAAAATGGTATAATGGTAGGAAAAGATTCGGCTAAAAGTAATAGTGCTTTTAGAATAAGAGGGTAAGCAACCCTATAATCAAGATAAATTAAGCTTTCGGAGGAAAAATGAGTAATATCAGTTTAACAACACTTGGTGGTGTGCGTGAAAATGGGAAAAATATGTATATCGCTGAAATCGATGGGTCTATTTTCGTTTTGGATGCAGGTCTAAAATACCCTGAAAATGAACAACTAGGGGTGGATGTGGTCATTCCCAATATGGACTACCTTTTTGAAAATAGCGATCGTATCGCTGGGGTCTTCTTGACCCACGGCCATGCGGATGCCATTGGTGCTCTGCCTTATCTCTTGGCTGAAGCCAAGGTACCTGTATTTGGCTCTGAGTTAACCATTGAGTTGGCCAAACTTTTTGTCAAAGGAAATGACACAGTTAAGAAATTCAATGATTTCCATGTTATCGATGAAGATACGGAGATTGATTTTGGAGGGACTGTGGTGTCCTTCTTCCGTACGACCCACTCTATTCCAGAAAGTCTGGGTGTTGTCTTGAAGACAGCTGAAGGTAGTATCGTTTATACAGGTGACTTCAAATTTGACCAGACAGCTAGTGAATCCTATGCGACAGACTTCGCTCGTTTGGCAGAAATCGGTCGTGATGGAGTTCTGGCTCTTCTTAGCGATTCAGCCAATGCAGATAGCAATATCCAAGTGGCTAGCGAAAGTGAAGTTGGGGACGAGATCACTCAAACCATTTCGGACTGGGATGGTCGTATCATCGTTGCAGCAGTAGCCAGCAACCTCTCTCGCATCCAGCAGGTGTTTGACGCTGCGGATGCAACAGGTCGTCGTGTGGTTTTGACAGGATTTGATATTGAAAATATCGTCCGTACTGCTATTCGCCTTAAGAAATTGTCTCTAGCTAACGAGAGTCTTTTGATTAAGCCAAAAGATATGTCTCGTTTTGAAGACCATGAGTTGATCATCCTTGAGACAGGTCGAATGGGTGAGCCAATCAATGGTCTTCGCAAGATGTCGATTGGTCGCCACCGTTATGTGGAAATCAAGGAAGGTGATTTGGTCTATATCGTAACCACTCCATCTATCGCCAAAGAAGCAGTTATGGCGCGTGTGGAAAACATGATTTATCAAGCTGGAGGGGTTGTCAAACTGATCACTCAAAGCTTGCGTGTGTCAGGGCACGGAAATGCGCGTGATTTGCAGTTGATGATCAATCTCTTGCAACCCAAGTATCTCTTTCCAATTCAAGGGGAATACCGTGAGTTAGATGCCCATGCTAAGGCTGCTATGGCAGTTGGGATGTTGCCAGAACGCATTTTTATCCCTAAAAAGGGAACCAGCATGGCTTATGAGAATGGAGACTTTGTCCCAGCTGGAGCGGTTTCGGCAGGGGATGTCTTGATTGACGGGAATGCTATTGGTGATGTTGGAAATGTGGTTCTTCGTGATCGTAAGGTCTTGTCAGAGGATGGTATTTTCATTGTAGCAATTACCGTTAACCGTCGTGAGAAGAAAATTGTGGCCAAGGCTCGTGTTCACACGCGTGGATTCGTTTATCTCAAGAAGAGTCGCGATATTCTCCGTGAAAGTTCAGAATTGATTAACCAAACGGTAGAAGACTATCTTCAAGGAGATGACTTTGACTGGGCTGATCTTAAAGGGAAGGTTCGTGATAATTTGACCAAGTACCTTTTTGACCAAACCAAGCGTCGTCCAGCTATTTTACCAGTAGTTATGGAAGTAAAATAATCGTTGAAATAAACAGAGAGAAAGTCGAATTTCGGCTTTTTCTTATAGAAAAATAGAGGAAAAAATTATGGCAGTAATGAAGATTGAGTATTACTCACAAGTTTTGGATATGGAGTGGGGAGTGAATGTTCTCTATCCTGACGCTAATCGAGTGGAAGAACCAGAATGTAAAGATATCCCTGTCTTGTACCTTTTGCACGGGATGTCTGGCAATCATAATAGTTGGCTTAAGCGAACCAACGTAGAACGCTTGCTTCGAGGAACTAACCTTATCGTCGTCATGCCCAACACCAGCAACGGTTGGTACACCGATACCCAGTATGGTTTCGACTATTACACAGCTCTAGCAGAGGAATTACCACAGGTTCTGAAACGCTTCTTCCCTAATATGACTAGTAAGCGTAAAAAAACCTTTATCGCTGGTCTTTCTATGGGAGGCTATGGCTGTTTCAAACTGGCTCTTGCTACAAATCGTTTCTCTCATGCAGCTAGTTTTTCAGGCGCCCTTAGCTTTCAAGATTTTTCTCCTGAAAGCCAAAATCTGGGGACACCAGCTTACTGGCGAGGTGTTTTTGGAGAGATTAAAGATTGGACAGCTAGTCCTTATTCTCTTGAAAGTCTGGCTAAAAAATCGGACAAAAAGACCAAGCTTTGGGCATGGTGTGGTGAGCAGGATTTCTTGTATGAAGCCAATAATCTAGCAGTGAAAAACCTCAAAAAATTAGGCTTTGATGTGACCTATAGCCATAGTGCTGGAACTCACGAGTGGTACTACTGGGAAAAACAATTGGAACGTTTTTTAGCAACCCTGCCAATCAATTTCAAATTAGAAGAGAGATTGTCATAATTTAGTTTTCTTTCAGCTTGTTTTAGTAAAATAGACTTTATTTGCTAGAAAGGTGGAGAGATATGCGTTGGCTTTTTCGTTTGATAGGGGCTTTCTTTTATTTTATTTGGCGTTTGTTTTGGCGCCTGGTTTGGATAGTTGTGCTCTTATGTACGCTTGCTTTCGGACTTCTCTGGTATCTGAACGGGGATTTTCAAGGAGCGCTAAAGCAAGCAGAGCGGTCAGTAAAAATTGGTCAACAAAGTATCGACCAATGGGAAAAAACAGGGCAACTGCCTAAGTTGAACCAGACAGATAGCCACCAGCATTCTGAAGGAAGGTGGCCACAGTCTTCTGCTCGTATTTACCTGGATTCGCAGATGGATTCACGCTTTCAAGAGGCTTATTTAGAAGCGATCCAGAATTGGAATCAAACTGGTGCTTTTAACTTTGAACTTGTGACTGAGTCCAGCAAGGCAGATATCTTGGCTACGGAGATGAATGACGGAGATACTCCTGTGGCAGGAGAGGCGGAAAGTCAGACCAATCTCTTAACAGGGCAATTCTTATCCGTAACGGTGCGGTTGAATCATTATTATCTATCCAATCCTGACTATGGCTATTCCTATGAGCGCATTGTCCATACGGCAGAACATGAGTTGGGGCATGCGATTGGCTTGGACCATACAGATGAAAAGTCTGTCATGCAACCTGCGGGTTCCTTTTATGGTATCCAGGAAGAAGATGTTGAAAGACTTCGAAAATTATATGAGACCAATGAGTAGGGGACTATCTTTCCCTACTTTTTTGCTATAATGGAATTATGAACAACTTGATTAAATCAAAACTAGAACTCCTGCCGACCAGCCCTGGTTGCTACATTCACAAGGATAAAAACGGCACCATTATCTATGTAGGAAAGGCTAAAAATCTGCGTAACCGCGTGAGGTCTTATTTCCGTGGAAGTCATGATACTAAGACAGAGGCTCTGGTGTCTGAAATTGTGGATTTTGAATTTATTGTTACGGAGTCTAATATTGAGGCACTTCTCCTAGAAATCAACCTGATCAAGGAAAATAAGCCTAAATACAATATCATGCTCAAGGATGATAAGTCTTATCCTTTCATCAAGATTACCAATGAACGCTATCCTCGTTTGATTATCACTCGTCAGGTCAAAAAGGACGGAGGTCTCTACTTTGGACCTTATCCAGATGTGGGAGCAGCCAATGAAATCAAGCGGCTACTGGATCGGATTTTCCCTTTTCGCAAGTGTACCAATCCACCCTCTAAGGTCTGTTTTTATTACCATATCGGTCAATGTATGGCCCATACCATTTGTAAGAAGGATGAAGACTATTTCAAGTCTATGGCTCAGGAGGTTTCTGATTTCCTAAAAGGGCAGGATGACAAAATCATTGATGAGCTCAAGGGTAAGATGGCAGCAGCAGCCCAGACTATGGAATTTGAGCGTGCAGCGGAATACCGTGACCTGATTCAGGCCATTGGAACTCTTCGGACCAAGCAACGGGTCATGGCAAAAGATTTGCAAAATCGTGATGTCTTTGGTTACTATGTGGACAAGGGTTGGATGTGTGTTCAGGTTTTCTTTGTTCGTCAGGGCAAGCTGATTGAGCGGGATGTCAATCTCTTTCCCTATTACAATGATCCGGATGAGGACTTCTTGACCTATGTGGGGCAGTTTTATCAAGAAAAATCTCACCTGGTTCCTAATGAGGTACTAATTCCGCAGGATATTGATGAAGAAGCTGTTAAGGCCTTGGTGGATAGCAAGATTCTCAAACCCCAACGTGGAGAGAAAAAACAGTTGGTCAATCTGGCTATAAAGAATGCTAGAGTCAGTCTAGAGCAGAAGTTCAATCTGTTAGAAAAATCTGTCGAAAAGACCCAAGGGGCTATTGAAAATCTAGGACGTTTGCTCCAAATCCCGACTCCAGTTCGCATTGAGTCCTTTGATAACTCCAATATCATGGGGACCAGTCCTGTTTCAGCCATGGTAGTCTTTGTCAACGGAAAACCTAGTAAGAAGGATTACCGTAAGTATAAAATTAAGACTGTGGTTGGACCAGACGACTATGCCAGTATGAGAGAGGTTATCCGCAGGCGTTATGGTCGAGTTCAACGTGACGGTTTGACTCCTCCAGATTTGATTGTCATCGATGGGGGACAAGGTCAAGTCAATATCGCCAAACAAGTCATACAAGAGGAACTGGGTTTGGATATTCCCATTGCAGGTTTGCAAAAAAATGACAAGCACCAAACCCATGAATTGCTCTTTGGAGATCCGCTGGAGGTGGTGGAGTTATCTCGCAATTCTCAGGAATTTTTCCTCCTCCAACGCATTCAAGATGAGGTGCATCGCTTTGCTATCACTTTCCACCGCCAACTGCGCTCCAAAAATTCCTTTTCATCACAATTGGAT
This sequence comes from Streptococcus mitis, assembly GCF_000722695.1. Classification (GTDB taxonomy): domain Bacteria; phylum Bacillota; class Bacilli; order Lactobacillales; family Streptococcaceae; genus Streptococcus; species Streptococcus mitis_O. The sequence goes on along the minus strand of NZ_JPFU01000013.1, from coordinate 580,925 downwards.
GGCATTGAAGGGCTGGGACCTAAACGTAAGCAGAATCTCATGAAGCATTTCAAGTCTCTGACCAAAATCAAGGAAGCCAGTGTGGATGAGATTGTCGAAGTCGGTGTGCCTAGAGCTGTTGCAGAGGCTGTGCAGAGGAAGTTGAACCCGCAGGAAGAAGTGGAATTGGCTCAAGTGGCGGAAGAAAAAGTAGATTATCAAACAGAAGGAGACCATCATGAACCATAAAATCGCAATTTTATCAGATATTCATGGCAATACGACGGCGCTAGAAGCAGTGATTGCAGATGCTAAAAATCAAGGAGTCAGTGAATACTGGCTTCTGGGAGATATTTTTCTTCCTGGTCCAGGCGCAAATGACTTGGTCGCTCTGTTAAAGGACCTTCCTATCACAGCCAGTGTTCGAGGCAATTGGGATGATTGTGTCCTTGAGGCCTTGGATGGCGAATATGGTTTGGAAGATCCGCAAGAAATCCAGTCAATGCGCATGACCCAGTTTTTGATGGAGCGAATGGATTCTGCAACGATTGTCTGGCTACGAAGCTTGCCTTTGCTGGAAAAGAAAGAAATTGACGGACTGCGCTTTTCTCTTTCTCATAATTTACCTGACAAAAATTATGGGGGTGACTTGTTGGTTGGGAATGATACAGATAAATTTGACCAACTGCTAGATGCGGAAACGGACGTGGCAGTCTATGGTCATGTCCACAAGCAGTTGCTTCGTTATGGCAGTCAAGGACAACAAATCATCAATCCAGGGTCGATTGGCATGCCCTATTTTAACTGGGAGGCGTTAAAAAATCACCGTGCCCAGTATATCGTGATAGAGGTTGAAGATGGGGAATTGGTCAATATCCTATTTCGTAAAGTCGCTTATGACTATGAAGCGGAGTTGGAATTGGCCAAATCCAAGGGACTTCCCTTTATCGAAATGTATGAAGAGCTACGTCGTGAAGATAACTATCAGGGGCACAATCTGGAATTATTAGCAAGCTTAATAGAAAAGCATGGGTATGTAGAAGATGTGAAGAATTTTTTTGATTTTTTGTAAGAGTTCCCTAAGATAACCAATGCAAACTAAAAACGATTGGCTGGTTCAATCGCTTTTAGTATATCTTATACTCAATGAAAATCAAAGAGCAAACTAGGAAGCTAGCCGTAGGTTGCTCAAAGCACAGCTTTGAGGTTGCAGATAAAGCTGACGTGGTTTGAAGAGATTTTCGAAGAGTATTATTGTAATTGAGATTTATCTGGGAGATAAGAACCACCTAGATAAGTATTGCTAAGTTTTTCAAGGGTTCCGTCTTGATAGAGTTCTTTGAGCGCTTTATCAAATTTCTCTTTAAACTCTTTTTGGTCGCTTGAGAAAACGATATAGTTGTTGGGGCTATCGGCAGAAGGTAAATCAACGACTGCGAGGTCTAAGCCACGGTCCTTGATGATCTTTTGAACGGATACCTTGTCAAAGACTAGGAAATCAAATTCACCGTTAGAGAGGTCTAGGATTCGCTTACCGATATCCTCGCCAGAAAAATCGATAGTAGCGGGATTGTCAGTGTGTTTTTGATTCCAGTTATTGATGAATTGAGCGTTTGAAGTTCCAGTATCCTCTTGTGTTGTTTTGCCAGCAATTTGGTCAAGAGAAGTCAAAGGATTTTTCTTGTTGCTGACAAGGACGAGGGGATTGTTCGAAATTGGAAGTGAGTAGAGGTATTTTTCAGCACGCTCTTTTGTGTAACTCAAGTTATTGGCTGCAGCTTGATAGTGACCGGAATCAAGTCCTGGGAAGATGCTCTCCCAGGCAGTTCTTTGGAATTGAATCTCGTAGTCACTGAGTTTCTCATCCACTGCCTTTAGAACTTCAATATCGAAGCCTGTCAGATTTCCCTTATCTTCGTAGTCAAATGGCGGCACATCGCCAGCTGTAGCAACGACGATTGTCTTTTGGGAGTTAGTCTCTTTAGGTGTAGCTTGATTTCCACAGGCAACCAAAAATGGGAGGATGGCTAGTAATAGGCTAAATTTTTTCATAATGTCTCCATTCAAATGTAAAGTTATCTGTTAGTTTATCAGAAACTTTCCCGATGAACCAATATATATTTTTTATGGCTGTGATAAAAAAACTTAATCATGAAAAATCCCTGCAAGCTCTTTCAAATTATGGTAGAATGGAAGCAGTAGAATTAGAAAAGGAAATCTATTATGAAATTTCTTGAATTAAACAAAAAACGTCATGCGACCAAGCATTTCACTGATAAGCCTGTGGATCCTAAAGATGTGCGTACGGCTATCGAAATCGCAACCTTGGCACCAAGCGCCCACAATAGCCAGCCGTGGAAATTTGTGGTCGTTCGTGAGAAAAATGCTGAATTGGCAAAGTTGGCTTACGGTTCAAACTTTGAACAGGTATCATCAGCGCCTGTGACCATTGCCTTGTTTACAGATACGGACCTTGCCAAACGTGCCCGTAAGATTGCCCGAGTTGGTGGCGCTAACAATTTCTCAGAAGAACAACTTCAATACTTCATGAAGAATTTGCCAGCTGAATTTGCACGCTACAATGAACAACAAGTTAGCGACTACCTAGCCCTCAATGCAGGTTTGGTTGCCATGAACTTGGTTCTGGCTCTTACAGACCAAGGAATCGGATCAAATCTTATTCTTGGTTTTGACAAATCAAAAGCCAACGAAGTTTTGGACATCGAAGACCGTTTCCGTCCAGAACTCTTGATTACAGTGGGTTACACAGACGAAAAATTGGAACCAAGCTACCGCTTGCCAGTGGATGAAATCATCGAGAAAAGATAGAAAGAAGAAAAAAATGACAGCAATTGATTTTACAGCAGAAGTAGAAAAACGCAAAGAAGACCTCTTGGCTGACTTGTTTAGCCTTTTGGAAATCAACTCAGAACGTGATGACAGCAAGGCTGATGCTGAGCATCCATTTGGGCCTGGGCCTGTCAAAGCCTTGGAAAAATTCCTTGAAATCGCAGACCGTGATGGCTATCCAACTAAGAATGTCGACAATTATGCAGGACACTTCGAGTTTGGTGATGGAGAAGAAGTTCTCGGAATCTTTGCCCACATGGACGTGGTGCCGGCTGGTAGCGGTTGGGACACAGATCCTTACACACCAACTATCAAAGACGGTCGCCTTTATGCGCGTGGGGCATCAGATGACAAGGGTCCTACAACAGCTTGTTACTATGGTTTGAAAATCATCAAAGAATTGGGCCTTCCAACTTCTAAGAAAGTTCGTTTCATTGTCGGAACAGACGAAGAATCAGGCTGGGCAGACATGGACTACTACTTCGAGCACGTAGGACTTGCGAAACCAGACTTCGGTTTCTCTCCAGACGCTGAATTCCCTATCATCAATGGTGAAAAAGGAAATATCACAGAATACCTCCATTTTGCAGGTGAGAATACAGGTGCAGCCCGTCTTCACAGCTTCACAGGTGGATTGCGTGAAAATATGGTACCTGAATCAGCAACGGCAGTTGTTTCAGGTGACTTGACTGACTTACAAGCTAAACTAGATGCTTTTGTTGCAGAACACAAACTCAGAAGAGAAATTCAAGAAGAAGCTGGTCAATATAAGGTGACCATCATTGGTAAATCAGCCCATGGTGCCATGCCTGCTTCAGGCGTCAATGGTGCAACTTACCTAGCTCTTTTCCTTAGCCAGTTTGACTTTGCTGGACCAGCTAAAGATTACCTTGATATCGCTGGAAAAATTCTTTTGAACGACCACGAGGGGGAAAATCTCAAGATTGCCCATGTGGATGAAAAGATGGGTGCCCTTTCTATGAATGCGGGTGTCTTCCGCTTTGACGAAACAAGTGCTGACAATACGATTGCCCTCAACATCCGTTATCCAAAAGGAACCAGCCCAGAGCAAATCAAGTCAATCCTTGAAAACTTGCCAGTTGCTTCTGTTAGCCTTTCTGAACATGGTCACACGCCTCACTATGTGCCAATGGAAGATCCACTTGTCCAAACCTTGTTGAATGTTTATGAAAAACAAACTGGACTTAAAGGTCACGAGCAAGTCATCGGTGGTGGAACCTTTGGTCGCTTGCTGGAACGCGGGGTTGCCTACGGTGCTATGTTCCCAGACTCTATTGACACCATGCACCAAGCCAATGAATTTATCGCCTTGGACGATCTCTTCCGAGCAGCAGCAATCTATGCTGAAGCTATTTATGAATTGATCAAATAAAACGATAGAAGTCTGAGATTGTATGCTTGGACTTCTTTTTGGAGGGAAAACAGATGTCTCAAATTGAAAGAATCAAGCAGGCTATTATGTTAGATCCACAGAATGCCAGCTATACAGAGCGTGGTATTGAGCCTCTCTTTGCAGCGCCAAAGACTGCTCGCATCAATATCATCGGTCAGGCACCTGGACTTAAAACTCAAGAAGCAGGCCTTTACTGGAAAGATAAGAGTGGTGACCGTTTGCGGGATTGGCTAGGTGTGGATGAAGATACCTTTTACAATTCAGGTTATTTTGCTGTTTTACCTATGGATTTCTACTTTCCAGGACATGGCAAGTCGGGTGATCTTCCACCTCGTAAAGGTTTTGCAGAAAAATGGCATCCGCAGCTCTTGCGAGAATTGCCCGATATTCAGTTGACCCTCTTGATTGGGCAATATGCCCAAGCCTACTATTTACAGGAGAAAGTCAGTGGCAAGGTGACAGAACGAGTAAGACATTACCAGAACTACTTGCCAACCTATTTTCCACTAGTTCACCCTTCACCACGAAATCAAATCTGGATGGCCAAAAATCCTTGGTTTGAGACAGAAGTGGTGCCAGACTTGAAAAAAAGAATTAAAACCATTTTATAGTCAATGAAAATCAAAGAGCAAACTAGGAAGCTAGCCGCAGGCTGCTCAAAGTACAGCTTTGAGGTTATGGATAGAACTGACGAAGTCAGCTCAAAGCACTGCTTTGAGGTTGCAGATAAAACTGACGAAGTCAGTTACATATACGCACGGTAAGGCGACGCTGACGTGGTTTGAAGAGATTTTCGAAGAGTATTAGGAGAAAAAGAATGAAAGAAATTTCCTTTGACGCATTTTACCAGCTTTACCAAAACGACCAACTTTCTCTAGTGGATGTGAGAGAAGTAGATGAGTTTGAAGATCTTCATTTAGAAGGTGCCCACAACCTACCGCTTAGTCAATTGGCTGATAGCTATGTTCAGTTGGACAAGGACCAGTTGCATTATGTCATTTGTAAAGCTGGGGTTAGATCAGCGCATGCTTGTCAATTTCTAGCTGAACAAGGTTATGAGGTTATCAATGTTCAGGGTGGCATGTTGGCCTTTGAAGAACTGTAAACGTAAGAATTTTCTCCTACTTGGTTTTGTCTAGGTAGGAGAGTTTTATTTTTAGATAATTCATACTTTTTAGAATCTTAAAAACATTTAACATTTTACTTCGTGATGCTTTTTTCAGACTCCTAATCATGGTATACTAAGTCAGTATTTTATAAATATGAAGGAGATTTTCATGGCTAAAAAAGGTGCCCTAACAGGTTTGCTCCTGTTTGGAATATTTTTTGGTGCGGGGAACTTGATTTTTCCGCCTTCTCTAGGTGCTCTATCTGGAGAACATTTTCTTCCTGCCATTGCAGGTTTTGTCTTTTCAGGTGTCGGTATCGCCGTCTTGACTCTTATTATTGGAACGCTCAATCCTAAAGGATATATTTACGAGATTTCAACAAAGATAGCGCCTTGGTTTGCGACTCTTTACCTCTCAGTTCTTTACTTGTCAATCGGCCCATTCTTTGCCATCCCACGTACAGCTACAACAGCTTACGAGGTAGGGATTAGCCCCCTTCTGTCGGATGCGAATAAAGGTCTAGGTTTGATTGTCTTCACTCTTCTTTACTTTGCGGCAGCCTATTTAATTTCGCTTAATCCATCAAAAATTTTGGACCGTATCGGCCGTGTTTTAACACCAGTTTTTGCGATTTTGATTGTTATCTTGGTTGTTCTAGGAGCTATCAAATATGGTGGAACAAGTCCTCAAGCTGCGTCAGCTGCTTATCAAGCTTCTGCCTTTGGTACAGGTTTCCTTGAAGGTTACAATACCTTGGATGCTCTTGCTTCTGTTGCCTTTAGTGTAATCGCAGTTCAAACCTTGAAACAACTTGGATTTTCAAGTAAGAAAGAATACATTTCGACTATTTGGGTTGTTGGTATCGTTGTTGCCCTTGCCTTCAGCGCTCTTTACATCGGTTTAGGTTTCCTTGGAAATCATTTCCCAGTACCAGCTGAAGCGATGAAGGGTGGAACGCCAGGTGTTTACATCTTGTCACAAGCCACTCAAGAAATTTTTGGCTCAACAGCTCAACTCTTCCTTGCAGCTATGGTTACCGTAACCTGCTTCACAACAACTGTTGGTTTGATTGTGTCAACAGCTGAGTTCTTTAACGGACGTTTCCCACAAATCAGCTACAAGGTTTATGCAACAGTCTTTACCTTGATTGGATTTGCCATTGCAAATCTTGGTTTGAGTGCAATTATCAAGTACTCCATTCCAGTACTGGTTATCTTGTACCCAATCACGATTGCTATCGTTATGATTGTCATTGTCAACAAATTTGTTGCCCTTTCAAAACCAGGTATGCAGTTGACAATTGCTGTGGTTACAGCTATTGCCATTGCAAGCGTACTAGGAAGCTCATTTAAGGTTGAGTTTCTTGCAAACCTTGTTAACGCTCTTCCTTTTGCTAAGGCATCTCTTCCATGGTTGGTGCCAGCTATTGTCGGAATCTTGCTCTCATTAGTTTTACCAAACAAGCAAGAAAGCGATGTTTTTGAAATGGATTAATCACTGAAATCACTTTTGTAGCTAAGTCTACAGGAGTGATTTTCTTTTTTTATCCGATGATAAATGTGTTATAATAGGTAGCAAAAGAGGTGAAGAAATGAATCAAACAGTAGAATATATCAAAGAACTGACAGCCATTGCGTCGCCAACGGGTTTTACTCGTGAGATTTCGGACTATTTAGTCAAAACTTTAGAAGGTTTTGGTTACCAGTCGATTCGCACAGCAAAGGGCGGTGTCAATGTAACCATTAAAGGTCAAAATGATGAGCAACAACGCTATGTGACTGCCCATGTGGATACGCTTGGTGCCATTGTCCGTGCTGTCAAACCAGACGGTCGTCTCAAAATGGATCGTATTGGTGGTTTTCCTTGGAACATGATTGAAGGAGAAAACTGTACCGTTCACGTAGCTAGCACAGGTCAAAAGATATCAGGAACCATCCTTATCCACCAAACTTCTTGCCATGTCTACAAGGATGCAGGAACTGCAGAACGCACGCAGGACAATATGGAAGTGCGTTTGGACGCCAAAGTAACAAATGGAAAAGCAACTCGTGCCTTGGGGATCGAGGTCGGTGATTTTATCAGCTTTGACCCACGAACTGTCGTGACAGAGACAGGTTTTATCAAGTCTCGTCATTTGGACGATAAGGTCAGTGCAGCGATTTTGCTTAACCTGCTTCGTATCTATAAGGAAGAGAAGATTGAATTGCCTGTAACAACCCATTTTGCTTTTTCAGTCTTCGAAGAAGTGGGACACGGTGCAAACTCTAATATCCCTGCTCAGGTAGTAGAATATCTGGCTGTGGATATGGGAGCCATGGGCGATGACCAGCAGACAGACGAATACACAGTGTCTATCTGTGTCAAGGATGCTTCAGGGCCTTATCACTATGACTTCCGTCAACATTTGGTCGCTTTGGCGAAAGCACAAGATATTCCATTTAAGCTGGATATCTATCCATTTTATGGTTCGGACGCTTCAGCAGCCATGTCTGCAGGGGCAGAGGTTAAACATGCCCTTCTTGGTGCTGGTATCGAGTCTAGCCATTCTTATGAGCGTACCCATATTGACTCGGTGGTTGCAACGGAGCGTATGGTTGATGCCTATCTTAAAAGCGCATTGGTAGACTAATATGTGCCTAATTTGCCAGAGAATTGACCTCATCAAAGCTGGGGAAAATCCTTACTTTGTAAGAGAGTTGGAAACAGGCTATGTGGTCATTGGAGATCACCAGTATTTTGCAGGCTATAGCCTCTTTTTAGCCAAAGAACATGTCACCGAGTTGCACCATTTAGAAAAGGAAATGAAACTTCGTTTTCTAGAAGAAATGAGTGTGCTTCAAGAGGCAGTTGCTAAGGCCTTTGCTGCTGAGAAAATGAATATCGAACTGCTAGGAAATGGTGATGCCCATCTTCATTGGCATTTGTTTCCTAGACGAAGAGGTGATATGAATGGTCACGGTCTCAAGGGACGTGGACCAGTCTGGTGGGTTCCCTTTGAAGAAATGACAGCAGAAACCTGCCAAACAAAACCGGATGAGATTAAAAGATTAGTCAAACGTTTATCATCAGAACTAGATAAACTATTAGAAATAAAGGAGTAGAAATGAAAAAAAGATACCTTGTCTTGACAGCCTTGCTAGCCTTGAGTCTAGCAGCTTGTTCACAAGAAAAAGCAAAAAATGAAGATGGAGTAGCTAAGACAGAACAAACAGCCAAAACTGATGAAACAGTCGGAAGTAAGTCTCAAGGAGCTGCCCAGAAAAAAGCAGAAGTGGTCAACAAAGGGGACTACTACAGTATACAAGGGAAATACGATGAAATCATCGTAGCCAATAAGCACTATCCTTTGTCAAAAGACTACAATCCAGGGGAAAACCCAACAGCCAAGGCAGAGTTGCTCAAACTCATCAAAGCTATGCAAGAGGCAGGATTCCCAATCAGTGACCATTATAGTGGTTTTAGAAGTTATGAAACTCAGACCAAGCTCTATCAAGATTATGTCAATCAAGATGGGAAGGCTGCAGCTGACCGATACTCTGCCCGTCCTGGCTATAGCGAACACCAAACAGGTTTGGCCTTTGATGTGATTAGCACAAATGGAGAATTGGTGACAGAAGAAAAAGCAGCCCAATGGCTCTTGGATCATGCTGCTGATTATGGCTTTGTTGTCCGTTATCTCAAAGGTAAGGAAAAGGAAACAGGCTATATGGCTGAGGAATGGCACCTTCGTTATGTCGGAAAAGAAGCCAAAGAAATTGCTGAGAGTGGTCTCAGTTTGGAAGAATACTATGGATTTGAAGGCGGAGATTACGTCGATTAATACTCTTCGAAAATCTCTTCAAACCACGTCAGCGTCGCCTTACCGTAGGTATGGTTACTGACTTCGTCAGTTCTATCCACAACCTCAAAACAGTGTTTTGAGCTGACTACGTCAGTTCCATCTACAACCTCAAAACTGTATTTTGAGCAACCTGCGGCTTGTTTCCTAGTTTGCTCTTTGATTTTCATTGAGTATAAAAAATAAACTTTTCTCTTGCAATTATAGATAAATAGTGTATAATAGATGAGTATGTGTAAAGCATACTTGTGGGAGGTAAAAATCTTTAATTACCGCCAAAACCACAAAGGAGGATTTAAAAATGGCTAAAAAAGTCGAAAAACTTGTAAAATTGCAAATCCCTGCTGGTAAAGCTACACCAGCTCCACCGGTTGGACCTGCTCTTGGTCAAGCTGGTATCAACATCATGGGATTCACAAAAGAGTTCAACGCTCGTACAGCTGACCAAGCTGGTATGATCATTCCAGTTGTTATCTCAGTTTACGAAGATAAATCATTTACTTTCATCACTAAAACACCACCAGCTGCTGTTCTTTTGAAAAAAGCTGCAGGTGTTGAAAAAGGATCAGGTACACCTAACAAAACTAAAGTTGCTACAGTTACTCGTGCACAAGTACAAGAAATTGCAGAAACTAAGATGCCAGATTTGAACGCAGCAAACGTAGAGTCTGCAATGCGTATGATCGAAGGTACTGCTCGTTCTATGGGATTCACTGTTGTTGACTAATTAATAACACAGTAGAAAATCTCACAGCAGTCTATTAGTTGCTTTTCATACTAGGCAAGTGACTGATGCTTGTACTTGGGTACAGCAAGGGAACTTAACGACGTAGGAAAAGAATCTAATAGACTGAAAACCCGCAAGACTTCATCATTTCGAGGAGTGACGTGGGAGATGAAAATCGATTGAACCACTTACAAGGAGAATAGAAAATGGCTAAAAAAAGCAAACAACTTCGTGCTGCTCTTGAGAAAATCGACAGCACAAAAGCATACAGCGTAGAAGAAGCTGTAGCACTTGCAAAAGAAACTAACTTTGCAAAATTTGACGCAACTGTAGAAGTTGCTTACAACTTGAACATCGATGTTAAAAAAGCTGACCAACAAATCCGTGGAGCAATGGTATTGCCAAACGGTACTGGTAAAACTTCACGCGTTCTTGTTTTCGCACGTGGTGCAAAAGCTGAAGAAGCAAAAGCTGCTGGTGCAGACTTTGTTGGTGAAGATGACCTTGTTGCTAAAATCAACGATGGTTGGTTGGACTTCGACGTAGTTATCGCCACACCTGACATGATGGCTCTTGTTGGACGTCTTGGACGTGTCCTTGGACCACGTAACTTGATGCCAAACCCTAAAACTGGTACTGTAACAATGGATGTTGCTAAAGCAGTTGAAGAGTCTAAAGGTGGTAAAATCACTTACCGTGCTGACCGTGCAGGTAACGTTCAAGCAATCATCGGTAAAGTATCATTTGAAGCTGAAAAATTGGTTGAAAACTTCAAAGCTTTCAACGAAACAATCCAAAAAGCAAAACCAGCTACAGCTAAAGGAACTTACGTAACAAACTTGACTATCACAACTACTCAAGGTGTTGGTATCAAAGTTGACGTAAACTCACTTTAATCAGTAGTTTATACAGAGAAAACGAGTACGAAAGTGCTCGTTTTTTAGGTACACGTCCATTCCGTTCATCTGAGGTACAACTCCTCTTTGGGGCCATCTATTAGTGAACCTGTTAGCGATTCTCAAGTCTGACGCTGGAAATAAGAATCGGCAGAGGAAGGGATAGCGAAATCGTGCCTCTACGAATAGGAAGGTGAAGGTTCATACAGCGGATGAAGATGAGGGCAATTCCAAAGTACAAAAAATAGTCGTAATCCATACGTGTAAATGATGGGAGGAGTTGAATTTGAACTAGAGAGGTGATTAATAGATTTATGCTCCAGTCATGGCAGCTTGTGTGCTTTTGATTCTAGTTTATCAAATAATAGATTAGAATTGTCAGATAATATCATTTTATGTTATAATGAAGAAAAAAACAGAGGTGTTCAAATGTCAGAAGCAGGTCATAAGTTTTTAGCAAAATTGGGGAAAAAACGCTTACGTCCAGGTGGAAAACGTGCTACAGATTGGTTAATTGCGGAAGGAGGATTTTCAAAAGAAAAGAGAATACTAGAGGTTGCGTGTAATAGGGGAACTACAGCAATTGAGTTGGCACAGCGTTTTGGTTGTAAGATAACTGCTGTTGATATGGATGGACAAGCTTTAGAAGTGGCTAAAAAATCTGCTGCAACGGCAGGTGTTGGTCATTTGATCAGGTTTGAAAGAGCAAATGCAATGAAACTTCCTTATGAAGATGCTAGTTTTGATATTGTTATAAATGAAGCTATGCTGACTATGCAAGCCGATCAAGCTAAGAAAAAATGTGTAATGGAGTATCTAAGGGTTTTAAAACCTGGAGGTCTTCTCTTGACACATGATGTGCTTCTTAAGGAAGCTAGAGAGTCTGTCAGACAGGAATTGTCACAAGCAATTCATGTAAATGTAGGTCCTTTAACTCAAGATGGTTGGGAACAGGTGATGATAGAATCAGGTTATCGTGATGTGAAAGTATTGACTGGTGAAATGACCTTAATGAAATTATCAGGTATGATTTATGACGAAGGTTGGCTAGGAACTTTGAGAATTTGTATAAATGCTTGTAAAAAGGAGAATAGAAAGCAGTTTTTAACGATGTATAAAATGTTTGCTAAGAATAAACAGAAACTGGGCTTTATTGCCATGGCTAGTTATAAATCATCAAATCGTTAGATAATTATTGAAGTTAACTTTTCCTTTTTTCTTTCTTAAAAAATATGCTATAATAGAGAGTAAAAAACTTTGAAAGAAAGAAAAAGATGAATTTAAAAGATTACATTGCAACAATTGAAAATTATCCAAAGGAAGGGATTACCTTCCGTGATATCAGTCCTTTGATGGCTGATGGGAATGCTTATAGCTACGCTGTTCGTGAAATCGTTCAATATGCTACTGACAAGAAAATCGATATGATTGTAGGACCTGAGGCTCGTGGCTTTATTGTGGGCTGTCCAGTCGCTTTTGAGTTGGGAATTGGTTTTGCGCCTGTTCGTAAGCCAGGTAAATTGCCACGCGAAGTTATTTCTGCGGACTATGAAAAAGAGTACGGTGTTGATACCTTGACAATGCACGCAGATGCCATCAAGCCAGGTCAACGTGTTCTTATCGTAGATGACCTCTTGGCAACAGGTGGAACTGTTAAGGCAACTATTGAGATGATTGAAAAACTTGGTGGTGTTGTAGCAGGTTGTGCCTTCCTTGTTGAATTGGATGAATTGAACGGCCGTGAAAAAATCGGTGACTACGATTACAAAGTTCTCATGCATTATTAATGAAAAACAGTCCCTAGGGCTGTTTTCTCTACATTAGGATATAAAAATAGACTATAGCTAGTTAGAGAAAAACTATAATTGAAAACTATATCTTCTTACAGTATAATAAAGGGAACAAGTGTTTGAGTTTTAGTTTCAAACACAAGTAATTATTCCTGAAAGAGTACAGTTAGGAGAGGGTTATGCCGATTCGAATTGATAAAAAATTACCAGCTGTTGAGATTTTACGGACAGAGAATATCTTTGTCATGGATGATCAACGTGCGGCCCACCAAGATATCCGTCCCTTGAAGATTTTAATCTTAAATCTTATGCCACAGAAAATGGTGACAGAGACTCAGTTATTGCGCCATTTGGCCAATACACCCCTACAACTGGACATTGATTTTCTCTATATGGAGAGCCATCGTTCTAAAACAACTCGTTCAGAACACATGGAGACATTTTATAAAACCTTCCCAGAAGTCAAGGATGAGTATTTTGATGGGATGATCATCACGGGTGCTCCAGTTGAGCATTTACCATTTGAGGAAGTGGACTATTGGGAGGAATTCAGTCGGGTGCTTGAGTGGTCTAAGAACCATGTCTATTCGACTCTTCATATCTGTTGGGGTGCTCAGGCGGGGCTTTATCTGCGCTATGGAGTGGAAAAATACCAGATGGACAGTAAGTTATCGGGTATCTATCCTCAGGACACCTTAAAGGAAGGTCATCTTCTTTTTAGAGGCTTTGACGATAGCTATGTATCCCCTCATTCACGGCACACGGAGATTTCTAAGGATGAGATCTTAAACAAAACCAATCTCGAGATTTTATCAGAAGGTCCTCAGGTTGGGGTTTCGATTTTGGCCAGTCGTGATTTACGAGAAATTTATAGTTTTGGGCATTTGGAGTATGACCGTGATACCTTGGCAAAAGAGTATTTTAGGGATCGTGATGCAGGTTTAGACCCACATATTCCAGAAAATTACTTTAAGGATGATGATGTCAATCAGACACCTTGTCTTTGTTGGTCTTCATCAGCAGCCCTCTTTTTCAGTAACTGGGTAAACTATGCAGTCTATCAGGAAACCCCTTTTGACTGGAGAAAAATTCAAGATGATGCATCTGCTTTTGGGTATTTATAAGAGGAATTATGACATATTTAGACGCTTTTAAATCAGGGAACTTGGTTTTACCGAGTGCCCTGCTCTTGCATTTTAAGGAACTCTTTCCTTCTAGCGACGATTTTCTGGTCTGGCAATTTTTCTATTTGCAAAATACGACAGGTTTGGATGAAATGTCGCCAAGCCAGATTGCTGAAAGGATTGGCAAGGAAATTTCGGATGTCAATCAGGCCATTTCCAATCTGACGGAGAGAGGACTCCTTCAGTATCGAACGATCGAATTGAATGGCGAAATTGAATTGCTTTTTGATGCTAGTCTAGCCTTGGAACGTTTGGATGACTTGCTTGGAGTTGCTCATTCAAGTTCAGTCCAGCTGACACCTCAAAACCAGCTTAAGGATTTGGTGGAAACTTTCCAGCAGGAGTTGGGGCGCTTATTGACTCCTTTTGAAATTGAGGATTTGACCAAGACACTAAAGGAAGATGGAACCAGTGCTGACTTGATTAAGGAAGCTCTTCGTGAAGCTGTTTTGAATGGGAAACCAAACTGGAAGTACATTCAGGCTATTTTGAGAAACTGGCGCCATGAAGGTATCAAAGGTGTGGCTCAAATCGAGGCTAAGCGAGCAGAGAGAGAAGCAAGCAATCCTCAGTCGACACAAGTATCTGCAGATTTCAGAAATGCCATGGATCTTTGGAAGGATTAAGGTAAATTCCCAAACTAAGTTCCACCGCTAATCCAAGTGGAAGTTAGTCTGATAAAAATTCTAAAAACCAGTGGAAATCCGTGTCAGGGTAAGTTCCACTGGTTTTAATCATGCTTGATTTTATTGCTTTTGTAACCAAACTGAATCGAAAAAAAGAGCGCACAAAATCCTCTCATCTGAAAGCGTTTCAGATTAAGTTCCGCTATGGTGGAAGTTAGTGTGAGACGTTTGAATGGGGTTGAAGATTAGTTTTTAGATTTTATGTTGGAGTAATTTTGAAGACTGACAGACGTCTTCTGCAGGTATTTTAGAAATGCCGAGAAGCTTAGGAATCTCTTCTCCATAAGTAAAGGCAAAGAGTTCATAGGCTGACTTTCCATTCAAAGCAGCCCGTTTGACGCTGTTGACATGAGAGCAGACGAGATTGATGTCCTCTTGAGTTAAGTTGTCAAAAGAAGTTCCCTTAGGTAGAATGTCACGAATCAGCGTGTGATTTTTCTCAATTCTCCCTTTCTGGTCAGAGCGATTAGGGTCACAAAAGAAGAGTTTACTCTCTCCTCGCACATCCATTTCGATATCATCAACCCTGGCAAACTCTCCACCATTATCGGTAAGAATGACAGGAAAGAGTTGGAAGAAATCTTTGTCAGCTTGGTGAAGAGTGTTCTTGATGGCATAGAGGTGTTTGGTAACCTCAAGGGCAGTTTTATTATCCAGAAGCCTAGCGAAGATAAAGTTACAGAAAGACAGGTTGAAGGTAAGTAGGACTTTACCTCCCATCCTGCCCAGAACTGTGTCCATTTCCAGCCAAGAGTCTAGTTGATTAAGGACTAAATAGTTTTGGAAATCCTCATAGGAACGGCCTTTTTTAGCTTCTTTAGGGATGGAAGGTAGTTTACTTTTCCGTCTTTCTTTGAATTTAACGGCTCTGGCAAGATCAATCGGAGCGATAGATAGGTATCCTTTTCGGATATGTCGATAGACAGTTGAGGAGCTGACATCAAGATTGTGAGTTTTGAGGATATGATAGATGTGTTGTCCCTTTTTAACACCATCAGAAATGACTTTGTCCATGTCCCAGAAGGTCTTAGAATTAAGGGGAGTGCCTTCACGAGCCTCAACAAGAGTTTGTTCGTATTGTTTTTGAGCTTGTTTAGCAAGGTAGAAAATTTTTTTAAATCCACAATTTTGTCTTCTTTTAGGACATCCATTACAGACAAAGGGAGCCTTATCGAGTAAAGGGCAGGGAAGGTTATCACACGTAGACTCTCGGACTTGTCTGTTTCGTTTGACTTCTTTGGAGACAGTGGTCGGGTCTTTTAGAATGGATTGTCCAATAGCTTTGAAGGTTTCACCGCGCTCTAAGCCTAATTGGATATCATTACGGTCTGAAAGGGTAAGGTGTTTATGTTTTGTCATAGTGAGCCTCATTTCTAACTCAAACGTCTCACACTTAATTCCACCATAAAAATCCGTTTTAGACTAATTTCCACTTCGGCAAGTCAAGTGGAAGTTACTTTGAGAAGTTACGTTGGAAGGATTAATACATGTCAGCAGGCTTGAAATTCTAGTAAGATTTGCAAGCTGTGTATAATTGTGATAAAATAAATAGAAAATAAATTGAAAAAAGAGGTATGTGAAATGTCACGTAAACCATTTATCGCTGGTAACTGGAAAATGAACAAAAATCCAGAAGAAGCTAAAGCATTTGTTGAAGCAGTTGCATCAAAACTTCCTTCATCAGATCTTGTTGAAGCAGGCATCGCAGCTCCAGCTCTTGATTTGACAACTGTTCTTGTAGCTGCAAAAGGCTCAAACCTTAAAGTTGCTGCTCAAAACTGCTACTTTGAAAATGCAGGTGCTTTCACTGGTGAAACAAGCCCACAAGTTTTGAAAGAAATCGGTACTGACTACGTTGTTATCGGTCACTCAGAACGCCGTGACTACTTCCATGAAACTGACGAAGATATCAACAAAAAAGCAAAAGCAATCTTTGCAAACGGTATGCTTCCAATCATCTGTTGTGGTGAGTCACTTGAAACTTACGAAGCTGGTAAAGCAGCTGAATTTGTAGGTGCTCAAGTATCTGCTGCATTGGCTGGTTTGACAGCTGAACAAGTTGCTGCATCAGTTATCGCTTATGAGCCAATCTGGGCTATCGGTACTGGTAAATCAGCTTCACAAGACGACGCACAAAAAATGTGTAAAGTTGTTCGTGACGTTGTAGCTGCTGACTTTGGTCAAGAAGTTGCGGACAAAGTTCGTGTTCAATACGGTGGTTCTGTTAAACCTGAAAACGTTGCTTCATACATGGCTTGCCCAGACGTTGACGGTGCCCTTGTAGGTGGTGCGTCACTTGAAGCAGAAAGCTTCTTGGCTTTGCTTGACTTTGTAAAATAATCAGTAGCAAAAGCTAGGTGGAACAGCATTCGAATGCTTGTTCCATTTTTTATAGGAGAGGAAAGATTGAAAACAAAGATTGGAAAAATTGGATTAGCAAGTATCTGTTTACTCGGCTTGTCAATTAATCATGTCGCTGCAAATGAAACTGAAGCTTCAAAAACTTCGCAGGATACAAGGACAGTTTCAAGTAGTTCAGAGCAAAATCAGTCTTCTAATAAAACTCAAACGAGCGAAGGAGTAAAGACCAATGCTTCTGCCCACTGGGATGGGGATTATTATGTAAAGGCTGATGGTTCCAAAGCCAAGAGTGAGTGGATTTTTGATAACTACTATAAGGCTTGGTTTTATATTAAGTCAGACGGACGTTATGCTCAAAACGAGTGGCAGGGCAATTACTACCTGAAATCAGGTGGTTATATGGTCAAAAATGAATGGGTTTATGATAATGCCTACAAGAATTGGTTTTACCTGAAGTCTGATGGCTCTTATGCTAATCAAGAATGGCACTCTGTTGGAGGTAAATGGTACTATTTTAAGAAATGGGGCTATATGGCTAAAAGCCAATGGCAGGGAAGTTATTTCCTAAATGCTCAAGGTGCCATGATGCAAAATGAATGGCTCTATGATCCAGCCTATTCGTCTTACTTCTATCTCAAGTCTGATGGCTCTTATGCTAATCAAGAGTGGCAAAAGGTAGACGGAAAGTGGTACTATTTCAAGAAGTGGGGTTACATGGCTAAAGATGAGTGGCAGGGTAACTACTATTTGACAGAAAGTGGTGCTATGGCGACTGGTGAATTAGTCATGAATGATGCTCGCTATATTTTTTCTGACTCAGGTGAGTTAAAAGAAAAGAAAGACCTGAATGTTGGCTGGGTTCACCGAAATGGCAGACGTTATTTCTTTAACCATCGTGAAGAACAAGTTGGGACTGATCAAGTAAAAAAAGTTATTGATGTCAGTGAGCACAATGGTCGTATCAGTGACTGGAAAAAAGTCATTGATGATAATGGAGTAGATGGAGTCATTGTTCGTTTGGGTTATAGTGGAACTGAGGATAAGGAATTGGCTTATAATATCAAGGAGTTAAACCGTCTTGGAATTCCTTATGGGGTTTACCTCTATACTTATGCTGAAAATGAAACTGATGCTGAGAATGATGCCAATCAGACTATTGAACTCTTGAAAAAATACAATATGAACTTGTCATATCCTATCTACTATGATGTTGAGAACTGGGAATATGTCAATAAAACAAAGAGAGCTCCAAGTGATACTGGAACCTGGGTCAAGATTATCAATAAGTATATGGCAACAATGAAGCAGGCTGGTTATCAAAATGTGAAAGTTTATAGCTATCGTCAACTCTTGCAAACTCGTTTGAATCATCCAGATATTTTACAACATGTCAACTGGGTTGCAGCCTATACAGATGCGCTTGATTGGAATAATCCTCATTATTCGGGAGAAAAAGGATGGCAATATACTTCATCTGAATACTTAAAAGGAATTCGTGGTCGTGTCGACGTCAGCGTTTGGTATTAAGATATAAAGTTGAGAAAGGAGTGTGCAAGA
Organism: Streptococcus mitis; assembly: GCF_000722695.1. GTDB lineage: Bacteria > Bacillota > Bacilli > Lactobacillales > Streptococcaceae > Streptococcus > Streptococcus mitis_O. The sequence continues at coordinate 562,534 of NZ_JPFU01000013.1, read as the reverse complement.
AATTTGCATCCTCTTTTTCTTTGTTTTACTGAAGCGAAGGGGTATGAAATTTAATCAAAAAATCTCTAAATAATTCTTAAATTATCAGTCTATTGCAACTTTTCTCATGTGAGTCTTTTGGCTTGCTATTGGTTTTTTTAGTAGTATACTAAGGTAGTAATCATTAAGCAGTGGTTACAAAAAATAATGAATGAGGTAAAAACAATGGTAGAATTGAAAAAAGAAGCAGTAAAAGACGTAACATCATTAACAAAAGCAGCACCAGTAGCATTGGCAAAAACAAAGGAAGTCTTGAACCAAGCTGTTGCTGATTTGTATGTAGCTCACGTTGCCTTGCACCAAGTGCACTGGTACATGCGTGGTCGTGGTTTCCTTGTATGGCATCCAAAAATGGATGAGTACATGGATGCTCTTGATGGTCAATTGGATGAAATCAGCGAACGTTTGATTACACTTGGTGGAAGCCCATTCTCTACATTGACAGAGTTCCTTCAAAACAGTGAAATCGAAGAAGAAGCTGGTGAATACCGAAATGTTGAAGAAAGCTTGGAACGTGTTCTTGTTATCTACCGTTACTTGTCAGAACTTTTCCAAAAAGGTTTGGATGTTACTGATGAAGAAGGTGACGATGTGACGAACGGTATCTTTGCAGATGCTAAAACTGAAACGGACAAAACAATCTGGATGCTTGCAGCAGAACTTGGACAAGCACCTGGTTTGTAAGAAATAATATCAACATATATAAATCTGTAGGAATTTTCTTACAGATTTTTTCTATCTTGTAAGCTATCCCAAACCAGTCTTTTTTTGAGTTTTTTGATAAAATAGTACTATCAGTAAAAAGGATGGAAGCATGACTAAGAAAATCGTAGCTATTTGGGCCCAGGATGAAGAGGGTGTGATTGGTAAGGACAATCGTCTGCCTTGGCATTTACCAGCAGAATTGCAACACTTTAAAGAAACAACTCTGAATCATGCTATCTTGATGGGGCGTGTGACCTTTGATGGAATGGGACGTCGTCTGCTTCCAAAACGGGAGACCTTGATTTTGACACGTAATTCGGAAGAAAAGCTAGACGGAGTTGCTACTTTTCATGATGTCCAGTCTGTCTTGGACTGGTATCAGGGTCAAGACAAGAATCTCTATATTATTGGTGGGAAGCAGATTTTTCAGGCTTTTGAACCCTATTTGGATGAAGTAATTGTCACTCAAATCCATGCTCGGGTGGAGGGAGATACCTATTTCCCTGAAGAGTTTGACTTGTCCCTTTTTGAGACAGTTTCAAGCAAATCCTATACTAAAGATGAGAAAAATCCTTATGATTTTACCATCCAATACCGCAAGAGAAAGGAAGTCTAATGGAGCGTAGTATATTTGGTTTTTTCACAGCCATGCTGTGTTTGGTCTGCTTGCTTGCAGGAGCACAGGCCTTTCGTAAAAAGCGTTATGGACTTTCTGTCCTGCTCTTGTTAAATGCCTTTACCAATTTGGTCAATAGTATCCATGCTTTTTACATGACCTTATTTTAGATAGAATGATAGTATAGAATAGAACGGAAGGAAATCATGCCTACAACTAGGAATAATGATATGATGGTTTATTGCTCATTTTGTGGCAAAAGCCAAGAAGAAGTACAAAAAATAATCGCTGGCAATAACGCTTTTATCTGTAATGAATGCGTGGAGTTAGCCCAGGAAATCATTCGGGAAGAGTTGGCGGAAGAAGTCTTGGCAGACTTGTCTGAAGTTCCAAAACCAATTGAACTCCTCCATATCTTGAACCACTATGTTATCGGTCAAGATCGTGCCAAACGTGCCTTGGCAGTAGCAGTATATAACCATTACAAACGCATCAATTTCCACGATACGCGTGAAGAGTCAGAAGATGTGGATTTGCAGAAGTCAAACATCTTGATGATTGGCCCAACTGGTTCAGGGAAAACTTTCCTTGCTCAGACCTTGGCTAAGAGCTTGAATGTACCTTTTGCGATTGCGGATGCAACAGCTCTTACTGAGGCTGGTTATGTAGGTGAGGATGTGGAAAATATTCTCCTCAAACTCTTGCAGGCTGCTGACTTTAACATCGAACGTGCAGAGCGCGGGATTATCTACGTGGATGAAATTGACAAGATTGCTAAGAAAAGCGAGAATGTATCTATCACACGTGACGTTTCTGGTGAAGGGGTGCAACAAGCCCTTCTCAAGATTATCGAGGGAACTGTTGCCAGCGTACCGCCTCAAGGTGGACGTAAACATCCACAACAAGAGATGATTCAAGTGGATACCAAAAATATCCTCTTCATCGTGGGTGGTGCCTTTGATGGTATTGAAGAAATCGTCAAACAACGTCTGGGTGAAAAGGTTATCGGCTTTGGTCAAAACAACAAGGCGATTGACGAAAATAGCTCCTACATGCAAGAAATCATCGCAGAAGATATTCAAAAATTTGGTATTATCCCAGAGTTGATTGGACGCTTGCCTGTTTTTGCTGCTCTTGAACAGTTGACAGTAGATGATTTGGTTCGCATCTTGAAAGAGCCAAGAAATGCTTTGGTGAAACAATATCAAACCTTACTTTCTTATGATGATGTCGAGTTGGAATTTGACGACGAAGCCCTTCAAGAGATTGCCAATAAAGCCATCGAACGCAAAACTGGTGCGCGTGGTCTTCGCTCTATCATCGAAGAAACCATGTTAGATGTTATGTTTGAAGTACCGAGTCAGGAAAATGTGAAATTGGTCCGCATCACTAAAGAAGCTGTCGATGGAACGGATAAACCAATCCTAGAGACAGCCTAGAGGTGACTATGGAACTTAATACACACAATGCTGAAATCTTGCTCAGTGCGGCCAATAAATCCCACTATCCGCAGGATGAACTACCAGAGATTGCCTTAGCAGGGCGTTCAAATGTTGGTAAGTCCAGCTTTATCAACACCATGCTCAATCGCAAGAATCTCGCTCGTACATCAGGAAAACCTGGTAAAACCCAGCTTCTCAACTTCTTTAATATCGATGACAAGATGCGCTTTGTGGATGTGCCTGGTTATGGCTATGCCCGTGTTTCTAAAAAGGAACGTGAAAAGTGGGGGCGCATGATTGAGGAGTACCTAACGACTCGGGAAAATCTTCGTGCGGTAGTCAGTCTAGTTGACCTTCGTCATGACCCGTCAGTAGATGATGTGCAGATGTACGAATTTCTCAAGTATTACGAGATTCCGGTTATCATCGTTGCGACCAAGGCGGACAAGATTCCTCGTGGTAAATGGAACAAGCACGAATCAGCAATCAAAAAGAAATTAAACTTTGACCCAAGTGATGACTTCATCCTCTTTTCATCTGTCAGCAAGGCAGGGATGGATGAGGCTTGGGATGCAATCTTAGAAAAATTGTGAGGAAAAGAAAATGGCAAAAACAATTCATACTGATAAGGCTCCAAAGGCTATCGGACCATATGTTCAAGGAAAAATCGTAGGCAACCTTTTGTTTGCTAGTGGTCAAGTTCCTCTCTCTCCTGAAACTGGGGAAATCGTTGGAGAAACGATCCAAGAACAGACAGAACAAGTCTTGAAAAATATTGGTGCTATTTTGGCAGAAGCAGGAACAGACTTTGACCATGTTGTCAAAACAACTTGCTTCTTGAGCGATATGAACGACTTTGTTCCTTTTAACGAGGTTTACCAAACGGCCTTTAAAGAGGAATTTCCAGCTCGTTCAGCAGTAGAGGTAGCTCGTCTTCCTCGTGATGTCAAAGTCGAAATCGAAGTCATCGCAGAGATTGGATAAGCTAGTTGAAGTTTGGTTCTGCCAAACTTCTTTTGATATAAGGAGAAAAAGATGACAAAGAAACAACTTCACTTGGTGATTGTGACAGGGATGAGTGGTGCAGGGAAAACCGTGGCCATTCAGTCTTTTGAGGATCTAGGTTATTTCACTATTGATAATATGCCTCCAGCTCTCTTGCCTAAGTTTTTGCAGTTGGTGGAAACAAAGGAAGATGACCATAAGTTGGCCTTGGTGGTGGATATGCGTAGTCGTTCTTTCTTTTCAGAGATTCAAGCTGTTTTGGATGAGTTGGAGAACAAGGAAGAACTGGACTTTAAAATCCTCTTTTTGGATGCAGCTGATAAGGAATTGGTCGCTCGTTACAAGGAAACCAGACGGAGTCACCCACTAGCAGCAGACGGACGGATTTTAGACGGAATCAAGCTAGAGCGCGAGCTCTTGGCACCTTTAAAAAATATGAGCCAAAATGTGGTGGATACGACTGAACTCACTCCGCGTGAGCTGCGTAAAAGCATTGCAGAGCAGTTTTCAGATCAAGAGCAAGCCCAGTCTTTCCGTATCGAAGTCATGTCTTTTGGCTTTAAATATGGAATCCCGATTGATGCGGACCTAGTCTTTGATGTGCGCTTTTTGCCAAATCCATATTACCTTCCAGAATTGAGAAACCAAACGGGTGTGGATGAACCTGTTTATGATTATGTCATGAACCATCCTGAGTCAGAAGAATTTTATCAACATTTGTTGGCCTTAATTGAGCCTATTCTGCCAAGTTACCAAAAGGAAGGTAAGTCAGTTTTAACCATTGCCATGGGTTGTACGGGTGGGCAACACCGTAGTGTGGCCTTTGCTAAACGCTTGGCGCAGGACTTATCCAAGACTTGGCCTGTCAATGAAGGACATCGTGACAAAGACCGAAGAAAGGAAACGGTAAACCGTTCATGAGAAAACCAAAGATAACGGTGATTGGTGGAGGGACTGGGATCCCCGTCATTCTAAAAAGCCTGCGTGAAAAAGATGTGGAAATCGCTGCTATCGTAACGGTGGCAGATGATGGTGGTTCATCAGGTGAACTCCGAAAAAATATGCAGCAGTTGACACCACCAGGCGATCTCCGCAATGTCCTTGTAGCTATGTCGGATATGCCTAAGTTTTATGAGAAAGTCTTTCAGTATCGCTTTTCTGAAGATGCAGGAGCCTTTGCTGGCCATCCATTGGGCAATCTCATCATTGCTGGTCTGTCAGAAATGCAGGGTTCGACCTATAATGCCATGCAGTTACTGAGTAAATTTTTCCATACAACAGGGAAAATTTATCCTTCCAGCGACCATCCTTTGACCCTGCATGCAGTCTTTCAGGATGGGACAGAAGTGGCTGGAGAGAGCCATATTGCAGACCATCCAGGCATGATTGACCATGTTTATGTGACCAATACTCTCAACGATGATACGCCTCTGGCTAGCCGTCGAGTGGTGCAGACCATTCTTGAAAGTGACATGATTGTCCTTGGACCTGGTTCACTCTTTACCTCGATTTTACCTAATATCGTGATTAAAGAAATCGGGCAGGCGCTTTTGGAAACCAAGGCAGAAATTGCCTATGTCTGCAATATTATGACCCAACGTGGGGAGACAGAACACTTTACAGATAGTGATCACGTGGAAGTCTTGCATCGTCATCTTGGCCGACCTTTTATCGATACTGTCTTGGTGAATATTGAAAAAGTACCTCAGGAATACATGAATTCCAACCGGTTTGATGAATACTTGGTGCAGGTGGAACATGATTTTGCTGGTCTTTGTAAGCAAGTTCCGCGCGTGATTTCATCCAACTTCCTCCGTCTGGAAAATGGTGGTGCCTTCCACGATGGGGATTTGCTCGTGGATGAGTTGATGCGGATTATACAGGTGAGAAAATGAGTTTCACAGTAGCAGTAAAAGAAGAAATTCTAGGTCAGCACCATCTAAGCCGGCATGAATTATCTGCCATTATCAAGATGTCTGGTAGCATCGGTCTCTCGACTTCGGGCTTGACCTTGTCCGTCGTGACAGAAAATGCCAAGCTGGCTCGTCACCTCTATGAGTCCTTTCTTCATTTCTATGAAATCAAATCAGAAATTCGCCACCACCAACGGAGCAATCTTCGCAAGAATCGGGTCTATACTGTCTTTACTGATGAAAAGGTGCAGGATTTATTGAGTGATTTGCACTTGGCCGACTCCTTCTTTGGTCTGGAAACAGGTATTGATGGGGCGATTTTATCAGACGAGGAAGCAGGCCGTGCCTATCTCTGTGGTGCTTTCTTGGCAAATGGCAGCATTCGTGACCCTGAATCAGGTAAGTACCAGTTGGAAATCAGTTCTGTTTATCTGGATCACGCGCAAGGGCTTGCCTCTCTTCTTCAGCAGTTTTTACTGGATGCCAAGGTGCTTGAGCGCAAGAAGGGAGCTGTTACCTATCTCCAGCGTGCCGAAGATATTATGGACTTCTTGATAGTCATCGGAGCTATGCAGGCGCGTGATGATTTTGAGCGAGTAAAGATTTTGCGAGAAACTCGTAATGACCTCAATCGGGCCAATAATGCCGAGACAGCTAATATCGCTCGGACAGTTTCTGCCAGCATGAAGACCATCAACAATATCAGTAAAATCAAAGATATCATGGGTTTAGAAAATCTGCCAATGGATTTGCAGGAGGTAGCGCAGTTGCGGATTCAGCATCCAGACTACTCTATCCAGCAGTTAGCAGATAGTCTCAGCACACCTCTGACCAAAAGTGGTGTCAACCACAGACTCAGAAAGATAAATAAATTAGCCGATGAACTATAAAGATATTCTCCCTTGAATTATCAGTGTGATTGGTTTATTCTATTTTTCTGATGGCTTGATATCGCTAACTTATAAAATATCAACCTGTTTCTTGACAATTGAATAGAGTATGTGAGATAATAAAGGGGAATTGAGAAGTTCTAGCATTTTAGTGCTAACAGAAATCCCCTCGGTACTGCAATACCGAGGGGATTTTTTCTGGGTTAGATAGCACTAACCAGGAAGGTTACTTGTCGAAGTGATCGTCTAACCAACGAGTCACCAGCCATGAGATGATACTCTCGATGACTGCGATAAGCACTATTTTGAGAAGTTCTAGCATCTGTAATACCTCCTTTTCCAAGGCGTATTGTTAGTGCCGTTCTTATTATATCACATGTTTTATCAGTTTGATAGGCATTTTTATTTTTGCTAAAAAAGGGAAAGATATGAGCTAACAAGATTGTAGATGAACTATAAAACCACGAATCCTATGTGACTCGTGGTTCTTTTTTATAAACTAGTAGAGTGTTTTGGTTGTACTTTTTGCTCAGGGTCGATATAGTTGATGGCGTTGTTAACAGCGGTTGGTGCTTCTCCAAGTCCTGTCGCAATCAAGTCAATTTTTCCGTCATAGTAGCAACAGTCACCGATAGCGTAGATTCCAGCTTGGCTAGATTCTTGTTTGCTGTTGACGATAATCTTGTGGCGGTTGAGGTCAAGGCCCCAGTTTTTAAGGTTACCGACAGAAGATTTGAAGCCATAGTTGACAAAGAGGTGATCTAAGTCAATCGTTTCGGTTTCATCAGATTTGACTTTTGTGATTTCAAGTTTATCGAGCGTTTTTCCATCTCCAAGGAGTTGGCTAGGGACGAATGGTGTCTTGATAGTTACAGATGATTCTTGCAAAGCTTGGACACTGTGTTCCAAGGCACGGAAATTATCTCTGCGGTGAACAAGGGTAGTTGGTGCGATTTTTTCAAAAGCCAAAGCCCAATCCACAGCTGAGTCTCCTCCACCAAGAATCGTTACTTTCTTACCAGCGTATTGCTGAATGTTGGAAACGTGGTAGTGGATATTTTCATAGCCCTCAACCCCTTCAAGTTCCAGCGGACGTGGTTTGAAGGCACCTCCACCCATAGCAATGATAACTGTTTTAGTCAGGTGACTTCCTTTAGAAGTTGTGATGACAAAGCCTTGATCTTGTTTTTCAATTTCAAGAACTGTTTCATTGAGATGAATAGGGGTATCAAAGCTGTTTAGCTGTTCAATCAAGCGCTTAGTCAACTCTTCTCCAGTCAGGTTTGGGAAACCTGGGACGTCTAGGATTTCCTTTTCAGGATAGAGAATAGCAGGTTGTCCACCTAGCTGGGGAAGAGAGTCGATGATTTGGACCTTGGCTTGACGTAGGTGGGCATAAAAGGCCGCAAAAAGCCCGACTGGACCACCACCTACAATGGTAATATCATAGAGTTGAGACATGGTTTCTCCTTTGTTTTTTCTAGTCATACTCTTTGAAAATCTCTTCAAACCACGTCAGCTATATCTGGAACCTCAAAACAGTGTTTTGAGCAACCTGCGGCTAGCTTCCTAGTTTGCTCTTTGATTTTCATTGAGTATCAGTTTATTTTATCATATTTTTTCTTTAATTTAAAATGAAGTAGGATAGGGGAAAAAATGTCAGAAAAAATGGTATAATAGAAAGGAACGTGTTTGGACAGAGAGGAGACAGCAGATGAACTTTCAACAATTATCCAATCTGCAATATTGGACTAGCTTGTTTTCTAGTCCTTGGAGTATTGCCATCAATTTGTTTGATATTTTGATTGTGGCCTATGTTTTATATCGTTTTACAAAAGCGATAGCTGGTACTAAGATTATGATTTTGGTGCGTGGGGTCGTGATTTTTGTATTAGCCCAGGTTGTAGCCAATATCCTTGGTTTAACAACGATTTCTTGGTTGATTAATCAGATTATCACCTATGGGGTTATTGCTGCGGTTGTTATCTTCTCTCCAGAGATTCGGACTGGTTTGGAACGTTTGGGAAGGGCGACAGATTTCTTTTCTACTAGTCAAATTAGTGCAGAAGAGCAAATGATTCGTGCCTTTGTCAAGTCAGTTGAATATATGAGCCCTCGTAAGATTGGTGCCCTGGTTGCCATCCAACGAGTTCGCACCTTGCAAGAATACATTGCGACAGGAATTCCCTTGGATGCCAAAATTTCGGCAGAACTCCTCATCAATATTTTTATTCCTAACACTCCCCTACATGATGGTGCTGTAATTATCAGAGAAAATCGGATTGCGGTGACTTCTGCCTATCTGCCTTTAACAGAAAGGACAGGGATTTCCAAGGAATTTGGGACCAGACACCGGGCTGCTATTGGTTTATCAGAAGTGTCGGATGCCTTGACCTTCATCGTTTCAGAGGAAACAGGTGGTATTTCTATTACCTACAATGGGGTTTTCAAGCATGATTTGACGATTGAAGAATTTGAAGCAGAGCTACGAACAATTCTTTTGCCAGCTGTTGAGGAAAAAGTCAGTTTCAAGGACCGTTTGCTAGGAGGTTGGAAAAATGAGAAAAAATAGTCTATATATTATTTCATCTCTCTTTTTTGCTTGTGTCTTATTTATCTATGCAACATCGACCAATTTTCAAAATAATAATACTGTAAGGCAGGTCAAATCGGAAACCTACACCAATACGGTAGCAAATGTTCCTATAGACATTCATTATGATAATAGTCAATACTTTATTAGTGGTTTTGCTTCAGAAGTTTCAGTTGTGCTGACAGGTGCCAATCGTGTGACTTTGGCGAGCGAAATGCAGGAAAGTACTCGTAAGTTTAAGGTTACAGCGGATTTGACAGATGCTAGTGTTGGAACGATTGAAGTTCCCTTGAACATTGAAAATCTTCCAAGTGGATTGACCGCTGTGGCAACGCCTCAAAAGATTACAGTGAAAGTTGGGAAGAAGGTTAAGAGAGATGGGATGCTTGTTGTGCCACAAGTTGACCAAAGCCAGATTGATCCCAAGCTACAAATTGATAGTGTAACCGTGTCAAATGAACGCGTTTCGGTCACAACTGACCAGGAAACATTAGCGAAGATTGACAAAGTTATTGCGCTTTTACCAACCAGCGAACGGATTACAGGTAACTATAGTGGTTCGGTACCTTTGCAGGCAATCGACCGCAATGGGGTTGTCTTACCAGTAGTGATTACTCCATTTGACACAACAATGAAGGTCACTACAAAACCAGTAGCACCAAGTTCAAGCACAAGCAGCTCGTCGGAGACATCTTCGTCAACGAAAGCAACTAGTTCAAAAACGAATTAAAAATAGAAAAAGGATTTTATAAAAATGGGTAAATATTTTGGGACTGATGGAGTCCGTGGAGAAGCTAACGTAGAATTAACGCCAGAATTGGCTTTTAAACTAGGACGTTTTGGAGGTTATGTTCTCAGTCAACATGAAACGGGAGCACCGAAAGTCTTTGTAGGACGTGATACACGTATTTCAGGAGAAATGCTAGAATCTGCCTTGGTAGCTGGTCTTCTTTCAGTTGGTATTCACGTATATAAACTAGGCGTTCTGGCAACACCAGCAGTAGCTTACTTGGTCAAAACTGAAGGAGCAAGTGCAGGTGTCATGATTTCTGCTAGCCATAACCCAGCCCTTGATAATGGAATTAAGTTCTTTGGCGGTGATGGCTTCAAACTAGACGACGAAAAAGAAGCAGAAATTGAAGTCTTGCTAGATGCTGCGGAAGATACTCTTCCTCGTCCAAGTGCTGAAGGCTTGGGAACCTTGGTAGATTATCCAGAAGGCTTGCGTAAGTATGAAAGCTATCTGGTTTCAACTGGAACTCCTCTTGAAGGAATGAAGGTTGCCTTGGACACAGCCAATGGTGCAGCGTCTACAAGTGCCCGTCAGATTTTTGCAGACCTTGGAGCTCAGTTGACGGTTATCGGGGAAACACCAGACGGTCTTAACATCAACTATAATGTTGGTTCTACACACCCAGAAGCCCTTCAAGAAGTGGTTAAAGAAAGCGGGTCAGCAATTGGTTTGGCCTTTGATGGAGACAGTGACCGTTTGATTGCTGTTGATGAAAATGGCGACATCGTTGATGGTGACAAGATTATGTACATCATCGGAAAATATCTTTCTGAAAAAGGACAATTGGCTCAAAATACAATTGTGACGACTGTGATGTCTAACCTTGGTTTCCACAAGGCCTTGGACCGCGAAGGTATTAACAAGGCAGTCACTGCAGTTGGTGACCGCTACGTTGTTGAAGAAATGAGAAAATCAGGCTACAACCTTGGTGGTGAACAGTCTGGTCACGTCATCTTGATGGATTACAATACCACAGGTGATGGTCAATTGTCTGCCGTCCAATTGACTAAAATCATGAAGGAAACTGGTAAGAGCTTGTCAGAGTTGGCAGCAGAAGTAACCATCTATCCACAAAAATTAGTCAATATCCGAGTGGAAAATGCCATGAAGGAAAAGGCTATGGAAGTGCCAGCTATCAAGGCTATTATCGAGAAGATGGAAGAAGAAATGGCAGGCAATGGCCGTATCCTTGTTCGTCCAAGTGGAACAGAGCCCCTCTTGCGTGTTATGGCAGAAGCGCCTACAACAGAAGAAGTGGACTACTATGTTGATACCATCGCAGATGTGGTTCGAGCTAAAATCGGGATTGACTAAATCCGAGAAAACTAGATGAAAATAAAAAATTATGGTACAATAGCTTATAATATTGTAGCCGAGGGAGAAAGACATGAATCTTAAACGTGAACAAGAATTTGTTAGTCAGTATCATTTTGATGCGCGTAATTTTGAATGGGAAAATGAAAATGGAGCTCCTGAAACCAAGGTGGATGTGAACTTCCAATTGATTCAACATGATCAAGAAAATCAAGTGACTTCTTTGATTGTCGTCTTGAGTTTTATGATTGTATTTGATAAATTTGTCATCAGTGGAACCATTTCACAGGTAAACCACATCGATGGCCGTATTGTCAATGAACCAAGTGAATTGAGCCAAGAAGAAGTGGAAACTTTGGCTCGTCCATGTTTGAACATGCTCAACCGTTTGACTTACGAAGTAACTGAAATTGCATTAGACTTACCAGGAATCAATTTGGAGTTCTAATATGAAATTAGCTGTTATCACAGATTCCTCTGCCTATCTCAGTGCAGAGACCTTACAAAGAGAAGATTTGTTTGTCTTGGATATTCCTGTCAATATTGATGGTGAGGAGTATGTCGAAGGTATCAATCTGACTGCTGAGGAATTTTATCAAAAAATGGCTCAGGCTTCTGAATTGCCTAAGACCAGTCAACCAAGTATTGCCAAGTTAGATGAGATTCTAACTTCGCTCAAAGAACAAGGCTATACACATGCCTTGGGGCTTTTCCTATCTTCTGGAATTTCTGGTTTTTATCAAAATATCCAGTATATGGTGGATGACTATGAAGGTTTAACCATTGCTTTTCCAGATACTTTGATTACAAGTGCTCCTCTGGGTATCATGGTTGAAAGCGTCTTTAACTGGCGAGAACAGGGTGATGATTTTGCTATCATTCAGGATAAGCTAGCTATTCAAATTAGCCGTACGTCAGCTTTTATCATGGTAGATGACCTGGATCATTTGGTGAAAGGTGGACGCCTTTCAAATGGGGCTGCGATTTTGGGTAATCTGCTAAGCATTAAGCCAATTCTTTATTTCAATGACCAAGGTGTGATTGAAGTTTACGAAAAAGTTCGTACTGAGAAGAAAGCAACCAAGCGTTTAATTGAAATCATTAAGGAAACAACGGCTTCAGGCCAATATCGGGTCATTGTCATTCATGGAAATGCTCCTGAAAAGGCTGAGGAATTGCGTCAGAACTTGATTGAATCTGGACTAGGTACGGATATTTCACTTGCTACATTTGGTAGTGTCATTGGGACACACCTAGGGTCAGGAAGTATTGCTCTGGGTTATATTCCAGTGATTTAGTTAGCACTTCAAGACTAGTCAAGAAGGATTTGTATCTTAGAAATTGAACACGGACTACCTGCCTCTTGAAAAAAGATGTCTGTCTTGCCTTTCATGGAAAGTCAGCGCCATCCCCTATTTTTCATGGGCAGCTAAGGTCCTTTGTATCTTGATAATTGAACACGCCTGTTACCCTGTGTGAAACAGATAGTTCTTCCAAGGAGTAAATACTCCTTGATTAGAGCTCCTATTTTCACTTTGTCTTCTTACAGGCTTTGTATATTAAATAGGAGTAGAGATGAGTATTCGAGTAATTATTGCTGGTTTTAAGGGAAAGATGGGCCAGGCTGCTTGTCAAATGGTCTTGGCTGATCCAGATTTGGACTTGGTAGCAGTTTTGGATCCTTTTGAGTCTGAGTCAGAATGGCAGGGAATTCCTGTTTTCAAGGATAAGGCTGATTTAGCCGGTTTTGAAGCGGATGTCTGGGTAGACTTTACTACACCAGCTGTTGCCTATGAAAATACACGATTTGCTCTTGAAAATGGCTTCGCTCCAGTAGTTGGAACAACAGGTTTCACAAGTGAAGAAATTGCAGAGCTAAAAGAATTTTCTCGTGCCCAAGACTTGGGTGGCTTGATTGCCCCTAACTTTGCCTTGGGTGCTGTCTTGCTTATGCAATTTGCAAAGCAGGCTGCTAAATATTTCCCAAATGTGGAGATTATCGAGCTTCATCATGACAAGAAAAAGGATGCTCCGAGTGGAACAGCTATTAAAACAGCTGAATTGATAGCAGAAGTTCGAGAGTCCATTCAGCAAGGTGCGCCTGATGAGGAAGAATTGATTGCAGGTGCTCGTGGTGCTGACTTTGATGGCATGAGGATTCACTCAGTTCGTTTGCCAGGCTTGGTAGCTCATCAGGAAGTCATCTTTGGCAATCAGGGAGAAGGATTGACCCTCCGTCATGACTCCTATGATCGCAGCTCCTTCATGACAGGGGTGAATTTGGGAATTAAAGAAGTTGTCAAGCGTCATGAGCTTGTCTATGGATTAGAACACTTATTATGAGATTAACGCAAATGCCTTCTGAATTTCAGAAGGCTTTACCAGTATTAGAAAAAATTAAAGAAGCAGGTTTTGAGGCTTATTTTGTTGGAGGTTCTGTTCGAGATGCCCTTCTCAATCGCCCTATCCATGATGTGGATATCGCAACGTCTTCTTATCCAGAAGAGACCAAGCAGATTTTTCCGCGAACAGCCGATATCGGAATCGAGCATGGAACCGTCTTGGTCTTAGATGGGGATGAGGAGTATGAGGTAACCACCTTTCGGACGGAGGATGTCTATGTGGACTATCGCAGACCCAGTGCGGTTTCCTTTGTTCGCTCGTTAGAAGAAGACCTCAAGCGCCGTGATTTTACAGTCAATGCCTTTGCCTTGGACGAGACAGGAGAAATCATTGACTTGTTTCATGGTTTAGAAGATTTGGAAAAGCAAGTCTTGCGGGCGGTTGGAGTAGCTAGTGAGCGCTTCAACGAAGATGCTTTGCGGATTATGCGTGGTTTTCGTTTTCAGGCCAGTCTTGGCTTTGAGCTTGAGTCAGAAACATTTAAAGCTATGAAGACCTTGACGCCTCTTTTGGAGAAAATTTCTGTAGAGCGTACCTTTGTCGAGTTTGATAAACTCTTGCTGGCTCCCTTTTGGAGAAGGGGCTTGGCTTCCATGATTGAGAGTCAAGCTTCTGACTATCTCCCTGATATGGCAGCTAGCCAGAACAAGCTTAACAGATTGTTTGAGTTAGAGAACGATTTTACCTTTGAATCCTCTGAACAAGCTTGGACGGCTCTACTGTGGGCTTTGGAGATTGAAAATGCGCAGCCATTTTTGAAGGCTTGGAAGACATCACGCCAGTTTGCCAAGCAAGTTCAGGATTTACTGACTATTTTATCCTTGCGTGAAAAGGGAGAATTGAGCAAGCGCGATTGTTACCGCTTTGACTTGGACTTACTTTTACAGGCTGAAAATCTTCGTCAGGCTCAAGGAAAAGAAGTCAACCCACAAGCCGTCACAGTAACCTATCAGAGTTTGACCATTCATGACAAGAAAGAAATTCAGATTAATGGTGGTATTTTGATCAAGGAATATGGTTATCAGCCAGGGCCAGACTTGGGAGAGATTTTAACAGAGATTGAGTATGCCATTGTCGATGGAGAATTGCAAAATGACCGTCAAGCTATCCATGCTTATCTGAGGGAGAAAAAATGAGTGATTTTATCGTTGAAAAACTAAGTAAATCCGTCGGTGATAAGACCGTTTTTAAGGATATTTCCTTTATCATCCATGATCTAGACAGAATTGGTTTGATTGGTGTCAATGGAACAGGGAAGACCACCCTTTTAGATGTTCTTTCTGGTGTTTCTGGCTTTGATGGGGATGTTAGTCCTTTTTCAGCTAAGAATGATTACCAGATTGGTTACTTGACTCAAGATCCTGATTTTGATGATAGCAAGACGGTCTTGGATACGGTCCTATCCAGCGACCTCAAGGAAATCCAGCTCATTCGTGAGTATGAGTTGATCATGCTCAACTACAGTGAGGACAAGCAGGCTCGTTTGGAACGGGTCATGGCTGAAATGGACTCTCTCCAAGCTTGGGAAATTGAGAGTCAGGTAAAGACTGTCCTTAGCAAGCTGGGGATTCAGGACTTATCTACTCTTGTTGGGGATTTGTCAGGTGGTCTAAGAAGACGGGTCCAGTTGGCGCAAGTCTTACTTGGCAACCACGACCTCTTGCTTTTGGATGAGCCGACCAACCATCTGGATATTGCGACTATTGAGTGGCTGACCCTCTTTTTGAAAAATTCTAAGAAGACCGTCCTTTTTATTACCCACGACCGTTATTTCCTAGACGCTTTGTCAACTCGGATTTTCGAGTTGGATCGCGCAGGCTTGACCGAGTACCAGGGAAATTATCAGGACTATGTTCGCCTTAAGGCTGAACAAGACGAGCGAGATGCAGCTTTACTCCACAAAAAAGAGCAACTCTATAAGCAAGAATTGACTTGGATGCGTAGACAACCGCAGGCGCGTGCGACCAAGCAGCAGGCTCGTATCAATCGATTCCATGACTTGAAGAAAGAAGTTTCAGGCAGTAGTGCTGAGACAGACTTGACCATGAATTTTGAGACTAGTCGGATTGGGAAAAAAGTCATCGAGTTTCAGGATGTTTCCTTCGCCTATGAAAATAAGCCCATTTTGCAAGATTTTAACCTTTTGGTGCAGGCTAAAGATCGTATTGGAATCGTTGGAGACAACGGTGTTGGAAAATCAACCCTACTCAACTTGATTGCAGGAAGTCTTGAGCCGACAGCAGGACAAGTTGTGATTGGGGAAACTGTTCGCATCGCCTATTTCTCTCAGCAAATTGAGGGCTTGGATGAAAGTAAGCGAGTGATCAATTACTTGCAGGAAGTGGCAGAAGAGGTCAAGACCAGCGCTGGTTCTAGTACTTCGATTGCAGAGTTGCTGGAGCAGTTCCTTTTCCCACGTTCGACGCATGGAACCTTGATTGAGAAATTGTCTGGAGGAGAGAAAAAACGTCTTTATCTCCTCAAATTGCTCTTGGAAAAACCAAATGTTCTTCTCTTGGACGAACCGACAAATGACCTAGATATTGCAACCTTGACAGTCTTGGAGAATTTCTTGCAAGGCTTTGCTGGTCCAGTTTTGACTGTTAGTCACGACCGCTATTTCTTGGATAAGGTGGCTACTAAGATTCTCGCTTTTGAGGATGGCAAGATTCGTCCATTCTTTGGTCATTACACCGACTATCTTGATGAAAAAGCCTTTGAAACAGAGATGGCCAATCAAGTGCAAAAGGCCGAAAAGGAGAAAGTGGTTAAGGTCCGTGAAGATAAGAAACGCATGACCTACCAAGAAAAGCAGGAGTGGGCAAATATTGAAGGCGATATTGAAGCCTTGGAAAGCCGTATCGCTGCTATTGAAGAGGAAATGCAGGCTAACGGCTCTGACTTTGATAAGCTGACTACTCTTCAAAAAGAGCTAGATGAAAAAAACGAAGCACTCCTTGAAAAATACGAACGCTATGAATACCTAAGTGAATTTGATAGTTAAAAGAATAGAAAAATCCCGTCTCATGACAGGATTTCTCTATTCTTTTTTGGTTTCTTGATGAAAGACATTTTGCCAAGTTTCGTGGCGACGCCAGATACTGGTATGGATAATGCCATCTAATTCATAACGCATTAACTTGGTTTTTTGGCTGATGGAAGTAACTTCAATATCCTTGATAGCAGAGTTCAATTCTTTTTCGGCTTTATAGGCCTCTTTATTCATCTGTTCTCCATCTTGACGAATATAGACAAAATCGTCAGCTAGGAGTTCTTCTAATTGATTTCCTTGGTCAATCAATTGCTCGCGCATAAGGAGTTTTTTATAGACATTATCCATAATTTCATCTTCAGGAATGGGAGCAGGTTCGATGTGGATATCAGTATCAAAAATACCAAATCGTTCTTCTAGCATAGACTCGACTTGATCCGCGATTTCATGACTCTCAAAAACAGACAAGTCAGGATTCATTTCTAGCGTAATATCCAGGTAAATATTGCTGCCGTAGGTACGGCCTCTTTGTGATTTAACCTTGCTAATCTTTGGAATTTCCATGATAGCCTTTTGGTAGTCCTCAAGCAGACGGTCGTCAAAGCCATCTGAAAGACTAAAGGAAGACTCAATGAAGATATCATAGGCAGTTTTCAAGATAAAGAAAGTGATGATAATGGCAACCAGTTTATCCACAATGGGATAATTGAAACTGCTAGCTAGGATGGCAATAGTAGTACCAAGTGAGGTAACAGCATCAGAAAGATTGTCCTTTGCTGCGGCCTTCAGTGCCTTGGAGTTGGATTTCTTACTGAGGCGAGTGTTGTAGAGATAAACCATAAACATAATCGCTGCAGAAATGATTCCTAGAGTTGCACCAAGAGGATCAATGACCGTTTCTTCATGACTGAGAATTTTTTGAATGGTATCCTGAAGTACATCGAAACCGACATAAAACATGATGATGGAAGTGATTAAGCTTGCCAAATCCTCAATCTTCCAGTGACCAAAACGGTGGTCACGGTCTGCAGGCTGGCGCGCCATCCGAATCCCTATCAAGAGGGCAACATTTCCAATGATGTCCGAGACGTTGTTAAAACCATCGGCCACCAAACTGGATGAATGAAGAAGATGACCAGTTGCCAATTTGGCCGCAGACAAGAGCAGGTAGGTCGAAATACTGATAATGGCCCCACGCTCAGCTAACTTGAGATTTGAAATAGATTGCTTCATCCAACTTCCTTTCTAGTCACATAGCATTCTACCATTATACTGGTTTTCAAGGGAAAATTCAAATAGGACGGATAAACGTAAGAAAATACAAAGCAGAAAATACTTTTTTTTTTAGGAAATATGATAGACTGATAAAGTGAAAAGTTGAGGTGAATATAATTGAAAAAAATGAGTATTTTAGTGATGAGTATTTCTTTGCTCTTTACTGTTTTAGTCTGGTTCTCGATGGTAACAAATGTCAAACAAGGAATACCGTTTTCAGATGCTAGTATTTTTGAATATTTTGGGTATGCAATGAATAGAGGAGAATTGATGTATGCAGACCTATTTGATCATAAGGGGCCAGTTGTTTTTTTACTGAACTACCTAGGATATCTTATTGGTGGTGCTTTAGGAATTAAATTTTTATACCTATTTTGCACATTTCTTTTCTTTGTAGCTAGCTATAAGATTTCAAGGTTATTTACTGGAAATAAGCAAACAATTTTAACTTTAGCAATTATCTTTATAATTTATGAGTATTTTTTTGATGGCGGTTGGAGTTTAGAAGGTTTTATTTTACCTTTTTTGGCTTATTCATTATACATTTTTTTAAAACTGTTTATACAAAGCGATTTCAGCAAAAATGACATCGTAGTATCAGGTGCATTTTTCGCTATTGTATTTTTTACGAAAGCAAATATGATAGGGATTTGGCTAGTATTTTGTATTTATATATTGATTGATTTTATACTAAAGAAAGCATATAGGGAATTGTTTTCTTTGATTGGATTATTTTTCCTTGGAGTATTAATACCAACTATCCCTTTGTGCCTATATCTGTTATCAAAGGGCATCTTTATTGAAATGGTATACCAGTCGATTGGAATTAATTTTATTTATACTACAGAGTCAAATAACGTTTCGATGTATGAGATTATCAGATGGTACATTTCCCAAACAAATCTCTTAAGTCTTAATTTATTGATGTTATTTTCCTTGATACCACTGTGGAAGAAATTTGGAATAAAATCAATTTTCTATCATTTTGTTTTTATTATTTGTCTACTTCTGGCTCTTATCTCGAAAAGAAGCTATGGCCATTACATTTTAGTGATGCTTCCGATTTTGATTCCATATATTTCCTATGTATTTCATAGCATATCAAAGAAAATGTCTTTTCAAGTATTTCTTATCTTGTTCTTAGGATTAAGTATTGTATACCAGAATGATGTGAAATACATCATGAAGAATATGAATACTAGATATCTCAATAATTCTGAAAAACAGCAACGTGTAGCTAGCTATATAGAGAAAAATACATCGATGGATGACCGAATTTATACACACCGTCAAAATGGAACAATTTATTTGTACAGTGAACGGCTAGCTAGTACAAAATTTTTCTTTATCCCTGCGGTGACAGATGATCGAGTTATTATTGATGAGTTTAAAAAATCTATACAAGAAAATCCTCCTATCTATATTGTATTTGATACTGAATGGGATTATGGTAAGAGAACTGATTCTTTTATCAAGGATTATATTAAAATCAATTATCACTTAGAAAAACAGATTGATACGGCTATGATTTATAGAAAAGGAGGAGAATAGTATGAGTAGGGAAAAGCCGATTTTATACATAGTTATTCCATGTTACAACGAAGAGCAAGTCCTACCACATACTAATCCAATGTTTGTTGAAAAAATTGAACAATTAGTGAAGAAAGAAGAAATCCATCCTCTTAGTAAAATCATGTATATCAATGATGGTAGTAAGGATCGAACTTGGGAATTGATAAAAAGTTATGCTAATTCCATTTCTTCTGTGGTTGGTGTATCACAAAGTCGTAATAGGGGACATCAAAGTAGTGTTCTTGCAGGTATGTATGAAGCTATTCAGTTTGCTGATATTGTCATTACCATTGATGCCGATGGACAAGATGATATTAACTGCATGGATAAGATGATTTCTGAGTATAAAAGTGGTTCTGAAATTGTATACGGTGTACGTGATAACCGTGATACGGACTCTGCTTTTAAACGAATTACAGCCGAAGGTTTTTATAAAGTGCTACGCCTATTTGGAGCAGAAGTTGTTTTCAATCATGCCGACTATCGCTTGGTTTCTAAAAGATTCTTGAAGGAATTAGAAAAATTCACTGAAGTGAATCTATTTCTTCGTGGTTTAATGCCTTTAGTTGGTTTTAAATATTCTTACGTTTCATATAAGCGCCATGAACGAATTGCTGGTGAGAGTCATTATCCACTATCTAAAATGCTTGGTTTGGCTATGGATGGTATTACCAGTTTATCAATCAAACCGATTCGGTTGATTACAAGCCTTGGTGTTTTGACGTCACTCTTTAGTTTTCTATTAATTATTTGGGTTATATTGAGTAAGTTTGCTGGTACGGTTGTGGCTGGTTGGGCAAGCACCTATGCAATAGTTAGTTTACTTGGTGGAGTACAATTGATTAGTTTAGGAGTAATTGGTGAGTATATTGGAAAGATTTACCTAGAAACGAAACGTCGTCCTAGATATATTATCAGTGAACGTACTTTTGATAAGGATAGAATTTTATAGAATCTTTACTCTTTGAAAACTTTTCAAAATTTGGTATAATAGTACTACTCAAGGGAGTAGCTGGCAGAAACCTGTGATAGTGTCGTCATTCCGAATTTTGTACTGAAAAGTATGCTTTCCGGCACTATCTTAAACAGCGAGACTTGTTATGATTAACAGGTCTCTTTTTGTTTGTCGTGAAAAGATACGATGGGGAAAAGAGAGTCTGTTTTGCACACAATGTCAAGGAGGAGACACATGTCAAAAGAACAAAAACGCCAAGCGTTTTATACTCAGAGTCCTGAAGAGGTCTTACAGGCTGTGGATGCGACCGAGCAAGGTTTGTCATCAAGTGAGGCGGAAAAGCGCCTTGCAGAATTTGGCCACAATGAACTCGAAGAAGGTGAGAAACGATCAATCCTGGTCAAATTTATCGAGCAATTTAAGGATTTGATGATTATCATCCTAGTTGCGGCAGCAATCTTGTCAGTTGTGACTTCTGGTGGGGAAGATATCGCAGATGCTATTATCATCTTAGCCGTGGTAATCATCAATGCTGCCTTTGGTGTTTACCAAGAAGGAAAAGCAGAGGAAGCTATCGAAGCCCTCAAATCCATGTCTAGTCCAGCTGCCCGTGTTCTTCGTGATGGGCACATGGCTGAGATTGACTCTAAAGAATTGGTTCCAGGAGATATTGTTGCCCTTGAAGCTGGTGATGTAGTACCTGCAGACCTACGTTTGCTTGAAGCCAATTCTCTTAAAATTGAAGAAGCTGCCTTGACAGGTGAGTCTGTGCCAGTCGAAAAAGACTTGACAGTTGAACTTGCTGCAGATGCTGGTATTGGTGACCGTGTCAATATGGCCTTCCAAAACTCAAATGTGACTTATGGTCGTGGTCTTGGTGTTGTTGTCAATACAGGTATGTACACGGAAGTTGGTCATATCGCTGGCATGCTTCAAGATGCGGATGAGACGGATACACCACTCAAACAAAACTTGAACAACCTTTCTAAGGTATTGACCTATGCTATCTTGGTCATTGCCCTTGTTACTTTTGTAGTGGGTGTCTTCATTCAAGGGAAAAATCCACTTGGTGAGTTGATGACCTCTGTTGCGCTTGCCGTTGCAGCCATTCCAGAAGGGCTCCCAGCTATCGTAACTATCGTTCTTGCCCTTGGTACTCAAGTTTTGGCTAAACGAAACTCTATCGTTCGTAAGTTGCCAGCAGTTGAAACACTTGGTTCAACGGAAATTATCGCTTCTGATAAGACTGGTACGCTGACCATGAACAAGATGACAGTCGAAAAAGTCTTCTACGATGCGGTCCTACATGACTCAGCTGATGACATTGAACTGGGTCTTGAAATGCCGCTTCTACGTTCAGTAGTCTTAGCTAACGATACTAAGATTGATGTGGAAGGCAATCTAATTGGTGATCCAACCGAAACAGCCTTTATCCAGTATGCCTTGGACAAGGGCTACGATGTCAAAGGATTTTTAGAGAAATATCCTCGTGTGGCTGAGTTACCATTTGATTCTGAACGTAAGCTGATGTCAACGGTTCACCCATTGCCAGATGGTCGTTTCCTTGTAGCAGTCAAGGGTGCGCCAGACCAACTTTTGAAACGTTGTGTTCTTCGTGATAAGGCTGGGGATATTGCTCCGATTGATGAGAAGGTTACAAACCTCATTCATACAAACAACTCTGAAATGGCTCATCAAGCCTTGCGTGTCCTTGCAGGTGCTTATAAGATTATCGATAGCATTCCAGAAAATCTCACTTCTGAAGAGCTTGAAAATGATTTAATCTTTACTGGTTTGATTGGAATGATTGACCCGGAACGTCCTGAAGCCGCTGAGGCTGTTCGTGTAGCTAAGGAAGCTGGAATCCGTCCAATCATGATTACGGGTGACCATCAAGACACTGCAGAAGCCATTGCCAAACGTTTGGGAATTATTGACGCAAACGATACAGAAGGCCACGTTTTAACTGGTGCTGAACTCAACGAACTATCTGATGAAGAATTTGAAAAAGTTGTTGGTCAATACTCTGTTTATGCACGTGTATCTCCAGAACATAAGGTTCGTATCGTTAAGGCCTGGCAAAAACAAGGTAAAGTCGTTGCCATGACAGGTGACGGTGTTAATGATGCTCCAGCTCTGAAAACAGCCGATATCGGTATCGGTATGGGAATCACTGGTACAGAGGTTTCTAAGGGGGCTTCTGACATGATTCTTGCAGATGATAACTTTGCGACTATCATCGTCGCAGTGGAAGAAGGACGTAAGGTCTTCTCAAATATTCAAAAGACTATTCAGTACCTACTTTCTGCCAATACTGCTGAAGTATTAACCATCTTCCTATCAACCCTCTTTGGTTGGGACGTCTTGCAGCCAGTTCATCTTTTGTGGATTAACTTGGTAACAGATACCTTCCCAGCTATCGCTCTTGGTGTTGAACCTGCTGAGCCTGGTGTCATGAATCATAAACCACGTGGACGCAAGGCAAGCTTCTTCTCAGGTGGTGTTTTCAGTTCTATCATCTATCAAGGTGTACTCCAAGCAGCCCTTGTTATGAGTGTTTATGGCCTTGCCCTTGCTTACCCAGTTCATGTGGGTGACAATCATGCGATTCATGCAGATGCCCTAACTATGGCCTTTGCAACCCTTGGCTTGATTCAGCTCTTCCATGCCTACAATGTCAAGTCTGTTTACCAGTCCATCTTGACAGTTGGCCCATTCAAGTCTAAGACCTTTAACTGGTCTATCTTGGTATCCTTTATCCTTCTCATGGCAACAATCGTTGTAGAACCACTTGAAGGAATCTTCCACGTAACCAAACTAGACTTATCACAATGGGGAATTGTTATGGCTGGAAGTTTCTCAATGATTATCATCGTCGAAATTGTTAAGTTTGTTCAACGCAAACTTGGTTTTGACAAGAATGCGATATAAAAAGAAAAAGTCATCTTCGGATGGCTTTTTTCTACAGTTGAGGGTAAGGGGTTACAGTTGTCGGCTTTTGTGC
The DNA here is from genome assembly GCF_000722695.1 of Streptococcus mitis. Lineage (GTDB taxonomy): Bacteria > Bacillota > Bacilli > Lactobacillales > Streptococcaceae > Streptococcus > Streptococcus mitis_O. The sequence continues at coordinate 539,023 of NZ_JPFU01000013.1, read as the reverse complement.
TATAATTGCTATAATATAGTAAAAAGCAAGAGGAGTGTGAGGAAGTGGAGAAGAAAATTGTAAAGGATATTTTGTTTTTATATCAGGTGTCTCAGCCGGCAAGTCAGGAAGACCTGTATCTTGCTAGAGACTTACAAGATACACTTTTAGCGAATCGTGAGACTTGTGTCGGTCTGGCTGCCAATATGATTGGGGTGCAGAAGCGCGTGATTATCTTTAATCTTGGCTTGGTTCCTGTGGTCATGTTTAACCCAGTGCTCCTGTCTTTTGAAGGACCTTATGAGACAGAAGAAGGTTGTTTGTCCTTGGTAGGTGTGAGACCTACTAAGCGTTATGAAACCATAAGGATTGCCTATCGTGACAGCAAGTGGCAGGAACAGACCATTACCTTGACAGGCTTCCCAGCCCAGGTTTGCCAGCATGAACTGGATCACTTGGACGGACGAATCATTTAGGAGGAAAGCAAATGAAACGAATAGTCTTTGAACTTATTTTTATCGCAACGACCTGGTATATCTTTTTACCGCCCCTTAACCTGACCAGCTGGGAATTTCTCTTTTTCCTCTGCGGGCATTTGCTTCTTGTGGCAATTTTATTTGGCTTTGGCAGGGGAATAAATCTGGTTAAAACAGTCCATGTGCGTCATGGCAAGGCGGAAGCTGCCTTAAATTTTGAGGGTTTCAAAATCAATCGATTAGGTAAAGTTCTTTTAGCTTCTATTGGAGGAATTCTTCTCTTGGCTGGTTTAGTTTCCTTGGTGACCTCCAGCATTTTTCAGGCTAAAAATTATGCTAATGTAGTCACAGTTACGGAAAAAGACTTTACTGAATTTCCTAAGACTGATACCAGTAAGGTTCCTATTCTAGACAGAAGTACTGCTGAAAAAATTGGCGACCGCTACTTGGGTTCTCTGACGGATAAGGTTTCGCAGTATGTGGCAGCAGACACCTATACTCAACTAACGATTGATGGGAAGCCCTATCGAGTTACGCCACTAGAATACGCAGATCCTATCAAATGGTTTAACAATCAAGCCAAGGGAATCGGTGAGTATATCAAGGTGGATATGGTAACTGGAAATGCCAACTTGGTGGAGTTGAAGATACCAATCAAGTATTCTGATTCAGAGTATTTTAACCGCGACGTCAAACGTCACCTGCGCTTGAAGTACCCAACCAAAATCTTCAAGACTCCATCTTTCGAGGTGGACGATGAGGGCAATCCTTTCTATGTAGCAACGGTTTACCAAAAGCAATTTGGACTTGCGGTTCCTCGTCCTGTTTCAGTCATTATCTTGGATGCTACAAATGGAGAAACCAAGGAATACAGCTTATCAGATGTTCCAGAATGGGTGGACAGGGTTTATCCAGCTGAGGAAACCATTGAACAAATCAACTATAACGGCAAGTACAAGGACGGTTTCTGGAATGCCATGATTTCCAAGAAAAACGTGACCCAGACTACCAAGGGCTATAATTACTTGTCTATCGGGAATGACATCTACCTCTACACAGGTGTGACGTCGGCTAATGCGGATGAAAGTAATCTTGGTTTCATCCTTGAAAATATGCGAACAGGAGAAATCACCAAGTACAGCTTGGCTTCAGCGACTGAAGAATCGGCCCGTGAATCAGCCGAAGGTGCTGTCCAAGAGAAATCATACAAGGCAACCTTCCCAATCCTCATCAACCTCAATGACAAGCCTTTGTACATCATGGGTTTGAAGGACAATGCTGGCTTGGTCAAAGAGTACGCCCTGGTAGACGCAGTCGAGTACCAAAATGTTATCGTAGCTACGACAGTGGAAGAACTGCTCAGCAAGTATGCCAATAAAAATGATCTTGAGATTGATAATGCAACAACAGAAAGCATCAAGGGTGTGGTAGCAGACCTCAAATCAGCTGTTATCAAGGGAGATACCGTCTACTTCTTTAAAGTTGATGGCAAGATATACAAGGTCAAGGCTTCTGTATCTGATGAACTTCCTTACCTAGAAAATGGTAAAAACTTTGAAGGTCAAGTAGGAAAAGACAATTATCTCAAGACCTTTAAGGTACAGTAAGAGAAGGGGTTGGAGAAAAATCTCAATTTCAGGAAAAAATGAAGTAAATCTTTCCATAATAAACGCATAGTATCAAGTTTTCAACACCTGTTATTATGCGTTTTTTCTGAGGTTTAAGACTTTTCCCAGTCTCTTTTCAGATGAATTTCTTGGTAGTAGCTAAAAAATATGCTACACTATCAATATGAAAATTTTAATCCCAACAGCAAAAGAAATGAACACAGACTTGCCAAGTATCGAAGCTGCTCCTTTAAAACCAGAAAGTCAGGCTGTGCTGGATGCCTTGGCCCTCTATTCTGCTAGTCAATTGGAGAGTTTTTACAAGGTATCAGCCGAGAAGGCTACGGAAGAATTTCAAAATATCCAAGCTTTAACAAGCCAAACTGCTCAACACTACCCAGCCTTGAAACTTTTTGATGGGCTTATGTACCGTCATATCAAGAGAGACAACTTGACCGAGGCCGAACAAGCCTATCTTGAAAATCATGTCTTTATTACCTCGGCTTTGTACGGTGTCGTTCCAGCCTTGTCACCTATGGCACCTCACCGTTTGGACTTTTTGATGAAGTTAAAAGTCGCTGGTAAGACTTTGAAGAGCCACTGGAAGGCATCCTATGGTGGAGCTGTGGAGAAAGAAGAAGTGATTTTCTCCCTCTTGTCATCAGAGTTTGAAACTGTATTTTCTAAGGAAATCAGAGAAAAGATGGTGACCTTTAAATTCATGGAGGACAAGGGTGGTCAGCTGAAGATTCACTCAACCATTTCCAAGAAAGCACGTGGTGCTTTCCTAACAGCCCTAATAGAAAATCAAGTGCAGACGGTGGAGGAAGTTCGTCGCTTAAGCTTTGCAGAATTTGTCTACAGAGAAGACCTGTCCCAGCCACAGGAATTGGTTTTTGTTAAGGAAGTATGAAAAGAGAAAAATTCAAATTGAGGCTCAACTTCTTCGTTTTTGAAACGCATGAGGTTGGATAAAAAGTCTTTAAAATCAGGGAAATGCATATTATCAGATGTTGAAAAAACTTGATGATGTGCGTTTTATTTTTCTACAGTAGGATGGAGATTTTATACTTCAATTGTACTTCGCATTTGGTGAGGATTGAAAGAAAAAATTAGTCATTTCCTATCTTTTCTATTGCTTTATTTCGTATCATTTGTTATATTAAAAGTGTAATTATTTTTTATTTAATGACGTAAGTGTTACACTTTTTAGACAGAAAGGAGTATTTTTTTAAATAGCGGATGTAAACGCTTACGTATATAGTGAAAGGATTTAGGACTTAATGGATAAAGGATTGTTTGAAAAACGTTGTAAATATAGTATTCGAAAATTTTCATTAGGGGTTGCTTCTGTCATGATTGGTGCAGCTTTCTTTGGAACTAGTACTGTCCTAGCAGATTCTGCACAAACAGGTTCAACAGCAAATATCCCGGCTGATTTGGCTGCAGCTCTTGCCAATGCTAAAGAGGACGGAGGGCATGATTTTGAAGCACCAAAAGCTGGTGAAGACCAAGGTTCTCCTGAAGTAACTGAAGGACCAAAGACTGAAGAAGAATTACTGGCAAAAGAAAAAGAAACTGCAATAAGCTCATCAACTTCAGATACTCTTCCTGATGAACTACGTGGAAAACTTGATAAGGCTGAAGAAAATGGTCATGCTGCATCAAAAGAAGACTTAGAAAAAGAAGATAAAAGTTTAGTTCCAGAAGATGTCGCTAAAACAAAAAATGGAGAATTAAACTATGGTGCGACTGTTGAAATTAAAAGCGCTGCGGGGATTGGCAGTGGTATCGTTATTGGGGAAAATCTAGTTTTATCTGTTTCTCATAACTTTATCAAAGATGTTCCAGATGGAAATAATCGTAAGGTAGCTGATAATGTTGAGAGTGATGGAGATGTCTATACAGTTTCTTACAAAGGAGCACCAGATGTCAAATTTAGTAAGAATGATGTAAAACACTGGGACCGTGAAGGCTTCCTCAAAGGATATAAAAATGACCTGGCAATCGTTAAGCTTCGTACACCTCTTGCAAATGCACCTGTTGAAGTGACTGACAAGCCTGCAACAACTAAGGTAGGAGATAAGGTTCATGTATTTGGATATCCAAAAGGAGAGCTTGATCCAATTTTGAATACTACCGTTGAGGACATTAACAATCACGGAGAAGGTGTTCGTGGGATTAGCTATCAAGGAAGTGAACCAGGTGCTAGTGGTGGCGGAATCTTCGATGAAAATGGGAAATTGATTGGTATCCACCAAAATGGTGTCTCTGGTAAACGTAGTGGAGGTATTCTCTTCTCACCTGCTCAGCTAGAATGGATTCAAAACTATATCAAGGGTATTGAAACAACGAAACCAGCTGGTCTAGATGCTCTCGATAAACAAGTGGAAAACAAGGAAGAAAAACCAAAAGAGGACAAACCAAAAGAGGATAAACCAAAAGAAGAAAAACCAGCTGACAATAAGCCGGCAGAAAACAAACCAGCAGAAAATAAACCTGCTGAAAACAAGCCAGCTGAAACTAAACCGAGTGAATCAAAAGAAGTCACTCCAGAATGGAAAACAGTTGAAAAGAAAAAACAACAGGGAACAGTAATTGTCCGTGAAGAAAAAGGAGTTCGTTACAACCAACTAGCTTCAACTGCTCAAAATGACAATGGGAAAAAATCAGCCTTGTTTGAAAAAGATGGTTTGACAGTAGATGCTAATGGGAATGCTACAGTTGATTTGACCTTTAAAGAAGAATCCGAAACAGGTAGGTCTCGCTTTGGTGTCTTCATGAAATTCAAAGACACTGATAATAACGTTTTTGTAGGATATGACCAAGGTGGATGGTTCTGGGAATATAAGTCAAATGGAAGTGGACTTTGGTACCAAGGTAATCGTGTTGCAGCTCCTGTTAATGGTTCAACCAACCACTTGACGATCAGTCTCAAATCAGATGGACAGCTCAATGCAACTAATAATGATGTGAAACTTTTTGACACAGTGACCTTGCCATCTGCAGTAAATAACAAACTAAAAGATGAGAAGAAAATCGTTCTTAAAGCTGGAACCTATAATAGTAGTGAAAGAACAATTGTCAATGTCAAAACTGACAACCAAGAAGGAGTTAAAACAGATCAAGAATCCACTAAAAAAGAAAAGGGCTATACAGTAGATGATAGCAATGTAAAATACGACACTATTCAATCTACAGTATTGAAAGCAGTTATCGACCAAGCCTTCCCACGTGTTAAAGAATATGTTCTAAATGGAAACAAGCTCCCAGGACAAGTGCAACCAATTAATAAAGTTGTGATCAACAAGCACGCTGTGACTCCTGAAGTTACCTATAAAAAGGTCAATGCAACGACTGCTGAATATGAGATGAAACTCCGTGATGAGCCTAATCTGATCAATGCGGATATGACTGTTCGTTTGCAAGTAGTGGATAACCAACTTCACTTTGATGTGACTAAGATTGTAAACCATAACCAAGTTACGCCAGGACAAAAGATCGATGATGAAAGAAAGCTACTCTCATCTATTAATTTCTTAGGAAATTCACTTGTTTCGGTTTCAAGCGACCAAACTGGGGCTAAGTTTGATGGGGCAACTATGTCAAATAACACGCATGTCAGTGGAGATGACCATATTGCTGTAACCAATCCAATGAAGGACTTGGCTAAGGGCTATATGTATGGATTTGTTTCTACGGATAAACTTGCTGCAGGTGTTTGGAGCAATTCTCAAAACAGCTACGGTGGTGGTTCGAATGACTGGACTCGTTTGACAGCATTCAAACAAACTGTTGGAAATACAAACTATGTAGGAATCCAAAGTTCCGAGTGGCAATGGGAAAAAGCTTATAAGGGCATTGTCTTCCCAGAATATACGAAGGAACTTCCAAGTGCCAAGGTTGTTATCACAGAAGATGCCAATGCTGATAATAAAGTAGACTGGCAGGATGGAGCCATTGCTTATCGTAGCATCATGAACAACCCTCAAGGTTGGGAAAAAGTTAAAGACATTACAGCTTACCGTATCGCTATGAACTTTGGTTCACAAGCGCAAAACCCATTCCTCATGACCTTGGATGGAATCAAGAAGATTAACCTTCATACAGATGGTCTTGGTCAAGGTATACTTCTTAAGGGATACGGAAGTGAAGGACATGACTCTGGACACTTGAACTATGCAGACATCGGTAAACGTATTGGTGGTGTTGAAGACTTCAAGGCTTTGATTGAGAAAGCGAAGAAATATGGTGCCCACCTCGGTATCCACGTCAACGCTTCAGAAACCTATCCTGAGTCTAAATATTTTAATGAAGATATTCTTCGTAAGAATCCAGATGGTAGTTACAGCTATGGATGGAACTGGTTAGATCAAGGAGTTAATATTGATGCTGCTTATGACTTGGCGCATGGACGCTTAGCTCGCTGGGAAGAGTTGAAGAACAAACTTGGTGAAGGTCTCGACTTTATCTATGTGGACGTTTGGGGAAATGGTCAATCAGGAGATAATGGTGCCTGGGCTACCCACGTTCTTGCTAAAGAAATCAACAAACAAGGTTGGCGCTTTGCGATTGAGTGGGGTCATGGTGGTGAATACGACTCTACCTTCCAACACTGGGCAGCTGACTTGACCTACGGTGGCTATACAAATAAAGGTATTAACAGTGCCATTACTCGCTTTATCCGTAACCACCAAAAAGATTCTTGGGTTGGGGATTACAGAAGTTATGGTGGTGCAGCTGACTACCCACTTCTAGGCGGTTATAGCATGAAGGACTTCGAAGGATGGCAAGGACGTAGTGATTATAACGGTTATGTAACAAACTTGTTTGCTCATGACGTCATGACTAAGTACTTCCAACACTTCACAGTCAGCAAATGGGAAGATGGCAAATCAGTAACCATGACTGATAATGGTAGTACCTATAAATGGACTCCAGAAATGAAAGTCGAGTTGGTCGATGCTGCAAATAACAAGGTTGTGGTAACTCGTAAATCCAATGATGTCCACAGTCCACAATACCGTGAACGTACAGTAACGCTCAACGGACGTGTTATCCAAGATGGTTCAGCTTACTTGACTCCATGGAACTGGGATGCAAATGGTAAGAAACTTGCTAGTGACAAGGAAAAAATGTACTACTTCAATACTGAAGCAGGTGCAACAACTTGGACACTTCCTAGCGACTGGGCAAATGGCAAGATTTACCTTTATAAACTAACTGACCAAGGTAAGACTGAGGAAAAAGAAGTTGCCGTGAAAGACGGTAAGATTACTCTTGATCTAACTGCAAATCAGCCATATGTTCTCTATCGTTCTAAACAAACAAATCCTGAAATGTCATGGAGTGAGGGTATGCATATCTATGACCAAGGATTTAACAGTGGAACTTTGAAACACTGGACTATTTCTGGTGATGCTTCTAAGGCAGAAATTGTCAAATCACAAGGCGCAAATGAAATGCTTCGTATCCAAGGCAACAAGAGCACAGTCAGCCTTACTCAGAAACTGACTGGTTTGCAACCAAATACTAAGTATGCTGTTTATGTCGGTGTTGATAACCGTAGTAATGCTAAGGCAAGTATCACAGTGAATACTGGTGAAAAAGAAGTGACTAGCTATACCAATAAGTCACTAGCTCTTAACTATGTTAAGGCATATGCCCATAATACTCGTCGTGACAATGCTACAGTTGACGATACAAGTTACTTCCAAAACATGTATGCCTTCTTTACAACAGGTTCAGATGTATCAAATGTCACTCTTACTTTGAGTCGTGAAGCTGGTGATGAAGCAACTTACTTTGATGAAATTCGTACCTTTGAAAACAATTCAAGTATGTACGGAGATAATCATGATACAGCTAAAGGAACATTTAAACAAGACTTTGAAAATGTCGCTCAAGGTATTTTCCCATTTGTAATTGGTGGTATCGAAGGAGTTGAGGATAATCGTACTCACTTATCTGAAAAACATGATCCATATACACAACGTGATTGGAATGGTAAGAAAGTCGATGATGTTATCGAAGGAAATTGGTCATTGAAGACAAATGGGCTAGTTAGCCGTCGTAACTTGGTTTACCAAACAATTCCTCAAAACTTCCGTTTTGAAGCTGGTAAGACTTATCGTGTAACCTTTGAATACGAAGCAGGATCTGACAATACCTACGCCTTTGTAGTCGGTAAGGGTGAATTCCAGTCAGGTCGTCGCGGTAATCAAGCAAGCAATTTGGAAATGCATGAATTGCCAAATACTTGGACAGATTCTAAGAAAGCTAAGAAGGTAACCTTCCTCGTAACAGGTGCAGAAACAGGCGATACATGGGTAGGTATCTACTCTACAGGCAATGCAAGCAACACACGTGGAGACTCTGGTGGTAATGCGAACTTCCGTGGCTACAATGACTTCATTATGGACAGACTTCAAATTGAAGAAATTGTTTTGACAGGTAAGATGATGGCAGAAAATGCTGTTAAGAACTACCTTCCGACTGTTTCGATGGAGAACTATACTAAAGAAACAATGGATGCTTTGAAAGAGGCTGTCTTTAACCTTAGTCAAGCAGACGATGATATTAGTGTAGAAGAAGCTAAAGCAGAAATCGCTAAGGTCAATGCTCTTAAAGATGCTTTAGTGATGAAGAAAACAGCTCTTGTGACAGATGACTTTGCAAGCCTAAGCGCTCCTGCTCAGGCTGGTGAAGGTCTTGCAAATGCCTTTGATGGAAACTTATCTAGTTTATGGCATACATCATGGGGCGGAGGAGATGTTGGTAAACCAGCTACAATGATCTTGAAAGAACCGACTGAAATTACTGGTCTCCATTATGTTCCACGTGGTTCTGGTTCAAATGGTAATTTGAGAGATGTGACTCTTGTAGTAACTGATGAAACAGGTAAGGAACATACCTTCAATGCAACAAATTGGGCTGACAATAACAAACCTAAAGATATCAACTTTGGCAAGACGATCAAAGCTAAGAAGATTGTTCTAACAGGAACACGCACTTACGGAGATGGTGGTAATCAATATCAATCAGCTGCAGAATTGGTCTTCACTCGTCCACAAGTGACTGAAGCAACTCTTGATACATCGGCATATGAAGCGGCCTTAGCTAAAGCTCAAAAATTGACCAGCAAAGAAAATCAAGAGGAAGTAGCAAGTGTTGTTTCCAGCATGAGATTTGCAACAGATAACCATCTCTTAACAAATAGAATGATTAAATACTTTGCAGATTATCTCGACCAATTGAAAGATGAAACACCTACTTCAACTCCAGAACCGAAACCTGAAACTCCAACATCAAGCAAAGATGAGGAGACAGCACCAATTCTCGAAGTGCCTGAGTATAAAGGGCCGATTGGAACAGCTGGTGAAGAAGCTGCTCCAACACTAGCAGTTCAGCCAGAATTTAATGGTGGCGTCAATGCGGCAGAATCAGCTGTCTATGAAGTTCCAGAATATACAGGTGCAATGGGAACAGCAGGTGACCAAGCAGCACCTACGGTAGACAAGCCAACTGAAGAGGTTCGTGTCTTATCAGATAAATCAACAGGAGTTGTAGTTGCAGGACTAGCAAGAGATTTTACACCAGACATGCATCTTCAAGTTCAAAAAGTAACAGATCAAAGCCTACAAGGTATGGAATTTGATGATTATGCTCTTCAGTTGGTAGATAAGGATAATCATAAGGTTCAGCCGAAAGGTGCAGTCCTTGTTAGAGTACCAGTTTCTGGTGAAGTGGCTGGGGTGTACTATACTGCATCAGGTGAGTCAGTAAACTTTACAAATGGTCAAGGAACAATTGAATTCACAACTAGTCAACTAGGACATTATGCAGTAGTTTATAAACCAGTTTCTAAACAACAGAGCCCATTAGCTGATGAGCCTAGAGGAAATGCACAAACTCCATCTACTGAGGAAGCAGGAGGAAATGCACAGACTCCATCTACTGAGGAAGCAGGAGGAAATGCACAGACTCCATCTACTGGGGAAGTAGGAGGTAAGACACAGACTCCATCCAATGAGGAAGTTGGAGGTAAGTCACAAATTCCATCAACAGATCAATTCAATCAGAAGCAGCAGAGTTCAGCAGCACAATCAGTTGATAGGTCTAAACCAAGAATGAAGATAGAAGAAGCAAAAGAAGAAATGAAGGCTAAACTTCCAGACACTGGAACTAGCAAGTCAGATCATCTTTTCTTCCTTGCCAGCATCAGTCTAGTATTGTCTGCTCTATTTCTTGCAAAGAGAAAAGAAGATTAGAATATACAGGAGTTTTCATTAAAAGGGAGCTCAAACTCTCTGCTTGTTCTAGTGGAGAAAAAAGAATACCCAGAGAGGACCTCTAGGTTCTCTCTTTTTCTAAAGGGAAATGAGAACGTTTACGATTGTGAGCGTATGAAAGGAAATAAGAAAAAATGGGAAAACATTTTTTTGAGAAACGGTGTCATTATAGTATTCGTAAATTTACGATTGGTGCAGCTTCTGTTATGATTGGTGCTAGTATCTTTGGTGCTGGCATGGTTCAAGCAGCTGAAACAGAAGGACCTGCTGAGACAGAAGGAACAATAACACAGGCTCAGCCTCTGGATAAGCTGCCAGCAGATATAGTAGCAGCTATTGAAAAAGCAGAAACTACCACTACGACAGGGGATAGTGAAACTCAACCAAGTGAGACAGAAAGTCAGCCTGAAAATACGGGGACAGTTACTCCTGTAGCAAAACCAGCTGAAACTGTCACTCCTAAGGAAGAAGTGACTCCGAAACCAGCAGTTACACCTAAAGAAGAGGTGGCTCCAGCTGTAAAACCGTCAGAAACTCCAGTGGCAAAAGATTTGGTTGCAACTCCTGATGTCAATCATTTAGAAAATGCGACTGTTACAGCTTCAAACCAAGAAGCTCAGACACAAAATACTGTAGACAAAGCAATCGATGGCAAACCAGAAACTCACTGGGCAACTGACCGAGATGTTGTGAATCCAACAATCGAATTTAAATTTGAAAAGCCAACCTTGATTAAACATGTTGAGATTGATTGGGATCGCCGTGCTCGTGGTGAACGAAATGATCCAAACATCAAATCTTGGAATCTCTATTATGCAGGTCAAGAAAATGTGAATGGTTCGGGAGTTAAAGAATGGAAGTTAGCCTATCAAAGAACAGGAACTCCACTTCTTGATGAAAAAGTTGACTTGAAAGAAGCTATTCAAGCCAAGTACCTCAAACTTGAAATTACAGATTACCAAGCTGGTACTATGAACTGGAAAAATGTTGGTATCCAAGAAATCCGTGCCTACTCAAATATTCCAGATACCAGCAAACCAACAGACATTCGTCAGGTGACAGAACTAGCAGTTGCTAAAGATGGAAAATCACTTGTATTGCCTAAATTGCCTGGTCAAGTTAGTTTGATTGGAAGTAACAAGCAAGGAGTTGTCGACCTTAATAATAAAATCTATAAACCTTTAACAGATCAAACTGTTAAGGTCATGGTCCAACAAGTCAATGGAAATCATACCTTCAAAAAAGAGTTTGAAGTAGTGATTAAAGGTTTGCATGCAGATGAAGGCGTTGGAACCAAACCAGCAGTTGCACCAGCAGTTCAACAATGGTATGGAACTGAAGGAAAAACGTCAATAACATCAGATACAGTGATTTCAGTTGGCGATTCTGGATTTGGTCAAGAAGCTAAATTCTATCAGACTGACCTTGAAAGTCGTGGCTTAGAAATTGCAACAGGTAATCAGACATCTCAAAAACGAATTGAATTTAAAAAGGTTGAAGACAAAGGCTATGGCAAGGAAGGCTATGGTATTAGCATTAAAGACGGAGTCATCACAGTAGAAGCTGCGACAAATGCAGGTGCCTTTTACGCAACTCGTACCCTTCTACAAATGGGCGAAAATAATTTGCAAAATGGAGAAATCCGTGACTTCCCAAGCTTCAGTCACCGTGGCTTTATGCTAGATACAGGTCGTAAGTTTATCCCTTATGATACGATTGTAGACATCATGCTAAACATGGCCTACTACAAGATGAATGACTTGCAGTTGCACCTAAATGATAACTATATCTTCTTAAAAGAGCACTTGGCAGGTAAGAACTTAAGTTCAGAAGAAGAACTGAAGTATGTTTTAGAGCATGCTAAAACAGGTTTCCGTGTCGAGACAGATATTGTCGGTAAGAATGGTCAAAAATTAACATCAGATGAGCACTATACTAAAGAAGAGATGCAAAATCTGATTAAACTTGCTAAGGCCTTGCATATCAATCTAGTACCTGAAATTGATACACCAGGTCATGCTCTGTCATTTGTCAAAGTTCGTCCTGACCTCATGTATCAAGGTAGTCTGAGCGATTACAGAGGTAAACATAACGTAGAGCGCGTAGCCATGCTCGATCTAGATAATAAATACGATGAAACGCTGGCTTTTGTCAAATCAGTTTATGACAAACTCCTAGATGGACCAGATGCACCGCTTCATGGCGTATCTACCGTTCATATTGGTACGGACGAATATTATGGTAGTAGAGAAAGCTATCGTCGTTATGTCAATGACCTTATTAAATACATTAAAGGAAAAGGATATACACCTCGTATTTGGGGATCGCTCAGTGCGAAACGAGGTAAAACAGCGGTTGATTGGAAAGATGTAGAAGTTGATATCTGGAGTATTGGCTGGCAGCAACCAAAAGAAGCTATTGCTCAGGGAGCTAAGATTATTAATATTACAGATATCCCAACATATAGTGTCCCAAGTGGTAGCAATAGCCAAACTGCTTATGGTGATTATGCCAATTATGAAATTCAATACAATCGTTGGACACCAAATGACTTCTCAACAGGTGGTGGCCCACGTCTAGAAGCTTCTAATCCAAATATCCTTGGTGGTGGTCATGCGGTTTGGAATGATAACATTGACCTCCATGAAACTGGACTTACTTCTTACGATATCTTTAAACGTTTCTTTAAGAGTATGCAGTCCACTGCAGAACGCACTTGGGGTTCAGATCGTGCAGCTAAGACCTATGCAGACCGTATTCAACCAGCAAGTGTCTATGCACCACAATCTAATCCAGAGAAGACCGTAACTGAAGAAGATTTGTTTAAGATCAATCCTGATACTGTCAAAGATTACCTTGCTAAGAAAGTGAAGACAAGTGAAAAAGGATTGAATTTCGATAAAGACAGTACGATAGAAGGTCTAGTTGGTGACGCAGGACCAAGTCATGTCTTGAAATTGGATGTTACTGTAACTGGTGATGGCGAACAAACCTTCTCAACAAGTGGCAATAATCAACTTTATCTTGCAGATAAAGATGGCTACCTTGCCTATACTTTTGAACAATTCCATATTCAATTCAACAAGAAACTTGAAAAGAACAAACGTTATCAAATTTCTGTTGTAACGAAGCCACAATCGACAGAAGTGTATGTAGATGGTGAAAAGGTTGAACGTATTGCAAATCCAGCTAATCCTCGTTTTGCTCATAATAGCCTGGTTCTACCACTTGAAACGATCGGTGGTTTCAAAGGAATCTTGCATAGTGCTGAGTTGTCAAATGAACCATTTGTCAATCCACGTTTGATTCCAAATGATCATTTTACAGTTTCTGCAACTAGTCAAGAATTACCAGGTACCAATGCAGAAGGTCCAGTAGAAAAAGCATTTGACAATAATCCAAATACCTTCTGGCATACTAAATGGACTGGTGATACTGCTCCGTACACTCTTTCCATGACCTTGAAAGAAGCAGAAAAAGTCAATGGTTTGACTTATCTTCCACGTCCAGGTGGTGGTAATGGTGTCGTGACATCTTATGAAATCTATGCTCAAAAAGATGGTCAAATGGTTAAAGTTGCTTCAGGAACTTGGGAAAATAATGCCAAAGAGAAAACAGTGAACTTTGATGCAATTGAAACGGATAAGGTAGAATTAAAAGTTCTAGCAGGTGTTGCAGGATTTGGTAGTGCTGCAGAAATTCAACTTCTGAAACCAGTTTCTACTACCAATGCAGAAGAGCCAGCTACTCCAAAAACACCTAAAGTTGAAGAAATGGGTGATGGTACAACTGAACTTGCTGATAACTTTGTAGCTAGCAAGCCAACAAGTGATGAAACAGTTGCTGCAGCAGCGAAAAGTCAAGATTACCTTAAGAAAGAGTACAAGGTCTTCCCAACGCCACAAAAAGTAACTTACGATGAAGGTGTTACAAAACTCTATAAACAAGTCAATCTTGTCATGGGAGATAATTTGGATATCTATACTCGTAACCGCTTGAAGAGTGTTTTACAAGATCATCAAATCTCATACACAAGCAGTCAGTCAGCAGTGGCAGGTGCTACCAACATCTACCTTGGTGTTCATGGTCAACATTCACAGGCTGAAAAAGAAGTGTCTGGAATTTCTCAAGGACTCTTTGATAAGATTGATGCCTATGCCTTGTCAATCAAGAACAATACAATCTCAATTGTCGGTAAAGATACAGATGCTGTCTTCTACGGTTTGACGACTCTCAAACACATGCTTAATGAAAGTCAAGTTCCAGTATTGCGTAATGTAACAATTGAAGACTACGCTGAAATTAAGAACCGTGGCTTTATCGAAGGTTACTATGGAAATCCTTGGAGCAATGCTGATCGTGCTGAGTTGATGCGTTATGGTGGTGACTTGAAGTTGACCCAATACTTCTTTGCACCAAAAGACGATCCATATCACAACAAGAAATGGCGTGAACTTTATCCAGAAGAAAAACTAGCTGAAATTCGTGAATTGGCGCGTGTCGGAAACCAAAACAAGACTCGTTATGTGTGGACCATCCATCCATTCATGAATAACCGTATCCGTTTTGGCAACGATGCTGACTACCAAAAAGACCTTGAAACTATTAAAGCTAAATTCACTCAATTGATGGATGTCGGTGTTCGTGAGTTCGGTATTTTGGCCGATGATGCCCCAAGTCCAGTTGGTGGCTACAATAGCTACAACCGCTTGATGAAGGACATGACAGACTGGTTGACTGAAAAACAAGCAACTTATGGTGGCCTTCGTAAGGAAATGATCTTTGTCCCAGGTCAATATTGGGGGAATGGCCGTGAAGATGAGTTGAAAGCACTCAATGAAAATCTTCCAACTTCAACCTCTATGACCCTTACTGGTGGTAAGATCTGGGGTGAAGTATCCGAAAGCTTCCTCTCTAACCTTAAGAACAACCTGACTGCAGGTGGTAAGACCTATCGTCCAGTTTCTCTATGGGTCAATTGGCCTGTTACAGATAACTCTAAACAACACTTAATCTTAGGTGGTGGTGAGAAATTCCTTCATCCAAATGTTGATCCTAGTCTTCTTTCAGGGATTATGTTGAATCCAATGCAACAATCTGAGCCATCGAAGATTGCCCTCTTCTCAGCAGCCCAATATGCATGGAAACAATGGAAGTCAGAAGAAGAAGCCAAGAAAGTCAACGATATAGCCTTCAACTTTGTTGAAAACGGTAAGTTTACAGATAGTGAAGCATCTATTGCCTTCCGTGAGCTTGGTAAACATATGATCAACCAAAACATGGATGGTCGTGTTGTGAAATTGGAAGAGTCTGTTGAACTTGCTCCGAAATTGGCAACATTTATGTCTAAGTTGAAAGCAGGTCAAGATGTCAGCGCAGAGCGTGAGGGATTGCGTGCAGAATTTGCGAAACTAAAAGCTGCAGCTCAACTTTATAAAGCATCTGGTGATGAAAAGATGCGTGCTCAAATCCATTATTGGTTGGACAATACCATTGACCAAATGGATGCCTTGAGTGCTCTCCTTGATGGTACAGAAGCTATTGCTACAAATGACTCTGCAAAACTTTGGGATAGCTACTATAAAGGATTGAAACTATATGAACAGTCTCAAACTCATACTTTCCATTATGTAGACCATGACGAAAAAGCTGAGTTAGGTGTTCAACATATCCGTCCATTCTTGCTTGGACTACGTGAAATCTTGGCAACAGAAGTTCAAAAAGCCTTGCATCCTGACCAAGTGATTAGTACCTTTATCACGAACCGTACAGGTGTAGAAGGCGGACTTGCTGAGGTGACTGATGGAGATTTGGGAACTCATGCATTAATCAAATCACCAAACAGTATCAAGACTGGTGATTACATTGGCTTGAAATTTAACAAAGCTGTTCCACTCCAAAACTTGACCTTTGCAATGGGAACTCAAGCAAATCCTCGTGATACCTTTAACAATGCTAAGGTTGAGTATCTCAATGAAAATGATGAGTGGGTAACACTTTCAGAACCAAGCTACACTGGAAATGAATCTCTTATTAAATATGAAAAACTCAATATTCGTGCCAAGGCTGTTCGAATGATTGCGACTTCAGATCGTGATAATACTTGGTTTGCTGTAAGAGAAATTGCTGTTAACCGCCCTGTGGAAGTTACTCGTGCTAAACAGGCAGCTACTGTGACGATTAGTCCAAATCTTATGTACAAGTACAATACGACAGTTGGTCAGATTACAGACGGTCGTGACAATACTGAAGCCATGCTTGCGAATGCTGATCGAACTGATACAACTCCAGTAAATAGTTGGGTACAACTAGACTTAGGCGAAGTCAAACCTGTGACTAAGGTTCGTCTCCATCAAGGTTCAGGAGATAAATTAGCAGAAGGTGTTCTTGAATATTCTGCAGATGGTAACTCATGGCAAGAATTGGATCGCTTGACTGGTGAACAAACCAAAGAAATCGAAACTCCAATTTCAGCTCGTTATGTCCGTATTCGCAACACTAAGAATACCAACCTATGGTGGCGTATAGCTGACTTTTCGGTTGAAACACGTGCAGGCAATAGCAAATTGACTGATACAAACGTTGAAAACTTGAAGTCAATTCCAGTTGATGATAGCCTAGGCCGTTATAATATGCAAATTCCGAGCGGAACAAAACTTTCAGCTAAGAGTTATTTGGGTATGAAACTTGATCGTCTTCACCAAGCTGAGCTTATTCAAGCAGTTGGTACAGAAAATCCATCCCTCAATTTGGAATATTCTCCAAATGCCCAAGAATGGTATCCAGCTGATCAAGTGACAGATAAGTCCTTGGTACGTTATGTTCGTTTGGTCAACAAGACTGCCCAAGAACAAGCAGTGACAGCAACCTCTCTACTTGTTCATACAAAAGAAGTTCAACCAACTACACTTGATTCGACATCAATGGGAATCCATCCAACATATGGTCGCAATGACGTTCGTAAGATTAAGAACTTGGATCAATTGTTTGATGGAGTTTACAATAACTTTGTAGAATTCTCAGACTATGCTCGTAAAGACGGTCATATCACTTTGAAACTTGGTAGCGAACGTGACATTAAGAAAATTAGAGCTTATATTCAAGATGGAACTCAAAATTATCTGCGTGATGGTAAGATTCAAGTCAGTCAAGATGGCAAGACTTGGACAGATCTTGTGACAGTTGGTGACGGTGTTACTAATGAGACACGTGATGATTCCTTGACAGATGGTTGGACACATGATTCTAAGATGCCAGGAAACCGCTACATCGAGGGTGAACTTGCAAGTCCAGTTAAAGCCAATTATCTCCGTGTTCTATTTACAGCTAACTATGATGCTCGTTTTGTAGGCTTCACTGAGTTGGTTATCAATGATGGCGAATTCGTGAAACCAATTAATGACCCAACTGTTCAAGGAAACAGTGGTGAAAGCCAAGGTAATCTCTACACCAACCTTGTAGATGGTAAGGTATTGACTAGCTATAAGGCTGAGAAAGAACAAGGTGAGCTTGTTTACCACTTGTCAGAACCGACAGATGTGAACCATATCCGACTTGTTTCAAGTCTTCCGCAAGGAGTGAAGACTCGAGTATTGGCTCGAACTCTTAAATCAGATAAAAGAGATTCTTGGTCAGAAATAGGTGAGATTACCTCAAGCTTCCAAACATTTGCTGTCCGAGATAAATCTCCATTATTGGATGTGAAACTTGTTTGGGAAGGAGGTAAACCAGAGTTCTACGAAATGACGACATTCCACCAAGAACTTCCAGAAGAACCAGCCAAACCGGCTCCAAATACAAGTAAGGGCGATGAACCAGCTTCAGTAGTAGAAGTCCCAGAATATACTGGTGGCGTAAATGGTGTCGAAGTAGCTGTTCATGAAGTTCCAGAATACACTCAAGCTATTGGTACAGCAGGTGATGGCGTAACTCCAGTAGTAGAAGCACTAGAATTTAAAGGTGGTGTTAATGCAGTTGAGGCAGTTACCCATGAAGTTCCCGAGTATACTGAAGCTATTGAAAAAGCAGACAAGCTTCCAGCACCAGTAGTAGAAGTCCCAGACTTCAAGGGTGGCGTAAATGGCACTGAAGCAGCTGTCCATGAAGTATCAAAATATGAAGGAACAGCAAGTCATCAAGCCACTCCAAAAGAGGAAAACTTGAAAGATTCTGTTGATAAAGTCGATGGAGATAAGATGAGCAGTGGCAATAGTGATGTTGAAACTACTGTTGAAAAGTCCGATGAATTTGCAAGTGCATCAGTGAAAACGGATCAAGTCCAAAAACAAGAACAACTACAATCATCAATTTCTAAAGTTAAAGATCAACTTCCAGCAACAGGTGGAAAAGAATCAGCTGCTTTAGCCTTGTTAGGTGGTCTTGGATTAGTTCTATCTGCTGCTTTTGTCAAAAAAGGGAAAAAGGATTAATACTCTTCGAAAATCTTTTCAAACCGCGTCAATGTTGCCTTACCGTAGATATGTATTTCTGACTTTGTCAGTCTTATCTACAACCTCAAAACAGTGTTTTGAGCAACCTGCGGCTAGTTTCCTAGTTTGCTCTTTGATTTTTATTGAGTATAAGAATTCGAAAAAGAGTTATTCAATGATCCCGGATAAACATTAATGTCACAATAAAACCACACAGTGATTTCAGTATTGAGCATCATCAAGCTGAAAGCAACACTGTGTGGTTTTTGAATAGTTGATAGTTTCGGGCTAGATTCTTTACCCATTGTTAAGCTTCTCGTTATAGGATGCTATCCCACTCCTTTTTGTTATATTAAACTCATAAAAAGATTGCAAATTTTTGTTCATTTTGATATATTCAATATATACAAAAAAACAAACTTGATGCTTAGTTGTGTATTCAGAAGGAGGTTATTTTTTAAAAAGTAAACGCTTACTTAGTGTCGAGAAAAAGAAATGAGGATTTTAATGAACAAAAGACTTTTCGATAAACGTTGCCATTATAGCATTCGTAAATTTGCTATAGGTGCGGCATCTGTGATGATTGGGGCTAGTATATTTGGTATTTCAGCTGTACAAGCTGAGGAGGTGGCTTCATCCAATATTCAAACAGAAGAAACAACAGTTCATCAACCTCAGCCTTTAGATAAGCTTCCCGATGATGTGGCAGCTGCTATCGCAAAGGCTGATGAGAATGGTGGACGTGAGTTTGTAAAGCCAAAAGCTGAGTCGACAGAAGACAAAGTGACTAAGGATACAGAACCTACTAAACCTGTTAATGAAGGTAACCATGAATTGGTTAGTCCTAAAGTTGAAACTCCAAATAAGGTAGGAGAAGAAAGCGAAGCTGAAGAGAAGCAAAAAGCTGAAGAGACAAATCCAAAGATTGTGGAAGATGGTCCGAAATCTACAGCAGCAGTTGAAACAGATGTAAAAGAGGATGCTAAGAAAACTTCAGAAAAGGATCAGGTAAAACCGACTGCAGATATCAAATCTTCTTCTGAAAAAACGCAAGCGCTTTCTAAAGAGTCAAGTAAAGCAGATGTTGAAAAAGAGAAGCAGCTATTATCAGATCGAAAACAAGACTTCAATAAAGATTGGTACTTTAAACTAAACGCCCAAGGAGATTTTTCAAAAAAAGATGTGGATGTTCATGATTGGTCTAAATTGAATCTTCCACACGATTGGAGTATTTATTTTGACTTCGATCACAAGTCTCCTGCTCGCAATGAAGGTGGTCAGTTAAATGGTGGAACAGCTTGGTATCGTAAGACTTTTACACTGAATGAAGTAGACAAGAACAAGGATGTTCGTATCAATTTTGATGGTGTTTACATGGATTCTAAGGTTTATGTAAATGGTAAATTTGTAGGACATTATCCAAGTGGTTACAATCATTTTTCTTATGATATTACAGAATTTTTGAACAAGGATGGCAGTGAAAATTCAATTACCGTTCAAGTAATCAATAAGCAACCAAGTAGTCGTTGGTATTCTGGAAGTGGGATTTATCGTGATGTAACCCTTAGTTATCGTGATAAAGTCCATGTTGCGGAAAATGGGAACCACATTACAACACCAAAATTAGCTGAACAAAAAAATAGCAATGTTGAAACACAAGTTCAAAGTAAGATTAAAAATACAGATAAAAAGGCTGCGAATGTCTTTGTGGAGCAACAGATTTTCACTAAGGAGGGTAAAGCTGTTTCAGAACTAGTTCGCTCTGAAACAAAGAATTTAGCAGAAAATGAAGTTGCAGATTTCAGACAAACAATCCTAGTTAATAAACCAACTCTTTGGACAACGAAAAGTTACCATCCTCAACTGTATGTGCTGAAAACAAAGGTTTATAAAGAAGATCAACTAGTTGATGTAACAGAAGATACATTTGGTTACCGTTATTTCAATTGGACTGCTAAGGAAGGTTTCTCTCTGAATGGTGAACGCATGAAATTCCACGGGGTAAGTATTCACCATGATAATGGAGCCTTGGGTGCAGAAGAAAACTATAAGGCTACCTACAGAAAATTAAAACTTCTGAAAGATATGGGAGTCAACTCCATTCGTACAACTCACAACCCGGCGAGCCCTCAGTTGCTAGATGCTGCGGCGAGTCTAGGACTTTTGGTTCAAGAGGAGGCTTTTGACACTTGGTATGGTGGCAAGAAGACTTACGACTATGGACGGTTCTTTGATCAAGATGCAACTCATCCTGAAGCTAAGAAGGGTGAGAAGTGGTCTGATTTTGATCTTAGAACAATGGTAGAACGTGATAAGAACAATCCGTCTATTGTGATGTGGTCTCTTGGAAATGAGGTAGAGGAGGCAAATGGTAGTCCTCGTTCTATTGAAACTGCTAAACGTTTGAAGGCTGTTATCAAAGCGATTGATACTGAGCGTTATGTCACCATGGGTGAAAATAAATTTAGTCGTGCATCTACAGGTGATTTCTTGAAAGTTGCAGAAATTATGGATGCTGTGGGTATGAACTATGGAGAACGCAATTATGATGCTGTTCGTAGAGCTCATCCAGATTGGCTCATTTATGGTTCTGAAACGTCTTC
Organism: Streptococcus mitis; assembly: GCF_000722695.1. Lineage (GTDB taxonomy): Bacteria > Bacillota > Bacilli > Lactobacillales > Streptococcaceae > Streptococcus > Streptococcus mitis_O. Next base: position 517,638 of record NZ_JPFU01000013.1, on the reverse strand, counting down.
AGCGACAAGAACGCGTGATTCTTATTACAATCCTGCTCGAATTCTTGGACATGATAACAGTCCAAATCGTCATTATGAACAATCTGATTATGGTAATGACCGTGTTGGATGGGGAAGAACAGCTACTGAATCATGGACTTTTGATCGTGATCATGCTGGATATGCTGGACAATTTATCTGGACAGGAATTGACTATATCGGTGAACCAACGCCATGGCATAACCAGGATAGTACACCTGTAAAAAGTTCCTACTTTGGTATTATTGATACAGCTGGTTTGCCCAAGAATGATTTCTACCTTTACCGTAGTGAGTGGTATAGTGATAAAGAAAAACCAACTGTCCGAATTTTACCGCATTGGAACTGGACTGAAGAGACCCTTAAGGATCGCAAGATGCTGGTCGATGGAAAGGTTCCAGTTCGTACCTTCTCAAATGCAGCAAATGTTGAATTATTCTTAAACGGTCAGTCGCTTGGTAAAAAGGAATTTACTAAGAAAAGAACAGAAGATGGACGCCCTTATCATGAAGGAGCTAAACCAAGTGAATTGTATCTTGAGTGGCTTGTTAAGTACCAACCAGGTACACTGACTGCGATTGCTCGAGATGAAAATGGTAATGAAATTGCGCGTGATAGTGTGACAACTGCAGGGGAACCAGCAAGAGTTCGTCTAACTAAAGAAGAGCATGTTATCACTGCAGATGGTAAAGATTTATCTTACATCCATTACGAAATTGTTGATAGTGACGGGAATGTTGTACCAACAGCGAATAATCTTGTTCATTTCAATCTGCATGGTCAGGGACAAATCGTTGGTGTAGATAATGGGGAACAAGCTAGTCGTGAGCGCTACAAAGCTCAAGCAGATGGAACATGGCAAAGACGTGCTTTCAATGGTAAAGGGGTTGTCATTGTAAAATCAACAGAAAAAGAAGGTAAATTTACTCTTTATGCAGATTCTGCTGGCTTGACATCTGATAGCGCAACAGTCGCGACTGTGTCTGGTAAGAAAGAAAACCGTCACTTTGTAGCCTTTGCTCCTGTAAAAGCAACAACTGACGTGACTACAAATCCTGAATTGCCTCAAACAGTAACAGCTATTTATAGCGATGGCAGTGTTGAGGAAAAAACTGTCACTTGGGAAGTGCCATCTGACTTACTTACAAGTGCAGGTGAAAAGAAAGTATTTGGACGAGTGGAAGGTTTGGAAACCCAAGCTGAGGCACTTGTAAAAGTGGTTGCCTTAGATAAATGGTTGCCAAAAGTTGCTACAGTACCGGTTGGTACAAATGCGGCTGATTTGGATAAAACGGTCACAGCTGTTCTGACAGATGGTAGCTTAATTGATACAGAGGTTGTTTCTTGGACCTTGAAAGATCCTGCTGCTTTGACCAAGGAAGGGGGACGTACGGAGGCTACTGGTAAATTGGTAGATGACGACCGTGAAGTGACTGCAACCTTTATCGCAAGCAGCAAGGAAACAACAAGTAGCATTACAGGACTTACTGTTGGGGATAAAGCTCTTGAGAACTTCGAGTCTGGCAAGACTTATTATCGTGTATCTCTTCCTTACACTGGAACAATTCCAAGTGTTGGAGCACAGACTACAGGCTATCAGGTAACAGTTCAGCAAGCTTCTGCTGATACTGGTTATCAGGCTTCTGTCTTCTTGAGTGACCAAAAGGGCGATTTAGTTCAAACTTACTTGATTCAATTCGTGAAGGAAGCACCTGCCTTGACCCGCTTGGAAGTAAACGTTGAAGGAAAAGAGAAGGCAACAGAAGACCAAGTTCTCCCTTATCATGTAATTGGGCATTATGAGGACGGTTCACAGACGGAATTTTCAGCGTCAGATGTCCACTTAGAAGCCAAGTCAGCTGATGGTGGTCATCTTGAGGTAAATGGACAGAACTTGTTGCTCTATACTAAGGGTCGTGTTACTCTAACTCCTCGTATTGACAATCAAACAGAAAAAACGCAATCTGTCTCAACTGAATTGGTGATTAAAGAAAATAAAGTAGAGAAGAAAATTGTCAAACTTCATCCAGTTTCTATCTCTACCGATATCAATCAGCAACCTAATTTACCTAGTCAAGTTGGAGCAGAATTTGATAAGGGTTTGCCTCGTAAGGTAGCTGTAACTTGGGACAAAGTAGCTGAAAAAGAATTGGGGCACTATCATAGCTTTACCATTAAAGGACATGTAGAAGGTACAGATATTGAGGCTCAAGCAACGGTGACGGTTGAAGGCTTGCAAGTTGCAGAGGAAATCAGCCTTACAGTACCTAAGGGTGAGTCGGTTCAATTGCCAGCTAATGTTCGTGCTTACCATTCTAATGGAACAACTATCTACAAAGATGTGGTTTGGAATCAGGTTCCAACCAACTTTAGTCAAACTGAAGGAGTCCATGAAATCAATGGTCGTTTAGTTGATAGTAATCTTACCACTAAAGCTCATGTTCGAGTGTCTAGTCAAGTTGTTGCTGGAAATAATATCTCTAAACAATGGACAGGCTCCCAATTGCCAGCTGCCATTGTATCAAATACAGGAGGAGATGATTCAGCTAATGCCTTGAACGACCTGACTGTGTCAAGAACGACAACAGGCGCTAAAAATAGATGGACTACTTGGAGAACAAATACTGATAATGACTGGGCTTCTATCTTGTTTGGTAATTCAGGAGACTTGACGAAACGTTTTGTCAACAATTTGTCGGTTGATTTTTATAGCGATAGAACAATTGGTCTTCCAAAAGAATACGTTATCGAATACTATGTAGGTCAGGAAGTTCCAGATCTTCCAAATGATGTCAATAATGCTCAACGAGATAGCAATCATCCATTTAATAATCCTGACAATTGGAAAGTAGTTGAAAACTTACATGCTCCAAGTCAGCTATCTGCAACTCAAACAAATCACTTTACATTTGATAAGGTAGAAACCTATGCTGTTCGTATACGCATGAAGAAAGCAGATGGAACAGCTGGTGTTGGTTTGACAGAGCTAACTGTCCTTGGAAACAAGGTCTTAAGCTCTACAAGTTCAGAGATTTCTATCCAAGTAGATGGTAAGGATCTTGAACACTTTAATCCATCTAAGACTGATTACTATATTCCTCAATCTAGCAAAGAAATCACTGCAACAGCTAGCAATAATGGTTTGGTAACAGTTGTGCCTGCAACAAGTCCAAAAGGCGCAACGCGTTTCATCTTGAAAGCAGAAGATGGTACGGTATTGAAAGAATATCGAATCTTCCGTAATGATGAGAGAGAAACTAGTCAACCTCTTGCTGCAGAAAATGGTGCTAAAATCTTGAATGTTGGTGATCAATTTCAATTGCCTGCTGAAGTGACAGTCTATTATCCTTCACAAGCTGGCTGGGTTAAGGCTAACCTTGCAGTTCAATGGGATGCCATTCCTGAACATGCGACAGAACAGGAGGGAAGTTTTGAAGTAACTGGTCATGTAATAGGTACAGATTTAAGCACCAAAATGCAAGTAACAGTTGTAGCTAAAGGTAACCAAGTTCTGTCAGAAAATCCAAGCAACAATGAAACGGATTCTAAAGCCTTTGCTTCGACAACGAATGATGTACAAGTAAATTCACATGATAGAATTTTCTACATCAATGATGGAAAATACATTGAGGACGGACGTTGGACAAACTGGTCTCGGACTCCGAAAAATCAAGAAACTTCTGTCGGACTACTCTTTAAGAAGGGCGGCAAAATTGCCTCCCAATCTATTGGAAAAGTAGCCATTCAATTCTTTAAAGATAGTGGAACAGATGCCCCAGAGAAAATGGTTCTAGAAAGATATATTGGTCCTGCCTTTACAGAACCAAGTACGATTTCTCGTTATGAAGAAAATGCCGACCATCCATTCAACAAGGCAGAAAATTGGGCACCAATTCCTTACAAAGCTTCTGGAGAAATCGTGGCTGGTAAGTCGATTGAATTTACATTTGATCCGATTCAGACAACAGCTATTCGAGCACGTTTGACTCGTAAATCTACAACTAATGGTCTAGCAGTAGTAGAGTTTAGTGCTTACTCTTCTGCTAAAGTAAGAGATGAAGAAACTCCTTCAGTGACTATTTCAGTTGCTGGAAAAGCATTGGAAAACTTTGATCCAAATGTGACAGATTATACTCTAACAACAATGGGTTCAAAACCAAAAGTCACTGCAACAACTAGTGGACATGGAGTAGTTACAGTTGTTGATCCTGGAAATGCTAATCTTCCAACACTTGTTCGTCTTGTTTCCAAAGATGGAAATTTGGTGAAAGAATATCGTTTACACTTTAAGTCTACCTTCCAAACAACACCAACAGAAGGCGTGAAGAACCTAGTATCAGAAACCCCAAGCTTGGAAATTGAAAAGACTCCGCTTCCATTTAAAGAAGTTATTCGTGAAAATCCTGAACTTGCTCAAGGCCAACGTCGTGTTGTTTCTGAAGGACAAGATGGAGAAAAAGTTGACTATATTCAAGTTGTGGGAACTACTAGAACTCTTGTTCATACTGAACAAAGAAAGGCTCAAGACCGCATTATCGAGGTAGGAGTGAAAGCATCTATTTCAAATAGCAAGGGCGAGGAGCCTGCGCTAGTCAATGAAGTCCCTGAATTCAAGGGAGGTACTAACTTTGTTGAAGGAGCAGTTAACGACATTTCAGAATACAAAGGGAAACAATCAACTGTAGGTAATCAGGTAGCACCAATCGCTGAGAAGCCTGACTTTAAAGACGGGGTAAATACAGGAGTGCCTCAAGATAGTAAACTTCCAGAGGATAAAGGTGTTCCAGTAACAGTAGGAAATCAGGAAGTACCAGTTCGTGAGAAAACAGAGAATCCAGTACAGAACATAGCTAATAACCAGACTGCAGAAAGAAAGGCTTCAGCAGTCAAAGAAGATCAAAATAGCTTGCCAGAAACTGGTGAGAGAGAATCTGGTATAGCAATCTTCTTAGCAGGTGTTAGCTTGGCCTTGTCAGCAGCACTATTGGCTACAAAACGTAAAGAAGATTAGACTTTATCTCTAAAGCATTCTGATTTTTATAAATTGATCGAGGATTAAAAATTGAATCGGTGGATGAGCAGAGCTACTATGATATAGAACCTCAATTTGAGGAGAAATATAGTAGATCCTTGCATGATAAAGCGCATCGTATTAGAGTTTTGAACACCTAATAGGATGCGTTTTTTCTGAGGTTTAAGACTTTTCCCCAGTCTCTTTTCAGATGAATTCCTTGGTAGCGGCAAAAAAATATGCTACACTATTAATATGAAAATTTTAATCCCAACAGCAAAAGAAATGAACACAGACTTGCCGAGTATCGAGACAACTCCTTTAAGACCAGAAAGTCAGGCCGTTCTGGATGCCTTAGCTCTCTATTCTGCTAGTCAATTGGAGAGTTTTTATAAGGTATCAGTCGATAAGGCGGCGGAAGAATTTCAACATATCCAAGCTTTGAAAACACAAACTGCTCAACACTACCCAGCCTTGAAACTTTTTGATGGGCTCATGTACCGCCATATCAAGCGAGATAAATTGACAGAGGCAGAACAAGCCTATCTTGAAAATCATGTCTTCATCACCTCGGCTTTGTACGGTGTCATTCCAGCCTTGTCACCTATGGCCCCTCACCGTTTGGACTTTTTGATGAAGTTAAAAGTCGCTGGTAAGACTTTGAAGAGCCATTGGAAGGCAGCCTATGATGAGGCTATGAATGGTGAAGACCTAATTTTCTCCCTCTTGTCATCAGAATTTGAGACTGTATTTTCTAAGGAAATCAGAGAAAAGATGGTAACCTTCAAATTCATGGAGGACAAGGGTGGTCAGCTGAAGATTCATTCAACCATTTCCAAGAAAGCGCGTGGAGCCTTCCTAACGGCCCTGATAGAAAATCAAGTACAGACGGTGGAGGAAGCTCGCCTCTTAAGCTTTGCAGGATTTGTCTACAGAGAAGACCTGTCCCAGCCACAGGAATTGGTTTTTGTAAAGAAGGTATAAAATAAGGATAAAAGAAGAAAACTCAGCAAGGAAAAGTATTGCTGAGTTTTTTCTAGCTTATAAAGAGTTGGACAAATGAATCTCATTTGATAAAGTATTAAGATGATTGACCAAATCCATGATTGACAGATGGTTTCGGCAAATAAACTTTTTAGTGATGCCAGGAATATAGAAATTAGACACGATGATGTCATAATCTGTCTGATTTAAAATTTCAGGACTTGTTTCCAATTGATCCCAAATATCGAAGGTAAAGCGATTATTACAGTAATAGGAAAGCATATCCATTAAGGTGAGGGATAGGGCATGGTCAAAGTTACTGATAATCAAAACCTTGATAGGTGGTCGATTGGCTAATAATTGAGTAGTGATATTTTCTGCATGGGTGAAGAGGGTGTAAATCAAGTGCTCTAATTGTTCAGGATAATCATGTTGCCCGATTGCTTGCCGATATTGAGCCAGTTCTTGACGAGCACTTTCCATAAAGTCTGGGAAATAGACCTTGAACTTTTCTAGTGTAATTCCCTTTTGCTCAAATAAGAGTGGTGTTGAAAAGGTTTCCTGTCTTTCAAAATAAGCTGTATTGTGTAGGTGCCAAATGAGCTCATCATGATTAGCAAATTTAATATTAAATGCTTTAGATAATCGTTCCAAAATTTGGCTTAATAACTGATAAGAATAGCGAGATTCCTCATTTTTATTTAGAGAATCAAAGAATTGCTGTGGATCTAGAAAAATATCATTTTGAAGAAAGGAAATGAAAATTTGGGCCACAATATCTGGAGTCATTTCCAGTCCAAATTGTTGAGAGAAGTATGCAAGCTTGTCCTCAAAATCTGGTAAATTCATTAAAACAGGATAGTAGTCTTGGTAAAAATGATTCGGTAAATCAATGAAATGTCCATTTTTTACTCGATGAATACTAATTGCGAGCATCAGCTTATACATTCTATAGATTGCAAATCGCATTGGGTAATTTGTGGATTTATAGAAGTAGTCAGCGAACTCTGTTATGACTTTTTCAGAAATATCTGGGAAAGGCCAGTCTAGAAAATAATACCGCTCTGAAAAGTATTGGGCATAAAAATAGCGAATATCGATTTCATTTCCATTCAGGGATGTTGGAGTAAAAGACAGTTCAATTTGGAATTGTTTCGAGAGAATGGTGGTGATTCGATTTCCTAAACGATAAAGATTGGCATTACTAGAATGCAGTTTTTCTACAGTTCGGTAAATAGGCAATCCTTCGTTAAAAAACATATATTCTAATAACTGAAAAGATTGGGAATGACTGAGGAAATAAATATAAATATCTTCTATACTTGCCGCTGTATCTAGATTTAGCATAATGCCATTGATAGAAGATTGGATTTTGAAGGTTGGGAATGCTGTTCGTAGTTCGTTTAAGTCATTTTTCAGGATACGCTCAGTGCATTCTAAAGTCTGTGCTAATTCGTTTAGACGTATCCAATCTCGTTTCTGAATGAGTATTTCAAGTAGTCGCAATTGTCGTTGTTCTTTTGTAGATAATAGAGATCTCATAGGGTTCTATCCTCCTAAGCTCATTATATCATAGTCTATAATAAAAATGCTAATATTGATATTGTTAAGATGGAGAATAATCCGATTTGATCTTAAAACAATATTTATGAATCGAATATAGGAAGGCAATTAAATATTAATGGAATATTTGTATTGATTTTGCGATTACATTTTTACCTCTATATTATTTTTCTGTACCATTTGTACCAAAATATGAGAATCATTTTTTTGTCAGTAAATTCACTTTGATTAGAACAATTTAAATGAATCTTGAGGGAAAAAATACTATATGTTAATTTGTAAAACTATATTGAATTATATAAAAAATAGATGTAAATTGTATAGTATAAAATTATATTGAGGTAAAGAATATGAAACAGGTACAGAGAAAATCATTTGATTGGTATAAAATGCAACAACGTTTCTCTATTCGCAAGTATCACTTTGGGGCAGCTAGTGTCTTGCTCGGGACAGCCTTAGTCCTAGGAGCAGGAGCCAAGGCCCAAACAGTACAAGCAGATGAACATTATGCAGAAGTTACTAACAGTGTTTCTGTTGATAAGATAGCAGAAGCTACTAAACCAGTAGAAGTTTCTACATCTAAGAAAGAAACTACCTACCCAGCTCCAACTGTTGTTAATCCAGTAGAGGTGACTCCAGCTAAATCTGAAGTTGTTAAGGCAGCTGTAGAAAATGTTGAAGAGCCTAAAGTGGAAAAAGAGGAAATTTCTCATCAAAGTGCAGTTGATAAATCAAAATTGTTAACGGCTCTTTCGCGTGCAAAAAAATTAGAAGCAAAATTATATACAGAAGCTAGTGCTGCAAACTTGAAAGCAAGTATCCAAGCTGGTCAAAGTTTGCTTGGGAAAGCAGATGCAACTGAAGCTGAATTATTAGCAGCAGAGTCATCTATTCAATCAGCTGTCATTGGACTGGAACTCCGTTCTAACTCCGATAAAGGAACTGTATCAGAAACTTCTGTAGCGAAGAAAGCTAATGCAGATGAAGCAGAAGAAGAAACTAAGCAAGCTCCTACAACTAATCGTTCCGCTCTTGATAGTGTTGTTTTGCCAACTAGCAGAGCTGCTATAGTTGAAGCGTCTTCAGCTCCAAAAACAACTAATGAAATCTTGAAACCAGGTTTAAGCCTTTCTGATGCTCGCCAAAATCCAGCTATTCGTAAGGAAGACTTGGAGAAGGGGCATAGTGGTTTTAGAGCAGCGAGCAATCCAGTCAACCCAATTGTCTCAGGTTCTGGAAATACAGTTGCATTTGCAGATATTAGTCAAGCTGGTCGTAGTTATAGTTTCCGCGGCTATGGGAACGCACGTGGTGGTAATTCAATTCATTACGATGTAACAACAGTACGTCAAGGTAATAGATTGAATTTCACAATTCAATATTCTGGTCCAGGTGAATTTGTTAATAATAACTTTATCTTGGATAAAGGGGATGGATTTGGAAATCCTTCAAATGCAACTATCACAACTCCAAGATTAAGAGAGCAATCAAAACCTATTAGACAGGGTGCCAACTTTGTATCTCACTCAGGATATACTATGACCTCTGCTACTGAAACAAGTATGCAACAGACAATCAGATTCAGTTTGCCAATCAACAATCCAAATGGTGATTTGTCTGTCCGTTTGAAACCTGTTACTTTTAACGTGGATCAAGGTGGTGGCGGTGCTGCTACTAGCAATGATCCATACAGTAACTCTAACTATTATTATAGAGCAAACCCACTATACTTGGATGCCAATCCAAATGGTGGTTCTAGTAACAAGGCTGTTACAGAAGACATTGATTTCCAAACTGTCTATCTTCCAACAAGTAAGTTGCCAGAAGGCCAAACTAGATTAGTCAGAGAAGGTGAAAAAGGACAACGTCAAATTACCTATAAAGTCCATCGATTTGGTAACGAAACAATTCTAGGATTGCCAATTAGTAATAGTGTCACTAAAGAAGCTAAGCCACGTATTCTGCAAATTGGTGTTGCTAAAGAGCTAATCGATACAGTAAAACCACGTGTTGATCAAAATAAAATCGGTGATACAAATAATCTTACTTTCTATCTTGATAACGATGGCAACGGGGTTTATACAGAAGGTGTAGATGAACTTGTTCAAAGAATCGCTATTAAAGATGGAGCCCAAGGTGAAAAAGGGAACCAAGGCGAACGTGGTTTAACAGGAGCCAAAGGTGAAAAAGGAGACCAAGGCGAACGTGGTCTCACTGGAGCTAAAGGTGAAAAAGGAGACCGAGGTGAACGCGGTTTAACTGGAGCTAAAGGTGAAAAAGGAGACCAAGGCGAACGCGGTCTCACTGGAGCTAAAGGTGAAAAAGGAGACCAAGGCGAACGCGGTCTCACTGGAGCTAAAGGTGAAAAAGGAGACCGAGGCGAACGTGGTCTCACTGGAGCTAAAGGTGAAAAAGGAGACCGAGGCGAACGTGGTCTCACTGGAGCTAAAGGTGCTAAAGGTGAAAAAGGAGATCGAGGCGAACGCGGTCTAACAGGAGCCCAAGGTGCTAAAGGTGAAAAAGGGGACCGAGGCGAACGCGGTCTAACAGGAGCCCAAGGTCAGGCAGGTCGTGACGGTGTAACTCCAACCGTAACCGTTAAAGATAATAAAGAAGACGGTACTCACACTATTACTATTAACGACGGTAGAGGTAATGTTACAAGTACTGTTGTAAGAGATGGTTTCGATGGCGCAAGTCCATTAGTTGCGACTCAACGAAATGAAGCAGATAAAACAACGACCGTTATCTTCTATTATGACCAAAATGATAACAACGAATTTGATGCAGACGATACAAAACTAAAAGAAGTTGTCATTGCAGATGGTGCTAAAGGTGAAAAAGGGGACCAAGGCGAACGTGGTCTAACTGGAGCGCAAGGTGAAAAAGGAGAACGTGGAGACCGTGGTGAAACAGGAGCAACGGGACGTGACGGAAAAACTCCAAAAATCACAACTGCTCGTGGAGCAGACGGCCGTAGTACTGATATTACATTTACTATTCCTGGTGAAGAACCTGTAACTGTTAATGTAAAAGACGGAAAAGATGGACGTACACCAACTATTGACTTAAATGCCTTAGCAGAAGCAGCAGTAAGACTGAATAATCAAAGAAGCGGAAGAGTAAGAAGAGCATTAGCAGACGCCCCATCTACAGCACCAGCACCACAACCAGTAGAGGGTACTCGTATTACAGCATACTATGATAACAATGGTAATGGTAAATACGATCCAGGTGTGGATGAATTAATTGGTACAAGTGATATCTTGAATGGTACAAATGGACGTAATGGTGCAGATGGAGCTTCTGGTACAGATGGTCGTAATGGTGCTGAATTATTAAGTGGACCTAATGCCCCAACAGCAAATGATGGTAAAGATGGTGATACTTATATCGATGCAACTACAGGTGATGTTTATAAGAAAGAAGGCGGAAACTGGAACCAAATTGGCAACATCAAAGGACCAAAAGGGGATAAAGGTGAAAACGGAAAAGACGGCTTCACACCAGAAGTAACAGTGACAGACAACCATGATGGCACACACACCATCACTATCACTCAACCAGAAGGTCGTCCAGCTCTTACAACAATCGTTAAAAATGGAGTAGACGGCCAAACACCAAAAGTTAAAGCAGAACGTGATGAAGTCAAGAAACAAACTACTCTAACCTTCTACATTGACAAAGATGGCGATGGAAACTATACAGAAGGAACTGATACCCTCGTTCAAACATCAATTGTAAAAGACGGCCAAGATGGAGCAGCTGGACGTGATGGTAAAGAAGTATTAAACGGAAAAGTAGATCCAACACCAAGAGACGGAAAAGATGGCGATAGCTTCGTAAATACTGCCACAGGAGATGTCTTCGTTAAGAAGAACAATACTTGGGAACAAGCAGGCAACATCAAAGGTCCTAAAGGTGACAAGGGAGAAAATGGTCATGATGGCTTCACACCAGAAGTAACCCTAACAGACAACCATGATGGCACACACACCATCACTATCACTCAACCAGAAGGTCGCCCAGCCCTTACAACAATCGTTAAAAACGGAGTAGACGGCCAAACACCAAAAGTCAAAGCTGTTCGTGATGAAGCTAAAAAACAAACAACATTAACCTTCTACATTGACAAAGATGGCGATGGTAATTACACAGAAGGAACTGATACGCTCGTTCAAACATCCATCGTTAAAGACGGTCAAGACGGAGCAGCAGGTCAAGCAGGACGTGATGGTAAAGAAGTTCTAAATGGCAAAGTAGATCCAACACCAAGAGACGGTAAAGATGGCGATAGCTTCGTTAATACTGCCACAGGAGATGTCTTCGTTAAGAAGAACAATACTTGGGAACAAGCAGGCAACATCAAAGGTCCAAAAGGTGACAAGGGAGAAAATGGTCGTGATGGCTTCACACCAGAAGTAACAGTGACAGACAACCATGATGGCACACACACCATCACTATCACTCAACCAGAAGGTCGCCCAGCTGTCACAACAATCGTTAAAAACGGAGTAGACGGCCAAACACCAAAAGTCAAAGCTGTTCGTGATGAAGCTAAAAAACAAACTACTCTAACCTTCTACATTGACAAAGATGGCGATGGTAATTACACAGAAGGAACTGATACGCTCATTCAAACATCAATTGTCAAAGACGGAGCAGCAGGTCAAGCAGGACGTGATGGTAAAGAAGTATTAAACGGAACAGTAGATCCAACACCAAGAGACGGAAAAGATGGAGACAGCTTCGTTAATACTGCCACAGGAGATGTCTTCGTCAAGAAGAACAATACTTGGGAACAAGCAGGCAACATCAAAGGTCCAAAAGGTGACAAGGGAGAAAATGGTCGTGATGGTTTCACACCAGAAGTAACAGTGACAGATAATCATGATGGTAGCCATACGATTATCATTACGCAGCCAGAAGGTCGCCCAGCTGTCACAACAATCGTTAAAAACGGAGTAGACGGCCAAACACCAAAAGTCAAAGCTGTTCGTGATGAAGCCAAAAAACAAACTACTCTAACCTTCTACATTGACAAAGATGGCGATGGTAATTACACAGAAGGCACAGATACGCTCGTTCAAACATCCATCGTTAAAGACGGCCAAGACGGAGCAGCTGGACAAGCAGGACGTGATGGTAAAGAAGTATTAAACGGAAAAGTAGATCCACAACCAAGAGACGGAAAAGATGGAGACAGCTTTGTTAATACTGCCACAGGAGATGTCTTCGTTAAGAAGAACAATACTTGGGAACAAGCAGGCAACATCAAAGGTCCTAAAGGTGACAAGGGAGAAAATGGTCGTGATGGCTTCACACCAGAAGTAACAGTGACAGACAACCATGATGGCACACACACCATTACTATCACCCAACCAGAAGGACGTCCAGCTCTTACAACAATCGTTAAAAATGGAGAAAATGGCCAAACACCAAAAGTCAAAGCTGTTCGTGATGAAGCCAAAAAACAAACTACTCTAACCTTCTACATTGACAAAGATGGCGATGGAAACTATACAGAAGGCACAGATACGCTCGTTCAAACATCCATCGTTAAAGACGGCCAAGACGGAGCAGCTGGACAAGCAGGACGTGATGGTAAAGAAGTATTAAACGGAAAAGTAGATCCACAACCAAGAGACGGAAAAGATGGAGACAGCTTTGTTAATACTGCCACAGGAGATGTCTTCGTTAAGAAAAACAACACTTGGGAACAAGTAGGAAACATTAAAGGACCAAAAGGGGATAAAGGTGAAAATGGAAAAGACGGCTTCACACCAGAGGTAAGTGTTACAGACAACCATGATGGTAGTCATACGATTACAGTTACACAACCAGAAGGCAGACCAGCTGTCACAACAACAATTAAAAACGGAGTAGACGGACAAACACCAAAAGTCAAAGCAGAACGTGATGAAACCAAAAAACAAACTACTCTAACCTTCTACATTGACAAAGATGGCGATGGAAACTATACAGAAGGTACAGATACGCTCGTTCAAACATCCATCGTTAAAGACGGTCAAGACGGAGCAGCAGGTCAAGCAGGACGTGATGGTAAAGAAGTTCTAAATGGCAAAGTAGATCCAACACCAAGAGACGGTAAAGATGGCGATAGCTTCGTTAATACTGCCACAGGAGATGTCTTCGTTAAGAAGAACAATACTTGGGAACAAGCAGGCAACATCAAAGGTCCAAAAGGTGACAAGGGAGAAAATGGTCGTGATGGCTTCACACCAGAAGTAACCCTAACAGACAACCATGATGGCACACACACCATCACTATCACTCAACCAGAAGGACGTCCAGCCCTTACAACAATCGTTAAAAACGGAGTAGACGGCCAAACACCAAAAGTCAAAGCAGAACGTGATGAAGCTAAAAAACAAATTACTCTAACCTTCTACATTGACAAAGATGGCGATGGTAATTACACAGAAGGAACTGATACCCTCGTTCAAACATCCATCGTTAAAGACGGAGAGAAAGGTGAAGATGGAAAAACTCCTGAAGTAACTGTAACACCAGGAAAAGATGGACATAGTTCTGACATTACATTCACTGTTCCAGGAAAAGATCCAGTTACTGTAAATGTGAAGAATGGTGAAAATGGGTTAAACGGCAAAACTCCAAAAGTTGATTTACTTCGTGTTGAAGGCAAAAATGGAAATCCATCTCATACAATTGTTACCTTCTATACTGATGAAAACAATGATGGTAAATACACACCAGGAACTGATGAACTTCTAGGATCAGAAATGATTAAAGATGGAGCTAAAGGTGCTGACGGACGTGATGGTAAGTCATTGCTCACTGTTAAAGAAGGCAAAGAAACAAAAGTTTATCAAGAAGATCCAGCAAATCCAGGTCAACCATTAACCCCTGACAGACCTCTTGCAGTAATTAGAGATGGGGTAGACGGAAAATCACCAACTGTAACTGCTGCTCGTAAGGAAGAAGTTGATCATAAGGGAGTAGAGATTACTGTCGATAATCACGATGGGTCACAACCGACTACAGTATTTGTTCATGATGGAGCTAAAGGTGAAACTGGAGCGAATGGTCAAAATGGACAAACACCTACAGTTACAACTCAACGTGGAGCAGATGGACATAGTACAGTTGTAACCATTACAACACCAGGAAAAGAACCAGTAACATTTACAGTTAGAGATGGTCTAGATGGACATAATGGTAACAATGGACGAACTCCTAAAATTGATTTACAACCATATATTAATGGAGAAGATTCCTTTAGAAGAGCAAGAAGAAGTGTAGGAAATAACCCGGATGAAGTATCAGGACATCCTAATTCTAGAGCAACATCTTCTGATAACGCAGATGGTACTCATGTTACAGTTTATTTTGATAATAATGGAAATAATCATTACGATCCTGGAGTAGATGAGTTAATCAGTGAACGTGATGTATTGAACGGAGTTAATGGAGAAAATGGTGCTAGTGGTAGAGACGGACGTAATGGATCTGAACTTTTAAGTGGAAATATTGCACCAAATCCAAAAGATGGAAAAAATGGAGATACTTATATTGATAGTTCAACAGGAGATGTCTATAGAAAACAAAACGGAGCATGGAACAAGACTGGCAATATAAGAGGACCTCAAGGAGCAAAAGGAGATACACCAGAAGTTACAGCTAAACCAGGAACAGATGGACATAGTACAGATATTACAATTACAACACCAGGAAAAGATCCTGTTACTGTAAATGTAAAAAATGGTAAAGATGGAAAATCTCTAATTGCTAAAAAAGAAGGTAATGAAACTAAAATTTTTGTGGAAGATCCAGAACGTCCAGGTCAACCATTGGATTCTACAAAACCACTTGCCACAGTTTTAGATGGGCTAAAAGGTGATAAAGGTGAAAATGGTGCAGATGGCAAATCACCAGTTGTTACTGTAACAGATAACGGAGATGGAACACACTCTATTACCGTTCGAAATGGAGATGGCTCTGAATCAACTACTAAAGTTAAAGATGGTAAGGATGGTAAAACAGCTACTATCACCACAACTGAAAATCCAGATGGAAGCCATACAATTACTGTAACAAATCCAGATGGAACTTCTAAAGAAACAGTTGTTAAAAACGGTAAAGACGGCAAGACTCCAAAAGTTGAAGTAACAGATAATAACGATGGAACTCACACTGTTAAAGTGACAGATGGAGAAGGTAATATTACAAATGCTATTATCAAAGATGGTAAAGATGGTAAAGCTGCTTCAGCTACAACAAGAGAAAATCCAGACGGAAGTCACACAGTAACAATCACTAACCCAGATGGAACTAAGAATGAGTTTGTTGTGAAAAATGGACGTGATGGTGTTGACGGACGTACTCCAACCGCATCTGTTCGTGATAATGGGGATGGAAGTCATACAATCGTTATTACAAATCCAGAAGGTGTGACAACTGAAACCATAGTTCGTGATGGTAAATCACCAAAAGTTACTATAACTGATGAACAAAATGGAACACATAAGATTTCAGTTCTAAATGGTGATGGAACTACTACTGAAACCATCGTTAAAGATGGTAAATCACCAGTAGCCACTGTTACTGATAACCATGATGGTACTTACACAATTCGTGTAGAAAACGGTAATGGTACTGTTTCTGAAACCACAGTTCGTGACGGTAAATCACCAACTGCTAAGGTTGTGGATAACGGAGATGGCACTCACACGATCACAGTTGTGAACTCAGACGGTACAACTACTACAACCACAGTTCGTGATGGTAAAGAACCAAAACTTGAAATTATTGATAACAACAACGGTTCGCACACTATTAAGGTGACAGGTGCTGATGGTAAAGAAACGACAACTACAATCTTTGATGGTAAATCACCAAAAGCGAACATCGTTGATAACGGAGATGGCACTCACACCTTAACAATCGTTGATTCTGATGGTCGTGAATACAAATCTATTATCAAAGATGGTAAAGACGGTAAAGATGGCGTTTCACCAACTGTAACTGTTAAAAATAATAACGATGGAACTCACGTTGTTACAATCATTAATCCAGATGGAAGTAAGACAGAAATGGTGATTAAAGACGGTAAAGATGGTAAATCACCAAAAGTTTCTGTTGAAGATAATGGAAATGGTAGTCATACAATCACAATCATCAATTCTGACGGAACTGTGACAAAAACAGTTGTTAAAGACGGTAAAGATGGTCGCGATGGTCGCGATGGACGTGATGGCAAAGACGGTAAAGACGGCAAAGATGGTAAATGTGGATGCCAAGACAAACCAGTAACACCATCAAATGACAAACCAGTTCCTCCAACACCTAATGTGCTAGAAGGACCAACGTTTGCAATGCCAGAACCACCAGTTTACGAATTGCCAGAATTAAACGGAGGTGTGCCAGGAATGCCAGAAGTTGCTGAAGTACCAGAATTAGATATTCCAACAGTACCAGCACAACCAACACCAGAAGTACCGGTTAAACCTGTGCCAGCGCAACCAACACCAAATGTACCGATACCAGAAGTGCCAGTACAACCAACTCCAGTTGTTCCAACACCAGAAGTATCGGTTAAACCAGTACCAGCAGTTCCAGAACAACCAGTAGTACCAACACCGGCTCAACCAGCAACTCCAGTAAATGCTAACCCAGTAGTATCAACTACAGTTAAAGAAAACCATGGGGACAAATTACCTGAAACTGGAAGCCAATCTGATTATATCTCTGTTCTTCTAGGTAGCGGTATTCTATTGAGCCTATATGTAGGTCGAAGAAAAGAAGATTAATCAGCCAAAAGCAGTCACTAATTTCTCGAAAGAAGATGATAAGTGATAGATCTCGAATGAAAGAATATTCTTAGGACGATTTTCCATAATGGAAAAGACTGCTAAAAACCTTGAGTGGTAACGCTCAAGGTTTTTTTGGATGGCTGATGTTTGTCTAAAAATCTTGATTGAGTCTAAAAATGCCACCCTATTAGGTGGCGATAATTGATTTAGACTTCTTAAAATTCTCTATTTTTTACTGAACTGCTGCGACCAAGTCTTGAGCTTGTTTTTCAAGTGAGTTTAGGACTGTTTCTTCAAGAACTAAATTGCCGTCTGTCCAAGCAGAGTCATTGACACGTGCAGCAGTGAAATCACCAACGACTTGTGTACGGATAAATGGCAAGAGGTCTTTATAGATAGCGAAGAGTTGATCGTGACCTGCATTGGCTACAGATGATACTGTGACAAACTTGTCTTGAAGAGCAGAAGCGCCACGTGTATCAGACAAGTCAAGGGCACGGGATAGCCAGTCAAGCAAGTTTTTTACTGTTCCAGGGATAGAGAAGTTGTAGACTGGGGAGAAGATCCAGATAGCATCTGCAGCGAGAACCGCTTCACGAGCAGCCGCTACAGCTGGATGTGTTGGAACTTCCAAATCTTGGCTAAAGAGAGGAAGGGCTGAATAATCAAGGTAGCTAACTTCCGCTTTACCAGCAAGTGCTTTCTCAGCTTCGAGGGCCATTTGGTGGTTGAAAGAACCTTGACGTAGTGATCCGATGATAAATAATACTTTTTTAGACATGATGTGTCTCCTTTTTCTTAAATTTCCGAGAATTCTCTCGTTGTTATAAAATATATTACAACAAAGCAAAAGAACTTGCAAGAAGTTTGCTCATAGTTTATTTGAAAATTATAAAATTGCTGAAACTCTAGTCATTTGTGACTGAAATGCATTTGATTTTCGAAGAGTATTCCTATATTCTCTTGTAATATGATGACATAAGTGCTAAAATAAACAAGAAAACTCGCAATAGAAACCGCAGAACAGCTATTTTCTGGTATCATTTCATAAACAATTAAAGGAACAATAATGGCATTGAAGAATGCTTCTAAAAGGGGTGGAGATCATGTAAGGAACAGATTAACAAGTGACGGACAAAAGAAATAATAATACACTTGTTAAAGGAGAAAAAATGTTAATAAGAAATTATCGGAAAAATATTGGCCTGATGGCCGGAGTTGAGTTTTTTGCATTTTTAGGGATTACCAGTTTTTGGATTCTCTTTCTCAGTCAAAATGGAATGTCTCTTTGGCAGATTGGCCTTCTGGAGAGTATTTTTCATACTACCAGTCTTCTCTGTGAAATTCCATCTGGTATGTTAGCTGACCGCTATTCCTATAAGACCAATCTTTATTTAAGTAGAATAGCAGGAATTGTGTCTTCTATTCTCATGTTGGCTGGGCAGGGAAATTTTTGGATTTATGCACTAGCTATGGCGGTAAGTGCCTTGTCTTATAATTTTGATTCAGGAACAAGCGCAGCAATGGTCTATGACTCGGCTGTAGAGGCTGGACTAAAGGAGCGTTATCTATCCATTTCAAGTTTCATATCAGGAGTGTCAGAAGGAACCCAGTCTTTGGGGACAGTGCTAGCAGGATTTTTTGTTCATGGTCAATTGCACCTGACCTACTATATCATGATTGCCACTTCTATCATAGTTCTTTTCCTGATCTGGATGCTGAAAGAACCTAGTGTCAAGGTAGAGAAAGCTGATAGTGTGACAATGAAACAGATTATTTGGACTGTTAAGGCTGAGTTGAAGAGAAATCCCATGCTCTTCAACTGGATGATTTTGTCTCAGATTGTCGGAGTACTCATGTGCATGTTTTATTTTTACTATCAAAATCAGCTACCAGATTTAAGTAGTTGGCAAATTTCAGCAGTTATGCTACTTGGTAGTCTCTTAAATATCGTTGCAGTCTATCTAGCGAGTAAGATTGGAAAGAAATATGCCGCCTTGAAGATTTTCCCTATTCTCGTCCTGCTGACTGGAGTTACCTACCTGCTGTCCTACTTTGGAACACCTCTAATCTATATTCTGATTTATTTGATTAGTAATGCTCTGCATGCTCTTTTTAAGCCGATTTTTGACAATGATTTGCAAGGGCGCCTTCCAAGTGAAGTAAGGGCAACCATGCTGAGTGTCTATTCTATGATGTTTAGCCTAAGTATGATTGTGTTCTTTCCGCTGACAGGCTGGTTGATTGACAATTTAGGCTTTGTAGTAGCATTTCTTTATCTAGGCTTCTTTTTAGTCATGATTAGCCTTCTACTGCCTATATTTTTAGGAAAAATGGCTAAAAGAATGGATGATAAAATGATTCCATAGATTAAAAGAATTTTTGAAAACTTGAGTGTCAAGCTCAGGTTTTTTAATAGGTTGATTTTGGAGCTGTCTTTACTTTTCTTGCTCGGTTTTAACTAAGAAAAATCGATTTACTTTGAAGGAAGAAATAGAATTGGTTGCTTATACTCAATGAAAATCAAAGAGCAAACTAGGAAGCTAGTCGCAGACAGTACTTGGGTACGGCAAGGCGAAGCTGACGTGGTTTGAAGAGATTTTCGAAGAGTATTCTTGCATTCACTTGTAATAAAGCCTAATAGATGGTAAAATAGACGAGTGAAAAAAAGACAAAACAAAGCAAAAAATAATCTACTGTGGCAGTATGGTCTAGGGATGACGATTTTGTTTGTGGTTATCAGTGCTTCCTTTCTGTATCTAGTGTTTCTGAGTATGAAACCTTATCAAACAGCTAAAAGTGAAGGAGAAAAATTAGCTCAGCAGTATGCAGGATTAGAGCAGGCTGATCAGGTTGACTTATACAATGGCTTGGAATCCTATTACAGCGTTCTTGGCCGTAATAAAAAACAAGAAGCACTTGCTGTCCTGATTGGTAAAGATGATCATAAGATTTACGTCTATCAGCTAAATCAGGGTATTTCACAAGAAAAAGCAGAAGCTGTTTCTAAGGAAAAAGGAGCTGGTGAGATTGACAAGATTACCTTTGGCCGTTATCAAGACAAGCCAATCTGGGAAGTTAAGTCAGGCTCTGATTTTTATCTAGTAGATTTTGAAACAGGAGCATTGGTCAATAAGGAGGGCCTATGAAACTATCCAACCGTGTTTTAGAAATGGAAGAAAGTGTTACTTTAGCTAGTGATGCGAGAGCAAAAAAATTAAAAGCTCAAGGTAAGGATGTCCTTTTCTTGACCTTGGGACAACCAGATTTTCACACTCCTGAAAATATTCAGGATGCAGCAGTTAAAGCTATTCGAGAAGGACAGGCTTCCTTCTATACAGTAGCTTCAGGCCTACCAGAATTAAAAGCTGCGGTGAATACCTACTTCGAGCGCTACTATGGCTATTCTGTCGCAAGTAACGAGGTTACCTTTGCTACCGGTGCTAAGTTCTCACTCTATACTTTCTTTATGGCTGTGGTCAATCCAGGTGATGAAGTTATCATCCCAACCCCATATTGGGTCAGCTATGGAGATCAGGTCAAGATGGCAGAAGGTGTGCCAGTCTTTGTTCCTGCTAAGGAAGACAATCACTTTAAGGTGACCGTAGAGCAGTTGGAAGCAGCTCGCACAGACAAAACCAAGGTTTTGGTGCTAAATTCGCCATCTAATCCGACTGGTATGATTTACACTCGCGAGGAACTCTTGGCTATAGGAAATTGGGCAGTTGAACATGACATTCTCATCCTAGCAGATGATATTTATGGTCGTTTGGTCTATAACGGGAATGAGTTCGTACCAATATCTAGTCTATCAGAAGCCATTCGCAAGCAAACCATTGTCATTAACGGTGTATCAAAAGCTTATGCCATGACAGGTTGGCGGGTAGGTTATGCAGTGGGTGATTCAGAAATCATTGCTGCTATGAGCAAATTGACAGGTCAAACAACTTCTAACCTAACTGCTGTTTCACAATATGCAACTATCGAAGCCCTAACTGGACCGCAAGATTCTGTGGAAGTTATGCGTCAAGCATTTGAAGAACGTCTCAATACCATCTATCCACTCTTGTGTGAAGTCCCTGGTTTTGAAGTTGTCAAACCACAAGGAGCTTTCTATCTCTTTCCAAATGTCAAAAAAGCTATGGAGATGAAAGGTTATAGCGATGTAACAGCATTTACGACGGCTATTCTTGAAGAAGTTGGTCTAGCCTTGATTACAGGAGCAGGATTCGGAGCACCAGAAAATGTGCGCCTCAGTTATGCGACAGACCTAGACACGCTTAAAGAAGCAGTTAAACGCTTGAAAGCATTTATGGGTAGTGAGAATGATTGATCATTTTGAAATTAAGGTAAAGGATTTACAAATTTCAGAAGGATTTTATAGGAGTTTTCTCGCTCCTTTGGGCTATAAATTGGCTTTTAAGACCACTTCTCTAATCAGTTTTCTTGCCCCAAACAGCCCTCATCCTGGTGGTGATTTTTGGCTGGCTCAGGGGAAGCAAAATCCTATTCACTTTGCTTTTTTAGCAGAAAATAAGGAAGAGGTTCAAGCTTGTTATGAGGCTGGTTTAGAGGCAGGTGGGCGAGACAATGGAGCTCCTGGTTATCGCAGTGAGCAACCGATTTACTACGCTACTTTTGTGATTGATCCAGATGGGAACAATATAGAAGTGGTTTGCCATAAAGAATAAAAAAGAAAAGGAAAAATAATGACAAAACGTGTAACGATTATTGATGTAAAAGACTATGTTGGTCAGGAAGTGACGATCGGCGCTTGGGTTGCCAACAAATCAGGAAAAGGGAAAATCGCCTTCTTGCAATTGCGTGATGGAACAGCCTTCTTCCAAGGTGTAGCCTTTAAACCAAACTTTGTCGAAAAATTTGGTGAAGAAGTGGGACTTGAGAAGTTTGATGTCATCAAACGCTTGAGCCAAGAAACGTCTGTTTATGTGACAGGTATTGTTAAAGAAGACGAACGTTCTAAATTTGGTTATGAGTTGGACATTACAGACATCGAAGTGATTGGTGAATCTCAAGACTACCCAATTACACCAAAAGAACACGGAACAGACTTCTTGATGGACAACCGTCACTTGTGGCTCCGTTCTCGTAAGCAAGTAGCGGTGATGCAAATCCGTAACGCTATCATCTACGCAACTTATGAGTTCTTTGACAAGAACGGCTTCATGAAGTTTGATAGCCCAATTCTTTCAGGAAATGCGGCAGAAGATTCAACAGAACTCTTTGAAACGGACTACTTCGGAACGCCAGCCTACTTGAGCCAATCAGGTCAGCTTTACCTAGAAGCAGGAGCTATGGCTCTTGGTCGTGTATTTGACTTTGGTCCAGTATTCCGTGCCGAAAAATCAAAAACGCGCCGTCACTTGACTGAGTTCTGGATGATGGACGCAGAGTACTCATACTTGACACACGATGAGTCACTCGACTTGCAAGAAGCTTATGTGAAAGCTCTTCTTCAAGGTGTTCTTGACCGTGCGCCTCAAGCCTTGGAAACCTTGGAACGTGATACAGAGCTCTTGAAACGCTACATTGCAGAGCCATTCAAACGCATCACTTACGATCAAGCTATTGACCTCTTGCAAGAGCATGAAAATGATGAAGACGCTGATTACGAGCATTTGGAACATGGAGATGACTTTGGTTCACCACATGAAACTTGGATCTCAAACCACTTTGGTGTGCCAACATTTGTCATGAACTATCCAGCAGCTATCAAGGCCTTCTACATGAAGCCAGTTCCTGGAAATCCAGAGCGCGTGCTTTGTGCAGATTTACTTGCTCCAGAAGGCTATGGAGAAATCATCGGTGGGTCAATGCGTGAGGAAGACTACGATGCCCTTGTAGCTAAGATGGACGAACTTGGCATGGATCGTACAGAGTATGAATTCTACCTTGACCTTCGTAAATACGGTACTGTACCACATGGTGGATTTGGTATCGGTATCGAACGTATGGTAACTTTTGCAGCAGGAACAAAACACATCCGTGAAGCTATCCCATTCCCACGTATGTTGCATCGTATCAAACCATAAGAACAGGAAAACGTCCATGTGGCGTTTTTTCGAATTCCAGAGTTTTTACTTGCGTAAAAAATTGTTTTCTAGTATAATAGTTTATTGTGAGCGAACCTCACTTACCCCTTGCAAAGTCTTGGGGTCATTAGACCAAAAGGAGGAACATATCAATGGCTAAATACGAAATTCTTTATATCATTCGTCCAAACATTGAAGAAGAAGCTAAAAACGCTTTGGTAGCACGTTTTGACTCTATTTTGACTGACAACGGTGCAACTATTGTTGAATCAAAAACTTGGGAAAAACGTCGTCTTGCATACGAAATCCAAGATTTCCGTGAAGGACTTTACCACATCGTTAACGTTGAAGCAAACGACGACGCAGCTCTTAAAGAGTTTGACCGTCTTTCAAAAATCAACGCTGACATTCTTCGTCACATGATCGTCAAAACTGACGCGTAAGAAGGTAAACTATGATTAACAATGTTGTACTTGTAGGGCGTATGACACGTGACGCTGAGTTGCGTTATACCCCATCAAATGTAGCAGTTGCGACTTTTACTCTTGCAGTAAACCGTACATTTAAGAGTCAAAATGGCGAACGTGAGGCTGATTTTATCAATGTCGTTATGTGGCGCCAACAGGCTGAAAACCTTGCTAACTGGGCTAAAAAAGGCTCACTTATCGGGGTGACTGGTCGTATCCAGACTCGTAGTTACGATAACCAGCAAGGACAACGTGTCTACGTGACAGAGGTCGTGGCTGAGAATTTCCAAATGTTGGAAAGCCGTAGTGTGCGTGAGAGTCACACAGGTGGAGCTTACTCTGCACCAACTGCAAACTATTCAGCACCTACAAATTCAGTACCAGACTTTTCACGTGATGAAAATCCATTTGGAGCAACAAATCCATTGGATATTTCAGATGATGATTTACCATTCTAATGGACAACTAAAATTATAAAGGAGAAAAAACATGGCTCAACAACGTCGTGGCGGATTCAAACGCCGTAAAAAAGTTGATTACATCGCAGCAAACAAAATTGAATATGTTGATTACAAAGATACTGAGCTTCTTAGCCGTTTCGTTTCAGAACGTGGGAAAATCCTTCCTCGTCGTGTAACTGGAACTTCAGCTAAAAACCAACGTAAAGTAACAACAGCTATCAAACGCGCTCGCGTAATGGCTTTGATGCCTTTCGTAAACGAAGATTAAAGAAAAGACCCTGACGGGTCTTTTTTTTCACGAGCCTTGAAATGGGAGAGCGAGTTGGGTCTGGTGGCTCTCTTTTTCGTGAGTTTGAAAACAAGAGAACACATTAAGAGCATGATGGAGCTTTTTCATAAACATGTTTCTTTTCTCATAAAAGGACTTATACTCAATGAAAATCAAAGAGCAAACTAGGAAACTAGCCGCAGGCTGTACTTGAGTACGGTAAGGCGACGTTGACGTGGTTTGAATTTGATTTTCGAAGAGTATTACAATAAAAACTGGAAACTTTTTGAACATAGGGGATTTGCCTACTTTATGGTATAATGGAAAGAGTTAGATTGAAAGAGGTAGTGAGATGGATGCGAAATTAAGATACAAGGCAAAGAAAATCAAGATTGTCTTTTTTGATATTGATGATACCTTGAGGAATTCAAAGACAGGTTTTATTCCAGCTTCAATCCCAACTGTTTTTAAGCAATTACGTGAGAAAGGAATTTTGACAGGTATTGCTTCTGGACGAGGGATTTTTGGTGTCGTTCCGGAGATTCGTGAGCTCAAACCTGACTTTTTTGTAACCTTAAATGGGGCTTATATCGAAGATAAAAAAGGTCAGGTTATTTATCAACATCAGATTGAGAAGTCAGATGTTGAGGAGTATATCTCCTGGGCCAAGCAAGAGGGAATTGAGTATGGTTTGGTTGGGAGTCATGATGCCAAGTTGTCAACTCGCACCGATATGATTAGTGAGGCTATCAATCCAATTTACCCCGATTTGGATGTGGATCCAGATTTCCATGAAAAAGAAGACATCTATCAGATGTGGACTTTTGAAGATAAGGGGGATGATTTACGTTTGCCTGATAGTCTCTCAGACAAACTTCGCATGGTTCGTTGGCATGAGCATTCGTCTGACATTGTGCCGATTTCAGGCTCCAAAGCGACAGGTGTGGAACAGGTTGTGGAACACCTAGGCTTGAAACCAGAGAACGTCATGGTCTTTGGAGATGGGCTCAACGACTTGGAACTCTTTGATTATGCTGGAATCAGCGTCGCAATGGGAATTTCTCATGAAAAAATCAAAGAAAAAGCAGATTATATAACAAAAACACTAGAAGAAGATGGCATTTTTGATGCCTTAGAAGGATTTGGTATGGTAGAAAAAGAATTGCATTTCCCACAAGTAGACATTGAAACAGTAGAAGGTCCTCTTGCGACTATTAAGACCAATCACGGAGACTTGCGTATTAAGCTCTTCCCTGAACATGCTCCTAAAACTGTGGCTAACTTTGTTGCACTTTCAAAAGATGGCTACTATGATGGTGTCATTTTCCACCGTATTATCAAGGATTTTATGATTCAAGGTGGAGACCCAACTGGAACTGGTATGGGTGGCGAGTCAATCTACGGCGAATCTTTTGAGGACGAGTTCTCAGAAGAACTTTACAATATCCGTGGTGCCCTTTCCATGGCCAATGCTGGTCCAAATACCAACGGCAGCCAGTTCTTTATCGTGCAAAATCAACATTTGCCATATTCTAAGAAAGAAATTGCTCGTGGTGGTTGGCCAGAACCGATTGCGGAAATCTATGCTAACCAAGGTGGGACACCTCACCTAGACCGCCGTCACACTGTTTTTGGTCAGCTAGCTGATGAAGCTTCTTACGCTGTCTTGGATGAAATTGCTGCTGTTGAAACAGGAGCTATGGACAAGCCAGTTGAAGATGTTGTGATTGAAACTATTGAAATTGAGGACTAAGATGAAAATCGGTGATAAGCTAAAGGGGCGTATTACAGGGATTCAGCCCTACGGTGCCTTTGTTGAGCTAGAGACGGGTGATACGGGGCTGATTCACATTTCAGAGATTCGGACAGGATTTATTGAAAATATTCATGAAGCCTTGAAAGTCGATGAAGAGGTTCTGGTTCAGGTAGTGGATTTAGATGAATTTACAGGGAAAGCCAGTCTTTCTATCCGTACTTTGGAGGAAGAAAAGCACCAGTTTCCTAGACGGAGACGTTTTTCAAGCGACCGCTTTAACTATGGCTTTGCGCCTCTCAAACGAATGATGCCAATTTGGACCAAGGAAGCCCTTCAACATTTGAAGAATCAGAAGCACTAGTTAGAAAACTATATCTTTTGTAATATTAATATAAATTTGCTATAATAGGATCATGGAAGAAGAACAATTATTAAAATCAGGAGAGCGCATTAACCAGCTCTTTTCGACAGATATTAAAATCATTCAAAATAGAGAGGTTTTTAGCTATTCGGTGGATAGTGTTCTCTTGTCACGCTTTCCACGTTTTCCTAAGAAGGGATTGATTGTGGATTTCTGTGCTGGGAATGGAGCAGTGGGGCTATTTGCTAGCACTCGTACTCAGGCACAGATTTTGGCTGTTGAGATTCAGGAGCGTTTGGCGGATATGGCTGAACGCTCTGTCCGTTTAAATGGATTAGAGGAGCAAATGCAGGTCATCTGTGATGATTTGAAAAATATGCCTGCTTACATTCAGGGAAGTAAGGTGGATATGATTTTGTGTAATCCGCCCTATTTCAAGGTGGATCCTCATTCCAACCTGAACGAGAGTGAACATTACCTCTTGGCGCGCCACGAAATCACGACCAATTTGCAGGAAATCTGTCGTAGTGCTCAGAGTATTCTCAAGTCCAATGGGCGTTTGGCCATGGTTCATAGACCTGATCGACTCTTGGATATCTTGGACATGTTGCAACGGCATAATCTAGCTCCTAAGCGCCTGCAGTTTGTTTATCCAAAGCGGGAAAAGGAAGCCAATATGCTCTTGATTGAAGCTATCAAGGATGGCTCGACAAGTGGCTTTAAGGTCTTGCCACCTCTCATTGTGCACAATGATGATGGTTCTTATACGCCCGAACTCGAAGAGATTTATTATGGATCATAAGGCTTATATGTACGTGCTGGAGTGTCGTGATGGATCTTACTATACAGGCTATACGACTGATGTGAGAAGACGCCTCGCTGTCCATAATAGTGGGAAGGGAGCCAAATACACACGAGCACGCTTGCCAGTCAAACTTATCTATGCTCAAGGTTTTGCTAGTAAGGAAGAAGCCATGTCGGCAGAAGCCCTGCTCAAGCGTAAGAAGAGACCGCAGAAGGAAAGATTTTTATCTGAAAATCAAGATAGAAATTTACTCATACTCGATGAAAATTAAAGAGCAAACTAGGAAGCTAGCCGTAGGTTGCTCAAAGCACTGCTTTGAGGTTGTAGATAAGACTGACGAAGTCAGTCATATACATAATCCAAGGCGAAGCTGACGTGGTTTGAAGAGATTTTCGAAGAGTATCAGTTATTTTGAAGAGTAGTGGGGAGCCCTTTGACTCCTCTTACTTTTGTCAAAAAGCGAAAAAAATGCTACAATAAAGAGAATAAACAAAATGAGGTATTATCATGTCTAAGATTCTAGTATTTGGTCACCAAAATCCAGACTCAGATGCCATCGGGTCATCTGTAGCCTTTGCCTACCTTGCAAAAGAAGCTTATGGTTTGGATACGGAAGCTGTTGCCCTTGGAACTCCAAATGAAGAAACAGCCTTTGTCTTGAACTATTTTGGTGTGGAAGCACCGCGTGTTATCACTTCTGCTAAAGCAGAAGGTGCAGAGCAAGTTATCTTGACTGACCACAATGAATTCCAACAATCTGTATCAGATATCGCTGAAGTAGAAGTTTATGGTGTTGTAGACCACCACCGTGTAGCTAACTTTGAAACTGCAAGCCCACTTTACATGCGTTTGGAACCAGTTGGGTCAGCTTCTTCAATCGTTTACCGTATGTTCAAAGAACATGATGTAGCTGTTCCTAAAGAGATTGCTGGTTTGATGCTTTCAGGTTTGATTTCAGATACTCTTCTTTTGAAATCACCAACAACACATCCAACAGATAAAGTCATTGCTCCAGAATTGGCTGAATTGGCTGGTGTCAACTTGGAAGAATATGGCTTGGCTATGCTGAAAGCTGGTACAAACTTGGCTAGCAAATCTGCTGAAGAATTGATTGACATCGATGCTAAGACATTTGAATTGAACGGAAATAATGTCCGTGTTGCCCAAGTAAACACAGTTGACATCGCTGAAGTTTTGGAACGCCAAGCAGAAATTGAAGCTGCAATGCAGGCTGCTAACACAGCAAATGGTTACTCTGACTTTGTCTTGATGATTACAGATATCGTCAACTCAAACTCAGAAATCCTAGCACTTGGTGCTAACATGGACAAGGTCGAAGCAGCCTTCAACTTCAAACTTGAAAACAACCATGCTTTCCTTGCTGGTGCTGTTTCACGTAAGAAACAAGTGGTACCTCAATTGACTGAAAGTTTTAATGCCTAAGATTTTGGGTGTCAGTTCAAAATAGGAAAGTTTAGTTTGAATTATATCGAAAGGAGTTTCGGCTCCTTTTTTTCTAGGAGTGAAGCATGTTAGAAAATGGCGATTTGATTTTTGTGACAGATGAATCAGATATGGGACAGGCCATCCAGACTTCCACAGGCAACTATAACCATGTTGCGATTTGTTTGGATGGGATGATTTACCATGCTAGTGGAAAATTTGGTGTGGTCTGTCAAGAACCAGCAGACTTCTTTGAGTTCAATCACTTGTACGACCTCTATGTTTACCCAGAAATGGATATCCAATCTGTAAAGGAAAGAGCTTGTAGACATCTGGGAGCTCCTTATAATGCTTCTTTCTATCCAGATGGCGCTGGTTTTTACTGTTCCCAGTATATGGCAGAAATTCTCCCGATTTTTGAAACCATTCCCATGAAATTTGGAGATGGGGAGCAGGAGATTAGTGATTTTTGGAGAGAGTATTATAGAGAACTAGGTTTGCCTGTGCCTCTGAACAAGCCGGGGACCAATCCCAGTCAATTGGCAGCCTCTCCTCTGTTAGAATGTAAAGAAAGGAATCTTCATGATTCAGATTTTTAATCCATCTCGTTTGACGAGACAGCCATTTTTTGAAGAATTGATCCGCTATCTGGACCAGCATGAGGATGTGATTCTACGGGAAATTAAGGCTCAATTTCCAGATATAGCAGTTGATAAACTCATGGAAGAGTTTATAAAGGCAGGCTTGATTCGTCGGGAAAATAAGCGTTATTACCTTAATCTTCCTATGCTTGAATCACTTGATAGTCTCGAACTGGATCAAGAGATTTTTGTCAGCGAAACTAGTTCGGTCTATCAAGCCTTGTTGGAGCAGCGTTTTGAGACGGAATTGCGCAATCAAACCAATGCAGCTATTTTAGTTGAAAAGACAGATTTTGCGAGATCAAAAATGACCCTGTCCAATTATTTCTACAAGGTCAAACAGCAGTATCCTTTGACAGAAAAACAGCAGGAGCTCTATGCCATTTTGGGAGATGTTAATCCTGAG
This sequence comes from Streptococcus mitis, assembly GCF_000722695.1. GTDB lineage: Bacteria > Bacillota > Bacilli > Lactobacillales > Streptococcaceae > Streptococcus > Streptococcus mitis_O. The sequence continues at coordinate 487,607 of NZ_JPFU01000013.1, read as the reverse complement.
TATGCCCTCAAGTATATGACGACTTTTTTGCTAAAATTTCTCAAAAAAGACCAACTGATGCAGAAACGTCGTGATATCTTTGTGGACAGTTTGGTCGTCCTAGGCTATATTATTCAAAATGAAGATGGAAAGTACCAGTTAATAGCTGAATTTGACAAGGAAAGTCTGAGTTTTTATTTAGCATAGTATTCTGTTCTGAGCAGTTTATTTGACTAGATGACATAATAAGTATATACTTAAAACAACGATAACACTTATCGGAATAAACTAAAGGAGACAATCATATGTCACTTGAAAACAAATTGGAACAAGCAACAGGCGCTATCAAAGAAGGATTTGGTAAAGTTACTGGGGATAGCAAGACTGAAGCAGAAGGAGCTGTAGAAAAGACAGTTGCTAAGGCAAAAGAAGTAGTTGAAGATGCTAAAGGTGCTGTAGAAGGTGCCGTTGAAGGTTTGAAAAACGCTTTTAAATAAAGGATAGAAAAAATCAAGGGTTGCATTTCCCTTGATTTTTTTCTATCTTATAAATAATTTTCTGCGACGGCTGCATCTCCTGGGTAGGGTTCTTTCTTGCCTTGGACGATTTGGTAGCAATCGGCTCCCTTACCAGCAATAATGACAGCATCTAATTTTTGATTTGTGATAGCCATAGCTGCCTTGATGGCTTCTTGGCGATCCGCAATTTTTTCAACAGGATGATTGATGTAGCTGCTAATTTCATCCGCAATGGCCATTGGATTTTCATAGTTGGGGTCATCAGCAGTCAGAAAGACTTGAATCTCAGGGTGTTGATTGAGGAGGAGGCCAAAGTCCTTACGACGGCTTTCTCCCTTGTTTCCTGTCGAACCAAGAACCAGTGCAATTTTTCCAGTTTGATGAGTTTCAACCACATTGATGAGTTTTTTTAGACTGTCCCCATTGTGGGCATAGTCAATGAAGACCTTGGCTCCGTTTTTCTGAGTGAGGACTTCCATACGACCAGGAACTCGGGTTGCAGCGATTCCTTTTTTGATGTCCTCAAGACTTGCTCCCAGACGGAGACAGGCAAGTCCAGCAGCGACTGCATTTTCTTGGTTGAAGTGGCCAATCAGTTGAATATCATAATCACCAGCGAGTTTACCTGTAGCTGAAAATCTAAAGGCTTTAGAATTCTCGATTTGGTTACTTGACTGGCTACCATAGAAATCATGGTCTTGATCTTCCACCTGTTCTTTCAAGACTGAAAAGTGGTCCATGTCACTGTTAATGATGACTGCTCGGCTATTTTCCATCAAGAGACGTTTGTGGTAGAAATAGTCTTCAAAGCTAGGGTGTTCAATAGGGCCGATATGATCTGGAGTGATGTTAAGAAAGACTCCTACATCAAAGGTCAGACCATAGACTCGATGGACTAGATAGGCTTGACTAGAGACTTCCATTACGAGATGGGTTCTTCCATTCTTAACAGCTTGAGCCATCATGTCAAAGAGGTCGATATTTTCAGGTGTTGAGAATGAAGATTTAAAGAAAGTCTTGCCATCCAAAGTCGTATTCATGGTCGATAAGAGGGCGGTTGGGTAGCGTTGAGATAGGATATTGTAAGCAAAGTAAGCTGCTGTTGTCTTACCCTTGGTTCCTGTGAAGGCGAGAATTTTGAGTTTCTCTTGTGGATTACCATAGAATTCCATAGCAATCAAACTCATGGCTTTCTTTATATCGTTCACAATGATGACAGGGATACCGACTTCGTAGTCCTTTTCAGCTACATACCAAGCTAAGCCTTGTGTTATAGCAGAAAGAAGGTATTCTTTTTTAAAGGCAGCGCCTTTTGCAAAAAAAAGAGTGTCTTCTTTTACTTTTCGGCTATCGTAGCTGATGCTATCAAAAACAACTTCTCTGTAGTTGTAGTGGTAATGTCCTTGGTCGATAATCTCGCGGAAGAGACTATCTTTCTTTAATATATCTAATACGGTTTCAATCTTAATCATACTTTCTATTGTAAACCGAAAGTCGTAAATTTACAAGTAACAAGGAAAAGTTTATAATGGAAGATGAGGAATTTTTCCTAGTGATTAAAATAAAATGAGGAATCTATGTCGCACGAAAACAATCACCAGCAGGCCCAGATGTTACGGGGGACTGCTTGGCTAACGGCTAGTAACTTTATCAGTCGCCTACTCGGGGCCATTTATATTATCCCTTGGTATATCTGGATGGGGTCTTATGCGGCTACAGCCAATGGTCTCTTTACAATGGGCTACAATATCTATGCTTGGTTCTTGCTGGTTTCAACAGCAGGGATTCCAGTTGCGGTGGCCAAGCAAGTTGCCAAGTACAATACCATGCGAGAAGAAGAGCATAGCTTTGCCCTGATTCGGAGCTTTTTAGGCTTTATGACGGGACTAGGTCTGATTTTTGCACTAATCTTGTATGTCTTTGCTCCTTGGCTAGCAGACTTATCTGGCGTGGGCAAAGACTTGATCCCAATCATGCATAGTTTGGCTTGGGCGGTCTTGATTTTCCCATCTATGAGTGTCATTCGAGGCTTCTTCCAAGGAATGAATAACCTGAAACCTTATGCCATGAGCCAAATCGCTGAGCAGGTCATTCGTGTTATCTGGATGCTCCTAGCTACCTTTATCATTATGAAGCTCGGTTCAGGAGATTATCTAGCAGCGGTTACCCAATCCACCTTTGCTGCCTTTGTCGGTATGGTAGCCAGTTTTGCAGTCTTGATCTATTTCCTTGCCAAAGAAGGATTACTTAAAAGAGTCCTTGAAACAGGAGATAAGATAAACAGCAAGCGTCTCTTGGTCGACACCATTAAGGAAGCCATTCCTTTTATCCTGACAGGGTCTGCCATCCAGCTTTTCCAGATTCTGGACCAGATGACTTTTATCAATAGTATGAGTTGGTTTACCAATTATAGTAATGAAGACTTGGTTGTCATGTTTTCTTATTTCTCTGCCAATCCTAATAAAATCACGATGATTTTGATTTCTGTTGGGGTCTCGATTGGGAGTGTAGGCTTGCCACTTTTGACTGAAAACTATGTTAAGGGGGACTTGAAGGCGGCTTCTCGTCTAGTTCAGGATAGCATTACCATGCTTTTCCTATTCCTGCTTCCAGCAACGGTTGGAGTGGTCATGGTAGGAGAACCTCTCTATACTGTCTTCTATGGCAAGCCAGATAGTTTGGCTATGGGCTTGTTTGTATTTGCAGTTTTGCAGTCTACTATTTTAGGCTTGTACATGGTCTTGTCTCCAATGCTTCAAGCCATGTTCCGCAACCGCAAGGCAGTTCTCTATTTTATCTATGGTTCCATTGCCAAGCTGATTTTGCAACTTCCAACCATTGCTCTTTTCCACAGTTACGGGCCTTTGATTTCAACAACCATCGGTCTCATTATTCCTAATGTCTTGATGTATCGGGATATTTGTAAGGTAACAGGTGTTAAGCGCAAGGTGATTTTAAAGCGAACCATTTTAATCAGTTTGTTAACACTTGTTATGTTCATCGGTGTAGGTGCCATCCAGTGGATTTTAGGATTTGTCTTCCAACCAAGTGGACGTTTGTGGAGTTTCCTTTATGTAGCTCTTGTCGGTGCCATGGGAGGAGGAGTTTATGGATCCTTGAGTCTTCGCACTCGCTTATTGGACAAGGTGATTGGACAAGCTCAAGCAGATCGCCTGCGAGCAAAATTAAGAATTTCTCAATAATTTTTTATAAATAAAAGGGATAATTTGAACATTTCTATCATGAAATGTTTGAATTATTCTCTTTTTTATTATTTTGTAGAATAATTTCTATAGTTTGTAGATGGAATGATTAATTTTTTAAAAAAGTTATTGACTAAATAAAATCCGAGTTGTATAATAAGACAAATATTTAAATCAGGAGGTTCTGGAGATGAAAAAGTCTAAAGCCAAGTATGCAACACTTGCAGGTGTCGTTTTAAGTGCAGGTATTTTGTTAAGTGCCTGTGGAAATTCTAACACAGCGTCAAAAACATATAACTATGTTTATACTAGTGATCCATCTAGTTTGAACTATCTAGCAGAAAACCGTGCAACAACTAATGATATTGTGACCAATCTGGTAGATGGTCTCATGGAAAATGACCAATATGGGAACTATGTCCCATCTTTGGCAGAGGATTGGAGTGTTTCTCAAGACGGTTTGACCTATACCTACAAACTGCGTAAAGATGCTAAATGGTATACTGCAGATGGAGATGAATATGCTCCTGTAACTGCCCAAGATTTTGTCACTGGTTTGAAATATGCGGCTGATAAAAAATCAGAAGCCTTGTACTTAGTGCAAGAATCCGTTGCTGGTTTAGATGATTATATCACTGGTAAAACAAGCGACTTTTCAACTGTCGGAGTCAAGGCACTTGATGACCAAACAGTTCAATATACCTTGACACGACCAGAACCTTACTGGAACTCAAAAACAACCTCAACCATTCTCTTCCCAGTCAATGCAGATTTCTTGAAATCAAAAGGAGATGATTTTGGCAAGGTAGATCCATCTAGCATTTTGTACAATGGACCTTTCTTGATGAAATCCTTTGTTTCAAAATCAGTTATCGAATTCAAGAAAAATCCTAGCTACTGGGATGCTAAAAATGTCTTTGTAGATGATGTGAAATTGGCTTATTATGATGGTAGTGATCAAGATGCACTGGCTCGTAACTTTGTCGAGGGGGCATACAGTTATGCTCGTCTCTATCCAAACAGTTCAAGTTTTGAAGGGATTAAAGAGAAGAATAAGGATAATATCATTTATAGCTTGCAAGATGCTACTTCTTACTTCTTAAACTTCAACTTGGATAGAAAATCTTATAAATTTACTTCTAAGACAAGTGATGCTGAGAAGAAATCGACTCAAGAAGCAGTTCTCAATAAAAACTTCCGTCAAGCCATTAACTTTGCCTATGATCGTACAGCCTACGGGGCTCAATCTCAGGGAGAAGAGGGTGCAACTAAGATTTTGCGTAACTTGGTTGTTCCTCCAAACTTCGTAAGTATCAACGGAAAAGACTTTGGTGAAATAGTAGCCTCTAAGATGGTCAATTATGGTAAAGAATGGCAAGGAATCAACTTTGCGGATGCTCAGGATCCATATTACAATGCTGATAAAGCTAAAGCCAAATTTGCAGAAGCTAAGAAAGAACTCCAAGCTAAAGGAGTTCAATTCCCTATCCACCTGGACATGACAGTTGACCAAGCTGCTAAAAAGAATGTCCAAGAGGCAAATTCTATGAAGCAATCTATTGAAGCAGCCTTAGGTGCAGAAAATGTTGTAATTGATATTCAACAACTTTCTACTGAAGATTATGAGAATACAAGCTATTTGGCTCAAACAGCAGCTCAGAAGGACTATGATCTTTACAATGGTGGTTGGAGTGCAGACTATCAAGATCCTTCAACCTATCTTGATATCTTTAATGTCAAGAGCGGTGGAACGCTACGAGACTTAGGCCTAGAGCCTGGGGAAGCTAATGACAAGGCCAAGGCTGTTGGACTAGATATTTATACTCAAATGTTGGAAGAAGCTAATAAGGAACAAGATCTTGCGAAACGCTATGAAAAGTATGCTGAGATCCAAGCTTGGTTGGTAGATAGCTCTCTAGCGATTCCAAATATTTCTAAGGGTGGAACACCAACATTGAGAAAAACAGTTCCTTTCTCTTCACCATATTCACTAGCTGGTAATAAAGGTATCGAATCATATAAATACCTCAAAGTACAAGATAAAACAGTCACAAAAGACGAATTTGAAAAAGCTAAAGAAAAATGGCTGAAAGAAAAAGAAGAATCCAATAAAAAAGCCCAAGAAGAATTGGCAAAACATGTCAAATAAGGATTTTTCAATAAAAACGATGGTTTCAAGGAAACTGTCGTTTTTCGTTTTTTAATAGAATGATGGCAAATTTGGAAGGAAAAATATTACATTTTTTATTTGTTTATTAGATTTATGATATAATGAATATAACAAAAATTGTGAGAAGCTATTTTCGAAGGTCTTTCATAGCTAATTGATGATGTATATATTAAATTAATTTTATAGGAGGGATACTGTCTACTGAAAAAGTAAGATAAAACGCAACAAATGATAAGTTCTTCTTTTATGTGAAGTGTACTTATCTGTCTATTTACTAATCGTTATGGAGGTAAGATTATGGGCGCTATTATGGAGTTTGCAACAGAAAAACAGATTGAATCATTTCTTTCAACTTGCCACATTGAAGGGCAAAGGAATTTTCTGATGGCTTTTAAGAAAAAGATATGGTTGAAATCTTTTATTGATTTTTTCATTATAGGAGGTAGTTACTATGTTCAGTCGAGTGTGAAGCCTAAGCTTATAGCATTCACACCTAAGGGGATTTACTTGATGGATATCAGTGATGTAACTGAAAATCGCTCTAATCAAGTCCTTGAGATGCCTTGGAATCAAGTTCAAGATTTTACTTATAAGACAGTCTTGAATACAGTTAGGTTGAACTGGAACTATCAAAATGAAGCCTATATTTTTTCCGTGGATGTCGGTCAGATTAGTCAGCATGTAGGTCAGTATCAATTTAACAAAGACCATTATGACTATTTAGCCCAACAGGATTTTTTTCGTTCACAGTAAACCCTAGCAATCATTTTCACAAAAGAATCTGGAGTGTTTTCTGGATTCTTTTTAGCTTTACTCGATAAGTGTATAGTTTGAAACTATAACTAGCTCTTGAAAAGAAGAAAATGAGTTGATGAAAATAAGTGGTACAATAGTTACTATAGATTTGGAGGAATTGTATGAGCAAGGAATTACACATTAACACAATTTTGGCCCAGGCGGGTATTAAGTCAGATGAAGCGACAGGAGCCTTGGTGACACCGCTTCATTTTTCAACGACCTATCAGCATCCAGAGTTTGGTCGATCTACTGGATTTGACTATACACGTACCAAAAACCCAACTCGTAGTAAGGCGGAAGAAGTCTTGGCGGCTATTGAGTCAGCAGACTATGCCCTAGCGACTAGCTCAGGGATGTCAGCAATTGTACTGGCCTTTAGCGTCTTTCCAGTAGGAAGTAAGGTTTTGGCAGTGCGTGACCTTTACGGCGGTTCTTTCCGCTGGTTCAACCAAGTGGAGCAGGAAGGTCGTTTCCATTTTACCTATGCCAATACAGAAGGAGAGTTGATTGCCGAGTTAGACAAGGACGTGGATGTCCTCTATATCGAAACACCAACCAATCCCTTGATGTTGGAATTTGACATCGAAAAACTAGCAAAATTGGCTCATGCTAAGGGTGCCAAAGTGGTAGTGGACAATACCTTCTACAGCCCGATTTACCAACGTCCGATTGAAGATGGAGCCGATATCGTCCTTCATTCAGCAACCAAGTATCTAGCAGGTCACAATGATGTCTTGGCTGGAGTGGTTGTGACCAATAGTTTAGAACTATACGAGAAACTTTTCTACAATCTCAATACGACAGGGGCAGTCTTGTCGCCGTTTGATAGCTACCAGTTGATTCGTGGTCTCAAGACCTTGTCTCTTCGTATGGAGCGCTCAACTGCCAATGCCCAAGAAGTGGTTGCCTTTTTGAAGGATTCTCCAGCAGTCAAGGAAGTTCTCTACACTGGTCGTGGAGGTATGATTTCCTTCAAAGTAGCAGATGAAACACGCATTCCTCATATTTTGAACAGTCTTAAGGTCTTCTCTTTTGCGGAAAGTTTAGGTGGGGTGGAAAGTCTTATCACCTATCCAACAACGCAAACCCACGCTGATATTCCAGCAGAAGTGCGCCATTCTTATGGTTTGACAGACGATCTCTTGCGCTTGTCAATTGGGATTGAGGATGCTAGAGATTTGATTGCAGATTTGCGCCAAGCCTTGGAAGGATAAGACAAAGATGGGAAAATATGATTTTACAAGTCTGCCCAATCGTTTAGGGCACCATACCTACAAATGGAAAGAGGCGGAAACGGATAGTGAAGTCCTACCAGCTTGGATAGCAGACATGGATTTTGTTGTTTTGCCTGAAATCCGTCAAGCCGTGCAAACTTACGCTGATCAACTGGTCTATGGCTATACTTATGCTAGTGAAGAGTTAATTAAGGAAGTTCAAAAGTGGGAAGCTACACAACATGGTTACCACTTTGACAAAGAGGCTCTTGTCTTTATCGAGGGTGTGGTGCCGGCCATCTCAACAGCTATTCAAGCCTTTACAAAAGAAGGCGAGGCTGTTTTGATTAACACGCCTGTCTATCCACCTTTTGCTCGCAGTGTCAAGTTGAATAATCGTAGATTGATTACCAATTCTTTGGTGGAAAAGGATGGTCTGTTTGAAATTGACTTTGACCAACTTGAGAAGGATTTGGTGGAAGAGGATGTCAAACTTTATATTCTTTGTAACCCTCATAATCCTGGTGGGCGTGTTTGGGAAAAAGAAGTCTTGGAGAAGATTGGTTTACTCTGCCAAAAACACGGTATTTTCTTGGTTTCGGACGAGATTCACCAAGATTTGGCCCTCTTTGGTCACAAACACCAGTCTTTCAATACCATTAATCCTGCCTTTAAAGAATTTGCGATTGTCTTGAGCAGTGCCACTAAAACTTTTAACATCGCTGGGACAAAAAATTCCTATGCAGTTATTGAAAATCCTAAGTTGCGAGTGGCATACCAGAAACGCCAGTTGGCTAATAATCAGCATGAAATTTCAGGTTTGGGTTATTTGGCGACAGAAGCTGCCTATCGATATGGGAAGGATTGGCTAGAGGAACTCAAACAAGTCTTTGAAGACCACATTAATTATGTGGTGGATTTATTTGGAAAAGAAACCAACATCAAGGTCATGAAACCGCAAGGGACCTACTTGATTTGGCTTGATTTTTCAGCTTATGATCTGACTGATGAAAGATTGCAAGAGCTGTTGAGAAATGAAGCTAAGGTTGTCCTCAACCGTGGTTTGGATTTTGGAGAGGAAGGAAGTCTCCATGCCCGCCTCAATGTAGCCATGCCTAACTCTCTGTTGCAAGAAGTTTGTCAGCGTATCGTTACCACTTTTTCCAAACTTTAAAAATCCAGCTTTCTAGGAGAAAAGTTTTCCTAGAAGGCTATTTTCATAGGTGGAAATATGGTATAATAAAAGGATAAGGTACAGGTAAGAATATGGCTAAATTGATTCCGGGGAAAGTCCGTATCGAAGGCGTTGCCCTTTATAAAACTGGTAAGGTTGACATCATCAAGGAAAAGAACAATCGGCTCTATGCTCGTGTTGCAGAAGAAGAACTGCGCTATAGTTTAGAGGATGATTTGGTTTTTTGTGCCTGCGATTTTTTCCAAAAGAGGGGCTACTGTGTGCATTTGGCTGCGCTAGAGCATTTTCTGAAAAATGATGAGCGTGGTCAGGACATTTTGCAGGGTCTGGAAGAAGGTCATGAAGAAAAAGAGGCTGTTGAAACCAAGGTGACCTTGGGTGGCAAATTTTTGGACCGAATCTTATCTCCAAAATCAGACCGCTCCTATGAGTTGTCGGCTGTGGGTCAGGTGGAAGCAGGAACCAATCATATCTTGTGGACCCTGAGAATCGGGCAAATTAATAGTCAAAAATACTATGTCATTCGGGATATTCCACTCTTTTTAAAAGTTATCGAGCAGAGAAAGCCTTATATGATTGGGAAAACCTATGAGGAATCCTTATCTTGGGAAACCTTTGATGAGGCTAGTCAAGAACTTTTGGCTTTCTTGCGGGGACTAGTGGAGGAAGGACTGGTTCCAGACCTCTTTTTCCAAAACCAAGGTCGGCACCTCTTTTTTCCTCTGACTTTTTTTGAGCAGGGTGTGAATTTACTGATGACCTTGCCCCATTTTCAATTTGACCATCAAGTGGATAGCTATCAGACCCTACTTTTTCAGGATTTGCATGCTGATGCTAATCTATTTGCCTTTACAGTAACAGAATACTCGGATTATTTTGAAATGGAAATCAGTGAGAGTTCTAGGGTCAATGTCTTTTATCAGGGAGCTGTGCTTTTCCATAAAGGACAGGTTTATTTTCTAACAGATCAGCAGATGCGTCTTCTCAAGGAAATTAAAGCGCTACCTGTGGATCAAGATGGAAAGAAATACCTGCAATTTGATAGCAGTGACCGAGATAAGTTGGCTTCCTGTCTGACTCTTTTTAGCCAGATGGGGACTGTCTCAGCTCCGGAACGCTTACAAATCAAAACGTTTTCGCCATCGTTTTACTTTGACAGGGAAGAGGATAATCGGATTCGTTTAGAAATCCAGTTTGATTATGGGGATAGACAGGTATCTAGCCGACAAGATCTAGAAAAATTACCATTTTCGAGTGACGCGGACTTAGAAGAAAGAGTTTTCCAAGTCTGTTTGGCAGCTGGTTTTGAAGCAGATTTTCAATCTTGGCGTCAGGCCCTAAAAGTAGAGTCTGTCTATCATTTCTTTCATGAAATCATTCCAGTCTTTGAAAAACTTGGGAATGTTGACTTATCAGACAAGCTTGAAGAACTTTATAACCTAGCTAGCCCTCAAGTGCAGATTGCTTCCAAGGGAGGCCTCTTGGAAATCCAGTTTGATTTTCAAGATATTGCCCAAGAGGAAATTGACCAAGCCATGCAGGCCTTGGTTGCCAACAAGGATTTTTATATTGATTCGTCCAATCAAGTCTACTTTTTCGATGAAGAAACCAGGAAAATTCGCCAAAATTTACAGGAACTGGGGCAGTTTGAATTAAAAGATGGGGCCTTGCAGGCTCGGAAATCCTTGGCTTATAGTTTAGCTCATCTCTTTGAAGGACGAGATCGTGTTTCTTTTTCACAAGAATTCCAGAATCTGGCTCATGATTTGACGCATCCAGAGGACTTCCCTAGACAAGCAACTCAGGTTCTGGCTGATTTGCGAGATTATCAGGAAAAGGGAATCGGCTGGCTGCAAATGCTCCATCATTATGGTTTTGGTGGGATTTTAGCTGATGATATGGGACTTGGGAAAACCCTGCAGACCATTGCTTTTTTGACCAGTCAAGTGACAAAAGAAAGTCGGGTCTTGATTTTAGCTCCGTCGGGTTTGATTTACAACTGGGCAGATGAATTTCAGAAGTTTACCCTACAGTTGGATGTGGCTGTTGTTCATGGTTTAAAGGCTAGTCGTGAAGAGATTCTTGCTGAAAACCATCAAATCTATGTGACTAGCTATGCCACCTTCCGTCAGGACAGTGAGCTTTATCAGGGGATGGCCTTTGATTTCCTTTTCTTAGATGAGGCTCAGGTCATGAAAAATGCCCAGACCAAGATAGCCCAGACCTTGAGACAATTTGTGGTGCCGTCAGTTTTTGCCTTGTCAGGGACTCCTATTGAAAACCATCTGGGTGAGCTGTGGTCTATTTTCCAAATCGTTATGCCAGGACTCTTGCCAGGCAAGAAAGAATTTATGAAATTGCCAGCTGAGCGCGTGGCTCAGTTTATCAAGCCTTTCGTGATGAGACGCAAGAAAGAAGAAGTTCTGACTGAATTGCCAGACTTGATTGAAGTAGTTTATAAAAATGAACTGGAAGACCAGCAAAAGGCCATCTATCTAGCCCAGCTGCAACAGATGCGAGACCGTCTGGCTCAAGTGTCAGATCAGGAATTTCAGCGAAGTCGGGTGGAAATCCTGTCGGGTCTGATGCGCTTGCGTCAAATCTGTGATACGCCTGCCCTCTTTATGGAAGATTACTCGGGTGCCAGTGGTAAACTGGATAGTCTCCGAGACCTGCTGCTACAGGTGGCAGACGGTGGACACCGTGTTCTGATTTTCTCACAGTTCAAGGGAATGTTGGAGAAAATTGAGCAAGAACTGCCAGACTTGGGCATGACTTCCTTTAAAATTACGGGTTCAACCCCAGCCAAGGAGAGACAAGATATGACCAAGGCCTTTAACCAAGGTGAACGAGATGCCTTTCTGATTTCTCTTAAGGCTGGTGGTGTCGGTCTGAACCTGACAGGTGCTGATACCGTTATCTTGGTTGACCTTTGGTGGAATCCTGCGGTGGAAGCGCAAGCCATTAGCCGTGCCCATCGAATGGGGCAGGAAGAAACGGTTGAGGTCTATCGCTTGGTGACCAAGGGAACTATTGAAGAAAAAATTCAGGAACTCCAAGAACAAAAGAAACATCTGGTGTCACAAGTATTGGACGGCACAGAGTCACGTGGCAGTCTGACCCTAGCAGAAATTAGAGAAATTTTAGGAATTTCTGAAGCCAGCACTTGAAAAATCAAGACAATACGCTATAATGAAGTGTTGAAAGGAAATAGAAAATGAGAGAAGAACGATTTCCATTGGTGTCAGATGATGAGGTCATACTGACTGAAATGCCAGTCATGAACTTGTACGATGAGTCTGATCTTATCAGTAATATCAAGGGAGAATACCGTGATAAAAATTATCTGGAGTGGGCTCCTATTACTGAAGAAAAACCAGTCAAACCGATTGAAAAGCCAGTAGGGAAACCTAAAAAGGCTCCTTTAGGGGTAAAAAAAGAAGGAAAGAGCTATGCAGAGGTAGCGCGTGAAGAAGCGCGTGCGGACTTGAAAAAGAAACGCTCAGCAAGCTATCTGACTAAGGACATTACTCCTACAAGACGCTATTCTCAGCCAAGTCTAGTTAGACAGGGAAATCAACCTACCGCGCCTTTCCAAAAGGAAAATCCTGGTGAATTTGTCAAATATAGCAAAAAATTGACCCAGTCTCATTATATCTTGGCGGAAGAAGTCAAATCTATCTCTACCAAGAATGAAGAAGTGTCAGCACCTGCTCCAAAGAAAAACAACTATGATTTTCTGAAGAAGAGCCAAATTTACAATAAAAAGAATCAACAAAAAGAACAAGAACGTCGGGTTGCCCAAGAGTTGAATCTGACCAGAATTACAGAATAGGGGAGAAAACATGCCAAAGACATATCATTTTATCGGAATTAAGGGATCAGGGATGAGTGCCTTGGCCTTGATGTTGCACCAAATGGGACACAAGGTACAGGGATCTGATGTTGAAAAATACTACTTTACTCAACGTGGTTTAGAGCAGGCAGGAATTACCATTCTTCCTTTTGATGAAAAGAATCTAGACGGTGATATGGAAATTATCGCTGGAAATGCCTTTCGCCCAGATAACAACGTTGAAATTGCCTATGCGGACCAAAATGGTATCAGCTACAAACGTTACCATGAATTCCTAGGTAGCTTTATGCGTGACTTTGTCAGCATGGGAGTTGCTGGAGCGCACGGAAAAACTTCAACGACAGGTATGTTGTCGCACGTCTTGTCTCACATCACAGATACTAGCTTCTTGATTGGAGATGGGACAGGTCGTGGTTCAGCCAATGCCAAATATTTTGTCTTTGAATCTGACGAATATGAGCGTCACTTCATGCCTTACCACCCAGAATATTCTATCATCACCAACATTGACTTTGATCATCCAGATTATTTCACAAGTCTAGAGGATGTTTTCAATGCCTTTAACGACTATGCCAAACAAATTACTAAGGGTCTTTTTGTCTATGGTGAAGATGCAGAGTTGCGTAAAATTATGTCTGATGCACCAGTTTATTACTATGGTTTTGAAGCAGAAGGTAATGACTTTGTAGCTAGCGAACTTCTTCGTTCTACGACTGGTTCAACCTTTACCGTTCACTTCCGTGGTCAAGAATTGGGTCAATTCCATATCCCAACCTTTGGTTGTCACAATATCATGAATGCGACAGCCGTTATCGGATTGCTTTATACAGCAGGCTTTGATTTGAACTTGGTGCGTGAACACCTGAAAACTTTTGCTGGTGTTAAGCGTCGTTTCACTGAGAAAATTGTCAATGATACTGTGATTATCGATGATTTTGCCCACCATCCAACAGAAATCATTGCGACCTTGGATGCGGCTCGTCAAAAATACCCAAGCAAGGAAATCGTCGCAATCTTCCAACCTCATACTTTTACAAGAACCATTGCTTTGTTGGACGACTTTGCCCATGCTTTGAACCAAGCGGATGCTGTTTACCTAGCACAAATTTATGGATCTGCTCGTGAAGTAGACCATGGTGATGTTAAGGTAGAAGACCTAGCTAATAAAATCAACAAAAAACACCAAGTGATCACTGTTGAAAATGTTTCGCCACTACTTGACCATGACAATGCTGTTTATGTCTTTATGGGAGCAGGAGATATCCAAACCTATGAATACTCATTTGAGCGTCTCTTGTCTAATTTGACAAGCAATGTTCAATAGGACGTTCCCATGGAAATTCCAATTAAGATTATTCAGGCAAATAAGTCTGATTTGGCTGAGATAGAGGCACTTCAAGCATCATCTTTTCCAGCTGAAAAGCAGCAACCTTCCCATATCTTAGAAGAAAGTATCCGTAAGTCTGCGGATACCTTTCTTCTAGCTAGGGATGAAAATCAGCTTCTAGGCTATGTTCTAGGTGGTCCTTACCCACACAATCCGCAATGTTTAGAAATACATTCTTTAGTCATTGAGTCTGACCATCAGAGACAGGGCTTTGGCACGCTTCTTCTTGCGGCTTTGAAAGAGGTGGCAGTTGAGCTGGATTACAAAGCTATTCGTTTGGAGAGTCCTGATGAGCTGCTTTCCTATTTTGAAATGAACGGTTTTATTGATGAAGAAACTTCGCTTTATGCAATTAGTCAGGGTTATAGTATGATTTGGTTTAATCTCTTTTATCTGGAGGCAAAATGAAAATCAGGAAAGCAAGATTAGAAGATTTGGATCGGATTGTCGAGATTGAACTAGAGAATTTCTCGGTCGAAGAAGCCATTCCTCGATCTGTCTTTGAAGCGCATTTGCGAGAAATTCAGACCTCGTTTCTGGTTGCGGAAAAAGAAGGCAGAATCATGGGCTATATAGAAGGGCCAGTTAGCCCCCACCGCCACCTGCAAGATCAGTCTTTTACAGAAGAGATAGAAGACCATAGTCATGATTCTGGTGGCTATATCTCTGTGACCTGTCTTTCTATTGCCAAGGAGGCACAGGGTCTAGGACTGGGTCAGAAATTGCTAACAGCCTTGAAAGAACTGGCTCTTAAACACGAAAGAGAAGGTATTAATCTAACCTGTCATGACTATCTCATTGCCTACTATGAAAAACATGGATTTGTCAATGAAGGCCTGTCCCAGTCAACCTTTGCAGGGGAAACTTGGTATGATATGGTCTGGGAAGCTAATACTCTTCGAAAATTAAATTCAAACCACGTCAGCTCTATCTGCAACCTCAAAACAGTGTTTTGAGCTGACTTCGTCAGTCTTATCTACAACCTCAAAACAGTGTTTTGAGCAACCTGCGGCTAGCTTCCTAGTTTGCTCTTTGATTTTCATTGAGTATAAAAAATAAGTCAGAAAAGCATGCTAGGTTGCTTTTCTTTCGTTTTTAAGATATAATATTATGGATTGTCAACGAGGAGGAAAAACTTTTGAGTGAAAAATCAAGAGAAGATGAAAAATTAAGCTTTAAAGAGCAGATTTTACGAGATCTAGAAAAATCAAAAAGTTATGATCAGACTCTAGCAGGAGATGAAAACAGAGCTTCTATTCCTACAGGTGGGCCCTCTGCTGAGGACTTGATGGCTGATTCCTTGTCAGCGGTAGAAAGTATTATAAATAATGCTCCAGTAGTTCCTAGTCATCCAAGTCGGGTTGCTCCAGCAGTTCCTAGTCATCCGAGTCAGGATGCTTCAGTGGCTCCTAGCCATCCAAGTCAAGATGTCCCTGCTTCACCAGCAGATGAGAGTGGACCAAGACCAGGACCAGGTTCTGTTAGACCTAATAAAGTCGAAAGAGAATATAATGAAACCCCAACAAGGGTAGCTGTGTCCTATAAGACAGTAGAGAAAAAAGAAGAACAGGCACGTCCAGAAGCACCGACGCCTGTTACAGAAACAGTGGACATCATCAGTGATACACCACGCCGTAGTCGTAGAGAAGTAGCAAAACCAGTTAAGCCTAAGAAAGAGAAAAAATCTGGATTCAAGGCCTTCTTCATTTCTTTACTGATTTTTCTTGCCTTACTTTCGGCAGGTGGTTACTTTGGTTATCAGTATGTGCTGGCTTCATTAGAACCAGTTGATCCTACTTCAAAAGAATATGTAACAGTTCAAATCCCTGAAGGAGCCAGTGTTCAAGAAATTGGTTCAACTCTTGAAAAGGCAGGTTTGGTGAAACACGGCATTGTCTTTGGTATGTATACTAAGTACAAGAATTATTCAGATTTGAAGGCTGGATATTACAATCTGCAGAAGAGCATGAGTACGGATGACTTGATCAAGGAATTGCAAAAGGGTGGTACAGCTGAAGCACAAGAACCTGTACTAGCCAGCTTGACGATTCCAGAAGGCTACACGATTGATCAAATTGCCCAAGTGGTAGGTCAATTGCAAGGTAACTTTAAAGAGCCTTTGACTGCGGATGCTTTCTTGGCTAAAGTTCAAGATGATAACTTTATCAGTCAAGAAGTTTCTAAATATTCAAACTTACTAGAAAGCTTGCCTACAAAAGAAAGTGGTGCTCGCTACCGTTTGGAAGGTTTCCTCTTCCCAGCTACCTACTCTATCAAGGAAAGCACAACTATTGAAAGCTTGATTGACGAGATGTTGGCTGCCATGGATAAGACCTTGACTCCACACTATAGTACAATTAAGTCTAAACACTTGACAGTCAATGAGTTGTTAACCATTGCTTCATTGGTAGAAAAAGAAGGAGCGAAAACTGAAGATCGTAAGATGATTGCAGGTGTCTTCTACAATCGTTTAAATCTTGGTATGCCTTTACAAAGTAATATTGCTATTCTCTATGCTGAAGGAAAACTTGGTCAGAAGATTAGTCTTGCTGATGATACTGAAATTGATACAACCGTCAATTCTCCGTATAATGTTTATACAAACCAAGGTCTGATGCCTGGACCAGTAGATAGTCCAAGCGCGGATGCTATTGAATCAAGTATCAATCAAACTAAGAGTGATAACTTATTCTTTGTAGCAGATGTTACAGATGGCAAGGTATACTTCGCTACGAACAAGGCAGATCATGACCAAAATGTTGCACAACATATCAATAATAAATTAACGCAATCAAGTAGTTCAAACTAAAATTATGTGGTTTTCCACATAATTTTGTTTTAAAAAATAAAGTAAAAGAAAGTTGAGAAAAATGGCAGAAAAAACATATCCTATGACACTTGAGGAAAAGGAAAAACTAGAAAAAGAATTAGAAGAATTGAAATTGGTCCGTCGACCAGAAGTGGTAGAACGTATCAAGATTGCTCGTTCATACGGTGACCTTTCAGAAAATAGTGAGTATGAAGCAGCTAAGGATGAACAAGCCTTTGTTGAAGGTCAAATCTCTAGCCTGGAAACAAAAATCCGTTATGCTGAAATCGTCAATAGCGACTCTGTTGCCCAAGACGAAGTCGCAATTGGTAAAACAGTGACTATCCAAGAAATTGGTGAGGACGAAGAAGAGGTTTATATCATTGTAGGTTCAGCTGGTGCCGATGCCTTTGCAGGTAAGGTTTCAAATGAAAGCCCAATCGGACAAGCCTTGATTGGTAAGAAAACAGGTGATACAGCAACTGTCGAAACACCTGTGGGTAGCTATGATGTGAAAATCTTAAAGGTTGAAAAAACAGCCTAATGATTAAAGGGAGCAGAAGGAGGGAAACACCCTGATTACTCCCTTTTAGGTTTAAAAAGAATTGGAGACTATATGAGTTCAAAAAAGAAGCAAAATAAGATGGAGCGTGGTCTGACCAATCGTCACGTACAGGTTATGGCCATTGCTGGAACTATTGGAACAGGCCTCTTTCTGGGGGCTGGTCGTTCTATCAGTTTGACAGGACCTTCGATTGTACTAATTTACCTGATTACAGGAGCTTTTATGTTCCTTATGATGAGAGCGGTCGGAGAAATGCTCTATCAAGATCCTGAGCAACATACCTTTATTAACTTTATTACTCGCCATTTAGGTAAGGGTTGGGGACATTTTGCAGTCTGGTCTTACTGGTTATCTGTTGTCTTTATTGGTATGGCAGAAATTACGGCTATTTCGCACTATGTTCAGTTTTGGTTTCCTTCATGGCCTAGTTGGTTAATTCAAGTTGGATTTTTAACTGTTTTAGGTTTGGTCAATCTAATAGCTGTTAAACTCTTTGGAGAAGTTGAATTTTGGTTTGCTATGATTAAGATTGTAGCTATCCTTGCTATGATTGTGACTGGTATCTTTATGGTTCTAACAGGTTTTGAGACACCTCATGGAGTAGCTAGTTTAGCCAATATTACGGATAATTTCTCACTCTTTCCTAATGGTGGTGTCAACTTTGTTATGGCTTTCCAGATGGTCTTCTTTGCCTACCTCATGATTGAGTTTATTGGAGTAACGACTTCGGAAACAAAAAATCCACGTCAGGTCTTGCCAAAAGCAGTTAAGGAAATTCCTTTACGTATTGCCTTTTTCTATGGAGGTTCTCTAATTGCCATTATGGCGATTATTCCGTGGCGAGATCTAGCTTCAGCAGATTCTCCCTTTGTTACTGTATTTGAATTGGCCGGTATCAAGTGGGCGGCAGCCTTGATTAACTTTGTTGTTTTGACCTCAGCAGCCTCTGCCCTTAACTCAACCCTTTATTCAACAGGTCGTCACTTGTATCAGATTGCTCATGATTTGCCAAATCCTCTCTTAAAA
The DNA here is from genome assembly GCF_000722695.1 of Streptococcus mitis. Lineage (GTDB taxonomy): Bacteria > Bacillota > Bacilli > Lactobacillales > Streptococcaceae > Streptococcus > Streptococcus mitis_O. Next base: position 468,887 of record NZ_JPFU01000013.1, on the reverse strand, counting down.
GCAATTAAAGCAGATACCTTATCTCGCTATAATGTTCCTCAAAATGCAATTTTGGCTTCAACTATTTTAATTGCTACAGCTGCTTTTATTAATGTCCTACCAGGAATTTCTGATGCCTTTGCCTTGATAACAGCTTCTTCATCAGGTGTTTATGTAGCTATCTATATCTTGATTATGGTGGCTCACCTTAAATACCGCAAGTCATCGGACTTTATGGAGGATGGCTATCTCATGCCCTACTATCGTTTCCTAAATCCTTTAACCATGCTCTTCTTTGCCTTTGTCTTTGTAACCCTCTTTTTACAAGAGTCTACATTTGTAGGAGCAATCGGATCAGCTATCTGGATTATCGGTTTTGGTATTTATAGCCAGTGGAAATTTAGAAAATAGATTTGAAACTCATCAGCTTAGGTTGGTGGGTTTTTGGTTTAAAATAAAGGTAAAAAACACCAGAGTCAAAGTGACTTTGGTGTTTTTGAAGTTATAAACATGTTGCTCTGTATAGATGTGGATAGTTATTCCTCATCTTCTGTAGGGAATGGAATGCCTGTTTTATTTAGTAGTTGAACTTCTTGGATAAATACATTTTTCCAAGCATACATATATGATAGTGGGAAAAGGTCGTTCTGGGCATCAATGTAATGAATAACAGCATTAGCTCGTTCAATAGCCTTAGGGTTGTTTTGTCGAAGTAGATTGTATACTTCATACATGTTCAACAAAAATAGGGGACTTGTTGTAATGAAATCGTAGGATTCATGAGATAGTATTAGTTTCCACTTATAGATGAGTTTTTCAGCTTTATCATAGTAGCCATAGCGAGAGTAGGCCCTCACCAAATTAATACCAGAGTTAGCATATGTACGAGCAAGCTCTGCAGTTCTATACTTAACTTCTTCTAATCCTTTGACAATTAGACTTTCGAGGTATTCAAGGAATTGTACTTCAAAAAATTGATCTTGACAATCAAGGAGAACACTAACAATAACAAAATCACGAATATATAGAGTATCTATACTTAAGATATAGTCAATCAAGTAATGAACAGCTTCTAGTTCATCAGGAGTTAATTCATCCAATTTCCTCGCTTGGCTGATAGCGTATAATTTTAGGGTGTAATACTCTATGATATTTCCCCAGTCACTTTTCTTTCCTAGTATTTGTCTAGCTTTCATTTGATCATTTTTACTTAATGCATTCACAAATTGTTTTATTCTTTGACCAAACTCATCTTGAATATTTAACAATTCTGCATAGTCTTCTACATCTAAATTAAATTTGCTCAAAATTTCAAAGAAAGTATCGACTTTGACAGTTGCTAACCCTTTTTCAAAACGACTGAGGTTGTTGGGAGTAATGGCATCTCCAGCAGCCTCTTTAAGGCTCATATTGCGATCTTGACGGATTTTATGAATGATTTCTCCATAGTGATTGAATTCCATAATGTTCTCCTTGAGTTTTATTGGTTTTATTATAACTTAAATTTCTCCATTTTTGGAAAAAACTACTGTTTTTAGTAGATTTTTTTGGAAAAGTCGGGGGGGGGTATAAATTTCTACTGTTTTCAGTAGAAATATCCAAAAAGGGGATTATTTACTGTATAATCAAGTCAATTAAAAGTAAAGGAGATAAGGATGAAAAAATCCCTAATTATGACAACTGCTACTCTTGCGGCAACCCTTGGTGCTGCGGCAACTTCTACAACGGTATTCGCTACTGAGGCTCCAACTGAAAACACAGTAACTGCTGCTGTCAATGATAAGGTCACAGACAAAGACATGTCTGATACTGAAAAACGTGCTGTAGATACAGCTAAAGATGCTGATCAAAAAGCAAAAGACGCTGGGAAAGCTAAAGACGAGCTTGACAAGGCACAAAAAGACAAAGACGCTAAAAAAGCTGAAAAAGATGCCCTTGAAAAAGACCTTGAAAAGGCAAAAGATGCTACACCTGAGAAAATCCAAAAGGAAACAGACGATGTAGACGCTAAAGAAAAGGCTAAAACAGACAAAGAAGCTGATTACAAAGATAAGGCTGACCAAGTTACTAAAAAGTCTGATGAGGCCAAACGCGCTAAAGAAGAGCTTGACAAAGCCCGTACAGGGGGCGAAAAGGCCGAAAAAGAGCTGAAAGACGCAACGGACGACTTTGACCCAGCAGCTAAAGACAAGGCACAAAAAGAAAAAGATAACGCGGATAAAGATGTGATTATCAAAGACCAAGCCAAACGCGATGCGGAAACAGAGCTTGAAAAAGCAAAAGAAGCCGACAAAACGCGTGAAGCTAAGAAAAGTCAAGAACGTCAAAACAAAGCTGACAAAGAAGCGGATAAGACAGCAAAAGAAGGTGATGTAAGAGACGCAGAACAAACCATAAAAGATGCTGAAGAAAAATTGAAAACAGCACAATACCCAACAGACGTCGTCCTAACTCCAGAATGGCGTGATAAAGCGAAAGAGTTGATTCACAAATACAAAGAATCTTATCCAGAACCATACCCAGATTTTACAGGCATGAACCTTGACCAAATCAACAAAGCTGGCGAAGCATGGAGAGCTCGCTATAACGTTTGGTTGGAACAATATCGTAAAGATATTCGCCGACTAGAAGATGAACTCATTAAATTAGACCGACAAGCCAATGAAAATTGGACGAATCGAATCCGCAACATCAGAAAAAATGGACTTCAAGACGACAACACAGACGTCAAATATGACCCAAATAACCTCCCTCAAGATGTTGTTGATGAATTGAATGACCGATTTATTACCCTTCTCAACAGTCTTCGTAAACAATTGAACTTGCCAGAGGCAAAACTCAATACAAATAAAAAAGATTTTGCCAAAGAAGTCGCAAAAGTTTACAAAGACAATGACTACCAAGGTAAAGGGCACTTCGGAAGAGGCATTAACGAGGTCGCTCGTAAACGAGGATTAGCAACTTCTGCCAATCCAGGTGTTGAAACGACTAGGCAATATTATGAAAACCTCCTGACTCTCTTTACTAGAACTGATAAAATGACCAAACAAGAACTCATTGCAAATTTGACAGAGAATTTTTTGTCGTTATTTGCGGAAGGATATACGAATAGGCACTACGGTCACTTCTATAGCCTACTACAAGCTGACAGCTTAGGATTGAACACCTCTCTTATCAAAGGGGGACAAATTTTAGATGCCCTTGGTTCTCAATATTGGACACACCTCTTCCGTATTCACGTTTTGAATGTGAAAAACGCAGATTCTATCGACAACGCTGATACAGACATCCAAAAAGCTAAGTTTGATGAACTCTATGGTCCAAATTCTAAAGCTAACCTTCCAACCCCAACGGTGAAAGACAAGGGACAAGTCGAAGCAGAATTAGAAAAAGCCAAAGCAGACAAGAAAACCGCTGAAGACAACTTGAAACAAGTGAAAACAGAGCTTCAAGAAATTGAGAAACGTATTGCCGACTTGGAAAAAGAAGTGTCTGAAACGCCAGCTAAAGAAGCAAAACGTACCGAAGCGGTCAAAGAGCTAGAAAAAGCTAAAGAAAAAGCAGAAGACGCTCAACGTAAGCTAGAACATGCAACGCTTGACGACAATGCCAAAACCCGACGTTTAGAAAACGCTCGCAAGGCAAAAGCCGAAGCGGACAAAGAATTGGCTAAGAAACTGGCTGAAAGTCAACAAAAAGACAAAGAATTGGAAACTGCGAAGATTGAGCGTTTGAAAGCCGACAAAGAGTTGAAAGACGCAGAAGACGCACTCCAAAAGGCAAAAGACAAGTTAGCAGAGACACTTCGTTTAAGCCAAGAAAAAGCCAAACTGGAAGAAGAATTGAAAGCTAAGTCAAAAGAGTTGGATGAACTCGGCAAACACGTAGACGACTTAAAACGTGACGTGAAACAAAAAGAAGACGAAGCGGAAAAAGCTCGTGAGGTCAAAGATGAAGCAGAACGCGAGTATCAAAAATTGCTCCTACGTAAGACAATCGACGACGCACTTATTCCAGAACAACCAGAATTCAAAGGTGGGGTAAATGGTGAAGGTCTAATCCAACCGGAACTACCAGAATTCCCAATGGAGAAGTTGCCTGTTTATGAACCAAAAGTTGAACAACCTAAAGTAGAACTACCGAAAGTTGATGAGCCTAAGAATGAAAAAACTAAGGTAGAAGAGCCAGGCAAGGATCCAAGCAAAGAACCAGGAAAAGAACCAGGAAAAGAGCCAGGTCAATCTGGTGACCAAGATGTGAAACCTGTGGGACCAGCACCAAGCTACCAAGCACCAGCAGTTCTGTCTCAAGCGAAACAAGAAGCTGAACAAAAAGCATTGCCAAATACTGGAAGTCAAGTGAGCCTACTAGCTTTATTAGGATATGGCTTCTTAGCAGGATTAGGAATTGCTTTAAAGAAAAAGAGGGATAAAATTGAAAAAGAAAGTTACATTTGTATTATCGTTAGTAACTAGCCTATTGCTTTTAGTAGCCTGTTCATCAGCAGATGGAACCTATGTCTACCAAGGTAGCATGCCATTTATGGAAGAAGTAACCGTGACTATCCAAATCAAGGGTGATAAGGGACAAGTTCATACAAAAGGAAAAACGATTGGTTTCCTAACAGAGGGCCAGCAAACGGAGCATACATATGAGATGAATGTCAACCAGAAAGAAAAGACTTTTGAATTATCTTCAATGAAACTAGGTTATGAGATTAAAGGTGGAGAGTTGACCATTACTTCAGATTCGACTGGTATACTGGCTGGCAAATCTTTTAAAAAGAAATAAAGGAGGTATTATGTCCAAGAAAAGCATCTTTAGTGGCTTGTTAGTAGCTAGCTCAGTGCTTTTATTAGCAGCCTGTGGGCAACAAGCTAGCCAGACGAGTGAGGGAGAGTCGACTGACGCTACAGTCCAAACCAGTGCTTCAAAAGATAAAAAAGCTGAACAAGCAAAGATTGATTACCAGATTGTATATCAGAATATATTAGACTCCTATAGAGAGCGAGTTAAGGCAGCGCAAAATCAACAAATGCCACAGTACTCGACAGGTGATAAGGAAGAGTCTTATATTGATTCCATTTTGTTTGATTACAAAGGGATAGACATCAGCTATACTTTCTACGACATCAATAAGGATGGGAAGAAAGAATTGCTAATTAAGCAAGATAAAATTTTACTTGGGATTTATTATCTGACAGATCAGGGAGCCCAGCTGGTCAAGTCAGGTGGAGTTGCTGGGACAGGTGGAGAACGTCGTATACTCATTCCTTATGAGAATGGAGCGATTTCTTATCTAAATTTTAATGCTCCTAGACCTGAGGCTGTTGCTAAAACTTATCTCTTTGCAGATGGTCGTTATCAGGAAGCCAGCTCAGTTGACTATGATTTGAGAGAAACCAAGGATCCTTCAAGTTTACAAGGGCTAGATGGGATTAAAGAGGTGGATTTAGAAGGCTTGAACTGGTTGACTGTGGATGATTTTATGGTAGAACGTCCATTTATTGACCTAGAGGAGCAGGCAAAGGGGACTGGTGCTCATCTAGCTGAGATTTACCAGAAAGACTTTAGTAGTATCAAAGGGACTTGGAAGAATAACAAGGGTGGAGAAGTTACTTTTGATGAGTATGGCTTTACAAATGGTGCAGTCTTGACTGACACGGTACCTAAGATTGTAAATAATATGGTTCGATTTGGCATGACCTCAAGCAGTGGTATAGGTGGCGCTTCGGTTATACTCATTCCAAAAGGTGTTGTGCATCCAGATATAAACGTAGGTGATACCACTTTCAAAGATACGTCTGACAGTAGCAAGGATCGTTTGTTAATGACCCAAAGCGTGGATACATTGTCCAATCCAAACGAATTTTATTATAAGGTTAGTGAATAAAAAGGAGAAATAGAAGATGAAACTAAAACACGTATTGACAGGATCAGTGATGGGGTTAAGCCTCGTAACAGCAGGAGTTATCACAACAAGTGTACTCCCTACAAGCAGTGTAGAAGCTGCAGAATACCGTAAGATTTATGCTGATGTAACTGCCCAGATGGGACTAGATGGAAACTTGTACTTGGAAATTGTTGGAGAACGTCCTGATGTAACTGTTGCAACTGGTCAGTTTAAGTCTGTTGAAATTTTAGAAGCTAATACAGGACGGGTGGTAAATCCAAATACTTTCATTATTATTAAGCCAGTTACAAATGGGGAAGCTAAGAAAAATGTTGGTAGAGCAAAGTTTAATTTATCTTTTCTAAATGGGAACCCTTACCCAGATGGAACCTATCTAGTTTCATTTAAGGATTTGACACTTTCTCATGAGTCAGGTTACTTTACTTTAGTTGGAGCTATTAAATTGACAATTAAAGATGGAGAATTTGTTAAATACGAAAAGGTTAACTTAAAGCCAACATCAACACCTGAACCAAAAATTCCAGAGCAACCAAGTGGAAAGAATGGTTGGGTAGGTCGTTCTTACTACCAACATGGTCAAAAAGTTATCAGCAAATGGATCTATGATTCACAGTATAAGTCTTATTTCTATTTAAATGCTGCTGGTGAGTACGTGGAAAATGCTTGGGTAGGGAATTACTATCTCAAGTCTGGTGGCTACATGTCTAAGAGTGAATGGATTTATGATGGCAACTACGGTTCTTACTATTACTTGACATCAGAAGGAAGCTATGCGCGTAATGCTTGGTCAGGAAGTTATTACCTCAAATCAAATGGTAAGATGGCTAATAGTGAGTGGATTTATGACAATAACTACAAATCATATTATTATTTGACATCAGAAGGTAGCTACGCTCGTAACAAATGGGTAGGAGATTATTACCTTAAATCAGATGGTAAGATGGCTGTTAGCGAACGTACACCAGATGGTTACCGTGTAGATGGATCTGGTAAATGGATCAAATAATAAGGGATTAAAGGATATTCTTAAGAAAATTGATGACTACAGTAAGTCTGAAAACAAGAATAGCTCTTCATCTTCTTATACCCTAGAACCTCAAGGAACTTACTTAGGAATATTTTCATCAAGTGACAGTGCTTATGAAAATATTATTGGTCTAAGCATCATCTATAAAGTTACTGAAACCAAGTCGGATGGGTCTAAAGAAACTCATTTTAAAGATTATGGTTATGCATCAGGAGTCAAAAAAGATGGAAGTGTAGATATGAATAAGCTAGAGAAATTGCAGTTTAATACTACGACAGATTTAGAAGGGTTGAAGTCTTATTTATCGAATTATAAATTAAAAGAATATAAGCAGTGATAGTATTAAATTTGAAGCTCATCAACTCAGGTTGGTGGGCTTTTGCTAATTTGACAGTCTATTGAAATAAGACTATAATCAAGCTGTAACAGTGTTTGAGGAGGTTTAGATGTACTTTAGATTGGAAAATAAGGAATCCCATAAATCACAAGAAATAGGGAATCTGATTCGTGTTTATAACCGTTCCAAAAGAGAAGAGGCTGAAAGTGAGCCGCTTAATCTTTATGTCGAAGATGAAAAGGGGAATCTCCTGGCAGGCTTAGTAGCAGAGACTTTTGGAAATTGGTTGGAAATTGAGTATTTATTTGTAAAAGAGGAACTGAGAGGGCAAGGAATCGGTTCAAAACTATTGCAGCAAGCAGAAACTGAATCTAAGAATCGAAACTGTCGTTTTGCCTTTGTCAATACTTACCAGTTTCAAGCGCCAGACTTTTATCAAAAACATGGCTACAAGGAAGTCTTTGCTTTGCAAGACTATCCCTACACAGGGCAAAGATTTTATTACCAAAAGGATTTGTAAGTAGAATATGAAAGCATAAGGCAAAGAGGGGTTCTTGACATAAGTATGAAGGTGGACTGCTGGATATGAGTAACTATCGATAAGTATCAGTTATAATCTAGAAAGATATTAAGGACAATACAATCGTAGCCCCAAAATTGGGAATCAAGGTCTATCAGGTTAAGAAAAGAAGCGATGTTGTCGAAATTTTAAAATTCTATATTTAAACTTAACACTCTCTATCTTTTTGTGGTAGAGAGTGTTTTGTTAATAAAATGTTACAAAAAGACATTTATATATTGCATTAAGTTAGATATATGATATAATAATATCGAAAAGAGGCGCAACTTTTTAAAATTAATGAGAATCAAAGAGAAAACCAAGAATATTAATGGAGGAATTGAAAAATGGAAGTTATAAATGTAAGTAAGCATTATGGTCATTCAATCATTCTCAAAGATATAAATTTTGCACTTAATAAGGGTGAAATTGTTGGTCTAGTAGGGAGAAACGGAGTTGGCAAGAGTACATTGATGAAAATTCTTGTTCAGAATAATCAGCCGACTTCAGGGAATATTATAAGTAGTGATAATGTTGGGTATTTAATTGAAGAACCAAAATTATTTTTATCTAAAACGGGTTTAGAGAATTTAAAATATTTGTCAAATTTATATGGTGTTGATTACAATCAAGAAAGATTTGGAAGTTTGATCCAAGAGTTAGATTTGACTCAGTCTATTAATAAAAAAGTAAAGACCTATTCTTTGGGTACAAAACAAAAATTAGCTTTGCTTCTAACTCTTGTTACGGAACCTGATATATTGATTTTAGATGAACCGACTAATGGTTTAGATATTGAATCATCACAAATAGTTTTAGCGGTTCTAAAAAATTTAGCTTTACATGAAAATGTGGGAATTTTAATATCGAGTCATAAATTAGAAGATATTGAAGAAATTTGTGAAAGGGTTCTTTTCTTGGAGAACGGGCTTTTGACATTCCAAAAAGTAGGAAAAGATAGTCATAATTGCTTGTTTGAGATAGCTTTTTCATCAGCTACAGATAAAGACATTTTCATTACCAAACAAGAATTTGGGGATATTGTTCAGGAAGAGGGACTGAAAATTACTATGTCTGGGAATATTCAAAGTAGTGAGCTTTTTAAATTTTTTAACGAAAATTCTATTAAAGTAGTTGATTTTGAAACTAAAAAAGAGACGCTTAAAGATATTTATCTAAATCGTTCAAAATAAAGGAAGGTTATAATCATGAAATTAAATAAATTGAATTTTCTTAAGGAAGATATAAGAGATTTATATTCATCAGGCGTAATATATCTTGGTTTGATTATCTCGTTTATACCGCCGATATTGGTTACATTCTTTATTCTAAAGACTCAAGGGACATCGCTTGGTATTAAGCATATTTCAAACTTTTATGCTATGCTCGGTATGTTAATGGCTGTTATACATGCTAACCGAATTATTAGTAGGGATTTTTCCCACAATACGATCAGTTTATTTTATAATCAACAGAAAAATCGGATGATTTACGTCTTGTCTAATTTTCTATATGCCATCTCAGTTTCCATTATTTATGCTTTGAATGGCATTTTGTTACTAGTCATCGTAAGTAAATTGGGTGTTCCAGGTGCTTTAGGATTAGATTTTATAGCAGTCATTGTAGTCAATACAATTTTGTTAGTCCTATTTTATTTTCTATTATCTTACATTTTCTATTTATACAAATTGAAAAGTGGCTTGGTATTTGGTATTTTAGTAGCTTTACTACTCTTTGTCCCTAATATATTAAATACGATTATGATGAATACTAGTAATGATTTGTTTATCAAAGCAATTGAACTTCTTCCTTTTTATTCCTTACCTGTATTTGTTGCTTCAAATACGATGTCTATTAGTCAGTATCTTGTGGTAATCATTACAATCATTTTATTGTATTTTTTCACTCTTAAGAAAAGCAAGGAGTATTCATTTTAGTTTCGTTTAGTATTATTTTGCAGACTTAAAATCAAGCAAAAAAATCAGTCATCTTGCTATGCTCCTGCTCTTGCTGTGTATACGTTTTTGTCTTATGCTAGACTCATTTCCAAAAGCATTATATAATAGTGATATGAAACCAACTAAACTAAACAAGAAATACAAGCAATCAAAACTCGTTTAAAAGACCCTACTAAAGCTAATACTAAACAAAAAATCAAATAGCCAGCTAGGGAGTTTATTTCAAACAATCTAACATACTGATTTTAGGCTGAAGATAATATTGGAGTGCTAATTAATGAGGTTATAATAAATAGCTGACAGCTTGTGTTAGTTTTGGATTTTTTAAGAGTAGATGAGTATTAAAATTATAAGGAGGACGCAGGTGGCTAAAAATTTAAAATTAAAATTAGCTCGAGTCGAGCTTGATTTAACACAAGGTCAACTGGCAGAGGCTGTTGGGGTGACGCGCCAGACTATTGGTTTGATAGAGGCGGGAAAATACAATCCCAGTCTCTCACTCTGCCAGTCCATTTGCAGATGTTTAGGGAAAACCCTAGACCAACTATTTTGGGAGGAAGAAGATGGTCAATAAATTCATTCATTATCAATTACTTGACGAAAGAGAAGAACAACTAATCAATAAAGCTGGGGCAGAATCCTTTACCCTCTTCATTGGGCTTGTGCTTCTAAGCTATTTGGTGGCTGTATTGGCTCCCTCTCTTTTTAATCCGAATTTTCTAGTCTATACTCTGATAGTAGGGATTTTGTTCTTTTTCAATCGTGCCCGTTATCTGGGAGTGACCTATTATAGTCGCTTTCATTTTACGATTTTGGGTTGTTTTTTCCTAACCTTAGCGATTACGACTCTCTTGATGTTGCAGAATTATCAATTCAACATAGAAATTTATCAGCATAATCCTTTGAATGTTAAATACCTGTCTGCTTGGGTCATTACTTATGTCATTTACCTTCCGTGGGTCTTTATCGGCAATCTCGGTCTGAAGAGCTATGGCGAATGGGCTCAGAAAAAATTTGAGCAAGACATGGATGAACTGGAGAGTGGAGAATAGCTTGTTACTCTTTTCTCAATCCAGCTAAAATGTGATATAATAGTACTAATTTATTGGAATACATGAAAGTTCTTGAAAATTTTCATGGGTTTCTAGCTAAGGAAGTAGGAAAAGTATGTATCCAGATGATAGTTTGACATTGCACACGGACTTGTACCAGATTAATATGATGCAGGTTTACTTTGACCAAGGGATTCACAATAAGAAGGCGGTCTTTGAGGTGTATTTCCGCCAACAGCCTTTTAACAACGGCTATGCGGTTTTTGCTGGTTTGGAAAGAATTGTGAACTATCTTGAAGACTTGCGTTTTTCAGATAGTGATATCGCCTACTTGGAGTCGCTTGGCTATCATGGGGCATTCTTGGACTATCTCCGCAATTTCAAATTGGAGTTGACGGTTCGTTCTGCCCAAGAAGGGGATTTGGTTTTTGCTAATGAGCCTATTGTGCAGGTGGAAGGCCCTCTAGCCCAATGTCAGTTGGTTGAAACGGCCCTTTTGAACATCGTCAACTACCAGACTTTGGTGGCTACTAAGGCAGCTCGTATTCGTTCAGTCATTGAAGATGAGCCTTTGATGGAGTTTGGGACACGTCGGGCGCAAGAGATGGATGCGGCCATCTGGGGAACACGCGCAGCGGTGATTGGTGGTGCCAATGGAACTAGCAACGTGCGTGCTGGTAAACTCTTTGATATTCCTGTCTTGGGGACCCATGCCCATTCCTTGGTGCAGGTTTATGGTAACGACTATGAGGCCTTCAAGGCTTACGCTGCAACCCACAAAAATTGCGTTTTTCTTGTGGATACCTATGACACCCTTCGTATCGGTGTACCAGCGGCCATTCAGGTGGCGCGTGAGCTAGGAGACCAGATTAACTTTATGGGTGTTCGGATTGATTCTGGGGATATTGCCTACATTTCCAAGAAAGTTCGTCAGCAACTGGACGAGGCTGGATTTACAGAGGCTAAGATTTATGCTTCTAATGATTTGGATGAAAATACCATCCTCAACCTCAAGATGCAAAAGGCCAAGATTGATGTCTGGGGTGTGGGTACCAAGCTGATTACGGCCTATGACCAGCCAGCTCTTGGTGCAGTTTACAAGATTGTTGCAATCGAAGATGAAAATGGTAACATGCGCAATACCATCAAGCTGTCTAATAATGCGGAAAAAGTGTCTACGCCAGGTAAGAAGCAGGTGTGGCGGATTACCAGTCGTGAAAAAGGCAAGTCAGAAGGCGACTACATTACTTATGATGGTGTGGATGTGAGTGACATGACAGAAATCAAGATGTTCCATCCGACCTATACCTACATCAAGAAGACGGTTCGTAATTTTGATGCCGTGCCTCTCTTGGTGGATATCTTCAAAGACGGAAAATTGATTTACAAGTTGCCTAGCTTAACTGAGATTCAGGATTATGCCCGTAAGGAATTTGACAAGTTGTGGGATGAGTACAAGCGCGTGCTGAATCCGCAACATTATCCAGTGGATTTGGCGCGTGATGTATGGCAAGACAAGATGGACTTGATTGACAAAATGCGCAAGGAAGCCCTTGGTGAAGGAGAAGAAGAATGAGTTTGCAAGAAACAATTATACAAGAACTGGGCGTGAAACCAGTGATTGATGCCCAGGAAGAAATTCGTCGTTCCATTGATTTCTTAAAGAGATACCTGAAAAAACATCCCTTCCTAAAAACCTTTGTACTAGGGATTTCTGGAGGTCAGGACTCAACCTTGGCAGGTCGCTTGGCTCAACTGGCTATGGAAGAACTGCGAGCAGAAACTGGAGATGACAGCTACAAATTTATCGCTGTCCGCCTGCCATACGGAGTGCAAGCTGATGAAGCAGATGCTCAAAAAGCTCTAGCCTTTATCCGACCAGATGTCAGCTTGGTAGTTAATATAAAGGAATCAGCTGACGCAATGACAGTAGCAGTTGAAGCGACAGGTAGTCCTGTTTCAGATTTCAACAAGGGAAATATCAAGGCTCGTTGCCGTATGATTGCCCAATATGCCCTTGCGGGTACTCATAGCGGAGCGGTCATTGGAACAGACCATGCTGCGGAAAATATCACAGGTTTCTTTACCAAGTTTGGTGACGGTGGTGCAGATATTTTACCCCTGTTCCGCCTCAATAAACGTCAAGGAAAACAACTATTGAAGGAACTAGGTGCAGCCCCAGCCCTTTATGAAAAAATCCCAACAGCAGACCTAGAAGAAGACAAACCTGGTCTAGCTGATGAAGTCGCACTTGGAGTCACATATGAGGAGATTGACGACTACCTAGAAGGCAAAACAATCAGCCCAGAAGCACAAGCAAGAATCGAAAACTGGTGGCAAAAAGGCCAACACAAACGCCACCTACCCATCACCGTATTTGATGACTTTTGGGAGTAAAAAGGTCCGGGGGACCTTTTTAGCTTCTTGCCCTGAAATTAAAAAGCAAGAAAAACCTCCAGTGGAGGTTTTTACTCCGAGCATGGAAATAAGAAAGCGAAGAAGGTCCGGTGGACCTTTTTAGCTTACAACCTTGAGATTCGAAAGCAAAACAAATTTCAATGGCGATTGAACAGAGAATCATCTATTAGAAAGTGAGGTAGCACCATGAAATCTATTGGTACGCAAATGTTACAGACAGAACGTTTAATCTTGAGAAGATTTGTGGAGAGTGATGCGGAAGCCATGTTTCAAAATTGGGCTTCGTCTACTGAGAATCTAACCTATGTTACTTGGAATCCCCATCCTGATGTCGAGGTGACTCGGAACTCCATTCTAAATTGGGTTGCTTCCTATGCTAATCCCAACTATTACAAATGGGCCATTTGCCTCAAAGAAAACCCTGAGCAAGTGATAGGAGATATTAGCATCGTTGCAATAGATGAGAACGATTCTTCTTGTGAAATTGGCTATGTGCTAGGCAAGAAATACTGGGGTCATGATATGATGACGGAGGCCTTGAAAGCTGTCTTGGACTTCTGTTTTACTCAAGCAGGCTTTCAAAAGGTCAGAGCTCGATATGCCAGTCTCAACCCAGCTTCAGGTCGTGTCATGGAGAAGGCTGGAATGTCCTATCTCAAGACTATTACCAATGGTGTAGAGAGAAAAGGCTATCTTGCGGACCTCATTTATTACCAGATAAGTAAGAAGGATAGATAATCTTAACATTTATTGCTTATCCGCTGTTCTTATTTTTTATTTACTATTTCATTTATCCTTTCTTTTCCGAATAAATAGATAGTAGCAGTGAATCTAGTAAACCTAGTTTTAAAAATGTGCTATAATGAAAGGAGAGAAAGTATGACTGTACGTCATCCGGGCATCAGCCCTACCAATGATTTGGTTGCTAAGAAAATCTTTAGCAATCCAGAAATCACTTGTCAATTTATTCGCGATATGTTGGATTTACCAGCCAGAAATGTAACTATTTTGGAGGGAAGTAATATTCACGTCTTGCCTTCCCTGCCGTACTCGGCGCAGGATTTCTATACCAGTATAGACGTCTTGGCGGAGTTGGATAATGGAACGCAAGTAATTATTGAAATCCAAGTTCATCATCAGAATTTTTTTATCAATCGTTTGTGGGTTTACTTATGCAGTCAGGTCAATCAAAATCTAGAAAAAATTCGTCAACGTGAAGGTGATACTCATCAGAGTTACAAACACATCGCACCAGTATATGCAATCGCTATTGTGGATAGTAATTATTTCTCAGATGACCTGGCTTTTCATAGCTTTAGTATGCGAGAGGATTCGACAGGTGAGGTTTTAACCATCACAAACAATGGACAAGAAAACCATCTAGTCAAGATGGCATTCTTGGAATTAAAAAAATATAGAGAAACCAGCAAAGATAGCATTCGCAAGCCGTGGTTGGAGTTTTTTGGGAACAAGCCCTTTACTAAACAACCCGAGCGAGCTATTAGCCAGGCAGACCAACTGCTGGACTACAAGAGCTGGTCCGAGGAGGACAGGAAAATGTTTAGTCAACTACGTATGCGCGAAGAACAAGCCTTGTTAGCACAGGACTATGCCTTGGAACAAGCTGAAGAAAAAGGCTTGGAGCGTGGGAAAGTTGAAGGAAGTTTCACTATGTTAGTAGATCTAGTCCGCCAAGGTCTTTTAACTGCTGAGGTTGCAAGTCAGCAATTAGGCATGACTGTCTCTGAGTTTGAAGAACTATTGAAAGAGCATCATAAATAAGAACTAAAAAAATACAGAGAAACCAGCAAAGATAGCATTCGCAAGCCGTGGTTGGAGTTTTTTGGGAACAAGCCCTTTACTAAACAACCCGAGCGAGCTATTAGCCAGGCAGACCAACTGCTGGACTACAAGAGCTGGTCCGAGGAGGACAGGAAAATGTTTAGTGAACAGCGCAGACGCGAAGAACAAGCATTATTAGCACACGACTATGCCTTGGAAACTGCTAGGGAGGAAGGGAAATTTTTTGCCTTCCTAGATATGGTCCACCAAGGTCTTCTGACTTCTGAGGTTGCCAGCCAGCAGTTAGGTATGACTGTCTCTGAGTTTGAAGAACTATTGAAAGAGCATCGCAAATAAGAACTAAAAAATATAGAGAAACCAGCAAAGATAAGGTTCGTAAACCGTAATTGGAATTTTTTGTAAATCAGTAAGTCAATGACAGATTTTTTCCGTGATAAAGGGAAGAATCTGTTTTTTTAGTTTACTGGATGTTGGCTCAAAAACATAAAATAGCTTATCTTTTTACTCATGCTTTTTTGATTTATTTGAAGTATAACCTGATTAAATTCCTATTTTTACCTATCATTGTCCCTGTTTTTTCTGGAGTTTTGGGGCTATAATAGTCCTATAAAATCAAAGAATGGAGGAAGGCAATGGATAATATAATCTTTTTTATCAGTGTTTTTCTTGCTGGAATTCTTTCCTTTTTTTCTCCTTGTATCTTACCCTTGTTATCGGTTTATGCAGGGGTCTTGTTGGATGATAAAGATGGTGCTCAGGCTTCTAGTGGCAAATTTTCAATCTCAGTTGTTAGTTTATTGCGAACTTTGGCCTTTATAGTAGGGATATCCTTTGTTTTTATCTTACTAGGCTATGGAGCTGGTTTTTTAGGCAATTTGCTGTATGCTTCTTGGTTTCAGTATGTGACGGGTGCGGTTATCATTCTCTTGGGCTTGCACCAGATGGAAGTCTTACATTTGCAGGGGCTCTACAAGGAAAGAAGGCTACAATTACAGAGACAGGGGCAAAAGGGTAAGGGCTATAGTCAGGCATTTTTACTGGGCTTGACCTTTAGTTTTGCTTGGACGCCATGTGTGGGACCGGTTCTGGGCTCTGTTTTAGCCTTGGCGGCTTCAGGTGGTTCAGGTGCTTGGCAGGGGGCTGCTCTTATGTTGGTTTACACGCTGGGCTTGGCGCTACCATTTTTGGCTCTAGCTCTTGCCTCCAGCTATGTTTTGAAACATTTCCGAAAACTCCATCCTTATCTAGGAACCCTCAAGAAACTGGGTGGTTTCCTCATTATCGTGATGGGAATCTTGGTGCTTTTGGGAAATGCTTCCATTTTGACTACATTATTTGAATAGAGAGGAAAAAGAAATGAAAAAATGGCAAACATGTCTCCTTGGAGTCGGCTCGATCTGTTGTTTGGCAGCCTGTTCGGCTAAAAATGTGTCAGACGAAGCTACTATGAAGGAGCAAACAAAAACAGAACAAGTTAGTTCGCAAACTGCCACCAAGGGTCAGGCAGTTGCTGATTTCGAACTGACAGGAGTAGATGGCAAGACCTATCATTTGTCTGATTACAAGGGCAAGAAAGTCTATCTCAAATTCTGGGCTTCTTGGTGTTCCATCTGTCTAGCCAGTCTTCCAGATACGGATGAAATTGCTAAAGATGCCGGTGATGATTATGTGGTCTTGACAGTGGTGTCTCCTGGCCACAAGGGGGAACAAGCTGAAGCGGAATTTAAGAATTGGTACAAGGGCTTGGATTATAAAAATATTCCAGTTCTAATGGACCCGTCAGGCAAACTTTTGGAAAGTTATGGTGTTCGTTCTTACCCAACTCAAGCCTTTATAGACAAGGAAGGAAAACTGGTCAAGACGCAACCAGGTTTTATGGATAAGGATATGATTTTAAAGACATTGAAAGAAATGGGGTAGAGAAAGGTCATGAATGATAAAGTAAAATTGTTTGTCTTGGCAGGAATCTTTTTCCTAGCCATAAGCGGTTTCTATTTTCTATTGATGCGAAATGCAGGGCAGGCGGATAGCTCGCAAATTGAGAAAGCGTCAGTTAGCCAAGGAGGAAAAACAGTGAAAAAAACAGAAGTGAGCAAAGACGCAGACTTGCACGAAATTTATCTAGCTGGGGGATGTTTCTGGGGAGTGGAGGAATATTTCTCACGTGTACCCGGTGTGACAGATGCCGTATCAGGCTATGCAAATGGTAGAGGGGAAACAACAAAGTACGAATTGATTAACCAAACAGGTCATGCGGAGACTGTTCATGTTACCTATGATGCCAAGCAAATTTCCCTCAAGGAAATCCTGCTTCATTACTTCCGCATTATCAATCCAACCAGCAAAAATAAACAAGGAAATGATGTGGGCACCCAGTACCGTACCGGTGTTTATTACACAGATGACAAGGATTTAGAGGTGATTAACCAAGTCTTTGATGAGGTAGCTAAGAAATACGACCAACCTCTAGCAGTTGAAAAGGAGGCTTTGAAGAATTTTGTGGTGGCTGAGGATTACCACCAAGACTATCTCAAGAAAAATCCAAATGGCTACTGCCATATCAATGTCAATCAGGCGGCCTACCCCGTCATCGATGCTAGCAAATATCCCAAACCAAGTGATGAAGAATTGAAAAAGACCTTGTCACCTGAGGAGTATGCAGTTACCCAGAAAAATCAAACAGAACGAGCTTTCTCAAACCGCTACTGGGATAAATTTGAATCTGGTATCTATGTGGATGTGGCAACTGGCGAACCCCTATTTTCATCAAAGGACAAGTTTGAGTCTGGTTGCGGCTGGCCTAGTTTCACTCAACCCATCAGCCCAGATGTTGCCACCTACAAGGAAGATAAGTCCTACAATATGACACGCATGGAAGTGCGGAGTCGAGTTGGAGATTCTCACCTTGGCCATGTCTTTACGGATGGACCACAGGACAAGGGTGGCTTGCGCTACTGTATTAATAGTCTTTCTATCCGCTTTATTCCCAAAGATCAAATGGAAGAAAAAGGCTATGCATATTTACTAGATTATGTCGATTAATACTCTTCGAAAATCAAATTCAAACCACGTCAGCGTCGCCTTGCCGTACTCAAGTACAGTCTGTGGCTAGCTTCCTAGTTTGCTCTTTGATTTTCATTGAGTATAAGAAGTCTTTCCTAAGCAGTTAGAGGAGAATTTTGCTATACTGATACTAGTAAGTGACAAAGGAGAGAAGCATGACCTATACAATCTTAATCGTAGAAGATGAATATCTGGTAAGACAAGGTTTGACCAAGCTGGTCAATGTAGCAGCCTACGATATGGAAATCATCGGTCAGGCTGAAAATGGAAGGCAGGCTTGGGACTTGATTCAAAAGCAGGTGCCAGATATCATTTTAACCGATATCAATATGCCTCAGCTGAATGGCATTCAGTTGGCCAGTCTGGTCCGAGAAACCTATCCTCAGGTGCATTTGGTATTCTTGACGGGCTACGATGATTTTGATTATGCCTTGTCTGCTGTCAAACTAGGTGTGGATGACTACCTGCTCAAGCCCTTTTCTCGTCAGGATATTGAGGAAATGTTAGGGAAAATCAAGCAAAAGTTGGATAAGGAAGAGAAAGAAGAGCAGTTACAAGATTTATTGACCGATAAGTTTGAAGGAAACATGGCCCAGAAAATCCAGTCCCATCTGGCTGATAGCCAGTTTAGTTTAAAGTCTTTGGCCAGTGACTTGGGCTTTAGTCCGACCTATCTGAGTTCTTTGATTAAGAAAGAGTTGGGCCTGCCTTTTCAGGATTACCTAGTGAGAGAACGTGTCAAACAAGCCAAGCTTTTGCTTTTAACTACCGATCTGAAGATTTATGAGATAGCAGAAAAGGTTGGCTTTGAAGATATGAATTACTTTACCCAACGTTTTAAACAGATTGCGGGTGTGACACCTCGTCAGTTTAAGAAGGGGGAAGGTCAATGAAACGTTCTTCTCTCCTAGTCAGAATGGTTATTTCCATCTTTCTAGTCTTTCTCAGTCTCCTAGCTCTGGTTGGAACTTTCTACTATCAATCTAGTTCATCAGCCATTGAGGCTACTATTGAAGGCAATAGCCAAACGACTATCAGCCAGACTAGCCACTTTATTCAGTCCTATATCAAAAAATTAGAAACCACCTCGACTAGTTTGACCCAGCAGGCAGATATCCTGACCTATGCTGAGAATCCTAGTCAAGACAAGGTCAAGGGAATTAGAGATCTATTTTTGACTATCTTGAAGGCAGATCAGGACTTGAAAACTGTTGTGCTGGTGACTAAATCCGGTCAGGTTATTTCTACAGATGATAGTGTGCAAATGAAAACCTCCTCAGATATGATGACTGAAGATTGGTACCAAAAGGCTATTCATCAGGGAGCCATGCCCGTTTTGACTCCAGCTCGTAAATCAGATAGTCAGTGGGTCATTTCTGTCACTCAAGAACTTGTTGATGCAAAGGGGGGCAATCTTGGCGTGCTTCGTTTGGATATTTCTTATGAAACTCTGGAAGCCTATCTAAATCAACTTCAGTTGGGGCAGCAGGGCTTTGCCTTTATCATCAATGAAAACCATGAATTTGTTTATCATCCTCAACACACAGTTTATAGTTCGTCTAGCGAAATGGAGGCTATGAAACCCTACATTGAGACAGGGCAGGGCTATACTCCAGATCACAAATCCTACGTCAGTCAGGAAAAGATTGTAGGAACAGATTGGACGGTTATAGGTGTGTCTTCGTTGGAGAAGTTAGACAATGTTCGGAGTCAGCTCTTGTGGACCTTGCTTGGAGCCAGTTTCACATCTCTTCTTGCCTGTCTCTGCTTGGTGTGGCTTAGTCTTAAACGCTGGATTGCTCCTTTGAAGAATTTGAGAGAAACCATGTTGGAGATTGCTTCTGGTGGTCAGAATCTTCGTGCCAAGGAAACTGGTGCCCATGAACTGCGAGAAGTGACTCGCCAGTTCAATGCTATGTTGGATCAGATTGATCAGTTGATGATAGATATTCGTAGGCAGGAAGAAACAACCCGTCAGTATGAACTTCAAGCCTTGTCGAGCCAGATTAATCCCCATTTCCTCTATAACACCTTGGACACCATCATCTGGATGGCTGAATTTCAGGATAGTCAGCGAGTGGTTCAGGTGACCAAGTCCTTGGCAACCTATTTCCGCTTGGCGCTCAATCAGGGTAAGGATTTGATTTCTCTTTCTGATGAAATCAATCATGTCCGCCAGTACCTCTTTATCCAGAAACAACGCTATGGAGATAAGTTGGAATACGAGATTGATGAAAATCCTGTCTTTGATAAGCTAGTCATACCCAAGTTGGTCCTACAACCCCTTGTAGAAAATGCTCTTTATCATGGCATCAAGGAGAAAGAAGGTCAGGGTCATATTAGAGTCTCTGTCCAGAAACAGGATTCAGGATTGGTTATCCGCATTGAGGATGATGGCGTTGGCTTCCAAGTTGCTGGCGATAGTAGTCAAAGTCAGCTCAAACGTGGGGGAGTTGGTCTGCAAAATGTTGACCAACGGCTCAAACTTCATTTTGGAGCCAATTACCAGATGAAGATCGATTCTGCCCCTTTAAAGGGTACGACAGTTGAAATATACATAAATAGAATAGAAACTAACTAACTCCCAGTCAATTCTGGGAGTTTTATGCAGGTTGGAGTAAGATTTTCAGGTTGTCTATCTTGCTAAAAACAAGAAAAAACGATATGATAGATAGTGATAAAAGAGGTATCAAGTATGAAGGAAAAAGACATTCAAAGAGAGACAAGCCAGATTGTAGAAGATGTATTGGAAAAGGCCAATTTGAAGCAAGGATCCATCTTTGTTTTGGGCCTTTCTTCTAGTGAAGTGATAGGTGGTCAGATTGGCAAGGAATCCAGCCAAGAAATTGGCGAAATCATTGTGAAGACCATCCTAGATATCCTAGAAGAAAAAGGAATTCATCTAGCTGTTCAAGGCTGTGAACATGTCAATCGGGCTCTCGTTGTTGAACGTCCGGTAGCAGAGCAGTTTGGTCTGGAAATTGTCAGTGTCCTTCCTACACTTCATGCAGGAGGTTCGGGTCAATTGGCAGCCTTTAAGTTTATGCAAGATCCAGTTGAGGTTGAATTTATCAAGGCTCATGCTGGATTGGATATCGGAGACACTGCAATTGGCATGCATGTCAAGCATGTTCAGGTTCCGATTCGCCCTCTTTTGAGAGAGATTGGCCATGCCCACGTAACGGCGCTGGCTAGTCGTCCAAAATTAATTGGAGGTGCGCGTGCGCATTATCCACAAGATTCTATTAGAAAGTCGTGAGAATGAGAAAAACAAAACAACAACTAGAAAAAATCACAAAATATTCAATTCGTAAGCTAACTGTTGGGGTAGGTCCTGTAGCCATCGGAGCCTTCCTTTTTGGTGCCAGTGCCCTTTCAGTAGATAAGGTTCAAGCCAATGAAGTTAGCGGTGCTCATAGTGTTCATTACCGTTATTTGGCGGAGCAGGAATTGACCGAGTCTGAAAAAGCCCTGATTCACCATGAGGTTCCAACAGAATTTCAAGATAATGATATTCTTTATGTAGTTTATCGCAAGAAGGCAACTAACAGTCAACAACTTCCTTACACAGGAAGTAAGGAGCTTGCTTTGGCAGGTATTGGCTTGGCAACGGCTTCTCTAGCAGTCTTTTTGGTGTCCAAAAAAGGTCGTAAAGAGGTTTTAGGTGTTCTCTTGATTAGTTCTTTAGGAGCCAGCACTTTTGTACCTTATGGAACATTTGCGTTTGAAAATAAAGAATTGCTTTCTTATAACCAAACTATTTCAGCCTCTACACATGAAGGCTTGGCTGAAGGGATTATCCATATTGATGGTTATGAGTACATCGGCTACTTCAAGGAAGCAGAACTCCATCCATCTAGACCAGCTTCAGCTGAGAAGCCTCAGTTGCCAGTAGAGAAGCAAATTCCAACAGGAATTGAAAAATCTGAAGTTGCTACAAAGGCTGAATCTCTAGTTCAACCAGAAGTACCAGTTTATACAAATGAGCTTATATCCAAAGGCACTCAAGAGGAAGGCAAAGCAGGTCAGGCTCTAACGCAACCAACATTACCAGAGGCTAGAGTAGAGTCTAAAGGAACCCAAGAGGAAGGCAAAGCAGGTCAATCCTTAATACACCCCGAATTGCCAGAGGCTACAGTAGAGTTTAAAGGCACTCAAGAGGAAGGCAAAGCAGGTCAGGCTCTAACGCAACCAACATTACCAGAGGCTAGGGTAGAGTCTAAAGGAATCCAAGAGGAAGACAAAGCAGGTCAATCCTTAACACACCCCGAATTGCCAGAGGCTACAGTAGAGTTTAAAGGCACTCAAGAGGAAGGCAAAGCAGGCCAAGCCTTAACGCACCCTGAATTACCAGAAGCTCAAGTAGGAGTGAAAGGTACCCAAGAGGAAGGCAAAGCAGGTCAATCCTTAACACACCCCGAATTGCCAGAGGCTACAGTAGAGTTTAAAGGAACCCAAGAGGAAGGCAAAGCAGGCCAAGCCTTAACGCACCCTGAATTACCAGAAGCTCTAGTTGAAATGAAGGGTACCCAAGAAGAAGGTAAGGAAGGCCAAGCTCTAACACAAGCTGAATTACCAGAGTATAAAGAACCAGTTTCAACTAAGGGAACACAAGAAACAGGAAAAGAAGGCCAAGCTACAGAGCAATCAGCAAATCCAGAATATAAAGTAACAACTGGTACAGTTGAGAAGTCTACTGAAAGTGAACTAGATTTCACAACAGAAGTAGTTCTGGATGACACAAAATATGTGGGTGACGAAGTAGTTGAAAATCCTGGTTCTAAAGGTGTTCAAGTCACGAAAACAACTTATGAAACAGTAGAAGGTGTGAAAACAGACAAAGTCCTTTCTACGACTACAGAAGTGAAAACTCCTGCTGTTCCTAAAGTCGTTAAAAAAGGAACAAAACCAGTTGAAGGAACAACAGTTGAAACAAGAGAAGAAGTCATTCCTTTTGCTACAAAAACAGAAGATGATGACACTTTAAAACGTGGAACAACTAAAGTTGCTCAAGAAGGTGTAGACGGTAAGAAACAAATTACTGAAACCTATAAAACGATTCGTGGAGAAAAAACAAGTGAAGCTCCAACAGTAGTGGAAAAAGTTATCCAAGAACCTCAAGAAAAAATTATTAAAAATGGTACAAAAGGTTTAGAAAAACCAACCTTACAATGGGCTAATACTGAAAAAGATGTCTTGAAGAAGAGTGCCACAGCTAGTTATACATTGACTAAACCAGCTGGAGTAGAAATCAAATCAATCAAATTAGCGTTAAAAGATAAAGATGGACAACTTGTCAAAGAAGTAACGGTATCTGAAAATAATTTAAACGCTACTTTAGATAAATTGAAATATTATCAAGGTTACACCCTATCTACTACAATGGTTTATGATCGTGGAGAAGGTGAAGAAACTGAGAAATTAGAAGATAAACAAATTCAATTAGACCTTAAAAAAGTTGAAATCAAAAATATCAAAGAAACCAGCTTAATGAGTGTAGATGCTGAAGGAAACGAAACAGATAAGAGCTTATTAACTGAAAAGCCAACAGATGTTGCTCCGCTTTACTTACGAGTAACAACTCATGACAATAAAGTGACAAGACTTGCTGTTGATAAGATAGAAGAAGTGGTTAAAGATGGGGAAACTTTATATAAAGTTACTGCAACTGCGCCTGATTTAGTTCAGCATACAGATTCTTCGAAATTAGCTAACGAGTATGTTTATTATATAGCTAAACCAAAACCAAAAGTGGATAATGTTTACTATGATTTCGCTGAATTGGTTGAAGCTATTCAAAATAACCCAGAAGGTGAATATAAAATTGGACAAAGCTTAAATGCTACTAATATTAAACCAAATGGAAAATCTTATATTACTAAGAAATTTAAAGGTACGTTAACTAGTACTGATGGGAATAGGTTTGCTATTCATAACTTAAGCAATCCATTATTTGATGTTATTGAAAATTCTACAATTAAAGATTTAATTTTCTCTAACGTGAATATAAATAAACCAGGTACGGATCAAATAGCGACACTTGCAAAAGATGCTACAAATACGACAATTGAAAATGTTAAAATTACGGGTAGTATTGTTGGTGGTAATGATGTAGCTGGAGTTGTTAATAATTTAAATAATGGAAGCAAAATGAAAAATGTTTCTGTTATCGGAAAACTTCGCACAGAAGGTAAAAAAGGTTGGAGTATTTCTGGTTTAGTTAACAACCAAAGAAAAGCAAATATTGAAAAAGTTTATACAGATGTAGAAATCACTGGTGAAAGAGCTCGTGGTTCAGCTTTAGTTTCAACACTTGATAGGGGTATGGACCCAATGGATGTAAGAGCTAACGGACATATTAAAAAAGCTGTAGCAAAAGGGTCAATTAACTTGAAAAACAATGTAGAGACAGGTGGAGTTATTACTAAAAACTGGCCATACGGATTTTTAGAAGATGTTATTAGTTATGTAAAAGTAACTAACGCTGAAAAACTTTATGGTTCAGGTGATATTGGAGATGATGACTTTGGGTTCCCTTATTTAAGTAGAGTTGTCAGCGTAGCTGGGGAAGCTACTGGTAATGTGACAAGAAAAAATGCGGACAAACTTAAAGAAATCTCTAAAGAAGAAGCTGATAAAAGATTAGAAAGTTTCGATATTACATCTAAAGATTTTGAAGCTCCAACATTATTAGTAGATAAGTTAAATAATAATCTCCCAAAATCTGATACGTATAAAGAGATTCAAGATTATAATGCAGAACGTGAACTTGCTTACCGAAATGTGGAAAAACTTCAACCGTTCTACAACAAAGAATGGATTATCAATCAAGGAAATAAAATTCCTGCTGGTTCTAAATTATTAACGACTGAAGTATTATCTGTAACTGGTATGAAAGATGGTCAATTCGTGACTGACTTATCAAGTGTTGATAAAATAATGATTCATTACGCTGATGGTACTAAAGAAGAAATGACGGTTGCTTCTAAGGATTCAAACGTAGCACAAGTTCGTGAATATAGTATTACAGGTCTAGATGGCATTGTTTACACACCAAATATGGTGGATAAGAATCGTGACAAACTAATTGCTGATGTGAAAGAAAAATTAGCAAGTGTCGAATTGATTTCACCTGAAGTGCGTGCATTAATGGACAAACGTAACAAACCAGCTGAGAATAGTGACAATCATAAGAACAATTACATTCGTAACTTATTCCTTGAAGAAAGCTTCGAAGAAACGAAAGCTAATTTAGATAAATTAGTGAAAGCTTTAGTCGAAAACGAAGACCATCAATTAAATGGTGACGAAGCTGCGATGAAAGCTCTTGTTAAGAAAGTAGACGAAAACAAAGCGAAAATTATGATGGGTCTTACTTATCTAAATCGTTACTATGGATTTAAATACGACGAAAAATCAATGAAAGATCTTATGATGTTCAAACCTGACTTCTATGGTAAGAATGTTAATGTTTTAGACTTCTTGATTAAGATTGGTTCTAGAGAAAATAACATTAAAGGGAACAGAACATTAGAAGCTTATCGAGAACTAATTGGTGGAACGATTGGTATTGGTGAGTTGAACGGTTTATTAAACTATAATATGCGTTTATTCACAAACGAAACTGATATTAACACCTGGTATAAGAAAGCTGTTTCACATACAAACTATGTCGTTGAGAAACAATCATCAAATCCATTGTTTGCGGACAAGAAATATCGTTTATATGAAAACTTAAACAATGGCGAACATAGCAAATATATCTTGCCACTTCTGACTACAAAGAAAGCTCATATGTTCTTGATTTCAACATACAATACACTAGCATTTAGTGCGTTTGAGAAATATGGTAAGAATACAGAAGCTGAACGTGAAGCATTCAAGAAAGAAATTGACTTACGTGCTCAAGAGCAAATCAATTACCTAGACTTCTGGTCTCGTTTAGCCGCTGATAATGTACGTAATCAGTTATTGAAATCTGAAAACATGGTTCCATCAGCAATTTGGGATAACCATGGTGCTCCAGGTGGATGGGTTGATAGAATGGGTCATACGAAGAATGGTGATTATGCTCCAATTCGTGAGTTCTATGGTCCAACTGGTAAATGGCATGGTGATAATGGTATGGGTGCGTATGCGTATATCTTTGATAGACCTCAAAACTCAGAAGCCGTGTACTATATCTGGTCAAGTATGATTAGTGATTTTGGTACATCAGCCTTTACTCATGAAACAACGCATATCAATGACCGTATGGCTTATTTAGGTGGTTGGGGACATCGTGAAGGTACAGACGTTGAAGCCTTTGCTCAAGGTATGTTACAATCGCCTGCGGTAACAAGTTCTAATGGTGATTATGGCGCATTGGGTCTAAATATGGCGTATGAGCGTAAAAATGATGGAAACCAATGGTATAACTACAATCCGAACTTGCTTGATAGTCGAGCTAAAATTGACCATTACATGAAGAACTATAACGAAGCGCTTATGATGCTCGACCATTTAGAAGCGGATGCCGTTATCGCGAAGAATGACGGAGATAACAATAAGTGGTTCAAGAAGATGGACAAGAAATGGCGTGAAAAAGCTGATCGAAATGGTTTAGTTGGACAACCACACCAATGGGATTTACTTCGTGACCTAAATGACGCGGAGAACAAGAAGAAATTGACAAGCATTGATGACCTTGTAGATGGTAATTACGTGACTAAGCATAATATGCCTGGAAATAAACATTATCGTGCTGAAGGTTTTGATACGGCATATCAAACTGTAAGTATGATGGCTGGAATTTACGGTGGTAATACAAGTCAAAGTGCTGTAGGTTCTATCTCGTTCAAACATAATACATTCCGTATGTGGGGTTACTTCGGATACTTGGATGGATTTGTCGGATATGCTTCTAACAAGTATAAACAAGAATCTAAAGCAGCTGGTAGACCGGGTCTTGGTGATGACTTTATCATTGAGAAAGTGTCTGGTGGTAAATTCCACACACTAGAAGAGTGGAAGAAAGAATGGTTCAAGGAAGTCAAAGCTAAAGGAGAAAAAGGATTTGTCGAAATTGAAATCGACGGACAGAAAATTTCAACTTATGCAGGACTCCAAGAATTGTTCAACAAAGCTGTTGAAAATGACCTTAAAGCGGGTAATTCAAACCAAACAGTTGCACTCAAAGAAAAAGTTTACAAACAACTCTTGCAGAAATCAGATGGATTTGCTGGTGATTTATTTACTAAAGTATAATTAAGTGTAATCAATAGTAAGAAAATGATAAAAAGGTAGATCAGCTTTGTCTGGATCTGCCTTTTTATGCTATACTTAAGGTATGCACAGAAAAACAGTGATTGATTTTAGGGCTTTGGGGGAGAGATACACCTTTACCCAGCCGATTAAAGAGTTAAAAACGAGAGATGTATCAGAAGTGTCAGATTTGCTGGCACAAGTGGAAAGCTACCAAGAGCAGGGCTACTATGTGGTGGGCTATGTCAGCTATGAGGCTGCACCTGCTTTTGAGGAGAAATTAGCAGTTCATAAAGCTCCTTTACTGGCAGAGTATCTGCTATATTTTACAGTTCATGATAGGGTAGAAACTTCCCCTATTCCTCTGATTTATGACGAGGTTGATTTGCCTTCAAATTGGCAGGAAGTAACGTCTGCAGCAGACTATGAAAAGGCTATTGCCCAGATTCACCATCATTTGCGTCAGGGAGACACCTATCAGGTTAACTACACCGTCCAACTCAAGCAGGACTTAAGTGCCAATCCTTTTGCCATCTACAATCGTATGGTGGTAGAGCAGGAGGCGGGTTACAATGCTTATGTTGAACATGACGAGATGGCAGTGATATCCATGAGTCCAGAGCTCTTTTTTGAGCAAAATGACCGTGAGTTGATAACGCGACCAATGAAGGGGACAACCAAACGTGGACTGACTGATCAAGAGGATTTGGATCAGGCAGCTTGGTTGGAAGAGGATCCCAAAAATCGTTCTGAAAATATGATGATTGTAGACCTCTTGCGCAATGATATGAACCGTCTATCTGAGGTGGGAAGTGAGTATGTGGAACGCTTGTGTCAGGTAGAACAATATTCGACTGTGTGGCAGATGACTTCAACTATTAAAAGTCAAGTTCGATCAGATGTGGATTTAGTTGAAATTTTCCGCTCGCTCTTTCCTTGCGGTTCTATAACTGGCGCACCAAAGATAGCGACTATGGAAATCATCAAGAACTTAGAGCCTCAAGCACGTGGTGTTTACTGTGGGACCATTGGTATCTTGCTTCCAAATGGACGGAGGATTTTTAATGTGGCCATTCGTACCATTCAACTTCACAAGGGTCAAGCCATTTATGGAGTTGGTGGGGGAATCACTTGGGACAGCACCTGGGAGTCTGAATATCGTGAGGTTCATCAAAAGGCTGCTGTGCTTTATCGGAAACAAATCCCTTTTCAGCTAATTACGACAGGGAAAATTAGTCAGAACCATTTGCTATTTAAAGAAGAGCATATAGAAAGACTCAGAAAGGCTAGTCGCTATTTTGCCTATCCTTTTAATCCAGAATACTTGAGACAAAGGATTGATGCAGAGTGTCAGACTTGCCATGAGGAAAAGGACTATCGTTTAAAGATTAGTATCAGTAAGTCTGGCGATATAGATCTTTGTTGTCAGGAATTAATCCCACTTAGCCCAGCTTTCTGCCAAGCTCAACTTTGCTTGCAAGAAACCAGTTTGCAAACACCATTTACCTACTTCAAAACGACTTATAGACCACATTTGACTATTGGCAAACAGGAAAAAATCTACCATAATGAAAAAGGGGAATTGCTGGAAACCTCAATTGGCAATCTAGTCTTGCAAATCGCTGGAAAACTCTATACCCCACCAATCAATCTTGGTATATTACCAGGAATCTATCGTCAGCATTTACTAGAAACAGGACAGGTAGAAGAGAAAGTCTTGACCTTAGAAGATTTAGCCCAAGCAGAAGCTATTTATGGTTGTAATGCAGTTAGGAACTTATATAAATTGTCATTAAAGGATAACTAAATGAAACTGCTATTTTTACACGGGTTAGGGCAGTCAGCAGAGTCTTGGAAAGAAGTTCAGGGTTTGCTTGCAGATTATCCATCTGAAATTCTTGAATTGTTTCCTTCAGGAGTTTGTTCTTATCAGGAAGCTAAAAAACGGGTAGCTAAGCATTTATCAGAGGAGAAGCAGCCTTTTGTTTTAATCGGTTTATCTCTAGGTGCGACTCTTGCACTGGAGCTTTCAAGTTACGATTTACCAAATCTTCAAGGTTTAGTTTTGTCAGGTTGCCCTCTGAAATTAGCTGGAAATATCTTATTTAAAATCCAGTTGATGATTTTTAAACTACTTCCAAAAAGTTTTTTTGAAAAACGGGGAGCAAACAAAGCTCTTATGGTCGGAGTTTCTGAGGAATTGAAGACACTTGATTTAACGGATATAGCAGGAATTTGCCTCTATCCAACCTTACTAATTTGTGGCAGCAAAGATAAACCAAATCTTAGTTCTATGAGAAGTATTCATAAACTAATATCAGAATCCCAATTTCAGATTATCCCAGACGGTCCTCGTGTTTTGAATAAGGAAAAACCAAAAGAGTTTGCTGGGACAGTCAAAGATTTTCTTGAATCGTTAAAATAAGTTTGATAAAATACTATTGAAATCGATAACATCGTTATGGGAGAAAGAAATGAACAAACGTCTATTTTTAAAAATGAGTCTAGCTAGCTTGCCAGTTTTAGCCTTGTTTTCACAACCTGTGTTAGCAGAAGAAAATATTCATTTTTCTAGTTGTAAGGAAGCTTGGGCGAATGGATACGCGGATATCCATGAGGGAGAATCAGGATATTCTGCCAAGTTAGACCGAGATCATGATGGTGTGGCGTGTGAATTGAAAAATGCCCCAAAAGGTGCTTTCAAAGCAAAGCAATCAACTGCGGCTCAAAATAATACAAGTTCAGCAACAGCAAGTGGCTGGGTTAAGCAGGATGGTGCTTGGTACTACTTTGATGAAAATGGAAATCCAGTAAAAAATGCTTGGAAGGGAAGTTATTACCTGAAAGCAGACGGAAAAATGGCCCAGAGCGAATGGATTTACGATGATTCTTATCAAGCTTGGTATTATTTGAAATCAGATGGATCTTATGCAAAGAATGCATGGCAAGGAGTGTACTACCTTAAATCAAACGGTCAAATGGCACAAGGTGAATGGGTTTATGATGCTTCTTACCAAGCCTGGTATTACTTGAAATCAGATGGTTCTTATGCTCGCAATGCATGGCAAGGAAATTATTATTTGAAATCAGATGGCAAAATGGCAAAGAACGAGCGAGTTGATGGCGGACGTTACTATGTAGATGCTTCAGGTCTCTGGAAACCATAAGTCAGAATAAAATCCAGAAAGTTAATGCAAACCTTTGCATAAGTAACTAAATTTTGTTATACTAGTACTGTAAGCATTTTCAATTACTACACAATGAAAAAGGAGAATATGATGAGTCAAAAGATTATTGGGATTGACCTTGGTGGAACTTCTATCAAATTTGCAATCTTAACAACAGCAGGAGAAATCCAAGAAAAATGGTCTATCAAGACCAACATTTTGGATGAGGGAAGTCATATCGTAGATGATATGATTGAGTCTATTCAACACCGTTTGGACTTGCTTGGATTGGTAGCAGCGGACTTCCAAGGTATTGGAATGGGGTCACCAGGTGTGGTTGACCGTGAAAAAGGAACTGTTATTGGTGCCTACAACTTGAACTGGAAAACCCTTCAACCAATTAAAGAGAAGATTGAAAAGGCCTTGGGTATTCCGTTCTTCATCGATAATGATGCCAACGTAGCTGCTCTTGGTGAACGTTGGATGGGTGCTGGTGATAACCAACCAGATGTTGTCTTTATGACACTTGGTACTGGTGTTGGTGGCGGTATCGTTGCAGAAGGCAAATTGCTTCACGGTGTTGCTGGTGCAGCAGGTGAGCTTGGCCACATCACTGTTGACTTTGACCAACCAATCGCATGTACTTGCGGTAAGAAAGGTTGCCTTGAGACAGTTGCTTCAGCAACAGGGATTGTCAACTTGACTCGTCGCTATGCCGATGAATACGAAGGCGATGCAGCCTTGAAACGCTTGATTGATAACGGAGAAGAAGTAACTGCTAAGACTGTCTTTGATCTTGCAAAAGAAGGAGACGACCTTGCTTTAATCGTTTACCGTAACTTCTCACGTTACTTAGGAATCGCTTGTGCCAACATCGGTTCAATCCTAAACCCATCAACCATCGTCATCGGTGGTGGGGTGTCAGCTGCAGGAGAATTCCTTCTACAAGGTATTCAAAAAGTCTACGACGAAAATAGCTTCCCACAAGTACGCACATCAACAAAATTGGCTCTTGCAACTCTAGGAAATGATGCTGGAGTTATCGGAGCAGCATCACTTGTATTGCAATAAAATAATAAAAGAGGGAAAATGCTAACCTAGAGTTAGTAATGTTCCTCTTTTATTTTTTATGCTATACTAGTTAGGAAATAAATGAGGTGAGAGAATGACAAAAGCAGATACGATTTTTAAAGAGAATATTGAACGAATCCTCAAAGACGGTGTCTTTTCTGAGCAGGCTCGTCCTAAGTACAAGGATGGGACAGTTGCCAATTCTAAGTACGTAACGGGTGCCTTTGCAGAGTATGACTTGGCTAAGGGTGAATTTCCCATTACAACCTTGCGTCCTATCGCTATCAAATCCGCCATCAAGGAAGTGCTCTGGATCTACCAAGACCAGTCTAATAGCTTAGAGGTGCTAAATAGCAAGTACAATGTTCACTACTGGAATGACTGGGAAGTGGGAGATACAGGAACAATCGGTGAGCGCTATGGTGCTGTTGTTAAGAAACACGATATCGTCAATAAGCTTCTCAAACAGTTGGAAGCCAATCCTTGGAACCGTCGCAATATCATTTCGCTCTGGGATTACCAAGCTTTCGAAGAAACAGATGGGTTGCTCCCGTGCGCCTTTCAGACCATGTTTGATGTCCGCCGTGTAGATGGAGAAATCTATCTGGATGCGACCTTGACCCAGCGTTCTAACGACATGCTGGTGGCCCACCATATCAACGCTATGCAGTACGTGGCTCTTCAAATGATGATTGCCAAGCATTTTGGCTGGAAGGTTGGAAAGTTCTTCTACTTCATCAACAACCTACATATCTATGACAATCAATTTGAACAAGCAGAGGAATTGCTTCGTCGGGAGCCGTCAAACTGCCAACCACGCTTGGTTTTAAATGTTCCTGATGGGACTAGTTTCTTTGATATCAAAGAAGAAGATTTTGAGTTGGTGGATTATGACCCTGTCAAGCCACAGTTGAAGTTTGACCTAGCTATTTAAAAGAATAGAAAAAAGAAGTTGAGACAATAAATCCCAACTTCTTTTGTTTCTTAACGTGATACGCGGCGACGAGCTGCTTTTTTACGGTTTTCTTCGATGAAAGCTGCTTTTTGCTCTTCTGGTTCGATTACTTTCTTTTTAAATGCGTATACTGCACCTGCAACTGCAGCGACAGTTCCTGCGACACCTGTTACAAGACCTTTAGCGAATCCTTTAGCCATGAGTCTTCCTCCTTTATCTTCTTAATCAGCCAGCCTCTTCAAGAGGTCACATTTTTCTGACTGACCTTTTTGTGTTATAATAATAGTAACGAAAAAATGGGAATTTTTCAAGGAAAAAAGATGAAAACAAAAATAATTGTGATTGTTGGGCCGACTGCAGTTGGAAAGACAGCCCTTGCTATTGAAGTGGCCAAGCGTTTTAATGGCGAAGTGGTTAGTGGAGATAGCCAGCAAGTCTATCGAGGACTTGATATTGGGACGGCTAAGGCTAGTCCAGAAGAGCAGGCAGCTGTTCCTCATCATTTAATCGATGTTAGAGAGGTAACCGAGTCTTACTCGGCTTTTGATTTTGTTTCAGAATCTAAGATGGCTATTGAGGATATTCACAGTCGTGGTAAGCTAGCCATTATTGCTGGTGGGACTGGACTGTATATCCAGAGCTTGCTTGAAGGTTACCACCTAGGTGGGGAGACTCCCCATGAGGAGATTTTAGCTTATCGAGCTAGTTTGGAGCCTTATACAGATGAGGAATTAGCTCATCTGGTGGAGCAAGCGAGCCTTGAGATTCCCCAGTTTAATCGTCGTCGTGCTATGCGTGCCTTGGAAATTGCCCATTTTGGTCAGGATTTGGAAAATCAAGAGACCTTATATGAACCATTGATTATCTGCTTGGATGATGAACGCAGTCAATTATATGAACGTATCAATCATCGAGTGGATTTGATGTTTGAGGCTGGGCTTTTGGATGAGGTCAAGTGGCTTTTTGACCATTACCCTGATGTGCAGGCTGCTAAAGGGATTGGTTACAAGGAACTCTTTCCGTATTTCTGTGGAGAGCAGACCTTGGAGGAAGCTAGTGAGAGTCTTAAACAGGCGACTCGTCGTTTTGCCAAGCGTCAGTTGACCTGGTTCCGTAATCGCATGCAGGTCAACTTTTATCAGATTGGAGAAGCTGGTGTAAAAGACCGCATTTTAAGCCAGATAGAGGAGTTTTTAGATGATTGAAACGGAGAAAAAAGAGGAGCGAGTCCTGCTCATAGGTGTGGAATTGCAGGGTATGGACAATTTTGACCTCTCCATGGAAGAATTGGCCAGTCTAGCTAAGACAGCTGGGGCAGTCGTTGTAGATAGCTACAGACAAAAACGTGAAAAGTATGATTCCAAAACCTTCGTCGGCTCTGGTAAGTTAGAAGAAATTGCGCTCATGGTGGATGCAGAAGAAATTACCACTGTCATCGTCAACAACCGTCTGACGCCAAGGCAAAATGTCAATTTAGAAGAAGTTCTGGGTGTTAAGGTCATTGACCGTATGCAGTTGATTTTGGATATCTTTGCCATGCGAGCTCGAAGCCATGAAGGGAAGCTCCAAGTCCACCTAGCCCAGCTCAAATATCTCTTGCCTCGCTTGGTTGGTCAGGGAATTATGCTCAGCCGTCAGGCAGGGGGAATTGGTTCCCGTGGACCTGGTGAAAGCCAGCTGGAGTTGAACCGTCGTAGTGTTCGCAATCAAATCACAGATATCGAGCGTCAGCTCAAGGTGGTTGAGAAAAATCGGGCGACTGTCAGAGAAAAACGTTTGGAGTCAAGCACCTTTAAGATTGGTTTGATTGGTTATACCAATGCTGGGAAGTCAACTATCATGAACACTTTAACCAGTAAGACTCAGTATGAAGCGGACGAGCTCTTTGCAACTCTGGACGCGACGACTAAGAGTATCCATCTAGGGGGTAATCTTCAAGTAACTTTGACAGATACCGTGGGCTTTATCCAAGATTTGCCGACAGAGTTGGTGTCCAGTTTCAAGTCAACCTTGGAAGAAAGCAAGCATGTAGACCTTCTGGTTCATGTTATCGATGCCAGCAATCCTTACCACGAAGAGCATGAAAAAACAGTTCTTTCCATCATGAAAGACCTGGACATGGAAGATATTCCTCGCTTGACTCTTTATAATAAAGCGGATTTGGTGGAGGATTTCACGCCGACCCAAACGCCATACGCCCTCATTTCTGCCAAGTCTGAGAATAGTCGTGAGAATTTGCAGACTTTATTTTTAGAGAAAATCAAGGATATTTTTGAATCCTTTACCCTACGCGTGCCTTTTTCAAAATCCTACAAGATTCATGATTTAGAAAGTGTTGCGATTCTTGAAGAACGTGATTATCAGGAAGACGGCGAAGTGATTACAGGCTACATTTCCGAGAAAAATAAATGGAGGTTAGAGGAATTTTATGATTGATATTAAAACGTTGGCTCTAAAGTATGGAGGTTATACAAGTCTGGATAAGGTCTATCTGGATCAACTTCTAGCTGGTAAAACAGAGCAGGAGCAACTGGCTCTTATTACTCCTCCGCCAAGTGTGGTCAATGCTTACTTTGCAGAACTCTACCAGAAAAAAAGTCCTGAGTCTGCGACGGATTATTTTGCGGAACTCAGTCAGGAACTGAATCTTTACAATACTGAGCCAAGTTTCACTCTAGAAAATAAGCCTTTTATTCGGCTTAATCTGTCTGGTAAATCCTTTGGTTTTTGTTATGAGAGTGAGGGTCTGGGTCGGATTTTCTCTGAAAATGAAGAGGTAATCTCAGATGACTTGCTCTTTGAAATTGCGCAAATTTTTCCCCATCAGCTAGTCTTTGAGGAGTCTGGAAAGATTTACATGAAGGCTGTCGGAGATGAGGAAGTTGTTAGCGTAGAGAGTCTCACAACTTTGACTGATTTGGAAAGTTTGGCTGATGGTCGCAAGCGTCTTAAAGGTTACAGCCAAGAGGAGTTATTACAAGAAGCTACTGCTTTTTCTGGCAAGCGTTATTTCCGATCGGAAAACCGCACAGCCATGTTATATATTGATTAATTAGAAAGTATCGAATGGATATTCAATTTTTAGGAACAGGGGCTGGTCAGCCCTCTAAAGCCCGCAACGTTTCAAGTCTCGCCCTGAAACTTTTGGATGAGATTAACGAAGTTTGGCTCTTTGACTGTGGAGAAGGAACGCAAAATCGCATTCTGGAAACCACAATTCGACCACGTAAGGTCAGCAAAATCTTTATCACCCACCTACATGGAGACCACATTTTTGGTCTGCCAGGTTTTCTTTCTAGCCGTGCTTTTCAGGCCAATGAAGAGCAGACAGATTTGGAAATCTACGGACCTCAAGGGATCAAGTCATTTGTCTTAACCAGTCTTCGTGTATCAGGCTCTCGTTTGCCTTATCGCATTCATTTTCATGAGTTTGACCAAGATTCTCTAGGGAAAATCCTTGAGACCGATAAGTTTACGGTGTATGCAGAGGAGCTGGATCACACTATTTTCTGTGTTGGTTACCGTGTCATGCAAAAGGACCTTGAAGGAACGCTGGATGCTGAAAAACTTAAGGCTGCTGGTGTGCCATTTGGACCGCTTTTTGGGAAAATCAAGAATGGTCAGGACGTTGTTCTCGAAGATGGTACTGAAATAAAGGCAGTAGACTATATCTCAGCGCCACGTCCGGGTAAAATTATCACTATTCTTGGTGATACCCGTAAAACTAGTGCCAGTGTACGTCTAGCTATCAATGCTGATGTCTTGGTTCATGAATCGACTTATGGCAAGGGCGATGAAATAATTGCTCGTAATCATGGCCACTCAACCAACATGCAGGCAGCGGAGGTCGCAGTAGAAGCAGGTGCTAAACGCCTCTTACTCAACCACATCAGTGCTCGTTTTCTCTCAAAAGATATCAGCAAGCTCAAAAAAGACGCTGCTAGTGTTTTTGAAAATGTCCATGTGGTCAAAGACTTGGAAGAGGTGGAAATCTAAAAGATTGAGAAAGGAACAGTATGCCTACTATTCTCATTACTGGAGCTAGCGGTGGTCTAGCCCAAGAAATGGTCAAACTCTTGCAAAATGACCAACTCATCTTGCTTGGTAGAAACAAGGAAAAATTAGTCCAACTCTACGGAAATCATCCCCATGCAGAATTAATTGAAATCGATATTACCGATGATTCAGCCTTAGAAACTCTGGTAGCAGACCTCTATCTCCGCTATGGCAAGATTGATGTCTTGATTAACAACGCTGGTTACGGGATTTTTGAGGAATTTGACCAGATTTCCGATAAAGATATTCATCAGATGTTCGAGGTCAATACCTTTGCCCTGATGAATCTATCTCGGCGCCTTGCGGCTCGTATGAAGGAAAGCCGAAAAGGCCATATCATCAATATCGTCAGCATGGCAGGTTTGATCGCTACTGGCAAGTCCAGCCTTTACTCAGCGACCAAGTTTGCGGCCATTGGGTTTTCAAATGCTCTGCGCCTCGAACTTATGCCCTATGGAGTCCATGTGACAACAGTCAATCCAGGACCAATCCGCACAGGATTTTTTGACCAAGCTGACCCAGATGGAACCTATCTCAAGCCGGTTGATCGCTTTCTCTTAGAACCAGATGCAGTAGCTAAAAAGATTGTCAAGATTATAGGAAAAAACAAACGAGAACTTAATCTACCAATATTGTTGAACCTAGCCCATAAGTTTTATAGTATTTTTCCCAAGCTAGCTGATAAGCTGGCAGGGGAGACTTTTAATTATAAATAAAAAAGTTGTTCCGAAAATGGAGCAACTTTTTTGATGATTAGAATAAATCAATTCCAGTCTTATTTAATGCATGACAATGATAAGTGAAGGCGTTGATAAAATTAGAGTAGTATTGCTGATCAATAAATTTTGCGCTTTGAAGATAATTAAATAGATTTTTGGCTAAAGGAATAGCCTCGGGTTTATTCCATCTAAACTAAATTGATTGTAAACATGTTCAACTTCTAGAAACATGAGGGGAATAGCTAGATAGCCTCGTTCGAAGGTCTGAAGTGATTTAATTTTTTTAATAATATCGTCAGCCTTTTGATAGTAACCCAGTTCAGAGAAGTATTTTGCGGAGAAAGTGAGAGCATTTAAAATGCGGATGTAGGTGTCAGTATTGGCACTTTCTTTGTACATAAGTAGTAATTGTTTGGTCATATGATCAATAAGTTCCATCGGACAATGATTGACAATGACGCGATAAATTTCAAGTTCGATACTATTAAAGACATCAGATTTCATTAAATGATTGATAATGTTTTGAATTCTGGCAACAGTTTCAGGACTTTTTGATATGGTTGGATAATGTCTTAATTTAATAGATTTGAAAATCATCTCTGCTTGAAGTGGGTTGTCTTTTAGATAGACATCAAATAATTTTTCGTATTCTTCAATATAAGTGAGGATATCTTCTTCATGGACCACATGCTTACCAAATTCTATAGCTGGTAATTCTAAGCAGTCTCCACCTTTATTTGCATAGGCGAGAACAAAATCATTCCATTCAACTCCGATAACAATTAACAGTTTGGCAAAGTTTTCAAGTGAAATTCCTTTATCTCCTTTTTCAAATTGACTTAGGAACTGTGGTGATACGATATCTGAGGCGGCTTCCTTTAGGCTGAGGCCTCGTGCTTCGCGCAGGTACTTAAATGTAGCTCCAAATGGATATAGGTTTTCCATAAATAGTCTCCTTACATACTTCTAAGACTATTATACAAAAATTTAGAGAAAAAAATGGAGAAAGAAAACTATAGTTACAAAATATTAGAATTCTGTGCTATTTTTTGTTTTTATGAACAAGATTGAAACTATAGTTTAAATGATGAAAAAATAGATAGGTAATGTACAATCAGTTCTGTAAACACAAAAAGGAATAAATTCCTTATAGTAGAGTTAACACCTCTTACTATAAGAGATTTATTCCTAATGTGGTCATGAATAGTTTTTGAGAATAGAGAAAAAGATTTGATGAACCAAACTCAAATGACTTATTAATACAATGAGTAACGGTGGGCAATATCTACGATATTATCAGCTATAAGGTCTGCGGTTAGATGAGAACCTCCATTATCTAGCTCTTCAAACCAATTTTTCAATACAACATTTGTAACAGGAGAAACAGTATCAGGAGCAATATGATAATTCTTCCTTAAAAACTGTTCTACTTCATCTCTGAGAGCTTGTTCTTCACTTGACAAAATCATATCGTTTCCTCCTTAACTAGGGTTAGTCTATCTGCAATTCTTTGATCACATATACACAATTGCGTATCATTCTGATATTTTCCCAAAAGAATTTCAGCGGTTTGTTCTAAGGTATTAAACCCTTGGAAATAATTATCTAAAGTTTCTTTCAATCGTGTAACTTGACCATCAAGAACTGGACCAAATACTGCTGAAAAATGATGAATATTAATTCCAGATTTAGCATCTAACTCCAATCTATTTTTATAAACAAACTGAAAGTATTCTTTGTCAATTTCAAAAATTTTAGTTTCAGAATTATCAAGTTCTTGAAATTGATAACTTAGAACAACCGATTTTACATTCGGATTAAAAGGAATTTCATCTTTTGTTTTCCGCTGAGCCCATTTAATTGCTTGGCTGAGCTTAGATGTCACATAAAATCCTATACCAAAATCACAGTTACGTTTACTATGATAGACATCTATTCCATCTTTTAAAGAAGCAACTTGAGTAGATGTTGTTCCGTGATACCAAATTTTTGTACTGCTAAACTCCTTATTAAAGTTTAACTCTTTCATAAAATAATTATAGCATTTTTCTAGGATTTACGCACCTACTACCTGTTTCAATTCTAGTTTAGATAAGTCAACTACTTTAAAATCCTTCTAAAACTATTATACAAAATTTTAAAGAAAATACTGGAAAAAGTAAACTATAGTTACAAAATATTAGAATTCTATGCTAATTTTTTATTTTAAAAATTATATTGAAACTATAGTTTAAATGTCGAAAAAATTAAATATCTATTATGGTATGATAAGGGAAAGAATAGCTAACAAAGCCGGCTTGTTATACTAGTATAACAAGGATTGACTTACCACTCAATCCTATTCTATCAGCCATCAAAGGAGAAAATGATGAAGAAACTGAAAACCCTCACAACTTCAACAGCTATTGCGCTTGCGTCTGTTGGTGTGCCTGCATTTGCTCAGGAAGCAACTACTACAACAGCAGTTGATACAACTGCTGTCAATGAACCAGCTCTTGTTTCTAAACCTGTAGCTGATACAAAACCAGAAGTGAAGAAATCTTCTGATGTCAAGCCTGCTCTTGATGCTCAAGCGTCTACTGTTAAGCAAGTTGAAGCTGAGAGTGAAACAGCAAAAGCTGAAGCTACTTCTGCTAACCAAGCTGTTACAACTACCGAAACTGCTTTGACAAGCGCTAAAGAGGACTTGAAATCAGCGGAAGCGGTTAAAGCCAATGCTACGGAAGAAAATATCACTGCTACAAAAGCTAAACAAGACGCAAATGTAAAAGCTCAAGAAGCCAATCAAACAGCAACTGAAGCGTCTACTGAAGCGATTAAAGCCCAAACTGAAACTGTAGCAAGTGAAACAGCTAACGTTGCAAGCGCAACAAGTAAGAAAGTTGAAGCTGATAAAGCAGTAACCGCTAAAGAAGCGAATGTGAAATCAGCTGAAGACGCGTTAAATGGTTCAGGACTTGGCGAAGCAAAAGCCTCTCTTGCTCAAGCTGAAAAAGATATTGAACAAGCAAATGTGAATATCTCAAGCGCAACAACAGCTGTCGAAACTGCTAAAACAGCAGATAGCAACCGCGCAGAAGCCATTAAACAAGCTACAAACAATGTGAACGTCAAAAACGATGCCTTGAAACTAGCTAAAGAAATGATGGACGCCGACAAAACAAAAGTTGAATCTATCCAAGAAAAAGCAGATGCTACAGCGTCTAAAGAAAAAGAAGCGCAAACTGCTTTGGATGCGGAAAAAGCTAAATTATCAAAAGAGAAAATTACTACAAGTAATGTTGTTTACAATTTGACAGCTGAAGAAAAAGTCAAATATGGATTTAATAAAGACCAAGTGACTTTTAAAGACGCTTATGAATACTGGAAAAAGAATTGGACTGATGATGCTAGTGAATTATTACAAAAGTTAGCTATCGAAGTCACTAAAAAGTTTAATGTTAAAATTGATGAGAGCGATTCTAAACGTACAGTTGATATTAATAATTTAACAAATGATCAAATTATTGAAATTAGTAATTTTTACGCTAATCTGACAACTGAACTTGCAAAATTAGTAGGACAAGAGAATCATCCTCATCTTGACCAAGATGCTATTGATTACAGTAAACAAATTGCTAAAGAATATGAAAAACGTGGTACTAACCCACTTACTGACGGACATTTACCTTATTCTCTCAAAAAACCAATTGAAAAACGTAATGATTTATATGAACATGGAGAAAATCTAGCTCCAGTAATTGGTTCTAAAGATGCAACCAACATGTTTGATTTGAAACACTCTATTATAACAGCATTTAGAATGTATTCATTTTTTGACGCAAAATCTAAGTGGGGACACTTAGCTAATAATCTAAATGCTAAAAATAGTGTTGCAATGACTATTGCTAACATCAACGGTGATTATTGGTTCGTAAATACTTTTGCTAGTGAAACAAAACAACCAATCAACCTCAACCAAGACCTTGCCCAACTTGACGCAAAACTAGCTGAAGCACAAAAACAAAACAGTCAAGCTCAAACTGCTCTTACAAATGCTAAAGCAGAATTGGCAGCAGCTTCACGCAAATATGCTTCTGCATTTGAAGCCAAAACAAACGCTGAGAAAGAATTGGCAAGCAAAACAGCTAGTCCACTTCAAACAGAAGTTGCTGAAAAGAACTTGCAATTGGCAAACCTTGCTTTGACAAATGCACAAGAACGTAAAGCAAACGCTGAAAAAGCTGTTGAAAACTTCTCAAGAAGCCAAGCAGAAAAACAAACTGCTCTTGAAACAGCTAAAGATGAACTAGCTACAGCTAAAACTGCCCAAAAAGATGCTAAAACTGCTCTTACAACTGCGCAAGCAAAATTACAAGCAGAAGAAAACAAGTTGACTGCACTTCAAGATGAACAAGCGAAGCTCCATGCAGAAAAAGACAAATTGGTGTCAGATGCGAAAGCAATTGCAACAGAATTGAGTGCTTATCTAAACGCAGATAAAAATCTTGCAGATGCACAAGCAAAAGTAGCTGATTTAGAAACAAAATTGACTCAAGCAAAATCTGCTGCAAAATTGGCACAAGACAAATTGGATGCCATTACAGCTAAATTGAAAGCTGAACAAGCTAAATTAGCTGAAATCCAAGAAGAGTTTGATAAGTTAGTTAAGGCTGAAAGCAAGGACGACTACAATTTATCAGGTTGGTATCTGAAGTATCTTGCAGGGAAACAAGCGGATAAGAAAACAGATACAGAAATCAAGAAAGTAGAAGACTCAAAAGTTTCACAAGCTGGCAACTGGATTGAGTCAGCTGATCGCTGGTGGTACAAACATGCTGATGGTTCGTACACAACCAACGGTTGGGAACAAATCAAGGGTACATGGTACTACTTTGACCACGCAGGTTGGATGCAAACTGGCTGGGTCAAAACTGGTGGCACATGGTATTACTTGAACAACTCAGGCTCACTGGCTACAGGTTGGATCAAAGATAATGGCACATGGTATTACTTGAACAAGTCAGGTTCACTGGCTACAGGTTGGGTTAAAGATAATGGCTCATGGTACTATCTTGACAAGTCAGGTGCTATGAAAACAGGCTGGTTTACAGTTTCTGGCAAATGGTACTACGCCTACAGTTCAGGAGCTTTGGCAGTAAACACCACTACACCAGATGGTTATACAGTCAATACCAATGGTGAGTGGGTAGGATAAGG
Source organism: Streptococcus mitis (assembly GCF_000722695.1). Taxonomy (GTDB): domain Bacteria; phylum Bacillota; class Bacilli; order Lactobacillales; family Streptococcaceae; genus Streptococcus; species Streptococcus mitis_O. The sequence continues at coordinate 426,367 of NZ_JPFU01000013.1, read as the reverse complement.
ATGAGGTGCTGTGGTGGTCATTTAATTTTAAATACATCACAGAAAACTCATCAATATATGAAAAATAGAGATTCTATTCTCAGTTTTTGATTTCTTATTTTATTTAAACGGTAAAAGTATAGGGTGTAAATAAATTATAAGTTTAAATGATTGACTTAAGATGAGGAAAAAATAGCATGGTAAAAAAGAAGAAAGCTGAATTTAAGGTTGTTGTAAAGGGGAATTTTGTTTCAGATGATTTTAAGAAAGAAATTGAATATCATCAAAAAGCTTCAGGGGAGATGTGTAAGGATGTCTTGGAGTATAGAAACCAAACTTTAATTCTTTCAGGGAATAGAACGAATCGGATAGACCTTGAAGATGACTTTTTTACAGTTAAGAGTAATTACTATCGTGGTATTGTAAAAGGACTTTTATATATTTATTTTACTGGAGAAATTTTGAGTATTGACTCTATCACATTTATAACTGACGAGGAGAAAGACATCCCTTTTGAACAAAGAAACTTATTTGCTAAGGAAGATAGAGAACATTCTATTAGCACTGAATTATTAGATAAAATGTTTCTTTATAATGAGCAGGGAGATGTGTTGACACGTATCCTAATGAATATTGTTCTTGCTAAAGCGAATAAAGAAAGTTAGAAAATATTTGGCGTGCATTTAATGCTCGGGACTTTGACAGTTATGAAGTAAAAAAATCCTCATAAAGGTTGATATAAGAGCATTTTCTTGTCAAATTTTACCACTTTTTATTTGCGTACTTTCTCGTACTTTGTTATAATGGAGTGAGGTATGAAAAGATGAGAGTTAAACAATCAAAGTCAAAAAACACTATCAACTACGCTATTATTAAAGATATCAAGGTTGGAAATAAACGGACTTCTACTATCGTAGAAAACCTAGGCAATCATAACACAATCTTAAAAGAACATCCTGATATGGAACCTCTTGAGTGGGCTCGTTTACGTGCTAAGGAATTAACCGAGAAAGAAAAAGAAGAAAATAAAGATTTCCTCATTACCTTTAGTCAAAACAAACAGTTAAAACAAAATCAATTGAACGAATATCATGGAGGCTATCTCTTCCTACAAGACCTCTATCATCAATTAGATCTGCCTAGAATTAACAAAGAAATCCAAAAACGACATCGTTTTAATTTCTCTCTAGATGAGATCCTATCTCGCTTGATTTATGGACGGATTCTAGCTCCTGCTTCAAAACGATCTACCCTAGAATTTTCAAAAACATTACTCGAACCTAAAGAATTTGAACTCCAACATTTTTATCGGGCTCTTGAAGTTATTTCTAATGAAACAGAGTTTATACAAGAACAAACCTATCAAACTTCAAAAAAGATGACTCAACGACAGACAGAAGTCCTCTACTATGACTGTACTAACTTCTATTTTGAAATTGAAGATGAAGATGAGGAGGGGTTTCTGAGACAATACGGCCCATCTAAAGAACATCGCCCAAATCCAATTGTGGAGATGGGACTCTTTATGGACAATCAAGGAATTCCCCTAGCTTTCTGTATCCACCCTGGAAATACAAATGAACAAACAACTCTTAAACCATTAGAAAGAAAGATTGTCAAGGATTACAAGGCTTCAAAATTTGTAGTCTGTACAGATGCTGGACTCTCATCAAAAGCCAATAAGGTGTACAATTCTTTTGGAGAACGTTCCTATGTCACAACTCAATCTATCAAGAAGTTAAAGAAAGAATACAGAGATTGGGCTTTGGATAAAAGTGGTTGGCGAATGGTTGGGGATAAGAATCCTATCTTTTACAATCTGGATGAGCTAGAACACAGGGAGGAATTAAAAAAACAACTTTTCTTTAAAGAATCTCCTTTTTATGATGAAGACTTACCAAATCAACGCTTGATTGTGACCTTTTCTACTAAATATCAAGACTATCATCGAACGATACGAGAGAAACAGATTGAACGGGCTAGTAAGTTACTGGGCAAGCCCAGCCAAGCTACCAAGAAGAGACAAACCGATTTTAAGAGATTTCTGAAAGAAACAAGTACTACTAAGGAAGGGGAAATCGCCGAGAAAAGGATTCTAACTCTTGATGAGGAACGAATTCAGGAAGAGGCTCAATATGACGGTCTTTACGCTGTAGCTACTAATCTAGATGAAGATATTCAGACAATTGTAGCCATCAATCAAAGGCGGTGGGAAATTGAAGAGAGTTTTCGTATCATGAAGCAGGAACTACGAGCCAGACCAGTTTATCTCAGCCGTTCAGATAGGATTCAAGCACATTTCACTATTTGTTTCCTAGCACTAATGATTTATCGTCTCTTGGAAAAACAAATAGGAGAAACAGTCACCTGTTCAGAACTCATCCAAACCTTACGCAATTATAAGTTCAAACATCTTTATGGAGTAGGATATCTTCCAACTTACACCAGAACAACTATCACGGATCAACTCCACCAAGCATTTGGCTTCCAAACTGATTTTGAGATTATAAGCGAAAAAAATATGAAAAAAATTTTTAAAAAAACCAAATCTCGATAAAAAGTACGCATTTTTTTAAAAGAGAAAAAGAGCTCCGAAAAGCTGTTATAGCAGCATTTAGGGGCTCTTTGTTTTCAAAAAACTGTCAAAGATGGGTTTATAATGAGCAGGGAGATGTGTTGACACGTATCCTAATGAATATTGTTCTTGCTAAAGCGAATAAAGAAAGAAAGTTAGAAAATATTTGGCGTGCATTTAATGCTCTATATGATTGGAAATGTGTTACAAATAAATCGGAAAAGGAACGAATAAATGCTATTCTAGCTTATATTAAAGATGCAGATAATTTTCATTTTAAGAAAACTATAAAAGAAATTAAAAAAATTATTGCAGATAGACAGCAGTTCAGTAGACAGGCACGTGTATTTATTGAAGGAATTAATTTTTCAGATAGGAACTATAGCGGTGATTTAGATAGATTTAAAGAGAGATATATAAACTTACAATATTCTGATCCCATATTACGTAAAAAAATTAAAGAGATGTTTAAATATTATATTGAAAGTCATAGTGAAGATTTTGATAAAGGGACAAAAAAATTGTATGAGAATTTAAAGAAAGAATGGAATAATCAGTCTGAAATAGCTACTCCTACAGATTTCATCAAATATTTTGTTTGGTTTGTCTATCATTTTAGAAATAAAGATTTTCATGGAGAATATTGGCCAACAAATTTTTTAATTGAAAATATTCCACATAAGGAACTGAATGATTATGCGGATTCTCTGGAATTATTAGTTATTGATCTGATAACTTATAAAGGATTTTTAGATTAATTTTCATTTCTATTTTTATAACCTATACTATAGTTACAAAATAATATTATCATTTAAATTTCATGAGTATAAAATTAATTTGATTCATGTTTAGAAGTAAAAAACCTCGAGAACTAGATTTTATTCCTGGTTCTTGAGGTTTTTAGGTTATTCGATTTAGAGTGATTCTCATACTCAATGAAAATCAAAGAGCAAACTAGGAAGCTAGCCGCAGGCTGTACTTGAGTACGGTAAGGCGACGCTGACGTGGTTTGAAGAGATTTTCGAAGAGTATCAACTATCAAACTGGACTTCTTCTAGTAAATAGTCGATAAAGCGTTCGCCCATCTTAGATAGGCTGGTTTTTTCATGCTGGATATAGACTAGCTCAATGGAGTCGTCAATATCCAGTGGGATAGAAACGATATTGTCTCCGTTGAGGTTGCTGTTCAAAATCCCTGTCGCAATGGTATAACCGTCCAAACCAATCAAGAGGTTAAAGAGGGTGGCACGGTCGCTGACTACGATAGATTTTTTGTGGTATTCCTGCGAGAGAATCTCTTCAGAGAAGTAGAAAGAGTTGTGTGTCCCTTGGTCATAGCTGAGATAAGGGAAGTTTTCTAAATCAGACAGTTTAACCTTGTCTTTCTTTGCCAGAGGATTGGTCTTGCTGACAAAGATATGAGGCTGGGCGGTAAAAAGATGGTGAGCTAGCAGGTGGTTGTCATCCAGCATTTTGGTTAAAACATCACGGTTGTAGCTGTTCAAAAAGAGGACACCGACCTCACTACGGAAATTCTTGACGTCGTCGATAATTTCCCAAGTACGAGTTTCACGAAGGAAGAGCTCGTATTTCTCCATATCGCTTTTCTTAAGTAGCGATACAAAGGCATTGACCACAAAGGCATAGTGTTGAGACGAAACGCTAAAGAGTTCACGGTGGGCGACAGGATTTTTATAACGTTCCTCCAGAAGCTGGGTCTGCTCGACAACCTGACGGGCATAAGAGAGAAACTCCATCCCATCACGGGTCAAGGTGATACCCTTAGGATTACGGATAAAGATTTCAATGCCCATTTCATTTTCCAAATCTCTCACAGCGTTGGAAAGACTAGGCTGGGTGATAAAGAGCTGCTTGGCTGCCTCATTCATGGAGCCTGTTTCGACGATTTTGATAATATAGTGTAATTGTTGAATTCTCATGTTTTTATTGTACCACACTTGCGTCAGAATCGCCAAAGAAGATAGGAAAATCAGGGCCATTGTGTGAGTCTCTTCTTGAAAAAAACACAAAATTTTGCTAGAATGAGTCTTATGAAAACATTCTATGATGTGCAGCAATTCCTCAAACGATTTGGTATTATTGTTTACATGGGAAAACGCTTATATGATATTGAACTGATGAAGCTGGAACTCTCTCGGATTTACGATGCAGGGTTGATGGACAAATTAGACTATCTAGAAGCAGAAGCAGTTCTTCGCAGAGAGCACAAGATAGAATTGGATTATATTGAGAAAAATGGAGAAAAGAACTAATGGTTACTTGGATTTTGTGGGCACTTATACTAGCAATGTTGGCGTGGATGGGCTTTAACTATTTTCGTATTCGACGTGCGGCTAAAATCGTGGACAATGAGGAGTTTGAAGCCTTGATTCGTACGGGTCAATTGATTGATTTGCGCGACCCAGCAGAATTCCACAGAAAACATATCCTGGGTGCCCGCAATATTCCTTCAAGTCAGTTGAAAACTAGTCTTGCAGCCCTTCGTAAGGATAAACCTGTCCTTCTTTACGAAAACCAACGTGCACAACGTGTCACAAATGCAGCTCTTTACTTGAAAAAACAAGGTTTTTCTGAGATTTATATCCTTTCTTATGGCTTGGATTCTTGGAAAGGGAAAATCAAAGTCGAGAAATAAGAAAACGAGCTTGGATGTTCCGAGCTCATTTTTTAACCACTTTTTCTGAGAAATTCACGAATGCTTGTCAGCTCTTCTGAGTTGAGGCGGCGATAGTCTCCCTCTTGAAGATTGTCATCCAAACTCCAAGGGCCAAATTGGGTGCGTTTGAGGGAGGTCACCTTGACACCAACCGAGAGGAACATTTTCTTGACTTGATGAAATTTTCCTTCTGAAATGGTAATAGAGGCTTGGCTGTGGGCAGGACTTGCAGATAGAATCTCTAGTCTTGCAGGTTTACAGACAGTACCATCTAAAAAGACAATTCCCTTTTGAAAGGCTTGGATATGGTCAGGTGTCAGAAGTCCATTAACTTCAACTTGATAAGTCTTATCGACATGATATTGGGGATGGAGGAGCTGAAAGCCCAAGGGTCCGTTATCGGTCACGAGGAGGAGTCCTGTCGTATCTCGGTCCAGTCGGCCGACGGCATAGAGCTTGTCAGACTGGATGTCAGGCGAAAGGAGGTCCATGACGGTCGGAAGTTCCTTGTCTTTGTTGGCTGTAACGACACCAGCAGGTTTATGAAGCATAAGATAGGTGTGCTCATAACCTTGAATGATTTGGCCCCGAAAGAGGAGCTCCTGTAGTCCTGTATCGATATTTTGAGCTAGGGAGTGGGCTGGGCAACTATCGACGAGAATGTCCCCTTTGAGAAGTGCTTGTTTCATGGCCTTTCGGCTAACTTTTTCTTGGGCTAATAAATTATCTAAACGCATACTGTGCTTATCTTATCATAAGTCGCTTGCTTTGAAAAGGCTTGACGTGAAAAGAAAAGCGGAGTGAAAACATTTACACTTGCTTGAGTTATGTTATTTACTTGAAAATATGGTATAATCGTTCAGTTAGAAAATAAATTTTGAATATTATAGAGGAAATCATGACAAAATTAAGAGAAGATATCCGTAACATTGCGATTATCGCCCACGTTGACCACGGGAAAACAACCCTCGTTGACGAATTATTGAAACAATCAGAAACGCTTGATGCACGTACTGAATTGGCAGAGCGTGCTATGGACTCAAACGATATTGAAAAAGAGCGTGGAATTACCATCCTTGCTAAAAATACAGCCGTTGCCTACAACGGAACTCGTATCAACATCATGGACACACCAGGACACGCGGACTTTGGTGGAGAAGTTGAGCGTATCATGAAAATGGTTGACGGTGTTGTTTTGGTCGTAGATGCCTACGAAGGAACAATGCCACAAACTCGTTTCGTATTGAAAAAAGCCTTGGAACAAGACCTTGTCCCAATCGTTGTTGTTAACAAAATCGATAAACCATCAGCTCGTCCAGCTGAAGTAGTGGACGAAGTCTTGGAACTTTTCATCGAGCTTGGGGCTGATGACGACCAGCTTGACTTCCCAGTGGTCTATGCTTCAGCGATCAACGGAACTTCTTCATTGTCAGATGATCCAGCTGACCAAGAAGCGACTATGGCGCCAATCTTTGACACAATTATCGACCATATCCCAGCTCCAGTAGATAACTCAGATGAGCCTTTGCAGTTCCAAGTATCACTTTTGGATTACAATGACTTCGTTGGACGTATCGGTATCGGTCGTGTCTTCCGTGGTACTGTTAAGGTAGGGGACCAAGTTACCCTTTCTAAACTTGACGGCACAACTAAAAACTTCCGTGTTACAAAACTCTTCGGTTTCTTTGGTTTGGAACGTCGTGAAATCCAAGAAGCTAAAGCGGGTGACTTGATTGCCGTTTCAGGTATGGAGGATATCTTTGTCGGTGAAACCATTACTCCGACAGATGCAATTGAAGCTCTTCCAATTCTACACATCGATGAGCCAACTCTTCAAATGACTTTCTTGGTTAACAACTCACCATTTGCTGGTAAAGAAGGTAAATGGGTGACTTCTCGTAAGGTAGAAGAACGCTTGCAGGCAGAATTGCAAACAGACGTTTCCCTTCGTGTTGACCCAACTGATTCACCAGATAAATGGACAGTTTCAGGTCGTGGAGAATTGCACTTGTCAATCCTTATCGAAACAATGCGTCGTGAGGGTTATGAACTTCAAGTATCTCGTCCAGAAGTTATTGTAAAAGAAATCGACGGTGTTAAATGTGAACCATTTGAACGTGTTCAAATCGACACTCCAGAAGAATACCAAGGATCTGTTATCCAAAGCCTTTCTGAACGTAAGGGTGAAATGTTGGATATGATTTCAACTGGTAATGGTCAAACTCGTTTGGTCTTCCTTGTTCCAGCGCGTGGTTTGATTGGATACTCAACTGAGTTCTTGTCAATGACTCGTGGTTACGGTATCATGAACCATACCTTCGACCAATACTTGCCATTGATTCCAGGGGAAATTGGTGGTCGTCACCGTGGTGCCCTTGTTTCTATCGATGCTGGTAAGGCTACAACTTACTCAATCATGTCTATCGAAGAACGTGGTACGATCTTTGTCAACCCAGGTACTGAGGTTTACGAAGGAATGATCATCGGTGAAAACTCTCGTGAAAACGACTTGACAGTTAACATCACTAAGGCAAAACAAATGACCAACGTTCGTTCAGCTACTAAGGACCAAACAGCTGTTATCAAGACACCTCGTATCTTGACACTTGAAGAGTCTCTTGAGTTCTTGAACGATGATGAGTACATGGAAGTAACACCTGAGTCTATCCGTTTGCGTAAACAAATCCTTAACAAGGCAGAGCGTGAGAAAGCTAACAAGAAGAAAAAATCAGCTGAATAAGAGCTAGAAAGAGATAAAGATGGTTTATTTAATCATAGGAATCCTCTTATTACTACTCTATGTATTTGCGACACCAGAAAGCATTAAAGGGACAGTCAATATCGTCCTTGTCGTCTTTGCTTTCGTAGCACTTTTGATTTTGTTTATGTTGTCAGTTCTGCAAATCTTTCAGCTACCGACAGAATTCTTTATCGCAATCGCCATGCTCCTCCTAGCATACTTTAGCTTGCGAGATATTACCCTCATGTCGGTCAGTAAAAGTAAAAGAAGATAAAAAGAGAGTTTTGGCTCTCTTTTTTTGTAGGAATTTTACAATAGTTTGAATTGCCTTTTAGTTAACATCATCTCTTTTGCTTGGATAATATGAATGGGAAAAGCTGGAATAAAATTCTTTAATGATATCTATTTTTTTATTGTTACAATAGTTTATTTGAAAAAAATTTTCTGATTTACTTAAAATTAATTGACATATAATAGTTAAAATGTTATCATTATTTTATAAAGAAATCGGTTTCAAAAAAGAGAGAGGAGGATTTATTTTGTCGTGTTGTCACTCAGGGTGTGCTTTTTTTGAAAGGAAAAATAAAATGAAAACGAAAAAACATAGATTACTTGCTCTAGCTCTTATTTCAAGCTTTACATTATTGGGAGCTGCATCAGCCGCTGTACAATATCCAGATGGAGGAGTATGGACATACGGAGAAGGCTCAGGAGGTGGTTGGGCTTTTTCAAATTACTACCATGGTGACAAATACCATTATTCATCCATCGTGAGCAGATGGGATGGTCATTCTGATAGAGGAGAAGCTCCTGCTGGAAACACCTCCTACGCATGGATTTGGACCAAATGGGGAGAACAAGTAGCATTTTACTATGATTATGACTAATCGTTCATTGATTTAAATCGTTCCCCTTGTAGCTCGTACAAGGGGAATTATTTTTTTATAAGGAGTCTACTATGAAGAAACTATTTATTTGCTTGTCAACTTTTTTTCTCAGCTTCTTCCTTGCTTGGATTATTGTCTTACGTGCGCCACAATATTTATATGCAAGCTATGATTCCGTTTCTTTACTTCGTGTCAAAAAAGATACTCAGGAACCGACGCGTGAGGTATTTGAACAGGAATTGGAGAATTTTGCAAATTCCGAACAGAGTTTAATAGCTAGAAGAATTGTAGAGCCGAGTAAGGATGGGACGACTCACTTTATTTATGCAACTTATGGTCAGGGAACATTACCAAAAGAATTCCAAGAAGCTAGCCAAGAAAGTCGTGAACGCAGTGATCCACTAAATAGTTATCTCCTTTTATCAGGCTCCTTGACGAAAGAAAAGCTAGCCGATAAATTAGGAGATTTGGGTTATAAAGCAGTTGCTGACCGAAAGACACCGCCCTATTTTCTTGCTTTTCAAATATTACTAAATCCCCTTATTTTAATTAGTTTAGCAATATTTGGCTTATCTTTCTTTGCTCTGGTGATTATCACTCGGATTAAGGAAATGAGAGCAGCAGGTATAAAACTCTTTTCTGGTCAGACTCTCTTATCCATCATGGGGCATTCTTTATCGACTGATATCAAGTGGCTCCTTCTATCAGCCCTCCTTTCCTTCCTAGGTGGGGGAGTCGTTCTTTTTAGTCAAGGTTTGTTTTATCCTAGCTTGTTAGCCACCTATGGTTTTGGGATTAGTTTCTATCTGTTGTTTTTATTGGCGATTTCAATTTTACTAATGCTCCTTTATCTAATGAGTTTGAGTTACAAAGCATTAGTTCCCGTTATTAAGGGGAGATTACCCCTTAAACGCTTGATGGCTTTAACCCTATTGTGTCAGTTAGTAGCTGTTTTTACAGTAGGCTATGCTGTTAAGACAGGTTTGACGTCTTACCAACGATTGAAAGAACTTGAAATTTCAAAACAAGCATGGCAGGACAGAGCAGACTATTACCAGATTTCCTTTGGCTTAGGTGATAGAGTAAAAGATACAGAAAATCAGAATAAGTGGTATGCCTTTGCCAAGGAAGCAATCGAAGAAGAACAAGCCCTTTATGTAAAGGATACTCTGTTCCATTTTGCCAATCCACAAGGAAAAAATGAACAGGGAGAGACACTGGATACCTATAGTCCAGATGCTAATACGCTCTATGTTAGTCCCAGTTATTTGGACAAGGAAAAGGTCGTGGTAGATGCTGAGAGCAAACAGAAGTTAGCCCATCTCCAAAAAGGTGAGTTTATCCTCTTGCTCCCAGAACATTTGCGCTCTCGAGAAGCAGAACTTAAGAAAGTTTTTGAAGAAAAATTGAGTTATTATGGAAAATCTGGTGAGGAGGCAAGTGCTCCTTTAGAGTATGAAATGAGAGCGATTGTTAGTTATCTTCCAACTGGAGAAAAGCGGTTTGTTTATAATAACGGTGAGAATCCTGTATCCACTCAGTATTTGACTGATCCGATTTTAGTTGTATTTACTCCAACATCTACAGGTGATAGTATCATTTCCAAATCCATTTGGTCTATCAATGCTGGTAATAATATCTTTGTCAAAGGATATGAAGATGGGATTAAACTCTTGAAGAAAGCTGGAATTTATGAGCAAGTATCCTATCTTAAAGAAAGAAGAAGTGTTTATCTAACTCGTTATAATGAAGTTCAAACTGAAACAGCAACTTTAATCCTAGGAGCTATTGTTGGGATAGCTAGTTCCTTGTTACTCTTTTACTCTGTCAATCTTCTCTATTTCGAGCAATTCCGCCGAGATATCTTGATTAAACGAATTTCAGGTTTACGATTTTTTGAAACACATGCTCAGTATATGGTTAGCCAATTTGCCAGTTTTATATTTGGTGCTAGTCTCTTTATTTTAAGCAGTCGAGACTTGGTGATTGGCTTGCTCACTTTATTAGTCTTTCTAGCTAGTGCAGTTTTGACGCTTTACCGTCAAGCGCAGAAAGAATCTCGTGTTTCTATGACAATTATGAAAGGAAAATAGGATGATTGAACTAAAGAATATATCTAAAAAATTTGGAAGCCGTCAGCTATTTTCAGATACGAATCTTCATTTTGAAGGTGGGAAAATTTATGCCTTAATTGGTACAAGTGGCTGTGGTAAGACAACACTCTTGAATATGATTGGACGATTAGAGCCATATGACAAAGGACAAATCATCTATGATGGCACTTCTCTTAAGGACATCAAGCCTTCTGTTTTCTTTAGAGATTATTTGGGATATCTATTTCAAGATTTTGGCTTAATTGAAAGCCAAACCGTCAAAGAAAATCTCAATCTGGGTTTAGTTGGTAAAAAGTTGAAAGAAAAAGAGAAAATCTCTTTGATGAAACAAGCTCTAAACCGTGTTAACCTCTCTTATTTAGATTTAAAGCAACCTATCTTTGAGTTATCAGGAGGAGAAGCACAACGTGTTGCACTAGCGAAGATAATTTTAAAGGATCCACCTTTGATTCTCGCAGATGAACCAACCGCTTCACTAGACCCCAAAAACTCTGAGGAATTACTTTCTATCCTAGAGTCTTTAAAAAATCCGAATCGAACCATTATTATTGCGACCCACAATCCTCTGATTTGGGAGCAAGTGGACCAAGTCATTCGAGTTACCGATTTATCACATAGATGATATGGCGAGATTCAGTTAGAAGAAAGAGTCACAAACACACTTTGTGGCTTTTTTATTTCCATAAAAATGGTAAAATAGTAAGAGTAGAAATGGAGTTTGAGACATGAAAGTAATAGAACAATTTAAAAATAAGAAAGTCCTTGTTTTAGGTTTGGCTAAGTCTGGTGAATCTGCAGCACGTTTGTTGGACAAGCTAGGTGCCATTGTGACAGTAAATGACGGAAAACCTTTCGAGGACAATCCAGCTGCCCAAAGTTTGCTGGAAGAAGGAATCAAGGTCATTACAGGTGGCCATCCTTTGGAACTCTTGGATGAAGAGTTTGCCCTTATGGTGAAAAATCCAGGCATTCCCTACAGCAATCCCATGATTGAAAAGGCTTTGGCAAAGGGAATTCCAGTCTTGACTGAGGTGGAATTGGCTTATTTGATTTCAGAAGCGCCCATTATCGGTATCACAGGTTCGAACGGTAAAACAACCACAACGACCATGATTGGGGAAGTTTTGACTGCTGCTGGTCAACATGGTCTCTTATCAGGAAATATCGGCTATCCTGCTAGTCAAGTGGCCCAAACTGCATCAGATAAGGATACGCTTGTCATGGAACTTTCTTCTTTCCAACTCATGGGTGTGCAAGAATTTCATCCAGAGATTGCGGTTATTACCAACCTTATGCCAACTCATATCGATTATCATGGTTCATTTGAGGAATATGTAGCAGCCAAGTGGAATATCCAGAACAAGATGACAGAGGCTGATTTCCTTGTCTTGAACTTTAACCAAGACTTGGCAAAAGAATTGGCTAGCAAAACACAGGCTACAGTAGTTCCATTTTCAACACTTGAAAAGGTTGATGGAGCTTATCTGGAAGATGGTCAACTCTACTTCCGTGGGGAAGTTGTAATGGCAGCGAATGAAATCGGAGTTCCAGGTAGCCACAATGTAGAAAATGTGCTTGCGACGATTGCTGTAGCCAAGCTTCGTGATGTTGATAACCAAACCATCAAAGAAACTCTTTCAGCTTTTGGTGGTGTCAAACACCGTCTCCAATTTGTGGATGAAATCAAGGGTGTCAAATTCTATAATGATAGCAAATCAACCAATATCTTGGCTACTCAAAAAGCCTTGTCAGGATTTGACAACAGCAAGGTCATCTTGATTGCCGGTGGTTTGGACCGTGGTAATGAGTTTGACGAATTGGTGCCAGACATTACTGGACTTAAGAAGATGGTCATCCTCGGTCAGTCTGCTGAGCGTGTCAAACGGGCAGCGGATAAGGCTGGTGTCGCTTATGTGGATGCGATTGATATTGCAGATGCGACCCGCAAGGCTTACGAGCTTGCGACTCAAGGAGACGTGGTTCTTCTCAGTCCAGCCAATGCCAGCTGGGATATGTATGCTAACTTTGAAGTACGTGGCGACCTCTTTATCGACACAGTAGCGGAGTTAAAAGAATAATATGAAAAAAATTGTCTTTACAGGTGGGGGGACGGTTGGACACGTTACCCTCAACCTTTTGTTAATGCCTAAGTTTATCGAAGATGGATGGGAAGTCCACTATATCGGAGATAAACGTGGTATCGAACACCAAGAAATCCTCAAGTCAGGCTTGGATGTCACTTTCCACTCCATTGCGACTGGAAAATTGCGTCGCTATTTCTCTTGGCAAAATATGCTGGATGTCTTTAAAGTTGGTTGGGGAATTGTCCAATCTCTCTTTATCATGTTGCGACTTCGTCCACAGGCTCTTTTTTCAAAGGGAGGCTTTGTCTCAGTACCGCCTGTTATCGCTGCGCGTGTGTCAGGAGTGCCTGTCTTTATTCACGAATCTGACTTGTCCATGGGCTTGGCCAATAAAATCGCCTATGAATTTGCGACCAAGATGTATTCAACCTTTGAACAAGCTTCAAGTTTGTCTAAGGTTGAGCATGTGGGAGCAGTGACCAAGGTTTCAGATCAAAAAACTCTAGAACCCGATGAATTGGTGGATATTCAAACCCACTTTAATCCCCAATTACCAACTGTATTGTTTGTTGGCGGTTCAGCAGGTGCTCGTGTCTTTAACCAATTGGTGACAGACCATAAGAAAGAGCTGACAGAGCGCTACAATATTATCAATCTAACTGGAGATTCTAGCCTGAACGAGTTGAGTCAAAATCTTTTTCGTGTTGACTATGTGACCAATCTCTATCAACCCTTGATGGAATTGGCTGATATTGTTGTGACACGAGGTGGTGCCAATACGATTTTTGAGCTCTTGGCCATGGCAAAATTACATGTTATTGTGCCACTTGGTCGTGAAGCTAGTCGTGGTGACCAGATTGAAAATGCAGCTTACTTTGTAAAAAAAGGCTATGCAGAAGAACTTCAAGAAAGCGATTTGACCTTGGACAGTTTAGAAGAAAAGCTTTCTCACTTACTAAGTCACAAGGAAGACTATCAAGCGAAGATGAAGGCTTCTAAGGAATTGAAATCTCTAGCAGATTTTTATCAATTGTTGAAAAAAGATTTATCATAAGGAAAGTAAATGTCAAAAGATAAGAAAAATGAGGGTAAAGAAATCCTCGAAGAATTTAAAGAGTTATCAGAATGGCAGAAACGAAACCAAGAATATCTAAAAAAGAAGGCTGAGGAAGAGGCGGCCCTAGCTGAGGAGAAGGAAAAGGAAAGACAAGCTCGAATGGCTTCAAAATCTGAAAAGTCAGATGCAACCGAGGAGCAAGAGAGTGAATCTGATCCAAAAGACCCAGAATCAGCTAAGGATGATACTGAAGAAAAAGTAGAAGAGTCAGAAGACGTCAAAAAAGAAGTATCCAAAGAGAAATCAAAATCTACAGAATCTACAGAGAAGGAGAACCAGGATAAAAAGCTTGCTAAAAAGGCTACAAAAGAAAAACCAGCCAAAGCAAAGATTCCTGGTCTCCATATCTTGCGAGCGCTAACGATTTTATTTCCAAGTCTGCTTTTATTGATTGTCTCTGCCTACCTGCTCAGTCCTTATGCGACCATGAAGGATATTCGTGTTGAGGGAACGGTGCAAACTACGGATGATGATATTCGACAAGCTTCAGGCATTCAGGATTCGGATTATACGATTAATCTTCTGCTAGATAAGGCAAAATATGAAGAGCAGATCAAGTCTAACTATTGGGTTGAATCAGCTCAACTTGTCTATCAATTTCCAACCAAGTTCACTATCAAGGTCAAGGAATATGATATTGTGGCCTACTATATTTCTGGTGAAAATCATTATCCTATTCTTTCCAGCGGTCAGCTTGAGACTAGTTCTGTGAGCCTGGTCAGTTTACCAGAAACTTATTTGTCTGTTCTCTTTAATGACAGCGAACAAATCAAAACCTTTACGTCAGAACTTGCTCAAATTAGCCCAGAACTCAAGGCTGCTATCCAGAAGGTGGAACTAGCCCCAAGCAAGGTGACTTCAGATTTAATTCGATTGACCATGAATGATTCGGACGAAGTCTTGGTTCCTCTATCTGAAATGAGTAAGAAATTGCCATATTACAGTAAGATTAAGCCTCAATTGTCAGAACCAAGTGTGGTCGATATGGAAGCTGGAATTTACAGTTACACTGTGGCGGATAAATTAATTATGGAGGCTGAGGAAAAAGCCAAACAAGAGGCTAAGGAAGCTGAGAAGAAGCAGAAAGAGGAAGAGAAGAAAAGACTGGAAGAACAGCAGAATAAATTGGAAGAAGAGAAGAAAAAGCTGGAGGAAGAGAGCAATCGAAATCAAACAAATCAGCGTTCATCGCGTCGCTAGGTTTAGCTTTTCTCCTATAGCTCTTTAGTTGCCATGGTTTTTACTTGACAAGTGCTAGTAGAAATAATAGAATAATAGAAAACCTTTAAAGCAGTCCAGAGAGGCAGCTAAGGTTAGACGGTGAAAGGGTGGAGACTACCCATTTTTCGTGGAACCTTGCTGTTGGCAGGTTCCTTTTTTCGTGGCTTCTGTTGACCAGACTCTCTCACTAGCAAAGGTAAAAGGAGAAACCTATGCGAGAACATCGTCCAGTCATTGCTCTTGATTTTCCTAGTTTTGAGGCAGTCAAGGAATTTTTAGCTCTTTTCCCAGCAGAAGAAAGCCTTTATCTTAAGGTAGGGATGGAGCTCTATTACGCAACGGGTCCTGAGATTGTGTCCTACTTGAAAGGTCTGGGACACAGTGTCTTTTTGGATCTCAAGCTGCATGATATTCCCAATACAGTTAAATCAGCCATGAAGGTCTTGTCTCAGCTTGGTGTCGATATGACCAATGTTCATGCGGCTGGTGGTGTAGAGATGATGAAGGCTGCGCGTGAAGGTCTTGGAAGTCAAGCGAAGTTGATTGCGGTCACGCAGCTCACATCAACATCAGAAGCTCAGATGCAGGAGTTTCAAAACATCCAAACTAGCCTGCAAGAGTCTGTGATTCATTATGCCAAGAAGACGGCTGAAGCGGGATTAGATGGTGTTGTTTGCTCGGCACAGGAAGTTCAACTCATCAAGCAGACCACCAATCCAGATTTTATCTGTTTAACACCAGGAATTCGCCCTCAGGGAGCTGCAGTTGGAGATCAAAAACGTGTGATGACGCCAGCAGATGCCTATCAAATCGGTAGTGACTATATCGTAGTGGGACGTCCCATTACGCAAGCTGAGGATCCTGTTGTAGCTTATCATGCCATCAAGGCTGAATGGAACCAAGACTAGAATTAAAGAACTAGATTATAAAAATAAAAGGAGAAGACCATGACACTTGCTAAAGATATCGCTAGCCACCTCTTGAAAATTCAAGCAGTTTACCTCAAACCAGAGGAGCCTTTCACTTGGGCATCTGGTATCAAGTCGCCAATTTACACGGATAACCGTGTGACGCTAGCCTATCCAGAAACTCGTACTCTCATTGAAAATGGTTTTGTGGATGCTATCAAAGAAGCCTTTCCAGAGGTTGAAGTGATTGCAGGAACTGCGACAGCAGGGATTCCACACGGGGCTATCATTGCTGATAAGATGAACTTGCCATTTGCCTACATCCGTAGCAAACCAAAAGACCACGGAGCTGGTAATCAAATCGAAGGTCGCGTGGCTCAAGGTCAAAAAATGGTAGTGGTTGAAGACCTTATTTCAACTGGTGGTTCTGTTCTTGAAGCTGTTGCAGCAGCTAAGCGAGAAGGAGCAGATGTGCTTGGAGTTGTAGCGATTTTCAGTTATCAATTGCCAAAGGCAGATAAGAACTTCTCTGATGCAGGTGTCAAACTTGTGACGCTTTCTAACTACAGTGAACTCATCCATCTAGCACAAGAAGAAGGCTATATCACGCCAGAAGGCTTGGATCTCCTAAAACGCTTTAAAGAAGACCAAGAAAATTGGCAAGAAGGTTAGGTCAGTAAGATAAAGAGAGACGAGTCTGGGACAAAAATCTAACTTTAAATATAAAAAACGAACAAAACGAGTTATCTAACAACCAGAATTCTGTTTCGTTCGTTTTTTTGTATAATTTATCGATTTTTAAAATTTATAATAAAGAATTTCTAAAATTAAAATCTTTTTGTCCCAGACTCTTTTAACCATTTTGTTTAAAATATGATAATATTTTAAACAAAATAATTGACAGCGCTTTCTTTTGTTGATATAATGAAAATATAATATATATCAAATTGATCAATCAACTATCTTGTTTATCACTTCTTAGGAGGACGATGTCATGAAAAGAAGAAAAATATATTCCCTTTTTTGCGTAGTTACAATTGCATTTAGTTTGTTTCTCCCTACAGTCTTAGCTAGACAGATTGGAGATTATGATTTAACATTGCCGCGTTTTGGTGCGGATACAACTAGTGAACTTGAGAAAGAAAACGCCTCTGCTGGAATTAATAATAATGACAGCACTGGTGGCGGTAAAACGTTAAATACCTCTATTCGTAGCGCCTATAGTGGGGCAGATATCACTCCAGTATATCAATTGAGTTCTGGCTCTAGGATTGTCATGTACTATAATGGAGGTGGTGATAATTATATTGGTTCTGATACTAGATTAGCTATGGCGCCACAGTTTGGGAATCATGTAAAAATTCATACTTCAGGTTCTTGGAGTCCAGATTCTTATTAACTTACTTGTCAGAGTAAGCCTTAAAGATGGTTGGTTGTGGGTGTAGCATGAAAAAAGAATGCTACACCCTATTTTTATTATAAGGAGGAGTAAGGATGGAATTTTTCATTTGTAATCTTGTACGAGTCGTTCAATCACCTCGATTTTATATGTCTTTATTTTTGACCCTTCTTTGCATGTTTTTAGGAAATCTTCTTGCTTTCAGTGGTATTTATAAAATTGAAGGTTTATCGATTTTTTTTGCTGCCTCTTCTATTCGAGGATTTTCACCGATTAGTCTAGTAGCTGCACTTATCTGTACACTGCCTTATTCTAGTCAGATAATAGAGGATGCTGAGAGTCATTTTCTAACAGCACAATTGTGCCGAATTTCTAAAAAGAGGTATCTAGCTATTGTAGGTAGTACTGCAATTATTTCTTCTTTTCTAGTCTTTTTTCTCCCCTATTTATTATTATTAGGAATTAATCTTTTAGTGACTCCTTATCAGGAAATTTATATTGGAGATTATAGTGGTGCCTTAAAAGAATTATTTGATTCCAATCAGTTGCTCTATAGTCTTGTGACGACTCTCTGGTATGGAGTTTGGGGAACGGTGTTCTCTATTTTTGGACTAGCTAGTGCTTTGCTAGTGAAGAAAAAATTAGGAGCTATTTTCATCCCAATTGCCTATATGATGGTTGGGGGTATTTTATGGGCTATTTTAGGGCTATCTTACTTAGAACCTGTGACAACGTTAGCTTTAGGATATCAGAAAGATATCAGTCTTTCCTTAGTTAGTGCTCATCTTGCTTTTATTTTATTTGTTAGTTGTTTGGTTGTGTATGGTACATTTTTTCTACATTCAGAGGACTATGTATAATGAAACAATTTGTTCAATTTTATAAAAAAGATTTCTTAGCAGTATTGGTTTATTTTATATTACTGCTATCCTGTGTTTTATCTAGTACAGTATATTTATTGCGCTGTCGCCAATATTCAATCCATCCAAATGTATTAGAATGGATCTTAGTCTTACTTCAAGATATTACGACTGGAGTATATTGCTTTCCGTTCACATATATATTATTCTTTTTTCATTTGATGAATAACTATTTTAATAGGTTGGAGTGTCGCATTCGTCTGAAATCAATTAAGCACTTTACCAGTTTTAGTTTCAAATTAGCAGCTCTTAGTACGGGGATTTGGACGGCGACTTTATTTTTATTGATTTTTCTAATTGCATTTAGTAATGGTTTTAGCTTCGCTTTGGAGATAAAGGAGGTTGATTTTTTAAGAGAATTTTATGGTATAAGTATTGCAAACAATGCTAGTTTCTTTATAGGATTTTTTTCTCTTATATAGCATACTATTTCTTTTTATCCTTACTTACTATTAGCAGTTTTTCTTGGTTTAAAAAATCAAACATGAGCTTAGTATTTCTGTTTACTTTTTTATTTGTAGAATCCTTATTCTGGATTTATCAGTTGAACAATGGGATAATTGGATTATTGCCAATTTTTCAGTATATGGTAAATTCCAATCCGTATGCATTGATTTATTGGCTTACATTACTATCTATCATAATTCCATTGACTGTATTTTCTGTTCATAGAAACTGGAGGAGAGTGTAAAAGTTGGAAATGGGAAAGTTAAGTAGTCACATGTGGAGGTTGAATCAGATAATCTATACCAAGTACTTTTGGGGTTATGTTCTTTTTTGGATATTGATTTGTTTAGGATTATGGTATTGGTTAGAAGGAAATGATAGACTTGTTATAGAAATTTTAAAAGGGCCTAATCTGAGTCAAAACTCTTTTTTAGTCTTATCTATATGGTTGCTTCATTGGTTTATTATTCATACATTTTTTCTAGCAGTTGTATATCGTAGAAGAGCATCCGATTTCTTTACGGAAGTGATTCGATTTTCTTCTATTAAGCTCTGGATTAGGTATCAGATTTGGACCTGTTTTCTTTATGGACTCGTTTTAATCATGGTAAAAGTTCTAGTGATTCAATTTATGTTACAGTTACCAAACTGGGATATAGGAGTGTTGTTTATAGTTGATTTTTTGAATGTTTGTGTGCTATCCTTGCTTTGCTTTACGTTATACATACTAGGAGCGAATGAGCAAATGAACTTTTCTTGTGTTAGCTTCTTTTTACTCATGATAGTGTTTGGCAGTTTATTTGTGGGGAATCGAACCAATTATCTATTTTATATTCTGAATAGAGGAAATGGAGATATAGGACGAGATCTATTTCTTCAGTTGCTATTTTTAGTCTTTCTTTTTAAAAGCATTTTCTATTTCACTCGTCAAAAGAGGAGGTTTATAGAATGAATGAAATAATTACATTAAAAAATATTCAGTTGGAATTAAAAAAAACATGTGTTTTTCAAAACCTTAATTTTAGTTGTAAACAGGGGGAAATTATAGGAATTACTGGTGCGAATGGCTCAGGGAAAAGTGTATTGTTTAAATTAATAGCTGGTTTATATAGTCCGTCTTATGGAGAAGTGTTAATCAATGGGGAAAATATTGTTCCTGAGAGAAAAATTCCAGCTAATTTGGGAGCTTTGATTGAAGAACCTGGTTTTATAAATTATTATAGTGGCTTTAAGAATTTACAATATTTGGCAAGCATACGAGGAGTAGTTGGTAATCAGGAAATCAATGATACACTGAAAATAGTTGGTCTATATGAGCAAAAAGACCAGAAAGTTAAAACTTATTCGCTAGGTATGAGGAAAAAGCTAGGGATTGCTCAAGCAATTATGGAGAATCCCTCTATTCTTTTACTAGATGAACCTATGAATGCCTTGGATAAATCAAGTGTAGAAAATATGAGAACATTGTTTAGAAAGCTCTCTAGTGAAAAAGGAACAACAATTTTGATTGCTAGTCATAGTGAAGAGGATATTCGTATCTTATGTGATAAAGTATATGCAATAGACGATAAAGTATGTACACTGTGTTCAGATTGAACATATTAGATAGACTCAGGATGTTATAGGTAAAATCTTAAAAAGGGATTGGAGCTTAAAATCCAGTCCCTTTTAAGAGTTAATGACTAGTCAACTTTTCCACCTTCAACAACAAGGTCATCTGCCTTAGCAGCGTCACCGTAGGTTGGGTGAAGTGTTTTTTCATAGGCCTTGTGGAAGAAGTTTTCCTTACCTAATTTTTCAATATCTTTATTGATGAAGTCTAGCAATTCTTGGTTGCCTTTTTGAACTGCTGCTGCGATGGTATCTGGATTACCAAGAGAAGTAATTCCTACTTCAAATCCTTTATTTTCAAGCGCCCAAGCTAGGACTTCCGTATTGTCAGTAGAGAAGGCATCTCCACGTCCGTCAAGAAGGGCTTGGTAAGAGTCACTGTATTGGTCGTATTTTTGGAGTTTGATTTCTGGATGATTTTTTTCAAAATAAGTCTCAGCAGTCGTTCCTTTTGTGACAATCAAGGTTTTACCTTCCAATTGTTTGACATCTGTAATGAGACCAGTCTTAGGCGATACGACACCAAGTGAAACTTTCATGTAAGGAAGGGCAAAATCAACTTGTTTCTTACGTTCATCAGTCACTGTAAAGTTGGCAAGAGTAATATCTACCTTGTTTGAAATCAAGTATTCAGCACGGTTGGCAGCATCGACGGAAACGTATTTAACCTTTACACCAAGGTCTTGAGCTAATTGGTTACCCAATTCGATATCGTAGCCTTGGTAAGAACCATCATTGTCAACGTAACCAAAGGGTTTCTTGTCTCCAAATACGGCGATTCGCAGCTCACCGCTTTTTTTGATTTCATCGATTGTACGAGCCTTGGCAGTGGTTTTACCAGATGATGGACCAGCATTTCCACCTGAGCTACAAGCTGTGACAAAGATAAGGGCAAAGGCAAGTGCCAAAACAGTTAAGAGTGGTTTGAATAGTTTCATAAGAATCTCCTTTATAGATATGAGCCAAACTGGCTGAAGTCAAAGACGTTTAAAAATTCTTGTGCTCGTTTGGTTTGCGGATTGGTAAAGAAGGCTTGAGCCGTTCCTTCTTCAGCAATTTTCCCTTGGTCTAGGAAGATGATGCGATCAGCAATGGCTTGGGCAAACTGCATTTCGTGGGTTACTAAAATCATTGTGCGACCTTCTTGGGCCAAGTCATTGATCAGTTCCAGCACCTCGCGCACCATTTCGGGATCCAGTGAAGCGGTCACTTCATCAAATAGGATAATTTCTGGATGCATGAGCAGGGCACGGACAATCGCAACCCGTTGCTTCTGTCCACCAGATAATTGGCGCGCAAAGCTATGTTGTTTATCTAGTAAACCGACACGCTCCAGTAATTGCAGAGCTTCTTCAGTTACTTCCTTATTGTCCCTTCCCTGAGCCTTGATAGGGCCTAGGATGAGGTTTTGTAGGACATCCAGATGGGGAAAGAGTTCATAACTTTGAAAGACCATGCCAATCTTTTGGCGAACTAGGTGAAAGTCTTTTTTATTTTCAACGATAGACTGACCATCCAGAAGAATATCTCCACCTTGAATACTTTCTAAGCCATTGAGGCAACGAAGGAGGGTACTTTTCCCACAACCAGAGGGTCCTAGAATAACTACAACTTCCCCTTTTTTGATATCTAGAGAAAGACCTTGGAGGATGGGATTGTCTCCGAAGGATTTTTTGAGTTCCTTGATTTCTAAGATAGTTTCAGACATTTAGTTCCTCCAATTTTTTTCTAAGTGAGTGGATAGTTTGGAAATAGGGAAGCAGACTGCGAAATACAAGACTAGAATGGTTCCATAAATCCAAAAGGAAGCAGTTGGGATAGTCAGGCGATTGCTATCGATGATTTGTTGTCCGACCTTGGTTACTTCCACAACCCCAATCAAGACAACCAAGGAAGTGGTTTTAATCATCCGAGTGACAAGATTGATAGCCTGCGGTAGCAGTCTTCTCAAGACTTGTGGGATGATAATGTGGTAGTAAAGTTGAACATTGGTCAAGCCGAGTGCCTGTCCGCTTTCAAACTGATGCTTAGGGAGGGAAGTGATGGCTCCACGAACCAAGTCCCCCATTTCAGCTGTTCCCCAGAGGGTAAAAACGATAATAGCTGAAGTCTCACCTGAGATATTGATATTAAAGTTTCGAGCCAAGCCAAAGTAAACGATGAAGAGCAACACCAGCTGGGGCATGATACGGATAAATTCCAGATACAATCGTGTTAAAAATCGTATGATTCTAGAATGGGAAGTCATGATGATTCCCATGACTGTTCCGAACATCATGGATAAGAGGACAGACAGGATGGATATGCCAATCGTAACGCCCAATCCCTGTAAGATTCTCAGGAGATTATTTCCCTGAAAGAGTACTTGGATTCCCGAATCCTGCATGGCGGAGCCTCCTTTCTATCCAGCTAAAGACCAGTGAGATGGGCAGCAACATAATCAGATAAGCAATTACTAACATGGCCAGTGCAATGTCTGTCTCATAATAGAGTCCAATCAAGTCCTTGGCGACGTACATGAGGTCGGCCAAAGCCACTGCTGAGAAAACGGAGGTTTCCTTGATAAGGAAAATGACATTGGCACTAAAAGATGGTAGAGCAACCGCTGTTGCTTGCGGAAGAACCACATAGCGAAAGACCTGTACAGCTGTCAGACCGATGGCTAATCCAATCTCCTGCTGGGTTTGACTTACGGCCTCCAGTCCGCTTCGGAAAGATTCTGCCATATAGGAACCTCCTAAAAAGACCAGTCCCAGAGTAGCACAGACTTCTGAAGATAGGACAATCCCCATTCGGGGAAGACCAAAGTAGAGAAAGAAGAGTTGAATCAAAAGGGGCGTGTTGCGTGACAATTCAATGTAGGCTGTTGCTATTTGCGCCAAAACAGGGATGCGGTAATGTCGGATGATACTAACGATTAAGCCGAGCAGAAAGGATCCCAGAATCCCCCAAACTGCAATATGCAAGGTCAGAAAAAATGCCTTTTGATATAGTGGTAGATATTGTTCAACAATGGACCAATCCAAAAATAGAACCTCCCATCTAGAAATAATATAGTTATTGTAGCACTTAAAATCTCCTTTGGATAATATGTATTTTTTATTGCTGTTATAAGGATTTTTTATCATAGACAGAATCTTTCTGAAATTTCCAAACAAAGTATTTGAAAAGTTTTGAAAAAAGAGTTAAGATATTTTTGTAATATACAAAGAAAACGCTTACTTATTAAGGAGGGCATTTTATGTCATACAAAACAAGCAATGCAGAAGGTCATGTAGATTTCATCAATACCTATGATTTGGAGCCCATGGCGCAACAAGTGATTCCTAAAGCAGCCTTTGGCTATATCGCTAGTGGGGCGGAAGATACTTTCACTTTACGTGAGAATATTCGTGCCTTTAACCACAAACTCATCGTTCCGCATACGCTTTGCAATGTTGAAAATCCAAGTACAGAGATTGAATTTGCAGGTGAAAAATTGTCTTCACCAATCATTATGGCGCCTGTTGCGGCTCATAAATTGGCAAATGAACAGGGGGAAGTGGCAACTGCGCGTGGTGTGCATGAGTTTGGTTCTCTTTACACAACTAGCTCTTACTCTACTGTGGACCTTCCAGAAATTACAGAAGCCCTTCAAGGGACACCTCACTGGTTCCAATTTTACTTTAGTAAGGATGACGGTATCAACCGCCATATCATGGACCGTGTCAAGGCTGAAGGTTATAAGGCGATTGTCTTGACGGCAGATGCTACTGTAGGGGGCAATCGTGAGGTGGATAAGCGTAATGGTTTTGTCTTCCCAGTTGGCATGCCGATTGTTGAAGAATACCTGCCAGAAGGTGCTGGTAAATCAATGGACTTTGTTTACAAATCAGCTAAACAACGCTTGTCTCCACGCGACGTAGAATTTATCGCTGAATACTCAGGACTTCCTGTTTATGTCAAGGGACCACAATGCCGTGAGGACGTTGAACGTTCGCTTGCTGCGGGAGCTTCTGGTATCTGGGTAACCAACCACGGTGGTCGTCAAATCGACGGTGGACCAGCTGCCTTCGACTCACTTCAAGAAGTAGCAGAAGCAGTTGACAAACGTGTTCCAATTGTCTTTGACTCAGGTATTCGTCGTGGCCAACACGTCTTTAAAGCCTTGGCTTCAGGAGCAGACTTGGTAGCTATTGGTCGCCCTGTTATCTATGGCTTGGCCCTTGGTGGTAGTGTCGGTGTACGTCAAGTCTTTGAACATTTGAATGCAGAATTGAAGATAGTCATGCAATTGTCTGGAACTCAGACTATTGAAGATGTCAAACACTTCAAACTCCGTCACAACCCATACAACCCAACCTTCCCAGTTGACCCTCG
Organism: Streptococcus mitis; assembly: GCF_000722695.1. Classification (GTDB taxonomy): domain Bacteria; phylum Bacillota; class Bacilli; order Lactobacillales; family Streptococcaceae; genus Streptococcus; species Streptococcus mitis_O. Next base: position 401,329 of record NZ_JPFU01000013.1, on the reverse strand, counting down.
TGACTTAAAATTGTATTGATAAAACAGCTTGCCTCCACTTGATGTGGAGGTTTTTGCTTGTGTTTTAAAAGTTTCAATGAGGGAAAATGTATCAAAAACTATAGAAATATATTTTTCAGTCAAATATCTTGCTAGGGCTTTCATTTTTTGCTATACTGGTGTAGTAATCAAATAATAAAGACATTTGGGGTGCTTTAGGCTGAGATGATACCCATTGAACCTGATACAGTTAAGACTGGCGAAGGGAAATGTGAACAGTTTTTTTCGTATGGCGAAATGAACGATCTAATCTTGTAAGTCAACTCTAATTCTTGATTGTAATTGGAGTTTTTTGTTTATATAAAACTGGATAGGCTTGTTTATACTCAATGAAAATCAAAGAGCAAACTAGGAAGCTAGCCGCAGGCTGCTTAAAGCACTGCTTTGAGGTTGTAGATAAGACTGACGGAGTCAGCTCAAAACACTGTTTTGAGGTTGTGGATAGAACTGACGAAGTCAGCTCAAAACATTGTTTTGAGGTTATGGATAGAACTGACGAAGTCAGTTACATATATCTACGGCAAGGCGAAGCTGACGTGGATTGAATTTGATTTTCGAAGAGTATTAGGTAGCTCTCTGCAGATGCCCTCTATGTTCTTTAAAAGTATCAAGTGGAATTACGATTTTGCTTGGTATCTCTTGGTGTTTTATTAATTACTAATGAGTAAAGAGAGGAGAAGTAAATATGGAAACACAAAACTATGCATTTGAGCCAGGTTTGACTGTTGGAGAATTATTAAAAAGCAGTCAGAAGGATTGGCAGGCTGCAATCAATCATCGTTTTGTTAAGGAACTTTTTGCGGGGACAATTGAGAATAAGGTCTTAAAAGAATACCTAATTCAAGATTATCACTTCTTTGATGCCTTCTTATCTATGCTGGGTTCCTGTGTAGTCCACGCAGACCAGCTTGAATCCAAGCTTCGTTTTGCCAAGCAACTAGGCTTTCTTGCAGCAGATGAAGACGGTTATTTCCAAAAGGCTTTCAAAGAGTTAAAAGTAGCAGAGAATGACTATCTGGAAGTGACCTTACACCCTGTAACAAAAGCCTTTCAGGATCTAATGTATTCGGCAGTGGCTTCATCAAACTATGCCCATCTTTTGGTCATGTTGGTCATTGCGGAAGGTCTCTATTTAGACTGGGGTTCTAAAGATTTAGCTCTACCTGAAGCCTATATTCATTTGGAATGGATCAATCTCCACAGAGGTCCTTTCTTTACAGAGTGGGTTCAATTTCTGGTTGACGAACTCAATCGTGTCGGGAAAAATCTAGAAGATTTGACAGAACTTCAGCAACGCTGGAATCAAGCGGTCGCTTTAGAATTAGCCTTTTTTGATATTGGCTATGACGCCTAGAGAAAGTTTAGGATACTGACAAATTTGATGAGGTAAATCATTCAATGTAACTGAAAAAATTTCTTAACGAAAGATAGAGATAAATCGAAATCAGTAGATCGTATAAAGTGAAAAGGAAGGATTTCAATATGACAAGTTTAAAATTATTAAAAGAAAAAGCACCATTGGTCATTTGCATCACCAACGATGTAGTAAAAAATTTCACAGCAAATGGATTAGTAGCACTGGGTGCATCACCCGCCATGAGTGAGTTTCCTGCAGATTTAGAGGATTTGTTAAAGTATGCTGGTGGTTTATTAATAAACATAGGAACATTGACAGATGAAAATTGGAAATTATACCAAGCTGCTCTGAAAATTGCAGAGAAATATAATGTCCCAGCAGTTTTAGATCCTGTAGCTTGTGGAGCAGGAGAATATAGAAAAAAAGTAGCAGATGATCTAATCAACAATTACAAACTAGCTGCGATTAGAGGAAACGCTGGCGAGATTGCTTCTTTAGTGGGAATAAATGTGGCATCTAAAGGAGTAGATAGTGCGGGAGTAGATAATATTGACGAAATTGCTCTAGCAGCAAATGAGAAGTTCAATATTCCAATAGTAGTAACAGGTGAAGTGGATGCTATTGCGGTAAATGGAGAAGTGGTAACGATTCATAATGGTAGTGCCATGATGCCAAAAGTTATTGGGACAGGATGTTTATTAGGTGCTGTAGTAGCAAGCTTTATCGGACTTGAAAAAGGTCAAGAATTGAAATCATTAGAAACAGCTATGTTGGTTTACAATATCGCTGGAGAAATGGCAGAAAAACGTCCAAATGGACATCTTCCTGGAACATTTAAAGTTGAATTTATAAATGCCTTATATGAGATTACAGATGAAGATGTAAAGAAATTCAAAAGAGTGAAGTAAGATGTTTCATAAAGAATTACTAAAACTATATTTTATTTGTGGAACGACTACTTGCCAAGGAAAAGATCTATATACGGTCGTTGAGGAAGCCTTAAAAGGTGGTATAACCTTATTTCAATTTCGTGAAAAAGGTAAGGGAGCCTTAGAAGGTAAAGAAAAAGTCGAATTAGCAATTAAACTACAGGATCTTTGTAAAAAATATAATGTTCCGTTTATTGTTAATGATGATATTGATTTGGCAATGGAAATTGACGCTGATGGAGTACATGTAGGACAGGATGATCTTGGAGTTTATGAAATTAGAAAATTGATGCCAGATAAAATAATTGGTCTTTCTATAAAAAACGAGGAAGAATTTCAACAATCAAAAGTTGAATATGTAGATTATGTTGGTGTTGGTCCTGTATTTGATACCCAGTCAAAGGATGATGCTGGTGGTGCTATAGGTTATGAAGGTCTTAAATTGATGAGAAAACTATTGCCACAAATGCCCTTAGTTGCAATTGGTGGGATACAGACGCAACATATTAAAGACATTATGAAGACCAATGTTGACGGTGTTTCAATCATTTCAGCGATTTCCTACTCTAAAAATGTAGAGAAAACTGTTCGAGAAATGAGTGAGCAATAGGTATCGATCTAACCAAAGAAAGATCTGCTGTCTTTGTGAGTGCAAGGCTGTATTTCCAGTTCAATTTCTTGAACTGAAATAAATCGTCTGTTAAAATAATTATATAATTAAATAATAAAGACATTTGGGGTGCTTTAGGCTGAGATGATACCCATTGAACCTGCTACAGTTAGTACTGTCGAAGGGAAATGTGAATAGTTTTTTCTTGAGAAAGAAAAAACCATCTAATTTTGTAAGCGAAACTCTAATTCTTGTGTGTAATTAGAGTTTTTTGTTTTTACTAGATAGACTAGATGCAGAGTATGATGGTAGTATCTCTTAAATGTCCAATTGTCTAAAAGGAGTTTTTATGTTTGAAAAGTGGCGTTTAAAAGATGTTATCTTACTTGCTTTCTTGTCTATCTTTTTTGGTGGCGTTTTTGTGGGCTCAGGCTATCTATTTGATATCCTCACTCTGGTTTTAGCACCTCTTGGTTTACAGGCCTTTGCCAATGAAATCCTCTTTGGTCTCTGGTGTATGGCTGCGCCTATTGCTGCCATCTTTGTTCCAAGAGTCGGAAGTGCAACGATTGGAGAAGTACTAGCGGCCCTTGCTGAAGTCCTTTATGGTAGCCAATTCGGTCTAGGTGCCCTTTTGTCTGGCTTGGTTCAAGGTTTGGGAAGTGAATTTGGTTTTATCGTAACCAAGAATCGCTATGAAAGTTGGCTCTCTTTAACTGCTAATAGTATTGGGATTACGCTTGTTAGCTTTGTCTATGAATACATTAAGTTAGGATATTACGCCTTCTCCCTTCCTTTTGTCCTTTCCTTGCTTGTGGTACGTTTTATTTCCGTCTTTTTCTTCTGTACCATCTTGGTTCGTGCTATTGTCAAACTCTATCATCAGTTTGCAGCTGGAGGAAAGGCATAGATGGGGCTGGAACTACGAGCGATTCAGTCCCTAATTTTTTCGGAACCGATTGATTTTACTTTTCATGCGCAAGCCTTTACCTTGTTAGTTGGAAGCAGTGGTTCAGGAAAATCGAGTCTATTTCAAATGATTGCCCAAGTCAGTTCTCTTCCCTATATCGGTCAAGTCCTGATAGATGGGAGCGAGGTCAGTCAGCTTTCTATCATCGAACGTGTCCAGACGGTTGGTATCCTCTTTCAAAATCCCAATCATCAATTTACCATGGAGAACTTGTTTGAGGAGCTGATTTTTACCTTGGAAAATATTGGGCATCCCGTTCAGGAAATTGATTCTAAAATAGCAGAGGTTGTCCAGCAATGTTGCTGTGAGAAGATCTTGCACCGTCCCATTCATCACTTATCTGGTGGGGAAAAGCAAAAGGCTGCTTTGGCTGTTCTCTTTACTATGAATCCTAGGGTCTATCTCTTGGATGAACCTTTTGCTTCTATTGACCGCAAGAGCAGAAAAGAGATATTGGAGATTCTAAAAGTGTTGGTCTCTAATGGGAAGACAGTTATTTTGTGCGACCATGATTTAACGGACTATGAAGCCTATATCGACCATATGGTGGAGCTAAGAGACGGACAACTAAGGGAAGTGTTTCGAATCCCTACCTCTGAGATGACACAGATTGCTTCAAAGGAAGTGACTTCTAGCCCAGAACTATTCCACATGGATCGAATGACTTGTGAGCTGGATAAGCGCTCCCTCTTTTCGATTGTGAATTTTACATTTTACCAAGGAATTTCCTGTATCTTGGGTGATAATGGTGTCGGGAAATCAACCCTCTTTCGGTCTATTCTTCAATTTCAAAAGTATAAGGGGCGCATTACCTGGAAGGGGACAGTCCTGAAAAAGAAAAAGAGTTTGTATCGTGACCTGACGGGTGTTGTTCAGGAAGCTGAAAAGCAGTTTATCAGAGCCAGTCTGCGAGAAGAACTTAAATTAGATGGACCTGATTCTGAAAGAAATCAGCGGATACTCCAAGCTTTACGATATTTTGATCTAGAGCAGGCAGTCGATAAGAGTCCCTATCAATTAAGTGGTGGTCAGCAAAAGATTCTTCAGCTTTTGACCATCTTGACCAGCAAGACTTCTGTGATTTTACTAGATGAACCTTTTGCAGGTTTGGATGATAGAGCTTGCCATTATTTTTGTCAGTGGATTCTGGAGGAGAGAAATCAAGGAAGAAGTTTTCTGATCATTAGCCATCGTTTAGATCCCTTGATCTCTGTGGTTGATTATTGGATTGAGATGACTAGTCAGGGTCTCAGTCATGTGAAAGCAGTGACAATTACCAAACCACTCACATCTCAGAGTAGCAATACTCAAGGGGAGGTGAGATAGTATGGTCAAAGTAGCAACCCAGACACCGATTATCAGTCTCTTTTTGCTGATTTTATCGCTGGAAACATCTTTCATTCCCTCGATTGCTCTGAATCTTTCGGTAGTCGCATTTTGCATTCTCTTTATGCTCTATTACCGTCGATTTAAAGTATTGGCTTGGATGATTTTACTTGCCATTTTGCCATCCTTTGCCAACTACTGGGCAGTTCAGTTACATGGAGATGCTTCGCAGGCAGTCATGCTTGGAACGAGGGCCTTTGTGACCGTTTGTATTGGTCTTGTCTTTGTTTCCTCTATTTCCCTAAAAGAGCTTCTCTTGTACTTGGCTCAAAAGGGGTTATCACGGTCTTGGGCTTATGCCTTAATTGTGGTATTCAATTCTTTCCCCCTCATTCAGCAAGAAATCAAGTCCCTCAAGGAAGCGTGCCTATTACGTGGTCAAGAACTGCATGTTTGGTCTCCCTTGATTTACAGCAAGGTTCTGATGACAGTTTTTAGGTGGCGTCATCTTTATCTGAGAGCTCTGTCAGCGCATGGATATGACGAACATGCACAGGTGGAGAATCGCTATCGGACTTTTTATATTCCTCAAAGGTCAATATTCATCTACCTGCTGTTCTTTTTATTACTTCAAACCAGTCTATTTTTATAAAGGAGTTATTATGGAATTTACAGATATTGCGATGGAATTATCCAAGGAAGCCTGGCAGGCTTCCTTTCATCACCCCTTTGTATTACAGTTACAAGAGGGAGATTTAGACCCGTCCATCTTTCGCTATTACTTGATTCAGGATGCCTACTATTTGAAGGCCTTCTCAGAAGCTTATCACCTCTTGGCTGATAAGACTTCAAACCAAGAGATGAAAAGACTCTTGAAACAAAATGCTCAGAGTTTAGTGGAGGGTGAGTTATTTATCCGCCAACAATTTTTCAAGGAATTGGAAATCAGCGACCAGGAAATGGAGCAACATCCAATCGCTCCAACTTGTTATCATTACATTTCTCACATTTATCGGCAATTTGAAGAAGCAAATCTAGCCATCGCTTTTGCAAGTTTGCTGCCTTGTCCTTGGCTATACCATGATATAGGCAAATCACTTAATCTTAAACCATCACCAAATCCTCTCTACCAACAATGGATTGAAACGTATATTACGGATGAGTTGGAGCAGCAGATTAGAGAGGAAGAGGCTCTGGTCAATCAACTCTATCGAGAAAGTGATGAGACAGACAAGAAAAAATGCTAGATGCCTTCCACATCAGTGTTCATATGGAAGCTAAGTTTTGGGAAATGGCCTACCAACACCAGACATGGAAGAGCGATTTACAGTCTTTAGAAACAGGAGAAGAATAGAAATATGAGAAAGCACCAATTACAAATTCATAAATTAACAATTTTATCCATGATGATTGCCCTTGATGTGGTCTTGACACCTATCTTCCGAATCGAAGGTATGGCGCCAATGTCTAGTGTAGTCAATATTTTAGCTGGTATCATGATGGGGCCAGTCTATGCTTTGGCTATGGCTACAGTGACAGCCTTTATCCGTATGACGACTCAAGGGATTCCGCCTTTGGCCTTAACAGGTGCTACCTTTGGAGCGCTACTTGCAGGCCTATTTTATAAATATGGTAGAAAATTCTACTTTTCTGCTTTAGGGGAAATCATCGGTACAGGTATCATCGGATCAATCGTCTCTTATCCAGTTATGGTATTGTTCACAGGATCAGCTGCAAAACTGAGCTGGTTTATCTACACACCTCGATTTTTCGGAGCAACCTTGATTGGTACAGCGATTTCCTTTATTGCCTTTCGATTTTTAATCAAGCAGGAATTCTTTAAAAAAGTGCAGGGATATTTCTTTGATGAAAGGATAAACTGATGCAGGAATTGACGAATCCTTTTCCTCTGGAAACGACTTCCCTCATTCACTGCATTACCAATGAGATTTCTTGTGAGATGTTAGCAAATGGGATTTTGGCTCTGGGATGTAAACCAGTCATGGCAGATGATCCTCGTGAGGTTCTTGATTTTACTAAGCAAAGCCAGGCCCTCTTCATCAATTTGGGGCATTTGTCTGCTGAGAAGGAAAAAGCAATCCGTATGGCAGCTTCTTATGCAGCTCAAGCTGGTCTCCCAATGGTAGTAGATGCGGTTGGCGTAACAGCTTCATCCATTCGTAAGAGCTTAGTTAAAGACCTTTTAGACTATAGACCTACGGTCCTTAAAGGAAACATGTCGGAAATTCGAAGTCTTGTTGGCTTAAAACACCACGGCGTTGGGGTCGATGCGAGTGCTAAAGATCAAGAAACTGAGGATTTACTTCAAGTCTTGAAAGACTGGTGTCAGACCTATCCTGGTATGTCATTCTTAGTTACTGGCCCTAAGGATCTCATCGTTTCGAAGAATCAGGTCGCTGTATTGGGAAATGGCTGGGCAGAATTAGACTGGATAACAGGGACAGGAGACTTGGTTGGAGCCTTGACAGCCGTTTTTCTCAGCCAAGGAAAGACTGCCTTTGAAGCTTCTTGCCTAGCGGTCTCTTATCTTAATATCTCCGCTGAGAGAATAGTTGTTCAAGGTATGGGATTGGAAGATTTTCGTTACCAAGTACTCAATCAGCTTTCGCTCCTCAAAAGAGATGAAAACTGGATAGATGCTATCAAAGGAGATGCTTATGAATAGAGAGGCGCTTAGACTGTATCTGGTAACCAATCGCTACCAAGATTCCGTGGAAAGTTTTCTTGAAAAGGTTGAGACGGCTTGTCGTTCAGGGGTTACCATAGTTCAATTACGAGAAAAAAATCTCACAACCAATCAATATTATCAACTGGCAAAACAAGTCAAGGAAATAACAGATGCCTATCAGGTACCCTTGATAATCGACGATCGTTTGGATGTCTGTCTTGCAGTTGATGCTGCTGGTCTGCATATCGGAGACGATGAACTACCAGTTTTGGTTGCCCGCAAAGTCCTTGGTCCTGAAAAAATCCTCGGTGTTACAGCTAAAACTGTAGAAAGAGCACTTGAAGCGGAAGAATCAGGTGCGAATTACTTGGGGACAGGAGCCATTTTCCCGACTACGACCAAGGAAAATGCGCCTATCACCCTGATTTCAACCTTGAAGACAATTTGCCAAAGGGTCACCATTCCAGTAGTTGCTATTGGCGGCTTGACATCAGAGAATATTGACCAACTTATCGGCACGGGTATAGCTGGTGTAGCTGTCGTACGTGATTTGATGCAGGCAGAAGATATTGAGGCAAAAACGCAAGCCTTTTTAACAAGGTTGGATGACATTATTTTCTAATTAATACTCAATGAAAATCAAAGAGCAAACTAGGAAGCTAGTCGCAGCTTGCTCAAAGCACAGCTTTGAGGTTGCAGATAAAACTGACGTAGTTTGAAGAGATTTTTGAAAAGTATAAAAACTCTCTAATTCCCTTAAAGTGGGAACTAGAGAGTTTTTTTAATCTTTAAAGCTTGTATGGTTGACTGGGCCAGAACCATGACCGAGTTGAGGGGCGTCTTGGATGGCTTTCGTGATAAAGGCCTTAGCCTTATCAACTGCCTGATAAAGGCTTTTTCCTTTGGCTAGTTCAGCCGTAATCACTGCAGCAAAGGTACATCCAGTACCATGGGTGTGACAGGTTTGAATTCGTGGACTTTCCCAGACAAATTCCTCATCCTTGGTAAAGAGGAAGTCTTTGGCACCGCCTTCCAGATGACCACCTTTGATGACAACAGACTGAGGACCAAATTCTTTTAAAATCAGGCGACCAGCACGTTGCATGTCTTCGGGATCATGGATTGAAAAACCAACAATCTCTTCTGCTTCAGGAAGATTGGGTGTGATAATGGTTGCAAGTGGAAGCAGATTTGTTTTTAGGTAGGTTCTGGCACTGGTATCAATCAGGGTGTCTCCGCTCGTAGCGACCATAACAGGGTCAAGAACGTAGGGACAATCCAGCTTTTTAAGATAGGGCTGGATGATTTCCATTATTTCAGTAGTTGCCAACATCCCAGTTTTTACAGCCTGAGGCTTGATATCCGAAAAGACACTGTCCAATTGGGTTTTCAACATTTGAGGAGAAACGTGTTCGATTAGCTGAACACCTCTGGTATTTTGAGCGACAAGACTGGTCACAACGGCCATTCCATAGACATCTCTAGCTTGGAACGACTTTAAGTCAGCCATAATGCCAGCACCGCCACTAGGGTCAGTCCCTGCAATGGTCAAAGCAACGGGTAAATAAGTCATCTAAAACCTCCCAACCAACTGAAGTTTGTATTCTTAAGAACAAGCTAGTCTGTTTCAGGAAGGCAATAGAAGACTGCTAGTCCCCATTATCATTTCCACTTCCATCAGCTAGCATTACCTAGATTGAGTCAAAGGGTCTAACAGTTGTTAATCTCAGCTTTACGCACCCCTAGCGGTTGTTTTCTTTTTTCTTTAGTATAGCATATTTTTATAGTTTATATAGTAAGATTTGACTGAAAATCGTTTTTCAAATGATTAAAATTCTATTTTTCAAAGAAAAGATTAATTTTATAATTGACAAATGTAGATTTTTAGAGTATACTAATAACTGTAATCGACAAATGTAGATTTAGGAGGTGTGATTATGCAGATTTCAGATGCAGAATGGCAGGTCATGAAGATTATTTGGATGCAGGGTGAACAGACCAGTACGGATTTGATCAGGGTTCTGGCGGAGCGGTTCGACTGGTCCAAGTCAACCATTCAAACTCTTTTGGCTCGTTTGGTTGAGAAAGAGTGTCTGACAAGGAAAAAAGAAGGCAAGTTCTTTGTCTATTCAGCCCTTTTAACTTTGGACCAAAGTCGGGATTTACTTGTCCAAGATATTAAGGACAAGGTTTGTTCTCGTAGGATTAAGAACTTGTTGGCTGATTTGATTGCTGAATGTGATTTTACTCAGGCTGACTTGGAAGACTTGGAAGCTGTGATTTCTGAGAAGAAATCAAGCGCTGTAACAGAAGTAAAATGTAATTGTATGTAAAGGAGACGTCATGTTAAATAGTATTGTAACCATTGTTTGTATTGCCCTTATCGCCTTTATCTTGTTTTGGTTTTTCAAAAAGCCTGAAAAATCTGGACAAAAAGCCCAGCAAAAAAACGGCTACCAAGAGATTCGAGTGGAGGTCATGGGGGGCTATACGCCTGAGTTGATTATCCTCAAGAAATCAGTGCCAGCCCGCATTGTCTTTGACCGCAAGGATCCTTCACCATGTTTGGACCAAATTGTTTTTCCAGATTTTGGTGTACATGCGGACCTGCCAATGGGTGAAGAGTATGTAGTGGAAATCACGCCTGAGCAGGCTGGAGAGTATGGTTTCTCTTGTGGCATGAATATGATGCACGGCAAGATGATTGTAGAATAGGAGAATGATATGACTGAAATTGTAAAAGCAAGTCTTGAAAATGGTGTTCAAAAAATCCGTATCACGGCAGACAAAGGCTACCATCCAGCCCACATTCAACTGCAAAAAGGAGTTCCTGCTGAGATCACCTTTCACCGTGTGACACCTTCAAACTGTTATAAGGAAATTCTTTTTGAAGAAGAAGGCATCTTGGAACCAATCGGCGTAGATGAGGAGAAAGTCATTCGTTTTACCCCTCAAGAATTAGGCCAATATGAATTTTCTTGTGGCATGAAGATGCAAAAAGGAAGCTATACAGTCGTTGAGAAGACTCGAAAATCTCTATCACTTTTACAGCGTTTTTGGATTACTAGTATCTTTACTGTGCCTCTTGTGATTCTCATGATTGGGATGTCGACAGGAGGAATTAGTCACCAAGTCATGCGTTGGGGCACCTTTTTAGCCACAACGCCGATTATGCTAGTAGCAGGCGGACCTTATATCCAGAGCGCTTGGGCCAGCTTTAAAAAACACAATGCCAACATGGATACCTTGGTTGCTCTGGGAACCCTAGTGGCCTACTTCTATAGCTTAGTTGCCCTCTTCGCTGGTCTCCCCGTTTACTTTGAAAGTGCTGCATTTATCTTCTTCTTCGTTCTTATGGGGGCAGTTTTTGAGGAGAAAATGCGGAAAAATACTTCCCAAGCTGTGGAGAAATTACTGGATTTGCAGGCTAAAACCGCAGAAGTCTTGCGTGAGGATAACTATGTCCAAGTCCCCTTGGAGCAAGTCAAGGTAGGTGACCTGATTCGAGTGCGTCCCGGTGAAAAGATTGCGGTTGATGGTGTCGTAGTAGAAGGTATCTCTAGTATTGATGAGTCTATGGTGACAGGTGAGAGTCTGCCTGTGGACAAGACAGTTGGAGATACCGTCATTGGTTCAACCATCAATAATAGTGGAACACTTGTTTTTAGAGCAGAAAAAGTTGGTTCAGAAACTGTTTTGGCTCAGATTGTGGATTTTGTGAAGAAAGCTCAGACAAGTCGTGCGCCGATTCAGGACTTGACGGATAAAATTTCAGGCATTTTTGTCCCAGCAGTTGTCATTTTAGGGATTGTGACCTTTTGGGTTTGGTTCGTCTTGCTCAGGGATAGTGTAGTCGTGCTTGGAGCGAGTTTTGTCTCTTCGCTTCTCTATGGAGTGGCTGTTTTGATTATTGCCTGCCCTTGTGCCTTGGGTCTTGCAACACCGACAGCCCTTATGGTGGGGACAGGTCGCAGTGCCAAGATGGGAGTTCTTCTCAAAAATGGAATGGTTCTACAGGAAATCCAGAAAGTCCAAACCCTTGTCTTTGATAAAACAGGGACTTTGACGGAAGGGAAACCTGTGGTAACAGATATTATCGGCGACGAGACAGAAGTGCTTGGATTGGCAGCTTCCTTGGAAGAAGCTTCTCAACACCCATTGGCTGAAGCCATTGTGAAACGAGCGAGTGAAGCTGGACTTGAGTTTCAAACTGTTGAAAATTTCCAAGCCTTGCACGGAAAAGGTGTTTCAGGGCAAATAGCTGGAAAACAAGTCTTACTTGGAAATGCTAAAATGCTGGATGGCATGGATATTTCTAGCATTTATCAAGAAAAACTAGAACAACTGGAAAAAGAAGCTAAGACAGTTGTGTTTTTGGCTGTGGACAATGAAATCAAAGGCTTGCTTGCTCTGCAAGATATTCCTAAGGAAAATGCTAAGCTTGCCATCAGTCAGTTGAAAAAACGAGGTCTTAAAACAGTCATGCTGACAGGAGACAATGCAGGTGTGGCGCGTGCTATTGCCGATCAGATCGGAATCGAAGAGGTCATTGCAGGTGTCTTGCCAGAAGAAAAAGCCCATGAAATCCATAAACTACAAGCAGCTGGGAAAGTAGCCTTTGTTGGTGATGGGATTAATGACGCTCCTGCCCTCAGTGTAGCAGATGTGGGGATTGCTATGGGAGCTGGAACAGATATCGCTATCGAGTCAGCGGATTTGGTGTTGACAACCAATAACCTCCTAGGCGTGGTTCGTGCCTTTGACATGAGTAAGAAAACTTTTAATCGTATTCTGCTCAATCTTTTCTGGGCCTTTATCTACAATGTCGCCGGAATTCCGATAGCAGCAGGAGTCTTTTCTGGTGTTGGACTGGTCCTCAATCCAGAACTGGCAGGCTTAGCCATGGCCTTTAGTTCTGTATCTGTTCTGACTAGTTCACTCTTACTAAACTTTAGTAAAATAGATTAAAAGCGGGCTTGCTCGCTTTTTATTATAAAACAGAATTTAAAAACGTTTTCAAACTGTACTGTAATAGAGAATAGAAACTTCTGAGCAGATTCTTAGTAAACTAAAAATAAATGTGATAAATTAGTAGTGTAAAAATTTACTGAAACGTTTTCAAAAATTATATGAAACCTTTTTAGTAGATTTAAAAATATTTGAAGGAGAGTTATAATGACTCAAGGGAAAATTACTGCATCTGCAGCAATGCTTAATGTATTGAAAACATGGGGCGTAGATACAATCTACGGTATCCCATCAGGAACACTCAGCTCATTGATGGACGCTTTGGCTGAAGACAAAGATATCCGCTTCTTACAAGTTCGCCACGAAGAAACAGGTGCTCTTGCAGCGGTTATGCAAGCTAAATTCGGCGGCTCAATCGGGGTTGCAGTTGGTTCAGGTGGTCCAGGTGCGACTCACTTGATTAACGGTGTTTACGATGCAGCTATGGATAACACTCCATTCCTAGCGATCCTTGGATCACGTCCAGTTAACGAATTGAACATGGATGCTTTCCAAGAATTGAACCAAAACCCAATGTACAACGGTATCGCTGTATACAACAAACGTGTAGCTTACGCTGAGCAATTACCAAAAGTAATCGACGAAGCTTGCCGTGCTGCAGTTTCTAAAAAAGGTCCAGCTGTTGTTGAAATTCCAGTAAACTTCGGTTTCCAAGAAATCGACGAAAACTCATACTATGGATCAGGTTCATACGAGCGTTCATTCATCGCTCCTGCTTTGAACGAAGTTGAAATCAACAAAGCTGTTGAAATCTTGAACAATGCTGAACGTCCAGTTATTTACGCTGGTTACGGTGGTGTGAAAGCTGGTGAAGTGATCACTGAATTGTCACGTAAAATCAAAGCACCAATCATCACAACTGGTAAAAACTTTGAAGCTTTTGAATGGAACTATGAAGGTTTGACAGGTTCTGCTTACCGTGTTGGTTGGAAACCAGCCAACGAAGTGGTCTTTGAAGCAGACACAGTTCTTTTCCTTGGTTCAAACTTCCCATTTGCTGAAGTTTACGAAGCATTCAAGAACACTGAAAAATTCATCCAAGTCGATATCGACCCTTACAAACTTGGTAAACGCCATGCCCTTGACGCTTCAATCCTTGGTGACGCAGGTCAAGCAGCGAAAGCTATCCTTGACAAAGTAAACCCAGTTGAATCAACTCCATGGTGGCGTGCAAACGTTAAGAACAACCAAAACTGGCGTGATTACATGAACAAAATCGAAGGTAAAACTGAGGGTGAATTGCAATTGTATCAAGTTTACAATGCAATCAACAAACATGCTGATCAAGACGCTATCTATTCAATCGACGTAGGTGACACTACTCAAACATCTACTCGTCACCTTCACATGACACCTAAGAACATGTGGCGTACATCTCCACTCTTTGCGACAATGGGTATTGCCCTTCCTGGTGGTATCGCTGCTAAGAAAGACAATCCAGATCGCCAAGTATGGAACATCATGGGTGACGGAGCATTTAACATGTGCTACCCAGACGTTATCACAAACGTTCAATACGACCTTCCAGTTATCAATGTTGTCTTCTCAAATGATAAATATGCCTTCATCAAGGACAAATACGAAGACACAAACAAACACTTGTTTGGTTGTGACTTCACAAACGCTGACTACGCTAAAATTGCAGAAGCTCAAGGGGCTGTTGGATTTACAGTTGGCCGTATCGAAGACATCGATGCAGTTGTTGCAGAAGCTGTTAAATTGAACAAAGAAGGTAAAACTGTTGTTATCGATGCTCGCATCACTCCACACCGTCCACTTCCAGTAGAAGTACTTGAATTGGATCCAAAACTTCACTCAGAAGAAGCAATCAAAGCCTTCAAGGAAAAATACGAAGCAGAAGAACTCGTACCATTCCGTCTCTTCTTGGAAGAAGAAGGTTTGCAATCACGAGCAATTAAATAATTCCTTCGTGGAACTTAAAAAGATCGGAGCAATCCGGTCTTTTTATGGAGGATAGTAAATGAATTTAAATCAATTAGATATTATCGTTTCAGATGTTCCCCAAGTCTGTGCTGACTTGGAGCGTATTTTGGATAAAAAAGCTGATTATGTTGATGATGGTTTTGCTCAGTTCACGATTGGCAGTCACTGTCTGATGTTGTCCCAAAATCATTTGATTCCTTTGGAAGATTTTCAGTCAGGAATCATTCTTCATATCGAGGTTGAGGATCTAAATCAGAATTACCAACGTTTAAAAGAGATTGGTGTCGAGATTTTACACGGTATTTGTGAAACGGATTGGGGAACAGAGTCCTTATTAGTTAAAGGCCCTGCTGGTCTAGTGATTGATTTTTATCGTATGAAATCAGGCGCGTAGTCATTTGACGTTAACCTTAGCTATTTTTAAAAACAGAAATTGATACTCTTCGAAAATCAAATTCAAACCACGTCAGCGTAGCTTTACCGTACTCAAGTACAGCTTGCGGCTAGCTTCCTAGTTTGCTTTTTGATTTTCATTGAGTATGAGAATATGAACTATTGAAAGATCGGAGCAATCCGGTCTTTTTTAGGTAAACCTAATAGTGACTTCTGAGCTCGACTATCGTGAGGTAACGGATTAAAACAGTCTCGTAGATAGACAGTTTTAAGTCTGATGCTGGAAATAAGAATCGTCAGAGGAAGGAATAGCGAGATTGTATCTCTACGAACAGAAATGTGACAGTACGACATGTATAGTAGTAGATAAGGGGATTTGAAATTACTTTATACTTGATTGAAAATTATTAAAATGTAGAACTTTTCTAATTTTCTGACTTTTGATTGAATTATCATTTTAATAGATATATAATGTATTTAAAGAAATCAAAGAATAAAGAGGTGGTAATATGAAATTATCACGATATGTCTTAAGGTATGATATTGAAGATGGTAGTGTATATTTTAATACCAAAAATAATCATTCATTTTTGATTACGAATGAATTGAAGAAGAATATACAAGAAAATAAAACAAAGGGAAGTGAATATATTGCCTATTTGGAAGAGAATAGATATTTACTTGAAGACAATGAGGTAAACAAATATTTAAAACAGATAGAAGATAGGAATAATGAGATACTAGAGTTTACAATTCTTACTCATGGAGATTGTAATTTTCGATGTAAGTATTGTTATGAACACTTTAAAAATATTGGAATGTCTATTGAAACAGAAAATGCTATTTTGAAATTTGCTGAAGAAAAATTGAGTAATTCTCAATATCATTTCCTAAGGATAGCATGGTTTGGTGGATAACCTCTGTTAGGCTATAAAACAATTCAACGGCTTTCACTAGAATTTTTGAAAATTTGTGAGCGATTTGGAATAACATATTCAGCAAGTATTACTACTAATGGATTTTTGTTAACATCTTCCAAATTTGAAAAATTAGTAAGAGAGTATGATGTTACTAATTTTCAGATTACTATTGATGGTGATGGAGAGAGTCATGATTCTCAACGTGTGTTAAAAAATCAAAAAGGTTCCTATGCGCGAATTTTAGACAATCTTCATAAAATGAAGGATAGTGATTTAGATTTTATTTGTAGGTTAAGATTCAATATATCGAAGGAAAATTATGACCATATGGAGTCATTTCTATTAAATGATGGTCGTTATACTCTTCGAAAATCAAATTCAAACCACGTCAACGTCGCCTTGCCGTACTCAAGTACAGCCTGCGGCTAGTTTGCTCTTTGATTTTCATTGAGTATTACTTTAAAAATGATGATAGATTTTTTCTTCTATATCATAATATTGGTAACTGGGGACAAGGAGATCGTTCTAAAGACGACTGTGTTACAGTATTTAAAAATGATATGAGTTTTGGTATTTCTAAGAAAGCAGTTGATTTGGGGTACCATCTATCTTTGCCAAGCATTGTGGTTCACAATTCCTTTTCTTGTTATGCCAATCGTTTAAATCACTATATGTTTAATGTTAGAGGTATTGTACAAGCATGTACAGTTGCTTTGTACGATAATCAAAATGTTTTTGGAAATATCAATACTGGATTGATTAACAAAGATAAAATGAAAGGATGGTTTTTATCTGTTAGAGAAGATTGTAAAACATGTCCCTTTGTTTTGATTTGTAAATCAGGCTTTTGTCCAATGGCCAAGCATATTACGGAATTAAGCTCTTCTGTGATTTGTAAGAATATGCAAGAGAAAATTCGTAAAAATCTAGCACTTTATGCTATTTCTGGATGCTATGAAGATATTTTAGATGTGAACTAGAGAGGGGTAAGCAAAAATGTCTATCAAGAAAAACAAAAAGGTTGTAAAAAACCTGAAGTTGTAAGCAATAATTGTAATATTTGTTAAGTTTATATAGTAAAAATGGAGAGGAGTGCTAGCCTCTCTCTTTTTCTAGGAGGGCATTATGAATAAAATATTTCACTATCTGGATAAGAAAACGAAGTTTTATACTATCATCGGTGCACTGGCAAATGGAGGTTTAGCTCTTGCTCAACCCTTAGTCGTCTCACAAGCCTTGTCCTTAAATCAAGAAGAACTGACTTATTCTAAAATCATACAGTTTGCTATTTTTGGCTTTACAGTATACTTCGTCTTGTATAGCTTAATGCTCTTTTGTAATCATACACATAATGTTTTTAGACGTGAAATTCAAATGAATATGAGGGCAGATTTATTTGACAAGCTGATGATAAATAAAGATTTTAACGAAGATGAAAAAATCACCATGCTCACACAAGATATGGAATATTTGGGGGATAATTACTTAGAAAAATACGTCAATATCATTTGTTGGAGCTTTGTAGCATTACTAACAGCGATTTATATTATTTCGCAAAATTTGTTACTAGGTAGTATTTTTGTCTTTTTCACTATTTTACGTCCTATTCCTCAGTTCTTGATGAATAAAAGACTCAAACATACTGGTGATGACATGGCTCAAGGCAGAGTAGAAGTTCATAATCAAGTATCTGATAGTATCCGAGGAGCACATACTCTACTCATGAACCAAGCAATTTCTGAAAATCAGAACAGATTTTGGAAGATTAATCGAAATTATCAACTAGCCATTCAAAAATTTTGCTTTACCCATAATATAATTTTCTTTTGCAACGGTTTCATGGTCTTTTTAAGCCAAGTTTTACCACTTGTTTTAGGTTTTTACTTTGCTATGGCTGGGCAGAAAGTGTCAGTGGCAAGTCTTGTTGCTATGTATATCGCAGCAGGTCAGCTAGTGAGCCCTATTCAGACTATTATGTATGATGCTGTAGATATACAAGGGGCAAAAACGACGGCAGATAAGATTTTTGGAGTATTAGAAATTGGAGATGTAAAACAGATAGATAAAAAAGATGCACAAGAATTGAATGCTCTGCACATTAAAAATTTAAGTAAATCCTATGGTGACAGACAACTTTTTACTCATCTAAATTTGGATGTTCAAGCAGGTCAGAAAGTTTTAATCAAAGGACCGAGTGGTTGTGGCAAGTCAACCTTGTTTCGACTCATTACTGGAGAAGAAATAGCAGATGAGGGAGAAATTATCGGTGTGACAACTGTTAATGAATGTACATCAAGTTTTGTATCCAGTATAGGAATTATTAGCCAACACCCATTTCTCTTTAACGATACAGTGCGTTATAATTTGACCTTAGGACAAGAATTTTCTGAGGAAGAGTTGGTTGCTGTTTTGAAACAAGTCAAACTAGATTTGGAATTGACGGGTGGAATGGATTTTATTATCAAAAATAACGGGGAGAATATTTCTGGGGGACAAAGAGTAAGGATTGAATTGGCACGTTTTCTTCTTCGTAAAAAAAATCTGTTATTGGCTGATGAAGTGACCGCAAACCTAGATGAAGAAAACGCCCTCATGGTACATGAACTACTATTTTCTCTTCCTGTTATGATGTTAGAAATTGCCCATCATATTGATGATGAAAGTAGATATCAACAAGTTGTAGATTTAGGAAAATATTGAATCTAGTTTAAAAGTCAGTTTTATCAGAAAATAAAGTAAATATTTCAGCAATAAAACACCCAGTATCAAGATTTTTCAATACATAATAATATGCGTTTTTCTGATTATATATACTTTTCCTAACTTCACTCTTCTTTCTTATCACAAGATTGTAATAGTTTACATTTTTATAACAAAACTCTCAAACTCTTACTTGTTTTTGCATCATATTATAAAATAAAAAGCATAAAAGAATAAAAGAGGTTTTGAAAATGTCCGAAAAACAAATGAAAGTTTTGGGTTGGGTAGCGACCTTCATGTCTGTTATGATGTATGTGTCTTACTTCCCACAAATTATGAATAATCTGGCTGGTCAAAAAGGAAATTTCATCCAGCCCTTGGTTGCTGCCATCAACTGTAGTCTCTGGGTTTACTACGGTCTTTTCAAGAAAGAGATATTTTCCTTGCTGCTGCCAATGCTCCAGGTATCGTTTTTGGCCTTGTGACGGCTATTACAGCTTTGATTTAAAAAGAAGACTGGTTTCAGTTTTGTTCGTTTATGAAAATAGATGCTTCATTAAAGTAATTTTTGAATGAGAGTTGAGGGAAAAAGTCCAGTGACAGCTAGCTTTAAGAGAGTCTTTTATGTTCGTCTCTATCAAAGAAAAAAGTATATCGTTACTATTTTTATAAAATTTTCTCCCTACTTTATAAGATATTAAAAAGAGTTCAATCCGAACTCTTTTTTTGCTATAATGAGGGGAGAAAAATCAGACGGGAGAATAAAATGTCAGAACCATTATTTTTACAATCAGTTATGCAAGAAAAAATCTGGGGTGGAACCAAGCTACGTGATGAGTTTGGCTACGACATCCCAAGTGAGAAAATCGGAGAATATTGGGCCATCTCAGCCCATCCAAATGGTGTCTCTAAAGTTGCTAATGGTCGCTACGAGGGAACAGATCTTGCTACTTTGTATGCGGAGCACCGTGAATTATTTGGCAATCGTCCTGAGCCTGTATTTCCGCTTTTGACTAAGATTCTGGATGCTAACGACTGGCTCAGTGTCCAAGTTCACCCAGACGATGCCTATGGACTAGAGCATGAAGGTGAGCTAGGGAAAACAGAGTGCTGGTACATCATTGCAGCGGATGAAGGTTCAGAAATTATCTACGGGCACAATGCCAAGTCAAAAGAAGAACTCCGCCAACAAATCGAAGCTAAAAACTGGGATGGTCTATTAACAAAAGTCCCTGTTAAGGCTGGAGATTTCTTCTATGTACCAAGCGGAACCATGCATGCTATTGGTGCGGGCATCTTGATTCTTGAAACCCAGCAGTCTAGCGATACTACCTATCGTGTCTATGACTTTGACCGTAAGGATGATAATGGTAACTTGCGTGAACTTCACCTTGAAAAATCAATTGATGTTTTAAACATTGGAGATCCTGCCAATAGCCGTCCTGTAACTATCAAAGCAGATGATTTACGTTCCACTCTCCTTGTATCCAATGACTTCTTCGCAGTTTACAAGTGGGAAATTACTGGAAAAGTTGACTTTGAAAAGACAGCTGACTACAGCTTGTTTAGTGTCTTGGCTGGTCAAGGTCAACTAACTGTTGACGGGAAAAACTATCCAATCCAAAAAGGTAGCCACTTTATCTTACCAAGTGATGTTGAAGCTTGGACATTGGAAGGGCAAGGTCTGGAATTGATTGTTAGCCATCCATAAAAAAGAAAGGGCCTGAGTTCATTACTCAAGTCCTTTTTGATTACATAAATTGGGCGATGAAGACCACGATGATGATGATTGGAATGATGAAACGAAGAAGGAAGAGCCAGACTTGGAAAAGTCCCTGTTTCCAGGCTCTTTCATCAAGATGGAGTTCCTCCATAGCAAGAGCCTTTTTGAAGATATAGCCTGTAAAAAGTGAAAGGCAGAGGGCTCCAAATGGCATGAGAAGATTGGAAACCAAGAAATCCATCGCGTCAAAGAAGGTCTTCCCAAAGATGTGAACATCCGCCATAACACCGTAGGAAAGGGCTGAAGGAATTCCAAAGATAAAGGTCAAGATTCCTAAAATAGCACTCCATTTAGCACGCTTGCTGTTGTCCTGATCAGTGATATTCCCCACATTGATTTCCAGCATCACGACAGAAGAAGTGACCGTCGCAAAGAGGAAGAGTAAGAGGAAAAGGATGTAGAAAATGGTTCCAAAAGGCATCTTGTCAAAGAGTTGAGGCAAGACGATAAAGAGCAGGCTTGGTCCTCCTTCAGACTGGATGTTGAAGGAGGACATGGCTGGGAAAATGGCTAGACCTGCCATGATGGATACTGAGATATTCATGGCAACAATGGAAATCCCTGACTGGACCAGATTGGTTTTCTTGTCCAAGTAGGAGGCATAGGTCAGCATGGCTGTAACCCCTAGTGAGAGGGCAAAGAAAGATTGACCCAGAGCATAGAGGAGACCAGCACTAGTTAGCTTAGAGAAGTCTGGTTTGAGGAAGTAAAGAACGCCTTCCATGGCATTTGGCAAACTGAGAGAGCGCCCGATGATGACAACAAAGATGATAAAGAGCAGGGGCATCATAACCTTAGATGCTCTTTCAATCCCTTTCTGAACACCACGTGATACAATAAAGATATTCAACAGGATAAAGGCTGCTTGAGCTCCTAGGGCAATGGCTGGATTTGAAATGATTGAAGTAAATAACTGAGCATAATCATCCGTTCCGCCAAGTTGGAACAATTTTCCAAACTCAATACCCAGATAAACCAGAATCCATCCTCCGATAACACTGTAAAATGATAAGAGGATAAAAAGGGCAAAGGCACCAATCCAACCGATAAAGTTGTACTTACTATTCTTGCCTAGTTTTCCAAAGGTTTTAATCCCAGAGACACCAGCACTACGGCCGAGGGCAAACTCAGCAAGCAGTAGGGGGAAACCGATTAGAATAGTGGAGATGAGAAAGACTAGTAAAAAGCCTCCTCCACCGTTAGCAGCAGTCATGTAGGGGAATTTCCAAACGGCACCAAGTCCGATGGCTGAACCAGCAGATGCTAGGATAAAGCCCAGTTTAGAACCCCATTGCGATTTTTCAGACATAGTTAAACTCCTAAAATTAGTATTACAAAAGAAAAAGCTACTGCCCTTGGCAAATAGCCTCATAAGTACTCAAAATGAGCTTTTCTTTTGATTGATAGACTTGACTATCCTATCATGTTTTCTAAGGTCTGTCAAGAAAACCATTTTCATGTTATGATAAAGTTAAAAAATTTCGCAAAAACGCTTGACTCTGACCTAAGGTGAGGAGTTATACTATCATTGTAAGGAGGAAATCATGTACCATATAAAAGAAGCTGCGCAGCTTTCAGGTGTTTCTGTCAAGACCCTGCACCACTACGATAAGATAGGACTCTTAGTTCCTTTAAAGTCTGAAAACGGTTATCGAATCTACAGTCAGGAGGATTTGGAACGCCTTCAGGTCATTCTTTATTACAAATATTTAGGTTTTTCTTTGGAAAAAATAGCAGAGCTATTAAAGGAAGAAAGGACAGATTTATTGCCCCATTTAACCAGACAGTTGGACTATTTGACTCGAGAAAGGCAACATCTGGATACCTTGATTTTCACCTTGCAAAAAACCATTCAAGAACAAAAAGGAGAAAGAGAAATGAGCATTCAAGATAAATTTGCTGGATTTAACTACCAAGACCATCAAAAATACCACCAAGAGGCGGTAGAGAAGTATGGACAAGAAGTTATGGATCAAGCGCTGGAGCGCCAAAAAGGTCACGAAGACGAGGCTACGGTTGTCTTTAACCAAGTCTTTCAAGCCTTGGCACAAAATCTCCAAGCTGGTCTGCCTGTAACAGCAGCCGAAAATCAAGAAGAAGCCGCTAAACTCTTGCAAGCCATTCGTACTTATGGATTTGACTGCTCTATTGAGGTATTCGGTCATATCGGTAAAGGCTACGTCTATAACCCAGAGTTTAAGGAAAACATTGACAAATTTGGACCTGGAACAGCCCAGTACACATCAGATGTCATTGCCCACTATGTCCAAACTCAGACAAAATAAAATCGGAGGAGTATTCTTCCGATTTTTACTAAATTCAAGTACTACTTGCTTAATAATTTTTCTACCACATTTAGTTTTCGCATGGTCAAATCTACATTGAAAAGTTTTTCAAGATAGTTAGTATTGAGCTTTTTTTGTTTTGCAGTTCTAGGGAGATAGAGGTAGAGACAGTGGTTACCGACACAAATTTCTTCTTCACCGTAATCAATTTTTAATTTTTCTAAAGGAAGACTTTGAATAGGTTCTTGATAAAAAATCACGTGTACACGGTCATAAAGATAGTGTTCTCCAAACGGATTTTCTTGGACAATGTTTTTAAAAATATCCTTATTCTTAATGATTATTTTGAGATCGGCTCCAATTTTTTCCTTTATTAGAGTATGAACCTGTTCTCGTATTTCTTCGAGAGCTAAGTTACTTTCAAGAATAATATTTCCACTTTGAATATAAGTTCGAACTTGTTGAAAACCAGCTTCTGTCAAGATATCTACTAGATAAGACATTTTAGGGATAGCATTTTTTCCATTAGGAGTCACTCCCCTTAGCAAGATAATATGTTCCAAAGTAGTTCCTTTCTTTTGGGGCGGATTGTTCCGTTTAGTAATGTATATTTAGATTGGGTTTGATCCCGCCACCCAGCCGGTGCAGAGGGCAGAAGTGATGTTAAAGCCACCCGTGTGGGCATTGATATCCAGTACTTCGCCAGCAAAATGGAGTCCAGGTACCAGCTTACTTTCAAGGGTTTTAGGATTGATTTCCTTAAGACTGACACCTCCTTTGGTAACAAAGGATTTAGCAAGAGACATTTTACCAGTTATAGGAATTTTAAGTCCTTTAATGGACTGGACAAGTTGTTCTCGTTCCTTTTCAGTCAATTGTTTGACTTTTTCAGGATAGTCTTGCACAAAAAATTCTGCCAAACGTTCTGGTAACAAGGTTTTTAAAGCATTTTTCAAGGATTTTTCCCGATTTTCTTCTAGAAATGCAGCCAAGTCATTTTCAGAAAGTTGAGGCAAAACATCTAGCGAGAGAACCTCCCCACCCTTGACAAAGCTAGACATACGCAGAGCAGCAGGGCCAGACAAACCAAAGTGGGTAAAAAGCAGATCGTGCGTGATGACATGTTTTCCATAGCTTAAGGTCACATCGTCTAGTGAAATCCCCTGAAGTGCTTTGTGTGGAAAATCCGTTAATAATGGACTTTCAGCAGCCTCAAGTTCGGTAATGGTGTGTTTAAAATGACGGGCAATCTCATGTCCAAAACCAGTCGAACCAGTGGAAGGATAGGATTTTCCACCAGTTGTGACAATCAGTTTATCACAAGTGAAGCTTTGGTCAGCTGATTTAAGAACAAATTGGTCATCCACCTTTTTAACCGAAACAATCTCGGTTTGAGTAGCGACTTGACCGCCTAGCTCAGTAATTTTCTTTTCCAAAGCCTCGATTATAGTTCGTGATTTGTCGCTGGCCGGAAAGACGCGGCCGTGGTCTTCGACCTTAAGTTTAACCCCATTTTCCGTAAAAAAGTTAATGATATCATGGTTATCAAATTGGGAGAAGACACTGTAGAGAAAGCGCCCATTTCCAGGGATGCCAGCTAGCAGGTCGTCCAAGCTACCATTGTTGGTCACATTGCAACGTCCCCCACCAGTCCCAGATAATTTTTTTCCAAGTTTCCGATTTTTTTCGATGAGGAGGGTTTTCTGTCCATAAAAGCTACTGGAAATTGTAGCCATCATGCCAGCAGGTCCTCCACCGATGACAATAGTATCAAAATGTTTCATAGATCTATTGTACCACAAAAAAACAAGAGATGAAGTCACCTCTTGTCAAGAATGCAATTAATCAATTTCATATCCCATCAGTAAACCGCCATCTTCTGCATAGAAACTGCAGAGACCAGATGTTGGAATGATTTTGATATTGGCTTGAGGGAAGGTTTCCAGCAAGCGTTCCGACAATTGCTGACAGAATTTTTCATTGTTGCGATGAGCCATGACAATTCGACCACCAGCATAGCCAGCCTTGATGAGCTCTTCATAGGCCGCTTGAAGGGATTTTTTTGGTCCACGCGCTTTTTGGAGCAGTTCTAGGGTTCCAGTTTCACTTGCTTCCCCAACCATACGGATGTTGAGAAGACCAACGACCGTACCGATAAGCTTGCTCAAACGGCCGTTTTTCACCAAGTTATCGACTTTGGCTAGGACAAAGAGCAACTTGGTTTTTTCTTGATAAGCTGTGATAGCTTCAACCACTTCTTCAAAAGATAGGCCCTGGTCAATCAAGTCATTTAATTTTTCTACGAGCAAGTCAACTTCACCGCCAGCAGACAAACTATCAATCACATGAATTTTAGTGTCAGGATGATCTTCCATATAAATATTCTTAGCTAGTTGAGCACTATTGTGACTGCCAGAAAGAGTACCTGTGATGGTTACTAGGAAAATGTTTTTGGCTCCTTCAAATGCTCGCAAATAATCATCTGGGCTTGGACAAGCTGATTTTGAAGCTTCTGCAGTTGCATACATGGTTTCCATCATTTGGTCAATGTCAAGACTGGCATCATCAACAAAGACCTGATCAGCTACTTGAATGGTTAAGGGAACACTTACAAAGGTCGTGTCAATAGCTGGTGTTTCCAGTTGACGATAATCACAACCAGAGTCAGCAATAATCTTCCAAGTCATAGAAATTCTCCATCTTTGTCAGTTATACATTGACAAAGGTTCTGTCTTTTTTTACAATTATATCATGAAAGCCCTTGAAACAAAAGCCTCATCCGTCTGTTGTGACAAGTAGAAAGAAAATGTTATGTCTGAACGTAGAATCTCTGAAAAATCTCTTGAAAATCTCAGAAAATCAAACCAAGAATCCAATTTATTAACCAGAGAAGCCATTGAAACAGCCCTTTTGCAACTCTTGGAAAAAAAGGACTTGACCAAGATTAGTATTTCTGAATTGGTCAAGCGTGCAGGCGTTTCGCGTGCGGCCTTTTATCGCAATTATGATTCTAAAGAGGAGATTTTAGAAAGCGTCTTCAAACGAACTGTCCACAATATCATGGAACAGCTACATCATTATGATTTAAAGACAGACCTTTATCTGGTATGGGTTCACCTTTTCCGCGAGGCAAGAAAGGAAGCCAGAGTGATTCAACTGGCCTTGGATTACCATCTGGAAAAAATCTTTGTCCAAGCCATGCAGGAATTTCTAGAAAAATACCATGGAAAATCAAAAGGTGTCAGCTCTTATCTTCATTCCTTCTGGAGCTCGGCCATTGTCTCTGTCCTCTTAAAATGGATCAAGGATGGCATGAAGGTACCTGCTGAAAAGATTGCGGATTTACGGTTACCATTTTTTAAAAAATAGAGAAATAGGAGAAAAGAGATGACAGAAAAAAGATTAGCCTGGGATGAGTATTTTGCAGCCCAAGCTCTACTAATTGCCAATCGTTCCACTTGTAAACGTGCCAAAGTGGGCGCAATTCTGGTTAAGGATAATAAGGTGATTTCCACTGGTTACAATGGTTCAGTGTCAGGAACCGAGCATTGTATTGATCACGAATGTCTGGTCATCGAAGGCCACTGTGTTCGCACCCTTCACGCTGAGGTCAATGCTATCCTTCAAGGTGCAGAACGTGGTGTTCCTAAAGGCTTTACAGCCTATGTGACCCATTTTCCTTGTCTGAACTGTACAAAACAATTGCTGCAGGTCGGATGCAAGCGTGTAGTTTACATCAACCAGTACCGAATGGATGACTATGCCCAATACCTTTATCAAGAAAAAGGGACAGAATTGACCCATTTACCACTTGAGACAGTACAGGCCGCTCTTAAAGAGGCTGATCTAATGTAAAAATTATCAAAAATAAATGGTTTAGAAAGATTTTTAAACCGTTTTTTGGTATAATAAGAAGAATAAATTGAAAGAAGGAATTCCAAAAATGGGAAAAATTGAAGTTATTAATCACCCGCTGATTCAACACAAATTGTCAATCTTGCGTCGTACAGATACTTCTACAAAAGCTTTTCGTGAGCTAGTAGATGAGATTGCAATGTTGATGGGGTATGAAGTACTTCGTGATCTTCCACTAGAAGATGTGGAAATCGAAACACCAATTACAAAAACAGTTCAAAAACAATTGGCAGGTAAGAAATTGGCCATCGTTCCAATCTTGCGCGCAGGTATCGGGATGGTTGATGGTCTCTTGAGCTTGGTTCCAGCTGCTAAAGTTGGTCACATCGGTATGTACCGTGATGAAGAAACACTTCAACCAGTTGAGTACTTGGTAAAATTGCCTGAAGATATTGACCAACGTCAAATTTTTGTAGTAGACCCAATGTTGGCAACAGGTGGATCAGCAATCTTGGCCGTTGACTCACTTAAAAAACGTGGCGCATCAAATATCAAATTTGTCTGCCTTGTATCTGCTCCAGAAGGTGTAAAAGCCCTTCAAGAAGCTCATCCAGATGTAGAAATCTTTACAGCAGCCTTGGATGAACGCTTGAACGAACACGGTTATATCGTTCCAGGTCTTGGAGATGCTGGAGACCGCTTGTTCGGTACGAAATAAGATAGAAAAGAAGATTGACTTGGAAAAGAAGTTCCAGTCACGAAAGGAGGTTGAATTTTTGTTTCTGTCTAATGAAAACAGAGCAAAAATTTGACCTTTTTTGACCAAGATATTATAATAGTCTTATCTTCAGTCATTTGACCAACAAAATTAAAACTCAAAAGGAGAAATAAATGATTCCTGTAGTTATTGAACAAACAAGCCGAGGAGAACGTTCCTACGATATTTACTCACGTCTTCTCAAAGACCGCATCATTATGCTGACAGGTCCAGTTGAAGACAATATGGCTAACTCTGTTATTGCCCAGTTGCTTTTCTTGGATGCCCAAGATAGTACAAAAGATATTTACCTTTATGTAAACACACCTGGTGGTTCTGTTTCAGCTGGTTTGGCAATCGTTGATACTATGAATTTTATCAAGGCAGATGTCCAAACCATCGTTATGGGAATGGCTGCATCTATGGGTACAGTCATCGCATCAAGTGGAGCAAAAGGCAAACGTTTCATGCTTCCAAATGCTGAGTACATGATCCACCAACCAATGGGTGGTACAGGTGGTGGTACTCAACAAACCGATATGGCGATTGCTGCAGAACACTTGCTTAAAACTCGTAATACCTTGGAAAAAATCTTGGCTGAAAATTCAGGTCAGTCAATCGAAAAAGTCCATGCGGATGCTGAACGCGATAACTGGATGAGCGCTCAAGAAACACTTGAATATGGCTTCATTGATGAAATCATGGCCAACAATTCATTAAACTAATGACTAAAGAAGGCAAACTCGACTGGGTTTGCTTTTTTTGGTATAATAGGGGGAGATTTCTTAGAAAGAGGATTTATCATGTTTGAAAAAGTCAATCGATCTGGCTTGATTATCTATCTTTACTATAATCGTGATGCAAAAAAACTGCAGGATTATGGAGATATTACCTATCATTCCAAGAAGCATCGTTACTTGCAACTTTATGTTCCAACTCAAGAAGTGGAGCAATTAGTCGGGCGCTTGAGCAAGGAAAAGTTTATAAAAAAAGTTAGAGCTTGTCACATTCAAGAGTTGGAGACGCCATTTGTTGGTAATCTTTATCGAGAAGAAAACGTTATCATTGAAAAAATCCAAGAAAAGTGTTGACAATTTTCTGATAATTCGGTATATTCTTAACATGCTATTTATTTAAGAAATAAGGAGACAAAAAAGATGAAGAAAAAATTTGCCCTATCGTTTGTGGCGCTTGCAAGTGTAGCACTTCTTGCAGCCTGTGGAGAAGTGAAGTCTGGAGCGTCAAACGCTGCTGGTAACTCAGTAGATGAAAAGACAATCAAAATCGGATTTAACTTCGAAGAAACTGGTGCCGTAGCTGCCTACGGAACATCTGAACAAAAAGGTGCCCAACTTGCCGTTGATGAAATCAATGCCGCAGGTGGTATTGATGGAAAACAAATCGAAGTAGTCGATAAAGATAACAAGTCTGAAACAGCTGAGGCTGCTTCAGTAACAACTAACCTTGTAACCCAATCTAAAGTATCAGCAATCGTAGGACCTGCGACATCTGGTGCAACTGCAGCCGCGGTAGCGAACGCTACAAAAGCAGGTGTCCCATTGATTTCGCCAAGTGCTACTCAAGATGGATTGACTAAAGGTCAAGATTATCTCTTTATCGGAACTTTCCAAGATAGCTTCCAAGGAAAAATTATCTCAAACTATGTTTCTGAAAAATTAAACGCTAAGAAAGTCGTTCTTTACACTGACAATGCTAGTGACTATGCTAAAGGTATCGCTAAATCTTTCCGTGAGTCATACAAGGGTGAAATCGTTGCAGATGAAACTTTCGTAGCAGGTGATACAGACTTCCAAGCAGCCCTTACAAAAATGAAAGGGAAAGACTTTGATGCGATCGTTCTTCCTGGTTACTACACTGAAGCTGGAAAAATTGTAAACCAAGCTCGTGGTATGGGAATTGACAAACCAATTGTTGGTGGTGATGGATTCAACGGTGAAGAGTTTGTACAACAAGCAACTGCTGAAAAAGCATCAAACATCTACTTTATCTCAGGCTTCTCAACTACTGTAGAAGTTTCAGCTAAAGCCAAAGCCTTCCTTGATGCTTATCGTGCTAAGTACAATGAAGAGCCTTCAACATTTGCAGCCTTGGCTTATGATTCAGTTTACCTTGTAGCAAACGCAGCAAAAGGTGCTAAAAACTCAGGTGAAATCAAGGATAATCTTGCTAAAACAAAAGACTTTGAAGGTGTAACTGGTAAAACAAGCTTCGATGCAGACCACAACACAGTCAAAACTGCTTACATGATGACTATGAACAATGGTAAGGTTGAAGCAGCAGAGGTTGTAAAACCATAATAGAAAAATGTTGAAATAGGGAATGAGCCTTTGACTCACTCCCTGTTTCGATGTTTAAGAACCTATCAAAAAGTGAGGGAAAACCCTCGAAATTATAAATAGAAAGAGTGAATCTTATGCTCCAACAACTAGTAAATGGTTTGATTCTAGGTAGTGTTTATGCACTGTTAGCTCTAGGGTATACCATGGTTTACGGGATTATCAAGCTCATCAACTTCGCCCATGGTGATATTTATATGATGGGAGCCTTTATCGGTTATTTCTTGATTAATTCTTTTCAAATGAATTTCTTTATAGCGCTTATTGTAGCTATGCTAGCGACAGCCATTCTTGGTGTCGTGATTGAGTTTCTTGCTTACCGACCTTTGCGCCACTCTACTCGTATTGCTGTTTTGATTACGGCTATTGGGGTTTCTTTTCTACTGGAGTATGGCATGGTCTATCTGGTTGGTGCCAATACCCGTGCCTTCCCTCAAGCGATTCAAACAGTTCGCTATGATTTGGGACCAATTAGCTTAACGAATGTACAGTTAATGATTTTGGCGATTTCCTTGATTTTGATGATTTTGTTACAAGTCATTGTCCAAAAGACTAAGATGGGGAAAGCAATGCGTGCAGTATCTGTAGATAGTGATGCGGCACAATTGATGGGGATCAATGTAAACCGTACTATCAGCTTTACCTTTGCTTTGGGTTCAGCTCTTGCGGGTGCGGCAGGTGTTCTGATTGCCCTCTATTATAACTCTCTTGAGCCTTTGATGGGGGTTACTCCAGGTCTTAAGTCTTTCGTTGCCGCAGTACTTGGTGGTATCGGAATCATTCCTGGTGCGGCTCTCGGTGGCTTTGTAATTGGTCTATTGGAAACCTTTGCGACAGCTTTTGGAATGTCAGATTTCCGTGATGCCATTGTTTATGGAATCTTGTTGTTAATCTTGATTGTCCGCCCAGCTGGTATCCTTGGTAAAAATGTGAAAGAGAAGGTGTAAACGATGAAAGAAAATTTAAAAGTTAATATTCTATGGTTACTCCTTTTGTTAGCTGGCTATGGCTTGATTAGTGTACTGGTTTCAGTCGGAGTACTTAACCTATTCTATGTACAGATTTTACAACAAATTGGAATTAATATTATTTTGGCTGTTGGTCTCAACTTAATCGTTGGTTTTTCAGGACAATTTTCACTTGGTCATGCTGGTTTCATGGCGATTGGTGCCTATGCAGCAGCTATTATTGGATCTAAATCACCAACCTACGGTGCCTTCTTTGGAGCCATGCTG
The DNA here is from genome assembly GCF_000722695.1 of Streptococcus mitis. Taxonomy (GTDB): domain Bacteria; phylum Bacillota; class Bacilli; order Lactobacillales; family Streptococcaceae; genus Streptococcus; species Streptococcus mitis_O. Next base: position 370,152 of record NZ_JPFU01000013.1, on the reverse strand, counting down.
GTAGGGGCTTTGCTTTCAGGAGCGGTTGCCTTGCTTGTCGGCATTCCAACCTTACGTTTGAAGGGGGACTATCTTGCGGTAGCGACTCTAGGTGTTTCTGAAATTATCCGTATCTTTATCATCAATGGTGGAAGTCTTACAAATGGTGCGGCAGGTATCTTGGGAATTCCAAACTTTACAACTTGGCAAATGGTTTACTTATTTGTCGTGATTACAACCATTGCAACCTTGAACTTCTTGCGTAGTCCAATTGGTCGTTCAACCCTCTCTGTTCGTGAGGATGAAATCGCTGCTGAGTCAGTTGGGGTTAATACGACTAAGATTAAAATCATCGCTTTCGTATTTGGTGCCATTACTGCAAGTATTGCAGGATCACTTCAGGCAGGATTTATCGGTTCAGTTGTACCAAAAGATTACACCTTTATCAACTCAATCAACGTTTTGATCATTGTAGTATTTGGTGGACTTGGTTCTATTACAGGTGCTATTGTTTCAGCGATTGTTCTGGGAATTTTGAATATGCTTCTCCAAGATGTTGCTAGCGTGCGTATGATTATTTATGCTTTGGCCTTGGTATTGGTAATGATTTTCAGACCAGGTGGACTCCTTGGAACATGGGAATTGAGCCTATCACGTTTCTTTAAAAAATCTAAGAAGGAGGAACAAAACTAATGGCATTACTTGAAGTAAAACAGTTAACCAAACATTTTGGCGGTCTAACAGCTGTTGGAGATGTGACTCTTGAATTGAACGAAGGGGAATTGGTTGGACTAATCGGTCCAAACGGAGCTGGTAAAACCACTCTTTTCAACCTCTTGACGGGTGTTTATGAACCAAGTGAGGGAACAGTTACCCTTGATGGTCATCTTTTGAATGGAAAGGCACCTTATAAGATTGCTTCTTTGGGACTTGGACGTACTTTTCAAAATATCCGTCTTTTTAAAGATTTAACCGTTTTGGACAATGTTTTGATTGCCTTTGGCAACCATCACAAGCAACATGTTTTTGCTAGTTTCTTACGCTTACCAGTTTTTTACAAGAGTGAAAAAGAATTAAAGGCTAAAGCTTTGGAATTGCTGAAAATCTTTGATTTAGATGGTGATGCAGAAACTCTTGCTAAAAATCTTGCCTACGGACAACAACGTCGTTTGGAAATTGTTCGTGCCCTCGCTACAGAACCTAAAATTCTCTTTTTAGATGAACCAGCCGCAGGTATGAACCCGCAGGAGACAGCTGAATTGACTGAGTTAATTCGTCGTATCAAAGATGAATTTAAGATTACGATCATGCTGATTGAACACGATATGAATCTGGTTATGGAAGTAACAGAACGTATCTACGTACTTGAATACGGTCGTTTGATTGCTCAGGGAACTCCAGACGAAATTAAGACCAATAAACGTGTTATTGAAGCTTATCTAGGAGGTGAAGCCTAATGTCTATGTTAAAAGTTGATAATCTTTCTGTGCATTACGGCATGATCCAAGCAGTCCGTGATGTAAGCTTTGAAGTTAATGAAGGAGAAGTTGTTTCCCTTATCGGTGCCAATGGTGCTGGTAAGACAACTATTCTCCGTACTTTGTCAGGTCTAGTTCGACCAAGCTCAGGAAAGATTGAATTTTTAGGTCAAGAAATCCAAAAAATGCCAGCTCAAAAAATCGTGGCAGGTGGACTTTCACAAGTACCAGAAGGACGCCACGTCTTCCCTGGATTGACAGTTATGGAAAATCTAGAAATGGGTGCTTTCTTAAAGAAAAATCGTGAAGAAAATCAAGCTAACTTGAAGAAGGTCTTTTCACGTTTCCCACGTCTTGAAGAACGCAAGAACCAAGATGCAGCTACTCTTTCAGGAGGGGAACAACAAATGCTTGCCATGGGACGTGCTCTTATGTCAACACCAAAACTTCTTCTTTTAGATGAACCATCAATGGGACTTGCCCCAATCTTTATCCAAGAGATTTTTGATATTATTCAAGATATCCAGAAACAAGGGACAACCGTCCTATTGATTGAACAAAATGCCAATAAGGCACTCGCAATCTCTGACCGAGGCTATGTACTGGAAACAGGAAAAATCGTCCTATCAGGAACAGGAAAAGAACTCGCCTCATCAGAAGAAGTCAGAAAAGCATATCTAGGTGGCTAAACTAGTCTGGGAGACTAGTTTAGGTTGCAAATGAAGATTACGAAGTAATCATCATTATAGTCCTGGGGACCTTTTTAGTCGGCAGATAGAGACTGTGAAGCAATTCTCATCTGCACTGGAAGGTTAGCTCCTAATCATTGAAATAGAATAGAATGAAACGTATCTTACCTTCATTCAGAGAGCTCGATTTTAGAGCTCTTTTTGCTAGCTTATTCATACTTTTCTGAATTTTGAAAAAGAAATGTAAGCGTTTGATAGATTTACAAAAAGATTGTATAATAGGGATAAGAATAGAAAAGGAGAAGTCTCATGGCAGTTAAAGATTTTATGACCCGCAAGGTAGTTTATATTAGTCCAGATACAACAGTATCTCATGCAGCAGATTTGATGAGAGAGCAAGGATTACACCGCTTGCCTGTTATCGAAAATGATCAATTGGTTGGTTTGGTAACCGAGGGAACCATTGCCCAAGCTAGTCCATCAAAAGCAACAAGTCTTTCTATCTATGAGATGAATTATCTTCTAAATAAGACAAAAGTAAAAGATGTTATGATTCGTGATGTTGTCACTGTTTCAGGCTATGCGAGTCTAGAAGATGCAACTTATTTGATGTTGAAAAACAAGATTGGTATTCTTCCTGTAGTAGATAATCATCAAGTCTACGGAGTAATTACTGATCGTGACGTTTTCCAAGCCTTTCTTGAAATTGCTGGTTACGGTGAAGAAGGAATTCGTGTGCGCTTTGTTACGGAAAATGAAGTCGGCGTTCTCGGTAAGATTGTTTCTCTAATCGTTGAAGAAAATTTGAATATCTCTCATACAGTAAATATCCCACGTAAGGATGGTAAGGTGATTATTGAAGTTCAAATTGATGGCTCAGTTGATTTAACAGCCTTAAAGCAAAAATTTGAAGCTGAAAATATTCAAGTGGAAGAGATCAGTCGTACTTCTGCGAAAGTTTTATAAGGAGGGAGGTTGGGCAAAAACTCGCTTCTAAATAAAACCACACAGTGATTCCAGTCTTGAATCCAATCAAGCTGAAAGAAACACTGTGTGGTTTTTGAATAGTGGATGTTTTAGAGGCTAGATTCTTGGCCAATTTATACTCTTCGAAAATCTCTTCAAACCTCGTCAACGTCGCCTTATCTTACTCAAGTATAGCCTGTGGCTAGTTTGCTCTTTGATTCTCATTGAGTATTAGTGATATTCATGATCATGAAGATGAATCCTATCTCTGTTGCGACAGCTTGTTTACCTCTGACATGCACTCTGCGCAAGCCAAAAATATAGTAAACTGAACCAAAAATAGTACATAATGTGGTATAATCTTCTTATGGCCTATTCAATAGATTTTCGTAAAAAAGTTCTCTCTTATTGTGAGCGAACTGGTAGTATAACAGAAGCATCACACATTTTCCAAATCTCACGTAATACCATTTATGGCTGGTTAAAGCTAAAAGAGAAAACAGGAGAATTAAACCATCAAGTAAAAGGAACAAAACCAAGAAAGGTTGATAGAGATAGACTTAAAAACTATCTTACTGACAATCCAGACGCTTATTTGACTGAAATAGCTTCTGAATTTGACTGTCATCCAACTACTATCCACTATGCTCTCAAAGCTATGGGCTACACTCGAAAAAAAGAACCACACCTACTATGAACAAGACCCAGAAAAAGTAGCTTTATTTCTTAAAAATTTTAATAGTTTAAAGCATCTAGCACTTGTTTATATTGACGAAACGGGAATCGATCTCTACCTCTATCGTCCTTATGCACGGGCTCCTAGAGGGGAGAAAGTCTATGAAAAGATTAGCGGACGGCGTTTTGAGCGGACTTCAATTGTTGCAGGACAAGTAGATGGTGAGTTTATAGCTCCCATGATTTATAAGGAGAGCATGACGAGTGACTTCTTTGTGGAGTGGTTCAAAACGCAACTCCTGCCTGCTTTGAAGACACCTCATGTCATTGTCATGGACAATGCTAGTTTTCATCCCAAGAACATTTTGGATGAACTTTGCATTCAAGATAAACACTTTTTTTTACCTCTACCACCTTATTCACCAGATTTGAATCCTATTGAGCAAGCGTGGGCTATATTGAAAAAGAAAGTGACGGATTTATTAAGGGAAGTCTCAAATATTTTTGAATGTTTGGAGTGCTTTTTTAAAACTAAATGACTATATAAAAAACGAGCATTTCCGTAGTTGGAGATGCTCGTTTTTTGATAGTTAGAAGTGGGTTTTTGCCCAGCCTCTTTTATCGTTTGTAAAATTCATGGTATAATATGTATAAATATCGCTAAGGGTATCCTTAGTCTATTGCTTACACAATGAGTAAGGGACTATTATCCCAGTCTCTTGGTAATTCTTAAACAATACCTTGTGCAATCATAGCATTTGCTACATTTTCAAAGGCAGCAATGTTAGCTCCTGCGAGGTAGTCTTTATCAAGACCATATGTTTCTGAAGTTGTTTTAGCTGTGTTGAAGATGTTTGTCATGATATCTTTGAGACGTCCATCAACTTCTTCACGAGTCCATGAGAGGCGAAGGCTGTTTTGACTCATTTCGAGGGCTGAAACGGCTACACCACCAGCGTTGGCAGCTTTGGCAGGTCCGTAGAAGATACCATTTTCTTTGTAAACTTTGATGGCATCAAGGTCGCTTGGCATGTTGGCACCTTCAGATACACAGATAACGCCTTGAGCAACCAAACGTTTAGCTGCTTCACCGTTAATTTCGTTTTGAGTAGCACATGGAAGCGCAATGTCATAGTTTCCAGCGTAAGTCCATACAGAACCTTCGTGGTAGCTTGCAGTTGCTTTTTCAGCAGCATACTCAGTCAAGCGAGCACGACGTTTTTCTTTAACATCTACTAAAAGATCGAAGTCGATACCGTTTTCATCGATGACATAACCATTTGAGTCAGATACAGAGATAACAGTTGCACCAAGTTCAGTCGCTTTTTGAAGAGCGTATTGAGCTACGTTTCCAGAACCTGAAATAACCACTTTCTTACCAGCAAAGCTATTATCGTTTGCTTTAAGCATTTCTTCAGTGTAGTAAACCAAACCGTAACCAGTTGCTTCTGGACGAATCAAGCTACCACCAAATCCAAGAGGTTTACCAGTCAAGACACCAGCATCAAATTGGTTAAGGCGTTTGTATTGACCGTAAAGGTAACCAATTTCACGTCCACCAACACCGATATCACCAGCAGGTACGTCAAGTGATGGTCCGATGTGTTTTTGCAATTCAGTCATGAAGCTTTGGCAGAAACGCATCACTTCAGCATCTGTTTTACCTTTAGGATCGAAGTCTGATCCACCTTTTCCTCCACCGATTGGAAGTCCAGTCAAGACGTTTTTAAAGATTTGTTCAAATCCGAGGAATTTCAAAATCCCTTGGTTTACAGTTGGGTGGAAACGAAGTCCGCCTTTGTATGGTCCAACAGCTGAGTTGAATTGAACACGGTAACCACGGTTTACTTGAATTTTTCCATTACGGTCAACCCAAGGAACACGGAAAGAAATCACGCGCTCTGGCTCAGTAATGCGTGCCAAGATATTTTCTTCGATATACTCAGGATGTTTTTCAAATACAGGTTCCAAAGTGTTGAAAAATTCTTCAACAGCTTGGAGGAATTCAGCCTCGTGCCCGTTACGAGCTTTTACAGTTTCAAACACGCTTTGGATATATTCTTTAGCAGATGTCATATTGTTCTCCTTAAATTCTAATTTAATTATGTGTGTCATTATAGCAGAATTTTTTTTAACTGTAAAGAGAAAAACAAAAATTTTCTAAAAATTCTATCAATTTGGTTCAGATTTTTCTTTAATTCATAAAATACGAACCTTTTTCTTGGAAATATCTTTCTCAAAGAGAAAATATGAAAATATGGTATAATATTAGCAATAAAAGGAATCTGGAGGATTAGAATCATGGTATCAACGAAAACACAAATTGCTGGTTTTGAGTTTGACAATTGTTTGATGAATGCAGCAGGTGTGGCTTGTATGACGATAGAGGAGTTAGAAGGAGTTAAAAACTCAGCAGCGGGAACCTTTGTCACTAAGACAGCGACCTTGGACTTTCGTCAGGGAAATCCTGAGCCACGATACCAAGATGTTCCACTTGGTTCTATCAACTCTATGGGCTTGCCAAATAATGGCTTAGACTATTATTTGGACTATCTTTTGGATTTACAGGAAAAAGAGCCAAACCGAACTTTCTTCCTATCTCTAGTTGGAATGTCTCCAGAGGAAACCCATACTATCTTGAAAAAAGTCCAAGAGAGTGACTTTCGTGGTCTGATTGAGCTAAATCTTTCCTGCCCAAATGTTCCAGGAAAACCTCAGATTGCCTATGATTTTGAGACAACTGACCGAATCTTGGCAGAAGTATTTGCCTACTTTACCAAACCTCTTGGAATTAAATTGCCACCATATTTTGACATTGTTCACTTTGACCAGGCAGCAGCGATTTTCAACAAATACCCGCTCAAGTTTGTCAACTGCGTTAACTCTATCGGAAACGGCCTCTATATAGAAGACGAGTCGGTCGTGATTCGTCCTAAGAATGGTTTTGGTGGGATTGGTGGAGAGTATATCAAGCCGACTGCTCTAGCTAATGTTCACGCCTTCTATCAACGCTTAAATCCTCAAATCCAAATCATTGGAACAGGTGGCGTTCTGACTGGTCGAGATGCCTTTGAACATATCCTCTGTGGAGCTAGTATGGTACAGGTAGGTACTACCCTTCACAAAGAAGGCGTCGGTGCTTTTGAACGTATTACCAATGAACTAAAAGCAATCATGACGGAAAAAGGGTACGAGAGCCTAGAAGATTTCCGTGGGAAATTGCGCTATATTGACTAAATGAACCAAAAAATCAGAAGAAAGGAGAGAAGATGCTAGCCATTGAAGAAAGTCAGAAGTTGACTTTAGCAAATTTACCGAGTCTGAGCCTATTTACAGGAACAGATCAGGGTCAGTTTGAAGTTATGAAAAGTCAAGTGCTGAAACAGATTGGTTATGATTCTGCAGACCTCAACTTAGCCTACTTTGATATGAAAGAAGTGGTCTATAAGGAAGTGGAACTGGAATTGGTCAGCCTTCCTTTCTTTGCGGATGAGAAAATCGTGATATTAGACCATTTTGTCGATATCACAACTGCTAAAAAGCGCTTTTTGACAGATGATGAGCTCAAGTCATTTGAAGAATATCTTGACAATCCTTCGCCAACAACCAAGTTGTTGATCTTTGCGGAAGGAAAACTTGATAGCAAGAGACGGTTGGTCAAATTACTTAAGCGTGATGCCAAGGTTTTTGATGCAGTAGAAGCCAAAGAACAAGAATTGCGCCAGTATTTCCAAAAGTGGAGCCAGAAACAAGGTCTGCAGTTTGCTAATAATTCTTTTGAAAATCTCCTCATCAAGTCTGGTTTTCAATTTAGTGAAATCCAGAAAAATCTCCTCTTTTTACAGTCCTATAAGGCAGATTCTGTTATCGAGGAAGAGGATATTGTCAATGCTATTCCCAAGACTTTACAGGACAATATTTTTGATTTAACTCAGTATATTCTGACTAAAAAGATGGATCAGGCACGTGACTTGGTTAGAGATTTGACCTTGCAAGGGGAAGACGAAATCAAGTTGATTGCAGTCATGTTAGGACAATTTCGGACTTTTACTCAGGTGAAGATTTTGGCGGAGTCTGGGCAAACAGAAGCGCAGATTGCAAGTAGTCTAGGTGGCTATCTAGGACGCACTCCTAATCTCTATCAAATTAAGTTTGCGCTGAGAGATTCGCGAGGACTTTCCTTGAGCTTTCTGAAGCAAGCTATTTCTTATTTGATTGAGACTGACTATCAGATTAAAACAGGTCTTTATGAAAAAGGTTTCCTTTTTGAAAAGGCACTCCTACAGATTGCTAGTCAGATCAATTGATATAATAGATTGAAACTGGAATAGTACACTACGGATGCTAAAACATTTCTAGAAATTAATTTTATTTTGATAATTAATTTGTTCAAATCTTATTTCAACATACGATACTATCTGAAAAAATTTTAGCCCGCGTCAGGATTATCTTGTTGTGGGTTTCTTGCTGATTTGCTTGTTTTATTAGAAAGTATTTCAGTGATTTCTTCATCTATAAGCAAAAAACTTGAAAAAAGTGAATGTTTGCGTTATCATTTTCATATAGAAAGAAAAAGAGGTATTACAGATGGCTATTATCTTACCAGATCTTCCATATGCATACGACGCTTTGGAACCATACATTGATGCGGAAACAATGCACTTGCACCATGACAAACACCATCAAACTTATGTCAACAATGCTAATGCAGCTCTTGAAAAACACCCTGAAATCGGTGAAGACCTTGAAGCCTTGCTTGCTGATGTAGAATCTATCCCAGCTGATATCCGTCAAGCACTTATTAACAACGGTGGTGGACACTTGAACCACGCTCTTTTCTGGGAATTGATGACTCCTGAGAAAACAGCTCCATCAGCAGAACTTGCAGCAGCAATCGATGCAACATTTGGTTCATTTGAAGAATTCCAAGCAGCCTTCACTGCAGCAGCAACAACTCGTTTTGGTTCTGGCTGGGCATGGTTGGTTGTCAACAAAGAAGGTAAACTTGAAGTGACTTCAACAGCAAATCAAGACACACCAATCTCAGAAGGTAAAAAACCAATCTTGGGCTTGGACGTTTGGGAACATGCTTACTACGTGAAATACCGCAACGTGCGTCCTGACTACATCAAAGCTTTCTTCTCAGTGATCAACTGGAACAAAGTAGATGAATTGTACGCAGCTGCTAAATAATGATAGTTGGAGGGAAGAATGGTTCTTCTCTTTTTTAGGTTATATGATTTTTGTCTGACAAAATCGTCAGACTTTTTTCATTTTTATGAGAAACGTGCTAACTGCTAGAAATTATGGTAGAATAAAGTATTAAGTAATCGTGAAAAAAGGATATCTATGCGAAAAGAAATTGCACCTGAATTATACAACTATAACAAGTTTCCTGGTCCTGAGTTCCATTTACATGGGGACAAGGTCGAAACGGAAGGGATAGCTTTTTCCTTGGTGGAAAATATCAAGGATGCCTTTGATGTGACGGCTTTTAATCAGCGTTTTTCAGAAGTCTTAACCAAGTTTGATTATATCGTGGGAGACTGGAGCAACGAACAGCTTCGCCTACGAGGTTTTTATAAGGATGATCGAACAGAAGAAAAACTTGAAAAAATCAGTCGTTTACAAGACTACCTTTTAGAGTATTGTAGTTATGGTTGTGCCTATTTTGTCTTAGAAAATGAAGCCCCTAAGCGAGCATCATTTGACAAGAAAATGCGTAAGAAGGAAGAAGAAACACCTTCTAGAAAAGGAAAGAAATCGGCTCAAACAAAACGAAAACCGAATGCAGATAAGAAAAATAGACGTCGTCAGAAAGACCAGCATTCTCAGAAAGAGGACAAGGGACAACGTCATTTTGTCATTCGTCAGAAGTGAGTAGTAATAAGGAGAAGAAATGAAACCGTCAATTTATAGTTTAACACGTCAAACCATGCAGGAATGGGTATTGGAGCAGGGAGAAAAGAAATTCCGTGCAGATCAAATCTGGGAATGGCTTTACCGTAAACGTGTCCAGTCATTTGAAGAGATGACCAACCTTTCCAAGGATTTGATTGCTAAGCTTAATGACCAGTTTGTGGTCAATCCCTTGAAACAACGTATTGTTCAAGAGTCTGCTGATGGGACAGTTAAATATCTTTTTGAATTACCAGATGGTATGTTGATTGAGACGGTGCTTATGCGCCAGCATTATGGCTTGTCTGTCTGTGTGACAACTCAGGTCGGCTGTAATATTGGTTGTACCTTCTGTGCTTCTGGATTGATTAAGAAACAACGTGACCTCAATAACGGTGAAATCGTAGCGCAAATCATGCTGGTTCAGAAATATTTTGATGAGCGTGGTCAGGATGAGCGCGTCAGCCATATCGTTGTCATGGGAATCGGTGAACCATTTGATAACTACAACAATGTTTTGAATTTCGTCCGTACCATCAATGATGACAAGGGAATGGCAATCGGTGCTCGACATATTACAGTTTCAACATCTGGATTGGCTCACAAGATCCGTGATTTTGCTAATGAAGGAGTTCAGGTCAATCTTGCCGTTTCTCTTCATGCACCTAACAATGAATTGCGCTCAAGCATCATGAAGATTAACCGTGCCTTTCCGATTGAAAAACTCTTCGCCGCTATCGAGTACTATATTGAAACAACTAATCGCCGTGTAACCTTTGAGTATATCATGCTCAATGAAGTCAATGATGGTGTAGAACAGGCTCTTGAGTTGGCTGAATTGCTCAAGAATATCAAGAAATTGTCTTATGTCAACTTGATTCCTTATAACCCAGTTAGTGAGCATGACCAATATAGTCGTAGCCCAAAAGAGCGCGTCATGGCCTTCTATGATACTCTTAAGAAAAAAGGGGTCAACTGTGTGGTTCGTCAAGAACATGGAACTGATATTGATGCAGCTTGTGGACAATTGCGTTCTAATACAATGAAACGTGACCGCCAGAAAGCAGTCGCAGCAGTCAATCCTTAATGATGAAGAAAACTCATAATCATATTTTGGTCTGGGGAGTCATTTTCTATAGCATTTGTATCGTCTACTTTTGTTTTACTCCTCAAGAACATTCTCCCGTAGGAGTGGAAACTCCAGGTATTCAGCATCTTGGACGCCTGGTTTTTCTTTTGACTCCTTTCAATTCTTTCTGGAAACTGAGTGAAGTGAGTGATGTGGGACAATTATGCTGGATTTTTTTACAAAATATCCTCAATGTCTTCTTGCTTTTTCCTCTGGTCTTCCAACTCCTTTATCTCTTTCCAAACTTAAGGAAAACAAAAAGGGTTCTTCTTTTCAGTTTTCTAGTTAGTCTTGGAATTGAGTGTACGCAGTTGGTCTTGGACTTTTTCTTTGATTTCAATCGCGTCTTTGAGATTGATGATTTGTGGACCAACACCTTGGGTGGATATTTGGCTTGGCTCCTCTATAAACAATTACATAAAAACAAGATAAGGAATTAAAATGAGTATTTTAGAAGTTAAAAATCTGAGTCACGGTTTTGGTGACCGTGCAATTTTTGAAGATGTGTCCTTCCGTCTCCTCAAGGGAGAACATATCGGTCTAGTCGGTGCTAATGGTGAAGGAAAATCAACCTTTATGAGCATTGTGACTGGTAAGATGTTGCCAGATGAAGGGAAAGTCGAATGGTCTAAATATGTGACGGCTGGTTATTTGGACCAGCACTCTGTCCTTGCTGAAGGCCAATCTGTTCGTGATGTTCTCCGTACAGCCTTTGATGAGCTATTCAAAGCTGAAGCCCGTATCAATGACCTTTATATGGAAATGGCTGAAGACGGAGCGGATGTTGATGCTCTCATGGAAGAAGTGGGCGAACTCCAAGATCGTCTGGAGAGTCGTGATTTCTATACCTTGGATGCTAAGATTGACGAAGTGGCGCGTGCTCTTGGTGTCATGGACTTTGGTATGGATACGGATGTAACTTCTTTGTCAGGTGGGCAAAGAACCAAAGTGCTTTTGGCCAAGCTCCTCCTTGAAAAGCCTGATATCTTACTTCTGGACGAGCCAACCAACTACTTGGATGCTGAGCATATTGACTGGCTCAAGCGCTATCTCCAAAACTATGAGAATGCCTTTGTTCTTATTTCACATGATATTCCATTCCTCAATGATGTGATTAATATCGTCTATCATGTGGAAAATCAACAGCTGACGCGTTACTCTGGTGACTACTACCAGTTCCAAGAAGTCTATGCTATGAAGAAATCTCAGCTAGAGGCGGCCTACGAACGTCAGCAGAAAGAGATTGCAGACCTAAAAGACTTTGTCGCTCGAAACAAAGCGCGTGTTGCAACACGAAACATGGCCATGTCTCGTCAGAAGAAATTGGATAAGATGGATATTATCGAACTGCAAAGTGAGAAACCAAAGCCGTCCTTTGATTTTAAACCGGCTCGTACACCAGGGCGCTTTATTTTCCAAGCCAAGGATTTGCAAATTGGTTATGACCGTCCTCTGACTAAGCCTTTAAATCTTACCTTTGAACGCAATCAAAAGGTTGCCATTATCGGAGCAAATGGTATTGGGAAAACAACTCTCTTGAAGTCTCTTTTGGGAATTATCCCGCCAATCACTGGGGAAGTGGAACGCGGTGACTACCTAGAACTAGGTTATTTTGAGCAGGAAGTAGAAGGTGGTAATCGTCAAACACCACTTGAAGCTGTCTGGAATGCCTTTCCTGCACTTAACCAAGCTGAAGTCCGTGCAGCCCTTGCCCGTTGCGGTTTGACAACCAAGCATATTGAAAGCCAAATTCAGGTCTTGTCAGGTGGGGAACAAGCTAAGGTTCGTTTTTGTCTCTTGATGAATCGTGAAAACAACGTTTTAGTGCTGGACGAGCCGACCAACCACTTGGATGTGGATGCCAAGGATGAACTCAAACGCGCTCTCAAAGAATACAAGGGATCGATTCTTATGGTCTGTCACGAACCAGACTTTTATGAAGGCTGGATGGACCAAATCTGGGATTTTAACAAGCTAACTTAAAAATGAGGATAAAAGAAATACAGTACCGTATGTGGATACTGTATTTTTTGGTTTTTAAGATTTAATACTCTTCGAAAATCTCTTCAAACCGCGTCAACGTCGCCTTGCCTTATGTATAGTTACTGACTTCGTCAGTTCTATCCACAACCTCAAAGCAGTGCTTTGAGCAGCCTGTAGCTAGTTTCCTAGTTTGCTCTTTGATTTTCATTGAGTATAAAATCGTAGTCTTTCACGATTTCAATGCTGTCGATAGTAATTGCAGTCGTTGGCTTGTCTTTCTCATCTTTTTCGGTTTTAGCAATCTTATCTACAACATCCATCCCGTCAATCACTTGGCCAAAGACTGGGTGTTTGCCATCTAGACTAGGATTTCCACCTTCTTTGTAGGCTTCGATGATTTTCTTTGGATACTTGCTTGTAGGGAGTTTAGCAGAGGTATCTGTGGAGTTTTGGTTGATGAAGAACTGGCTGCCATTGGTGTTTGGTTGACCAGTATTAGCCATAGAAAGAGCACCACGGATGTTATAGAGATAAGGAGTGATCTCGTTTTTGAAACCAGTTCCCTTGTCTTTTGTCTTATCCTTGTCATGCCAGATGGACTGACCGCCTGTACCGTCTCCCTTTGGATCTCCAGTTTGAACCATGAAGCCATCGATGACACGGTGGAAGGTAATGCCGTTATAGTAGCCTTCTTTGGCATGAGTGAGGAAGTTTTCAACTGCTAGAGGAGCCAGTTTAGGGAAGAGCTTAATGCGGATATCTCCTTGACTTGTGTGGAGAATCACTTCAGCTTCATCTCCAGCAACTTCTTTAGATAGTTGTGGGAAATTGGCGTTTTCGTTTGTTAAAGCATCGTTTAACTCCTTGGCAGATTGGGCAGCTACTTTGGAACTTTCTTCAGCAGCAAGACTGGAATCAACATAGTCATTACCACGCAGACTGCGTTGGATGCTACTACATCCAGCTAGGGCTATAGTTGATAGTAAAAGAAGGGTTGCTAGTTTTTTCATTCTGATCCTCTCAAAAATTCATTTCTACCATTGTACCTTAAAAGGAAGGGGATTTCAAATGTTAGTGACAAGGTAATTTTAGAGAAAATCAACCAAAAAATCACTTGATTAAAGATTTTTCTTTGGATGACGGTCGATAATTCCCTTGTATTGTTCCAGTATCTGCTCCCCTTTAGAGTCAATTTGTAGCCACGAATTGAAAAGTGACTTGCCAATTCTTCTTCTGAAAAGTTGTTATGAAGGGCTTGTTCCAGATCTGTAGCCTTCATCTTAGATAGTTCTGTAATTCCCTTGCTTTTCAGAATATTCTTTTTCATAGTAGCATTGAGATGATCAAGTGAATCAGAAGCAGTTTCAATGACAGTATAACCTTTTTCTACCAGAGTTTTAGATGCTTAGGGGTATCAATACCATAAGTGTACTCGAAGTATTTAGGAAACCAGGTTTCGGTGGTAAAAGTGCCAAACTGGATTCTCCATAGTAAAATGATATCTCCTGCTAGTAAATCATCTGTTAATAATTCCATGTTTCTTTTGGGAGCAGGCTTGGGATTTAGGAGCCAAGTATTCAAATCTCGTTCAGGAGAGATGAAGGGTTTGAGTTGATGGTCTTTATAAAATGTTTCTAATACTCTTCGAAAATCAAATTCAAACTACGTCAGCTTTGCCTTGCCGTACCTAAGTACAGCCTGCGGCTAGCTTCCTAGTTTGCTCTTTGATTTTCATTGAGTATAAAATAGTATTCACTGATAGCCTCTTTCAAACATTTATTTCCTACTTCTAACAAATTTCTAAATGGTTTAAAAATTTTATAGTCTGTCAAGTTTTTTTCTTGACACCTGTCAGAAATCTGCTATAATAGAACATGTGCTAAATAGCTCAGCTATTTCACCGAAATAAAAAATAAGAAAAGAGACTTTAAAAATGGCAGTTAAAATCCGTTTGACTCGTATGGGTTCTAAGAAAAAACCTTTCTACCGTATCAACGTAGCAGATTCACGTTCACCACGTGACGGACGTTTCATCGAAACAGTTGGAACATATAACCCACTTGTTGCTGAAAACCAAGTAACTTTGAAAGAAGACCGCGTTCTTGCATGGTTGGCTGATGGAGCTCAACCTTCAGATACAGTTCGTAACATCCTTTCAAAAGAAGGCGTATTGAAAAAATTCCACGATTCTAAATTCTCAAAATAAGTTTAAAGTAGGTTGACAGATGGATACGATTGAAAATCTCATTATTGCGATTGTGAAACCCTTGATTTCACAACCAGATGCCTTAACTATCAAGATTGAAGATACACCAGAGTTTTTGGAATATCATTTGGATCTTGATCAAAGCGATGTGGGTCGTGTAATTGGTCGTAAGGGTCGCACTATTTCTGCGATAAGAACGATTGTCTACTCTGTCCCAACTGAAGATAAAAAAGTAAGAATCGTTATTGACGAAAAATAAGAAGGGCGGGACGAATGTCTCGCTTTTTTTGCAAGGAGCAGGATATGAAGGATTTAACGTTTAGACAATTACAAGACTACCTACTGGAACATTACCAGCAGTCTCGAACTGAGGAAGGCCTCTTTATCAAGCTAGTGGAGGAAGTTGGAGAAGTAGCCGAGGTTTTGAATGGTCGTTCTGGTAGAAAAGATGGCGTTCAGGATTCTAACGAGGAATTAGCAAAAGAACTTGCTGATATTATTCACTACACTGTCGCAATCGCCGTCATCAACGACATAGATCTAACCAAGACCATTTTTGAAAAAGACAAAAAGGCGGCTATCAAATATCAGCATGAACGAGATTTGGAAGGATTTTTGAAAGGGGACAAGAGTTGATGTCCTCTTTCTCCAACTTGAGAAAATCCCTGGAACGTGATAAAATAAAGGATAAGGATTTTTAATAATTCATTATACAGAATGAGTGGATTTCTTTATGAAGAGGATTGAAGTATCTACAGAAATTGGTAGTCTCTCTGTTACTTATCAAAAGCAAAAGAAAATGCTAGTTTGTTTAAGTGGCGCAGGTTTGTTACCAAGTTATGAAAATTTTTCACTTATACTCGAAAAGCTTCCTCCCACAATTGGTTATTTGACAATTGATTTTCCAAACACAGGTAGGAGTCCGATTCATGACCAAGCTGGAAAAAATCTAGATAATCTTGCAGATGCGGTTTATAAAGTACTTGAAGAATTGGCGATTTCTGAATATATACTTTGTGTACATAGTTTGAGTGGAATTTTAGCTTGTAAATTGCTCAAGAAACCAATTAAGTATCAGGCTTTAGTAGCAATTGAACCGACAACTAAAAACGTCATGTTTGCTGATTTTTCAGAAAATCCTTATCCAGAAATGGAAGAGCAGATGAGGCTGATTGACGAGTGTGGTCCTGAACTTTATTTTAAGAACTTAACTCAAGCCACATTTAACCCTGAAACTAATAAAGAAATCTGGGAATTAATGCAAGAAAAAGGTTCAGAGTTGCAAAATCAAGATCCAGAATTTCAGATATCTGGAGAAATTACTGAGGAAGATTTTGAGAATTTGTCGGTAGAATCTCATATCCCTGTATTTATTTTTTGTCAGGCTTATAGAGAAAAAGAGTACAGAGAATCAGAATATTGGACTTCCAATACTAAACTCATTTTAGGAGGGAATCACCATTATTTACAGTGGTCTGAATCCGAAAAAATTGCGACTATTATTCGAGAATTGTCAGAATAAGATGGAAAGAAGGAGAGTACAGGAGACAAGATGAACTACTTTAATGTTGGGAAAATCGTCAATACGCAAGGGTTACAGGGTGAGATGCGAATCTTGTCTGTGACAGATTTTGCAGAAGAACGGTTTAAAAAAGGGGCTGAGCTGGCCTTGTTTGATGAAAAAGATCAGTTTGTCCAAACAGTGACCATCGCTAGTCACCGTAAACAGAAGAACTTTGACATTATCAAATTCAAAGATATGTACCATATTAATGCTATCGAAAAGTACAAGGGATACAGTCTCAAGGTCGCTGAGGAAGATTTAAACGATTTAGATGATGGTGAATTCTACTATCACGAGATTATTGGTTTGGAGGTCTATGAGGAAGATAACTTGATCGGAACCATCAAGGAAATCCTACAACCAGGTGCCAATGATGTCTGGGTGGTCAAGCGAAAAGGCAAACGAGACTTGCTCTTGCCTTATATCCCACCAGTGGTTCTCAATGTCGATATTCCAAATAACCGCGTCGATGTGGAAATCTTAGAAGGGCTAGACGATGAAAATTGATATTTTAACCCTCTTTCCAGAGATGTTTTCTCCACTGGAGCACTCAATCGTTGGAAAGGCTCGAGAAAAAGGGCTCTTGGATATCCAGTATCATAATTTTAGAGAAAATGCTGAAAAGGCCCGTCATGTAGACGACGAGCCATATGGAGGTGGACAGGGGATGTTGCTCCGAGCGCAACCTATTTTCGATGCCTTTGATGCTATTGAAAAGAAAAATCCGCGCGTCATTCTCCTAGACCCAGCTGGCAAGCAGTTTGATCAGGCCTATGCAGAGGATTTGGCTCAAGAGGAAGAACTTATCTTTATCTGCGGTCACTATGAGGGCTATGATGAGCGGATCAAGACCTTGGTGACAGATGAGATTTCCTTAGGAGATTATGTCTTAACTGGAGGAGAATTGGCAGCTATGACCATGATTGATGCTACGGTACGCCTGATTCCAGAAGTGATTGGAAAGGAGTCTAGCCACCAAGATGATAGTTTTTCTTCAGGCCTTCTCGAATATCCTCAGTACACACGTCCCTATGATTATCGTGGTATGGTTGTGCCGGATATTCTGATGAGCGGGCACCATGAAAAGATTCGTCAGTGGCGCCTGTATGAGAGTTTAAAGAAAACCTACGAACGCAGACCGGATTTGCTTGAACATTATCAACTGACAGCAGAAGAAGAAAAAATGCTGGCAGAAATCAAAGAAAACAAAGAATAAAGGAGAACCCTATGCAAGTAATCAAACGTGATGGAGAAATTGCTGAATTTAATCCAGATAAGATTTACCAAGCTATCTTAAAGGCAGCCCAGACTGTCTATGTATTGACAGATGATTTGCGTCAAAACCTTGCACAAGTCACTAAGAAAGTGGTTTTGGATTTGGAAGAAGCCAAGGTGGAACGTGCTACCATTAGCATGATTCAGTCTATGGTTGAACACCGTTTATTGGGTGCAGGTTACATTACCATTGCAGAACACTACATTTCCTATCGTCTACAACGAGATTTGGAAAGAAGTGGTTATGGAGACCATATCGCTGTTCATTTACATTTTGAACAAATTCGCTAAGAAAAAGAGTGGGATGAAGCAACTACATCTCACTCTTTCTTAAATCTATTTTTTTGAGCTGTTTGGACAGTTGAAGGGACAAATCGCAGGCGTTGAATATCGCTTATGCGGATAATACGGCTTACATTTTTAGCAAAATTTTTCACGATAATTTGCTGGCGTTGCTGATCGTATTTGATGATATCACCTGTAAAACTTGTCTCAGACAAGATAAGGTGAACAGCAGTTTGTTTCTGGATAGCCTCTTCAATAGTGGCTGTAAGGGAGTTGCTTTCAGTATGGTCTGGTTGATCATGTCCATTTAAAAAGTCATGTATTTTATCTAGAACTTGCTGGAATTTATGTCTCATATTGGCCTCCCTTCTTTTATATCAATATTATATAAAATTTTCCTAAAATCTACAAGATTTTACGAATAATCAAATGAAAGCTAAAAAAGGAGAAGAAAATGGCAGAATTTACATTTGAAATCGAAGAGCACTTGTTGACTCTTTCTGAAAACGAAAAAGGTTGGACTAAGGAAATCAACCGGGTGAGCTTTAATGGTGCCCCTGCAAAGTTTGATATTCGTGCTTGGAGTCCAGATCATACTAAAATGGGCAAAGGAATTACTCTCTCAAATGAAGAATTTCAAACCATGGTGGATGCCTTTAAAGGTAACTAATACTTAATGAAAATCAAAGAGCAAACTAGGAAGCTAGCCGTAGGCAGTACTTGAGTACGGCAAGGCGAAGCTGACGTGGTTTGAATTTGATTTTCGAAGAGTATAAGTTTTCAAAATGAAAGAAAAGGATACTGAGTCATGACAACTCGATATCCTTTTTTAGTTAGTAAAGTAAGCCTGATTTTTAAGGCGTTGAAGTAATGGACGGCTAATAAAACTAATGGTAATAATTTTACCAAGATCTGGGATGATAAAGGGAAATACCCCCACAAGAAGAGCTTTTTCAAATGGCATTCCAGCTAGGAAATGCAATCCAATAATCCCACCAACAAAGACAAGTGTATCCCCCAAGAGATTTGCTAGAAAAATTTTGACAAAACCACTATCGCTGTTAGTTAGAGAAGAAGTAAGTCCAGAATAAACAAGATAAAACCAAAGATAGCCTGCAGTAGGACCAATCAAAGCATGAAATCCAGCTCCACCTCCTGCAAAGACAGGAAGACCGATGGCACCTAGAAGAAGATAGAGTCCAACAGAAAGTACAGCCTCTCTCGGTCTAAAGACAGTAGCAATCAAGCCAATTGCAAAGTTCTGCAGAGTGAAGGGAACAGGTCCAATTGGAAGACTGATTTGTGCTAAAACAGCAATGAGAGCAGCTCCAATAGCAGGGATAGCATAAACGTGAGCTTTTTTCAAAATAGTTAACCTCTTTTCTTATGTATAGTAACTATTATACTTAATTTAATATTATTGTCAACCTGTTTTCGTAACAAAGGTAACAAAAAACTGTAACGGCCGATTTTGCTGACTGGGTAAGTTGTTTTTATCGATTCGTGAATATCAAAAAAGAAGCCGACACATTTGTATCAGCTTTTTTGTTTCGATTAACGCATGGTTACAAATTCTTCGGATGCAGTTGGGTGAATCGCCACAGTTGCATCAAAGTCTGCCTTGGTTGCTCCCATTTTGATAGCAACAGCAAATCCTTGAATCATTTCATCAACACCGTATCCAATTCCATGAAGTCCGACAACTTTTTCTTCCGAACCAGCTGTAATCAATTTGAAACGTGTTTCTTGACGGTTGCGAGTGCAAGCAGAGTACATAGATGCAAAGTTTGATTTGTATACCTTGATTTGGTCTTGACCGTATTCTTTAATAGCTTGCTCTTCTGTCAAGCCAACAGTTCCGATAGCAGGGTGTGAAAAGACAACGGTTGGAATAGTTGAGTAGTCCATTTTTGCAGTTGTTTTTCCGTTAAAGAGACGTTCAGACAAAGTACGTCCAGCCTTGATAGCAACTGGAGTCAGTTCCTTTTCACCTGTTACATCACCTAGAGCGTAGATTCCCTCAACAACAGTATTTTGGTATTCATCCACTTGGATAAAGCCACGTTCGTTTAGAGTCACTCCAGCTTTTTCAAGTTGCAAGCCCTTAACGTTTGGACGGCGACCAGTAGCCCAGATAACTTGGCTAGCTGTGTGACTAGTACCATCTTCGAAATGAATGGTAATGCCTTCAGCAGTTTTTTCTAACTTGGCAGGGACTTTGTGAGTATGAAGTGGTAAGTTTGTTCTTTCCATTTCCTTGACCAAACCTTCAACGATATAAGAATCAAAACCTCGTAAAGGACGATCACGGCGAACAAATAGATCTGTCTTGACACCAAAGGTGTGGAGTACGCCAGCCAACTCAACGGCAATATAACCCGCGCCTAGAATAGCAACTGACTCTGGCAATTCTTCCCAGGCAAATACATCATCAGAAGAACCACCTAGTTCAGCACCAGGAATATTTGGAATACTTGGATGGGCACCAGTAGCAATCACGATATGTTTAGCACGAATCAGCTCACCATTTACGCTAACAGTATGAGAATCTACAAATTCAGCATGGCCTTCAATCAGGTCTACGCCGTTGCGTTTAAAACTGCCATCATAAGAAGAACGAGCGCGATCAATGTAGGCTTCACGATTGCGACGTAGGGTTGCAAAGTCAAAGTTAAGATCAGTAGTATTAAAGCCGTAGTCTTCTCCAAATTGATGGAAAGTCTCAGCGATTTGCGCTCCGTACCACATGATTTTTTTAGGAACACATCCGACGTTGACGCAGGTTCCACCTAATTTCTTTTCCTCAATAACGACCGCTTTGGCTCCGTGTTCACCAGCACGGTTCATGGTAGCAATTCCTCCGCTGCCTCCACCAATAGCAATGATATCATATTCTCTCATTGAAAACTCCTTTGTACTCTTTTAAATAGTAGAGTGTCATTTTTTGATAGTCATATTCTATCTTTTTTTTGATTTGATTGCAAAAATCTGCTACGTTCAAAAAAATGAAAGAAAAGGCTTGCAAAAAGGAAAAATAAAGTGTATTATATAACTAGTACAATGATTGGATGAAAATTCCGAACAATAATTAAATCCTGAAATGTCATTATTTCGTTCTCAACTGTTATTGTTTATATTGGGGAATTTTGGTATAATATTGTTAAGAACTTTAAATCAAAAAGGAGTTTCATTATGAAAAAGAATGGTAAAGCTAAAAAGTGGCAATTGTATGCAGCAGTTGGTGCTGCCAGTGTAGTTGTATTGGGGGCTGGGGGGATCTTGCTCTTTAGACAACCTTCTCATACTGCTGTAAAAGATGAAGCTACTCATCTTGTTGTTGCTAAGGAGGGAAGCGTGGCATCTTCTGTCTTATTGTCAGGGACAGTAACAGCAAAAAATGAACAATATGTTTATTTTGATGCTAGTAAGGGAGATTTAGATGAAATCCTTGTTTCTGTGGGTGATAAGGTTAGTGAAGGGCAGGCTTTAGTCAAGTACAGTAGTTCAGAAGCCCAGGCTGCCTATGATTCAGCTAGTCGAGCAGTAGCTAAGGCAGATCGTCATATCAATGAACTCAATCAAGCACGAAATGAAGCCGCTTCAGCTCCGGCTCCACAGTTACCAGTGTCAGCAGGAGGAGAAGGTGCTGCAGCCCAAACTCCAGCTCCAGTCTCAGGAAATTCAGTTTCATCTATTGATGCACAACTGGGTGATGCTCGTGATGCCCGTGCAGATGCAGCAGCGCAATTAAGCAAGGCTCAAAGTCAGTTGGATGCAACGACTGTTCTCAGTACCCTAGAAGGAACTGTAGTCGAAGTCAACCGCAATGTTTCAAAATCTCCAACAGGAGCTAGCCAGGTGATGGTTCATATTGTAAGCAATGAAAACTTACAAGTTAAGGGCGAACTATCTGAATACAACCTTGCCAACCTATCTGTAGGACAAGAAGTAACCTTCACTTCTAAAGTTTATCGAGATAAGAGCTGGACTGGTAAGATTAGCTATATCTCCGACTACCCTAAAAACAATGGCGAAGCAGCAAGTGCAACTCCTGCCACAGCAGCTGGTAATTCTGGTTCTAAATATCCATATACCATTGATGTTACAAGTGAAATTGGTGATTTGAAACAAGGATTTTCAGTAAGTGTTGAGGTCAAGAATAAGAGTAAAGCCATTTTGGTTCCTCTAACAAGTGTTGTGACTGAAAATGATAAGAACTATGTCTGGGTGCTTGACGAGCAGAAAAAGGCCAAGAAAGTGGAAGTTGGTTTGGGTAATGCTGATGCAGACAACCAAGAAATCACTTCAGGTCTGACAAATGGAGTCAAGGTCATCAGTAACCCAACGTCTTCTCTAGAGGAAGGAAAAGAGGTGAAGGCTGATGAAGCAACTAATTAGTCTACAAAATATCTGCAGAAGTTACCGTAATGGTGACCAAGAACTGCAGGTACTCAAAAATATTAACCTTGAAGTGAATGAGGGTGAGTTTGTTGCCATTATGGGACCATCAGGTTCTGGTAAGTCTACTCTCATGAATACGATTGGTATGTTGGATACACCAAGCAGTGGAGAATATTATCTTGAAGGTCAGGAAGTGGCGGGACTAGGTGAAAAACAACTAGCCAAGGTCCGCAACCAACAAATCGGATTTGTCTTTCAACAGTTCTTTCTTCTATCTAAACTCAATGCTCTGCAAAACGTAGAATTGCCCTTGATTTACGCAGGAGTTTCATCTTCAAAACGTCGCAAGTTAGCCGAGGAATATTTAGATAAGGTTGAATTGACAGAACGTAGTCACCATTTACCTTCAGAATTATCTGGAGGTCAAAAGCAACGTGTAGCTATTGCGCGTGCCTTGGTAAACAATCCTTCTATTATCCTAGCAGACGAACCGACAGGAGCCTTGGATACCCAAACAGGGAACCAAATTATGCAACTATTGGTTGACTTGAACAAAGAAGGAAAAACTATTATCATGGTAACGCATGAGCCTGAAATAGCTGCTTATGCCAAACGTCAGATTGTCATTCGAGATGGAGTTATTTCGTCTGATAGTGCTCAGTTAGAAAAGGAGGAAAACTAAGATGCAGAATCTGAAATTTGCCTTTTCATCTATTATGGCTCACAAGATGCGTTCTTTGCTTACCATGATTGGGATTATTATCGGTGTTTCATCGGTTGTTGTGATTATGGCTCTGGGTGATTCCATGTCTCGACAGCTCAATAAAAACATGACCAGATCTCAAAAAAATATCAGTGTCTTTTTCTCTTCTAAAAAAAGTAAAGATGGATCTTTTACTCAGAAACAATCAGCTTTTACGGTTTCTGGAAAAGAAGAGGAAGTTCATGTTGAACCACCAAAACCGCAAGAATCTTGGGTCAAGGAGGCAGCCAAATTGAAGGGAGTGGATAATTACTATGTAACCAACTCAACGAACGCCATCTTGACTTATAAAGATAAAAAGGTTGAAAATGCCAATTTGACAGGTGGAAACAGAACTTATATGGAGGCTGTTAACAATGAAATTCTTGCAGGTCGTAGTCTGAGAGAACAAGATTTCAAAGAATTTGCAAGTGTCATTTTGCTTGATGAAGAATTATCCATTAGTCTATTTGGATCTCCTCAAGAGGCTATTAACAAGGTTGTGGAAGTCAATGGTTTTAGTTATCGAGTCATTGGTGTTTATACTAGCCCAGAATCTAAAAATTCAAAAATGTATGGTCTTGGTGGCTTGCCTATTACCACAAATATCTCCCTTGCTGCGAATTTTAATGTAGATGAAATTGCTAATATTGTCTTTCGAGTGAATGACACAAGCTTGACTCAAACTCTGGGGCCAGAATTAGCACGAAAAATGACAGAGCTTGCTGGCTTGCAACAGGGAGAATATCAAGTAGCAGATGAGTCAGCTGTATTTGCAGAAGTTCAACAATCGTTTAGTTTTATGACGACGATTATTAGTGCCATCGCAGGAATTTCTCTCTTTGTTGGAGGAACTGGTGTTATGAATATCATGCTGGTTTCAGTAACAGAGCGTACCCGTGAGATTGGTCTCCGTAAGGCTTTGGGTGCAACTCGTGCCAATATTTTAATCCAGTTTTTGATTGAATCCATGATTTTGACCTTGTTAGGTGGATTAATTGGTTTGACAATTGCAAGTGGTTTAACTGCCTTAGCAGGTTTGTTACTGCAAGGTTTGATTGCGGGTATAGAAGTTGGAGTATCAATTCCAGTTGCCCTATTTAGTCTTGCAGTTTCGGCTAGCGTGGGTATAGTTTTTGGGGTCTTGCCAGCCAACAAGGCATCGAAGCTTGATCCAATCGAAGCCCTTCGTTATGAATAAGATCAACAAGATGGACACTCGTCTATCTTGTTTTTGTATAGATTTCCCTATCGAAAATCCTTAAAAATGTGATATAATGAAGTGTTAGAAAAACAGGTTTCATTTGCCTGGAAAGGAAAAATTATGTCTGAAAAGAATTTTTATATTACAACGCCGATTTACTATCCATCTGGGAAACTTCATATCGGTTCTGCCTACACAACTATCGCATGTGATGTCCTAGCGCGTTATAAACGCCTGATGGGCTACGATGTCTTTTATTTGACAGGGCTTGATGAGCATGGTCAAAAGATTCAGCAAAAAGCTGAAGAAGCTGGCATCACACCTCAAGCCTATGTTGATGGGATGGTAGTTGGAGTCAAAGAACTCTGGCAATTACTAGATATCTCATACGATAAATTTATCCGCACAACTGATGACTACCATGAAAAAGTAGTGGCGCAGGTCTTTGAACGCTTGCTGGCTCAAGATGACATCTACTTGGGTGAATACTCTGGCTGGTATTCAGTCTCAGATGAGGAATTCTTTACAGAAAGTCAACTTGCAGAAGTTTTCCGTGACGAAGCTGGAAATGTGACGGGCGGTATTGCTCCATCAGGTCACGAAGTTGAATGGGTATCTGAAGAATCCTACTTCCTTCGCCTCAGTAAATACCAAGACCGCTTAGTCGAATTTTTCAAAGCCCATCCTGAGTTCATCACTCCTGATGGTCGTCTCAATGAAATGCTGCGCAACTTCATCGAGCCTGGTTTGGAAGATTTGGCGGTTTCTCGTACAACCTTTACATGGGGTGTTCCAGTACCATCTAATTCAAAACACGTTGTATACGTGTGGATTGATGCCCTTCTGAACTATGCGACAGCGCTTGGCTATGGTCAAGACGAACATGGTAACTTTGACAAGTTCTGGAATGGGACTGTCTTCCATATGGTAGGAAAAGACATCCTTCGTTTCCACTCAATCTACTGGCCAATCCTTCTTATGATGTTGGATATCAAATTGCCAGATCGTTTGATTGCCCATGGGTGGTTTGTCATGAAAGACGGCAAAATGTCTAAGTCTAAAGGAAATGTCGTTTACCCTGAAATGTTAGTAGAACGCTATGGACTAGATCCACTTCGTTACTACCTCATGCGTAGCCTTCCAGTTGGTTCTGACGGAACCTTCACTCCAGAAGACTATGTCGGCCGTATCAATTATGAATTAGCCAATGACCTTGGCAATCTCCTCAACCGTACGGTTTCTATGATTAACAAGTACTTTGATGGGCAAATTCCTGCCTATGTAGAAGGTGTGACAGAATTTGACCATGCTCTTGCTCAAGTAGCTGCTGAATCAATCGCTGACTACCATACACACATGGAAGCAGTTGACTACCCACGTGCACTTGAAGCGGTATGGGCCCTTATCTCACGTACCAATAAATACATCGACGAGACAGCCCCATGGGTCTTGGCTAAGGATGAAGCTCTCCGTGACCAATTGGCAAGTGTTATGAGCCACTTGGCAGCTAGCCTTCGTGTCGTCGCTCACTTGATTGAGCCATTTATGATGGAAACCAGTCGTGCAGTCTTGACTCAACTTGGCTTGGAAGAAGTAGCAAGCCTTGAAAACTTGAGCTTGGCTGATTTCCCTGCAGGTGTAACGGTAGTTGCCAAAGGAACACCAATCTTCCCACGTCTCGATATGGAAGAAGAAATCGCCTATATCAAGGAACAAATGGAAGGCAACAAGCCAGCTGTCGAAAAAGAATGGAATCCAGACGAAGTCGAACTCAAACTAAACAAGGAAGAAATCAAGTTTGAAGACTTTGACAAGGTCGAAATCCGTGTCGCAGAAGTCAAAGAAGTGTCTAAAGTAGAAGGTTCAGATAAGTTGCTTCAATTCCGCTTGAATGCTGGTGATGGTGAAGATCGTCAAATCCTCTCAGGAATTGCCAAATACTATCCAAACGAACAAGAATTGGTCGGCAAGAAAGTTCAAATCGTTGCCAATCTCAAACCACGTAAAATGATGAAGAAATATGTCAGCCAAGGCATGATCCTATCAGCTGAACATGATGGAAAATTAACCCTTCTCACAGTTGATCCAGCTGTACCAAATGGAAGTGTGATTGGGTAAAAATAGACAGGACTAGTTCATGCTAGTTCTGTTTTTTTATTTAACTATTATGCTTTACAAACTAGTGTAGGAGTAGTATACTATAGGTGAAGATACTAGTAGGTATTACAAAATAGGTGAGAAGGGAGAAGGGATGAAAGAAACTCAACTATTAAAAGGTGTTCTTGAAGGTTGTGTCTTGGATATGATTGGTCAAAAAGAGCGATATGGTTATGAGTTAGTTCAGACTTTGCGAGAGGCTGGATTTGATACTATCGTTCCAGGAACTATTTATCCTTTGTTGCAAAAGTTAGAAAAAAATCAATGGATAAGAGGCGACATGCGTCCGTCGCCAGATGGTCCAGATCGGAAGTATTTTTCATTAACGAAAGAAGGAGAAGAGCGTGTCTCGGTCTTTTGGCAACAATGGGATGATTTGAGTCAAAAAGTAGAAAGGATTAAGAACGGGGGTTAAACCATGAAGAAAATGAAGTATTATGAAGAAACAAGCGCTTTGTTGCATGAGTTTTCTGAGGAGAATCAGCAGTATTTTGAGGAGCTGTGGGAAAGTTTTAATCTTGCTGGATTTCTCTATGATGAAGACTATCTCAGAGAGCAGATCTATTTGATGATGCTAGATTTCTCAGAAGCAGAACGAGATGGCATGAGTGCAGAGGATTATCTAGGTAAGAATCCTAAAAAAATAATGAAAGAGATTCTCAAGGAAGCACCACGCAGTTCTATCAAGGAGTCACTGTTGACGCCAATCCTTGTCTTAGTAATATTACGTTATTATCAACTACTAGGCGATTTTTCGAAAGGTCCTCTCTTAACAGTCAATTTGCTCACCTTCTTAGGGCAACTGCTCCTTTTTCTAGTTGGATTTGGGCTTGTGGCTACAATTTTACGATGGAGTTTAGTTCAAGATTCTCCTAAGATGAAAATTAGCACTTATATTGTCGTTGGGATTCTTGTTCTTCTAGTTGTTCTGGGATATGTAGGAATGGCAAATTTCATACAAGAAGGAACCTTTTATCTTCCTGCTCCCTGGGATAGTTTCCTTGTCTTTACGCTTTCTCTAGTCATCAGTATTTGGAATTGGAAAGAAGCGGTCTTTCGTCCCTTTGTCAGTATGATTGTTGCCCATCTTGTTGTAGGTTCTCTGCTCCGTTACTATGAGTGGATGGGCATTTCACACGTTTTCTTCACAAAAATTATTCCTTTAGCTGTCCTATTTATTGGAATCTTTCTCTTTTTCCGTGGATTTAAGAAGATAAAATGGAGTGAAATATAGTCAAAAAGCCGTTGCAAAGCGGTTTTTTTGTTATAATGAAGGGGAGAATTATTGATATTAAAGGAGAAAAATTTGATGAGATACATAACTCTTGGTCAAGATGACAAAGAATTATCAGAAATTGTTCTCGGAATGATGAGAATAAAAGATAAGTCTGTAAAAGAAGTTGAAGAGCTTGTAGAAACAGCACTTTCTGTTGGAATCAACGCTTTTGACTTGGCTGATATATATGGTCGTGGTCGTTGTGAAGAACTGTTAGGTCTTGTCCTAAAAAATCGTCCAGATTTAAGAGAAGAGATGTGGATTCAGTCAAAATGTGGCATTCGCATAGAAGAATTTACCTATTTTGATTTTTCAAAAGAGTATATATTACAATCAGTTGATGGGATTTTAGAAAGATTGCAGGTTGATTATTTAGATAGCCTGCTTCTTCATCGACCAGATGCTTTGATGGAATCTGACCAAGTAGCAGAAGCCTTTGATCTTCTTTATAAACAAGGTAAGGTTCGAGATTTTGGAGTTTCTAATCAAAATCCTATGATGATGGAGTTGCTTAAAAAAGATGTCAAGCAGCCGTTAGCTGTTAATCAGCTACAATTGAGTGCGGCTTTTACTCCAGGATTTGAATCAGGTTTTCATGTTAATATGGAAGATAGTCAAGCAGCTATGCGAGATGGCAGCATTTTTGAATATTGCAAATTACACGATGTGGTCATTCAAGCATGGTCTGTCTTACAATTCGGGTATTTTAAAGGGAATTTTGTTGGAAATGAGAAATTTCAAGCTTTAAATCAAGTACTTGAGCGTTTAGCTATTAAATATGGAGTAACTTCTTCAACTATTGCCGTTTCTTGGATATTGCGTTATCCAGCAAAAATGCAGGCAGTTGTAGGTACCACAAATCTTAAGCACTTGAGAGAAGTTAGCCAAGCAGTAAACTTTAGCTTAACAAGAAAAGAATGGTATGAAATTTATCTTGCTGCAGGGAATAATTTGCCGTAAGTAGAAGCAGATGTAAATAAATCACAGTCAAAAAGCCGTTTTAAAGCGGTTTTTTGTTATAATGAAGGGAAGAATTATTGACATTAAAGGAGAAAAACATGACATTTGAAGAAATGCTGCCTGGCTTAAAGGCTAAGAAAAAATATGTACGTACTGGTTGGGGAGGTGCTGAAAACTATGTCCAACTCTTTGACACTATCGAACAAAGCGGGGTTGCACTTGAAGTGACGCCCTATTTCCTAATCAACGTGTCTGGAGAAGGAGAAGGTTTTTCCATATGGAGCCCGACACCTTGTGATATTTTGGCGACGGATTGGGTAGAAGTGCATGACTAGGCGTGTACTCATTACAGGAGTGAGCTCAGGTATCGGATTAGCTCAAGCTCGCCTCTTTTTAGAGAAGGACTATCAAGTTTATGGAGTTGATCAAGGTGAAAATCCTCAATTGCAGGGTGATTTTCACTTTTTACAGAGGGATTTGACATTAGACTTGAAACCAATTTTTGACTGGTGTCCTTATGTGGATGTTTTGTGTAATACTGCAGGAGTTTTAGATGATTACAAACCACTGTTGGAACAAACGTCGCATGAAATTCAAGAGATTTTTGAAATTAACTACGTGACTCCTGTTGAGTTGACTCGGTATTATTTGACACAAATGTTGGAGAATAAAGAGGGAATCATTATTAATATGTGCTCTATTGCTTCTAGCCTAGCTGGTGGAGGTGGACACGCTTATACCTCCTCAAAGCACGCCTTGGCTGGCTTCACCAAGCAGTTGGCTCTAGACTATGCAGAAGCTGGGATTCAGATCTTTGGGATTGCTCCAGGAGCAGTCAAGACAGCTATGACCGCTGCGGACTTTGAACCAGGTGGTTTAGCGGACTGGGTGGCTAGTGAAACCCCAATCAAACGCTGGATTGAGCCAGAGGAAGTAGCAGAAATTAGCCTTTTCTTAGCAAGTGGAAAAGCAAGCGCCATGCAAGGACAAATCTTGACAATAGATGGTGGCTGGAGCTTAAAGTAGGAGTAGTTGGATGGAAATCAAAAAACACTTTGGAGTCTACGCTGTTTGCTTTGAAAATGGGAAGTTACTCTGCATTGAAAAAACGAGAGGCCCTTATCAATATCGGTATGATCTACCCGGTGGCAGTCAACAACTTGGTGAAGGACTTACGGAAACTCTGATTAGAGAAGTTTTGGAAGAGACGGGATTTACTGTTAGAAGCTACTCCAATCCTCGAATCTACGATGTTTTCGTCAGGGAAGAGTTAACAAATTTTATGGTTCACCATATCATGGCCTTGTATGATGTTGAAATGAATGGGGAGGCACCTCAAGTTACTATTTCTGAAGCTATCTCTGATGGTGTGAATGATTCACTGGGATATGTTTGGATGGATATTCAAAAAATCACAGAAGAAAATGCATCGCCATTAGTCTTGAAGGTTAAGTCTGAATTATTAGGATTTCCAGAATTGGACAAGACTTTGTATATGAATTGGAAGGTGAATGATGAAAAACCAATTAGCTCTTAGTGGCGAAAAAATTCTTGAAAAAATTTATCCTCAACTATTGCACCACGTAGGTATGATTAGAGGTGAATACTTGTTGAGAGAGCTCAATCAAAACATCATATTAGCAAGTTGTCAGCAATTTGTAAAAGATTATCTAGACACTATTTGTTCCTTGTACTCAGATGAAGAGGTCTGGTATCGTTTTTCAGAATTAACGAATACAGAAGCTAATTGTTTAGAGGGGACTAAAGAGTATTTCGATGAAAATCATCCCTTGCTTGGTTATAGAGGAACTAGGCGTTTACTGGCGTGTCTGAATGAATTTCAGGCTGAGGCAAATGTCGTTACAGAAGTTTATCAAACCAATCCCAATCTGTCTGTTGTTTTTCCTTTTGTGAATGATGCCGAGCAGTTAGAGCAAGCTATTAGAGTATTACGTCAGCATGGTTTCGCTGGAAAAATTGGCACAATGATTGAATTACCGTCAGCGTATTTTGACTTGGATAGGATATTGGAAACGGGCATTTCAAAGATTGTAGTTGGAATGAATGATTTGACTTCCTTTGTTTTTGCGACTGTGAGAAACAGTCAATGGCATGATATGGAAAGTCCAATAATGTTAGATATGCTGAGACAGATGCAGGATAAAGCAAGGACGAAAAAGATTGACTTTGCTGTGGCAGGTTATCTGAATGTTTCCTTCATACAAAAAATGAATCAGATGGGTATCAAGTGCATTATCCACTACAGTTCTATTCCAGAGATTTTTGATTTAGAGATTGATCATCCAGACCACCTCAAACATGTAAAAGAAGTGAGTAAAAAATTACAAAGGAGCAACCCATGACACCGCAAGAAATGTGGAATGCCTATAAGCAAATCAATCCCTCAATTGGAGATGAGATAGATGCCTGGGCTTTTGGAGTAGATGCTGATCTCTTGGCAGATTTGGTTTTAAGAGGAGAAAAGACAGCAACGGCTTCTGCCTACGACCTCTATGCATTAGAAGACGAACCCCTTCCACAAGAAGAAACTTTTGATGTCATTTTAGATAGTCAAAATCAGGCTGTCTGCATTGTCGAAATTACAAAGGTTTCTGTTCAGCCCTTTCATCAAGTTTCTGCTGACCATGCCTACAAGGAAGGCGAGGGAGACAAATCTTTAGCCTATTGGCGCCAGGTTCATGAAGATTTTTTCACCGAGTGGATGAGGGAGGCTGGGCTGACTTTTACACCTAACAGCAAGGTCGTTTTAGAAGAATTTCGCAAGGTCTACCCACTGTAGACTGTTAGACGGAAGAAAGTTTTGGAAATCGCCGTCCAATCCTTTTTTCTCAAGCAAAACATGATATAATAAGTTTGTTTGAAGAAGAGCTCTAGCTCTTAAACTTAGATAGGAGAAAACTATGCAAGCAGTTGAACATTTTATTAAGCAATTTGTTCCTGAACATTATGATTTATTTTTAGACTTGAGTCGTGAGACCAAGACGTTTTCTGGGAAGGTGACCATTACGGGTCAAGCACAAAGTGACCGTATTTCCCTTCATCAAAAAGACTTGGAAATTGCTTCTGTAGAAGTTGCAGGTCA
This sequence comes from Streptococcus mitis, assembly GCF_000722695.1. Lineage (GTDB taxonomy): Bacteria > Bacillota > Bacilli > Lactobacillales > Streptococcaceae > Streptococcus > Streptococcus mitis_O. Next base: position 338,182 of record NZ_JPFU01000013.1, on the reverse strand, counting down.
AGCTCGTCCATTTACAGTTGACCATGACAATGAAGCCCTTCATATCGAATTGGCTGAGGCTGGTCAAGTTGAAGTGGTTCTTGCCTTTTCTGGTAAGATTACAGATAACATGACAGGGATTTATCCTTCATACTACACAGCTGATGGTGTCAAGAAGGAAGTCTTGTCTACCCAGTTCGAGAGCCATTTTGCGCGCGAAGCCTTCCCTTGCGTGGATGAGCCAGAAGCCAAAGCAACTTTTGACCTCTCTCTACGTTTTGACCAAGCAGAAGGTGAAGTGGCCTTGTCAAACATGCCAGAAATCGATGTTGAAAACCGCAAGGAAACAGGTATCTGGAAGTTTGAGACAACACCTCGCATGTCTTCTTACTTGTTGGCCTTTGTTGCGGGTGATTTACAAGGAGTAACGGCTAAAACTAAAAACGGTACCCTCGTAGGTGTCTACTCAACCAAAGCCCACCCACTATCTAATCTTGATTTCTCACTGGACATCGCCGTTCGTTCAATCGAGTTTTACGAAGATTACTACGGAGTCAAGTACCCAATCCCTCAATCTCTCCATATCGCCCTTCCTGATTTTTCATCAGGTGCTATGGAAAACTGGGGTCTCGTGACCTACCGTGAAGTTTACTTGGTTGTGGATGAAAACTCAACCTTTGCTAGCCGTCAACAAGTTGCCCTTGTAGTGGCACATGAGTTGGCTCACCAATGGTTTGGTAACCTCGTTACTATGAAATGGTGGGATGACCTTTGGCTCAATGAAAGTTTTGCTAACATGATGGAATATGTCTGTGTGGATGCCATCGAGCCAAGCTGGAATATCTTTGAAGATTTTCAAACAGGTGGTGTTCCGTCTGCCTTGAAACGTGATGCGACAGATGGTGTGCAGTCTGTTCACGTCGAAGTGAAACATCCAGATGAAATCAATACGCTATTTGATGGAGCTATCGTCTATGCCAAAGGAAGCCGCCTCATGCACATGCTTCGTCGTTGGCTTGGCGATGCTGATTTCGCTAAAGGTTTGCACGCTTACTTTGAAAAACACCAATACAGCAATACAATTGGTCGTGACCTTTGGAATGCCCTTGGTCAAGCGTCAGGACGTGATGTTGCAGCCTTCATGGATTCTTGGTTAGAACAACCTGGTTATCCAGTCCTTACTGCCACTGTTGAAAATGATGTTTTGAAGATTTCGCAAAAACAATTCTTCATCGGTGAGCATGAAGATAAGAACCGTCTCTGGGTAGTGCCACTCAATAGCAACTGGAAAGGTTTGCCTGATACACTTGAAACTGAAAGCATCGAAATTCCAGGCTACGCAGCCCTTCTTGCTGAAAACAAAACAGCCCTTCGTCTTAACACTGAAAATACAGCCCACTACATTACTGACTATCAAGGTGAATTACTGGATGCTATTCTTTCAGAATTAGTAGAACTTGATAATACAAGCAAACTTCAAATCGTCCAAGAACGTCGTTTGCTTGCTGAAGCAGGGCACATTTCTTATGCTGACTTGCTTCCAGTCCTTGATAAACTTGCCAAGGAAGAGTCTTACCTTGTGGTTTCAGCTGTTTCTCAAGTGATTTCTGCTCTTGAGCGCTTTATCGATGAAGGAACAGAAGTTGAAACAGCCTTCAAAGCACTAGTTGCTAAATTGGCTCGTCACAACTATGACCGTCTTGGTTTCGAAGCTAAAGATGGAGAATCAGATGAGGATGAATTGGTTCGTCAGCTGGCTGTTTCCATGATGATTCGCTCAAATGATGCAGAAGCTAGTCAAATCGCTAGCCAAATCTTCGAAGCTCACAAGGATCAGCTTGCAGGACTTCCAGCAGCAATCCGTTCCCAAGTCCTTATCAATGAAATGAAACATCATGAGACTAAAGACTTGTTAGCACTTTACCTTGATACTTATACTCACACAACAGATGCAGCCTTCAAGCGTCAATTAGCAGCAGCCCTTGCTTATGCGACAGATGCAGAGAACATCCAAACACTGCTTACAACTTGGAAGGATAAATTTGTGGTCAAACCACAAGACTTGTCTGCTTGGTACTTCCAGTTCTTAGGTCATCAAGCAACCCAGGAAACAGCTTGGTCTTGGGCGCGTGAAAACTGGGCTTGGATTAAGGCAGCTCTTGGAGGAGATATGAGCTTTGATAGCTTTGTTATCCTTCCTGCTCACGTATTTAAGACTCAGCAACGCTTGGCGGAATACAAAGAATTCTTTGAGCCACAACTTTCTGACCTAGCTCTTAGCCGTAACATCGGTATGGGAATCAAGGAAATTGCAGCGCGTGTTGACTTGATTAACCGTGAAAAAGCTGCAGTAGAAGCAGTCGTTCTTCAATATGGGAAAGCTTAAACATTCGTAAAATAATAAAAACTCAACTTTCTCTCTTAAAGTAAGAGGGAGTTGAGTTTTTTTTAAGGCAAATTTGGTATAATGGTTTTAATAAGGAGGAGTTTCTCATGATAAAAATCTTATTGGTTGAGGATGACCTAGGCCTGTCAAATTCAGTATTTGACTTTTTAGACGATTTTGCGGATGTCATGCAGGTATTTGATGGTGAAGAAGGTCTCTACGAAGCTGAAAGTGGCGTCTATGACTTGATTTTGCTGGATTTAATGTTGCCTGAAAAAAATGGCTTCCAAGTCTTGAAAGAATTGCGTGAAAAAGGAATTACGACACCAGTTCTGATTATGACTGCCAAAGAAAGCTTGGATGACAAGGGACATGGATTTGAACTAGGAGCGGATGATTATCTGACCAAACCTTTTTACCTAGAAGAACTTAAAATGCGGATACAAGCTCTTCTCAAACGTTCAGGTAAGTTTAATGAAAACACCTTAACATATGGAAATATCGTGGTTAATTTATCAACCAATACCGTTAAAGTTGAAGATACTCCCGTCGAATTGCTGGGGAAAGAATTTGATTTACTAGTTTATTTCCTTCAAAATCAAAATGTTATTTTGCCCAAGACTCAGATTTTTGACCGTCTATGGGGATTTGATAGTGATACGACGATTTCGGTTGTCGAAGTCTATGTTTCAAAAGTCCGTAAGAAATTAAAAGGAACCACTTTTGCGGAAAATTTGCAAACCTTGCGTAGTGTTGGGTATATTTTAAAAGATGTTCAGTAAACTAAAAAAAACATGGTATGCGGATGACTTTAGCTACTTTATCCGCAACTTCGGTGTCTTCACCCTGATTTTCTCTACCATGACTCTGATTATTTTGCAGGTCATGCATTCAAGTCTCTATACTTCGGTGGATGATAAGCTTCATGGACTGAGTGAAAATCCTCAAGCAGTTATTCAGCTGGCAGTAAATAGGGCAACAGAAGAGATTAAAGATTTAGAGAATGCCGCTACAGATACTAGCAAGACTGAAGTAAAACCCAATGTTAGTTCCAATACAGAGGTTATTCTTTTTGATAAAAATTTTACACAACTCCTTTCTGGAAATCGATTTTTGGGCTTGGATAAGATTAAGTTAGAAAAGAAAGAACTAGGCCATATCTATCAGATTCAGGTTTTTAATAGCTATGGCCAGGAAGAAATCTATCGCATGATTTTGATGGAAACCAATATCAGTTCGGTTTCAACAAATATCAAGTATGCCGCTGTCTTGATTAATACCAGTCAGTTGGAGCAGGCCAGTCAAAAGCATGAGCAACTGATTGTGGTCGTGATGGCTAGTTTCTGGATTTTGTCTTTGCTTGCCAGTCTCTATTTAGCTCGAGTCAGTGTCCGACCTCTGCTTGAGAGCATGCAGAAGCAGCAGTCCTTTGTAGAAAATGCTAGTCATGAGTTACGAACTCCACTTGCAGTTCTGCAAAATCGTTTAGAGACCCTTTTTCGTAAGCCAGAAGCAACCATTATGGATGTGAGCGAAAGCATTGCCTCTAGTTTAGAAGAAGTCCGAAATATGCGTTTTTTGACGACAAACTTGCTGAACTTAGCTCGGAGAGATGATGGGATTAAGCCAGAACTTGCAGAAGTTCCAACTAGCTTTTTCAATACGACTTTTACAAACTATGAGATGATTGCTTCGGAAAATGACCGTGTCTTCCGTTTTGAAAATCGCATCCATCGCACGATTGTCACGGATCAGCTTCTTCTGAAACAACTGATGACTATCCTATTTGATAATGCCGTCAAGTATACTGAAGAGGATGGTGAAATTGATTTTGTGATTTCAGCTACCGATCGTAGTCTCTATTTACTGGTTTCTGATAATGGAGTAGGTATTTCGACAGAAGATAAGAAGAAAATTTTTGATCGTTTTTATCGAGTGGACAAGGCTAGAACCCGTCAAAAGGGTGGTTTTGGTTTAGGATTATCCCTAGCCAAGCAAATTGTAGATGCCCTAAAAGGAACCATTACTGTCAAAGATAATAAACCAAAGGGAACAAGCTTTGAAGTGAAGATTGCCATCCATACACCATCTAAAAAGAAAAATAAAAATATCGCTCCAGTTGGGGCGATATTTTGTAGTACGACGGGCATGTCGTACATCTGAGGTGTAAGTCCTCCGTGGGCACCCGCTACCGGTGAACCCAATAGCGATTCCCAAGCCTGACTATCGTGAGGTAGCGGGGAGAGGAAGGGATAGCGAAATCGTGGCTCTACGAACAGGAACGTGATAGTAAGGCGTATATAGCGGATAAGGGGGCCTAAAACTCTAAAGTCCAAAAAGGTAGTCGTAACCTATATGCGTAAATCACGAGAGTAAACGAGGAAAGATGTACAACTTATCCCGTGAGGTCTCATGAGCGCTGAAAGCGTAGTAACAACGAATCATGAGAAGTCAGCCGAGCCCATAGTAGTGAGGAAACTTCTGTAATGGAAGTGGAGCGAAGGGGGAATACTCAAACAGTCTGGGGAGAGACTGTTTGAGGTCTGTCGCTAGAAAGAGAAAACGACAGATTGAAGTAATCCTACTTCACTTGTGTCTGTAAAACGAACGGTCTGATAGAACTGGACTCTATCACGTATTGACTAGATGAAGGTTCACCAATATAAGATGTCCCTCAGGCACCAAAACAAGAAAGGAATACGCACATGTCAAAATTGCTAGATAAGATATTATCACGCGAAAATATGCTGGAAGCCTACAATCAAGTAAAATCCAATAAGGGCTCAGCTGGGATTGATGGAATTACTATCGAAGAGATGGATAATTATCTCAGACAAAACTGGCGCCTGACTAAGGAACGGATAAAACAAAGAAAATATAAGCCTCAACCAGTTCTCAGAGTTGAGATTCCCAAACCAAACGGAGGCATCCGTCAACTAGGAATTCCAACAGTTATGGATAGAATGATTCAACAGGCCATTATTCAAGTCCTTACCCCCATTTGTGAACCCCATTTCTCAGATACGAGCTATGGATTCAGACCAAATAGGTCATGTGAAAAAGCCATCATGAAGCTCTTAGAGTACTTAAATGACGGCTATGAGTGGATAGTGGATATAGACCTAGAGAAATTCTTCGATACAGTTCCTCAAGATAGATTGATGTCCTTAGTACATAACATTATCGAAGACGGAGATACGGAATCCTTGATTCGTAAGTATCTTCATTCAGGTGTTATCATTAACGGTCAGCGTCATAAAACGCTAGTTGGCACACCACAGGGAGGAAATTTATCTCCTCTCTTATCCAATATCATGCTTAATGAATTGGATAAGGAATTAGAAAAGAGGGGACTTCGATTTGTGCGCTACGCAGATGATTGTGTGATTACGGTCGGAAGCGAGGCTGCCGCTAAGCGTGTGATGTATTCAGTCAGTCGTTTTATTGAGAAACGGCTAGGTTTGAAAGTAAACATAACCAAGACTAAGATTACCAGACCAAGAGAATTGAAATATTTAGGTTTCGGGTTCTGAAAATCATCAGCTGGTTGGAAAAGTCGCCCCCATCAAGATAGTGTTCGGAGATTTAAACTTAAATTGAAGAAACTAACACAGAGGAAATGGAGTATAGACTTAACAAGACGTATTGAGCAACTGAATTTGTCTATTCGAGGATGGATAAACTATTTCTCATTGGGAAATATGAAAAGTATAGTCACCAGCATAGATAAGCGCTTGCGCACTCGCCTACGAGTGATTATCTGGAAGCAATGGAAGAAGAAATCTAGACGATTATGGGGATTGCTTAAGTTAGGAGTTCCTAAATGGATAGCAGATAAGGTATCTGGCTGGGGTGATCACTATCAATTAGTAGCTCAGAAGTCGGTACTTAAACGGGCTATATCAAAACCAGTCCTTAAAAAACGTGGACTGGTTTCGTGTTTGGATTATTACCTTGAACGACATGCGTTAAAAGTTAGTTGAACCGCCGTATGCCGAACGGCACGTACGGTGGTGTGAGAGGGGCTAGAGATTATCCCCTACTCGATTTTATCTTCTACGTTTTCGTTTGATAATAGACCGTTGTACTTTTAAAACAAGTAAGCTGGATCCGATTGCTGCGGCAAAGGCAAGAGCAGTTGATAATTTTAATGCTAAAAAGATAAAACTAAAGATAGCAATACAGATACAAAAAACAGCGATATTAACAAAAAATAGGATTTCCTTGAGATTGGCATCAGATTGCGCTTCAGGTGTATAATCTTGATAGCGAGGAACCTGATGGTTTAATTCTTCTTGATAGTCTACCTCATAGGATTGTAATTTTCTTACGGGCATGTCTCTCTCCTTACAGTACATACCTATTTTATCATTTTTTCAGCAGAGAATTATTACAGAAAGGTTACAAAAAGAATAAAGTCCCTTTTCATTTTCAAAGAATAGCTGATTTTTGAGAAATATGGTATAATTTTCATTATGGAAAAGATTATCATTACAGCAACTGCTGAAAGTATTGAACAAGTTAAACAACTGCTCGAAGCTGGCGTAGACCGTATCTATGTCGGTGAGAAAGATTTTGGCCTTCGTCTGCCAACAACCTTTAGTCATGACCAATTGCGTGAAATCGCTAAGCTGGTTCATGATGCTGGTAAGGAATTGATTGTTGCAGTCAATGCCCTTATGCACCAAGATATGATGGACCGTATCAAGCCCTTCCTCGATTTCTTGGAAGAAATTAAGACAGACTACATTACGATTGGGGATGCAGGTGTCTTTTATGTGGTCAATCGCGATGGTTATTCCTTTAAGACTATCTACGATGCCTCAACTATGGTGACAAGCAGTCGTCAGATTAACTTCTGGGGACAAAAGGCTGGCGCATCTGAGGCTGTTTTGGCGCGTGAAATTCCATCTGCTGAGCTCTTCAAGATGCCTGAGATTTTGGAAATTCCTGCTGAGGTGTTGGTTTACGGTGCTAGCGTCATCCATCATTCTAAACGTCCACTCTTGCAAAACTACTATAACTTTACGCATATCGATGATGAAAAGACCCGCAAGCGGGACCTCTTCTTGGCTGAGCCAAGTGACCCCGAGAGCCACTATTCCATTTTTGAAGACAATCATGGGACCCACATCTTTGCCAACAATGATCTTGATTTGATGACCAAATTGACAGAATTGGTAGAGCATGGTTTTACTCATTGGAAATTAGAAGGACTTTACACTCCAGGTCAGAACTTTGTTGAGATTGCAAAACTCTTTATCCAAGCGCGTAGCTTGATCCAAGAGGGCAACTTTAGCCATGACCAAGCCTTCTTGCTGGATGAAGAAGTGCGCAAGTTACACCCTAAAAACCGTTTCCTTGATACAGGATTTTATGACTACGATCCTGATATGGTTAAATAAAGTAAATGATTCGTTGAGAGAAGGAAGATGCAAACATTTCTTCTCTCAATTTTTCTTATTTCCTCACCATTTTCAAAAAAATTAGCAGGATAGGATGCTCTGTTTACTGGGATTTTTCAGAAAAGTAATCTTCTTGAGTTTGAAAATTATCCCATGTTTGCAGGTGCCAAATGGCCCTTTTTTTGGTATAATTTTTTATAATGAAAACGATTGGTAATCGCTATGTTGTGGTGGATTTAGAGGCAACTAGCACAGGTAGTAAGGCTAAAATTATCCAAGTGGGAATTGTTGTGATTGAGGATGGAAAAATCGTCGATCACTATTCGACGGATGTCAATCCACATGAACCTTTGGATGCTCATATCAAAGAACTGACAGGACTGACTGACCAACGTCTGGCGCTAGCACCTGATTTTTCGCAAGTTGCCAGAAAAATTTTTGACTTGGTAGAGGATGGGATTTTTGTAGCCCATAATGTTCAGTTTGATGCCAATCTCTTGGCGGAAAATTTATTTTTTGAAGGCTATGAATTAAGAAATCCTCGTGTTGACACGGTAGAATTGGCTCAGGTCTTTTTCCCTGAACTGGAAAAATATAGTTTGCCGATTTTGTGTCAGGAATTAGGAATTCCTCTAAAACACGCTCACACAGCCCTTTCAGATGCCCAAGCTACTGCGGAATTACTCCTTTTTCTACGAGAAAAGATGGCCCAGCTTCCGAAAGGTCTTTTGGAACGCTTGCTGGAAATGGCTGATGCTCTCTTATATGAGTCTTACCTAGTTATTGAAGAAATTTATCGCAGTCAATCTATCCTGAGTTCTCCAGACTTGGTCCAAGTTCAAGGGCTATATTTCAAGAAACCTACAGCTCCCAATGAGCCACGAAAATTATCTCAAGATTTTTCTAAAAATATTTCTCTGTTGAACCTTGAAGTGAGGGAGGAGCAAGAAAGTTTTGCTAAAGAGGTTGGTTTGCTATTGAAGGATGAGCCTGTATCATTCATTCAAGCGCCAACTGGGATTGGGAAAACTTATGGCTATCTCTTACCCGCTTTGTCCCAAGTGGAAAATCGTCAGATTGTCCTTAGCGTTCCGACAAAGATTCTTCAAAATCAAACCATGGAAGAAGAAGGTAAACGTCTTAAAGAGGTGTTCCATACAGATATTCATAGTTTAAAGGGACCACACAATTATCTGAAGTTGGATGCCTTTTATCGTTCCTTGCAGGAAAATGATGAAAATCGCTTATTTAGACGCTTTAAAATGCAACTCTTGATCTGGCTGACAGAGACAGAAACGGGGGATTTGGATGAAATCGGGCAACTCTACCGTTACCAACATTTTCTAACAGATCTTCGTCATGACGGGAATTTATCATCTCAAAGCTTATTTGTGACGGAAGATTTTTGGAAACGTAGTCAAGAAAAGGCACAAACCTGCAAGCTTTTAGTGACCAATCATGCTTATCTTGTAACCAGACTGGAAGATAATCCTGAATTTGTCAGTGACCGTATATTGATTATTGATGAAGTTCAAAAGATTTTGTTAGCTTTAGAAAATCTGCTTCAAGAGACCTACGATATCCAGTCTATTATCGTTTTGCTTGATAAGGCTTTACTGGACGAGCAAAATAAGGTCCAGCAACGAATACTAGAAAGTATTCGCTTTGAGTGTCTCTACCTGATAGAACAATTTCAGTCTGGAAAATCTAGGAAAAATATCTTAGATTCTCTGGCCAATCTCCATCAGTATTTTTCAGAATTAGAAGTAGAAGGCTTTGATGAGCTGGTCCGCTATTTTACGGCTGAAGGTGATTACTGGCTTGAAGCAACTGAAACGAGTCAAAAGAAAATTCAGATTTCTTCTACAAAATCAGGCCGTATTCTTCTATCTTCCTTAGTGCCTGATTCATGTCAAGTCTTGGGAGTGTCGGCTACTCTTGAGATTAGTCAGAGAGTTTCTTTGGCAGACCTGTTAGGCTATCCCGAAGCTAAATTTGTCAAGATTGAAGCTGGTAAAAAACAGGATCAAGAAGTGATCTTGATCAAAGATTTCCCCTTGGTAACAGAAACCTCCTTAGAAATCTACGCCAAAGAGGTAGCTAATTTGCTGATGGATCTTCAAGCTTTCCAGCAACCGATTTTAGTTCTCTTTACTGCTAAAGACATGCTTCTGGCAGTATCAAATTTACTCCCTGTAAGTCATTTAGCCCAGTATAAAAATGGCGATGTTCATCAACTGAAGAAACGCTTTGAAAAAGGAGAACAACAAATCTTGCTTGGTGCAGCAAGTTTTTGGGAAGGAGTTGATTTTTCAAGCCATCCTTTTGTGATTCAAGTTGTACCAAGACTTCCTTTCCAAAATCCTCAAGAGCCCTTGACGAAAAAGATTAATCAGGAACTGAATCAAGAAGGGAAAAATGCCTTTTATGATTATCAATTGCCAATGGCCATTATTCGTTTAAAACAGGCTTTGGGAAGAAGTATGAGACGCGAACACCAGCGTTCCTTAACTCTTATTTTGGATAAGAGAATTGTCGGAAAGCGATATGGCAAACAAATAGTAGTATCTCTAGCAAAAGAAGCGAGCGTTACAACGATCGCTCAATCTGAAGTTAATGAGGCTATTGATAGATTTTTAAATGAACTTTGATAAATAGTATTGTATGAAAGTATAAGGTTAGTGTATATGAAACGTTCTCTCGACTCTAGAGTCGATTATAGTTTGCTATTACCAGTATTTTTTCTACTGGTTATTGGCGTGGTGGCTATCTATATAGCTGTTAGTCATGATTATCCAAACAATATTCTGCCCATTTTAGGGCAGCAGGTCGCCTGGATTGCCTTGGGGCTTGTGATTGGTTTTGTGGTCATGCTCTTTAATACAGAATTTCTTTGGAAAGTGACTCCCTTTCTGTATATTTTAGGCTTGGGACTCATGGTCTTGCCAATTGTCTTTTATAATCCAAGCCTAGTTGCATCAACGGGTGCCAAAAACTGGGTATCGGTAAATGGTGTTACCTTGTTCCAGCCGTCAGAATTTATGAAGATATCCTATATCCTCATGTTGGCTCGTGTCATTGTCCAGTTTACCAAAAAACATAAGGAATGGAAGCGCACAGTTCCGCTGGACTTCTTGCTGATCTTCTGGATGATTCTCTTTACCATTCCAGTCCTAGTTCTTTTGGCACTTCAAAGTGACTTGGGGACGGCTTTGGTTTTTGTGGCCATCTTCTCAGGAATCGTTTTGCTATCAGGAGTTTCTTGGAAAATTATTATCCCAGTATTTGTGACTGCGGTAACAGGTATTGCTGGCTTCTTAGCTATTTTTATCAGCAAGGACGGAAGGGCTTTTCTTCATCAATTAGGAATGCCGACCTACCAAATCAATCGTATCTTGGCTTGGCTCAATCCTTTTGACTTTGCCCAAACAACCACTTACCAGCAGGCTCAAGGACAAATTGCTATTGGCAGTGGTGGCCTATTTGGTCAGGGATTTAATGCTTCGAATCTACTTATTCCAGTTCGCGAGTCGGATATGATTTTCACGGTTATCGCAGAAGATTTTGGCTTCATTGGCTCAGTCCTTGTCATTGCTCTCTATCTCATGCTCATTTACCGTATGTTGAAGATTACTCTCAAATCAAATAACCAGTTCTACACCTATATTTCCACTGGTTTGATTATGATGTTGCTCTTCCACATCTTTGAAAATATCGGTGCTGTGACGGGCTTGCTTCCTTTGACTGGGATTCCTCTGCCTTTCATTTCACAAGGAGGATCAGCTATTATCAGTAATTTGATCGGTGTTGGCTTGCTTTTATCGATGAGTTACCAGACTAATCTAGCTGAAGAAAAGAGCGGAAAAGTCCCATTCAAACGGAAAAAGGTTGTATTAAAACGAATCAAATAAGGAGAAAATCATGGTTAAAGTAGCAGTAATGTTAGCTCAGGGCTTTGAAGAAATTGAAGCTTTGACAGTTGTAGATGTCTTGCGTCGAGCAAGTATCACTTGTGATATGGTAGGATTTGAGGAGCAAGTAACAGGTTCGCACGCAATCCAAGTAAGAGCAGACCGTATCTTTGATGGTGATTTATCAGATTATGACATGATTGTACTTCCTGGTGGAATGCCTGGATCTGCACATTTGCGTGAAAATCAGGCTTTAATTCAAGAATTGCAAAGCTTCGAGCAAGAAGGGAAGAAACTGGCAGCCATTTGTGCGGCACCAATTGCCCTCAATCAAGCAGGAGTATTGAAAAACAAGAAGTACACTTGTTATGACGGTGTTCAAGAGCAAATCCTTGATGGGCAATACGTCAAGGAAACAGTAGTGGTCGATGGTCATTTGACAACCAGTCGAGGTCCCTCAACAGCCCTTGCCTTTGCCTACGAGTTGGTGGAGCAATTAGGAGGAGACGCAGAGAGTTTACGAGCAGGAATGCTCTATCGAGATGTCTTTGGTGAAAATCAGTAAAACGGGAGTCACTCTCTCGTTTTTTTTACTTGGAAAAATCTAGGAAATCATCGCTTTTTTAAGGAAAAAATGGTATAATGAAAGCTATGAAATATCACGATTACATCTGGGATTTAGGTGGAACTTTACTGGATAATTATGAAACTTCAACAGCCGCATTTGTTGAAACATTAGTGCTGTATGGTATCACACAAGATCATGATAGTGTCTATCAGGCTTTAAAGGTTTCTACTGATTTTGCGATTGAGACATTCGCTCCCAACTTAGAGCATTTTTTAGAAAAGTACAAGGAAAATGAATCCAGAGAGCTTGAACACCCGATTTTATTTGATGGAGTTTCTGATTTATTGGAAGACATTTCAAGTCAAGGTGGGCGTCATTTTTTGGTTTCTCATCGAAATGATCAGGTCTTGGAAATTTTAGAAAAAACTTCTATAGCAGCTTATTTTACAGAAGTGGTGACTTCTAACTCAGGCTTTAAGAGAAAACCAGATCCTGAGTCCATGATTTATTTAAGAGAAAAGTATCAGATTAGCTCTGGTCTTGTTATTGGTGATCGTCCCATTGATATCGAAGCAGGTCAAGCTGCAGGACTAGCTACTCACTTGTTTACCAGTATCGTGAATTTAAGACAAGTATTAGACATGTAAGAAAAAGGAAAAAGATGACAGAAGAAATCAAAAATCTGCAGGCACAGGATTATGATGCCAGTCAAATTCAAGTTTTAGAGGGCTTAGAGGCTGTACGTATGCGTCCAGGGATGTATATCGGATCAACCTCAAAAGAAGGTCTTCACCATCTAGTCTGGGAAATTGTTGATAACTCAATCGACGAGGCCTTGGCAGGATTTGCCAACCATATTCAAGTCTTCATTGAGCCAGATAATTCGATCACTGTTGTCGATGATGGGCGTGGTATCCCAGTCGATATTCAGGAAAAAACAGGTCGACCTGCCGTTGAGACTGTCTTTACTGTCCTTCATGCTGGAGGAAAATTCGGCGGTGGTGGCTATAAGGTCTCAGGTGGTCTTCACGGAGTGGGGTCGTCAGTAGTTAACGCCCTTTCCACTCAATTAGATGTTCATGTCCACAAAAACGGAAAGATTCATTACCAAGAATACCGTCGTGGTCATGTTGTCGCAGACCTTGAGGTGGTTGGAGATACAGATAAAACGGGAACAACAGTTCACTTCACACCGGATCCAGAAATTTTTACTGAAACAACAACATTTGATTTTGATAAATTAAATAAACGGATTCAAGAGTTAGCCTTTCTAAATCGCGGTCTTCAAATCTCCATCACAGATAAGCGTGAAGGTTTGGAACAAACCAAGCATTATCATTATGAAGGTGGTATTGCTAGTTACGTTGAATATATCAATGAGAACAAGGATGTGATCTTTGATACACCAATCTATACAGATGGTGAGATGGATGATATCACAGTTGAAGTAGCCATGCAGTACACAACGGGTTATCATGAAAATGTCATGAGTTTTGCCAACAATATTCATACCCATGAAGGTGGAACGCATGAGCAAGGTTTCCGTACAGCACTAACTCGTGTTATCAACGATTATGCTCGTAAAAATAAGTTACTGAAAGACAATGAGGACAACTTAACAGGGGAAGATGTTCGCGAAGGATTAACTGCGGTGATTTCAGTTAAGCACCCAAATCCACAGTTTGAAGGACAAACTAAGACCAAACTGGGAAACAGCGAAGTAGTCAAGATTACCAATCGTCTCTTCAGTGATGCCTTCTCTGATTTCCTCATGGAAAATCCACAGATTGCCAAGCGTATCGTGGAAAAAGGTATTTTGGCTGCTAAGGCTCGTGTTGCTGCCAAGCGTGCGCGTGAAGTCACTCGTAAAAAATCTGGTTTGGAAATTTCCAATCTTCCAGGAAAACTAGCAGACTGTTCTTCTAACAATCCTGCGGAAACAGAACTTTTCATCGTCGAAGGAGATTCAGCTGGAGGGTCAGCCAAATCAGGTCGTAACCGTGAATTTCAGGCAATTCTTCCAATTCGTGGTAAGATTTTGAACGTTGAAAAAGCAAGCATGGATAAAATTCTTGCCAACGAAGAAATTCGAAGTCTTTTTACAGCTATGGGAACAGGATTTGGAGCAGAATTTGATGTTTCAAAAGCCCGTTACCAAAAACTCGTTTTGATGACCGATGCCGATGTCGATGGAGCCCACATTCGTACTCTTCTTTTAACCTTGATTTATCGTTATATGAAACCAATCCTAGAAGCTGGTTATGTTTATATTGCCCAACCACCAATTTATGGAGTCAAGGTTGGAAGCGAGATTAAAGAATACATTCAGCCAGGTGCAGATCAAGAAATAAAACTTCAAGAAGCTTTAGCCCGTTATAGTGAAGGTCGTACCAAACCGACCATTCAGCGTTATAAAGGTCTAGGTGAAATGGACGACCACCAATTATGGGAAACAACCATGGATCCAGAACACCGCTTAATGGCTAGAGTTTCTGTGGATGATGCTGCAGAAGCAGATAAAATCTTTGATATGTTGATGGGGGATAGAGTAGAACCTCGTCGTGAGTTTATCGAAGAAAATGCTGTCTATAGTACACTTGATGTCTAAAAAAACGGGAGAAGTAGTTCCCTTGGTCTAAAAAATATGATATAATCATTACGATTGTTTCAAGTAAAAAAGGAGTTTAATATGTCTGCTAGACTAGTAATTTATTTAATAATTGCAGTTGCAGTTTTATTGGTCATTGCCTATGCTATCGCAATCTATGTAAGGAAGCGCAATGAAAGTAAATTAGCAATTTTAGAAGAGAAAAAAGAAGAGCTGTATAATCTTCCAGTTAATGATGAAGTTGAAGCTGTAAAAAACATGCACTTGATTGGACAAAGCCAGGTGACTTTCCGTGAATGGAACCAAAAATGGGTTGACCTATCTCTTAACTCTTTTGCAGATATCGAAAATAATCTTTTCGAGGCAGAAGGTTATAACAACTCATTCCGTTTTTTCAAAGCTAGTCATCAAATTGATCAAATCGAGAGCCAAATTACCTTGATTGAAGAAGATATTGCAGCAATTCGCAATGCCTTGGCAGATTTGGAGAAACAAGAGTCTAAAAATAGTGGACGTGTTCTTCATACCTTGGACTTGTTTGAAGAGTTGCAACATCGAGTTGCTGATCATTCTGAAGAATATGGGCAAGGTTTGTCTGAAATTGAAAAACAATTGGAAAATATCCAATCAGAGTTTTCTCAGTTTGTAACTTTAAATTCGTCTGGTGACCCAGTAGAAGCTGCTGTGATTTTGGATAATGCTGAAAATCATATCTTGGCTTTGACACATATTGTTGATCGTATACCAGCAGTTGTAACAACATTATCTAAAGAGCTACCAGATCAACTAGAAGATTTAGAAGATGGTTACCGTAAGCTTTTAGATGCTAACTATCATTTTGCTGAAACGGATATTGAAGCGCGTTTCCAATTGCTTTATGAAGCTCTTAAGAAAAATCATGAGAATATTGCGCAACTAGAATTGGATAATGCCGAGTACGAAAATACTCAAATCCAAGAAGAGATTAATGCACTTTATGATATCTTTACAAGAGAAATTGCTGCACAGAAAGTGGTAGAAGGTTTAGTAGCAACACTTCCTACTTATCTGCAACACATGAAAGATAGTAACGCTGTTTTAGTCGAAGATATTAAACGATTAAGTAAGAGTTATCTATTTTCTGAAACAGATGTTAGTCATGTTCATAGATTGCAAACTGAATTAGACTCTTTGGAAGAATCTGTATTAGAATTAACTTCAGAACAAGAGGAACACTCTGAGCCATATTCATTGCTTGAAGAACGTTTGGAAAACTTACAAGCGACTTTGAAAGAAATTGAGGATGAACAAGTCGAACTTAGTCAACGTCTTGCTCAGATTGAAAAAGATGATATCAATGCTCGCCAAAAGGCAAATATTTATGTTAATCGTCTTCATACAATCAAGAGATATATGGAGAAACGCAATCTTCCAGGTATTCCTCAAAATTTCTTACAGTTGTTCTTTACAGCAAGTAACCATACAGAAGAGTTAATGGTTGAACTAGAAGAAGCTCAGGTCAATATCGAAGTTGTAAACCGTATACTTGAGATTACAACAAATGATATGGAAGTACTTGAAGATGAAACTTATAATATTGTTAAATATGCAACTTTGACTGAACAACTACTACAGTATTCGAATCGTTACCGCTCATTTGATGAACGAATTCAGGAAGCCTTTAATGACTCATTAGAAATCTTTGAAAAAGAATTTGATTACCATGCTTCATTTGATAAGATTTCGCAAGCTTTGGAAGTCGCAGAACCTGGTGTAACCAACCGTTTCGTTACTTCATATGAAAAGACACGTGAGACAATTCGTTTCTAACATAATAAAAAAGATTTGGTTTTGTGAGAAGCAGAACCAAATCTTTTTATTGTCTATAAAATCTTCTATGATAAAATCTCAAGATAAAAAATTGGAGACGATTTAAAAAGTAAATCAGAACCTATGTTTGGCTTATAAGGTTCAATAGCTTTCTAATCTCTCCAAAATTTTATTTGGTTGGAATCGAAATTTCAATTAATTTTTCTGAGTAGAGTGTTTTGATATTGGCCTCATCAATGGATTCATTATCAATTTTACGTTTTAAGAAAAATTCTTGAATGGCTTCGATTTCAGTTTCTCGAATAGCACGGTGTTTGTTTGAGATGAGGATTTCATAGTGAAGCGGAGCTTGGGTAAAAATAACATCTGTATTTCCTGCCGAGTAAACTTCAACAAGGGTTGCATCGGTACTCTCTAGCTGGCTTTTTACAAGTTGCGAGTGTGAGTTTGTCGTATTGATAAGCTTCATAACATTTCCTCCGATTTTCTAATTCTATTATAGCACTTTTTAAATAAAGTAGCTTGATTTATACTCAATGAAAATCAAAGAGCAAACTAGGAAGCTAGCCGCAGGTTGCTCAAAACACTGTTTTGAGGTTGTAGATAAGACTGACGAAGTCAGTCACATATATACGGTAAGGCGAAGCTGACGTGGTTTGAAGAGATTTTCGAAGAGTATTAGTCAATCTTATGCTGTTTTTTCCAAGATTGGATGGCCCATTTATGGCTACCACGTTTGAGATTTTCAATAGCCTCGTCAATAGGGAACCAGGAAATATGATTGAAGTCTTCTAGTGGTTTTTGCACTTCTTTGAAGGAAGTTGCTTCATAGAGGTAGGCAGGATTGTAGTAGTAGGTGTCACGGTGACGAGAGTAGAAATATTCGTCAGCTTGTCCGTAATAGCTACCAATTTCAGCTGTAAAGCCAAGCTCTTCAATCAATTCACGCTTTAGGGCTTCTTGATGGTTTTCACCTGCTTCAATTTCGCCACCTGGTAGGAACCAAGCACCATTTGGTGCTTGAACAAGAACAATTTGTTTTTGTTCAGCGTCAGGGATAACTGCATACACTCCATAGCGTGCAACATAGTCTGTATTTGCTTTCTTTTCTCCAAAAGTTGGGTTTGCCATTGCATTTTCCTCATTATCTATTATCTTTATTATTATCTTAATGGACAAAGGCTGAGCTGTCAAGAACTTATAGTTATTTTAGTAAAAAAGAGCAGAAAATTTTCATTTTCTACTCCTTTTCTATAGGATTTATACTTCTTTTTCAGAAGTTTTTACTTCAGCTTTTTTGGCAGACTTAATCTGAATGTTTCCCTTGCTAGTCATCACTGCCTTTAGGTCTTTTTCGCTTGGATTTTCAAGGTAGTAGTCAGTGATTGCGTCTTCAATATAGTCTTGAATAGTACGACGAAGTGGGCGTGCTCCCATTTTTGGATCATAACCGAGGTCAACTAATTTTTCCTTGACCTTTTCAGTTACATCTAAATGAATATTGTTGCTAGAAAGGCGCTTGTTAACGTCTGCTAGCATAAGCTCGACAATCTGAAGGAGGTTATCCTTGCTGAGAGCCTTAAATTCGATAATACCATCAAAACGGTTCATAAACTCTGGGCTAAAGAAGTTACCGAGTTCACCAAGAACAGAGTTGGTACGTCCTTCGCGAGCTGCCCCAAATCCAACGCTAGCTTCGGCTTTTCCAGTCCCAGCATTTGAAGTCATGATGATGATTGCGTCCTTGAAGCTAACGGTGCGTCCTTGCCCATCTGTTAAACGACCATCGTCCAAGACCTGGAGGAACATGTGCATAACATCTGGATGGGCTTTCTCTACTTCATCCAAGAGAATAAGAGAATATGGATTGCGGCGAACTTTTTCAGTTAATTGCCCAGCCTCATCGTAGCCAACATAACCTGGAGGGGCACCAACTAATTTCGCTACACTGTGTTTTTCCATATATTCACTCATATCAAAGCGAATCATACTGTCAGAAGAACCAAAGAGTTCAATGGCAAGCTGTTTAGAAAGCTCTGTTTTTCCGACACCAGTTGGCCCAACAAAGAGGAAACTACCGATTGGACGATTAGGAGTACCGAGTCCCACACGATTACGGCGGATAGCTTTCGCAATTTTATCTACAGCCTCGTCCTGTCCAATAACATGAGCTTTTAGGTCTTCAGCAAGATGGATGAGCTGAGACTGTTCTTTTTCTTTAAGATCGCCAACAGGGATATTTGTTTTTTGCTCGATAATATGTTCAATTGTTTTCTCGCTGATGATAGGCGTATCTTGGTCTGTGACCTTTTTCTTTTGCATTTCCTTATATTTTGCAATCTGATCACGGAAATAGGCAGCTTTTTCAAAATCTTCATCTCGTGTAGCTTGAGACTTGAGATTTTCAGCTTCAATCAAGCGTTGATCAATTACTTTTGGATCTACAAAGTTTAAGGTCAAGTTCATCTTAGATCCGGCTTCATCCAGAAGGTCGATCGCTTTATCTGGTAAGAAACGATCTTGGATATAACGATTGGAAAGAGTTGCAGCTGCTTCAATTGCAGCATCGGTATAGTGAACGTGGTGATAGTCTTCGTATTTCTTTTGAATCCCTTTGAGGATAATGATTGTTTCTTCCACGGTTGGTTCATCGACTTTGACAGGCTGCATACGACGCTCAAGAGCAGCATCTTTTTCAATGATACGGTACTCATTGAGTGTAGTGGCACCGACCAGTTGCAGTTCCCCACGAGCAAGGGCGGGTTTGAGGATATTTCCTGCGTCCATATTGCCATCGCCTGCAGAACCAGCACCGACAATTTCATGGATTTCATCGATAAAGAGGATGATATCCTCACGTTTGCGAATTTCTTCCATGAGTTTTTGCATGCGTTCTTCAAATTGTCCACGGATACCCGTTCCTTGAACTAGGCTAACCACATCTAGACGGATGACTTGTTTACCTTGGAGTTTATGCGGAACATCTCCATCAACGATTTTCTGAGCTAGACCTTCGACAACAGCCGTTTTTCCGACACCTGGTTCACCGATAAGAACAGGATTATTCTTAGTTCTACGATTGAGAATTTCGATGACACGGATAATCTCATCATCGCGTCCAATAACGGGGTCGATATCGCCACGACGAGCAATCTCAGTTACATTGATACCAAATTCTTCTAGCAGGCCTTTTTCTTGGCTTGGGGGTGGAGTTTGAGCAGATCCACGATTTTGGGAACCATAACCGCCGTTTCCACCGTAACCTCCACCTGATTGGGTTGGGGGAATAGGAGGAGTATTGCTAGAAGGTCTGAAATTGTTTAGATCATTGAAGAAATCACCAAAGGGATCGAAGTCACGATTGTTCAAATCTGTCATACCTTTAAAGAGACTGTTGTTAGGATCAGTCTTGATAATCTTGTAGCAGTTTTGACAGAGGTCAATTTGTTTTTGTTTTCCATTGAGATTGGTGTAAAGATGAATTGTTGAGTCGTTGATTTTACAGTTTTGACAAAGCATACATCTACCTCATTTCTTTCTTTAGCCTGACCTGGTTAAAGGTCAAAAATAGTCAAATTTCTATACTCTCATTATAACAGGATTGGGATGTAAAGCAAGTAAAAAGATTGCAGCTTTGAGAAGTTGTTACAATGAAAATCTTTGTGAAATAGGACTATAAAAAAATCCTATTTGTGAGACAAAAAGGATTTTGGTTAGACATGCAAGGGCAATCCCAGCTTGTTTTAGATTAGTAGAGGAGTTCGTAAATCTCCATTGCGATTAAGTCAATGCTGTCAAAAGTATACGTTTCGCGAGCTTCTACATCACGAAGGGTAAAAATTGAACCGTTTTCTTCGTCGTGGCTGTATGCAACTTCTGCAACAACAACTCCTTCGCGTTCAAAATTACGTTTTAAATTTCCGCCGTCTTTTGCCATTGCTTCAAGGCGGTTGATGATTCTAACCAAATGTGATTCCATTTTGATTCTCCTTCATTTCTTATCATTACTATTTTACCATAAAGGAGGTCAACTTGACTAGAAAAAACTAAGATTTCTCGCTAATTCTACCAGCTTAAAGATTTTTTGAATAAATTAGACAAAAGATTTGAATTTTAATTCAAATCATGTTATAATCATACAGTATTCTATTTTAGAAAGCAGTGTGACTATGAATTTTTCTTTTTTACCTAAGTATTTACCTTATTTTAACTATGGGGCTGTTGTAACGGTTCTCATTTCTATCTGTGTTGTCTTTTTGGGAACTATTTTGGGTGTTGTCTTGGCTTTTGGGCAACGTTCAAAGTTTAAACCGCTTGTTTGGCTCGCCAACTTGTACGTTTGGATTTTCCGTGGGACACCGATGATGGTTCAGATTATGATTTCCTTTGCTCTTATGCATATCAATGCTCCGACTATTCAGGTTGGGATTTTGGGTGTTGATCTTTCTCGCTTGATTCCAGGGATTTTGATTATCTCTATGAACAGTGGTGCTTATGTTTCTGAGACTGTTCGTGCTGGGATTAATGCGGTTCCAAAAGGTCAGCTAGAAGCGGCTTATTCGCTAGGGATTCGTCCTAAAAACGCTATGAGATATGTGATTTTGCCACAAGCTATCAAAAATATCTTGCCAGCTTTGGGGAACGAATTTATCACTATTATCAAGGACAGCTCCCTCTTATCAGCTATCGGTGTCATGGAGTTGTGGAACGGGGCTACAACAGTTTCTACAACAACCTATTTACCTTTAACACCACTTTTATTTGCTGCATTTTACTACTTGATTATGACTTCTATTTTGACAGTGGCCTTGAAAGCTTTTGAAAAACGTATGGGACAAGGAGATAAGAAATAATGACAGAAACCTTGATAAAAATTGAAAATTTACATAAATCCTTTGGAAAGAATGAAGTATTGAAGGGCATCAACCTCGAGATTAAAAGAGGAGAAGTTGTCGTTATCATCGGTCCTTCAGGGAGCGGGAAATCTACCTTGCTTCGCTCTATGAATTTGTTGGAAGAAGCGACCAAGGGGAAGGTTATCTTTGAGGGAGTCGATATTACGGACAAGAAGAATGACCTCTTTGCCATGCGTGAGAAGATGGGCATGGTTTTCCAACAATTCAATCTCTTTCCTAATATGACTGTGATGGAAAATATTACCTTGTCACCTATCAAGACCAAAGGTGAGAGCAAGATAGTGGCTGAGAAGAGAGCCCAAGAGCTTTTGGAAAAAGTTGGTTTGCCAGATAAGGCAGACGCTTACCCACAGAGTTTGTCAGGTGGGCAGCAACAACGGATTGCCATCGCGCGTGGTTTGGCCATGGAACCAGATGTTTTGCTCTTTGACGAGCCAACCTCAGCCTTGGACCCTGAAATGGTAGGAGAGGTACTGGCTGTTATGCAAGACCTTGCCAAATCAGGGATGACTATGGTTATCGTAACACATGAGATGGGATTTGCTCGTGAGGTGGCAGATCGTGTCATCTTTATGGCAGACGGTGTGGTTGTTGAAGACGGAACACCAGAACAGATTTTTGAACAAACCCAAGAACAACGGACTAAAGACTTCTTGAGTAAGGTTTTATAAGTTAGCTTTGTTTAGTTATTTGTAGTCAACTTTACATATAAAATATAGATTAATGAAAAGCTCAACCAGAGCTTTTTCTTATAGTTTGAAACTATAAGATTGCCTAGGAAAGAAGTGTTAGAGGGTACTGGCAGTTTTTGGTATAATGGAAGATATTTGAAAGAAAAGAGAATTGATATGACACGGATTATTGATGGGAAAGCTTTAGCGGCCAAATTGCAGGGGCAGTTGGCTGAAAAGACTGCAAAATTAAAGGAAGAAACAGGTCTAGTGCCTGGTTTGGTAGTGATTTTGGTTGGGGACAATCCAGCCAGCCAAGTCTATGTTCGTAACAAGGAACGTTCTGCTCTTGCGGCTGGTTTCCGTAGCGAAGTAGTGCGAGTTCCAGAGACCATTACCCAAGCGGAATTGTTAGACCTGATTGCTAAATACAATCAAGATCCAGCTTGGCATGGGATTTTGGTTCAGTTGCCATTACCAAAGCACATTGATGAAGAGGCAGTTCTATTGGCCATTGATCCAGAAAAGGATGTGGATGGTTTCCATCCTCTAAATATGGGACGCCTTTGGTCTGGACATCCAGTCATGATTCCATCAACACCCGCAGGGATTATGGAGATGTTTCATGAATATGGGATTGATTTGGAAGGTAAAAATGCGGTCGTCATAGGTCGTTCCAATATCGTTGGAAAACCTATGGCCCAGCTTCTTTTGGCCAAGAATGCAACAGTGACCTTGACCCACTCACGCACACATAATCTCGCTAAGGTTGCTGTAAAAGCGGATATTCTTGTGGTCGCAATCGGTCGTGCTAAGTTTGTGACTGCTGACTTTGTCAAACCAGGTGCGGTTGTCATTGATGTCGGTATGAACCGCGATGAAAATGGCAAGCTCTGTGGAGATGTTGACTATGATGCCGTTGCACCACTTGCTAGCCACATCACACCAGTTCCTGGAGGTGTCGGCCCTATGACCATTACTATGCTCATGGAGCAAACTTATCAAGCAGCACTTCGGACATTGAATAGAAAATAAGAGAAAAAATTCGCTGAAGATAGTGTATTTTCTATAGCTATATCAAAAATGGCAGAAATGAATATTAAATTTTGGATATAAGATTACAAAAGGAGGTCTGGGCCTCCTTTTTGTTGTATAATGGAGTGAGGTGATTAGATGATTTTAAAAATTTATAATGGGGAATATAGTTTACAATGGGATGGAATATACTACTTAGCACTAATTGATTATCCAAATATTCAAGAGTGGGAATTAGAAAAAATTGCAAAATTTATAGCTTACGAAAAACTTCATAAACGTCAAACAAGTATTGAGTGTGATGATTCTTGTTTAAAAAAAGAAATTTTAGATTACATCTGTCAGCATCCCTTTCTGCCACCATTTACCCCTACAGATAAAAGAGTAGCCTCGACTTATGATCTACATAAGAGGTTAGTGACTTCAGACTACTGTAGTCATACTACGACTATAGATGCAGCGATTTCTATCTTTAAAACAGGTCAGCTCTTATCTGCTGTGAAAGCCTTTGGGCGAGATGCTGAGGAGTTGGTTTTGGATAGTAGAAATGCTGCATCGGATCCGATAGATTATTTTGACTATGTCATGTTAGGGTGGTCAAATACAAGTTCTGGTTATCGATTAGCGATGGAGCGTTTGTTAGAACGGGCACCGTCTGAGGAGGAATTGCAAGAAAAGTTCATTCCTGGCGTTAGTTTTCATTTTCTGTATGAAGAATTAATTCAAGCACCAGGTTATATGTTTGATGGCTACCATGTTGCAAAAATTAAGGACATGTTGAATTTATTTAGTGAGTTGTATATTTGCATTATTCCAACTCATAATAAGAGCCAATTTGAAAATATTATTCCAACTAAAATACAAGATAGGGTGCATTATCTTGACTATGCTGGAGAAGACTTAGAAAAGTGGACTAAGAAAGTCTATCAAGTTGTTTTAAAACAATCAGATAAAGGATAGTTGAGGAAAAAACGATGAAAGTGATTGATCAAGCCTTACTAGAAAAAGTCATTATTGAACGTTCTCGTACCAGTCATAAAGGAGACTACGGTCGTCTGCTCTTGCTGGGTGGGACTTATCCTTATGGGGGAGCTATCATCATGTCAGCCATTGCAGCTGTTAAAAGTGGGGCAGGATTGGTGACTGTTGGAATGGATAGGAAAAATATCCCTGCTCTGCACAGTCATTTACCTGAGGCTATGGCCTTTGCTCTTCAAGACCAGCAATTATTAAAAGAGCAGCTGGATAAGGCAGAAGTTGTCTTAGTGGGACCTGGTTTAGGAGACAATGATTTTGGAGAAGAACTAGTCAAACAGGTCTTTACTAGCCTAAGACAGAATCAGATTTTGATTGTAGACGGAGGGGCCTTAACCATCCTTGCTAGAACAAGTTTGTCATTTCCGTCTAACCAGTTTATCTTAACTCCCCATCAAAAAGAATGGGAAAAACTGTCTGGTATTCCTATTGAAAAGCAAAAGGAAGATGCAACGGCTAGTGGCCTGACTTCCTTCCCTCAAGGAACGATTTTAGTTGAAAAAGGTTCAGCTACTCGTATTTGGCAAGCTGGCCAGTCTGATTATTACCAGTTACAGGTTGGTGGTCCCTATCAGGCGACTGGGGGAATGGGAGATACTCTTGCTGGAATGATTGCAGGATTTGCAGGCCAATTCCGACAGGCCAGTCTTTATGAACGTGTGGCAGTAGCGACTCATATTCATTCAGCCATAGCCCAAGAACTAGCTCAAGAACATTATGTGGTCTTGCCGACGGAGATTAGTAATTGTCTTCCTAAAGTAATGAATAAAATATCTAAAAATAGACTGAGGGAGAACTTAATTTGAGTGGGAAATTTAGAAATTTTTTTAAGATAAAACGCATAATATCAAGTTTTTTATACCTGATAATATGTGTTTTTATAATTTTGAAACCAATCATTTTCATAATCAGATTCATTTTCAATCCAAACCTTTTACTTCAACTTCGATAGTTTGTTGAAAAAATTTTAAAGACCTTTACTTTACCAAATATGTTCCCTATTTTATTTATGTCTCTATTTAATCATTTTTTGTATTACAGGAGGTCAATTATGAGAAATTTTTGGAAAAATAGTTCAAATGGAAAAAAGAAACGGAAATAGTTTTATAACAATGAATGTTCTTGTTTAATTGCTTTTTATATTCATTTTACAAATTTTTAAAAATTATAATAAAGAATTTCTGAAATGAAAATATTTTTAATCTTATTTTCTTGTTTTAATGTTACTGAAAATAGAATATTTGATGTTTCCAACTTTTGAATAATAAAGGTATACATGATATAATGAAGGTAGCTCTTTAGTGGAGGTGTTTGAGTGGAAAATCTGAAGAAAATGGCAGGCATCAAGGCTGCTGAGTTTGTCAAGGATGGCATGGTAGTAGGATTGGGTACTGGCTCTACTGCCTATTATTTTGTTGAAGAAATCGGTCGTCGGATTAAGGAAGAAGGTTTGCAGATTACAGCCGTAACGACTTCTAGCGTGACTAGTAAACAGGCTGAAGGGCTTAATATTCCGCTCAAGTCTATTGACCAAGTAGATTTGGTTGATGTGACGGTTGATGGCGCGGATGAAGTGGATAGTCAGTTTAATGGAATCAAAGGCGGTGGTGGTGCCCTTCTCATGGAGAAGGTTGTCGCAACGCCCTCAAAAGAATACATTTGGGTGGTGGATGAAAGCAAGCTGGTAGACAAACTAGGTGCTTTTAAATTGCCTGTGGAAGTGGTTCAATATGGTGCAGAACAGCTTTTCCGTCGTTTTGAGCGAGCTGGCTACAAACCAAGTTTCCGTGAAAAAGACGGCCACCGTTTTGTGACGGATATGCAGAACTTTATCATTGACTTAGCCTTGGATGTCATCGAAGATCCAATTACCTTTGGGCAAGAATTGGACCAAGTTGTTGGTGTCGTAGAGCACGGCTTATTCAACAAAATGGTGGATAAGGTTATTGTTGCTGGACGAGACGGGATTCAGATTTTAACCTCAAGAAAAGGAAAATAGAAGGAGATACACTATGTCAAAATTTAATCGTATTCATTTGGTAGTATTAGATTCTGTAGGAATCGGTGCTGCACCAGATGCTAATAACTTTGTCAATGCAGGGGTTCCAGATGGAGCTTCTGACACACTGGGACACATTTCAAAAACAGTTGGTTTGAATGTGCCAAACATGGCTAAAATCGGTCTAGGAAATATTCCTCGTGAAACTCCTCTGAAGACTGTACCAGCTGAAAGCAATCCAACAGGGTATGCAACAAAATTGGAAGAAGTATCTCTTGGTAAAGATACGATGACTGGTCACTGGGAAATAATGGGACTCAACATTACTGAGCCCTTCGATACTTTCTGGAACGGATTCCCAGAAGAAATCTTGACAAAAATCGAAGAATTTTCAGGACGCAAGGTCATTCGTGAAGCCAACAAACCTTACTCAGGAACAGCCGTTATCGATGACTTTGGACCACGTCAGATGGAAACTGGAGAGTTGATTATCTATACTTCAGCAGATCCTGTTTTGCAGATTGCTGCTCATGAAGACATCATTCCTCTGGATGAATTGTACCGTATCTGTGAATATGCACGTTCGATTACCCTTGAGCGTCCAGCCCTTCTCGGTCGTATCATTGCTCGTCCTTATGTAGGTGAGCCTGGTAACTTCACTCGCACAGCAAACCGTCGTGACTTGGCAGTATCTCCATTTGCACCGACTGTTTTGGATAAATTGAACGAGGCTGGTATCGATACTTACGCTGTTGGTAAAATCAATGATATCTTTAACGGTGCTGGTATCAACCACGACATGGGTCACAATAAGTCAAATAGCCATGGGATTGATACACTATTGAAGACTATGGCACTTACTGAGTTTGAAAAAGGATTCTCATTCACAAACTTGGTTGACTTTGATGCCCTTTACGGTCACCGTCGCAATGCTCATGGTTACCGTGATTGCTTGCATGAGTTTGATGAACGCTTACCTGAAATTATCGCAGCTATGCGAGAAAATGACCTACTCTTGATTACTGCGGATCATGGCAATGACCCAACTTACGCAGGAACAGACCACACTCGTGAATATATTCCATTGTTGGCCTACAGCCCTGCCTTTAAAGGAAATGGTGTTATTCCAGTCGGACATTTTGCAGATATCTCAGCGACAGTTGCGGATAACTTTGGTGTTGAAACTGCCATGATTGGGGAAAGTTTCTTAGATAAATTGGTGTAAGATGAAACGCTATGCTTTACTTGTTCGGGGCATTAATGTTGGTGGCAAGAATAAGATTGTCATGGCGGAGCTTCGGCAAGAATTGACAGACTTGGGACTGGAAAAGGTTGAAAGCTACATCAACAGTGGCAATATTTTCTTCACTTCGATAGCCCCCAAAGCTCAATTAGTTGAAAAATTAGAAGTTTTCTTTGAAGTCCATTATTCATTTATTCAAAGTTTTTCTTTACTGAGTCAAGAAGACTATGAAGAAGAACTTGAAAAGCTACCAGCTTGGTGGAACAAAGACTTGGCACGAAAAGACGTCCTCTTTTACACTGAGGGCTTGGATGTGGAGCAAGTCATCGAGACGGTTAAAAGTTTAGAGCTGAAAGATGAAGTGCTTCATTTTGGAAAACTTGGGATTTTCTGGGGGAAATTTTCTGAAGAATCCTACTCTAAGACTGCCTATCATAAGCACCTGCTCAAGATGCCTTTATATCGCCACATTACCATTCGCAATGCAAAAACTTTTGACAAAATCGGTCAATTGCTAAAAAATAATAAAGGAGACACACAATGACATTTTTAGACAAAATCAATGAAACAGCTGCTTTCCTGAAAGAAAAGGGAATCCAAGCGCCTGAGTTCGGTCTAATCCTTGGGTCAGGACTTGGAGAACTGGCAGAAGAAATTGAACATCCAGTTGTAGTAGACTATGCTGAGATTCCAAACTGGGGCCGTTCAACAGTAGTTGGTCACGCTGGTAAATTGGTATATGGTGAACTGGCAGGTCGCAAGGTCTTGGCTCTTCAAGGTCGTTTCCATTTCTACGAAGGAAATCCTCTGGAAGTCGTGACTTTTCCAGTACGTGTGATGAAAGTTCTCGGATGTGAAGGTGTCATTGTAACCAATGCAGCTGGTGGTATTAGTTTTGGTCCTGGTACTTTGATGGCTATCTCAGACCATATCAATATGACGGGGCAAAACCCATTGATGGGGGAAAACTTGGATGATTTTGGTCCTCGTTTTCCTGATATGTCTAAAGCCTACACACCAGAATACCGTGCTACTGCCCATGAAGTGGCTAAGAAACTTGGTATCAAGCTTGATGAAGGTGTCTATATCGGTGTAACTGGTCCGACTTATGAGACACCAGCAGAGATTCGTGCTTATAAGGCATTGGGAGCAGATGCAGTTGGTATGTCTACTGTTCCTGAAGTTATTGTGGCAGCCCACTCAGGCTTGAAAGTTCTAGGAATTTCATGTATTACTAACTTTGCGGCTGGTTTCCAAGAAGAACTCAACCACGAGGAAGTTGTAGAAGTAACTGAACGTGTCAAAGGCGATTTCAAAGGCTTGCTGAAAGCGATTCTTGCAGCACTATGAGAAAGAAAAATAAGTGTGAAAACTTCTCTATAAAGTAGAAGATGAATGAAATACTTAACTTCTATATAGAATTATAATATGAAAAATGAATGAGGTTCCTATACTTTTATAAACCTCTTCAAATCCTTGCTAACAAAGTATAAAAATGAAATCGTGATGCTAAAGGAGATTAGCTGATTGGAGAATATTGTTGGTAAAGAGGGTGAAAAAAATAAAAGAAAGATATATGTATAAATGAAAATTGGTCAACAAATTATGCGTTTTGGCATAAAAAAATTAAGTATCGGAGTTGTATCTGTAGCAGTTGGTTTTGCTTTTATAGTACCAACAGGTGTTTCTGCCAATGAAGGAAATCATGGTCTGAAAAATGAAGGCTCTGTATCAGTAGTAGCAAAGGATAGTCCCGTAAAAGAAAACACTGATAAAAAACAGGAAGTATCTATTACAGAGGAGAAAGCTACAGCTACTCAATCAACTTTAGAAACAAAAGAAGTTGTTACACATGGAAAAGAAAAAGCAGGAGAAGAATTATATAAGAAAGAATCTGCTGTGCCTCATGAGGAATTGAAGAAAGAGGAAATTCTAAAGGATGAGCCGAAAAATTCTCGTCCAGTAACAGAGGCAGACTTTGTCAAAATTTCTAAAGGAGAACTCCATGTAGAGAAGGATCTTGTAGATAATTCTTTATACGGTGGAAAATTTTTAGATCCTGATGGCGATGATGATCATGATGGAATAAAAAATAAGGATGAATTGTATATTTACAATAAAGATGGGAAAGATTATTTAGGTTACCATAGCCATCCATTACTAGCAGATAGTGATGGAGATGGATTAGCAGATGGAGAAGATGATAACAAGAAACAATGGTATGTCACAGATCGTGATTCCCTCCTTTTTATGGAGTTGGCTTATCGTGATGATGATTACATTGACAAAATTCTAGATCATAAAAATCCTTTTCCAAGTCTTTATCTTGATCGTCAAGAATATAAAATGATGCACAATGAGTTAGCCCCATTTTGGAAGATGAAAAAGGCTTATCATACAGCAAGTGGCTTGGATGCTTTCTTGTTTGAAACTAAGAGTGATCTTCCTTATTTAAAAGACAATACTGTTCAAATGTTGGCTATTCGTGGAACGCGAGTTAATGACGCCAAGGATTTAAGTGCAGATTTTGTTTTGTTAGGAGGAAATAAACCTGCACAAGCGGATGATATCCGTAATGTTGTAAAAGAACTAGCGCAGGATTCCAGCATTACCAATCTTTATATGACAGGTCATTCGCTGGGAGGCTACTTAGCTCAAATAGCGGCAGTTGAAGCTTATCAGAAATATCCTACTTTTTATAATAATGTTTTGAAAAAAGTTACGACATTTAGCGCTCCTAAAGTAATTACTTCTCGAACTATTTGGAATGCTAAAAATGGTTTCTGGGATGTAGGATTAGAAAGTCGTAAGTTGGCTTTATCTGGAAAAATAAAACATTATGTGGTTGATAATGATAATGTTGTGACATCTTTGATTCGTAATGATAATGATATTGTAACCTTTACAGGTAACTCTAGTTTCAAGCACCGTTCGCGTGGTTATTTTGAAAGTAGAATGAATGCTATCCCGAATTTTAATATTGGAAAACGTGATACGCTTGATAAACAGGGATATCGTGATCAAAAATTGGACAACGTTTATTTCTTTAAGAAACAACAAGTCCCTCTGTCATCTAGTCAACCAAGTGTTGAACCTCTTGAAAATATAGCTCTAGGGAAACGAGTAACTCAAAGTTCGACAGCTTTTGGAGGAGATGCTAGAAGAGCAGTTGATGGGAAATTAGATGGAAATTACGGACATAACTCTGTCACTCATACAGATTTTCAATCAAAACCTTGGTGGCAAGTCGATTTAGACAAGGAAGAAACGATTCGCCAAATTAATATTTACAATCGAACAGATGCTGCTCAAGATAGACTGACTAATTTTAATGTGATTCTTTTGGATAGTTTTGGAAAAGAAATTGAAAGAAAGCGCATTGCATACTTGCGAGATAGTTCCGCTCAGATTTCAATTGATTATAAGAAAGCTCGTTTTGTACGCATTGAGTTAGATGGATATAACGCTCTCAGTCTTGCAGAAGTTCAGGTTTTTCGTGCTGAAAATATTGCTTGGAAAAAACAAGCACGTCAAAGCTCTACCGAATTTGGAGGAGATGCTAGTCGTGCTCTAGATGGTAATACCAATAGTAATTATAGCCAGCAATCTATCACTCATACTAAGTTTGAAAATCAACCTTGGTGGGAAGTTGATTTAGGTCGTACGGAACAGGTTGGGCTTGTCCGACTTTATAATCGTGGGGATGGAGAACTTTCTAAACGTCTCTCAGACTTTGATGTGATTTTATATGATGAAAAAGGGACAGAAGTTGCTAGACAATATGTTTCTCGTTTAGAAGGAAGCAGTTTAGATCTCCAGTTGAATGGTAAATTAGGTCGCCGTGTTCGCATTCAATTGCGTCAAAAAAATCAAGCTCTCAGCCTTGCAGAAGTAGAAGTTTTTCGATTTGTAGCTAAAAATAATGTAACTACTCAAGCTTCTAAGCCTGTACAACTGTTAAACTACACTCCTGTAAAAGATAAGACCCTAACTATCCAACATAGTGGAGCTTACATTGCACGTTATTCAATATCGTGGGAAGAAGTTACAGTAGATAAAAATGGTCAATTAGTTGTCCGAAGTCGTTCTTGGGAAGGGAATGGGCGCAATCAGATCGCAGGCTCTATCCTCAATCTCCCAATTAAGTCTAATATGCGCAATCTTCGAATTAAGATTGAGAAAAGAACTGGTCTTTTTTGGAATAGATGGCAAACAATCTATGATAATAGACCAATTCTTGCACAAGCCCATCGAAAAATCACTCACTGGGGAACAACATTGAATTCTAAGGTGAGTGATGACGATGTCTTATAATCTGATGATACAATGACAGTTAGGTTGTCTAGCTTATAAGGAAAGTACTAGCTGATTTTGAACAGAATTCAGGTAGCTTTCTATGAGAGAAAAAAATAAAACAGAAAGGTAGAGTGAAGTGTTCTAATTTGAACACGAGCGGAAAACTTGGAAAATAGATAATCTGACTGAGAAATCAGGATTTCTCGTCAGATTCCTAATTTTCAGTCGTTTTCTTGTCGCTCTCTAATCTTCATAAAATAAAGAAAGGATGGGTAAACCGTATTTGCTGAACTGAATACGGGCGGAGAACTGTGTAAAAAAGATAAACTGTCTAGCATCTGCGATGCGTCGTCAGTTTCCTATTTTTACTTTGTTCTCTGTCGCTATCCTAAATATACAAAAAAGAAAGGTAGAGCGTGTGTTTTGATTTGAACACGAGCGGAAAACTTGGAAAATAGATAATCTGACTGAGAAATCAGGATTTCTTGTCAGATTCCTAATTTTCAGTCGTTTTCTTGTCGCTCTTTGCATCATAAATTATGTCTATCCATATTGCTGCTAAGCAGGGTGAAATTGCTGATAAAATTCTTCTTCCTGGGGATCCTCTTCGTGCGAAATTTATCGCTGAGAATTTTCTTGAAGATGCTGTTTGCTTTAACGAAGTTCGTAACATGTTTGGTTACACAGGTACTTACAAGGGTCATCGTGTATCTGTCATGGGAACCGGGATGGGAATGCCATCTATCTCGATTTATGCGCGTGAGTTGATTGTTGATTATGGTGTGAAAAAATTGATCCGTGTGGGAACTGCGGGTTCTTTGAGTGAAGATGTCCACGTCCGTGAATTGGTGTTGGCGCAGGCAGCTGCAACTAACTCAAACATCGTCCGTAATGACTGGCCACAGTACGATTTTCCACAAATCGCTAGCTTTGATTTGCTTGATAAGGCCTACCATATCGCTAAAGAACTCGGTATGACAACCCATGTTGGGAACGTTTTGTCTTCTGATGTCTTTTATTCAAACTACTTTGAAAAGAACATCGAGCTGGGTAAATGGGGGGTCAAGGCTGTGGAAATGGAAGCAGCAGCACTATACTATCTTGCTGCTCAACACCATGTTGATGCTTTAGCTATTATGACTATTTCAGATAGTTTGGTCAATCCAGATGAAGATACAACTGCAGAAGAACGTCAAAACACCTTCACTGATATGATGAAGGTTGGTTTGGAAACCTTGATTGCAGAATAAAGGTAAGTTATATTCAGAATGATTTCTCTTGTTCTCAAAATGATAACTATCAACAATGAATCAATCCTGAAATAGGCAAGAATAAGGAAATTGAAGAAATCCTAATGGTGTCAAAGGACCGAGACTAGTCAGTTTAATATCTAAATCATAATCAAATAAAGTTGGAAGCCAAGTTGACAAGAAGTCAAGACTTTCAACTTTTTAACTTGAAAATTCCTAGGAGTACAAAATGGATAAGATTGAACAATTACAAGGTATTATTGATCAAAGTCAGAGCATTGTCTTTTTCGGTGGTGCAGGGGTTTCTACAGAGTCTAATATTCCAGATTTTCGTAGTTCAGATGGTATATATAGTCTGAAACTAGGTCGCCATTTTACTGCCGAGCAACTGGTTTCACGCACTATGTTTGAGCGCTATCCAGAGGATTTTTTTGATTTCTACAAAAAGTATCTGGTCTATCCTGATGCCAAGCCGAATTTAGCACATGATTATCTAGCGTCGTTGGAAAAAACAGGTAAATTAAAGGCGATTGTGACGCAAAATATCGATAGTCTCCATGAAATGGCAGGATCTCAGAAAGTTTTGAAACTGCATGGTAGTGCAGATCGTAATTATTGTTTGGGCTGTCATCGCTTTTATGATTTGACTGCCTTTTTGGAACTTGAAGGTCCAGTTCCTTACTGCTTAGATTGTGGCAAGGTGGTCAAACCTGACGTGACCCTTTATGAGGAAGCGCTAGATATGGATGTATTTAGTCGCGCAGCTCGAGCCATTCAGCAAGCAGATTTGTTGATTATTGGTGGAACTTCCTTAGTTGTTTACCCTGCAGCTAGCCTAATCAATTATTTTTCAGGGTCAAATCTTGTCGTTATCAACAAGTCCAGCACTCCTCAAGACAGCCAAGCTGATTTAGTTATCGAAGGTAAGATTGGAGAAGTTTTTTCTAAATTGAGACAATAAAAAACTGAAAGAAGTAGGACTATACTTCCTTCAGTTTTTTTGTATCACGAACTCAGAAACTATGAACAAGATTCTTTTCATTTCTAGGGGAATTTTATTGTTGATTTATAAATTGCTCGAGTTATTTTTAATTGTTGAATAAAAGGAAAAAGGAAGACTTTATGGATGAAAAACTTCCTTTTTTAGTCAATCAGTACATGCTGATTTTAATGAAATGCTACTATATTGTTTACTTTTTTAAAGATCGCAAAAAACAATCAATCTCTGCTTGAGAATGGAGAATACGCATCTTTTCTGGGTAAGTATTGTTTAAGTATTGGTATCTATCCTTAGCATTTTTTGTTCGACCATCCCAGAGAATCCAACGAATAAATTCCCAGTTGAATTGCTCGGGGCATCCCTTAGCCATACTTTCTCTGACCTTGCCTCGGTATGTGAGATACCGTTTAAAGGCTCTAAAGAGACAGGTCAATGGAGACAAGTTGAGAAAGATGATTTGGTCAGCTTCCTGCATTCTTTCCTCGTAATAGCACCAAGAATAATTCCCATCGATGACCCAAGCTTCATTCTTTGTGAGAAAGTTTTTCATCTCGGTCAACATCCATTCGCGGTCACTATCTTGCCAACCAGGTTGAAATTGGAGTGTATCCATGTGAAGTTTTGGGATGGAGTAGTAGAGAGATAACTTTTCAGCTAGCGTTGACTTACCAGCACCAGAATATCCGATAATTGCGATTTTCATTTTCTGACTTTTCCTATTTTGGGACAAAAAAACAGCCTCTATGGACTGTTTCTTATTTAGCAAGTTTAGCTGAAAGACGAGCTTTGTCGCGGCTTGCTTTGTTTTTGTGAATCAAACCTTTAGTTTCTGCTTTATCGATAGCTGAGCTAGCAGCACGGAAAAGTTCTTCAGATGGGTTTGCTTCGAAAGCTTTGATAGCAGTACGCATAGCTGATTTTTGAGCTGAGTTCTTTTCGTTTTGTTTAACGTTCAATTCAGCGCGTTTGATAGCTGATTTAATGTTTGCCAATGTTCTTACCTCCATATTTACTAACTATACCATTATATCTGAAAACTTACGTTTTGACAAGGGAAAATTATTTTTTTAAGTAAATTTCATCGATTTCATGGTTCTTTGTTTTATGAAGAATTACTTCTGCACGATTTCTGGTCGGTTCAATATAATTTTGTAAATTTGTGAGATTGATACTGGTCCAGACCTGATGGGCAAAGGATTCCACTTCCCCAATCGGCATTTTTGTAAAACGATAATAGTAGCTATCAGGGTCGTTTTGGGCTAGGCTCAGCATTTTCAAGAAACGGTCGAGATACCAACTCTCGATGTCATCGACTGCAGCATCAACATAGATAGAAAAGTCAAAGAAGTCAGTGATGTAGAGACGCTCGTTTTGTGGATTTTGGAAGACATTAATCCCCTCGACAATCACAAAGTCAGCAGCTTTGACGCATTGCTTTTCCTCAGGAACGATGTCGTAGACTTCATGAGAATAGACAGGAATATCTACATCTTGTCCATTTTTGATACGGTCCAAGAAGTTGAGAAGAGCTTCCATATCATAGCTTTCAGGAAATCCCTTACGATTTAGAATCCCTTGTTCAATCAAGGTCTGGTTGGGATAGAGAAATCCATCAGTTGTTACCAACTCAACCCTAGCATCTGTAAGCGTACGGGATAGTAGGATTTGCAGTAGGCGACTTGTAGTGGATTTTCCAACGGCAACACTCCCAGAAACCCCAATGATAAAAGGTTGAGATTTGCTTTCACGTTGGAGGAAAATTCCTTTTGAAAATGCCAAATCATCCTTAGTGCGTTTGTAAATCTGAATGAGGTGTGCTAGTGGAAGATAGACATCGGTAACATCTTGTAAACTAATCTGGTCATTAAAACTCTTGATGGATTCTAATTCCTCTTCTGTCAAAGGAGGTGTTGTCTTTCGATGTAAAGATTGCCAAGTCTGGCGACTGATTTTTTCAAAATGTAACAATTCGTTGGTCATTTGTTTTCCCCTAGATATTTTGTCTATCATACCATAAAAAGCTAAAAAAATAAAGCGGTTTCTTGATGATAATAAGACAATATCGTATAATAGAGGTAGATAGAGGTTGACCAATTAATTGATGAAGTAGGAGATAGTTTCTACTGATTTGTAAGCTTATAAAGGGGGCTTTTTAGTTCACAACTTATAGGAGGTGTACTATGAAAATCTTGAAACGTTACATATTGGAATTCTGTTTTATTTTAAGTTTTGCACTACCTTTTTTAAAAGGAGCGAATGCGGATAATGGTAGACGTTTTGTGGAAACCTATTACGGTTTTACTTTTTTGATGGAACATGCCATTGTAACAGCTGTCTTTATCTGTTCGCTCTTGATTGCTTTCTTCCTAAAAAAACGGTGGACGAAATGGCTTGCTGCTGGTAGTTATTTCTTCTTAGTTCTATGGATTGCTACAGAGGGTTATTTCTTCCGCATGTCACTAGAAGATTTGATACGACTTTGGACAAGTTTGGAATTCCTGACAAAAACGTATCAGTTGGGCTTTTATCTAAACATCCTGTTGGGAATTTTGTTGATAATAAAGTATTTGAAGGTTAAGCAATAGTCATAAAAATGAGCCTAATTATAGATGATAAATTTGTTGTTTTATACTGATTATGATATTTCTAGTTCTAAATGGCTTATTATTTATAAGTGTTGAAAGAGATTGAAGAAAAGGTCTTCTTGACTAGGTTTCTTCAGTCTTTTTCGTTTTATTATCAATTTGTAAACGATTTACAATTTAAGTCAAATTATGGTAAAATAGTTTCATGAGTAAAATGTATTATGCAGAAAATCCTGATGCTGCTCACGACATTCATGAGTTGAGAGTGGACTTGTTGGGAGAAAAAATGACCTTTTTGACGGATGCGGGTGTTTTTAGCAAGAAAATGGTTGACTTTGGCAGTCAACTCTTGCTCAAGTGTCTAGAGGTCAACCAAGGAGAAACTGTCCTTGATGTAGGCTGCGGTTACGGGCCTTTAGGCTTGTCCTTGGCTAAGGCTTTTGGAGTTCAAGCGACCATGGTCGATATCAATAATCGTGCCTTGGATTTGGCGAGACAAAATGCTGAACGAAATAAAGTGGCAGCGACGATTTTCCAGTCCAACATCTATGAGCAAGTTGAAGGGAAATTTGACCATGTCATTTCCAATCCTCCTATTCGTGCGGGCAAGCAAGTGGTTCATGAAATCATTGAGAAAAGCAAAGATTTCTTGGAAATTGGTGGAGATTTGACTATCGTTATCCAGAAAAAACAAGGGGCTCCAAGTGCCAAGTCCAAGATGGAAGAGGTGTTTGGCAATTGTGAAGTCGTCAAAAAAGATAAGGGATACTATATCCTTAGAAGTGTGAAAGAATGAGAGCAGTTGATTTAATCCAAAAAAAACGAGACGGTCAAGAATTGACTTCAAGTGAAATTGAATGGTTAGTTGAAGGTTATGTGTCAGGGACTGTTCCTGATTATCAGATGTCTGCCTTTGCTATGGCTGTTTATTTCAAAGGAATGACGACACGAGAAATCTCAGATTTGACTATGAATATGGTCAAGACTGGTCAAGAGTTTGATTTGTCAGCTATTGATGGGGTTAAGGTTGACAAGCATTCTACTGGTGGAGTTGGTGATAAGGTGACCTTGATTTTGGCTCCTCTTGTTGCTAGCTTTGGTGTACCTGTAGCCAAAATGAGTGGTCGTGGTCTTGGTCATACTGGGGGAACAATTGATAAATTGGAGTCTATCAAGGGCTATCAAGTAGAACGTAGTCAAGAGGATTTCATTAATCAAGTGCAGGACATTGGAGTATCTGTCATTGGGCAATCAGACCAGCTGGTTAAAGCTGATAAGCTTCTTTACGCCCTCCGTGATGTGACCGCAACTGTCGACACGATTCCTTTGATTGCGAGTTCGGTGATGAGCAAGAAAATCGCGGCAGGAGCTGATGCTATTTTGCTAGACGTGACCGTTGGTGAGGGTGCCTTCATGAAGACGGTTGATGAGGCGCGTGAATTGGCTCAAACCATGGTAGATCTTGGCAAGGCTGTTGGTCGGAAAACGGTAGCAGTGATTACAGATATGAGCCAGCCCTTGGGACAAGCGATTGGAAATCGTCTGGAAATCCTTGAGGCATTGGAGATTTTACAAGGACAAGGCCGTCAGGATATTACCCACTTTATTTGTGAGTTGGCTCAAATTATGCTTGGTCTGGCAAATGTGGATAAGACAGTTGAAGAAGTTCGCCAACATCTTGAAAATGGCCAAGCGCTGGCTAAGTTTGAGGAGATGGTCCAAGCCCAAGGTGGGGACTTGGAAGATCTCTATCGTCCTGTCAATGTGGCTCATGTGGTGGAAATCCCTGCTCAGGAAACAGGTGTCATTTCAGCTCTTCCAGCCATGGAATTTGGCCTCTATGCCATGAGACTGGGTGCTGGTCGTGCAGTCAAGACTGATGATTTGGACTATGAAACTGGAATTGTTTTTGA
This sequence comes from Streptococcus mitis, assembly GCF_000722695.1. Lineage (GTDB taxonomy): Bacteria > Bacillota > Bacilli > Lactobacillales > Streptococcaceae > Streptococcus > Streptococcus mitis_O. The sequence continues at coordinate 299,573 of NZ_JPFU01000013.1, read as the reverse complement.
AAAGAAGGTTGGAGATTCCGTTCAAAAGGGAGAAATTGTTGCAAAAGTATACACAAATGGAAAAAATTCTCCTCAGCTAGTTACAGATTTTCAAAAATATGTTAAAATAAATGACAGGGTGCAAAGTTTACGAGAAATTATAGAAATTATCTCATAAACTATAGGAGAATCCGTATATGAAATTAAATAAATATATCGATCATACGCTTTTAAAGCAGGATGCGACAGAAAAACAAATTGATTGTTTGTTGTCTGAAGCTAGAGAGTATGATTTTGCCAGCGTCTGCATCAATCCTACCTGGGTTGAACATGCTAAAAAAGGGCTTGAAGGTACAGATGTCAAGGTCTGTACAGTGGTAGGTTTCCCTTTAGGAGCAACAACTTCAGCCGTGAAAGCTTTTGAAACAAAAGAAGCTATCCAACATGGTGCAGATGAGATTGATATGGTGATCAATGTTGGTGCCCTCAAATCAGGAAATCTTGATTTGGTTGAATCAGACATCCGTGCTGTTGTAGAAGCAAGTGGTGACAAGTTGGTTAAAGTCATCATTGAAGCTTGTCTGCTGACCGACCAAGAAAAAGTTGTGGCTTGTCAATTAGCCCAAAAAGCGGGAGCTGACTTTGTCAAAACATCTACTGGCTTTTCAACTGGTGGGGCTACGGTAGCAGATGTTACATTAATGCGTGAAACAGTTGGACCAGATATGGGAGTCAAGGCAGCTGGTGGAGCTCGTTCTTATGCAGATGCTCTTGCCTTTGTAGAAGCAGGAGCGACTCGTATCGGAACGTCAGCTGGTGTAGCCATTTTAAAAGGAGAATTGGCAGATGGCGACTACTGACTTGATAGAACTAGCAATTGAAACCAGCAAGCAAGCCTATGTACCCTATTCTCATTTTCCAGTCGGAGCTGTTCTGGTGGCAAAAGATGGGAACATTTATACAGGTGTCAATATCGAAAATGCTAGCTACCCTTTGACCAATTGTGGTGAGAGAACAGCCATTTTTAAAGCAGTTTCCGAAGGTCAAAGAGAGTTTTCAGAATTGATTGTCTATGGTCAGACTGAAAAACCAATTTCACCATGTGGTGCTTGTCGCCAAGTAATGGTCGAATTTTTTGAACAAGATCTAAAAGTGACCTTAGTCGCAAAAGATAAATCGACGGTCGAGATGACGGTCGGGGAGTTACTTCCATACTCTTTTACAGACTTAAACTAGTCTGAGTCGCTCTCTGAGTGGCACGGTCCTTGTGGCCAATCAATCCATACTTGCAACATCGTTGCACATCTTATTTAGGAGGTTCAGTAATGAACAAGAAACAATGGCTAGGCCTTGGTCTAGTTGCAGTGGCAGCAGTTGGACTTGCTGCATGTGGTAACCGCTCTTCTCGTAAGGCAGATTCATCTTCTGATGTGAAGACAAAGGCAGCAATCGTCACTGATACTGGTGGTGTTGATGACAAATCATTCAACCAATCAGCTTGGGAAGGTTTGCAAGACTGGGGTAAAGAACATAATCTTTCAAAAGATAAAGGTTTTACTTACTTCCAATCAACAAGTGAAGCTGACTACGCTAACAATTTGCAACAAGCGGCTGGAAGTTACAACCTAATCTTCGGTGTTGGTTTTGCCCTTAATAATGCAGTTAAAGATGCAGCAAAAGAGCACACTGATATCAACTATGTCTTGATTGATGATGTGATTAAAGACCAAAAGAATGTTGCTAGCGTAACATTTGCTGATAACGAAGCTGCTTACCTTGCAGGTGTGGCAGCAGCTAAAACAACTAAAACAAAACAAGTTGGTTTTGTAGGTGGTATCGAGTCTGAAGTTATCTCACGTTTTGCAGCTGGATTTAAAGCTGGTGTTGAGTCAGTAGACCCATCTATCAAAGTTCAAGTAGACTATGCTGGTTCATTTGGTGATGCTGCTAAAGGTAAAACAATTGCAGCAGCACAATACGCAGCTGGTGCAGACGTTGTTTACCAAGCAGCGGGTGGAACAGGTGCTGGTGTCTTTGCAGAAGCAAAATCACTCAACGAAAGCCGTCCTGAGAGTGAAAAAGTTTGGGTTATCGGTGTTGACCGTGACCAAGTAGCAGAAGGTAAATACACTTCTAAAGATGGTAAAGAATCAAACTTTGTTCTTGTATCTACTTTGAAACAAGTTGGTACAACTGTAAAAGATATTGCGAACAAGGCAGAAAAAGGTGAATTCCCTGGCGGTCAAGTGATCGTTTACTCATTGAAAGATAAAGGGGTTGACTTGGCAGTGACAAACCTTTCAGAAGAAGGTAAAAAAGCTGTCGAAGCTGCAAAAGCTAAAATCCTGGATGGAAGCGTAAAAGTTCCTGAAAAATAATGGATGGAAGTCATTTCTTAGGAAGCGGTCCTTGGCCGCTTTTTTAAGAGTTGAGACAAAGTCATTTTGTCTCAGTAAAGCTTGCTACTAGACAAACTAGCAAGTTTTATTGAAATAAAATAAGACTCTGAAAGGAAGAGCACATGGCACACGAAAATGTCATTGAGATGCGTGATATTACCAAGGTGTTTGGTGAATTTGTTGCCAACGACAAAATCAACCTGCACCTACGAAAAGGTGAAATTCATGCACTTTTAGGAGAAAATGGGGCTGGAAAGTCCACGCTCATGAACATGTTAGCAGGACTTCTTGAACCAACCAGTGGTGAAATTGTGGTCAACGGTCAAGTTGTCAACCTCGACTCACCATCTAAAGCAGCTAGCTTGGGAATTGGAATGGTTCACCAGCACTTTATGTTGGTAGAAGCCTTCACAGTAGCTGAAAACATCATTTTAGGTAGTGAATTGACTAAAAATGGTGTGCTAGATATCGCTGGAGCTAGCAAAGAAATCAAGGCTCTTTCTGAACGTTACGGCTTAGCTGTGGACCCTTCTGCCAAGGTAGCAGACATCTCAGTTGGAGCTCAACAACGTGTAGAAATTTTAAAAACCCTTTATCGGGGGGCTGATATCCTTATCTTTGATGAACCAACGGCTGTCTTGACTCCATCAGAAATTGATGAGTTGATGGCTATTATGAAAAATCTTGTCAAAGAAGGAAAATCAATTATCTTGATTACCCACAAGTTGGATGAGATTCGTGCAGTTTCTGATCGTGTTACAGTTATCCGTCGCGGGAAATCCATTGAAACCGTCGAAATTGCAGGGGCTACCAATGCTGATTTGGCAGAAATGATGGTGGGACGTTCTGTTTCCTTTAAAACAGAGAAACAAGCCTCTCAACCCAAAGAAGTAGTCTTGTCAATCAAAGATTTGGTGGTCAATGAAAACCGCGGTGTCCCAGCTGTGAAAAATCTATCCTTGGATGTTCGTGCTGGAGAGATTGTTGGTATTGCGGGTATTGATGGAAATGGTCAGTCTGAACTGATTCAAGCCATTACAGGTCTTCGCAAGGTTGAATCTGGTAGCATTGAGCTAAAAGGAGATTCAATTGTAGGCTTGCACCCACGTCAGATTACAGAGTTGAGTGTTGGGCACGTTCCAGAAGACCGTCACCGTGATGGTTTGATTTTGGAAATGATGATTTCTGAAAATATTGCCCTTCAAACCTACTATAAAGAACCACATAGTAAAAATGGAATTTTGAACTATTCAAATATTACTTCTTATGCTAAAAAGCTAATGGAAGAGTTTGATGTTCGTGCTGCTAGTGAATTTGTGCCTGCAGCTGCACTCTCAGGAGGAAATCAACAAAAAGCAATTATTGCTCGTGAAATTGATCGTGATCCTGATCTCCTTATCGTCAGCCAGCCAACTCGTGGTTTGGATGTCGGTGCCATTGAATATATCCACAAGCGCTTGATTGAAGAGCGTGATAATGGTAAGGCTGTCCTTGTTGTCAGCTTTGAACTAGATGAGATTTTAAATGTTTCAGACCGTATTGCCGTTATTCACGATGGTAAGATTCAAGGTATTGTATCACCAGAAACAACCAATAAACAAGAACTTGGTGTCTTGATGGCTGGTGGAAACTTGGGAAAGGAGAAGAGTGATGTCTAAAAAATTACAACAAATTTCGGTTCCCTTGATTTCTGTCTTCCTAGGAATTTTACTCGGGGCCATTGTCATGTGGATCTTCGGCTATGATGCTATTTGGGGCTATGAAGAATTGTTCTATACAGCCTTTGGTAGTCTACGCGGGATTGGGGAAATCTTCCGTGCAATGGGGCCTTTGGTCTTGATTGGTCTTGGTTTTGCCGTTGCCAGTCGTGCTGGTTTCTTTAACGTCGGACTTCCTGGTCAGGCTTTGGCAGGTTGGATTCTGAGTGGTTGGTTTGCCTTGTCGCATCCAGATATGCCACGTCCTTTGATGATTCTAGCAACTATCGTGATTGCCTTGATTGCTGGTGGGATTGTCGGAGCGATTCCAGGTATCCTTAGAGCTTATCTAGGGACATCAGAGGTTATCGTAACCATCATGATGAACTACATTGTCTTGTATGTAGGAAATGCCTTTATCCATGCCTTTCCTAAAGACTTCATGCAAAGTACAGATTCGACGATTCGTGTTGGGGCTAATGCAACCTACCAGACACCTTGGTTAGCTGAGTTGACTGGTAACTCGCGGATGAATATTGGTATTTTCTTTGCCATTATTGCTGTTGCAGTTATTTGGTTCATGCTCAAGAAAACAACCCTTGGTTTTGAAATCCGTGCTGTTGGTCTTAATCCTAATGCTTCAGAATACGCTGGTATTTCTGCAAAAAGAACGATTATCCTCTCAATGATTATTTCAGGTGCCTTGGCAGGTCTTGGTGGTGCTGTTGAAGGACTTGGAACCTTCCAGAACGTCTATGTTCAAGGGGCATCCTTAGCTGTCGGATTTAACGGGATGGCGGTTAGTCTGCTTGCTGCTAACTCACCAATTGGTATCCTCTTTGCAGCCTTCCTATTTGGTGTCCTTCAAGTTGGAGCCCCAGGTATGAATGCGGCGCAGGTACCGTCTGAGCTTGTCAGCATTGTAACAGCGTCTATTATCTTCTTTGTCAGTGTTCATTACCTTATCGAACGCTTTGTCAAACCGAAAAAACAAGTTAAAGGAGGTAAGTAAAGATGTCTATTACAACCTTGCTCACCCTCTTGGTGTCTTCTATGCTGATTTACTCAGCGCCCCTCATCTTTACAAGTATCGGTGGCGTTTTCTCTGAACGTGGTGGTGTGGTAAACGTCGGTCTTGAAGGAATTATGGTTATGGGAGCCTTTTCTGGAGTTGTCTTTAACCTTGAATTTGCAGAACAATTTGGAGCAGCAACTCCATGGCTATCCTTGCTTGTAGCAGGAGTGGTAGGGGGAATCTTTTCTATCATCCACGCAGCAGCAACGGTTCATTTCCGTGCAGACCATGTTGTCAGCGGTACGGTTTTGAACTTGATGGCGCCAGCCTTGGCTGTTTTCTTAGTGAAAGTGCTTTATAACAAAGGGCAAACAGATAACTTAAGTCAGACTTTTGGACGCTTTGACTTCCCAGTCTTGGCAAATATCCCAGTGATTGGTGATATCTTCTTCAAATCAACAAGTCTGCTAGGTTATATCGCGATTGCCTTCTCATTCCTTGCTTGGTTTATCCTCTTCAAAACTCGCTTTGGTCTTCGTCTCCGCTCTGTCGGTGAACACCCTCAAGCAGCGGATACTTTGGGAATCAATGTCTACAAGATGAGATATTTAGGGGTTATCATTTCAGGTTTCTTGGGTGGAATTGGGGGAGCGATTTATGCTCAATCAATCTCAGTTAACTTCTCAGTGACAACTATTGTCGGACCTGGATTTATCGCCCTTGCTGCGATGATCTTTGGTAAATGGAACCCAATCGGAGCCATGCTTTCTAGTCTTTTCTTTGGACTTTCACAAAGTTTGGCTGTTATCGGTTCTCAATTGCCGTTCCTACAAGGAGTGCCAGCGGTTTACCTTCAAATCGCACCTTATGTTTTGACAATTCTAGTCTTGGCAGCCTTCTTTGGAAAAGCAGTCGCACCAAAAGCAGATGGTATCAACTATATCAAATCAAAATAAGCATACAAAAAAACGTCAGTTCTGTTCAAACTGGCGTTTTATTTTTTAGGATGTTGGTGGGTTAGGTTTAATCCCCAAGGAACCAAATTTTCAGTTTTATTTTTGATACGAGCGATATTATCCTTATGACGAATGATAATCAAACTAGCAAGTGCTAGGATAATAGCGATAAAGAGAGGGTCATAGTTGCTCAGGATAAAACCAAAAAGTGGAAAGAGTAGAACTCCGATGACGGCTGCGATAGATGCTGTGACACTAGACAGCGAAATCATACTACCAAGATAGAGGGTTCCAAAGAAAACAACCGCTAGATAGAGACAGAAGACAGGCGCAAATCCAAAAATCACACCAGCACTGGTTGCGACAGCCTTGCCACCCTTAAATCCTGCAAAGATAGGAAAGGTATGTCCAATAACAGCTAAAAGTCCAAAGATAAGAGGCGAAACACCTTGAAGGTGAAAGATAATCGGAAGAAGCGTTGCTAGGGTTCCTTTAAAAAAGTCAATCACAAAGGTTGACATACCAGCTTTCTTGCCTAAAATGCGAAAGGTGTTGGTTGTTCCAGTATTTCCAGAACCATGCTCGCGCAGATTGATTTGAAAGAATACTTGTCCAATCCAGAGACCAGACGGAATCGAACCCAGCAGATAGGCTAGGATTAATAAAACTATTGTAATCATACTTCTATTATATCATGAATTGGGAAAGAAAGGCAGAGAATCTCTGCTGAAATCTGCTGAAATTGTCACATCGGAGAAAGAAAAATTTTGCAAAATCCTTGGAAAACCTGTAGAATAGTAAAGATGAACGAATAGGAGGTTCCTTGTGTCAAAAAAGGAAATCAATATTAATAATTATAATGATGATGCCATTCAGGTGTTAGAAGGGTTGGATGCCGTCCGTAAACGTCCAGGGATGTATATCGGATCGACTGATGGGGCAGGTCTCCATCACCTCGTCTGGGAAATTGTCGACAATGCAGTCGATGAGGCCTTGTCTGGATTTGGTGACCGTATTGATGTCACCATCAATAAAGACGGGAGTTTGACTGTGCAAGACCATGGTCGTGGGATGCCGACTGGAATGCACGCTATGGGAATCCCAACAGTTGAGGTTATCTTCACAATTCTTCATGCCGGAGGGAAATTCGGTCAGGGTGGCTACAAGACATCTGGTGGTCTCCACGGGGTTGGTTCTTCCGTTGTTAACGCTCTTTCTAGCTGGTTAGAAGTTGAAATCACCCGTGATGGGGCAATCTACAAGCAACGTTTTGAAAATGGTGGAAAACCTGTCACGACTTTGAAGAAAATCGGTACAGCGCCCAAGTCTAAAACAGGTACTAAAGTTACGTTTATGCCTGATGCAACCATCTTTTCTACGACAGACTTCAAGTATAATACCATTTCAGAGCGCCTTAATGAGTCAGCATTTCTCTTGAAAAATGTGACCTTGTCTTTGACGGACAAGCGAACAGATGAAGCGATTGAGTTTCATTATGAAAACGGAGTTCAGGACTTTGTTTCTTACCTCAACGAAGACAAGGAAACCTTGACACCAGTTCTGTACTTTGAGGGGGAAGATAATGGTTTCCAAGTGGAAGTTGCGCTTCAGTATAATGACGGATTTTCAGATAACATTCTATCCTTTGTCAATAACGTTCGTACCAAGGATGGTGGGACGCACGAGACTGGACTTAAGTCTGCCATTACCAAGGTCATGAATGACTACGCGCGTAAGACAGGTCTTCTCAAGGAAAAGGACAAAAACCTTGAAGGTTCAGACTATCGTGAGGGACTAGCAGCCGTTCTTTCTATCTTGGTTCCTGAAGAACACCTCCAGTTTGAAGGCCAGACTAAGGACAAATTGGGAAGCCCACTGGCTCGTCCTGTTGTGGATGGAATTGTGGCTGATAAGTTGACCTTCTTCCTTATGGAAAATGGTGAATTGGCTTCTAACCTCATCCGCAAGGCTATCAAGGCCCGTGATGCTCGCGAAGCGGCACGTAAGGCGCGTGATGAAAGCCGAAATGGGAAGAAAAATAAAAAAGACAAGGGCTTATTGTCTGGGAAATTGACACCTGCTCAGTCCAAGAATCCAACTAAGAATGAACTCTATCTAGTCGAGGGTGACTCTGCCGGTGGTTCTGCCAAACAAGGCCGTGACCGCAAGTTCCAGGCTATTCTACCTCTTCGTGGTAAGGTTATCAATACAGCCAAGGCCAAGATGGCGGATATCCTCAAAAATGAAGAAATCAATACCATGATTTATACCATCGGTGCAGGTGTTGGAGCAGACTTCTCTATTGAAGATACCAACTATGATAAGATCATTATCATGACCGATGCGGACACCGACGGTGCCCACATTCAGACTTTACTCTTGACATTTTTCTACCGCTACATGCGTCCCCTAGTTGAGGCAGGTCATGTCTATATCGCTCTTCCTCCTCTTTACAAGATGTCCAAAGGAAAAGGCAAGAAAGAAGAAGTGGCCTATGCTTGGACGGATGGTGAGTTAGAAGAACTCCGCAAGCAGTTCGGTAAAGGCGCTACCCTCCAACGCTACAAAGGTCTTGGTGAGATGAATGCGGACCAGCTCTGGGAAACAACTATGAATCCAGAAACCCGTACCCTCATCCGTGTCACAATTGAAGACCTAGCTCGCGCCGAACGTCGCGTCAATGTCCTCATGGGTGACAAAGTTGAACCACGCCGTAAGTGGATTGAAGACAATATCAAGTTTACGCTGGAAGAGAGTGGGGAGATGGTGTTTTAGAGGAATTTAGCAGTGACAATATTTACTTCTATCTGTTAGTGAATATTAGTTTTAAAAAAACTGCTTTACTATTTATTTGAAAGAGAACTAACAACTATGTCAGAAACCATTCAAGAAAAAGAATTTCAAAAACGAATTTTTGATAGCTGTGATATCCAAGAAAATATTAAAGTGTTATTTAATTTTCCAAATTCCAGTCAATTTGAGCGTGAAATAGAATTTATAAATGGTATCACCTCTGATTTTATAATCTATGATAGCAGTAAAGATGAGATGAAGGCTATTTTAGAATGTAAGAGGGCAGATATTGGAGTAACTGAATATGTTCGTGGAGTAGGACAACTTTTCCAGTATGAGTACTTTCAGGATGAGAAAATTAGTCCACGTAGATTTGCAAATATATCTTATTCTTCTGATTGTAATAATAATGTACTAGTTATCCCTTCTTCATTTATTAGGAATACAAACTTGAATATAGGGCGTTTCAGATACCCTGAAAATTCATCTATCTTGGAAGTGCACGAAAATAATAATCGTGTTCGTCTGATTGATAAGAATGAACTAAAGAAACTTTCAGAAGCATTAGAAAATGATTTGACCACAATTTGTCAGTACTATGTACGAGATACAAGAATTTTTGAACATTATATTCTTTTACAGTTTTTGAAATTGCTACATGAATTTAAAGGTTGCTTAAACAGAGATGAAATAGAACGAAGCTATTTGAGGAATATTCCTGTTATTAATAACAGAAATTGGAGAAATGCATTTATTTCGCTATCAAGTTATGGATTAATTGGAAGAAATAATAAATTAACCCAAGCAGCAGGAACGCTGTCGAATGTATCAGTGTCCGAATTTATCAATTCTATTTATGAGGACTATATTGCTCCATTTATTGATGAATTGATGACAGTTTTAGAAGAAAATGCTAATGAAGGCGGTATTGTTTCACTTAGAAATACTGAAATTGCTGAGAAAATACGTGACAAATATAATGGCAAAGATGTTCTCTTTTTGACAGATAGCGATAGTCGTTATATTTCAAGTTGGTTGAATATTATGAGAGACGATATTGGATGTATCTCGTTCGAGCCTCGAAGTGCGAAAAGAACAATTAATTTTATTCCAAAAGATTTAACGAGTAAGAGTAGATGTGAGAGAATTGAGGAATTTTCAGTGGCTCAAAACTATGTTGATGAATATATAAAGATTAAGAAAGACTTAATGAGGGAAATATTAAAATGACAGCAAATACTGGTTATACTATTTTTGAGACTTTTGTTGGTGCTGGTGGTTCTCATTTAGGTTTCATGTGGGAAAATTTTAGAACAATCTATGTTAATGATTTCGTTGATGACTGTTTGAAAACACTAGTTTACAATAATCCTAACTTAGTGGAAGAAAAAGCTGTTGTGGACAACACTTCTATTACAGACTTAAATCCTGTTGCATTACGTCAACGTTTAGAAGTAGAACAGGGAGAAATAGATGTTTTTTTTGGCGGTGTTGTCTGCAAGAGTTTCAGTCTAGCAGGTGAACGTAATCCTATTGACGAACGTAATTATCTTTACCATAAACAATTAGAACTGGTAGAGGAATTTTTACCAAAGATTTCGATTGTAGAAAATGTTCCAGGAATTTTGAATGCAAAAATTTATATTGGACAAGATGATGAAGATGAATTAAAAGAAGAAATAATGAAACTTTGGACAGAACTTGAAAATTACAAGGGACGTAAAGCAGCACTTCGTAAAATTCAACAAGTTACTCCAGAATTCGAGGAAGAAGGAAAAAAACTTAGAAATAAGAAAAAATCTCTACTTTCTCGTATTGAAAAATCTGAGAATTATATATCAGTAATGGAGGATATTAGAAGGATTTATGATCGTTTAGGTTATAAAGTTTATACTTCTATTTTAAATGCTTCTTGGTATGGTTCTTCAACAAAGCGTGAACGAGTTATCATTGTGGCTGTTCGTAATGATATTGAAATAGATTTTTCGTTTCCGGAACCTAAGTATATGAGTGAATCTGTTTTTAAGCCTTATTTATCAAAAAAATATTTAAAACTTCCACGTGTTAAAACTGTTAATGATGCATTGGCAATGATTGATTATAGTGATCATGAAGATGCTGATAATCATCCAATGAATCATAGCCCAAGAACGATTGAACGTTTTAAATATATCCCTGAAGGAGATAGTATAGCTAATCATATTGATGAACTCCCTGCTGATTTGAAAATCAGTAAATTCTATTCAAGAGGTTCTACTATGAGATTAGATGGTAATTCTCCGAGTCCAACATTGGTCCCTGGGCACAGTAATTTTCCAGTTCATCCTAAGGAACATAGAAGTATAACTGTAAGGGAAGCAGCTACCATTACAGGATTTCCTCTCAAATATAAATTTTTTGGAACACATAGCAAGCGTTGTGAACATGTAGGTAATGCAGTTCCTCCACAATTAGCACAAGCAATTGCTCAAGAATGTGTAAAGTTATTAGATCAATATTATTCATCGCTTTCAAATAATGATTGACGTAATATTTAGTTGATAAATATACTTTTGAAATGAATAGATATACAAAACCCATCTTTTTTTTGGATAGACTATTCTAATCATCAGATAACTTTGCCCTAAAAAGGACAAATTCTTTTTTAATAAAGTGAGCTTATTCCTAAAATGGATAAGTTTTATGCAGCATATTTCTCATTTTCCTTAAAAAGGAAAGTATTAAATTTTACTAGGGATAATATTCCTAAAAATAATCATTTTAATAATAACAGCATATATTTAAAAACGAAAGAAGGTAGTATATGAAACAGATGTATGGTGTGACAGGTTTACAAATAAAATCTCTTGATGATAACGAATTCTTCTAACTTCTATCTGAGAGCAAGAACGACTTATTGGCTTTTACAAAAGCCAATAAGTCTTAGCAGGTTTACGAAACGAAGCTTGGGGATATGGAGAAACTTCTTGAGACCTTGCAAGCTGGTTTGCACCGTTCCAAGTCCAGTCAAACGGTGGCTAGTCTGGAAGCGTCTGATTGTGAGCGTGATGATGCGCTTTCTACCTTGACTGGTTTGGTCGAGGCCTTCTCTCGTGTGAAAGAGGCAAGTAGCAAGGAAGCTTACGACAAACTCAGCAAACTTTTCAAAAATTATGCTGGGCTAACGAGTATGAGCTACGAAAAAGAGACAGAAGCTATTAACCATTTGCTCAAGGAGCTAAAAGATACTGACTACCAAACTGCTCTTTCAACCCTGCATTTGACAACTCATGTGGAAACCTTGACAAAGGCGCAGGCTCAGTTTGAAAAAGCCTATAAGGAGCGCTTGGCTGAGCAAAAAGGCAAGGCACCTAGTCAAAACAAAGAAGTCCGTGCGAAACTACAAGAAATCTATGACTTCCTTGTGGACTTTACTGCAATCAACGCCTATGCTTATCCAGATAAGAAGCACTATGCCGATCTCCGTGACCGTCTCAACGCTATCCGTAGTCGCTATAAAAAACGCAAACCAAGCAAAAAAATTGCCCCAACACAACCAGAAGAAGCTAAGTAGGTTGTTCTGTTTAATTTATGTCAGTCAAAATAAATCTTAGAAAGTGAATATAGGATATAAAGATGAATGAATTAGTGATTGGATTATTTGCGGCTCTGTTAGGTGCAATTGTGTCAATCTTTACCTTATATACCAATTATAGAAGTTCTTTAGATAGCATTTCAGGCTGGCGCTCAAAGCTTTTTGATGCAGCTTCTGCTAAAGAAATTACGCTTAAAGAAGTTCAGGTGTTAAGGACAGCTCTACGCTATGAACTAACTAGGGAAGTCCAAGAATACACTTTTGCTTGGATATCTAATATCATGATTTACTATTGTGATTATATTTCGTTAAAGTATTTTGAACATCATGAAACAAGTCTTTTGTATCAAGAACAGGAAATCATTAGAGTATTTATCAGGTGTCTGTTGAAGAACCATTGGGAATACAATGCTTCTATGGTATCTTCGTTGAAATTCTTGAAGATTCATTACAAAGCTTCAAAACAACCAGAATTTATTCGTGAAACGTATGATAAAGCAAAGGCAATAAGTAGGACCTTAGAGAATGACGATGAAGAATACGATCTGATTGAAAAAATCAATAAAAAGATGATGGGAAGTGCATGAAATGAAACTTGAACTAGATGTTAAAATTAATAAAAATGGTGAAGATAAGATAAATAAATTTTCTGCTCAAGATTATTTGGATAAATATGTAAAGCTTGATACGCCTAATCCCGATTCATTTAGCTCGGCAGATGAATCATGCTGCAAGAAAATTGGAGGATGGCTATTGACTAATATATTTAGCATGTATTTGATTTTCTTATATGTAATTGTAGGGGTTAATTTTGCAAGTGATCAAGGCTGGCTAGGGTTGAAGGAAATTAAACATCAAACAAATGTATTAGCTGTTTTGTTAGTAGTTTTTCTTATTATTAATAATCTGTTTAAAAAGAAGAAATAAAAACAAAGATGTCTGTCAAAGTCATGAAAAAACTAGTCATGGGATTTTTCAAAGAATTTGATAACGAAAAAGTTCCAGCTGATAGTCCGCTTTATAGACATACCCTCTACAGAATCGAGAGTTTTCACTAAAAAGGCAGGTATTCCTATGAGAACTGAACCCGAAATGCTAGATTTAATTTTGCAAACTGCAAAAGTGCTACAAGTCGACGCTATCGCCATGTCTGGTTCACGAACTGATACAAAAGCACCAAAAGATGAGTTTCAGGATTACGACGTGGTCTATATTGTGGATGATTTTGATAATCTGACAAGTGACCTTTCTTGTCTAGACCAGTTTGGCAAACGCATTATCGAGCAAGAGATTAGGTTGGGACATCGCCGTTTATTTCTTATGCTCTTTGAAGATGGCAATCGCATTGATTTGACCCTCTGCCCCAAAGACTACATTCAAGAGTGGATAGACAGTGAGGCCGGATTCACTGTTTTAGAAGATCCAGAGCATTTATTTGAACCCTATTCCCCAAATATAGAGCGTTACTGGATAAGTCCAGCTAGCGAGATAGATTTTGAAAAAGTCTGCAATGAATTTTGGTGGGTGTCGGCTTATGTAGTCAAAGGCATTTGTCGTAATCAAGTCATCTATGCGACCGACCATCTCTATGGCATTTGTCAACAAGAACTCCTGAAAATCTTAGCTTGGCAGGTAGCAAGTGATAATGGGGCTGTTGATGTTGGCAAGAACTATAAATATCTATTTAACTATTTACCTGCTGAGAAAAAGAAAGAATTCTCAAATCAGCTTGATTTTTCAAGTAAAGAGAAAATCACTCAGTCTTTGTATGCTACAATGCAACTTTTCCACCAAGAAGCTCAATCCCTTGCTCAAAAAATGGGCTTTGGCTACGATAAGGAAGTGGCTGAGAAGATGATTGAGTATGCTGAGGAAAGAGTGAAGAAGTTTGGTAATAACTAGAAAAATGAAAAAGCGAGAGGAGAAGACTCATGATTGAAAAAGTGGAACGCCTCATTACAGAGATTAATCGTATTCATCTAGAATATTCTAAAGATTATTTTGAAACGGGTAAGGTGGAAAAAATCAATCTCAAGCATACCTTTTCAAAAGTTCCGACGAAAGCGATTTTGTCCTACCGTCTGAATTTACATGAGTCAATTAATGACTATCTGATGAAAGCAGATGTTCAAGATATTGCCTATGTTTATCGTGTCAAGACTTCTGAGTCTATTTTAGATAAAATTACACGTTTTTCAGAGCGTCAAGAGGGCTATCCTGTGAATTCCATTCTTAATGATATTTTTGGTGCTCGTATGATTTTAAGTTCCAAAGAGATAGCTCAAGTCATGGATAAATTAGATGATTGGCAAGAGTTGTACGGACTAAAAAACTGGTATTTACGTGATAAAGATGGCTATGTTGGTATTCATATCTATTTTAAAAATAAGAGTAATTTTTACTACCCATGGGAACTTCAACTTTGGGATAAGAAAGATGTAGATAGCAATATCGCCAGTCATATTAAGTATAAACGAGGATTTGTGGAGTAGACATTTCAAGTGGAAATGACGGTATAGGCATTGGATGAAGCTCACTTATTCTATATTTTTTCTTTTTCCATAATATTTACTTTCCATTCTTCGAAAGGAGTTGAACACGCCCTAAATGCTATGTGAAATTCCTTATTACTCGCTGAAGAAACAAATTTTAAACACATTAAACTACAGAAAGGGTCGTTTGATTAGTTATAGTAACTGAACACGGGACTAATCCTTTCTACATTCTTTTATCATTACACACTCTACATTCTTTGAAAGGAGTTGAACATGCTCTAGATACTGTGTAAAAAAAATAAATTCTCTTGAGAGCTTACTTCAAGAATTTATCTTTACACTTGGTATTTTACGGGCTTTATATCTTATGTCTAACATTCAAAATATGTCCCTGGAGGACATCATGGGAGAGCGCTTTGGTCGCTACTCCAAGTATATTATTCAAGACCGGGCCTTGCCAGACATTCGGGATGGATTGAAGCCGGTTCAGCGTCGTATTCTTTATTCGATGAATAAGGATGGCAATACCTTTGACAAGAGCTACCGTAAGTCGGCCAAGTCAGTCGGGAACATCATGGGGAATTTCCATCCACACGGGGATTCTTCTATCTATGATGCCATGGTTCGTATGTCTCAGGATTGGAAAAATCGTGAGATTCTAGTCGAAATGCACGGTAATAACGGTTCTATGGACGGAGATCCGCCTGCGGCTATGCGTTATACTGAGGCGCGTTTGTCTGAGATTGCAGGCTTTCTTCTTCAGGATATCGAGAAAAAGACCGTTCCTTTTGCATGGAACTTTGACGATACGGAGAAAGAACCGACTGTTTTGCCAGCAGCCTTTCCAAACCTCTTGGTCAATGGATCTACTGGTATTTCAGCTGGATATGCCACAGATATTCCTCCCCATAATTTGGCTGAGGTCATTGATGCTGCGGTTTACATGATTGACCACCCAACAGCCAAGGTTGACAAGCTGATGGAATTCTTACCTGGACCAGATTTTCCGACAGGAGGAATTATTCAGGGCCGTGATGAAATCAAGAAAGCCTATGAAACTGGGAAAGGGCGCGTGGTTGTTCGTTCCAAGACTGAGATTGAAAAGCTAAAAGGTGGTAAGGAACAAATCGTTATTACTGAGATTCCCTATGAGATTAATAAGGCTAACTTAGTCAAGAAAATCGATGAAGTTCGTGTCAATAACAAGGTGGCAGGTATCGCTGAGGTTCGTGATGAATCTGACCGTGACGGTCTTCGTATCGCTATTGAGCTCAAGAAAGACGCAAATACCGAGCTTGTTCTCAACTATCTATTCAAATATACTGACCTACAAATCAATTACAACTTTAACATGGTGGCGATTGACAATTTCACACCTCGTCAGGTCGGGATTGTCCCAATTTTGTCTAGCTACATCGCCCACCGTCGTGAAGTGATTCTGGCTCGTTCCCGCTTTGACAAGGAAAAGGCTGAGAAACGTCTCCATATCGTCGAAGGTTTGATTCGAGTGATTTCGATTTTGGATGAAGTCATTGCCCTTATCCGTGCTTCTGAGAATAAGGCTGACGCCAAGGAAAACCTCAAGGTCAGCTATGAATTTACAGAGGAGCAGGCTGAGGCCATCGTGACCTTACAGCTTTACCGTTTGACTAATACAGACGTGGTTGTCTTGCAGGAGGAAGAAGCAGAACTTCGTGAAAAGATTGCCATGCTTGCGGCGATTATTGGTGATGAACGGACTATGTACAATCTTATGAAGAAAGAACTTCGTGAGGTCAAGAAGAAATTTGCGACTCCACGTTTGAGTTCTCTAGAAGACACTGCGAAAGCAATCGAGATTGATACAGCTAGTCTTATCGCTGAGGAAGATACCTATGTCAGCGTGACCAAGGCAGGTTACATCAAGCGTACCAGTCCACGTTCCTTTGCTGCTTCAACGCTGGAAGAAATTGGCAAACGTGACGACGATCGTTTGATTTTTGTTCAATCTGCCAAGACAACACAGCATCTTTTGATGTTCACAAGTCTTGGAAATGTCATCTACAGACCAATCCATGAATTGGCAGATATTCGCTGGAAGGACATCGGAGAGCATCTGAGCCAGACCATTACAAACTTTGAAACCAACGAAGAAATCCTTTATGTGGAAGTGGTGGATCAGTTTGATGATGCCACAACCTACTTTACTGCAACTCGTCTCGGTCAAATCAAACGCGTAGAACGAAAAGAATTCACTCCATGGCGGACCTATAAATCTAAGTCTGTCAAGTATGCTAAGCTCAAAGACGAGACAGACCAGATTGTAGCAGTGGCTCCAATTAAACTAGATGATGTTCTCTTGATTAGTCAAAACGGTTATGCCCTTCGTTTCAATATCGAAGAGGTTCCAGTTGTGGGTGCCAAGGCGGCAGGGGTCAAGGCTATGAATCTGAAAGAAGATGATGTACTCCAATCGGCCTTTATCTGCAACACCTCATCCTTCTACCTCTTGACTCAGCGTGGTAGCTTGAAACGTGTTTCTATTGAGGAAATTCCAGCAACCAGCCGTGCCAAACGAGGGCTACAAGTCTTGCGTGAGTTGAAAAACAAACCACATCGAATTTTCTTGGCAGGAGCAGTTGCCGAGCAAGACTTCGTTGGTGACCTCTTTAGTACGGAAGTAGAAGAAAATGATCAAATTCTGCTTGTCCAATCCAACAAAGGAACTGTCTATGAAAGCCGATTGCAAGACTTGAATTTGTCAGAACGAACTAGCAACGGTAGCTTCATCTCTGACACGATTTCAGATGAAGAAGTTTTTGACGCTTATCTTCAGGAAGCTTATACAGAATTTTAATCTAAGAAATGATAAAAACAATGAAAAGCTTTTCAGTAAGAAATTTCTTAAGCTATAGATTTAAAAGTTGAATTTGATTATATATACAAAAACGAACAGTGCTACGTCCCAACTGATAGGGACGTAAGCCTGGTCGTTTTCTTGTTTTTATTGGTATAGACCACTCGGTTTTTGAATATTTATATGTTAATGTATTAGCAGCTATATAAGTTGACCTAATAAAAAATACTAGCTTTTTTAAAGTAAACGATTGCGTCTATAATATTTTTATGATATAATCTTGTCGTTTAAAGAAAGCGCGCTTAAGAAATAATTAGCTCAAATATATTAAAGGAGTTTTGTATGATTAAAAATAAAGGGATTAGTAAGCGTAGTATTGGAGTATGTGGCGTTGTCATTGCAACATTTTTACTAGGTTCTGGACTAATTTTTCAATCAAATGTAGTAAAAGCTACAGAGCCAAGTGTAGCTACAGTTTCTGGTGAAAACATTGCTGCTCACAAACCTGCAAGTCAAAGTTCAATTGCCTATGGCGGAGATGCTTCTAGAGCAGTTGATGGCAATCGTGATAACGCATGGAGCCACCGTTCCGTTACCCATACAGATTTTCAAGATCATTCTTGGTGGAAAGTTGATTTAGAGAAAGAAGAATCAGTAGGAACTGTTCGTATCTACAATCGTGGAGATGGGGATGTAGCAAAGCGTTTATCTAATTTTGATGTTATTTTGTTGGATAAAGCTGGAAATGAAGTAACTCGTCAACATATCGATAGCTTAAACAATCAACCAACAATTGATGTTCAATTTTCTGGAGTTCATGCGCAATATGTTAAAATTGAACTAAATAACCCCAAAACACCTCTTAGTTTGGCAGAAGTCGAAGTGTATCGCTCTGTAAAAGAAAAGAGTGTAACAAGCAATAAATCAGAAAATAGATCAAAAACAGATTTTACTGCTGAACTCAATCACTATTTGTTTGATTTGAATTATGATAAAACAGATATTTTAACTAGACGGGGTGAGGCGATAGAAAATTACACGAATACAAGCACAAAGCAACAAGGAAATGAGTTTGTGGTTGTAGAGAAAGTGAAGAAGAGTCTTTCCAATGGTTCTTCTGATGTTGCCATTAATAGCAATGGGGATATTTACCTAGGTGCTTTGTTTAAAGTAAATCAAGACCTTCTAGAAAATAAACCACAACAAATTAGTTTAGATCGTAGCAAAGGTAGGATTAGTGTTGACTTACCAGGAATGGTAGGCGGAGATAGCTATGTAGATGCTAATCCAACTGTAAGTGGTATGCAGGAAGGTGTGAATACCTTGTTAAATCGTTGGCATGAAAAGTATGCTGCGAAAAACGCTACTCCAGCACGTATGCAATACGAATCAACTTCTGCTTATAGTATGAATCAATTGAAAGCAAAATTTGGAAGTGATTTTGAAAAAGTAGGAGCGAACTTAAAATTTGACTTTGAGGCTGTGAACAAGGGTGAGAAACAAATTGAGGTCGTCGATTTTAAACAAATTTACTATACTGCTAACTTTGATGCTCCAAAAAATCCATCAGATGTATTTGCTCCAGGAGTAACGGTTGATCAATTGAAAGCACGTGGAATTGATGAAAAAACACCTCCTGTATACGTGTCAAGTGTTTCATACGGACGTCAAATGTATGTCAAATTTGAAACAACAAGCAAGAGTACAGAATTGAAAGCAGCTATCGATGCTGTAATTAAGGGAGTACCGATTAAAGCCGAATCTGAATGGGCGCGTGTCTTGAAGGATACCAAGGTAACAGTTTCAATCGTAGGTGGAAATGCTGATAGAGCTGGACGTGTTGTGACAGGTACAGTAGAAGATTTGAAGAGTTTGATTCAAGAAGGAGCTACTTTCAGTACACAAAACCCTGCTGTTCCAATTTCTTATAAGACTGCATTCTTGAAAGATAATCAAGTGGCCACAATTCAAAGCAATACAGACTACATTGAAACGAAAGTCACTTCATACAAAAATGGTTTCCTCAATTTACATCATAAGGGAGCCTATATCGCTCGTTACTATGTTTACTGGGATGAAGTAACTTATGACAAGGATGGTATCGAAAGTATCCGCTCACGTCAATGGGAAGATAATGGTAAAAGTAGAACAGCTGGTTTCCAAACTGAAATTCAATTTAGAGGAAATGTGCGCAATATACGTGTGAAGATTCAAGAAAAAACAGGTCTTGTTTGGGAACCATGGCGTACAGTTTATAATCGCACAGACCTTCCTCTTGTTCAAAAACGTACCATTGTTAACTCAGGTACAACAATCAGACCAAAATACGAGGAAAAAGTTGAAAATAACTAATTTTTAACTTGTAAAAGGAATCAGTTCTTAGAGCTGGTTCTTTTTATTGAAGAAATTTTCTGAAAATTACAAAATATACTTGCTATTTTAGAAAAATAGTGTAGAATAAAAGAAATAAGTTTTTAGAATAAGGAGTGGAATATGACAGTAACGATTGATTGGGAAAACCTTGGTTTCTCCTATATGAAATTACCTTATCGCTATATTGCTCATTTTAAAAATGGACAATGGGATCAAGGAGAGCTTACAGAGGATGCAACTTTGCATATTTCAGAGTCTTCTCCAAGTCTTCACTATGGACAACAAGCGTTCGAAGGTTTAAAAGCCTATCGTACTAAGGATGGTGGTATTCAACTTTTCCGTCCTGATGAAAATGCTAAACGCTTGCAACGTACTTGTGACCGTCTCTTGATGCCACAAGTTCCGACAGACATGTTTGTAGAAGCTTGTAAGGCAGTTGTCCGCGCCAATGAAGAATACGTACCACCATATGGAACAGGTGGAACCCTTTATCTTCGTCCACTTTTGATTGGTGTTGGAGATATCATCGGGGTAAAACCAGCAGAGGAGTATATTTTTACTATCTTTGCTATGCCAGTTGGAAATTACTTTAAGGGTGGTTTGGTTCCAACCAACTTCTTGATTCAGGATGAATACGACCGTGCAGCGCCAAATGGTACAGGTGCGGCTAAGGTTGGTGGGAACTATGCTGCCAGTCTCTTGCCAGGGAAATTGGCCAAGTCACGTCATTTTTCAGATGTTATCTATCTAGACCCATCAACTCATACAAAGATTGAAGAAGTCGGTTCAGCTAACTTCTTTGGAATTACAGCTGATAATGAATTTGTAACACCATTGAGTCCATCTATCTTGCCATCTATTACCAAGTATTCCTTGCTTTATTTGGCAGAACATCGCTTGGGCTTAACTCCTATTGAGGGAGATGTCCCAATTGATAACCTTGACCGTTTTGTAGAGGCAGGTGCCTGTGGTACAGCAGCAGTTATTTCGCCAATTGGTGGAATTCAGCACGGTGATGATTTTCATGTGTTCTATAGTGAAACAGAAGTTGGCCCTGTGACTCGTAAACTCTATGATGAATTGACAGGTATTCAGTTTGGTGATATTGAAGCGCCAGAAGGTTGGATTGTAAAAGTAGATTAAAATAAACAAAAGGAGATTTTTGATGAAATCGAAAAAGTGGCTCTTAACAGCAGGAGTAGTCCTGAGCACAACAGCTTTTTTAGTAGCTTGTGGAAAAGCTGATAAAGAAGCAGATGCACCGACAACATTTTCTTATGTCTATGCAGTGGATCCAGCATCTTTGGACTACAGTATAGCGACTCGGACATCGACGACAGACGTTATTGGAAATGTTATCGATGGCTTGATGGAAAACGACCAATACGGAAATGTTATTCCTTCCTTGGCTGAAGATTGGTCTGTGTCAAAAGATGGTTTGACTTATACTTATAAACTTCGTAAAGGAGTGAAATGGTACACTTCTGAGGGTGAAGAATATGCAGAAGTAACAGCCCATGACTTTGTGACAGGACTAAAACACGTAGCTGATGGCAAGTCAGACGGTGTCTCTCTCATCCAGAATTCAATCAAGGGATTAGATGCCTACATGACTGGTGAAACAAATGATTTCTCTACAGTTGGTGTCAGGGCCTTGGACGATTACACAGTCGAATATACCCTAAATAAACCAGAAAGTTTTTGGAATTCTAAAGTTACAACAGCAACGATGTTACCTGTAAATGAAGAGTTTCTGAAGGCGTCAGGTAAAGATTATGGAGCAGTTACTCCAGCGGGAATTCTCTACAATGGTCCTTATTTCTTGAAGACATTGACTTCTAAATCGTTGATCGAATACGAGAAAAATCCAAACTACTGGGATAAAGAAAAGGTAAAAATTGAGAAGATTAAATTGACTTACTACGATGGTTCAGATCAGGAATCCTTGATTCGAAGCTTCTCTTCTGGTTCCTACACAACAGCCCGTCTCTTCCCAAGTAGCTCAAACTTTGCTTCAACTTTAGAGCAATACGGAGATAAAATCACTTATAGCCCACAGGACTCAAGTAGCTATTACTTCACCTTTAACGTAAATCGTCAGTCATACAATAAAACTGCGAAAACAAGTGAAGAACAAAAGACTTCTACAAAAGAAGCGATGCTTAATAAGGACTTCCGTCAGGCTATCAACTTTGCCTTCAACCGCCATTCTTACGCTGCCCAGCTAAATGGTGAAGACGGTGCGGACAAGATTATTCGTAACAGTTTAGTTCCAGATAACTTCGTGCAAGCAGGTGGTAAGAACTTTGGTCAAATCGCTCAAGCAGAGTTGGTGAACTACGGTGACCAATGGAAAGGTGTTGAGCTAGTTGATGGTAAGGATTCTATCTACAATCCTGACAAGGCTAAGGCTGCCTTTGAAAAAGCTAAGAAAGATTTGGAATCTAAAGGGGTAACCTTCCCAATTCACTTGGATGTCCCAGTTGAACAGACAGATACCATCGCCGTTCAACAAAGCAACTCTTTCAAACAGTCAATCGAATCAACTCTTGGTGCTGAAAATGTTGTTATCGACGTTCTTCAAATGACAGATAATGAAAAGGAAACAATCACTTCTCAAGCGCGTGTTCCTTCTCAAAAAGACTATGATTTGAACAGTACAGGATGGGCTCCAAGCTATCAAGACCCAGCATCTTATTTAACTATCATGGATCCTAAATCAGGTTCTGCTATGAAACACCTTGGTATCACTAAAGGAAAAGATAAGGATGTTGTAGCTAAGATTGGTTTGGATCAGTATAAGAAATTATTAGATGATGCCGATTCAGAAACTACGAATCTTGAAGAGCGCTATGAAAAATATGCCAAGGCTCAAGCTTGGTTGACAGATAGTTCATTATTGATGCCAACAGCCTCATCTGGTGGTTCTCCAGTTGTAAGTAATGTTGTGCCATTCTCAAAACCATACTCACAAGTTGGTATTAAAGGTGACCCATATATCTTTAAAGGAATGAAATTGCAAAAAGATATTGTTACGACCAAAGAATATGAAGAAGCACTGAAAAAATGGCAAAAAGAAAAATTGGAATCAAACGGTAAGTACCAAAAAGAACTAGAAAAACACATTAAATAAAGCAGAAAACTCTATATCAGACACGGAATGATATAGAGTTTTTTCTTGCTAGTTTTTGGATTTTCTTGTAAAATAGAAAAAGTGAAGAGAGGTATGAAATGAGTAAGAAAGATAAGAAAATCGAAATTCAAGTAGCAGATGCCAAAGTTAATGTAGGAAAAGACAGTTTTGAAGGTTATACCTTGACCATTGGTAAAAAAGTTATCGGAGAAATTGCCGAATTAGATGGACAGTTTGCTATTATAAAGAATGGGAATGTCGATAGTTTTTATAAAAAATTGGAAAAAGCTGTGGAAATTTTGATTGAAAATTATAATTTAGCAAAATAAGTCTTGTTTTTTTGAAATTTTCATGATATAATAGTCCATGTTAATTGTAGGAGAGATAGCGAAGAGGCTAAACGCGGCGGACTGTAAATCCGCTCCTTCGGGTTCGGGGGTTCGAATCCCTCTCTCTCCATTTCATCAATGGGGTATAGCCAAGCGGTAAGGCAAGGGACTTTGACTCCCTCATGCGTTGGTTCGAATCCAGCTACCCCAGTTCTTAGGTAATGATCAAGATAAAAAGCAAAATATCTTAGGGTATTTTATTTTTATAATTGAAAGACGTGAACGATATAAACATGTCCTTGCGGGTGCTTAGGAAAAAAATTATAAGTATGTCAAGTTTAAGAAAAACTTGATTGTTGGAGGATTTTTTAGATGAACGAATTTGAAGATTTGCTAAATAGCGTTAGCCAAGTTGAGACTGGTGATGTTGTTAGTGCTGAAGTATTGACAGTTGATGCGACTCAAGCTAACGTTGCAATCTCTGGAACTGGTGTTGAAGGTGTCTTGACTCTTCGCGAATTGACAAACGATCGCGATGCAGATATCAATGACTTTGTTAAATTAGGAGAAGTATTGGATGTTCTTGTACTTCGTCAAGTAGTTGGTAAAGATACTGATACAGTTACATACCTTGTATCTAAAAAACGCCTTGAAGCTCGCAAAGCATGGGACAAACTTGTTGGTCGCGAAGAAGAAGTTGTTACTGTTAAAGGAACTCGTGCCGTTAAAGGTGGACTTTCAGTAGAATTTGAAGGTGTTCGTGGATTCATCCCAGCTTCAATGTTGGATACTCGTTTCGTACGTAACACTGAGCGTTTTGTAGGTCAAGAATTTGACGCTAAAATCAAAGAAGTTGACGCTAAAGAAAACCGCTTCATCCTTTCACGTCGTGAAGTTGTTGAAGCAGCTACAGCAGCAGCTCGCGCTGAAGTATTCGGCAAATTGGCTGTTGGTGATGTAGTAACTGGTAAAGTTGCACGTATCACAAGCTTCGGTGCTTTCATCGATCTTGGTGGTGTTGACGGATTGGTTCACTTGACTGAATTGTCACACGAACGTAACGTTTCACCAAAATCAGTTGTAACTGTTGGTGAAGAAATTGAAGTGAAAATCCTTGATCTTAACGAAGAAGAAGGACGCGTGTCACTTTCACTTAAAGCAACAACACCTGGACCATGGGATGGCGTTGAGCAAAAATTGGCTAAAGGTGATGTAGTAGAAGGAACAGTTAAACGTTTGACTGACTTCGGTGCATTTGTTGAAGTATTGCCAGGTATCGATGGACTTGTTCACGTATCACAAATTTCACACAAACGTATTGAAAATCCAAAAGAAGCTCTTAAAGTTGGTCAAGAGGTTAAAGTTAAAGTTCTTGAAGTTAACGCAGATGCAGAGCGCGTATCACTTTCTATCAAAGCTCTTGAAGAGCGTCCAGCTCAAGAAGAAGGACAAAAAGAAGAAAAACGTGCTCCACGTCCACGTCGTCCAAAACGTCAAGAAAAACGTGATTTCGAACTTCCAGAAACACAAACAGGATTCTCAATGGCTGACTTGTTCGGTGATATCGAACTTTAATCAAATTGAAAATTTATAAAATCCTTTGTTTTCTAAACAAGGGATTTTTCTTTTGTCTGTAAGCCTTTTTTGATATAATAGTTCTATGTTAGAATCAGAAAAACAATCACGTTATCAAATGTTAAATGAAGAACTCTCTTTTTTATTGGAAGGTGAAACCAATGTTTTGGCTAATCTTTCCAACGCCAGTGCTCTTTTAAAATCACGCTTTTCCAATACTGTATTTGCAGGCTTTTATTTGTTTGATGGAAAGGAATTGATTTTAGGTCCCTTCCAAGGCGGTGTTTCCTGCATCCGTATTGCACTAGGAAAGGGTGTTTGTGGTGAGGCAGCTCACTTTCAGGAAACTGTTCTTGTTGGAGATGTGACGACCTATCCCAACTATATTTCTTGTGATAGTCGGGCCAAAAGTGAAATTGTTGTGCCTATGATAAAGAATGGTCAATTACTTGGAGTTCTGGATTTGGATTCTTCAGAGATTGATGATTATGATGCTATGGATCGAGATTATTTGGAACAATTTGTCGCTATTTTGCTTGAAAAGACAGAATGGGACTTTACAATGTTTGGGGAGAAAGCCTAATGTATCAAGCACTTTATCGAAAATATAGAAGTCAAAACTTCTCCCAGTTGGTTGGTCAAGAGGTTGTGGCTAAGACTCTTAAACAAGCAGTGGAGCAAGAGAAAATAAGTCATGCTTATCTTTTTTCTGGTCCTCGTGGAACGGGAAAAACCAGTGTAGCTAAGATTTTTGCCAAAGCTATGAACTGTCCAAATCAAGTGGGTGGGGAACCTTGTAATAACTGCTATATTTGTCAAGCAGTGACGGATGGTAGTTTAGAAGATGTCATTGAAATGGATGCGGCTTCTAATAATGGGGTCGATGAAATTCGTGAAATTCGTGATAAATCTACCTACGCCCCTAGCCTTGCCCGTTATAAGGTTTATATCATAGATGAGGTTCACATGCTGTCTACAGGGGCTTTTAATGCCCTCCTAAAGACGCTGGAAGAGCCAACACAGAATGTGGTCTTTATTTTGGCCACTACTGAATTGCACAAGATTCCTGCCACTATTCTATCCCGTGTGCAACGTTTTGAATTTAAATCAATTAAAACACAGGATATTAAGGAACATATCCACTATATCTTAGACAAAGAAAATATCAGTTCTGAACCAGAGGCTGTGGAAATCATTGCTAGACGGGCTGAAGGTGGGATGCGAGACGCCTTGTCTATTTTGGACCAAGCCCTGAGTTTGACACAGGGAAATGAGCTGACGACTGCCATCTCTGAAGAAATTACTGGCACCATTAGTCTATCAGCCTTGGATAATTATGTGTTTGCCTTATCTCAACAGGATGTTCCCAAGGCTTTGTCTTGCTTGAATCTTCTTTTTGACAATGGTAAGAGCATGACTCGTTTTGTGACTGACCTTTTGCACTATTTAAGAGATTTGTTAATTGTTCAAACAGGGGGAGAAAACACTCATCATAGTCCAGTCTTTGTAGAGAATTTGGCACTTCCCCAGGAAAATTTGTTTGAAATGATTCGCTTAGCGACAGTCAGTTTAACAGATATAAAGTCTAGTTTACAGCCCAAGATTTATGCTGAGATGATGACTATCCGTTTGGCAGAGATTAAGCCTGAAGCAGCTCTTTCAGGGGCGGTTGAAAGTGAAATTTCTGCATTGAGACAGGAAGTTGCGCGTCTTAAGCAAGAACTAGCAAATGTAGGAACTATACCCAAGCCAACTAGTCCAGCACCTAGTCGCCCAGCAGCGGGCAAGACAGTCTATCGTGTGGATCGCAATAAAGTTCAATCTATCCTACAAGAGGCCGTTGAAAATCCTGATTTAGCACGTCAAAACCTGATTCGTCTGCAGAATGCCTGGGGAGAGGTGATTGAAAGTCTAGGAGGCCCTGATAAGGCTCTACTAGTTGGCTCTCAACCGGTTGCGGCCAATGAACACCATGCTATTCTTGCTTTTGAGTCTAACTTCAATGCTGGTCAAACCATGAAACGGGACAATCTTAACACCATGTTTGGAAATATCCTCAGTCAAGCAGCAGGTTTTTCACCTGAGATTTTAGCTATTTCTATGGAAGAATGGAAAGAAGTTCGCGCAGCCTTTTCAGCCAAAGCTAAATCTTCTCAAGCTGAAAAAGAATCCGAAGAAAGTCTGATTCCGGAAGGATTTGAATTTTTGGCAGATAAAGTGAAGGTAGAGGAAGACTAAAGAAAGATTTCATGATACAATAAGTTTATGAATAGACAACAATTTATTATCATAGCACTGTTTACAGCTGCTGAGACCTATTTTTTTAATGAAGCCTGGATGACTGGTCGCTATATTATGGCAGCCTTTTGGGCCATTTTGCTCTTTAGAAATTTTCGAGTCAGTTACTTGATGGGGAAAATAGTAGATGTCATTGACCAGCACTTGAAAGGAAAAGACTAGTCCTCAGCTTCTAGACAAAATCAAAGCCATTTAGGCTTTTTTTGTTATACTATAAAAGTATATTTATTGACCTTTTATACTCTTCGAAAATCTCTTCAAACCACGTCAGCTTTATCTGCAACCTCAAAGCGGTACTTTGAGCAGCCTGCGGCTAGCTTCCTAGTTTGTTCTTTGATTTTCATTGAGTATTACCGTATTTTCTAGAGACAACTAGTATGTTTTTAGTAAGCACTGTAAAGGTCTTGAAAAAGAAAGGAACTATCATGTCAGTATTAGAGATCAAAGATCTTCACGTTGAGATTGAAGGAAAAGAAATTTTAAAAGGGGTTAACCTGACCCTTAAAACAGGAGAAATTGCCGCTATCATGGGACCAAATGGTACTGGTAAATCAACTCTTTCAGCCGCTATCATGGGAAATCCAAACTATGAAGTTACCAAAGGTGAAGTCTTGTTTGACGGTGTAAATATCCTTGAGTTGGAAGTAGACGAGCGTGCGCGTATGGGACTTTTCCTTGCTATGCAATATCCGTCTGAAATTCCTGGAATTACCAATGCTGAGTTTCTTCGTGCAGCCATGAATGCTGGTAAAGAAGATGATGAGAAGATTTCAGTTCGTGAGTTCATTACTAAACTGGATGAGAAAATGGAATTGCTCAATATGAAAGAAGAAATGGCTGAGCGTTATCTCAACGAAGGCTTCTCTGGTGGTGAGAAAAAACGTAATGAAATTCTTCAGCTTTTGATGTTGGAACCAACTTTCGCTCTTTTGGACGAAATTGACTCTGGTCTTGATATTGACGCCCTTAAAGTTGTATCTAAAGGTGTGAATGCCATGCGTGGTGAAGGTTTTGGTGCTATGATTATCACTCACTACCAACGTCTTTTGAACTACATCACACCTGATGTGGTACACGTGATGATGGAAGGGCGTGTTGTCCTTTCTGGTGGTCCAGAATTGGCTGCGCGTTTGGAGCGTGAAGGATACGCAAAACTAGCTGAAGAACTTGGCTACGACTACAAGGAAGAATTGTAATTCCCTCGTATCTTTTAGGAGAAGTAAATGACTAAAGAAAATATTAAACTTTTTTCAGAAATGCACGCTGAACCAAGCTGGTTGGCTGACCTCCGTCAAAAAGCTTTTGATAAGATTGAGAGCCTAGAATTACCAGTTATTGAGCGTGTTAAATTCCACCGTTGGAATCTGGGCGATGGAACGATTACA
Source organism: Streptococcus mitis (assembly GCF_000722695.1). Classification (GTDB taxonomy): domain Bacteria; phylum Bacillota; class Bacilli; order Lactobacillales; family Streptococcaceae; genus Streptococcus; species Streptococcus mitis_O. The sequence goes on along the minus strand of NZ_JPFU01000013.1, from coordinate 270,736 downwards.
GAAAGTGAGCCATCAGCAAATGTTCCAGATTTCACTGCACTAGATAACCACTTGAAGTTGGTTCAAGTAGGGACTCAGACTGTTTTTGAGCAAATTCCAGTTGAGTTGGCTCAACAGGGTGTCGTCTTCACAGACTTCCACTCAGCTTTAGAAGAAATTCCAGAGCTGATCGAAGAATTCTTCATGTCATCTGTCAAGTACGATGATGATAAATTAGCAGCCTACCATACAGCTTATTTCAATAGTGGTGCTGTTCTCTATATTCCTAATAACGTGGAAATTGCTGAACCAATCGAAGGAATTTTCTATCAAGACAGTGATAGTGATGTGCCGTTTAACAAGCATATTATGATTATCGCTGGTAAAAATTCTAAGATTAGTTATCTGGAGCGTCTAGAGTCACGCGGTGAAGGAAATGCCAAAGCAACTGCTAATATCACAGTCGAAGTAATTGCACGTTCTGGTGCTCAAGTGAAGTTTGCAGCTATTGACCGTCTAGGTGAAAACGTCACTGCCTACATTAGCCGTCGAGGTAAATTAGGCAACGATGCAAGCATTGACTGGGCTATTGGTGTCATGAACGAAGGGAATGTCGTTGCTGATTTTGATAGTGACTTGATTGGTAACGGTAGCCATGCAGATCTCAAAGTTGTAGCTCTTTCAAGTGGCCGTCAGGTACAAGGGATTGATACTCGAGTGACTAACTATGGTTGTAACTCAATCGGAAATATCCTTCAACATGGGGTTATTCTTGAAAAAGCAACCTTAACCTTCAATGGTATTGGCCACATTATCAAGGGTGCCAAGGGAGCAGATGCGCAACAAGAAAGTCGAGTTCTCATGCTTTCAGACCAAGCGCGTTCAGATGCCAATCCAATTCTTTTGATTGATGAAAATGACGTAACTGCAGGACACGCGGCTTCTATCGGTCAGGTAGATCCAGAAGATATGTATTACCTCATGAGCCGTGGCTTGGACAAGGCAACTGCAGAACGCTTGGTTGTCCGTGGTTTCCTTGGTTCTGTTATCGTTGAGATTCCAGTCAAGGAAGTTCGTGATGAAATGATTGCAACTATTGAAGAAAAATTGTCAAAACGCTAAGGGGTAGCCTATGATAGATGTAGAAGCGATTCGCAAGGATTTTCCGATTTTAGACCAGATTGTTAACGATGAACCTCTGGTCTATCTGGACAATGCTGCGACAACACAAAAACCACTAGCAGTTCTGGAGACGATTAACCGCTACTATGAGAACGACAATGCCAATGTTCATCGTGGCGTTCATACCTTGGCTGAAAGGGCGACAGCATCTTATGAAGCTGCCCGTGAAACCATTCGTAAGTTTATCAATGCAGGCTCTACAAAGGAAGTCCTCTTTACCAGAGGAACGACAACCAGTCTTAACTGGGTGGCACGCTTTGCTGAGGAAATTCTGACTGAGGGAGACCAGGTCTTGATTTCTATCATGGAACACCATTCCAATATCATTCCATGGCAGGAAGCCTGTCGCAAGACTGGAGCGGAGCTTGTCTATCTCTATCTCAAGGATGGATCCTTGGATATGGAGGATTTGCGAGCTAAATTGACTGACAAGGTCAAGTTTGTTTCGCTAGCCCATGTCTCAAATGTCCTAGGTGTGGTCAATCCAATCAAAGAAATCACTCAATTGGCCCATCAAGTTGGAGCCATCATGGTGGTGGATGGTGCTCAATCTACGCCTCATATGAAGATTGATGTTCAGGACTTGGATGTGGACTTCTTTGCCTTTTCAGGTCACAAGATGGCTGGTCCGACTGGTATCGGTGTTCTTTATGGCAAAGAAAAGTATCTGGAGCAAATGTCACCAGTTGAATTTGGTGGTGAGATGATTGATTTCGTCTATGAGCAATCTGCTAGTTGGAAGGAATTGCCTTGGAAATTTGAGGCTGGAACTCCTAACATGGCAGGTGCGATTGGACTTGCTGCCGCAGTGGATTATCTAGAAAACATCGGTATGGCTGCCATTGAAACCCATGAACAGGAACTGATTGAATACGTCTTTCCAAAACTGCAGGCGATTGAGGGATTGACTATTTATGGTTCGCAGGATTTGGCTCAACGTTCAGGTGTCATTGCTTTTAACCTAGGCGACCTTCATCCTCACGACCTTGCGACTGCTTTGGATTATGAAGGAGTGGCTGTTCGAGCAGGTCACCACTGTGCGCAACCCTTGCTTCAGTATTTGGATGTCCCAGCAACAGCTCGCGCAAGTTTTTATATCTACAATACCAAGGCAGATTGCGATAAACTAGTCGATGCCTTACAAAAGACAAAGGAGTTTTTCAATGGCACTTTCTAAACTAGATAGCCTTTATATGGCAGTGGTAGCAGACCATTCGAAAAATCCACATCACCAAGGAAAGTTAGAAGACGCTGAACAAATCAGTCTCAACAATCCAACCTGTGGGGATGTCATCAATCTCTCTGTCAAGTTTGATGCAGAGAATCGTTTGGAGGATATCGCTTTTCTAAACTCAGGCTGTACCATCTCAACTGCCTCTGCTAGTATGATGACAGATGCAGTTTTGGGAAAGACCAAACAAGAAATCTTAGAACTTGCGACTATTTTTTCTGAAATGGTTCAAGGGCAAAAAGATGACAGACAAGATAGTCTTGGAGATGCAGCCTTCTTGTCAGGTGTTGCTAAATTCCCTCAACGAATTAAGTGTGCAACCCTAGCTTGGAATGCCCTGAAGAAAACAATTGAAAATCAAGAAAATCAGTAAGACAAGTTTCTTTTGTCTTATGAATCAGTAGAAATGAAGAATGAAAGAAAGGATATTATGGCTGAAGAAAGAGTAGAACCAAAACCAATTGACCTTGGTGAATATAAATTTGGTTTCCATGACGATGTAGAGCCTGTCCTATCGACAGGAAAAGGATTGAATGAAGATGTCATTCGTGAACTATCAGCTGCAAAGGGAGAACCTGAGTGGATGTTAGAATTCCGTTTGAAGTCTTACGAAACCTTCAAAAAAATGCCTATGCAAACTTGGGGAGCAGACTTGTCAGAGATTGATTTTGATGACTTGATCTACTACCAAAAACCATCTGATAAGCCAGCCCGTTCTTGGGATGATGTTCCTGAAAAAATCAAAGAAACCTTTGAACGTATCGGGATTCCAGAAGCTGAGCGTGCTTATCTAGCTGGTGCCTCTGCCCAGTACGAGTCAGAGGTGGTTTACCACAATATGAAGGAAGAGTTCCAAAAATTGGGGATTGTATTTACAGATACGGATTCTGCCCTCAAGGAATACCCAGACTTGTTTAAACAATACTTCGCTAAGTTGGTACCGCCGACAGATAATAAGTTGGCTGCCCTTAACTCAGCAGTATGGTCAGGTGGAACCTTTATCTACGTACCAAAAGGGGTCAAAGTGGATATTCCACTTCAAACTTACTTCCGTATCAACAACGAGAATACTGGTCAGTTTGAACGTACCTTGATTATCGTTGATGAGGGAGCAAGTGTCCACTACGTAGAAGGATGTACAGCGCCAACTTATTCAAGTAACAGTTTGCATGCTGCCATCGTAGAAATTTTTGCCTTGGATGGTGCTTATATGCGTTATACAACCATCCAAAACTGGTCTGATAACGTCTATAACTTGGTAACCAAACGTGCTAAAGCTCAAAAGGATGCTACTGTTGAGTGGATTGATGGGAACTTGGGTGCCAAAACGACTATGAAATACCCATCTGTTTACCTTGATGGAGAAGGAGCGCGTGGTACTATGCTTTCTATTGCCTTTGCTAATGCAGGGCAACACCAGGACACTGGTGCTAAGATGATTCACAACGCTCCACATACAAGCTCGTCTATCGTGTCTAAATCAATCGCTAAAGGTGGAGGTAAGGTTGACTACCGTGGACAAGTAACCTTTAATAAAAACTCTAAGAAATCTGTCTCTCACATCGAGTGTGATACCATTATCATGGATGACTTGTCAGCATCAGATACTATTCCATTTAATGAAATTCACAACTCGCAAGTGGCTTTGGAACACGAAGCCAAAGTATCTAAGATTTCAGAAGAACAATTGTATTACCTCATGAGCCGTGGATTGTCAGAATCTGAGGCAACTGAGATGATTGTTATGGGATTTGTAGAACCATTTACAAAAGAGCTTCCAATGGAATATGCAGTTGAGCTTAATCGTTTGATTAGCTATGAGATGGAAGGATCAGTTGGGTAAAATTTGATTTTAGATTTACCCAAAATCAAGAACTTTGAAGATGAACTTGTAACAAAAAATCACGGTTTAAATCGCGATTTTTTTATAATTTTTCGTTGATGAAGCGGATAAACTGATTCCACCAAACTTTTAAGAAGAAGGCTTTTTCAACATTCTTTTCTGCTAGCATTTCGAAACTAGGACGTTCAGTGGTAATGTAACCTTGACCAATCAAATCCTTGTCTTCATAATTCAAATGGCCAACTACTGTTCCAGCTTCAAGTGGTGCTGGGATTGCTTTGGAATCAGGTGTGAATTGAACAGATTGGGAAGATTGATTCCCAACACGTTCAATTAGAGTGATATCATCTTTGGCAACAGCAGTGACGGTATCTTCTTTTCCATCTTGTACAGGGACTTTGCTATCTTGATAGGCATCGCCTTTTTGAACGATTTTGCGAAGTGTGAATGTAGAAGAGATATAATCCATTAGTGAAGATGTAGCTGTAAACCGAGCGTAAGGATTATTGTCTTGATGGTCTGCATTCAAAACAACTGTAATAACCCTCATTCCTTTCTCGACAGTAGTACCAACAAAAGATTCACCAGCTTTGTCTGTCGTTCCTGTCTTAAGTCCGTCAAAGCCCCCCCGATGAGCAGGCATTCCTTCTAACATGTAGTTAGTAGAAGTGATTGTCATTCCAGCAAAAGTAGAAGAAGGTTTTTTGGTGATTTCCAAGACTTGTGGGTACTTTTTGATGAGGTTACGAGCAACAATAGCGACATCATAAGCACTAAGCTTATTTTCTTCATCTTTTTTAGAACCTGGGTAAATGTTATCCCCTAGAGTTTCATTGTTAAGACCTGTCGTATTGACAACAGTGGCATCCTGAATTCCCCATTCCAAGAGTTTTGCCCGCATCATATCGACGAAGTCTTTTTCTGAGCCAGCAATTTTCTCAGCTAGAGCAATGGCGGCGCTGTTGGCACTAGATACTAGTGTTGCTTCCAGTAGTTGTTCGACGGTATAATTACGAGCTTCCATAGGAACGTTACTTGCTTCAGAATTTGTTGTTAGCTTATAAGGATAATCAGAAATATCTACAGGAGTTGATAAGGTGATTGTTCCTTTATCTAATGCATCATAAACAAGGTAGACTGTCAGTAGTTTTGTAATAGAAGCGATTTCGACTGGCTGGGTTGCATCTTTCTCATAGAGAATTTTACCAGTATTTGCTTCAACAGCAATGGCATGTTTTGCAGCAATATTAAAATCTTGAGCAGCAACAGTAGATGCTGAGCCAATCACGGATAAGCTTAGTAGAGTTAAAATGATTTTTTTCATAGTAAGTTTATTCTAACATAAAGGAAAAAATATTCCCAGTTTCATGATAGAAGAAAGAAGCTTTTTTGAAAGTATGGTAAAATAGATGAATGGAGGTAGCTCATGTTTCGTAAGAATAAATTATTTTTTTGGACCAGTGAGATTTTATTATTAACCATCATCTTTTATTTATGGAGAGAGATGGGGGCGATTATTACGCCTTTTGTAAGTGTAGCGAACACCATAATGATTCCATTTTTATTGGGTGGTTTTTTATATTATTTGACCAATCCTATTGTAAATTTTTTACAAAAGTATTTCAAAATTAATCGTATCATTGGTATTCTACTAACTTTGTGTTCTTTGGTTTGGGGGCTTGTCATTGGGATAGTCTATCTCTTACCGATTTTGGTCAATCAGTTGACCAGCTTGATTGCGACTAGCCAGACTATCTACAGCCGTTTACAAGATTTGATTTTGGATTTATCTACTTATCCAGCCTTTCAAAATTTAGATATTCAAGCGACTATTCAACAGTTAAATCTCTCCTATGTGGATATTTTACAAAATATCCTAAATAGTGTGACGAATAGTGTAGGAAGTATCCTATCAGCTCTTTTTAGTACTATTTTAATTATTATCATGACACCTGTGTTTTTGGTTTATTTTTTGTTAGATGGTCACAAATTTTTACCGATGCTTGAACGTACTGTTTTAAAGAGAGATAAGTTGCATATTGCAGGCCTCTTAAAAAATTTGAATGCGACAATTGCTCGATATATTAGTGGAGTCGCCATTGATGCGATTATTATTGGTTGTTTGGCCTTTATCGGATATAGCGTAATCGGTTTAAAATACGCTTTGGTCTTTGCCATCTTTTCAGGATTGGCCAATCTCATTCCGTATGTAGGACCAAGTATCGGCCTGATTCCAATGATTATCGCAAATGTCTTTACTGATCCTCATAGAATGCTGATTGCAGTTATTTATATGCTGATTGTTCAGCAAGTGGATGGGAACATCCTTTACCCTCGAATCGTTGGCGGAGTGATGAAGGTTCATCCAATTACGATTTTAGTATTACTTTTATTATCAAGTAACATCTATGGCGTCATTGGTATGATTGTCGCTGTACCAACTTATTCTATCTTAAAAGAAATTTCTAAGTTCTTATCTCGCTTGTATGAAAATCATAAAATAATGAAAGAACGAGAAAGAGAATTATCCAAGTAAAAGTCAGGAAATTCCTGATTTTTCTTTTTGGTACGACGGGCATGTCGTACATCTGAGGTGTAAGTCCTCCGTGGGCACCCGCTACCGGTGAACCCAATAGCGATTCCCAAGCCTGACTATCGTGAGGTAGCGGGGAGAGGAAGGGATAGCGAAATCGTGGCTCTACGAACAGGAACGTGATAGTAAGGCGTATATAGCGGATAAGGGGGCCTAAAACTCTAAAGTCCAAAAAGGTAGTCGTAACCTATATGCGTAAATCACGAGAGTAAACGAGGAAAGATGTACAACTTATCCCGTGAGGTCTCATGAGCGCTGAAAGCGTAGTAACAACGAATCATGAGAAGTCAGCCGAGCCCATAGTAGTGAGGAAACTTCTGTAATGGAAGTGGAGCGAAGGGGTGAACAACTAATTGAAGTAATCCTACTTCACTTGTGTCTGTAAAACGAGCGGTCTGATAGAACTGGACTCTATCACGTATTGACTAGATGAAGGTTCACCAATATAAGATGTCCCTCAGGCACCAAAACAAGAAAGGAATACGCACATGTCAAAATTGCTAGATAAGATATTATCACGCGAAAATATGCTGGAAGCCTACAATCAAGTAAAATCCAATAAGGGCTCAGCTGGGATTGATGGAATTACTATCGAAGAGATGGATAATTATCTCAGACAAAACTGGCGCCCGACTAAGGAACGGATAAAACAAAGAAAATATAAGCCTCAACCAGTTCTCAGAGTTGAGATTCCCAAACCAAACGGAGGCATCCGTCAACTAGGAATTCCAACGGTTATGGATAGAATGATTCAACAGGCCATTGTTCAAGTCATTAGCCCTATTTGTGAACCCCATTTCTCTGAAACGAGTTATGGGTTCCGACCAAATCGGTCATTTGAAAAAGCCATCATGAAGCTCTTAGAGTACTTAAATGACGGCTATGAGTGGATAGTGGATATAGACCTAGAGAAATTCTTCGATACAGTTCCTCAAGATAGATTGATGTCCTTAGTACATAACATTATCGAAGACGGAGATACGGAATCCTTGATTCGTAAGTATCTTCATTCAGGTGTTATCATTAACGGTAAGCGTCATAAAACGCTAATTGGCACACCACAGGGAGGAAATTTATCTCCTCTCTTATCCAATATCATGCTTAATGAATTGGATAAGGAATTAGAAAAGAGGGGACTTCGATTTGTGCGCTACGCAGATGATTGTGTGATTACGGTCGGAAGCGAGGCTGCCGCTAAGCGTGTGATGTATTCAGTCAGTCGTTTTATTGAGAAACGGCTAGGTTTGAAAGTAAACATAACCAAGACTAAGATTACCAGACCAAGAGAGTTGAAATATTTAGGTTTCGGGTTCTGGAAATCATCAGCTGGTTGGAAAAGTCGCCCCCATCAAGATAGTGTTCGGAGATTTAAGCTTAAATTGAAGAAACTAACACAGAGGAAGTGGAGTATAGACTTAACAAGACGTATTGAGCAACTGAATTTGTCTATTCGAGGATGGATAAACTATTTCTCATTGGGAAATATGAAAAGTATAGTCACCAGCATAGATGAGCGCTTGCGCACTCGCCTACGAGTGATTATCTGGAAGCAATGGAAGAAGAAATCTAGACGATTATGGGGATTGCTTAAGTTAGGGGTTCCTAAATGGATAGCAGATAAGGTATCTGGCTGGGGTGACCACTATCAATTAGTAGCTCAGAAGTCGGTACTTAAACGTGCTATATCAAAACCAGTCCTTGAAAAACGTGGACTGGTTTCGTGTTTGGATTATTACCTTGAACGACATGCGTTAAAAGTTAGTTGAACCGCCGTATGCCGAACGGCACGTACGGTGGTGTGAGAGGGGCTAGAGATTATCCCCTACTCGATTTTAGCTAAGTGATAGGAGTAGAAGTGTCGTTTAGATTAGCAGATTAAGAATAATTCACAAAAACTTTGTAAAACACTTGCAATTTAGCTGAAATTTGATAAAATAGTAAGGAAAGTTAGACTGTATTGCCTACTGTCTATCTATAAAATATATTTTATTGGAGGCTTTTACTCAAATGGCAAAAGAAAAATACGATCGTAGTAAACCACACGTTAACATTGGTACTATCGGACACGTTGACCACGGTAAAACTACCCTAACTGCAGCTATCACAACTGTTTTGGCACGTCGCTTGCCTTCATCAGTTAACCAACCTAAAGACTATGCGTCTATCGATGCTGCTCCAGAAGAACGCGAACGCGGTATCACAATCAACACTGCGCACGTTGAGTACGAAACTGAAAAACGTCACTACGCTCACATCGACGCTCCAGGACACGCGGACTACGTTAAAAACATGATCACTGGTGCTGCTCAAATGGACGGAGCTATCCTTGTAGTAGCTTCAACTGACGGACCAATGCCACAAACTCGTGAGCACATCCTTCTTTCACGTCAGGTTGGTGTTAAACACCTTATCGTCTTCATGAACAAAGTTGACTTGGTTGACGACGAAGAATTGCTTGAATTGGTTGAAATGGAAATCCGTGACCTATTGTCAGAATACGACTTCCCAGGTGACGATCTTCCAGTTATCCAAGGTTCAGCTCTTAAAGCCCTTGAAGGTGACTCTAAATACGAAGACATCGTTATGGAATTGATGAACACAGTTGATGAGTACATCCCAGAACCAGAACGTGACACTGACAAACCATTGCTTCTTCCAGTCGAGGACGTATTCTCAATCACTGGACGTGGTACAGTTGCTTCAGGACGTATCGACCGTGGTATCGTTAAAGTCAACGACGAAATCGAAATCGTTGGTATCAAAGAAGAAACTCAAAAAGCAGTTGTTACTGGTGTTGAAATGTTCCGTAAACAACTTGACGAAGGTCTTGCCGGAGATAACGTAGGTGTCCTTCTTCGTGGTGTTCAACGTGATGAAATCGAACGTGGACAAGTTATCGCTAAACCAGGTTCAATCAACCCACACACTAAATTCAAAGGTGAAGTTTACATCCTTACTAAAGAAGAAGGTGGACGTCACACTCCATTCTTCAACAACTACCGTCCACAATTCTACTTCCGTACTACTGACGTTACAGGTTCAATCGAACTTCCAGCAGGTACTGAAATGGTAATGCCTGGTGATAACGTGACAATCGACGTTGAGTTGATCCACCCAATCGCCGTAGAACAAGGTACTACATTCTCTATCCGTGAGGGTGGACGTACTGTTGGTTCAGGTATGGTTACAGAAATCGAAGCTTAATTCGATTTAGTTCCCAGAAGAACAATTATTTAAGTCAGACACTAAAAGAATCTTGCTTTGCAAGGTTCTTTTTTTCTGATATTGAACTAAAATGAAAGAATTGCTTACAGAAAAAGCTCCATACACTAGATGTGCATAGAGCAATTGGGCTTTATTTGATATAGAGTTCTTGATTTTTTAGGACAATTTCACGTACGATTGCAAACTTCTTGAGTTTTTTGATTTCTTCTGGATGAGTGACGAGAGTGATAACATAACCTTCCTTGCCCATACGACCTGTACGGCCAGCACGGTGAGTATATGTTTCGATATCTCTAGGGACATCAAAGTTTACAACACATTCGAGGCTATCGATATCAATTCCACGAGCCAAAAGGTCTGTTGCAAGAAGCAGGGTTAGTTGTTTGTCTTTAAACTTTTCTAAGATGACTTTTCTAAATTTAACATTGACATCACTAGCTAGAGAAACAGCCAAGATATCCCGATACTGTAGTTTTTCTTCTGCGCTTCCAAGGTCTGATAGACTGTTAAAGAAGACCAGACCACGAAAATCCTCTACATGAGCTAGTTTTCGTAGCATATCCACTCTGTGACGTTGATCTACCTGCATATAGAAATGTTGGATGTTGTCCAATTTTTGGTCAGAAAGATCAATGATACGTGTGTTAGGCGCAATCTTTTCTTGGTCAAACTTGGTCGTCGCACTCATGTAGACCAGTTGGTGGTCACGCGGTGCGTAGTGAGTGATTTTCTCGACAAAGTGAATCTGAGAATCATCTAGCAATTGGTCGAATTCATCCAGGATGATGGTTTCCACATTCATCATCTTGATTTTTTTCAATTTAATCAACTCAAAGATACGACCAGGAGTACCGATTAGAATTTCTGGTCCTTTTTTGAGTCGTTCAATTTGGCGTTTCTGACTTGAACCCGATAGGAAGAGTTGGGCTGTCAAACCGATGGCTTCTGCCCATGTTTTACATACATCAAAAATCTGTCCAGCTAGTTCTGTATTTGGTGCTAGAATCAAGAGTTGCTGGGCTTTTTTCTTTTGTAGTCGGAGAAGACTTGGTAGGAGGTAAGCTAGGGTCTTACCAGTTCCAGTTGGGCTCACTCCTAGAAGGTTCTCTCCAGCAAGAAAGGGCTCAAATAGTTGGGTTTGAATGGGGGTGAATTCTTGGAAACCGAGTTGGTCACTCAGTTCTTGCCATTCAGTCGGTAGTTTGGTTTTCATTTTTCTGCCTCAAATCTAATGCCAGCAGTCTGGCGCATGGTATATAGTAGGTCATGAACAGAGCCTGCATCGTCTAGCCAAGTTTGGTAAAGTTTCTGGTCTGGTTGCTGAATCATCTGTGCAAATGCAGCGACTTCCTCAGTCATCGTATGAGGAGCCTGTTGGATAGGAAGATGGACTTGATTTCCTTGGTGGTCGCTAAAAATAGCTGAGCTGACATGTTCAATCGTGTTGAGTGTCAAGGTTCCATTTGCTGTATAAATCTCACAAGGAAGATTGGAAGTGATGTTTTTTCCTGCCTTGATGTGAACTTGAAAGTCAGGGTAGAAGAGAGTGCCGTCTCCATTTAGGTCAATGCTATTGTCAAGCTGTTGCCCCTGATAGGTTGCGTCCTGAGCCTTTCCAAAGAGACGAACGGCAGCGTAGAGGGGATAAATCCCCAAATCCATAAGGGCTCCACCGGCAAAACGGTCTGAAAAGACATTTGGTGTCTGACCAGCCAACAAGTCAGGCATCTTGGAAGAGTATTTGGCATAATTGAAATCAGCCCCTAACACTTGCTTGTCTGCTAAGAAGTTTTTGATAGTTGTGAAAGCTTCCTCGTGATAATTACGAGCTGCTTCGAAGATAAAACAGTGATTTTTCTCAGCTGTATGAATCAGATCCAGCCATTCTTGTGGCTGAGTGACAGCTGGCTTTTCAAGAATGACATGTTTACCTGCAGACAATGCAGTTTTTGCCTGAGCAAAATGCAAGGAGTTTGGGCTAGCAATATAGACTACATCAAAGGAGCTTTTGAAGAAGTCCTCTACTTGATCAAAGAGTTGGATATCCTGGTAGCGAGAAGCAAAGGTTGCCGCAGTTTCTAGTTGTCTAGAATAGACTGCGACCAGCTTGTATTCTCCACTGGTATGGGCTGCTTCTATGAAGTGGTGGCTGATAGCTCCTGTTCCGATGATACCTAATTTAAGCATAGTTACTCCTTTTCTGATTTCAAATCCTTCTTTCATTATAACATAGATAGACGGGACTATCCAACAGAGGGGAAAAAATTTCAAATAAGCTACTAGGTCTTTTCCAAAGAAAGTGGTACAATAATGAGATGAGTAAATGAAATGGGAGGGAAAATGAGGTTATTACCGATAAGAAAAATATCACGTCAGTCTAAGAGGCTAGCGCTTTTTTTGACTTTTTGTGCAGGTTATGTAGATGCCTATACGTTTATTGTGCGAGGGAACACTCTTGTAGCTGGACAAACTGGGAATGTTGTCTTTCTTTCAGTAGAATTAATCCAGAATAATGTTTCAGATGTTAGGGACAAGGTTCTCACCTTGCTAGCTTTTATGATGGGGGTCTTTTTATTAACTGTTTATAAGGAAAAATTGAGAATTGTGAAAAAACCGATTCTGTCACTGATTCCTTTGGCAATCTTATCAATCATTATTGGTTTTGTGCCGCAAACTGTGGATAATATCTATCTAGTACCACCCTTGGCTTTCTGTATGGGACTGGTGACAACTGCTTTTGGAGAAGTGTCGGGTATTGCCTATAATAACGCTTTTATGACAGGGAATATCAAACGGACCATGCTAGCTTTTGGGGATTATTTTAGAACCAAGCACACTCCTTTTTTGCGTGAAGGATTCATCTTTGTTAGCCTGCTTACTAGTTTTGTCCTTGGCGTTGTCTTTTCAGCCTATTTGACGATTTTCTATCATGAAAAGACTATTCTTGGTGTTCCTATTATGATGAGCATTTTTTACCTCAGCATGCTTTTTGCCTCGTGGCAGAAAAAAATAAAAGAAAAAGCTTGATTTTAGGTGTTATTACTTGTAAGAAAATATGAGATATGCTATACTTGAAGAGTTGACTATGCACGTTCCTGTGCAACCGCACGAACATCGTTGCTCGTAGTATAACAAATTTAAACTTTGTTCTACATAGAGTTCTTCTTTTAAGTGGTTCGTCCCACGATGCTAGGCGAGTCTTCACAAAAAAATCGGGGAAACCCATAAAAATCATAGGAGGTGCATAATGAGCACATACGCAATTATCAAAACTGGCGGAAAACAAGTTAAAGTTGAAGTTGGTCAAGCAGTTTACGTTGAAAAATTGAACGTTGAAGCTGGTCAAGAAGTTACTTTTAACGAAGTTGTTCTTGTTGGTGGTGAAAACACTGTTGTCGGAACTCCACTTGTTGCTGGAGCTACTGTAGTTGGAACTGTTGAAAAACAAGGAAAACAAAAGAAAGTTGTTACTTACAAGTACAAACCTAAAAAAGGTAGCCACCGTAAACAAGGTCACCGTCAACCATATACAAAAGTTGTCATCAACGCAATCAACGCTTAATTTTAAGGAGAACACATGATACAAGCAGTCTTTGAGAGAGCCGAAGATGGCGAGCTGAGGAGTGCGGAAATTACTGGACACGCCGAGAGTGGCGAATACGGCTTAGATGTCGTGTGTGCATCGGTTTCTACGCTTGCCATTAACTTTATCAATTCTATTGAAAAATTTGCAGGCTATGAACCAATCCTAGAATTAAACGAAGATGAAGGTGGCTATCTGATGGTTGAAATTCCAAAAGATCTTCCTTCACACCAGAGAGAAATGACCCAGTTATTCTTTGAATCATTTTTCTTAGGTATGGCAAACTTATCGGAGAACTCTTCTGAGTTCGTCCAAACCAGAGTTATCACAGAAAACTAACACGGAGGAAAACATTATGTTAAAAATGACTCTTAACAACTTGCAACTTTTCGCCCACAAAAAAGGTGGAGGTTCTACATCAAACGGACGTGATTCACAAGCAAAACGTCTTGGAGCTAAAGCAGCTGACGGACAAACTGTAACAGGTGGATCAATCCTTTACCGTCAACGTGGTACACACATCTATCCAGGTGTAAACGTTGGACGTGGTGGAGACGATACTTTGTTCGCTAAAGTTGAAGGCGTAGTACGCTTTGAACGTAAAGGACGCGATAAAAAGCAGGTTTCTGTTTACCCAATCGCTAAATAAAAAGGTCCAGTGAACCTTTTTATCCCGAGCCTTAAAATATAAAGGTGGGGAAGCTAGAACTAGCATAAAATCAGGCTTTCCGAGTTTTCGGAGAGCCTATTTTTTGTTTTGGTATCCATATTATGGGAATTGTATTTGCATCATATTATAAACGGTAAATCAACAAGATTTGCTGTTTTTATTTTCTATAAATCAGATAAGGACTGAAAAAAGATATCATTCTAATTCTTGTATTGGGATGTTAGAGTCTTCATTGAGACTTGACAATTTCCAGACTTTTTTCCTTTTTGGAAAACTTCTAAAATATGGTATAATGATAAGATAAAGAAGTTGGGGGTAGAAGATGAACATTCAACAATTACGCTATGTTGTGGCTATTGCCAATAGCGGTACTTTCCGTGAAGCTGCTGAAAAGATGTATGTTAGTCAGCCGAGTCTGTCCATTTCTGTTCGTGATTTGGAAAAAGAATTAGGATTTAAGATTTTCCGTCGGACGAGTTCAGGGACTTTCTTGACTCGTCGTGGTATGGAATTTTATGAAAAAGCGCAAGAATTGGTTAAAGGATTTGATATTTTTCAAAATCAGTATGCCAATCCTGAGGAAGAAAAAGATGAATTTTCCATTGCCAGTCAGCACTATGACTTCTTGCCACCAACCATTACGGCCTTTTCAGAGCGTTATCCGGATTATAAGAACTTCCGTATTTTTGAATCAACTACTGTTCAAATCTTAGACGAAGTGGCTCAAGGGCATAGTGAGATTGGCATTATCTACCTCAACAATCAAAACAAAAAGGGGATCATGCAACGGGTTGAAAAGCTAGGTTTGGAGGTCATTGAATTGATTCCCTTCCATACCCACATTTATCTCCGCGAGGGGCATCCTTTGGCTCAGAAAGAGGAATTGGTCATGGAGGATTTAGCAGATCTACCGACAGTTCGTTTTACTCAAGAGAAAGACGAGTACCTTTATTATTCAGAGAATTTTGTCGATACTAGTGCTAGCTCACAGATGTTTAATGTGACAGACCGTGCTACCTTGAATGGTATTTTGGAGCGGACGGACGCCTATGCGACAGGGTCTGGATTTTTAGATAGTGACAGTGTTAATGGCATTACAGTTATTCGTCTCAAGGATAACCTAGATAATCACATGGTTTATGTCAAACGTGAAGAAGTGGAGCTGAGTCAAGCTGGGACTCTCTTCGTAGAAGTCATGCAAGAATATTTTGATCAAAAGAGGAAATCATGAAAAAAAGAGGAATAGTGGCAGTCATTGTACTGCTTTTGATTGGGCTGGATCAGTTGGTCAAATCCTATATCGTCCAGCAGATTCCACTGGGTGAAGTGCGCTCTTGGATTCCCAATTTCGTTAGCTTGACCTACCTGCAAAATCGAGGGGCAGCCTTTTCTATCTTACAAGATCAGCAGTTGTTATTCGCTGTCATTACTCTGGTTGTCGTGGTAGGTGCCGTTTGGTATTTACATAAACATATGGAGGACTCACTCTGGATGGTCTTAGGTTTGACCTTGATCATCGCAGGTGGTCTTGGAAACTTTATTGACAGGATCAGTCAGGGATTTGTTGTGGATATGTTCCACCTTGACTTTATCAATTTTGCAATTTTCAATGTTGCAGATAGCTATCTGACAGTTGGAGTGATTATTTTATTGATTGCAATGCTAAAAGAGGAAATAAATGGAAATTAAAATTGAAACTGGTGGTCTGCGTTTGGATAAGGCTTTGTCGGATTTGACAGAATTATCACGTAGTCTTGCGAATGAACAAATTAAATCAGGCCAGGTCTTGGTCAATGGCCAAGTCAAGAAAGCTAAATACACTGTCCAAGAGGGCGATATCGTCACTTACCATGTGCCAGAACCAGAGGTCTTAGAGTATGTGGCTGAGGATATTCCGCTAGAGATTATCTACCAAGATGAGGATGTGGCTGTCGTTAACAAGCCTCAGGGGATGGTTGTGCATCCGAGTGCTGGTCATACTAGTGGGACCCTAGTAAATACCCTCATGTATCATATTAAGGACTTGTCGGGTATCAATGGGGTTCTGCGCCCAGGAATTGTTCACCGTATTGACAAGGATACGTCAGGTCTTCTTATGATTGCTAAAAATGATGAGGCGCATTTGGCTCTTGCCCAAGAACTCAAGGATAAAAAGTCTCTCCGCAAATATTGGGCCATTGTTCATGGAAATCTGCCCAATGATCGTGGTGTCATTGAAGCGCCGATTGGTCGAAGTGAAAAAGACCGTAAGAAACAGGCCGTGACTGCGAAAGGGAAGCCAGCAGTGACTCGTTTCCACGTCTTGGAACGCTTTGGTGATTATAGCTTAGTGGAGTTGCAGCTGGAGACAGGCCGCACCCATCAAATCCGTGTTCACATGGCTTATATTGGCCATCCAGTCGCTGGTGATGAGGTCTATGGTCCACGTAAGACTCTGAAAGGACATGGACAATTTCTTCATGCCAAGACCCTAGGCTTTACCCATCCACGAACAGGTGAGACCTTAGAATTTACAGCAGATATCCCAGAGATTTTTAAGGAAACTTTGGAGAAATTAAGGAAGTAAGAATGAAAAAGAAATTGATTAGTTTAGCACTTGCAAGCACTTTTTTAGGTTTGTCATGGTATGGGAATGTTCAAGCTCAAGAAAGTTCAGAAAATAAAATCCACTTTATAAATGTTCAAGAAGGTGGCAGTGATGCGATTATTCTTGAAAGCAATGGACATTTTGCCATGGTGGATACAGGAGAAGATTATGATTTCCCAGATGGAAGTGATTCTCGCTATCCATGGAGAGAAGGAATTGAAACGTCTTATAAGCATGTTCTGACAGACCGTGTCTTTCGTCGTTTGAAGGAATTGGGTGTCCAAAAACTTGATTTTATTTTGGTGACCCATACCCACAGTGATCATATTGGAAATGTTGATGAATTACTGTCTACCTATCCAGTTGACCGAGTCTATCTTAAAAAATATAGTGATAATCGTATTACTAATTCTGAACGTTTATGGGATAATCTGTACGGTTATGATAAGGTTTTACAGACTGCCGCAGAAAAAGGTGTTTCAGTGATTCAAAACATCACACAAGGAGATGCTCATTTTCAGTTTGGAGACATGGATATTCAGCTCTATAATTATGAAAATGAAACTGATTCATCAGGTGAATTAAAGAAAATTTGGGATGACAATTCCAATTCCTTGATTAGCGTAGTGAAAGTCAATGGCAAGAAAATTTACCTTGGGGGCGACTTAGATAATGTTCATGGAGCAGAAGACAAGTATGGTCCTCTCATTGGAAAAGTTGATTTGATGAAGTTTAATCATCACCATGATACCAACAAATCAAATACCAAGGATTTCATCAGAAATTTGAGTCCGAGTTTGATTGTTCAAACTTCGGATAGTCTACCTTGGAAAAATGGTGTTGATAGTGAGTATGTTAATTGGCTCAAAGAACGAGGAATTGAGAGAATTAACGCAGCCAGCAAAGACTATGATGCAACAGTTTTTGATATTCGACAAGACGGTTTAGTAAACATTTCAACTTCCTACAAGCCGATTCCAAGTTTTCAAGCTGGTTGGCATAAAAGTGCTTATGGAAACTGGTGGTATCAAGCACCTGATTCTACAGGAGAGTATGCTGTCGGTTGGAATGAAATTAAGGGTGACTGGTATTACTTTAACCAAACGGGTATCTTGTTACAGAATCAATGGAAAAAATGGAACAATCATTGGTTCTATTTAACAGACTCTGGTGCTTCTGCTAAAAATTGGAAGAAAATTGATGGAATCTGGTATTATTTCAACAAAGAAAATCAGATGGAAATTGGCTGGGTAAATACTGGAGGTCAGTCCTATTATTTATCAAACGATGGCTCTATGAAGACAGGTTGGCTTCAATATAAGGGGCAATGGTATTACTTTGCTCAATCAGGAGAAATGAAAACGGGCTGGGTAAAAGATAAAGAAACCTGGTACTATATGGATTCTACTGGTATCATGAAGACAGGCGAGATAGAAGTTGCTGGTCATCATTACTATCTAGAAGATTCAGGAGCTATGAAGCAAGGTTGGCTTAAAAAGGCAAACGATTGGTATTTCTACAAGACAGACGGTTCACGAGCTGTGGATTGGATTAAAGACAAGGATAAATGGTACTTCTTGAAAGAAAATGGTCAATTACTTGTGAATGGTAAGACACCAGAAGGCTATACTGTTGATTCAAGTGGAGCCTGGTTAGTGGATATTCCGGTCGAGAAATCTTCTACAACTAGAACTACAAGTCATTCAGAAATAAAAGAATCCAAAGAAGTAGTTAAAAAAGAACTAGAAAATAAAGAAACGAGTCAACACGAAAGTATTACAAGTTCTTCAACTAGTCAAGATTTGACTTCTTCAACTTCACAAATCTCTGAAACGAGTGCAAACAAATCGGAATCAGGACAATAGTAAAAAAGAAGGTTTTAGGGCCTTCTTTTTCCTATCAACTCTTTTCTATTTTCTGTCATTCATGTTATAATGGATAAATATGAAGAATCGGAGTGAGACTATGAAATACAAACGAATTGTCTTTAAGGTGGGAACTTCTTCTCTGACGAATGAGGATGGAAGTTTATCACGTAGTAAGGTAAAGGCTATTACCCAGCAGTTAGCTATGTTGCACGAGGCTGGCCATGAATTGATTTTGGTGTCGTCAGGTGCCATTGCTGCAGGTTTTGGTGCCTTAGGATTTAAAAAGCGTCCGACTAAGATTGCTGATAAACAGGCTTCAGCAGCGGTAGGGCAAGGGCTCTTGTTGGAAGAATACACGACCAATCTTCTCTTGCGCCAAATCGTTTCTGCACAAATCTTGCTGACCCAGGATGACTTTGTGGATAAGCGTCGTTATAAAAATGCCCATCAGGCTTTGTCAGTTCTACTTAGCCGTGGGGCAATTCCAATCATCAACGAGAATGATAGTGTCGTCATTGATGAGCTCAAGGTTGGGGACAATGATACTCTGAGTGCACAGGTAGCGGCCATGGTCCAAGCTGATCTTTTGGTTCTCTTGACAGATGTGGACGGTCTTTATACTGGAAATCCTAATTCAGACCCAAGAGCCAAACGCTTGGAGAAAATTGAGACCATCAATCATGAGATTATTAATATGGCTGGTGGAGCAGGTTCGTCTAATGGGACAGGTGGTATGTTGACTAAGATTAAAGCAGCTACGATCGCGACAGAATCAGGAGTTCCTGTTTATATCTGTTCATCATTGAAGTCAGATGCCATGATTGAGGCAGCGGAGAAGAGCAAGGATGGTTCCTACTTTGTTGCTCAAGAAAAGGGACTTCGTACCCAGAAACAATGGCTGGCTTTTTATGCTCAGAGCCAAGGTTCTATTTGGGTTGATAAAGGGGCTGCTGAAGCTCTCTCTCAACATGGAAAGAGTCTTCTCTTATCTGGTATTGTTGACGCAGAAGGCGCCTTTTCTTACGGTGATATCGTGACAGTATTTGACAAGGAAAGTGGGAAATCACTTGGAAAAGGACGCGTACAATTTGGAGCATCTGCTCTGGAGGATATGTTGCGTTCTCAAAAAGCCAAGGGTGTCTTGATTCATCGTGACGACTGGATTTCCATTACTCCTGAAATCCAACTACTCTTTACAGAATTTTAGAGGTAAACTATGGTAAGTACACAAGAACAATTTGAACAGGTACAGGCTGTTAAAAAATCGATCAACACAGCTAGTGAAGAGGTGAAAAACCAAGCCTTGCTAGCCATGGCTGATCATTTATTAGTAGCTACTGAGGAGATTTTAGCGGCCAATGCCCTCGATATGGAAGCGGCTAAGGGTAAAATCTCAGATGTGATGCTGGATCGTCTTTATTTGGATGCTGGGCGTATAGAAGCAATGGCAACTGGGATTCGTGAAGTGGTTGCTTTACCAGATCCAATCGGTGAAGTTTTAGAAACAAGTCATCTTGAAAACGGTTTGGTTATCACCAAGAAACGGGTGGCTATGGGTGTTATCGGCATTATCTATGAAAGTCGTCCAAATGTGACGTCTGATGCGGCTGCTTTGGCTCTTAAAAGTGGAAATGCAGTTGTTCTTCGTAGTGGTAAGGATGCCTATCAAACAGCCCATGCCATTGTCACAGCTTTGAAGAAGGGCTTGGAGACGACTACCATTCATCCAGATGTGATTCAACTGGTGGAAGATACCAGCCGTGAAAGTAGCTATGCTATGATGAAGGCCAAGGGCTATCTAGACCTTCTTATTCCTCGTGGAGGGGCAGGTTTGATTAATGCCGTGGTTGAAAATGCTATCGTACCTGTTATCGAGACAGGAACAGGGATTGTCCATGTTTATGTCGATAAGGATGCAGACGAAGACAAGGCTCTATCAATCATCAACAATGCCAAAACCAGTCGTCCTTCTGTCTGCAATGCCATGGAGGTTCTCCTCGTTCATGAAGACAAGGCAGCAAGCTTCCTTCCTCGTTTGGAGCAAGTTCTAGTTGCGGATCGTAAAGAAGCTGGACTGGAACCAATTCAATTCCGTTTGGATGAGAAGGCTAGTCAGTTTGTATCTGGCCAAGCAGCTGGGGCTCAAGACTTTGATACCGAGTTTTTAGACTATGTCCTAGCTGTTAAAGTAGTGAGCAGTTTAGAAGAAGCGGTTGCGCATATTGAAGCACACAGTACTCATCATTCGGATGCCATTGTGACGGAAAATGCTGAGGCTGCAGCTTACTTTACAGATCAAGTGGACTCTGCAGCAGTCTATGTCAATGCTTCAACTCGTTTTACAGATGGAGATCAATTTGGTCTTGGTTGTGAAATGGGGATTTCTACTCAGAAATTGCATGCGCGTGGTCCAATGGGCTTAAAAGAATTAACCAGTTACAAGTATGTAGTTGCTGGTGATGGACAGATAAGGGAGTAAAAAATGAAGATTGGATTTATCGGTTTGGGGAATATGGGTGCTAGTTTGGCAAAGGTTGTTTGGCAAGCTAATAGGACAGATAAGTTTCTTCTTTCTAATCTAAGTCAAGATAGAGTGGATGATTTTATTGCTAGCTACGGAGGTCAAGTTTCTAGTAATGAGGAAATCTTTGCGGAAGCAGATGTGATTTTTCTAGCTGTCAAGCCAGCACAGATATCTACTTTACTTGCAGAATATCAAGATATTCTTGAAAAACGGGAGAGTCTGCTCTTAATTTCCATGGCAGCGGGTATAAAGCTGGAAAAACTAGCTAGTCTTGTTCCAAGTCAGCACCGTTTAATTCGCATGATGCCCAACACTCCAGTTTCTATCGGTCAAGGAGTCATTAGTTATGCCTTGTCAGCTAACTGCCAAGTAGATGATAAGGAAGTCTTTTGTCAACTTTTACAACATGCTGGTTTATTGTTTGAAATCAGTGAAGGGTTAATCGATGCTGCAACGGGTCTTGCAGGTTGTGGACCAGCCTTTGTCTATCTTTTCATTGAAGCTTTGGCGGATGCAGGTGTTCAGACAGGATTGCCACGAGAAACTGCTCTACAAATGGCAGCTCAAACAGTTATTGGAGCAGGTCAATTGGTCCTAGATACTCAAGAACATCCGGGAGTATTGAAAGACAAGGTTTGTAGTCCAGGGGGGTCTACTATTGCTGGTGTAGCTAGTTTAGAAGCACATGCCTTTAGAGGAACCGTTATGGAGGCAGTCAAAAAAGCCTACAAACGAACTAAAAAACTAGGTAAATAAGAGGTGGCTTTGACTGCCTCTTTTATGGTGGCTGAAATGAGAAGACAAAAAGATTGTCACAAACCCCTATTTTTTTGATAGAATAGAAGTAGTAAAAAAAGAAATGAGTTAGACATGTCAAAAGGATTTTTAGTCTCTCTTGAGGGACCAGAGGGAGCAGGAAAGACCAGTGTTTTAGAGGCACTGTTACCAATTTTAGAGGAAAAAGGGGTAGAGGTGCTGACGACCCGTGAACCTGGCGGAGTCTTGATAGGAGAGAAGATTCGGGAAGTGATTCTGGATCCAAGTCATACTCAGATGGATGCTAAAACAGAGCTTTTGCTCTATATCGCTAGTCGCAGACAGCACTTGGTGGAAAAAGTTCTTCCAGCACTTGAAGCTGGTAAGTTGGTCATTATGGACCGCTTCATCGATAGTTCCGTCGCATATCAGGGATTTGGCCGTGGTTTGGACATTGATGCCATTAATTGGCTCAATAAGTTTGCGACAGATGGCCTTAAACCCGATTTGACACTCTATTTTGACATCGAGGTGGAAGAAGGACTGGCTCGCATTGCTGCTAATAGTGACCGCGAGGTCAATCGTTTGGACTTGGAAGGGTTGGACTTGCATAAAAAAGTTCGTCAAGGCTACCTTTCTCTTCTGGACAAAGAAGGAAATCGCATTGTCAAGATTGATGCCAGTCTTCCTTTGGAGCAGGTTGTGGAAACTACCAAGGCAGTTTTGTTTGAGAGAATGGACTTGGCTAAATGAAACAAGATCAACTAAAGGCTTGGCAACCAGCCCAGTTTGACCGCTTTGTCCGTATCCTAGAACAAGACCAGCTCAATCATGCCTATCTCTTTTCAGGTTTCTTTGGAAGCTTGGAAATGGCGCAGTTTTTGGCTAAGAGCCTCTTTTGTACAGATAAAGTAGGTGTGTTACCATGTGAGAAATGCCGAAATTGTAAGCTGATTGAACAGGGAGAATTTCCCGATGTCACTTTGATTAAGCCGGTCAATCAGGTCATCAAGACAGAACGGATTCGAGAATTGGTGGGGCAGTTTTCCCAAGCAGGGATTGAAAGCCAGCAACAGGTCTTTATTATCGAGCAAGCTGATAAAATGCATCCTAACGCAGCCAATTCTCTGCTCAAGGTCATCGAAGAACCCCAGAGTGAGGTTTATATTTTCTTCTTGACCAGCGATGAGGAAAAGATCTTACCAACAATTCGAAGTCGGACCCAGATTTTCCACTTTAAAAAGCAAGAAGAAAAGCTGATATTGCTCTTAGAACAAATGGGACTGGTTAAGAAAAAAGCGACTCTTTTAGCCCAGTTTAGTCAATCGCGAGCTGAAGCAGAAAAGTTGGCACATCAGGCAAATTTTTGGACCTTGGTCGATGAAAGTGAACGCCTGCTAACTTGGTTAGTGGCTAAGAAAAAAGAAAGTTATTTGCAAGTGGCTAAATTAGCTAGCTTGGCAGATGACAAGGAAAAACAAGATCAGGTTTTACGGATTCTTGAAGTTCTCTGTGGGCAAGATATCTTGCAAACAAGAGTACGGGTGATTCTACAAGATTTGCTAGAAGCTAGAAAAATGTGGCAGGCTAATGTTAGTTTTCAAAATGCCATGGAATATCTGGTCTTGAAAGAAATGTAAATTCAAAAATGAACGATAAAGAAAGGAAAGAGCTGGTTTATGGACAAAAAAGAATTATTTGACGCGCTGGATGATTTTTCCCAACAGTTATTGGTGACCTTGGCCGACGTGGAAGCCATCAAGAAAAATCTCAAGAGCCTGGTAGAGGAAAATACAGCTCTTCGCTTGGAAAATAGTAAGTTGCGCGAACGCTTGGGTGAGGTGGAGGCAGATGCTCCTGTCAAGGCCAAGCATGTTCGTGAAAGTGTCCGTCGCATTTACCGTGATGGATTTCACGTATGTAATGATTTTTATGGACAACGTCGAGAACAGGACGAAGAATGTATGTTCTGTGATGAGTTGTTATACAGGGAGTAGGCATGCAGATTCAAAAAAGTTTTAAGGGGCAGTCTCCCTATGGCAAGCTGTATCTAGTGGCAACGCCGATTGGCAATCTAGACGATATAACCTTTCGAGCTATCCAGACCTTGAAAGAAGTGGACTGGATTGCTGCTGAGGACACGCGCAATACAGGGCTTCTGCTCAAGCATTTTGACATTTCCACCAAGCAAATCAGTTTTCATGAGCACAATGCCAAGGAAAAGATTCCTGATTTGATTAGTTTTTTGAAAGCAGGGAAAAGTATTGCTCAGGTATCCGATGCGGGTCTACCTAGCATCTCAGACCCTGGTCATGATTTGGTTAAGGCAGCCATTGAGGAAGATATTGCTGTTGTCACAGTTCCAGGTGCCTCTGCAGGAATTTCTGCTTTGATTGCTAGTGGTTTAGCGCCACAGCCACATATCTTTTACGGCTTTTTACCGAGAAAATCAGGCCAGCAAAAGCAATTTTTCGACTCGAAAAAAGACTATCCTGAAACTCAGATTTTCTATGAATCGCCTCATCGTGTGGCAGATACGTTAGAAAATATGCTAGAAGTCTACGGTGACCGCTCGGTTGTCTTGGTCAGAGAATTGACTAAAATCTATGAAGAATACCAAAGAGGAAAGATCTCTGAATTGCTGGAAAGAATAGCTGAAACGCCACTTAAGGGAGAATGCCTTCTCATCGTTGAAGGTACCAGTCAGGATGTGGAGGAAAAAGACGAGGAGGACTTGTTCTTAGAAATCCAAGCCCGCATCCAGCAAGGCATGAAGAAAAATCAAGCTATTAAGGAAGTCGCTAAGATTTACCAGTGGAATAAAAGCCAGCTATACGCTGCCTATCACGACTGGGAAGAAAACCAAGAAAATGACTAAACAGGGAAGTTTGCCTTCTTCCCTTTTTTTGTTATACTAGTAGAAGAAAAAATAGAAAGATTTGTGGGTGTTAAACAAGTCAGTGCCTTGTTTTGATATGAACTTAGGTTCCACCCAAAGAGGTATTAGTGTCGTGTCTCAATCTTATGTCAATGTTATTGGTGCTGGTTTGGCAGGTTCTGAAGCAGCCTACCAAATTGCAGAGCGTGGTATTCCAGTTAAACTCTATGAAATGCGTGGTGTAAAGCCTACACCTCAGCACAAAACAGATAATTTTGCTGAGTTAGTTTGTTCTAATTCCCTACGTGGGGATGCTCTGACAAACGCCGTAGGGCTTCTCAAGGAAGAAATGCGTCGCTTGGGTTCAGTCATTTTGGAATCTGCTGAAGCTACACGAGTTCCCGCAGGTGGTGCCCTTGCGGTGGATCGTGATGGTTTCTCCCAAATGGTGACCCAAAAAGTTGCCAACCACCCCTTGATTGAGGTGGTTCGTGATGAAATTACAGAATTGCCAACTGACGTTATTACTGTGGTCGCTACTGGTCCTTTGACCAGCGATGCCCTGGCTGAGAAGATTCATGCCCTTAATGACGGCGATGGCTTCTATTTCTACGATGCGGCAGCGCCTATTATCGATGTCAACACCATCGATATGAGCAAGGTCTATCTCAAGTCTCGTTATGACAAGGGAGAGGCGGCCTACCTCAATGCCCCTATGACCAAACAAGAATTTATGGATTTCCATGAAGCCTTGGTCAATGCGGAGGAAGCACCGCTGAATTCTTTTGAAAAAGAAAAGTACTTTGAAGGATGTATGCCTATCGAAGTCATGGCCAAGCGTGGCATAAAAACCATGCTTTATGGTCCTATGAAGCCAGTCGGTCTTGAGTATCCAGACGACTACACAGGACCTCGTGATGGCGAATTCAAAACACCTTACGCAGTTGTTCAACTTCGTCAGGACAATGCAGCTGGTAGCCTCTACAATATCGTCGGTTTCCAGACCCACCTCAAATGGGGAGAACAAAAGCGTGTTTTCCAAATGATTCCAGGTCTTGAAAATGCTGAGTTTGTTCGTTATGGTGTCATGCACCGCAATTCTTATATGGATTCACCAAATCTTCTTGAGCAGACTTACCGTTCTAAGAAACAACCGAATCTCTTCTTTGCTGGTCAAATGACGGGTGTGGAAGGCTATGTTGAATCAGCGGCGTCAGGCTTAGTTGCGGGGATTAACGCTGCTCGTCTCTTCAAGGGAGAAAGTGAGGCTATTTTCCCAGAAACAACAGCGATTGGAAGTCTAGCTCATTACATCACCCATGCGGATAGCAAACATTTCCAACCGATGAATGTCAATTTTGGGATTATCAAGGAGTTGGAAGGTGAACGTATCCGTGACAAGAAGGCTCGTTATGAAAAAATTGCAGAGCGTGCCCTCAGCGATTTAGAGGAATTTTTAACTGTCTAATTTTTTTGAAAGAATTGCTCATGATACTATAAAAATCTTAGAAATTGTGATAAAATAGGTAGGATAAAAAAAGGAGAGTGAAAATGGCGAATCCCAAGTATAAACGTATTTTAATCAAGTTATCAGGTGAAGCCCTTGCTGGTGAACGTGGCGTAGGGATTGATATCCAAACAGTTCAAACAATCGCAAAAGAGATTCAAGAAGTTCATAGCTTAGGTATCGAAATTGCCCTTGTTATCGGTGGAGGAAATCTCTGGCGTGGAGAACCTGCTGCAGAAGCAGGAATGGACCGTGTTCAGGCAGATTACACAGGAATGCTTGGGACTGTTATGAATGCTCTTGTGATGGCAGATTCATTGCAACAAGTTGGTGTCGATACGCGTGTGCAAACAGCCATTGCCATGCAACAAGTGGCAGAGCCTTATGTACGTGGACGTGCCCTTCGTCACCTTGAAAAAGGCCGTATCGTTATCTTTGGTGCTGGAATTGGTTCACCTTACTTCTCAACAGATACAACAGCGGCTCTTCGTGCAGCTGAAATCGAAGCAGATGCCATCCTTATGGCTAAAAATGGCGTAGACGGTGTTTACAATGCCGATCCTAAGAAGGACAAGACAGCCGTTAAGTTTGAAGAATTGACCCACCGTGACGTGATCAATAAAGGTCTTCGTATCATGGACTCAACAGCTTCAACCCTCTCAATGGACAACGACATTGACTTGGTTGTCTTCAACATGAACCAACCAGGCAACATCAAACGTGTCGTATTTGGGGAAAATATCGGAACAACAGTTTCAAATAATATCGAAGAAAAGGAATAAGAAAGATTATGGCTAACGCAATTATTGAAAAAGCTAAAGAGAGAATGACCCAGTCTCACCAATCACTTGCTCGTGAATTTGGTGGTATCCGTGCCGGTCGTGCCAATGCAAGCTTGCTTGACCGTGTACATGTAGAATACTATGGAGTAGAAACTCCCCTTAACCAAATCGCTTCAATTACCATTCCAGAAGCGCGTGTTTTGTTGGTAACACCATTTGACAAGTCTTCATTGAAAGATATCGAACGTGCCTTGAACGCTTCTGATCTTGGAATCACACCAGCTAACGATGGTTCTGTGATTCGTTTGGTTATCCCAGCTCTTACAGAAGAGACTCGTCGTGACCTTGCTAAAGAAGTGAAGAAGGTCGGTGAGAATGCTAAAGTGGCTGTCCGCAATATCCGTCGCGATGCTATGGACGAAGCTAAGAAACAAGAAAAAGCAAAAGAAATCACTGAAGACGAATTGAAGACTCTTGAAAAAGACATTCAAAAAGTAACAGACGATGCTGTTAAACACATCGACGACATGACTGCCAACAAAGAGAAAGAACTTTTGGAAGTCTAAAAATAAACAGAAAAACTCAGTTGGCATTGCTGGCTGAGTTTTATTCGAAAGAAGGAAATATGAATACAAATCTTGCAAGTTTTATCGTTGGACTCATCATCGATGAAAACGACCGTTTTTACTTTGTGCAAAAGGATGGTCAAACCTATGCTCTTGCTAAGGAAGAAGGTCAGCATACAGTAGGTGATACAGTCAAAGGTTTCGCCTATACAGATATGAAGCAAAAGCTCCGCCTGACAACCTTAGAAGTGACTGCAACTCAGGACCAATTTGGTTGGGGACGTGTTACAGAGGTTCGTAAGGACTTGGGTGTCTT
Source organism: Streptococcus mitis (assembly GCF_000722695.1). Lineage (GTDB taxonomy): Bacteria > Bacillota > Bacilli > Lactobacillales > Streptococcaceae > Streptococcus > Streptococcus mitis_O. The sequence goes on along the minus strand of NZ_JPFU01000013.1, from coordinate 242,646 downwards.
TGTGGATACGGGCCTTCCTGACAAGGAAATCGTTGTGTCACTCGATATTCTCCCTGAGCTCAAAGAACTTTGGCCTAAGAAGGGTGACCAACTCTACATCCGTCTTGAAGTGGACAAGAAAGACCGTATCTGGGGACTCTTGGCCTATCAAGAAGACTTCCAACGTCTGGCTCGTCCTGCCTACAACAACATGCAGAACCAAAACTGGCCAGCCATTGTTTACCGCCTCAAGCTGTCAGGAACTTTTGTTTACCTGCCAGAAAATAATATGCTTGGCTTTATTCACCCAAGTGAGCGCTACGCAGAGCCACGTTTGGGGCAAGTTCTAGATGCGCGTGTCATTGGTTTCCGTGAAGTGGATCGTACCTTGAACCTCTCCCTCAAACCACGTTCTTTTGAGATGTTGGAAAATGATGCTCAGATGATTTTGACTTACTTGGAAAGCAATGGCGGTTTCATGACCTTAAATGATAAGTCATCTCCAGACGACATCAAGGCAATCTTTGGCATTTCTAAAGGTCAGTTCAAGAAAGCACTCGGTGGCTTGATGAAGGCTGGCAAAATCAAGCAAGACCAGTTTGGTACAGAGTTGATATAGGGAGACATATGAGAAAATCATTTTACGCTTGGCTCATGACTGAGCGCAATCCTAAAAGTAACAGTCCCAAAGCTATCTTGGCAGACCTAGCTTTTGAAGAGTCAGCCTTTCCAAAACACACAGATGATTTTGATGAGGTGAGTCGCTTTTTGGAGGAACATGCCAGTTTCTCTTTCAACCTAGGAGATTTTGACGCTATCTGGCAAGAATACTTAGAACACTAGCATGATTCACTGGGTTTGGGCTAGTAATTTCTCCACCCCTTTGCTATAATAAAAAGAAATAAACGGATTAGAGAGGTTCTTTATTTGAAGGAACATTCAATAGACATTCAACTGAGTCATCCAGATGACCTGTTTCATCTTTTTGGTTCCAATGAGCGCCATCTTCGTTTGATGGAAGAAGAGCTTGATGTGGTGATTCATGCTCGTACGGAGATTGTCCAGGTTTTGGGAGAAGAGACTGCCTGTGAGGAAGCTCGTCAGGTTATTCAAGCTCTCATGGTCTTGGTAAATCGTGGGATGACCGTTGGTACGCCAGATGTGGTGACTGCAATTAGCATGGTCAAAAACGATGAAATTGACAAGTTTGTCGCCCTTTACGAAGAAGAAATTATCAAGGACAATACAGGGAAGCCTATCCGTGTCAAAACACTGGGTCAAAAACTTTATGTGGATAGTGTTAAACATCATGATGTGACCTTTGGAATTGGGCCAGCAGGGACAGGGAAGACCTTCCTTGCAGTTACTTTGGCAGTTACTGCCCTTAAACGTGGGCAAGTCAAGCGGATTATCCTAACTCGCCCAGCGGTGGAAGCAGGAGAGAGTCTAGGTTTTCTTCCGGGTGATCTTAAAGAGAAGGTAGATCCTTACCTTCGACCTGTTTATGATGCCTTGTATCAGATTCTGGGAAAAGACCAGACTACTCGTCTCATGGAGCGTGAAATTATCGAGATTGCTCCCCTTGCCTATATGCGTGGACGGACTTTGGATGATGCCTTTGTCATTCTCGATGAGGCGCAAAATACGACCATCATGCAGATGAAGATGTTTTTGACTCGTTTAGGCTTTAATTCTAAGATGATTGTCAATGGAGATATCAGTCAGATTGACCTTCCGCGTAACGTCAAGTCCGGTTTGATTGATGCTCAAGAAAAACTCAAGAACATCCATCAGATTGACTTTGTTCATTTTTCAGCTAAGGATGTGGTTCGCCATCCTGTTGTCGCTCAGATTATCCGAGCTTATGAACCAGCTCCAGTTAAAAAAGAAGAGAGTGAAGAATTAGATCCTCAACCTCTATCTGAAGGATAGTTCTTTTGTACTTAAAGTTATCTCAATACCAAGTATAAATTTGCCTTTTAAATGTTTTATTTAATATCCTTATATTAGATTAGAAATGTTTTAAGTGGAAGAAATATATGGAATCAATCTTTTTAAAACTAGCTCAGTATCCCATAGTCGAGACAGAGCGTTTATTGCTTAGACCTGTAACCTTGGATGATGCGGAAGCAATGTTTGACTATGCCTCGGACAGAGAAAATACGCGTTACACTTTTCTAACCAATCAAAGCTTGGAAGAAACCAAGAATAACATTGCTCAGTTCTACTTGACCAATCCCTTGGGACGCTGGGGAATAGAACTAAAAAGCAATGGCAAATTTATTGGAACCATTGACTTGCACAAGATTGATCCTATTCTTAAGAAGGCAGCTATTGGCTACATTATCAATAAAAAGTATTGGAATCAAGGATTGACGACAGAAGCCAATCGTGCCGTAATTAAGCTAGTTTTTGAGAAAATAGGAATGAACAAGTTAGTTGCTCTTCACGATAAGGATAATCCTGCGTCAGGAAAGGTCATGGAGAAATCAGGAATGCGTTTTTCCCACGAAGAAGCTTATGCTTGTATGGACCAGCATGAAGAAGGCCGAATCGTGACAAGAGTTCATTATGTCTTGACCAAGGAAGACTATTTTGCAAATAAATAAGCAGTTGAGAAGAAATTTTCAACTGTTTTTTCTTTCTCTTACGAATAATCTAAGAGAGGAGAAAATATGGAATCAATTATCGAGAAAATAAAAGAGTATAAAATCATTGTCATCTGTACTGGTCTAGGCTTGCTTGTAGGCGGATTTTTCCTACTAAAACCAGTTCCACAAACACCTGTCAAGGAAACGAATTTACAGGCAGAAGTTGCAGCTGTTTCCAAGGATTCATCGACCGAAAAGGATGTGAAGAAGGAAGAAAAGGAAGAATCCCTTGAACAAGAACTAATCACAGTAGATGTAAAAGGAGCTGTTAAAGCACCAGGAATTTATGATTTGCCTGTAGGTAGTCGGGTCAATGATGCCGTTCAGAAGGCTGGTGGCTTGACAGAGCAAGCGGATAGCAAGTCGATCAATCTAGCTCAGAAAGTCAGTGATGAGGCTCTGGTTTACGTTCCAACTAAGGGAGAAGAAGTAGCTAATCAACAGACTGCTTCGGGGACAGCTTCTTCAACAAGCAAGGAAAAGAAGGTTAATCTCAACAAAGCCAGTCTGGAAGAACTCAAGCAGGTCAAGGGTCTGGGTGGCAAACGAGCTCAGGATATTATCGACCATCGTGAATCAAATGGAAAATTCAAGTCAGTTGATGAACTAAAGAAGGTTTCTGGTATTGGTGCTAAAACGATAGAAAAGCTAAAAGATTATGTTACAGTGGATTAAGAATTTCCCCATTCCCCTAATTTACCTGAGTTTTCTATTACTCTGGCTTTACTACGCTATTTTTTCAGCCTCCTATCTTGCTTTGTTGGGCTTCGTTTTTCTGCTAGTTTGTCTCTTTATCCAATTTCCGTGGAAATCTGCTGGTAAAGTTCTAGTGATTTGTGGAATCTTTGGATTTTGGTTTCTGTTTCAAACTTGGCAACAGAGTCAAGTTAGTCAAAATCTAGCAGATTCTGTTGAAAGGGTACGGATTTTACCTGACACTATTAAGGTCAATGGTGACAGTCTATCCTTTCGAGGCAAGTCTAGCGGTCGTACTTTTCAAGTCTATTATAAACTCCAATCCGAGGAGGAGAAAGAAGCCTTTCAAGCCTTAACAGACCTTCATGAGATAGGACTTGAAGGAAAACTTTCGGAGCCAGAGGGGCAGAGGAATTTTGGTGGATTTAACTATCAAGCCTATCTGAAAACTCAGGGGATTTACCAGACTCTCAATATCAAAAAAATCCAGTCTATGCAAAAGGTTGGCAGTTGGAATATAGGTGAAAACCTGTCTAGTTTACGCCGTAAGGCTGTGGTTTGGATTAAGACGCACTTTCCAGACCCTATGCGTAACTACATGACGGGGCTTCTATTAGGACATTTGGATACGGACTTTGAGGAGATGAATGAGCTTTATTCCAGTCTAGGAATTATCCATCTTTTTGCATTGTCCGGTATGCAGGTAGGATTTTTCATGGATGGCTTTAAGAAACTACTTTTGCGATTGGGCTTGACTCAAGAAAAGTTGAAATGGCAGACTTATCCCTTTTCCCTTATCTATGCAGGGCTGACAGGATTTTCAGCATCAGTCATTCGCAGTCTCTTGCAGAAGCTACTGGCTCAGCATGGGGTTAAGGGATTGGATAATTTTGCCTTAACGGTGCTCATTCTCTTTATTGTCATGCCCAACTTTTTCTTGACAGCAGGAGGTGTCTTGTCCTGTGCCTATGCTTTTATCTTGACTATGACCAGCAAAGAAGGGGAGGGGCTCAAGGCTGTTGCTAGAGAAAGTCTAGTCATTTCCTTGGGGATATTACCCATTTTAGCCTTCTATTTTGCGGAATTTCAGCCTTGGTCCATCCTTTTGACCTTTGTCTTTTCCTTTCTATTTGACTTGGTCTTCTTACCGCTCTTGTCTATCTTATTTGCCCTTTCCTTTCTCTATCCAGTCACTCAACTGAACTTTATCTTTGAATGGTTAGAGGGCATTATTCGCCTGGTATCGCAGGTGGCAAGTAGGCCTCTGGTCTTTGGACAACCCAATGCATGGCTTTTAATCTTATTATTAATTTCTTTGGCTTTGGTCTATGATTTAGGGAGAAACATTAAAAGTCTAGCAGTATTGAGCTTATTGATTACAGGTCTCTTTTTTCTGACCAAGCATCCACTGGAAAATGAAATGACCATGCTGGATGTGGGGCAAGGGGAAAGTATTTTCCTACGGGATATAACTGGTAAAACCATTCTCATAGATGTCGGTGGCAAGGCAGAATCTGATAAGAAAATCGAAAAATGGCAAGAAAAGACGACGACCAGCAATGCCCAGCGAACTTTGATCCCCTATCTCAAAAGTAGGGGAGTAGCCAAGATTGACCAGCTAATTTTGACCAATACGGACAAGGAACATGTTGGAGATTTGCTGGAGGTGACCAAGGCATTCCATGTAGGCGAAATTTTAGTGTCAAAAGGCAGTTTGAAACAGAAGGAGTTTGTGGCAGAACTAGAGGCGACTCAAACCAAGGTTCGTAGTGTGTCAGTGGGAGAGAAGTTGCCAATTTTCGGAAATCAGTTAGAAGTCTTATCTCCAAGGAAAATTGGAGACGGAGGTCATGAAGATTCCCTTGTTCTGTATGGGAAACTCTTGGATAAGCACTTTCTCTTCACTGGAAATTTGGAGGAGAAAGGAGAGAAGGACTTTCTGAAGCACTATCCTGACCTAGAGGTGGATGTTTTGAAAGCAGGCCAACATGGTTCTAAAAAGTCATCAAGTTCAGCCTTTCTAGAAAAACTCAAACCAGAGCTTACTCTTATCTCAGTTGGAAAGAACAATCGAACGAAACTCCCCCATCAGGAGACTGTGACACGACTGGAAACTATCAATAGCAAAGTTTACCGAACTGACCAGCAAGGAGCTATACGCTTTAAGGGGTGGAAAAGTTGGAAAATCGAAAGCGTTCGATAGAAAGGATAAATACTATATATTAGTAAAATAAACTAAAAATCTGTTGCATAATAATGATAAATACGATATAATAAAAGCGTTTACAATATCGATTATATAAATGCAATGAAATCATTAAAAATTTTCAAAAGTCGTTTAATTAGTTAATTTATTGTTGGTCTTTTTCAGTTCAGTGTATCTATTATAAGCGTTCTTAAAAGTTATCGGTATGATTAGAAAATATAGTACGAACTATCATAGTCTCGTTATGATAGATATGATGATTATAACGTTGATGGTGGTTGAAATTACGATTTTTTAGAGACATAAATTATTACAACGGTGGTTGTTAATCCTTAAAGAGTGATAAAAAGGAGGGCTAGATATGTTGCAGCTTACTCATGTGACCTTAAAAACGCGACAAGTCATCTTACAAGATGTTGATTTTACATTTGAAAAGGGTAGGATTTATGGTATTCTTGCTATAAATGGCTCTGGAAAGACGACACTGTTCCGCGCCATTAGCAATTTAATTCCTATAAGTAGCGGAAATATCGCAGTCTCTCCTTCTTTGTTTTATTATGAGAGTATTGAATGGCTGGATGGAAACTTAAGTGGGATGGACTATCTTCGCCTGATCAAGAACATCTGGAAGTCAGGGTTGAACTTGGGGGATGAAATTGCCTATTGGGAAATGTCTGACTATATCAGCCTTCCCATTCGCAAGTATTCCTTAGGCATGAAGCAACGCTTGGTGATTGCCATGTATTTCCTGAGTCAGGCGAAATGCTGGCTCATGGATGAGATTACAAATGGCTTAGATGAGTATTATCGACAGAAGTTTTTTGATAGGCTAGCACAAATCGATAGACAAGAGCAGCTGGTTCTTTTAAGTTCCCACTATAAGGAAGAGTTGCTTGATGTCTGCGATAGAGTAGTAACCATTCATCGGGGAAAGATAGAAGAGGTTTAGTTTATGAAAGATGTTGGTCTATTTTTATTAAAAAAAGTTTTCAAAAGTCGCTTAAATTGGATTATCTTAGCTTTATTTGTATCTGTACTCGGTGTTACCTTTTATTTCAATAGTCGGACTGCAAACTCCGTCAGCTTGGAGAGAGAGTTGGAAACTAGTCTTGTAGACCGTGAGAGAGTCATCAATGGATATGAAGAGAAACTCTCCCAAATATCTGACACCAACTCGGAGGAATACCAGATTGCTAAAATTAATTTAGAATCGCAAAAAAATCTTTTGACTCAAAAGACAGAAATTCTGGCTTTGTTAAAAGAAGGACGCTGGAAAGAAGCTTACTATTTGCAGTGGCAAGCTTTGGATAAGAGTTATGAAATTTTATCAAAGGAACCGAATTCTAGCTCTGACTTAAAAATGGCGGTTGACCGCGAACGAAAGACTTACCAAACCCTATATCCCTTGAACATAAAAGCGCACAATTTAGATTATCCGACCCACGGGATTGATCAGATTGTCTGGATTTTAGTGGTTATCATCCCAAGCTTTTTTGTGATTGCTATTATTTTTATGCTAACGCAACTATTCGCAGAAAGATATCAAAATCATCTGGACACAGCTCAGTTATATCCTTTTTCAAAAGTGACATTTGCCATGTCCTCTCTTGGAGTTGGGGTGAGCTATGTAACTGTGCTGTTTATTGGAATCTGTGGTTTTTCTTTCCTAGTGGGAAGTCTGATAAGTGGTTTTGGACAGTTAGATTATCCCTACCCGATATATAGCTTAACAAATCAAGAAGTAACTATTGGGAAAATACAAGATGTGTTATTTCCTGGCTTGTTCTTAGCTTTCTTAGCCTTTATCGTCATTGTGGAAGTTGTGTATTTGATTACTTACTTTTTCAAGCAAAAAATGCCTGTCCTCTTTCTGTCACTTATTGGGATTGTTGGCTTATTGTTTGGCATCCAAACAATTCAGCCTCTTCAAAGGATTGCACATCTGATTCCCTTTACTTACTTGCGATCAGTGGAGATCTTATCTGGAAGATTACCTAAGCAGATTGATAATGTCAATCTAAATTGGAGCATGGGGCTAGTTTTACTTCCTTGCCTGATTATCATTTTGTTAGTGGGGATTCTATTTATCGAAAGATGGGGAAATTCACGTAAAAAAGAAGTTTTTAAGGCTTAGTTTTTATATAGGGAAGCTAAGGAAAAACTAACATAGGGAGAGAATCAATATGATTCTCTCTTTTGATGTGGAAACCAAGCCAAAATATAAACACAAACACAAACTTTTCAAAAAAATAACTTTTTATCTTGACAAGGGCTAGAAAACTTGGTATCATATAAAAGTTGAGAAAAGCAGAAGTGAGAGCTTCTCGCCTTGTGACATTAAGTTGCCTGGCCCTACGGATGAAAAGTTTCTAAGAAACGCTATCATAACGTGCGGGCTTGTATATTTACGAGTCCGCTATTGTTTTTCTCTAATAAAACAAAAGAGGTGAAAACCATAGCAAAGCAAGACTTATTCATCAATGATGAGATTCGTGTACGTGAAGTTCGCTTGATTGGTCTTGAAGGAGAACAGCTAGGCATCAAGCCACTCAGTGAAGCGCAAGCTTTGGCTGATAACGCTAATGTTGACCTAGTATTGATTCAACCCCAAGCCAAACCGCCTGTTGCAAAAATTATGGACTACGGTAAGTTCAAATTTGAGTACCAGAAGAAGCAAAAAGAACAACGTAAAAAACAAAGTGTTGTTACCGTGAAAGAAGTTCGTCTAAGTCCAACTATTGACAAGGGTGACTTTGATACAAAACTTCGCAATGCACGCAAATTCCTTGAAAAAGGAAATAAAGTTAAGGTATCTATTCGCTTTAAGGGTCGTATGATTACCCATAAAGAGATTGGTGCAAAAGTTTTAGCCGAGTTTGCTGAAGCAACTCAAGATATTGCCATCATCGAACAACGTGCTAAAATGGATGGACGTCAAATGTTCATGCAATTGGCGCCAGCGACTGACAAAAAATAATTGTCAGAAAGTTAAATAAAGGAGAAAAAATCATGCCAAAACAAAAAACACACCGCGCATCAGCTAAACGTTTCAAACGTACAGGTTCTGGTGGACTTAAACGTTTCCGTGCTTACACTTCTCACCGTTTCCACGGAAAAACTAAGAAACAACGTCGTCATCTTCGCAAAGCATCTATGGTGCATTCAGGAGATTACAAACGTATCAAAGCAATGCTTACTCGCTTGAAATAATAGCTTGACTGTAAGTAAAGAATTCTAGGAAATATTTGGAGGAAATAAAACATGGCACGTGTTAAAGGTGGCGTTGTATCACGCAAACGTCGTAAACGTATTCTTAAATTAGCAAAAGGTTACTATGGAGCTAAACACATCTTGTTCCGTACTGCAAAAGAACAAGTAATGAACTCTTACTACTATGCATACCGTGACCGTCGTCAGAAAAAACGTGACTTCCGCAAATTGTGGATCACTCGTATCAACGCGGCAGCTCGTATGAACGGACTTTCATACTCACAATTGATGCATGGTTTGAAATTGGCTGAAATCGAAGTTAACCGTAAAATGCTTGCTGACTTGGCTGTTAACGATGCAGCAGCTTTCACAGCTCTTGCAGATGCAGCTAAAGCAAAACTTGGTAAATAATAACTGATAAGACTGGAACAAGATTGTCCCAGTCTTTTTAAAAATAAAGGAGAAAAATATGGCTTCAAAAATGCTACATACTTGCTTGCGAGTAGAAAATCTTGAAAAATCAATCGCATTTTATCAAGATGCTTTTGGATTTAAAGAATTGCGTCGCAGAGATTTTCCAGACCATGCCTTCACGATTGTCTATCTAGGTCTTGAGGGTGATGACTATGAGTTGGAGTTGACTTATAACTACGATCATGGTCCTTATGTGGTTGGAGATGGATTTGCCCATATCGCCCTAAGTACACCTGATCTTGAGGCGCTTCATCAAGAGCACAGTGCCAAAGGTTATGAAGTTACTGAGCCAAATGGCCTACCAGGAACTGCACCTAACTATTACTTTGTCAAAGACCCTGATGGATACAAGGTCGAAGTCATTCGTGAAAAATAATCTCGTGAAGTCAAGTAGAATGTTCGTTTTCTACTTGACTTTTTTTAGCTGAAAGAGTATACTAATAAAAATTTAACCTTTAAGGGGAGTCCAGAGAGACTCACAAGGTGTCAGATAAAAGAATAGTACAATTTTCTAGAGGAGACTTTTTGAGTGTGCTCTCTTGTCTTGTACGATTTTAACTGAGGCCTTGCAATCGCAAGGTCTTTTATTTATCTGGTCCCCTTAAAATTTAAGGAGGAAAAGTCATGAATCCCACATGTAAGAAACGTTTGGGTGCCATTCGTTTGGAAACCATGAAGGTGGTTGCACAAGAGGAAATCGCACCAGCAATCTTTGAATTAGTCCTAGAAGGGGAAATGGTTGAAGCCATGCGAGCAGGCCAATTTCTTCATCTGCGTGTGCCTGATGATGCCCATCTTTTGCGTCGCCCTATTTCGATTTCGTCTATTGACAAGGTTAATAAGCAGTGTCATCTCATTTATCGGATTGAGGGAGCTGGGACAGCTATTTTCTCAATCTTAAGTCAGGGAGATACTCTTGATGTGATGGGGCCTCAGGGAAATGGTTTTGACTTGTCTGACCTTGATGAGCAGAGTCAGGTTCTTCTCGTTGGTGGTGGGATTGGTGTTCCACCCTTGCTTGAGGTGGCCAAGGAATTGCATGGACGTGGAGTGAAAGTAGTGACAGTCCTTGGTTTTGCCAACAAGGATGCTGTTATTTTAGAGACGGAATTGGCTCAGTATGGGCAGGTCTTTGTAACGACAGATGATGGTTCTTATGGCATTAAGGGGAATGTTTCTGTTGTCATCAATGATTTAGATAGTCAGTTTGATGCTGTTTACTCATGTGGGGCGCCTGGAATGATGAAGTATATCAATCAAACCTTTTATGACCACCCAAGAGCCTATCTATCTCTGGAATCCCGTATGGCCTGTGGGATGGGGGCTTGCTATGCCTGTGTCCTAAAAGTCCCAGATAGTGAAACCGTCAGCCAACGCGTCTGTGAAGATGGCCCTGTTTTCCGCACAGGAACAGTTGTATTATAAGGAGAAAATCATGACTACAAATCGTTTACAAGTTTCTCTACCTGGTTTGGATTTGAAAAATCCCATTATTCCAGCATCAGGCTGTTTTGGTTTTGGCCAAGAGTATGCCAAGTACTATGATTTAGATCTTTTAGGTTCTATTATGATTAAGGCGACAACGCTTGAACCACGTTTTGGCAATCCTACTCCAAGGGTGGCAGAGACGCCTGCTGGTATGCTCAATGCAATCGGTTTGCAAAATCCTGGTTTGGAAGTTGTTTTGGCTGAAAAGCTACCTTGGTTGGAAAGAGAATATCCAAATCTTCCTATTATCGCCAATGTAGCTGGTTTTTCAAAACAAGAGTATGCTGCTGTTTCTCATGGTATTTCTAAGGCAGCTAATGTGAAGGCTATTGAGCTCAATATTTCTTGTCCCAACGTAGATCACTGTAATCATGGACTCTTGATTGGTCAAGATCCAGATTTAGCTTATGATGTGGTGAAAGCAGCTGTGGAAGCCTCTGATGTACCAGTTTATGTCAAACTAACTCCTAGTGTGACCGATATCGTCACTGTTGCAAAAGCTGCAGAAGATGCGGGAGCAAGTGGCTTGACTATGATTAATACTCTGGTTGGAATGCGTTTTGACCTCAAAACCAGAAAACCAATCTTGGCCAATGGAACAGGTGGGATGTCTGGTCCAGCAGTTTTTCCAGTAGCCCTCAAACTCATCCGTCAAGTAGCCCAAACAACAGACCTGCCTATCATTGGAATGGGGGGAGTGGATTCGGCAGAAGCTGCCTTAGAAATGTATCTGGCTGGAGCCTCTGCCATCGGAGTTGGAACAGCCAACTTTACCAATCCATATGCCTGTCCTGATATCATTGAAAATCTGCCAAAAGTCATGGACAAATACGGCATTAGCAGTTTGGAAGATATACGCAAGGAAGTAAAAGAGTCTCTGAGGTAAACTGTAATCAATCTGTTCTTGATTTTTTATTAGCTTGTAATATGGATTATAGAGAATTTTGATATAATGAAATGGATAAGAACAGAGGAAGAAAGATAATGAAGAAATTGAGATTTATTTTTTTAGCCCTGCTATTTTTCTTAGCCAGACCAGAGAGTGCAATGGCTAGCGATGGTACTTGGCAAGGAAAACAATATCTGAAAGCAGGTGGCAGTCAAGCAGCCAATGAGTGGATTTTTGATGCTCATTATCAATCTTGATTTTATATAAAAGCAGATGCTAACTATGCTGAAAATGAATGGTTGAAACAAGGTGACGACTATTTTTACCTCAAATCTGGTGGCTATATGGCCAAGTCAGAATGGGTAGAAGACAAGGGAGCCTTTTATTATCTTGACCAAAATGGAAAGATGAAAAGAAATGCTTGGGTAGGTGCTTCCTATGTTGGTGCAACAGGTGCCAAGGTAATAGAAGACTGGGTCTATGATTCTCAATACGATGCTTGGTTTTATATCAAAGCAGATGGACAGCACGCAGAGAAAGAATGGCTCCAAATCAAGGGGAAGGACTATTATTTTAAATCTGGTGGTTATTTACTAACAAGTCAGTGGATTGAGCAGACTTATGTGAATGCTAGTGGTGCCAAAGTACAGCAAGGTTGGCTATATGACAAACAATACCAATCTTGGTTTTATATCAAAAAAAATGGAAATCATGCTGATAAAGAATGGATTTTCGAAAATGGTCACTATTATTATCTAAAATCTGGTGGCTATATGGCAGCAAATGAATGGATTTGGGATAAAGAGTCATGGTTTTACTTCAAGTCTGATGGTAAAATAGCTGAGAAAGAATGGTTATACGATTCTAAAAGTCAAGCCTGGTACTACTTCAAATCTGGTGGCTACATGGCGAAAAATGAGACAGTAGATGGTTATCAGCTTGGAAGTGATGGTAAATGGCTTGGAGAAAAAACTACAAATGAAAATGCAGATTACTATCAAGTAGTGCCTGTCACAGCCAATGTTTATAATGCAGATGGTGAAAAGCTTTCCTATATATCGCAAGCTAGTGTCGTCTGGCTAGACAAGGATAGAAAAAGTGATGATAAGCGCCTGGCTATTACTGTTTCTGGTTTGTCAGGCTATATGAAAACAGAAGATTTACAAGCACTAGATGCTAGCAAGGATTTTATCCCTTATTATGAAAGTGATGGCCACCGTTTTTATCACTATGTGGCTCAGAATGCTAGTATCCCAGTAGCTTCCCATCTTTCTGATATGGAAGTAGGCAAGAAATATTATTCGGCAGATGGCCTGCATTTTGATCGTTTTAAGCTTGAAAATCCCTTCCTTTTCAAAGATTTGACAGAGGCTACAAACTATAGTGCTGAAGACTTGGATAAGGTATTTAGTCTGTTAAATATTAACAATAGTCTCTTGGAGAATAAGGGCGCTACCTTTAAGGAAGCTGAAGAACATTACCATATCAATGCCCTCTATCTCCTTGCTCATAGTGCCTTAGAAAGTGACTGGGGACGTAGCAATATTGCCAAAGATAAGAATAATTTCTTTGGAATTACAGCCTATGATACGACCCCGTACCTTTCTGCCAAGACATTTGATGATGTGGATAAGGGAATTTTAGGTGCAACCAAGTGGATTAAGGAAAATTACATCGATAGGGGCAGAACTTTCCTTGGCAATAAGGCTTCTGGTATGAATGTAGAATATGCCTCAGATCCTTATTGGGGCGAAAAAATTGCTAGTGTAATGATGAAAATTAATGAAAAACTAGGTGGCAAAGATTAGTCCTAATACTTGGATATGATTTGAGTATAATACTCAATGAAAATCAAAGAGCAAACTAGGAAACTAGCCGCAGGTTGCTCAAAACACTGTTTTGAGGTTGTAGATAAGACTGACGAAGTCAGTCACATATATACGGCAAGGTGACGTTGACACGGTTTGAAGAGATTTTCGAAGAGTATAAGCTAAAAATCCTGATTTCAAGTCGAATCAGGATTTTTTCATGGATGCGATTTTTTCTGGGTCTGGTGTGACGCGGAGGGTCTTTTGTCCTGTGTAAGTGACAAAGCCGGGTTTGCCACCAGTTGGTTTGTTGAGTTTCTTGACTTCAATCATATCTACCTGCACCAGATTCGACAGGCGCCCTTGAGAGAAGTAGGCGGCCAGTTCTGCTGCGTCTGTCTTGACTTCATCAGATGGGTCAAGATTTCCTGAGATGACAACATGGCTTCCAGGAATGTCCTTGGCATGGAACCAAAGTTCCTCCTTGCGGGCCATTTTAAAGGTCAATTCCTCATTTTGCAGGTTATTGCGTCCGACATAGATGATGGTCTTGCCATCGCTTGCTAGATATTGTTCTGGTTTTTTGCGCTTCTGGATTTTCTCCCGTTGTCTTCTGCGGATAAAACCTGTTTGAATCAATTCTTCACGGATTTCAGCGATTTCTTCCAGTCCAGCTTGGTTGAGGACGGTTTCCACACTTTCTAGATAGAGAATGGTTGCCTTGGTTTCCTCAATCAGATCAGTCAAGTATTTGACAGCTTCTTTGAGTTTCTGATACCGTTTAAAATAGCGTTGGGCATTCTGGTTGGGAGTCAAGGCCTTATCAAGCGCAATTGTGATAGGTTGGTTAGTATAGTAGTTGTCTAGGATAACCTGGTCTTGGTCATTAGGCACTTGGTGGAGGAAGGTTGTCAGCAATTCTCCTTTTTGACGAAATTCTTCAGCGTTGTCTGTCGCCAGTAACTCTTTTTCTTGCTTTTTAAGCTTATGACGATTTTTTTGAAGTTCATTTTCCACACGGCGAATGAGTTCACTGGCTTGCTGTTTGACACGGTCGCGTTCAGCCTTGTCCTTATAGTAGGTGTCCAGCAAATCAGAAAGACTGGTAAAAGGCTCTCCCACTTGATTTTCAAAAGGAACTGGACTGAAGGAAGTCTCTGTCAAACATGGCTTGGTTTCTTGACTGAAAAAGTTACGGAAAGTAGACAGTTTATCACTAACCAGAATGTTTTCCAATTCATTTGCTGTATCGCGTCCCAGACCTTGAAAGAGGCTTTGAAGATGTTTAGCTGTCGTTTCCTGTGTTTGCAGGATTTCAAAGAGTTTCTCGTCCTTGACTGTGAAAGGATTGAGAGATTCCGTGCTTGGCGGAGCGATATAGGTTGATCCAGGAAGCAAGGTGCGGTAGCTATTTTGTGAAAAGCCGACGTGTTTAATAACTTCGAGGATTTTATGACTGCTTTTATCGACTAGTAGAATATTACTGTGTTTACCCATGATTTCGATAATCAAGGTAGCCTGGATATGGTCTCCAATCTCGTTTTTATTGGAAACGGTGATTTCCACAATGCGGTCATTTTCCACTTGCTCAATCGACTCAATCAGGGCACCCTGCAAATATTTTCTCAGCACCATGATAAAGGTGGAAGGTTGAGCTGGGTTTTCAAAAGTTGTTTGGGTCAGCTGAATGCGTCCAAAAACTGGATGGGCAGAAAGGAGCAGGCGATGGCTTTGGCGATTGCTGCGGATTTGCAAGACCAACTCTTGTTCAAAAGGTTGATTGATTTTCTGGATGCGACCGTTCACTAACTCTCTTCGCAATTCCTCAACCATGTGGTGTAAAAAAAATCCGTCAAATGACATCGTTCTCTCCTTGTGATTGTATTCCATAGTATTATATCAAAAAGGTAGAATAAAATCATGGAAATGTGGTATAATAAAGCCAAGTAAAGAGAAACGAGAAGCACATGTATATTGAAATGGTAGATGAAACTGGTCAAGTTTCACAAGAAATCTTGCAACAAACCCAAGAAATTTTGGAATTTGCAGCCCAAAAATTAGGCAAAGAAGACAAGGAGATGGCAGTCACTTTTGTGACCAATGAACGTAGTCATGAACTTAATCTGGAGTACCGTGACACAGACCGTCCGACAGATGTTATCAGCCTTGAATATAAGCCAGAGTTGGAAATTGCCTTTGACGAAGAGGATTTACTTGAAAATCCAGAATTGACAGAGATGATGTCTGAGTTTGATGCCTATATTGGGGAATTGTTCATCTCTATCGATAAGGCTCATGAGCAGGCCGAGGAATACGGTCACAGCTTTGAGCGTGAGATGGGTTTCTTGGCAGTACACGGCTTTTTACATATCAACGGCTATGATCACTACACTCCAGAAGAAGAAGCGGAGATGTTCGGTTTACAAGAAGAAATTTTGACAGCCTATGGACTCACAAGACAATAAACGAAAATGGAAAAATCGTGACCTGATATCCAGTTTAGAATTTGCCATCACAGGTATTTTTACTGCTATCAAGGAAGAACGCAATATGCGAAAACATGCAGTGACGGCTCTCGTGGTCATCCTTGCAGGTTTTATTTTTCAGGTGTCACGAATCGAATGGCTCTTTCTCCTATTGAGCATTTTCTTGGTAGTAGCATTTGAGATTATCAACTCTGCTATCGAAAATGTGGTGGATTTAGCCAGTCACTATCACTTTTCCATGCTGGCTAAAAATGCCAAAGATATGGCGGCTGGCGCGGTATTAGTGGTCTCTCTTTTCGCAGCCTTAACAGGCGCATTGATTTTTCTCCCACGAATCTGGGATTTATTATTTTAAACAGTAAGAGGAAATTATGACTTTTAAATCAGGCTTTGTAGCCATTTTAGGACGACCTAATGTTGGGAAGTCAACTTTTTTAAATCACGTTATGGGGCAAAAGATTGCCATCATGAGTGACAAGGCGCAGACGACGCGCAACAAAATCATGGGGATTTACACGACCGATAAGGAGCAAATTGTCTTTATCGACACGCCAGGGATTCACAAGCCTAAAACAGCTCTTGGAGATTTCATGGTTGAGTCTGCCTACAGCACCCTTCGTGAAGTGGACACCGTTCTTTTTATGGTGCCTGCTGATGAAGCGCGTGGTAAGGGGGATGACATGATTATCGAGCGTCTCAAGGCTGCCAAGGTTCCTGTGATTTTGGTGGTGAATAAAATCGATAAGGTCCATCCAGACCAGCTCTTGTCTCAGATTGATGATTTCCGTAATCAGATGGACTTCAAGGAAATTGTTCCTATCTCAGCCCTTCAGGGCAATAACGTGTCTCGTCTAGTGGATATTTTGAGTGAAAATCTGGATGAAGGATTCCAGTATTTCCCGTCTGATCAAATCACAGACCATCCAGAACGTTTCTTGGTTTCAGAAATGGTTCGCGAGAAAGTCTTGCACCTAACTCGTGAAGAGATTCCTCACTCAGTTGCTGTAGTGGTTGACTCTATGAAACGAGATGAAGAGACAGATAAGGTCCACATCCGTGCAACCATCATGGTCGAGCGAGATAGTCAGAAAGGAATTATCATCGGTAAAGGTGGTGCTATGCTTAAGAAAATTGGTAGTATGGCCCGTCGTGATATTGAACTCATGCTAGGAGACAAGGTCTTCCTAGAAACCTGGGTCAAGGTCAAGAAAAACTGGCGTGATAAAAAGCTAGATTTAGCTGACTTTGGCTATAATGAAAAAGAATACTAAGTAGAGGTGGGCACATGCCTGCTTCTTGTTTTTACAGAAGGAGGACTTATGCCTGAATTACCTGAGGTTGAAACCGTTCGACGTGGCTTGGAAAAATTGATTTTGGGAAAGAAGATTTCGAGTGTAGAAATTCGCTATCCCAAGATGATTAAGACAGATTTGGAAGAGTTTCAAAGGGAATTGCCTAGTCAGATTATCGAGTCAATGGGACGTCGTGGTAAATATTTGCTTTTTTATCTGACAGACAAGGTCTTGATTTCGCATCTGCGGATGGAGGGCAAGTATTTTTACTATCCAGACCAAGTACCTGAACGCAAGCATGCCCATGTTTTCTTTCAGTTTGAGGACGGTGGAACGCTTGTTTATGAGGATGTACGCAAGTTTGGAACCATGGAACTCTTGTCTCCTGACCTTTTGGACACCTATTTTATTTCTAAAAAAATAGGTCCTGAACCAAGCGAGCAAGACTTTGATGTGCAGGTCTTTCAAGCTGCCCTAGCTAAGTCCAAAAAGCCTATCAAATCCCATCTCCTAGACCAGACCTTGGTAGCTGGACTAGGCAATATCTATGTGGATGAGGTTCTCTGGCGAGCTCAGGTTCATCCAGCTAGACCATCCCAGACTTTGACAGCAGAAGAAGCGACTGCCATTCATGACCAGACCATTGCTGTTTTGGGACAGGCTGTTGAAAAAGGCGGTTCCACCATTCGGACTTATACCAATGCCTTTGGGGAAGATGGAACCATGCAGGATTTTCATCAAGTCTATGACAAGGCTGGTCAAGAATGTGTACGCTGTGGCACCATCATTGAGAAAATCCAATTAGGCGGACGAGGCACCCATTTTTGTTCTCAGTGCCAAAGGAGGAATTGATGGGAAAAATCATTGGAATCACTGGGGGAATTGCCTCTGGTAAGTCAACTGTGACAAATTTTCTAAGAAAACAAGGCTTTCAAGTGGTGGATGCTGACGCAGTCGTCCACCAACTACAGAAACCTAATGGTCATCTATTTGAGGCTCTAGTCCAGCATTTTGCTCAAAAAATCATCCTTGAAAACGGAGAACTTAATCGCCCTCTCCTAGCTAGGCTCATCTTTTCAAATCCTGAAGAACGAGAATGGTCTAAGCGAATCCAAGGAGAGATTATCCGTGAGGAACTAGCTACATTAAGAGACCAATTGGCTCAGACAGAAACTATCTTCTTCATGGATATTCCTTTGCTTTTTGAGCAGGACTACAGCGCTTGGTTTGATGAGACTTGGTTGGTCTATGTGGACCGAGATGTCCAAGTAGAACGCTTAATAAAAAGGGATCAGCTATCCCAGAATGAAGCTGAGTCTCGTCTGGCAGCCCAGTGGCCTTTAGAAAAAAAGAAAGATTTGGCCAGCCATGTTTTAAACAACAATGGAAATCAGGACCAGCTTCTTACTCAGGTGTTCTCCCTGCTTGAGGGAGGTAAGCAAGATGACAGAGATTAACTGGAAGGATAATCTGCGCATTGCCTGGTTTGGTAATTTTCTGACAGGAGCCAGTATTTCTTTGGTAGTTCCCTTTATGCCCATCTTTGTGGAAAATCTAGGTGTAGGGAGTGAGCAAGTCGCTTTTTATGCAGGTTTAGCTATTTCTGTCTCTGCCATTTCTGCAGCACTTTTCTCTCCTATCTGGGGCATTCTTGCTGATAAATACGGCCGAAAACCCATGATGATTCGTGCTGGTATGGCCATGACTATTACTATGGGAGGCTTGGCTTTTGTCCCAAATATTTATTGGTTAATCTTTCTTCGTTTATTAAACGGGGTATTTGCAGGATTTGTTCCTAATGCAACGGCCTTGATAGCCAGTCAGGTTCCTAAGGAGAAATCAGGCTCTGCCTTAGGCACTTTGTCTACAGGCGTAGTTGCAGGTACTCTAACTGGTCCTTTTATTGGTGGCTTTATCGCAGAATTATTTGGCATTCGTATGGTTTTCTTACTGGTTGGTAGTTTTCTGTTTTTAGCTGCTGTTTTGACTATTTGCTTTATTAAGGAGGATTTTCAACCAGTAGCCAAGGAAAAGTCCATTCCAACAAAGGAATTGTTTACCTCGGTTAAATATCCCTATCTCTTGATCAACCTGTTTCTGACCAGTTTTGTCATCCAATTTTCAGCCCAATCGATTGGCCCTATCTTAGCTCTTTATGTGCGTGATTTAGGGCAGACAGAGAATCTTCTTTTTGTCTCTGGTTTGATTGTGTCCAGTATGGGCTTTTCCAGCATGATGAGTGCAGGAGTCATGGGCAAGCTAGGTGACAAGGTGGGCAATCATCGTCTCTTGGTTGTAGCCCAGTTTTATTCAGTTATCATCTATCTTCTCTGTGCCAATGCTTCAAGCCCCCTCCAACTAGGACTTTATCGTTTCCTCTTTGGATTGGGGACAGGTGCCTTGATTCCTGGAGTTAATGCTCTTCTCAGTAAGATGACTCCAAAATCAGGTATTTCAAGAGTATTTGCCTTCAATCAGGTATTCTTTTATCTGGGGGGTGTCGTTGGGCCTATGGCAGGTTCTGCAGTAGCAGGACAATTTGGCTACCATGCTGTCTTTTATGCGACAAGCCTTTGTGTTGCCTTTAGTTGTCTCTTTAACCTGCTTCAATTTCGAACATTATTAAAAGTAAAGGAAATCTAGTGCGAGTAAAAATTAATCTCAAATGCTCCTCTTGTGGCAGTATCAATTACCTAACCAGTAAAAATTCAAAAACCCATCCAGACAAGATTGAGGTTTTAAAGTATTGTCCCAAGGAAAGAAAAGTAACCCTACATCTTGAATCTAAGTAGATTTTATGGTAAAATAATAGGGATTTTAAGGAGTTTGATATGTATAACCTATTATTAACCATTTTATTAGTATTATCTGTTGTGATTGTGATTGCGATTTTCATGCAACCAACCAAAAACCAATCCAGCAATGTATTTGATGCCAGCTCAGGTGATTTGTTTGAACGCAGTAAAGCACGCGGTTTTGAAGCTGTAATGCAGCGTTTGACAGGGATTTTAGTCTTTTTCTGGCTAGCCATTGCCTTAGCATTGACGGTATTATCAAGTAGATAAGAAAATAATGGGCAGGACTAGGTCTTTGCCTCTTTTTATTTTTATACTCTTCAAAAATCTCTTCAAACCACGTCAGCTTCCATCTGCAACCTCAAAATAGTATTTTGAGCTGACTTCGTCAGTTCTATCCACAACCTCAAAATGGTGTTTTGAGCAACCTGTGGCTAGCTTTCTAGTTTGCTCTTTGATTTTTATTGAGTATTAAAGGATGTTTGAGAAGATTTTACAGTAAAAGAAAATTAAAAAATCTAGAAAGAAAATATGAAAGATAGAATAAAAGAATATTTGCAAGATAAGGGAAAGGTGACGGTCAATGACTTGGCTCAGGCTTTGGGAAAAGACGGGTCCAAGGATTTTCGTGAGTTGATTAAAACCTTATCCCTAATGGAAAGAAAGCACCAGATTCGCTTTGAGGAAGGTGGTAGTCTGACCTTGGAAGTCAAGAAAAAACATGAGATTACTCTCAAGGGGATTTTTCATGCCCATAAAAATGGCTTTGGTTTTGTTAGCCTAGAAGGCGAGGAGGACGACCTTTTTGTAGGAAAAAACGATGTCAACTATGCTATTGATGGCGATACCGTTGAGGTGGTCATCAAAAAAGTTGCTGATCGTAACAAGGGAACAGCAGCCGAAGCTAAAATTATTGATATCCTAGAACACAGTTTGACAACTGTTGTCGGTCAAATCGTTCTAGATCAGGAAAAGCCCAAGTATGCTGGATACATCCGTTCGAAAAACCAGAAAATCAGCCAACCAATTTATGTTAAGAAACCAGCTCTTAAACTAGAAGGAACAGAAGTTCTCAAGGTCTTTATCGACAAATACCCAAGCAAGAAACATGATTTCTTTGTTGCTAGTGTCCTTGATGTGGTGGGACACTCGACGGATGTTGGGATTGATGTCCTTGAGGTTTTGGAGTCTATGGACATTGTATCCGAGTTTCCAGAAGCTGTTGTCAAGGAAGCAGAAAGTGTGCCTGATTTTCCATCTCAAAAGGATATGGAAGGTCGTCTGGATTTGAGAGATGAAATTACCTTTACCATTGACGGTGCGGATGCCAAGGACTTGGACGATGCAGTGCATATCAAGGCTCTGAAAAATGGCAATCTGGAGCTTGGGGTTCACATCGCAGATGTTTCCTATTATGTGACCGAGGGTTCTGCCCTTGACAAGGAAGCCCTTAACCGTGCGACTTCTGTTTACGTGACAGACCGTGTGGTTCCAATGCTTCCAGAACGACTGTCTAATGGAATTTGCTCCCTCAATCCTCAAGTTGACCGCCTGACCCAGTCTGCCATTATGGAGATTGATAAAGATGGTCGTGTGGTCAACTATACCATTACACAAACAGTTATCAAGACCAGTTTTCGTATGACCTATAGCGATGTCAATGATATCCTAGCTGGCGACGAGGAAAAGAGACAAGAATATCAGAAAATTGTTCCAAGTATTGAACTTATGGCTAAGCTCCATGAAACTCTGGAAAACATGCGTGTGAAACGTGGAGCCCTCAATTTCGATACCAACGAAGCGAAGATTTTAGTGGATAAGCAAGGTAAGCCTGTTGATATCGTTCTTCGCCAGCGTGGTGTTGCCGAGCGTATGATTGAGTCCTTCATGTTGATGGCCAATGAAACAGTTGCTGAGCATTTTAGCAAGCTGGATTTGCCTTTTATTTATCGTATCCATGAGGAGCCTAAGGCTGAAAAGGTTCAGAAGTTTATTGATTATGCTTCAAGCTTTGGCTTGCGCATTTATGGGACTGCCAGTGAGATTAGCCAAGAGGCACTTCAAGACATCATGCGTACTGTTGAGGGAGAACCTTATGCGGATGTATTGTCCATGATGCTTCTCCGTTCCATGCAACAGGCCCGCTATTCGGAGCACAATCACGGCCATTATGGATTAGCGGCTGACTATTATACTCACTTTACTAGTCCGATTCGTCGTTATCCAGACCTTCTTGTTCACCGTATGATTCGTGATTACGGCTCCTCTAAGGAAATAGCAGAGCATTTTGAGCAAGTGATTCCAGAGATTGCGACCCAGTCTTCCAACCGTGAGCGTCGTGCCATTGAGGCTGAGCGTGAAGTCGAAGCCATGAAAAAGGCTGAGTATATGGAAGAATACGTGGGTGAAGAGTACGATGCAGTTGTATCAAGTATTGTCAAATTTGGTCTCTTTGTTGAATTGCCAAACACAGTTGAGGGCTTGATTCATATCACCAATTTACCCGAATTTTATCATTTCAATGAGCGTGATTTGACCCTTCGTGGGGAGAAATCGGGTACAACCTTCCGTGTAGGACAGCAGATTCTCATTCGGGTTGAAAGAGCTGATAAGATGACGGGTGAAATTGACTTCTCTTATATTCCAAGTGAATTTGATGTGATTGAAAAAGGCTTGAAACAGTCTAATCGCAGTGACAGAGGGCGTGGTTCCAGTCGTCGTTCAGATAAGAAGGAAGACAAGAGAAAATCAGGACGCTCAAATGATAAGCGCAAGCATTCTCAGAAAGATAAGAAGAAAAAAGGAAAGAAACCTTTTTATAAGGAAGTAGCTAAGAAAGGAGCCAAGCATGGCAAAGGGCGAGGGAAAGGTCGTCGCACAAAATAAAAAGGCGCGCCACGACTATACAATCGTAGATACGCTAGAGGTAGGAATGGTCCTGACTGGAACTGAAATCAAGAGCGTACGAGCTGCTCGAATCAATCTCAAGGACGGCTTTGCCCAAGTAAAAAATGGGGAGGTCTGGTTGAGCAACGTTCATATTGCACCTTACGAAGAGGGCAATATCTGGAATCAGGAACCAGAACGCCGTCGTAAACTCTTGCTCCATAAGAAACAAATCCAAAAGTTGGAACAAGAGACCAAAGGGACAGGAATGACACTGGTTCCTCTAAAAGTCTATATCAAAGATGGCTATGCCAAGCTTCTTTTAGGACTTGCCAAAGGGAAGCATGACTACGACAAACGGGAGTCTATCAAACGTCGTGAGCAAAATCGCGACATTGCGCGCGTGATGAAAGCTGTTAATCAGCGATAAAAAGAGGAAATGGAAATGGAAAAATTAGTTGCCTATAAACGTATGCCCTTGTGGACTAAAGAAACCATGCCAGAGGCTGTTCAGCAGAAACACAATACCAAGGTTGGGACTTGGGGCAAGATTACTGTTTTAAAAGGAACTCTCAAGTTTATTGAATTGACAGAGGATGGTGAGGTTCTAGCTGAACATCTCTTTGAAGCAGGAGCAGACAATCCCATGGCGCAACCTCAAGCTTGGCACCGAGTAGAGGCTGCCACAGATGATGTGGAATGGTACTTGGAATTTTATTGTAGACCTGAGGACTATTTCCCTAAGAAATACAATACCAATCCTGTTCATTCAGAGGTCCTAGAGGCTATGCAGACAGTAAAACCAGGGAAAGCCTTAGATTTGGGCTGTGGGCAGGGTCGTAATGCACTCTTTCTAGCCCAGCAAGGTTTTGATGTGACAGCTGTGGATCAAAATGAACTGGCCCTTGAAATCTTGCAAAGCATTGTGGAGCAGGAAGATTTGGAAATGCCTCTTGGTCTTTACGATATCAATTCAGCCAGCATTGGGCAAGAGTATGATTTTATGGTTTCAACAGTTGTTCTCATGTTTCTGCAAGCAGACCGCATTCCTGAAATTATCCAAAATATGCAGGAGCACACCACGGTCGGTGGTTATAATCTTATCGTCTGTGCCATGGACACGGAGGATTATCCTTGCTCAGTGAACTTCCCATTCACCTTTAAAGAAGGGGAATTGGCTGAATACTACAAGGATTGGGAATTGGTTAAGTACAATGAAAATCCGGGTCATCTTCACCGTCGCGATGAGAATGGCAATCGTATTCAATTACGCTTTGCGACCATGCTAGCTAAGAAAATCAAGTAAATATGTTATGAAGAGTCTGGGACAAAAAGATCTTGATTTTAGGAATTATTTATTATAAATTTTTAAAATCGATAGATTAGATAAAAAGCGAATAAGACCGAATACTGAATGTCAGATAACTCCTTTTGTTCGCTTTTTATATTTAAGGTTATACTTTTGTCCCAGACTCTTTTAAAAATGCCAAATGTTATAAAAACGTAATATTTCTGACTATATAATTTTTATTTCAAGAATCGCTATAATTATAGAATAAAAGCAGTCTTATGCGTATATATATATATATATATATACGCATAAAAATTATAATAGATTAGAAAATATAAAAAGGTGGCTATTGAATTATTAGAGTAAAAGTGTATTATAAGATGTGATACAAATATTTATTTTGGAGGAATTAGATGTTTCATAAAGGTAAACACGATCGTGAAAAGCAATTACGTTTTTCTATTCGTAAGGTCAGCTTTGGTGCAGCTAGTGTCGCAGTAGCTGCATTGTTCATGTTTTTAGGAAATGGGGCAGTATCTGCTGCAGAGCAAAGTGTGCCTTCAGCTAATGGGGAGACTCAAGCACCGCAACCTAAAGATCAGAATGTCCAGAATGGGACCTACGAAGGGAACACAGTAGCCACTAGTCCTGCTGCAACAGTAGAGACAAATACTCAATCTTCAACAGTTGAAAATAGTCCTTCTCCAGAATCAGCACCTCAGAAGGTGGAGACTCTAGATAAGAAAGAATTAACAGATTTAATCAAAGAAATTGATGGCAAGTTTGCTAAAGGAACCTATGCTACTAAGACAGAAGAAAGCGTTAATAATCTTAGAACTGTCTTAGAAGAAGCAAGAACTGATCTAAGCACTGCAACAACTAAAACTGAATTAACTGCAGCATATAGAAAGTTAATTACAGCAACATCAAAATTGCAAACAAAATCTGAAAAGAAAAAAGAACAAGCGGTAGATAATACAAGTGACAAAGGAAGCAAAAGCCCAAAAAATGCCAGCGCTGAAAAGCCTTTGGAGTCTAATTCTATTGCAAACTCAGGTTCTAGAGATGAACGTAATGGAAAAGCGTTGGATACAAATAATCCATTCCGTACAGGTACAGATGCAGCTCCTAGCACGGCAGATGATACATCAGCAACTCAAGTATTTGATAATCCAGTAGAAGGTGCCGATGTAAAAACCCTTTCAAATAAGTTGGAATCATTGCCTGAGACGATTCAGAACAATGAAAAAATTCAGAATATGGATGAACTTGGAAATGCTAAAAATGTAGATAAAGGAAAAGTTGTTGAAATTGATGAATTTGGGGGATGGAATGCTGTTGCTGCAGATGGACAACCAGGAAAATTTGCTATAGCAAGAAAAACTGATAAGGGAGTATTTCCAATTGAGACCGTTAATACAGTATGGAGTGATAGAAGCAAAAGATATACTACTTGGGTACTAGAACAATCTTTTGATAGAACTAGCGACTATATGTTATTTTTATCAAAAGTTAGAACACAGGAAAATCAGCAAGAAGAAACATTTGATGGTTCTAATTATAAATCTTCAGGTGAAGGTCCAAAAATTGCCAAAGGTGTTAAAGGTTTTAATGGAATCCAAAAAACATTTAAAGCTTATTCAAATGAGCATGGTTCAAAGTTAACCGTGTCATTTAAGACTGGGTATACTGGAGATATTGATGGCACTAAAGCACAGTATAGGGTCGAAGTAATCATTAATCGTAATGGACAAGAAGAAAAATTATACAATCAAACATTTACACCAGAAGTTTCAAAAACAAATACTGAGATGACGGTAGTGAAGGCAAGTGATGGAACAAATTCTCCTCAAAGTTTCAGTCTAAGTGGGACACCAACACCTACGAAAGAACAATTTGAAGAAAAAATTGCAACTAATAGGCCAACTGGAACAGGAGGAACATTCAAGAGTAGGGAGATTGAAATACCTAAAGGTGTAACTGAATATACAGTTCGAATTAGTTCAGCAGATAATCAACGTTTGGGAATGGGATATCAATCATTGTATAGGCACTATGCACTCCCACTGACAGGTTCAAATTTTTCAATTGAACAAGATACAAAAAATGTTGCGAAGGATTTACTACAGAGAATTTATAATAGATTAATAGAACAAAAATCAGAAGATACTAAGTGGTCTACTCCTGAAACTAAGGGTGCTTATGAAACAAAATTGACCGAGATTAATACTTTACTTAATTCAGGAATAAATACTACAAGTAATTATAAAGAATCTGCTAAGTCACTTATTGAAAAATATAACTCTTTGAACAATAGAGATACAATTGTTGCAGCAGCGAAAGCCGCTTTAGCTCAAGCAGTAGAGGCAGAGAAGAATGAAATCAATGCCGATAACAGTTTGACAAGTACAGAAAAAGCGGATAAAGTCAAGGCTGTAGAAGCTAAGAAAACAGAAGAAGAAGGTAAGATTGCGGCAGCAGAAAACGCTGATAAAGTAGCCGAAGCTAAAACAGCAGGTGAAGCAGCAGTTAAAGCAGTTCATGACAATGGTGACTTAGAAGCAGTTAAGACAGCAGCGAAAGCCGCTTTAGCTCAAGCAGTAGAGGCAGAGAAGAATGAAATCAATGCCGATAACAGTTTGACAAGTACAGAAAAAGCGGATAAAGTCAAGGCTGTAGAAGCTAAGAAAACAGAAGAAGAAGGTAAGATTGCGGCAGCAGAAAACGCTGATAAAGTAGCTGAAGCTAAAACAGCAGGTGAAGCAGCAGTTAAAGCAGTTCATGACAATGGTGACTTAGAAGCAGTTAAGACAGCAGCGAAAGCCGCTTTAGCTCAAGCAGTAGAGGCAGAGAAGAATGAAATCAATGCCGATAACAGTTTGACAAGTACAGAAAAAGCGGATAAAGTCAAGGCTGTAGAAGCTAAGAAAACAGAAGAAGAAGGTAAGATTGCGGCAGCAGAAAACGCTGATAAAGTAGCTGAAGCTAAAACAGCAGGTGAAACAGCAGTTGCAGGTGTCCACACACCAGGAAACTTAGAGGCAAATAAAGAGAAAGCACTAGAGGCAATCCAAACAGCGTCAGAAACTAAGATTGCCTCAATTGATAAGAACGCTAAATTGTCAGACGCTGAAAAAGCCGCAGCGAAAGCCGAAGTAGCGCAAACCGCCATCGCAGCCGTAAATGCTATCAATGAAGCGAAAGATCAAGATGGTGTAGATGCCGCTCAAACTACAGGAACAACAGCAGTAGAAGCAGTAAATCCAGTAGGTAAAGAGAAAGCCCTAGAAGCAATCCAAACAGCGTCAGAAACTAAGATTGCCTCAATTGATAAGAACGCCAAATTGTCAGACGCTGAAAAAGCCGCAGCGAAAGCAGAAGTAGCGCAAGCCGCCATCGCAGCCGTAAATGCTATCAATGAAGCGAAGGATCAAGCAGGAGTGGACGGCGCTCAAACTACAGGAGTTAAAGCAATTGAAGCAGTAAATCCAGTAGGTAAAGAGAAAGCCCTAGAAGCAATCCAAACAGCGTCAGAAACTAAGATTGCCTCAATTGATAAGAACGCCAAATTGTCAGACGCTGAAAAAGCCGCAGCGAAAGCAGAAGTAGCGCAAGCCGCCATCGCAGCTGTAAATGCTATCAATGAAGCGAAAAATCAAGATGGTGTAGATGCCGCTCAAACTACAGGAGTTAAAGCAATTGAAGCAGTAAATCCAGTAGGTAAAGAGAAAGCCCTAGAAGCAATCCAAACAGCGTCAGAAACTAAGATTGCCTCAATTGATAAGAACGCCAAATTGTCAGACGCTGAAAAAGCCGCAGCGAAAGCAGAAGTAGCGCAAGCCGCCATCGCAGCTGTAAATGCTATCAATGAAGCGAAGGATCAAGCAGGAGTGGACGGCGCTCAAACTACAGGAACAACAGCAGTAGAAGCAGTAAATCCAGTAGGTAAAGAGAAAGCCCTAGAAGCAATCCAAACAGCGTCAGAAACTAAGATTGCCTCAATTGATAAGAATGCTAAATTGTCAGACGATGAAAAAGCAGCAGCGAAAGCCGAAGTAGCGCAAGCCGCCATCGCAGCTGTAAATGCTATCAATGAAGCGAAGGATCAAGATGGAGTAGACGGTGCTCAAACTACAGGAGTTACAGCAATTGAAGCAGTAAATCCAGTAGGTACAAGCAGTACGAATAGCGCAGGCAACGGTATTACACCACCAACTGTAGAAGTTCCAGCTTATACAGAACCAGTAGGCACAAGTAGTACAGATGGTGAAGGAAATGTTATTATTCCACCAACTGTAGAAGTTCCAGCTTATACAGAACCAGTAGGCACAAGTAGTACAGATGGTGAAGGAAATGTTATTATTCCACCAACTGTAGAAGTCCCAGCTTATACAGAACCAGTAGGCACAAGCAGTACAGCTGGTGACGGCAACGTAGTTACGCCACCAACAGCAGAAGTCCCAGCCTATACAGGTAGTGTGAATGGTATTTCAGAAGAAATGCCAGCTCAGCCACATAAGGACGGCAGTGCTAATGAAATGTCAGATGGAACTCCAGTATCTGAAACTACAATAAATAAAGATCGACAACTTCCAAATACTGGTACAGCAGACTCTACAGTAGCTATGCTAGCAGCTGCAGCAAGTGCAGTACTTGGACTTGGTCTTGCAGGCCGTCGTCGTAAAGAAGACGAATAAGCATAATTTATATATGAGTTAATCTAATCTTTTAGTAAAATTTGTATTTGATTTTATAGCTTATATAGAATTTCTTAAAAAATCTCCTAGTAGTCCATTGATTGCTAGGAGATTTTGGTTCTTTGTCAATTATATAGTAAGTAACCGCCCAATAACTAAGTATATTGAAAAATCTCCAGACTAGAGAACTCAGCGATAGTTCCTAATCTGGAGATTTCTTATTTGCATTTTTCTTGTACAACTTTATTCCATGGTAAATAAGCCTCTAAAACCTCTTTGTTAACGAGAGTCTCCTCGTTTGGAAGATATTCTAGAAGATAGGATAGATATTTCTCGCTATTTAATTGATGACGTTTAGCTGTTTCCAACAAACTCATAATAATAGCTGTTGCTTTAGCTCCTTCAAAACTTTGAGAAAACAACCAATTTTTTCGTCCCATAACCAATGATTTAATGGCGCGTTCAGCTAGATTATTGGAAAGGACGAGATGCCCGTCTTTCAAAATTGTCTTAAAGGTTTCTTCATACTTGAGACTGTACTCAATTGCCCTCCCTAGTTTTGAACCAGGTAAAACTGACTGACGTCGGCACCAAGCAAAGAAGTCTTCCATTAAGGGATGGAGCTTTTCTTGACGTTTCTGTAGTCGTTCATCAGCTGACAAGGATTCCCAGCCTCCTTCCAAAGAAAATAATTGATCACAATAAGCTAAACCTTTAGCACCTAACGATGAGTTATCTGCTTGCTTGGGAGTCGCCTCAAAAAACTTCCTTCTTACATGCGCCCAACAACCAACAAGTTCAGCTTCTTCCAGTTGACGATAAGCAGACCACATGTCACAATGCACATACCCAGAATAGTCTCCTAGGAATTCTTGCACTACTAAACCACTCCGACGCTGATCATGGTGGTAAAGCGTGATCCCTTGCTTCTCAGCTTTCCCAGACAAAAAAGTCCAATAGTAAGTCAGCTGACTATCACTTTCTAAGACCCGATAAGAGGTTTCATCCGCATGAAGAAGAGATTGTTCTAACAACTTTTCTCGTAAAAGGTTATAAAGGGGCTCCAAATAGTATTGACTCGCCTTGATATGCCAATTAGAGATTTCCTTACGTGTGATTGGTAAACCCATCTTAGCCCAATCTTCTTCTTGGCGATAATTGGGTACCTTCAGATTAAACTTCTGATGGATGGTGTGAGCGATAATAGAAGCTGAGCCAAGGCTATGCGCCAAAGGGGCTTTAGGAATAGGAGCTTTCACGATTTTATCACTCGGATTTTTCTCACTGCATGTTTGGCACTTATAAGCGTGTTGGATATGATCTATTCGTTTTAATTGCGCAGGAATAAAGACTAATTCTTGTCGTTGAAGGGTCGCTCCAATCTCTTTTAGCTCTCCCTGACAATCAGGGCAAATGCTCTCTTCTAGTTGATGATGATGAACTTCTTCTGAATCAAATTGGGCAAGAAGAGCTTGGCGTTTCCCTTTAGATTTCTTACGTTTGTAGGTAATTTCCTCTGTTTCAACTGGGAATATCTCCATCTTCCTCAGATGGAGACTCTTCCTCAAAAAGGTTGAGTTGTCCAGAGAGGCAAACACTTTTCTCAGAGGATTTTCCATAGAGCTTTTGAGTCAGATAAGCCACTTGTTCACGAAGAAGGGCAAGTTCATTGGTGAGACTATCAATTGTAGCACTCTGTTGTTGAATGATTTTTAATAATTCTTCCATGGGCTTCCCTCCTTGTTTTCTAACTTCATTATACTAAAAAGAAAGTCCTCATTTCAATAGAAATCACGACTTTCTGATGAATTTATTTTAGGAGTGATAGAAAAGCCCTTCATAAGCCAATCTACTTGTTCAGGTGTGAGAGCTTTGACATCCTTTTCTGTACTGGGCCAAGTCAGTTTACCATTCTCAAAGCGTTTATAAAGTAGCCAAAATCCTTGACCATCCCAGTAAAGGGCTTTAAAGCGGTCTTTACGTCCACCACAAAAGAGAAAGACTTGACCTGAGAAAGGATCCAATTCAAAGTGGGTTTTAACGACATAAGCCAGTGAATCAATTCCCTGCCTCATATCCGTTTTCCCACATACGAGATAGACCTGCCCTAGGCTAGATAGATGAATTGTCATAGAGCAACACCTTATCCAAAAGCTGTTCTATCATTTCGAGATTGAGAGATTGAAAAAAACTTAGTTCAAGCTTGCCAATACGAATTTTAAGAAGAATATCATTTCTCTTTTTAGAATCAAAACGACGAGATTGTGGAATCTCTACAGGAACAATAGGCTGTGGCATTAAAATATCCTCCAATAGTTTTACTTTACTAATAGTATACAGGAGGAGCTCCATTAATGATAGATACCTTGTTATGACGCGCTTACATTATATAAGGTATTGAAACTGGAATAGTAGGACATGACTTCTGAAGCATTGTTAGAAATTAATACTCTTCGAAAATCTCTTCAAACCACATCAGCGTCGCCTTACCGTACTCAAGTACAGCTTACGGCTAGCTTCCTAGTTTGCTTTTTGATTTTCATTGAGTATAATTTGACTTTCCTAATCTCTTAGTTCACATCTTATTTCAATATACTATAATTACCCAATCAATTTGCTTATATTTTATTTCAATTTACTATACTTTTCTTCTATAATTAAAAATACGATTATTAATTTTTTCGAATAATATAGAAAAGGGGGGAAAATCATGTTTGTTGCGAGAGATGCTAGGGGAGAATTGGTAAATGTGTTAGAGGATAAGCTTGAGAAGGAAGAATACACCTGCCCAGCTTGTGGAGGTCAGCTCCGTTTGCGTCAAGGAGCAAGTGTCCGAACCCATTTTGCCCACAAATCCCTAAAAGACTGTGATTACTCCTTTGAAAATGAAAGCCCAGAACACTTGGCAAATAAGGAATCCCTCTATCACTGGTTGAAAAAAGAGGCAGAGGTACAATTAGAATACCCGCTTCCAGATCTTAAACAGATTGCAGATGTATTTGTAAATGGCAATCTAGCTCTAGAAGTTCAGTGTAGTCCCTTGCCTCAAAAAGTTCTTAAAGAGCGCAGTGAGGGCTATCGTAGTCAGGGTTACCAAGTACTGTGGTTACTGGGGGAAAAACTTTGGCTCAAGGAGCGGTTGACTCGTCTGCAACAAGGTTTTCTTTATTTCAGTCAAAATATGGGCTTTTATGTTTGGGAAGTAGACAAGGAAAAACAGCTTTTAAGGCTTAAATATCTCATACATCAAGACCTCCGCGGGAAACTCCATTATCAGATTAAAGAATTTCCCTATGGTCAAGATAGTTTACTGGAGATATTACGTCTTCCCTATAAGAAACAAAAAATTTCGCATTTTACAGTTTCTCAAGATAGGGACATCTGTCGTTATGTCCGGCAACAACTCTATTATCAAAATCCCTTTTGGATGAAAGAACAAGCAGAAGCCTATCAAAAGGGAGAAAATCTCCTGACTTATGGGCTCAAAGAATGGTATCCACAAATTCGACCAATAGTGGGCAAATTTTTCCAGATTGACCAAGACTTGAATAGCTATTATCAGCACTTTTACACCTATTATCAAGAAAATCCTCAAAATGATTGGCAAATGCTTTATCCACCAGCCTTTTATCAGCAATATTTCTTGAAAAATATGGTAAAATAGAAAGGATGGAGGAATCTAATGGTATTACAAAGACATGAAATAAATGAAAAAGATACATGGGATCTATCAACGATCTACCCCACTGATCAGGCTTGGGAAGAAGCCTTAAAAGATTTAACAGAACAATTGGAGACAGTAGCCCAGTATGAAGGCCATCTCCTAGATAGTGCGGATAGCCTTCTAGAAATCACTGAATTTTCTCTTGAAATGGAACGCCATATGGAGAAGCTTTACGTTTATGCTCATATGAAAAATGACCAGGATACACGTGAAGCCAAGTACCAAGAGTACTATGCCAAGGCAATGACTCTCTACAGCCAGCTAGACCAAGCCTTTTCATTCTATGAACCTGAATTTATGGAAATTAGCGAAAAGCAGTATGCTGACTTTTTAGAAGCTCAACCAAAATTGCAGGTTTATCAACACTATTTTGACAAGCTTTTGCAAGGCAAGGATCACGTTCTTTCACAACGCGAAGAAGAATTATTAGCTGGAGCTAGTGAAATCTTTGGTTCGGCAAGTGAAACCTTCGCTATTTTAGATAATGCAGATATCGTCTTTCCATTTGTTAAAGATGAAGATGGTAACGAGGTACAATTATCACATGGCGTTTATATGCGTTTGATGGAGTCTAAAAATCGTGAGGTTCGCCGAGGTGCTTATCAAGCCCTTTATGCGACTTATGAACAATTCCAACATACCTATGCCAAAACCTTACAAACCAATGTTAAGGTGCAAAACTACCGTGCCAAGATTCGCAACTACAAGAGTGCTCGTCATGCAGCCCTAGCGGTCAATTTTGTTCCAGAGAGCGTTTATGACAATTTGGTAGCAGCAGTTCGCAAGCATTTGCCACTCTTGCATCGCTATCTTGAGCTTCGTTCAAAGATTTTGGGGATTTCAGACCTCAAGATGTACGATGTCTATACACCGCTTTCATCTGTTGAATATAGTTTTACCTACCAAGAAGCCTTGAAAAAAGCAGAAGAAGCCTTGGCAGTCTTGGGTGAAGATTATTTGAGCCGTGTTAAACGTGCCTTCAGCGAGCGTTGGATTGATGTTTATGAAAACCAAGGTAAGCGTTCAGGTGCCTACTCTGGTGGCTCTTACGATACCAATGCCTTCATGCTTCTTAACTGGCAGGACAATCTAGACAATCTCTTTACTCTTGTTCATGAAACAGGTCATAGTATGCATTCCAGCTATACTCGTGAAACGCAGCCTTATGTTTACGGAGATTACTCTATCTTCTTGGCTGAGATTGCTTCAACAACCAATGAGAATATCTTAACGGAGAAATTGTTGGAAGAAGTGGAAGACGACGCAACTCGCTTTGCTATTCTCAATAACTTCTTAGACGGTTTCCGTGGAACAGTTTTCCGTCAAACTCAATTTGCTGAGTTTGAACACGCTATCCACAAAGCAGACCAAAACGGTGAAGTCTTGACCAGCGATTTCCTAAATAAACTCTATGCAGACTTGAACCAAGAGTACTATGGTTTGAGTAAGGAAGACAATCCTGAAATCCAATACGAGTGGGCACGCATTCCACACTTCTACTATAACTACTATGTATACCAATATTCAACAGGCTTTGCAGCAGCCTCAGCCTTGGCTGAAAAGATTGTTCATGGTAGTCAAGAAGACCGTGATCGCTATATCGACTACCTCAAGGCAGGTAAATCTGACTATCCACTTAATGTCATGAGAAAAGCTGGTGTTGATATGGAGAAGGAAGACTACCTCAACGATGCCTTTGCAGTCTTTGAACGCCGTTTGAATGAGTTTGAAGCCCTTGTTGAAAAATTGGGATTGGCATAAGATGGTTGAATCGTATAGTAAGAATGCCAACCATAACATGCGTCGTCCTGTTGTCAAAGAAGAAATTGTGGACTTGATGCGCCAGCGCCAAAAGCAAGTCACAGGTTCCCTGAAAGAATTGGAAGACTTTGCTCGTAAGGAAAATATTCCCATCATCCCCCATGAAACGGTTGCTTATTTCCGTTTTCTCATGGAAACCATGCAGCCTAAAAATATTCTGGAAATTGGTACGGCTATCGGTTTTTCAGCTCTCTTGATGGCGGAACATGCGCCAAATGCCAAGATTACAACCATTGATCGCAATCCAGAGATGATTGGTTTTGCCAAGGAAAATTTTGCCCAGTTTGACAGTCGCAAGCAAATCACTCTCCTAGAGGGAGATGCGGTAGATGTCTTATCAACCCTGACAGAGTCCTATGATTTCGTCTTTATGGACTCTGCTAAGTCTAAATATATCGTCTTTTTGCCAGAAATCCTCAAACACTTGGAAGTTGGAGGTGTGGTTGTCTTGGATGATATTTTTCAAGGTGGTGATGTTGCCAAGGATATTATGGAAGTCCGTCGTGGCCAGCGAACCATTTATCGAGGCCTTCAAAGACTATTTGATGCAACCTTAGACAATCCAGGGCTTACAGCAACACTAGTACCTCTGGGAGACGGCATTCTCATGCTTCGTAAAAATGTAGCAGATGTTCAATTGCCTGACAGCGAATGATTTTCAGAAAAATTTAAGAAAATATAGTAAAATAGATAGAGTAACACTTATCTCAAAGGAGTAGACATGAAGAAAAAACTATTGGCAGGTGCCATTACACTATTATCAGTAGCAACTTTAGCAGCTTGTTCCAAAGGTTCAGAAGGAGCAGACCTTATCAGCATGAAAGGGGATGTTATCACAGAACATCAGTTTTATGAGCAAGTGAAGAGCAATCCTTCAGCCCAACAAGTGTTGTTGAATTTGACCATTCAAAAAGTATTTGAGAAACAATACGGTTCAGAAGTAGATGACAAAGAAGTCAACGATACTATTGCCGAAGAAGAAAAACAATACGGTGAGAACTACCAACGTGTCTTGTCACAAGCAGGCATGACGCTTGAAACACGTAAAGCTCAAATTCGTACAAGTAAATTAGTTGAGTTGGCAGTTAAGAAGGCAGCAGAAGCTGAATTGACAGATGATGCTTATAAGAAGGCCTTTGATGAATATACTCCAGATGTAACGGCTCAAATCATTCGTCTTGATAATGAGGATAAAGCGAAAGAAGTCCTCGAAAAAGCTAAGGCAAGTGGTGCAGACTTTGCTCAATTAGCCAAAGATAACTCAACTGATGAGAAAACCAAAGCGAATGGTGGAGAAATCACCTTTGATTCAGCTTCAACAGAAGTACCAGAACAAGTTAAAAAAGCTGCTTTTGCTTTAGATGTAAATGGTGTTTCTGATGTGATTAAAGCCACTGGCACACAAGCCTATAGTAGCCAATATTACATTGTAAAACTCACTAAGAAAACAGAAAAATCATCTAATATCGATGATTACAAAGAAAAATTAAAAACGGTTATCTTAACTCAAAAACAAAACGATGCAACATTTGTTCAAAGCATTATCGGAAAAGAACTGCAAGCAGCCAATATCAAGGTTAAAGACCAAGCCTTCCAAAATATCTTTACCCAATATATCGGTGGTGGAGATTCAAGCTCAAGTAGTTCATCAAAAGAATAAAACAGAAAAGAGCCAAGTGCTCTTTTTCTTATGAGAAAATCTTCTATCTTAAGGATAAGAGTTTTTTTCTTTCGGAAAAAATGGTATAATAGCAATCAAAACTAGAAAATAAACGGAATTTGGGAATAATTTTTTTGTTCTCATTAGATTGGTGATACTATGAAGATTAGTAAGAGGCACCTATTAAACTATTCTATCCTAGTTCCTTATTTGCTTTTATCTATTTTGGGCTTGATTGTAGTCTATTCTACAACCAGTGCCATTCTTATCGAAGAAGGTAAAAGTGCCCTGCAATTAGTTCGAAGTCAGGGAATGTTTTGGGGCTTTAGTTTAATATTGATTGCCTTGATATATAAGCTGAAACTGAATTTTTTAAGAAAAGAACGACTTTTATTTATTGTTATGTTTGTTGAGCTAATTCTATTAGCTCTGGCTCGTATAATTGGTACGCCAGTCAATGGAGCCTATGGTTGGATTTCAGTAGGACCTTTGACCATTCAGCCTGCTGAGTATTTGAAGATTATTATCGTCTGGTACTTGGCTCAACGCTTTTCAAAACAACAGGATGAAATTGCTGTTTATGATTTCCAAGTTTTAACTCAAAATCAATGGATTCCTCGTGCTTTTAATGATTGGCGCTTTGTCCTCTTGGTAATGATAGGAAGTCTGGCTATTTTCCCAGATTTGGGGAATGCTACTATCCTAGCTTTGGTTGCCTTGATTATGTACACAGTTAGTGGGATTGCTCATCGATGGTTTGTAGCCTTTATCGGTCTTTTATTTGGAGTTTCGGCTCTTTCCTTAACAGCTATTGATATGATAGGGGTTGATAAGTTTTCAAAAGTTCCAGTATTTGGATATGTGGCTAAGCGTTTCAGTGCCTACTTTAATCCCTTTGCTGATTTGGCAGGAGCAGGCCACCAACTTGCAAATTCTTACTTTGCCATGGTCAATGGTGGCTGGTTTGGTCTAGGTTTAGGAAACTCAATCGAAAAACGTGGCTATTTACCAGAAGCCCATACAGACTTTGTATTTTCAATTGTCATTGAAGAATTTGGATTTGTAGGAGCCAGCTTGATTTTGGCACTTGTCTTTTTCCTTATTTTACGAATTATTCTGGTGGGAATTCGTGCTAAGAATCCCTTTAATTCCATGATGGCGATTGGGGTTGGAGGTATGATGTTGGTACAGGTCTTCGTTAATATCGGTGGAATTTCTGGTATTATTCCTTCAACTGGAGTAACCTTCCCTTTCCTATCGCAAGGAGGGAACAGTCTCCTGGTCTTGTCTGTAGCCATCGCCTTTGTCTTGAATATTGATGCAAGTGAAAAACGTGCCCAATTATATGAGGAGTTAGAAGCTCACTCATCACACTATATGTAGAGCTGAGAGTGGAAAGGATTACCTATGTCTCTTCAAAAATTAGAAAACTATAGTAATAAAGCTGTCGTGCAAGAAGAAGTATTGATTTTAACAGAATTGTTAGAAGATATCACTAAAAATATGCTTGCTCCAGAGACTTTTGAAAAAATCATGCAGTTGACAGAATTGTCAACTCAAGAAGATTATCAAGGCTTGAACCAATTGGTTACTAGCCTGACAAATGATGAAATGGCTTATATTTCACGCTATTTCTCTATCTTGCCTCTTTTGATTAATATTTCAGAAGACGTTGATTTGGCCTATGAAATCAACCACCAAAATAATATCGATCAAGATTATCTTGGTAAATTATCAGCAACGATTAAAATGGTTGCAGAAAAAGAAAATGCGGTTGAAATTCTAGAACACTTGAATGTTGTTCCTGTTTTGACAGCCCATCCAACACAAGTGCAACGTAAGAGTATGCTGGATTTGACTAACCATATCCATACCCTCTTGCGTAAGTATCGTGATGTGAAATTAGGCTTGATTAATAAGGAAAAATGGCATAATGATCTCCGCCGTTACATTGAGATTATTATGCAGACAGATATGATTCGTGAAAAGAAATTAAAAGTGACCAATGAAATCACGAATGTTATGGAATACTACAATAGTTCATTCCTGAAGGCAGTTCCTCATTTGACTGCTGAGTACAAGCGTTTGGCTAGAAAACATGGACTGGAGTTAAAACATCCTAAACCAATTACTATGGGAATGTGGATTGGTGGAGACCGTGATGGTAATCCCTTTGTTACAGCAGATACCTTAAAGAAATCTGCCATGACCCAGTGTGAAGTCATCATGAATTACTATGATGAAAAGATTTACCAACTTTATCGTGAGTTCTCCCTCTCAACCAGTATTGTCAATGTCAGCAAGCAAGTCAGAGAAATGGCTCGTCAATCTAAGGATAACTCTATCTACCGTGAAAAAGAGCTGTATCGTCGCGCTTTGTTTGATATTCAATCAAAAATCCAAGCAACAAAAGCTTATCTGATTGAGGATAAGGAAGTTGGGGATCGCTATGAAACAGCTAATGATTTTTATAAAGATTTAATTACTATCCGTGATTCCCTCTTGGAAAACAAGGGTGAAGCACTGATTTCTGGTGATTTTGTTGAATTGATTCAAGCAGTTGAAATTTTTGGATTCTATTTGGCATCCATTGACATGCGTCAAGATTCTAGTGTTCATGAGGCCTGCGTAGCTGAACTCTTGAAATCAGCAGGAATTCATTCGCGTTATAGCGAACTAAGTGAAGAAGAAAAATGCCAGCTTCTCTTGAAAGAATTAGAAGAAGATCCACGCATTCTTTCGGCTACTCACGTTGAAAAATCGGAGTTACTTGAAAAAGAATTGGCCATTTTCAAGGCTGCTCGTAATTTGAAAGATAAGTTGGGTGACGATGTTATTCGTCAGACCATTATTTCACATGCAACCAGCGTATCAGACATGCTGGAATTGGCTATCTTACTAAAAGAAGTAGGACTAGTTGATAAAGAAAGAGCCCGTGTCCAAATCGTTCCTCTCTTTGAAACAATCGAGGACTTGGACCACTCGGAAGAAACCATGAGAGAATACCTTTCTCTTGGTCTTGCCAAAAAATGGATTGCTTCACGCAATAACTACCAAGAAATCATGCTTGGCTATTCTGATAGTAATAAAGATGGTGGTTACTTATCATCATGTTGGACCCTCTACAAGGCTCAACAACAATTGACTGCTATTGGAGATGAATTTGGCGTTAAGGTTACCTTCTTCCATGGTCGTGGTGGTACTGTCGGTCGTGGTGGTGGACCAACTTATGAAGCCATCACCTCTCAACCGCTCAAGTCTATCAAGGATCGTATCCGTTTGACGGAGCAGGGTGAAGTAATTGGCAATAAATACGGTAACAAAGATGCTGCCTATTATAACCTTGAAATGTTGGTTTCAGCAGCCATTAACCGCATGATTACTCAGTGGAAGAGTGATACTAATACCTCAAATCGATATGAGGCTATTATGGACCAAGTAGTGGACCGTAGTTATGATATTTACCGAGACCTAGTTTTTGGGAATGAACATTTTTATGATTATTTCTTTGAGTCAAGTCCTATTAAGGCCATTTCCAGCTTTAATATCGGTTCTCGTCCAGCTGCCCGTAAGACCATTACAGAAATTGGTGGTTTGCGTGCCATTCCGTGGGTCTTCTCATGGTCACAAAGTCGTGTCATGTTCCCTGGCTGGTATGGGGTAGGATCAAGCTTCAAGGAATTTATCGATAAAAATCCAGAAAATATCGCTATCTTACGAGATATGTACCAAAATTGGCCTTTCTTCCAATCTCTCCTTTCAAATGTAGACATGGTCTTATCAAAATCTAATATGAATATTGCTTTTGAATATGCTAAGTTATGTGAAGATGATCAAGTGAAAGCTATTTATGATACTATTTTAGACGAATGGCAATTAACTAAAAACGTTATCCTAGAGATTGAAGGATATGACGAATTATTAGCTGAAAATCCATATCTGAAAGCAAGTTTGGATTACCGTATGCCATACTTTAATATCCTCAACTATATCCAGTTGGAATTGATTAAACGTCAACGTCGAGGAGAATTGTCAAGCGATCAAGAAAAATTAATCCATACAACCATCAACGGAATTGCGACAGGATTGCGTAATTCAGGCTGATACCGATCAAACTTCCTCTTTTCTATAGGGGAAGTTTTTGATATTTCAAAAAAATGCTAAAAGAGTCTTGACAACTAGTTGAAAAATGATATAATTTAACCATTCAGAAAAGTAGTCATACAAACTTTTTAGAGAGTCTGTGGTAGCTGAAAACAGATAAGTGGCGATGATGAAAATTGGGCTGAATGTTATTTAGAATTTGAAATCATAAAAATTCGGTGAGCACACCTTACAGTGCATCTCGTTATTGCGAGACAGAGTGATAGGGAAATTCCCTATAATTGAGGTGGTACCGCGCATCGACGTCCTCACACAAGTTTTTTGTGTGAGGACTTTTTTGATGGAGGTTAGTATGGAAAGAAAACGATGGCGTCGCTTGTTTATACTCAATGAAAATCAAAGTACAAACTAGGAAGCTAGCCGCAGGTTGCTCAAAGCACTGCTTTGAGGTTGTGGATAGAACTGACGAAGTCAGTAACCATAGCTACGGCAAGGTGAAGCTGACGTGGTTTGAAGAGATTTTCGAAGAGTATTAGATAAGTAAAGTATTTTAAAGGAATAAAAAAGGAGAAATAGAATGAAAAATAAACGTTTAATTGGAATTATCGCTGCATTAGCAGTCTTAGTAGCAGGAAGCTTGATTTACTCTTCAATGAATAAACCAGAAGCTAAGAATGAAAAGAAAGTTGCCAAAGTTGGTGTCCTTCAGTTTGTGAGCCATCCATCTCTTGACTTGATTTATAAAGGGATTCAAGATGGACTTGCAGAAGAAGGATATAAAGATGACCAAGTTAAAATTGATTTTATGAACTCAGAAGGTGACCAAAGTAAGGTTGCGACAATGAGTAAACAGTTGGTTGCAAATAGCAATGATCTTGTAGTTGGTATTGCTACACCAGCTGCTCAAGGTTTGGCAAGCGCCACAAAAGACCTACCTGTTATCATGGCCGCTATTACAGACCCAATCGGAGCTAACTTGGTCAAAGATTTGAAAAAACCAGGCGGCAACATTACAGGGGTGTCTGACCACAATCCAGCTCAACAACAAGTTGAACTCATCAAGGCTCTAACACCAAATGTGAAAACAATCGGAGCCCTTTACTCAAGTAGCGAAGACAATTCAAAAACACAGGTCGAAGAATTTAAGGCTTATGCTGAAAAAGCAGGTTTGACAGTAGAAACATTTGCAGTTCCTTCAACAAATGAAATTGCTTCAACAGTCAATGTTATGACTAGCAAGGTCGATGCTATCTGGGTTCCAATCGACAACACAATCGCATCTGCATTTTCAACAGTTGTATCAAGCAACCAATCAGCTAAAAAACCAATCTACCCAAGCGCAACTGCCATGGTAGAAGCTGGTGGTTTGGCATCGGTTGTAGTTGACCAACATGATCTTGGAGTGGCAACAGGTAAAATGATTGCGCAAGTCTTGAAAGGTGCAAAACCAGCTGATACTCCAGTCAATGTCTTTTCAACTGGTAAGTCAGTAATCAACAAAAAATTGGCACAAGAGCTAGGTATTACGATTCCTGAATCTGTTCTAAAAGAAGCAGGACAAGTGATTGAATAATCTGTATTGGAGGAGTTGGGGACATCTCCTCCAATTTTTTACAATAGAAATCGTATAGAAAAGGTTAAGAAACAGATGATATTATCTATTATTTCTCAAGGATTTGTCTGGGCTATTTTAGGTCTGGGAATCTTTATGACATTTAGGATTTTAAACTTTCCAGATATGACGACAGAAGGTTCCTTCCCTCTTGGGGGAGCTGTTGCTGTCACTTTGATAACCAAAGGCGTGAACCCATTTTTAGCGACTCTTGTTGCTGTAGGAGCAGGTTGTTTGGCTGGAATGGCAGCAGGACTTCTTTATACAAAAGGAAAAATCCCAACCTTGCTCTCAGGGATTTTGGTGATGACTTCCTGTCACTCTATCATGCTCTTGATTATGGGACGTGCAAACTTAGGACTGCTTGGAACCAAGCAAATTCAGGATGTTTTGCCTTTTGCTTCAGACATGAATCAACTCTTGACAGGTCTCATCTTTGTCAGTATTGTCATTGCTCTCATGCTCTTTTTCTTGGACACCAAACTTGGACAGGCTTATATTGCTACAGGTGACAATCCTGATATGGCTAGAAGTTTCGGGATTCATACTGGACGCATGGAGCTCATGGGATTGGTCTTATCAAATGGTGTGATTTCCCTTGCAGGAGCTCTCATTGCCCAGCAAGAAGGCTATGCTGATGTGTCTCGAGGAATCGGGGTTATCGTTGTGGGGCTTGCAAGTTTGATAATTGGAGAAGTTATTTTCAAGAGTTTGAGCTTGGCAGAGCGTCTGGTTGCCATCGTTGTGGGTTCTATCGCCTATCAATTCTTAGTGTGGGCAGTTATCGCTCTTGGCTTTAATACAAGTTACCTTCGTTTATACAGTGCCTTGATTTTGGCAGTCTGCCTCATGATTCCAACATTTAAGCAAACAATCTTGAAAGGAGCCAAGTTAAGCAAATGACAGCAATTGTAGAATTAAACAATGCAACCAAAGTCGTTAAAAATGGCTTTGATGAAGAAAAGATTATTTTAAATGATGTTTCCTTAGAAATTTTTGAACAGGATTTCATCACGATTTTAGGTGGAAATGGTGCTGGTAAATCGACCCTCTTTAACACTATTGCAGGAACCTTATCCTTAACCAGTGGAACCATCCGTATTTTAGGTGAAGATGTTACCAAATTTTCACCAGAGAAGCGAGCTAAGTATCTGTCTCGAGTCTTCCAAGATCCCAAGATGGGGACAGCTCCCCGTATGACGGTGGCTGAAAATCTTTTGATTGCCAAGTTTCGTGGTGAAAAGCGTGGATTGTTACCACGACGCTTGACTAGCTATAAGGATGAATTTCAGGCAACCATTGAAAAAGTAGGAAATGGTCTTGAGAGACATTTGAATACACCGATCGAGTTCTTATCAGGTGGGCAAAGACAGGCTTTGAGTCTCTTGATGGCAACCTTGAAGCGACCTGAGTTGCTCTTGTTAGATGAGCATACTGCTGCCCTTGATCCAAAGACCAGTGTGGCCTTGATGGAATTGACAGATGAATTTGTCAAGAAAGATCAGCTGACAGCCCTTATGATTACTCATCATATGGAAGATGCTCTCAAATATGGCAATCGCTTAATTGTCATGAAAGAAGGACAGATTATCCAAGATTTGAACCAAGAAGATAAAGCTAAGATGAAAATCTCAGACTACTATCAATTATTTGAATAGATGAACTTTATTTTCATCAAAAATTGTGAATCAAAACTTAGAGGCATTAAAGTGTTTCTGAGTTTTTTAACTTTCTTTTCTATCTAGAAAAATAAGGCAAAGAGAATTACGGAAAGTGTATGAAATGGTTTACTTTTTTTCTGAAATAAAGTATACTATATAAAGTAAACTATGATAACATGGAGGTATTGTGTATGGTTGACAAACAAGTCATTGAAGAAATCAAAAACAATGCCAACATTGTGGAAGTCATAGGAGATGTGATTTCTTTACAAAAGGCAGGACGGAACTATCTAGGGCTCTGTCCTTTTCATGGTGAAAAAACACCTTCTTTCAACGTTGTAGAGGACAAGCAGTTTTACCACTGTTTTGGTTGTGGTCGTTCAGGTGACGTCTTTAAGTTCATCGAGGAGTACCAAGGGGTTCCCTTTATGGAGGCTGTCCAAATCTTAGGTCAGCGTGTTGGGATAGAGGTAGAAAAACCGCTTTATAATGAACAGAAGCCAGCCTCTCCACA
The DNA here is from genome assembly GCF_000722695.1 of Streptococcus mitis. Classification (GTDB taxonomy): domain Bacteria; phylum Bacillota; class Bacilli; order Lactobacillales; family Streptococcaceae; genus Streptococcus; species Streptococcus mitis_O. The sequence goes on along the minus strand of NZ_JPFU01000013.1, from coordinate 198,702 downwards.
TCAAGCTCTTTATGATATGCACGAAGATGCAGCCAAATTTTATCATGCTATTCTCATGACAACAACCATTGGTGAAGAGGCGAGAAATTACCTTTATCAGCGTGGTTTGACAGATGAAGTGCTCAAGCATTTTCGGATTGGTTTAGCACCTCCAGAACGAAACTATCTGTATCAACGTTTGTCTGGTCAGTATCGTGAAGAGGATTTCCTAGATTCAGGGCTATTTTACCTTTCGGATGCCAATCAATTTGTAGACACCTTTCACAATCGCATTATGTTTCCCCTTACAAATGATCAGGGAAAGGTCATTGCCTTCTCAGGTCGTATCTGGCAGAAAACGGATTCACAAACTTCTAAGTATAAAAATAGCCGATCGACTGCAATTTTTAACAAAAGTTACGAATTATATCATATGGATAGGGCAAAAAAATCTTCTGGTAAAGCCAGTGAGATTTACCTCATGGAAGGGTTCATGGATGTCATTGCAGCCTATCGGGCTGGAATCGAAAATGCTGTGGCGTCCATGGGAACGGCCTTGAGTCGGGAGCATGTTGAGCATCTGAAAAGGTTAACTAAGAAGTTGGTTCTGGTATACGATGGCGATAAGGCTGGACAAGCTGCGACATTGAAAGCCTTGGATGAAATTGGTGATATGCCTGTGCAAATCGTCAGCATGCCTGATAACTTGGATCCAGATGAGTATCTACAAAAAAATGGTCCAGAAGACTTGGCCTATCTATTAACGAAAACTCGTATTAGTCCGATTGAGTTTTACATTCACCAGTACAAACCTGAAAACAGTGAAAATCTGCAAGCTCAGATTGAGTTTATTGAAAAAATAGCTCCCTTGATTGTTCGAGAAAAGTCCATCACTGCTCAAAACAGCTATATTCATATTTTAGCTGACAGTCTGGCATCCTTTGATTATGCCCAGATTGAGCAGATTGTTAATGAGAGTCGTCAGGCGCAAAGGCAGAATCGCATGGAAGGAATTTCCAGACCGACGCAAATCACTATGCCTGTCACCAAGCAGTTATCAGCTATTATGAGAGCAGAAGCCCATCTACTCTATCGGATGATGGAATCCCCTCTTGTTTTGAACGACTACCGTTTGCGAGAAGACTTTGCATTTGACACTCCTGAATTTCAGGTCTTATATGACTTGCTTGGTCAGTATGGGAATCTTCCTCCAGAAGTTTTAGCAGAACAGACAGAGGAAGTTGAAAGAGCCTGGTATCAGGTTTTAGCTCAGGATTTGCCTGCTGAGATGTCACCGCAGGAACTTAGTGAAGTAGAAATGACTCGAAACAAGGCTCTCTTGAATCAGGACAATATGAGAATCAAAAAGAAGGTGCAGGAAGCTAGCCATGTAGGAGATACAGACACAGCCCTAGAAGAATTGGAACGTTTAATTTCCCAAAAGAGAAGAATGGAGTAATAATGGCAACAAAACAAAAAGAAGTAACAACATTTGACGTACAAGTAGCAGAATTTATCCGTAATCATAAGCAAAAAGGGACAGCAACAGACGATGAAATTAATGCTAGTCTAGTCATTCCTTTTACCTTGGACGCTGATGGGATTGAAGATCTCTTGCAACGGATTCAGGATGCAGGGATTTCTATCACAGATAACGAAGGAAATCCAAGTGCACGTGTTCTTAGCGCTGAAGAAGAGCCAGAACTCAGCGATGAGGACTTGATTGGTTCAACTTCGGCTAAGGTCAACGACCCTGTCCGTATGTACTTGAAAGAGATTGGAGTCGTTCCTCTCTTGACCAATGAAGAGGAAAAAGAGTTGGCACTGGCTGTTGAAGCTGGCGATATCGAAGCCAAACAACGCCTTGCGGAAGCCAACCTTCGTTTGGTTGTTTCTATTGCCAAACGCTATGTCGGTCGTGGTATGCAGTTCCTTGATTTGATTCAAGAAGGAAACATGGGCTTGATGAAGGCAGTTGACAAGTTTGACTATTCTAAAGGATTCAAGTTCTCAACTTACGCAACTTGGTGGATTCGTCAGGCCATCACTCGTGCTATTGCGGATCAAGCTCGTACCATCCGTATCCCAGTCCACATGGTTGAAACTATTAATAAATTAGTTCGTGAACAGCGTAATCTCCTTCAAGAATTGGGACAAGATCCAACGCCAGAACAAATTGCTGAACGTATGGATATGACCCCTGACAAGGTTCGTGAAATCTTGAAGATTGCCCAAGAACCAGTATCTCTGGAAACACCAATCGGTGAGGAGGATGATAGCCATCTTGGAGACTTTATCGAAGACGAAGTGATTGAAAATCCAGTGGACTATACAACTCGTATCGTTTTGCGTGAGCAGTTGGATGAGGTCTTGGATACTCTTACAGACCGTGAAGAAAATGTTCTACGTCTACGTTTCGGACTAGATGATGGGAAAATGCGCACCCTTGAAGATGTGGGGAAAGTCTTTAACGTAACCCGTGAGCGTATCCGTCAGATTGAGGCTAAAGCTTTGAGAAAACTACGCCAACCAAGTCGTAGCAAACCGCTTCGTGATTTTATTGAAGACTAAGAGTGAGGATAAATATGGCTTATACAGAAGAACAAATCGAAACTATCAAAACACGAATTTTATCAGCCTTGGAAGAAGTTATCGACCCTGAGTTGGGGATTGATATTGTTAATCTTGGTTTGATTTATGAGATTCGTTTTGACGGCGACACAGGGCAAACAGAGATTGATATGACTTTGACAACTATGGGTTGTCCCCTAGCAGACCTTTTAACAGACCAGATATATGATGCCATGACAGAGGTGCCAGAAGTAACGGATACTGAGGTTAAATTAGTCTGGTATCCAGCCTGGACAGTTGAAAAAATGAGTCGTTATGCACGCATTGCCCTAGGCATTAAGTAATACTCTTCGAAAATCAAATTCAAACCACGTCAGCTTCACCTTGCCGTACTCAAGTACAGCCTGCGGCTAGCTTCCTAGTTTGCTCTTTGATTTTCATTGAGTATAAACATATAAAAATATGTGAGAGATCATTGGAAAAGCGAGGAAATTTCCCCTTCTTTTCCTCTAGTCTCTCCTTTCTTTTGCTGATTTTATTCAAAGAAAATGATATAATAGTAGTTATGGAAAAAAAGAAATTACGTATCAATATGTTGAGTTCAAGTGAGAAAGTAGCAGGGCAAGGAGTTTCAGGTGCCTACCGTGAATTAGTTCGTCTTCTTCACCGTGATGCCAAGGACCAATTGGTTGTTACAGAAAATCTTCCAATCGAGGCAGATGTGACTCACTTTCATACAATTGATTTCCCCTATTATTTATCAACATTCCAAAAGAAGCGCTCAGGGAGGAAAATTGGCTATGTGCATTTTTTGCCTGATACACTTGAGGGGAGTTTGAAAATTCCATTTTTCTTAAAGGGAATTGTTAAACGCTATGTATTTTCTTTTTACAACCGGATGGAGCATTTGGTTGTGGTTAATCCTATGTTTATTGAGGATTTGGTGGCAGCTGGTATTCCACGTGAAAAAGTAACTTATATTCCTAATTTTGTCAATAAGGAAAAATGGCATCCCCTTCCACAAGAAGAGATAGTGAGACTGCGAACGGAGCTAGGTCTTAGTGACAATCAGTTTATCGTAGTAGGTGCTGGTCAAGTCCAGAAACGCAAAGGGATTGATGATTTTATCCGTCTTGCTGAGGAATTACCTCAGATTACCTTTATCTGGGCTGGTGGTTTCTCTTTTGGTGGTATGACAGATGGTTATGAACGCTATAAGAAAATGATGGATAATCCACCTGAAAATTTGATGTTTCCAGGCATTGTGTCGCCAGAGCGTATGCGCGAATTGTATGCCCTAGCGGATCTTTTCTTGTTACCTAGTTACAATGAGCTCTTTCCTATGACGATTTTAGAAGCTGCCAGTTGCGAAGCTCCTATTATGTTGCGTGATTTAGATCTCTATAAGGTGATTTTGGAGGGAAATTATCGGGAGACAGCAGATAGAGAAGAGATGAAAGAAGCTATTTTAGAATATCAAGCAAATCCTATTGCCTTAAAAGATCTCAAAGAAAAAGCTAAGAATATTTCCAGAGAGTATTCTGAAGAGCATCTGTTGCAAATCTGGTTGGACTTTTATGAGAAACAAGCCGCTTTAGGGAGAAAATAAAAAGTGAGGTAATCTATGCGAATTGGTTTATTTACAGATACCTATTTTCCTCAGGTTTCTGGTGTTGCGACCAGTATTCGAACCTTGAAAACAGAACTTGAAAAGCAGGGACATGCTGTTTTTATCTTTACGACGACAGATAAGGATGTTAATCGCTACGAAGATTGGCAAATTATCCGCATTCCAAGTGTGCCTTTTTTTGCTTTTAAAGATCGCCGCTTTGCCTATCGAGGCTTTAGCAAGGCGCTTGAAATTGCCAAGCAGTATCAGCTAGATGTTATTCATACTCAGACAGAATTTTCTCTAGGCTTGTTGGGGATTTGGATTGCGCATGAACTGAAAATTCCCGTTATCCATACCTATCATACCCAGTACGAAGACTATGTGCATTATATTGCCAAGGGGATGTTGATTCGTCCTAGTATGGTCAAGTATCTGGTCAGAGGTTTCCTGCACGATGTGGATGGGGTTGTTTGCCCGAGTGAGATTGTTCGTGACTTGCTATCTGATTATAAAGTCAAGGTTGAAAAGCGGGTCATTCCAACTGGAATTGAATTAGCCAAGTTTGAGCGTCCAGAAATCAAGCAAGAAAATTTGAAAGAACTGCGTAGTAAATTAGGGATTCAAGATGATGAAAAGATGTTGCTTAGTCTTTCCAGAATTTCCTATGAAAAAAATATTCAAGCAGTATTAGCAGCCTTTGCAGAAGTTCTGAGAGAGGAAGACAAGGTGAAACTGGTAGTTGCTGGGGATGGGCCTTATCTGGATGACCTCAAAGAGCAAGCCCAGAAACTAGAGATTCGAGACTCGGTTATCTTTACAGGTATGATTGCTCCTAGTGAGACGGCTCTTTATTATAAGGCGGCAGATTTCTTCATCTCGGCATCGACAAGTGAAACCCAAGGGTTGACCTACTTGGAAAGCTTAGCTAGTGGAACGCCTGTCATTGCTCACGGAAATCCGTATCTGGACAATCTTATTAGTGATAAAATGTTTGGTACCTTGTATTACGGCGAGTATGATTTAGCTGGAGCCATTTTAGAAGCCCTGATTGCAACGCCAGATATGAATGAGCATAGCTTATCAGAGAAATTGTATGAGATTTCAGCTGAGAACTTTGGGAAACGAGTGCATGAGTTTTATCTGGATGCCATTATTTCAAATAATTTCCAGAAAGATTTAGTCAAAGATGATACGGTTAGTCAGCGTATCTTTAAGACAGTTTTGTATCTTCCGCAACAGGTGGTTGCTGTGCCCGTAAAAGGCTCTAGACGGATGCTGAAGGCATCAAAAACACAGTTAATCAGCATCAGAGATTATTGGAAAGACAGTGAAGAATAGAAAGAGGAACAGCTATGAAAAAACAATTAATGAGAAGTGGTCATGATAAAAAGATTGCAGGTGTTTGTGCTGGAGTGGCTCATTATTTTGATATGGATCCCACTATTGTTCGTGTAATATGGGGTGTTCTTGCTTTTGGTTATGGAGCTGGAATTGTAGCCTATATCATTTTATGGATTATTACACCAGTAGCAACTGACTATTGAAAACTAGCTGAATTCATGCTAAGATAATAGAAAATAGAATGTAACGAAGGAGAAAAAAATGGCATTTGGAGATAATGGAAATCGTAAAAAAACCTTGTTTGAGAAATTAACTTTAATTATCGTGGTTATTATGCTTTTGGCAAGTATTTTGGGTATTTTTGCAACTGCAATTGGTGCTCTCAGTAATCTATAAAATAGGTTCAAGAAAATTTTGTGACTGGGATTTCCCAGCCCTTTTTTAAAGTGAGAAGAAAAAATGAGTATGTTTTTAGATACAGCCAAGATTAAGGTCAAGGCTGGTAATGGTGGCGATGGCATGGTTGCCTTTCGCCGTGAAAAATATGTCCCTAATGGCGGCCCTTGGGGTGGTGACGGTGGACGTGGAGGTAATGTGGTCTTCGTTGTAGACGAAGGTCTACGTACCTTGATGGACTTCCGATATAATCGCCATTTTAAGGCTGATTCTGGTGAAAAAGGAATGACCAAAGGGATGCATGGTCGTGGTGCCGAGGACCTTAGAGTTCGTGTACCACAAGGTACGACTGTGCGTGATGCCGAGACAGGCAAGGTCTTGACAGATTTGATTGAACACGGTCAAGAATTTATCGTTGCCCACGGTGGTCGTGGTGGTCGTGGAAATATCCGCTTTGCGACACCAAAAAATCCTGCACCTGAAATCTCTGAAAATGGAGAACCGGGTCAGGAGCGTGAGTTACAGTTAGAACTAAAAATCCTTGCGGATGTTGGTTTAGTAGGATTCCCATCTGTAGGAAAATCAACACTTTTAAGTGTTATCACCTCAGCTAAACCTAAAATTGGTGCCTACCACTTTACCACTATCGTTCCAAATCTAGGTATGGTTCGTACCCAATCAGGTGAATCCTTTGCAGTAGCCGACTTGCCAGGTTTGATTGAAGGGGCTAGTCAGGGTGTTGGTCTGGGAACCCAGTTCCTCCGTCACATCGAGCGTACCCGTGTTATCCTCCATATCATTGATATGTCAGCTAGTGAAGGTCGTGATCCATATGAGGACTACCTAGCGATCAATAAGGAGCTGGAGTCATACAATCTTCGCCTCATGGAGCGTCCACAGATTATCGTAGCCAATAAGATGGACATGCCTGAGAGTCAGGAAAATCTTGAAGTTTTCAAGAAGAAATTAGCTGAAAACTACGATGAATTTGAAGAGTTACCAGCTATTTTCCCAATATCTGGTTTGACCAAGCAAGGTCTGGCTACGCTTTTGGATGCTACAGCTGAATTGTTAGACAAGACACCAGAATTCTTGCTCTACGACGAGTCAGATATGGAAGAAGAAGCTTACTATGGATTTGATGAGGAAGAGAAAGCCTTTGAAATTAGTCGTGATGACGATGCAACATGGCTACTTTCTGGTGAAAAACTCATGAAGCTCTTTAACATGACCAACTTTGATCGTGACGAATCAGTCATGAAATTTGCTCGCCAGCTTCGTGGTATGGGGGTTGATGAAGCCCTTCGTGCGCGTGGTGCTAAGGATGGGGACTTGGTTCGCATTGGTAAATTTGAGTTTGAATTTGTAGACTAGGAGACTGGTATGGGAGATAAACCGATATCTTTCCGAGATGCGGATGGCAATTTCGTTTCCGCCGCAGACCTTTGGAATGAAAAGAAATTGGAAGAACTATTTAATCGTCTCAATCCAAATCGTGCCCTGAGATTGGCACGAACCAAAAATGAAAATCCATCTCAGTAAAGAAGATAAAAAATTCCGTGCCTCATCAGACACGGAATTTTGTTATTCACCAAAGAAAAATGGTGGTGTAAATTTTTTCAATTCTTCAAAGCAATGTTGTGCAGCCTCTGCATCTTCACAGATGACCAGACAGACATCGTCCCCACAGAGGGTAGCGATAGCGTCAGGGAAGTTCAAGGCATCAATAATAGAACCGAATGATTGAGCCAGACCAGGAAGAGTTTTCAAAAGTACTTGATGTTGAACTGGACGCATGAGTACAAGAGCATCTTCCATATAAGTTTCTAGGCGTTTTTCCCATTTTGAAATTGAACCAGTATTGAGCACGTAGTAAGAATTATCTTCTTCACGTATTTTTGAGAGATTCATTGTTTTGATATCACGGGAAAGAGTTGCCTGGGTAACTTGAATGTCGTTATCGGCAAGAAGAGCTTGTAATTCAGCTTGAGTATGAATCTTGTTTTTGCTTACAAGTGCTCGTATGAGTTGGTGGCGGTGTTCAGATTTATTCATAAAAATTTACTCCTTGTACAAAGTACAGAAAGCGTGGACTGATCGAAATCGTCAGTCGAGTGGTAAGCGGTATTGTCACGTATGATGATTTCAAAGTCAATAGTATAAAGAACTAGATGGAGAGTATCGCCTTCTTTTAACTTGTCACTTGTTTGGTGCAGATGAATTGGATATCTATCCCTTCATCTGCATTGATGTTCTTTAATGACAGTGAATCATTCAATTTTGGTATCATTTTGTCACGGCTTCTTGTGAATGTACGCTAAACGGCAATTCACAGAGATTGTCCAACATGTGGTGTGGTAGCGTGTAGTATAGAGGGTCACACATGTTGGTTAGGGGTGTTAGTATCATTTATCCAAGGTTCAGCAGCGGGGGTAGAATAATCTGTTCTTTGGACAGGATTTGATACCAAGTTTATGTTTCGTTAGACTATTCAAGTGGGGGATTGATTATAGGAAGGCAAATGGTCACGTAATTAAGCTTTCCTTGGAATCTATCTGTATCGAAAGTCTGATAGCCTATACCTTTTGGTAAGGTAGGATAAGTGTAGACTGTTCAAGATCAACAGTCAGGTGGTAAGCGGTATTGTCACGTATGGTGATTTCAAAGTCAGTAGTATAAAGGACTAGACGGAGAGTGTCTCCTTCTTTTAACTTGTAAATAGTTGGTTGCAGTTCAAACTGGATATCCATCCATTCATCTGCATTAATATTCTCAACTATTAGCAAATCATTTCGATTTTGCAAATTGAGGTAGCCCTTGGTTACGACTCGTTGTGAATCTGGTCTAAATGGCAGTTCACAAAGATTTTCCAGCATATGATAGCGACCGTTGTCAATGGTTCTAGCACTTAAAACAGCTGGATAAGGTTGTAGGTATTTCTTTTGTCCAAATTCTAGCAGTTGGGCAGATAAGAGCCCCTTGTTTGTACTGGATTTGATACGTAGATTAAGCTGAGCACGACCGTTCAAGTGAAGATCCTTAGTCACAGGAAGGTCAATAGTAATCTGATTGACTTTTCCTTGGTAGAGCTCTGCATTGAAGGTCTGGTAGGTCTTACCATAACGCTCAAAATCCTTATCTGAGTACTGGTTTTGAATGACTTGCTCTTCTTGACCGAGTGAGAAGGTTTCAAAGTTATCCTGCTCACCAAAGGTATCAAGTGATAACCAAGTCTGAGGAGCAGTATTGTCCTGCCAGATGACAGTAGGAAGTTGGAAATCTGTTTCCTGTCCCAGTAATCTCTGAGTCAGCAAGGCATTCATGGACTCACGGAAGTCAATAGACTGCCAGTTGTTCATGTAAACATGGGCACCATTATGGAAAAAGAGGTGCTTATTTATATGAACAGGAAGGGCATGGAACATCTGGTAAACATGAAGTGGTTTAACATTCCAATCTTGTGAACCATGGGTAAAGACAACCTCAGCCTTTACTTTGTCAGCATTGAGCAAATAGTTGCGATCATGCCAAAATTGATTGTAGTCACCAGACTTGCGATCCAGTTGTTCCTTTACTTTTTCTAAGTCAGCTTGGTGAGCTTCATTGCCACGGATATAGTCGCCAGCCAAGAGATTCCGAGAATAGGTTAACTCAGCAAGGGAGTCAAAGTCCTCACCTGGATAACCACCTGGGCTTGTCACCAGACCGTTTTCACGGTAGTAGTTGTACCATGAAGAAATGCCAGCCTCAGCAATGATGACTTCTAAACCATCGACGCCTGTAGTCGCTAGACCATTGGATATGGTACCTAGATAGGATAGTCCAGTTGTGGCTACTTTTCCATTTGACCAGTCAGCTTTGACTTGACGCTGGCGTGTATGGTCAGTAAAGGCACGGCAACGACCATTGAGCCAATCGATAACATTTTTATAAGCCTCAATTTGCTGGTAGTCCCCATTAGTCATGAAACCAGTAGAGTCTTTGGTACCAACACCTGAAACGTAGAGATTGGCAAAACCTCGTGGAAGGAAGTAGTCGTTGAGTGTATAGCTAGCGTTGATGTGAGTTAGCTTTTCCTCCGCTTCTGCCACAAGCTCAGCTTGGCCTTGAGGTTGGACGAGATTGAGTTGAGGTTCTTCTAGCTCAATCTTGTGAGCAAGTTTAACCTCAAGCTCGCCCTCCATCTTGTAGAGGGCTTTGTCACTGGCCTTGTCATTGGTTCCCTGGTGGTAAGGACTGGCCGTCATGATAGCAGGGATTTGGCCATCATAACGAGGACGAATAATGCTAACCTTGACTAAGTCTGGTAGCCCTTTTTGGTCAGTATTGACACGAGACTCAACGTAGACCACTTCTCGAATGACATCATGACTAGAAAAAGTCGCCAAACTCTTTCCGTTAAAGTAGTGGTAGTCATTATCCTCAGGGATAAGACCATCGCTAACAAGTTGGTCGATAAGAGCATTTCCCTTTTTGGTGCGAGTATTGAGCAACTGATAGAGATTTTCAATCAAGTCACCATATACAATGGGAAAACCAGTCTCTTTACGAAAAACTTCGCTATCTTCGAAGTCAACCAAATAAGAAAAGCCTAAGAGTTGAAAGGCTACAGTGTAGAAAATATCTGCAGTCAACTCTTTATCTGACTGAAAAAAAGTCAGTAAGTCAGTTTCTTTATCAACTGCTAAGATGGAGAGTGGATAATTGATGTCTTGATAAGTAAAAAAGAAACGACTTAAAAAAATCTTTAACATCTTTTTATCTGCCATCTCAGATGGGAAATCAAATCCATACTTTTTTAATTCATATAAAATAGTATTTCTTGGAAGTGATAAATAGCTGAATTGATTAAAGCGCATATAACCTCCTTATAAAATAAAAATAATTAAGGTTATTATATCAAAAAAATAGGATAAAGGAAATCATTAAATGAGAAAGAAATTAATTCAATAATAATGAATATCATTTATATGAAAAACAAGTACCATTCTATAGCTTAAAACAAGTTATTATAACAACTTAGTTGATTGAATGTATCTTTCTATTTTAAAAGATATATTCACTTCTTGGGATAAAAAGTTTAAAAAACATTACAGGAGTATTTTAGACTTTAAATATATTTTTACTTTTTTCATTTTAAACACCGTATTTAAAGTATAAACTATAGATAAGAGTCAATGCTTTTGTCTTTCTCTTTTTGAAAAATGGTATAATAAAGTGAGAAGGATAGAGGAGAAGGGTAAATTGATTGCGCAACTAGATACAAAAACAGTCTATAGTTTTATGGAGAGTGTCATTTCGATAGACAAGTATGTGAGAGCAGCTAAAGACTATGGCTACACTCATCTGGCTATGATGGATATTGATAACCTATATGGGGCTTTCGACTTTCTAGAGATTACAAAAAAATACGGCATTCATCCTCTATTAGGGCTTGAAATGACTCTTTTAGTGGATGTGCAGGAAGTAAATCTGCGTTTTTTAGCTCTATCTAGTGTGGGCTATCAGCAGTTGATGAAGCTTTCAACAGCCAAGATGCAGGGGGAGAAAACTTGGTCAGTCCTGTCCCAACACCTGGAGGATATTGCGGTCATTGTGCCTTATTTTGAAGAGATTGAGTCTCTAAATATAGGCTGTGATTACTATATTGGGGTTTATCCAGAAACACCGGTCAGTGAATTTCATCATCCAATCTTGCCCCTTTATCGGGTCAATGCTTTTGAAAGCAGGGATAGAGAAGTTCTACAAGTGTTAACAGCGATTAAAGAAAATCTACCACTCAGAGAAGTTCCCTTACGCTCACGACAAGATGTCCTTATATCAGCAAGTTCTTTAGAGAAACTATTCCAAGAACGTTTTCCGCAAGCCTTGGACAATTTAGAAAAGCTTATTTTAGGTATTTCTTATGACTTGGATACTAGTCTGAAACTGCCTCGCTTTAATCCAGCTAGACCAGCAGTAGAAGAGTTGAGAGAACGTGCTGAACTGGGGCTAGCTCAGAAGGGGTTGACTAGTAAAGAATATCAAAATCGTCTAGACCAAGAATTGGCTGTTATTCATGATATGGGCTTTGATGATTATTTCTTGGTTGTTTGGGATTTGTTGCGTTTTGGACGCTCGAATGGCTATTATATGGGCATGGGACGGGGTTCTGCAGTTGGTAGTTTGGTTTCCTATGCCTTAGATATTACAGGGATTGACCCAGTAGAGAAAAATTTGATTTTTGAACGTTTCCTCAATCGTGAACGTTATACTATGCCTGATATTGATATTGATATCCCAGATATTTATCGTCCAGATTTTATCAGATATGTTGGCAATAAATATGGCAGTAAGCATGCGGCTCAGATCGTTACTTTTTCTACCTTTGGGGCTAAGCAAGCTTTACGTGATGTTTTGAAGCGTTTTGGTGTGCCAGAGTATGAATTGTCTGCAATTACTAAGAAAATCAGTTTTCGTGATAATCTCAAGTCAGCCTATGAGGGCAATCTCCAGTTTCGTCAGCAAATCAATAGTAAGTTAGAATACCAAAAAGCTTTTGAAATTGCTTGCAAGATAGAGGGCTATCCAAGACAAACCTCTGTCCATGCGGCTGGTGTTGTGATCAGTGACCAAGATTTGACCAACTACATCCCTCTGAAGCATGGTGACGAAATCCCACTGACTCAGTACGATGCTCATGGAGTTGAAGCTAGCGGGCTTTTGAAGATGGATTTTCTGGGGCTACGAAATTTGACCTTTGTCCAGAAAATGCAAGAGTTGCTTGCTGAAACAGAAGGGATTCATCTGAAAATTGAAGAAATCGATTTGGAAGACAAAGAAACGCTGGCTCTTTTTGCTTCTGGTAATACAAAAGGTATCTTTCAATTTGAGCAACCTGGTGCTATTCGCCTGCTAAAGCGTGTGCAGCCAGTCTGTTTTGAAGATGTCGTAGCAACTACTTCTTTAAATCGTCCAGGTGCAAGTGATTATATCAATAATTTTGTGGCAAGAAAGCATGGTCAGGAAGAAGTGACGGTTCTGGATCCAGTGCTGGAGGATATTTTGGCTCCAACCTACGGCATTATGCTCTATCAGGAGCAGGTTATGCAGGTTGCTCAGCGTTTTGCTGGATTTAGTCTTGGGAAAGCCGATATTTTGCGTCGAGCTATGGGGAAAAAGGATGCCTCTGCCATGCATGAGATGAGGGCTTCCTTTATTCAGGGAGCATTAAAAGCAGGTCATACTGCGGAAAAGGCAGAGCAGGTCTTTGATGTCATGGAGAAGTTTGCAGGTTATGGTTTTAACAGGTCACACGCCTATGCATACTCAGCCTTGGCTTTCCAGTTGGCCTATTTCAAAACGCATTATCCAGCCATTTTTTATCAAGTCATGTTAAATTCTGCCAACAGTGATTACCTAACAGATGCCCTTGAAGCAGGCTTTGAAGTAGCGCCTCTGTCAATCAATACTATTCCTTATCATGATAAAATTGCAAACAAGTCCATCTATCTAGGTCTGAAATCGATTAAGGGAGTAAGCAAGGATTTGGCGCTTTGGATTATTGAACATAGACCCTATTCTAACATTGAAGATTTTATAGCTAAATTACCTGAGAATTATCTGAAACTTCCTCTGCTAGAACCTTTGGTAAAAGTTGGCCTTTTCGATTCATTTGAAAAAAATCGTCAAAAAGTATTCAATAATTTATCTAATTTATTTGAATTTGTAAAAGAGTTAGGAAGTTTGTTTGGAGATACTATTTATAGTTGGCAGGAATCGGAAGATTGGACAGAACAAGAAAAATTCTATATGGAACAAGAGCTTTTAGGGGTAGGAGTCAGTAAACATCCCTTACAAGCTATTGCCAGCAAGTCTATTTATCCGATTACACCCATTGGAAATTTGTCAGAAAATAGTCACTCTATTATCTTGGTAGAAATTCAAAAAATTAAAACTATTCGCACCAAAAAGGGTGAAAATATGGCTTTCTTACAGGTCGATGATAGTAAGAAAAAACTGGATGTTACCCTCTTTTCAGATTTATATCGACAGGTTGGGCAGGAAGTAAGAGAAGGAGCCTTCTACTATATCAGAGGGAAAATCCAGTCCCGTGATGGCCGTCTGCAAATGATTGCACAGGAAATAAGAGAAGCAGTGGCTGAACGCTTTTGGATTCAAGTGAAAAATCATGAATCGGATCAAGAAATTTCGCGTATTTTAGAGCAATATAAAGGCCCAATTCCAGTCATCATCAGGTATGAAGAGGAACAGAAAACCATTGTATCTCCCAACCATTTTGTAGCTAAATCTGATGAATTAAAAGCGAAATTAAATGGAATGGTTATGAAAACGATTTATCACTAAAATTACGGAAAATAGAAGAATTTTCCAATTAAATGTGATATAATCAGTAAGAATGTTAAAAGAAAAAGGAGCATAAACCAAATGAAACGTATTGCTGTTTTAACTAGTGGTGGAGACGCCCCTGGTATGAATGCTGCCATCCGCGCAGTTGTTCGTCAAGCAATTTCAGAAGGAATGGAAGTATTTGGTATCTATGATGGATATGCTGGAATGGTTGCTGGTGAAATTCATCCATTAGATGCTGCTTCAGTAGGAGACATCATTTCTCGTGGTGGTACTTTCCTTCACTCAGCTCGCTACCCAGAGTTCGCTCAACTTGAAGGGCAACTTAAAGGGATTGAGCAATTGAAAAAACACGGGATTGAAGGCGTAGTTGTTATCGGTGGTGACGGATCTTACCACGGTGCTATGCGTTTGACTGAACATGGCTTCCCAGCTATTGGTCTTCCAGGTACAATCGATAACGATATCGTTGGTACTGACTTCACAATCGGTTTTGACACAGCGGTTACTACTGCTATGGACGCTATCGATAAGATTCGTGATACATCATCAAGTCACCGTCGTACTTTTGTTATCGAAGTTATGGGACGTAACGCTGGTGATATCGCTCTTTGGGCAGGTATTGCTACTGGTGCTGATGAAATCATCATCCCTGAAGAAGATTTCAAGATGGAAGATATCGTAGCAAGTATCAAAGCTGGCTATGAGTGTGGTAAAAAACACAACATTATCGTCTTGGCAGAAGGTGTGATGTCAGCAGCTGAATTTGGTCAAAAACTGAAAGAAGCTGGTGATACAAGCGACCTTCGTGTGACAGAACTTGGACATATCCAACGTGGTGGTTCTCCAACAGCTCGTGACCGTGTATTGGCGTCACGTATGGGTGCCCATGCCGTTAAACTTCTTAAAGAAGGTATCGGTGGCGTTGCGGTTGGTATCCGTAATGAGAAAATGGTTGAAAACCCAATTCTTGGTACTGCAGAAGAAGGGGCATTGTTTAGCTTGACTGCAGATGGTAAGATTGTGGTTAACAATCCACATAAAGCTGATCTTGAACTTTCTAGTTTGAATAAGAGCTTGTCATAATTTAAAAATTAGTTAATAAGACCAAAGAGGTCATATATATAAAGGAGTCACAAAAATCATGAACAAACGTGTAAAAATCGTTGCAACTTTAGGTCCTGCGGTAGAAATCCGTGGTGGTAAAAAATTTGGTGATGAGGGATACTGGAGTGGAAAACTGGATGTTGAAGCTTCTGCTAAAAACATTGCTAAATTGATTGAAGCTGGTGCTAACACATTCCGTTTCAACTTCTCACACGGTGACCACCAAGAACAAGGTGACCGTATGGCAACTGTTAAACTTGCTGAAAAACTTGCAGGTAAAAAAGTTGGTTTCCTTCTTGATACAAAAGGACCAGAAATCCGTACAGAATTGTTTGAAGGAGATGCAAAAGAATACTCTTACACAACTGGTGAAAAAATTCGTGTTGCAACTAAACAAGGAATTCAATCAACTCGTGAAGTAATTGCATTGAACGTCGCTGGTTCACTTGATATCTATGACGATGTTGAAGTTGGACGCCAAGTATTAATTGACGATGGTAAACTTGGTCTTCGTGTAGTTGCTAAAGATGATGTGACTCGTGAATTTGAAGTTGAAGTTGAAAATGACGGTGTAATCGCTAAACAAAAAGGTGTTAATATCCCTAACACTAAAATTCCTTTCCCAGCTCTTGCTGAACGTGATAATGATGACATCCGCTTTGGTCTTGAGCAAGGTATCAACTTTATTGCGATTTCATTTGTACGTACTGCAAAAGACGTTGAAGAAGTTCGTGCAATCTGTAAAGAGACTGGAAACGGACACGTTCAATTGTTTGCTAAAATTGAAAACCAACAAGGTATCGACAACTTGGATGAAATCATCGAAGCTGCTGATGGTATCATGATTGCTCGTGGTGACATGGGTATCGAAGTACCATACGAAATGGTTCCAGTTTACCAAAAAATGATCATCAAGAAAGTCAATGCTGCAGGTAAAGTTGTTATCACTGCAACAAACATGCTTGAAACAATGACTGAAAAACCTCGTGCAACACGTTCAGAAGTATCAGACGTATTCAACGCTGTTATCGACGGTACTGACGCTACAATGCTTTCAGGTGAGTCTGCAAATGGTAAATACCCACTTGAGTCAGTAACTACAATGGCTACAATCGACAAGAACGCTCAAACTCTTCTTAACGAATACGGCCGTTTGAACTCAGATTCATTTGAACGTAACTCTAAGACAGAAGTAATGGCTTCAGCTGTTAAAGATGCTACTAACTCAATGGACATTAAATTGATTGTAACTCTTACTAAGACAGGTCACACTGCACGTTTGATCTCTAAATACCGTCCAAATGCTGACATCTTGGCATTGACATTCGACGAATTGACAGAACGTGGATTGATGTTGAACTGGGGTGTTATCCCAATGTTGACAGATGCTCCATCTTCAACTGACGATATGTTCGAAATTGCTGAACGTAAAGCAGTTGAAGCAGGTCTTGTACAATCTGGTGACGATATCGTTATCGTAGCGGGTGTACCAGTTGGAGAAGCTGTACGTACAAACACAATGCGTATCCGTACAGTACGTTAATCTAACATTAAAAAGCCTATCATATCAAGCTTTCTAGCCTATGTGATGGGCTCTTTTTTATCTAGGAGCAAAAAAGGGCAAAACTTTTTAATTGCGATTTATAATCGAATGAAATAAGAAATGAACAAATTGATTAATAAAGTCACATTCATTTCTAGGAATACTTTAGCAGAAAATGAAATAAATCTTTCCACAATAAAACGCATATTATCAAGGATTTCTATACCTGATAATATGCGTTTTCTGATTTTAAAACCTTTTTGGCTAGTCTATCAAGCTATTTAAATTAATTTTTTGAAGCTGCTTGGAATTCAGGATTTTTCCATGCTTCGTCAATGATAGCTTGCAATTCTTTTGCAGATGCTTGCATTTTTTGAGTTTCTGCGTCGTTCAATGGGATATTTACTGGACGAACGATACCGTGTGCCCCAACGATAGCTGGTTGACCGATAAAGACGTTTTCAACACCATATTGACCTTCTTGGAATACAGAGAGTGGTAGTACTGCATTTTCGTCATCAAGGATTGCACGAGTGATACGAGCAAGGGCTACAGCGATACCGTAGTATGTAGCACCTTTCTTGTTGATGATTGAGTATGCAGCGTCACGAACTGATATGAAAAGTTCAACAAGGTCAGCTTCATTCAAGTCACGATTTGCTTGCAACCATTGTTCCAATTTAACACCAGCAACGTTAGCGTGAGACCAAACAGCGAATTCTGAGTCACCGTGTTCACCCATGATGTAGGCATGGACTGAACGAGCGTCAACACCGATTGTTTCAGCAAGGGCTTGACGGAAACGAGCTGAGTCAAGAGAAGTACCAGAACCGATAACGCGTTCTTTAGGGAATCCAGAGAATTTCCAAGTTGAATAAGTCAAGACATCTACTGGGTTAGCTGCAACAAGGAAGATACCATCAAAACCTGAAGCAACAACTTGCTCAACAATTGATTTGTTGATAGCAAGGTTTTTACCTACAAGGTCAAGACGAGTTTCACCTGGTTTTTGAGGAGCACCAGCTGTGATAACAACAAGGTCAGCATCAGCACAGTCTTCGTATTTAGCAGCGTAGATTTTTTTAGGTGAAGTGAATGCAAGGGCGTGGCTAAGGTCTTCGGCATCACCAACTGCTTTTTCAAACAATTGTGGAATTTCAATGATACCAAGTTCTTGTGCAATTCCTTGTGTAACGAGGGCGAAAGCGTAAGAAGAACCTACGGCACCGTCACCGACGAGGATAACTTTTTTGTGTTGTTTAGTTGCTGTCATTTGTCTAAACATCTCCTTTGTTTTATTAAGGGAAATTCCCCATTTGATTTCATTCTATCACTTTTAAATAGCTTTGTCACGGATATACCTTGCAGTTCTTTATGTAAACGTTTTATCGATTTAGATATCTGAAATATAGCGAACATTATGGTATAATATATCTAATTATAGTGAAATGAGGCATTTATTAATGCAGGATAGAAATTTAGTGAATGTCAATCTGACAAAGGAGATGAAGACAAGCTTTATCGACTACGCCATGAGTGTTATCGTTGCGCGGGCTCTTCCTGATGTTCGAGATGGCTTGAAACCCGTTCACCGTCGGATTCTCTATGGAATGAATGAATTGGGTGTTACTCCAGACAAACCACATAAAAAATCTGCTCGTATTACTGGGGATGTCATGGGTAAATATCATCCACACGGGGATTCCTCTATCTATGAAGCCATGGTTCGTATGGCTCAATGGTGGAGCTACCGTTACATGCTTGTAGATGGCCATGGGAACTTTGGTTCCATGGATGGTGATGGTGCTGCCGCCCAGCGTTACACTGAGGCACGTATGAGCAAGATTGCTCTGGAGATGCTTCGTGATATCAATAAAAATACGGTTGATTTCGTTGATAACTATGATGCCAATGAACGTGAACCCTTGGTCTTGCCAGCGCGCTTTCCAAATCTTTTGGTTAATGGAGCTACTGGTATTGCCGTTGGGATGGCAACCAATATTCCACCTCACAACCTTGGAGAAACCATTGATGCAGTGAAGTTGGTCATGGACAATCCTGAAGTGACCACTAAGGATTTGATGGAAGTCTTGCCTGGGCCAGATTTTCCAACTGGAGCCCTTGTTATGGGGAAATCAGGTATCCATAAGGCTTATGAAACAGGTAAAGGTTCGATTGTTCTTCGTTCTCGTACTGAAATCGAAGAAACTAAGACTGGCCGTGAGCGCATCGTTGTAACAGAATTTCCTTACATGGTCAACAAAACAAAGGTGCATGAGCATATTGTTCGTTTGGTCCAGGAAAAACGCATTGAGGGCATTACAGCGGTTCGTGATGAGTCCAACCGTGAAGGTGTTCGATTTGTTATTGAAGTAAAGCGTGATGCCTCAGCCAATGTTATCCTAAACAATCTTTTCAAGATGACCCAGATGCAAACCAACTTTGGTTTTAATATGTTGGCTATTCAAAATGGGGTACCGAAGATTTTGTCTCTTCGTCAGATTTTGGATGCTTATATTGAGCACCAAAAAGAAGTGGTTGTTCGTCGTACTCGTTTTGATAAGGAAAAAGCAGAAGCGCGTGCTCATATCTTAGAAGGTCTCTTAATCGCACTAGACCATATCGACGAAGTGATTCGTATTATCCGTGCTAGTGAAACGGATGCGGAAGCACAAGCTGAGTTGATGAGCAAGTTTAAGCTTTCTGAACGTCAAAGTCAAGCCATCCTTGATATGCGCCTTCGTCGTTTGACAGGTTTAGAACGTGATAAGATTCAGTCTGAGTATGATGACCTCTTGGCTCTGATTGCGGATTTAGCAGATATTCTTGCTAAGCCCGAACGTGTTTCTCAAATCATCAAAGACGAATTGGACGAAGTCAAGCGTAAGTTTGGTGACCAACGTCGTACTGAATTGATGGTTGGTGAAGTCTTAAGCCTCGAAGATGAGGATTTGATTGAAGAATCGGATGTCTTAATTACGCTTTCTAACAAGGGTTACATTAAACGTTTGGACCAAGGAGAATTCACTGCTCAAAAACGTGGGGGGCGTGGTGTTCAAGGTACAGGCGTTAAGGATGACGATTTTGTCCGAGAGTTAGTGTCAACCAGCACTCATGATCACCTACTCTTCTTTACAAATAAAGGTCGTGTCTATCGCCTGAAAGGCTATGAAATTCCTGAGTATGGCCGTACTGCCAAGGGATTGCCAATTGTCAATCTTTTGAAATTGGATGAAGGTGAAAGTATTCAGACCATCATCAATGTTGAAGCTGAACGCAGCGATGATGCTTATCTCTTCTTCACAACCCGTCATGGTATTGTGAAGAGAACCAGCGTTAAGGAGTTTGCTAACATTCGCCAGAATGGTCTCAAGGCTTTGAACCTCAAAGATGAAGATGAGTTGATTAATGTACTGCTGACAGAAGAAGATACGGATATTATCATTGGTACTAAGTTTGGCTATGCAGTGCGCTTTAATCAATCAGCAGTTCGTGGAATGAGTCGTATCGCTACGGGTGTGAAAGGTGTCAATCTTCGTGAAGGAGATACAGTAGTTGGTGCCAGTGTGATTACAGACCAGGACGAGGTTCTTATCATCACAGAAAAAGGCTATGGTAAGCGTACAGTTGCGACCGAATATCCAACAAAAGGTCGTGGTGGTAAAGGGATGAAGACGGCTAATGTAGCTGAGAAAAATGGTCCTCTATCAGGTCTTTTGACCGTTAAAGGCGATGAAGACTTGATGATTATCACTGATACGGGTGTCATGATTCGAACAAACGTTGCCAATATTTCACAAACAGGTCGTTCAACTATGGGAGTTAAAGTGATGCGCCTGGATCAGGATGCTAAAATTGTGACCTTTACTACGGTTGCAGCGTCAGAAAAAGAAGAAGTTGGGACAGAAAACGAAACAGAAGGTGAAGCATAATGTCTCATAAAAAGAATAAAAATAAAACAAATCGTAAAAATTTACTAATCAATGTCTTGGCAGGATTTTTAATCATCTTGTCAGTGGCTTTGATTTTCAATTCAAAAATTCGTGATATCTTCATGGTTTGGAATACTAACAAGTATCAAGTCAGTCAGGTATCAAAAGAAAAATTGGAAGAAAATCAAGATACAGAAGGTAATTTTGACTTTGACTCAGTAAAAGCCATTTCGTCAGAAGCTGTCTTGTCCTCACAATGGAATTCGCAAAAATTGCCAGTTATTGGTGGAATTGCTATTCCTGAAGTAGAAATTAACTTGCCAATTTTTAAAGGTCTTGATAATATTAATCTCTTCTATGGAGCTGGTACAATGAAGCGTGATCAAGTGATGGGGAAAGGAAACTATTCACTTGCGAGTCATCACATTTTTACAGCAGAAAATGCCAGTCAGATGCTATTTTCTCCATTATCACGTGCTAAAAATGGGATGAAAATTTATCTAACAGATAAGGATAAGGTTTATACCTATGTCATTCATGAGGTCAAGCATGTAACTCCAGATCGTGTGGATGAGATTGATGACCGTAGTGGTGTTGATGAAATCACACTTGTAACATGTGTGGACTATGATGCGACAGAGCGAATTATTGTAAAAGGTGATTTGAAAGATACAAAAGACTATTCACAAACACCTGAAGAAGTCCTAACAGCCTTCAACCAACCATATAAGCAACGTTATTAATTTTTAAAGAATCAGTAAACATTTAGTTTTGCTGGTTCTTTTTATGGCTTTATAAGCAAACTATGTAATGCTAATACTCAATGAAAATCAAAGAGCAAACTAGCCGCAGGTTGCTCAAAACACTGTTTTGAGGTTGCAAATAGAGCTGACGTGGTTTGAAGAGATTTTCGAAGAGTATAAATCAATACAAATGTTATAAATTTAAGAAAATGATTACTCATTCAAAAAAATGTGTTATAATAATAAATATAAAAAAATAGGAGATGTTTATGAGTTCTTCAGAGTTTATTTCGAAGATAGATTATTATTGCCACAAGAAAGAAAGTCTTTTCAATCAAAGTAAGTCCAAGTATGCTATTCGTTCCATGTTTGCAGGTGCTTTTTTAACTTTTAGTACAGCTGCTGGGGCTATTGGTGCGGATTTATTAAATAATATTGTTCCAAGTAGTGGGTATTTCCTTTTCCCATTTGTTTTCGCTTGGGGGCTGGCCTATATCGTCTTTCTAAATGCGGAATTGATAACTTCCAATATGATGTATTTAACAGCTGGAGTGTTCTTGAAAAAAATTGATTGGAAAAAGGCAGTAATTATTTTACTATACTGTACTTTGTTTAATCTCATTGGTGCCCTGGTAGCTGGATGGGCCTTTGCTAACTCATCAGCATTTTCTCATCTGACCCATGATAGTTTCCTTCCTAAGCTTGTAGCCAAGAAGTTGGCGCGTCCAAGTGAGTTAGTCCTGCTTGAGGGGATTCTTGCCAATGTATTTGTAAATATTGCCATTCTTTCGTCTATATTAGTCAAAGATGGTGCTGCCAAACTATGGATCATTTTATCAGCTATTTCAATGTTTGTCTTTTTGTCCAATGAGCACATCGCTGCCAATTTTGCTTCCTTTAGTATTATGAAATTTAGCATGATTGCTGATCAAGTAGCTCACTTTGATCTACCAAATATCCTTCGACATTGGGGAGTTACCTTCATTGCTAACTTTATAGGTGGAGGACTTCTGATTGGTTTACCATATGCCTTTCTAAATAAGAATGAAGATACATATGTTGATTAAGAAGAGTCAGAGTAGGGATGCGGAGAAACCATTTTGTTCTATTTAGTAATAAATATATTAAATAGAACAAAAATGATTCTACTCAATCTCTAAATTCGGACAATTAAAAATTCTAAAAGCTTGTTATTAAAACAATGTAAACGATTGCTAAATTTTTAAATTTAGGAAAAATACAATTAGGAAAGGCTTTTCTTTATATCTGTTTTATGTTATAATTATCACAAATAAAAGTTTTAGGAGTTTATTATGGTTTCTTCAGAATTTATCTCAAAGATTGAATTTGCTTGTAAGAAGAAAGAAAGTCTTTATAGCCAAAGCAAATTTAAGTATGCGATTCGTTCTATGTTTGCAGGTGCTTTTTTAACCTTCAGTACTGCTGCAGGTGCAGTTGGGGCTGACTTGATTAATAAAATTGCACCAGGTAGTGGACGCTTCCTCTTCCCCTTTGTCTTTGCTTGGGGATTGGCATACATTGTTTTCTTGAATGCCGAGTTGGTAACATCAAACATGATGTTCTTGACTGCTGGTAGTTTCTTGAAAAAAATCTCTTGGAGAAAAACAGCTGAGATTTTACTTTACTGTACCTTGTTCAACCTTATCGGAGCTTTGATAGCAGGTTGGGGCTTTGCTCACTCAGCAGCTTATGCACATCTGACACATGATAGTTTCATCTCAGGGGTTGTTGAGATGAAGTTAGGCCGTTCAAATGAATTAGTCTTACTTGAGGCGATTTTGGCAAATATTTTCGTAAATATTGCGATTCTTTCATTTGTTTTGGTCAAAGATGGTGGTGCCAAACTATGGCTTGTTTTGTCAGCAATTTACATGTTTGTATTCTTGACAAACGAGCACATTGCGGCGAACTTTGCTTCTTTCGCGATTGTAAAATTCAGTGTTGCTGCGGATTCAATTGCTAACTTCGGTGTTGGAAATATGCTTCGTCACTGGGGTGTAACCTTTATTGGGAACTTGATTGGTGGTGGCTTCTTGATGGGTCTTCCATATGCCTTCCTCAATAAAAACGAAGACACTTATGTAGATTAAGAAAATGAGCACGATTGAGTCGTGCCTTTTTCATTTTTAAAATAAGGTAATAGTTATTTATTATATCAAAATATAGAAAACTAATATTGGTAAACTATACCTTAAGGTGCTACAATATCCTTAATCAAACTATATGGAGGTCGCCTTATGACTCGTGATTTTAAATTTGAAACTTTGCAACTACACGCTGGTCAAGTTGTGGATCCAGCTACCAAGTCTCGTGCAGTTCCGATTTATCAGACAACATCCTTTGTTTTTGATGATACGCAGGAAGGTGCGGATCTTTTTGCCTTGAGAAAACCTGGGAATATCTATACTCGTATTACCAATCCTACAACGGCTGCTTTTGAAGAAAGAATTGCTGCTCTTGAAGGTGGTATTGGAGCACTAGCAACCGCATCAGGTATGGCCGCGGTTACTTATACGATTTTGGCGCTTGCCCATGCTGGTGATCATGTTGTAGCAGCATCAACTATTTACGGTGGAACCTTCAATCTCTTGAAGGAAACCCTTCCTCGATATGGGATCACAACAACCTTTGTCGATGTGGATAATTTGGAAGAAGTGGAAGCAGCTATCAATGACAATACCAAGCTTGTCTTGATTGAAACCTTGGGCAACCCCTTGATTAACATTCCAGACCTGGAAAAATTGGCTGAGATTGCTCATAAGCATCAGATTCCACTTGTTTCTGACAATACTTTTGCTACACCTTATTTGATTAATGTCTTTTCTCACGGTGTAGATATTTCCATTCACTCTGCGACTAAGTTTATCGGTGGACATGGTACGACTATTGGAGGCGTGATTGTCGATAGTGGTCGTTTTGATTGGGCAGCTTCAGGGAAATTCCCTCAATTTGTTGAGGAAGATCCTAGCTACCACAATTTGAGCTATACTCGGGATGTTGGTGCTGCAGCCTTTATTATCGCTGTTCGTGTTCAATTGCTTCGTGATACAGGTGCTGCCTTGTCACCATTTAATGCCTTTCTATTGCTCCAAGGGCTTGAAACACTCTCTCTTCGTGTCGAACGCCATGTGCAAAATGCAGAGAAAATTGTTGATTTCCTTGTCAACCATCCTAAGGTTGAAAAAGTCAACTATCCAAAACTTGCAGACAGTCCATATCATGCCTTGGCTGAGAAATATTTGCCAAAAGGTGTTGGTTCAATCCTTTACCTTCCATGTCAAAGGTGGAGAAGCAGAAGCTCGCAAGGTCATTGATCATTTAGAAATCTTCTCTGACCTTGCAAATGTGGCAGATGCTAAATCTCTTGTTGTCCATCCTGCGACAACCACTCACGGTCAGTTGTCAGAAAAAGATCTAGAAGCAGCAGGTGTCACACCAAACCAAATTCGCTTGTCGATTGGTCTTGAAAATGTAGAGGATTTGATTGAAGATTTGCGCTTGGCCTTGGAAAAAATTTAAAGTAACAGATATAAACAGTGGGTTTCGACTCGCTGTTTTTGATTTTCCCTTAGGCATGATATAATGGTTAAAGAAGTCTAGAAAGAGGAACGATATGAACGAAATCAAATGTCCCAACTGTGGGGAAGTCTTTACAGTAAATGAAAGTCAGTATGCCGAGCTTTTGTCCCAAGTGAGAACAGTAGAGTTTGATAAGGAACTGCACGACCGTATGAAGCAGGAACTGGCCTTGGCAGAGCAAAAGGCTATGAATGAGCAACAGATTAAACTAGCTCAGAAGGATCAAGAAATTGCGCAATTGCAGAGTCAAATCCAAAACTTTGATACAGAGAAAGAGTTAGCCAAGAAAGAGGTTGAACAGACAAGCCATGAGGCTCTCTTGGCCAAGGACAAGGAAGTGCAGGCTTTGGAAAACCAATTGGCAACCTTGCGTTTGGAGCATGAAAATCAACTGCAAAAGACCCTTTCTGACCTAGAAAAAGAACGGGATCAGGTTAAAAATCAGCTTCTATTGCAAGAAAAGGAAAATGAGTTATCATTGGCTTCTGTTAAGCAAAACTATGAAGCACAGCTTAAAGCAGCCAGTGAACAAGTCGAATTTTACAAGAATTTCAAGGCTCAACAATCTACAAAAGCCATCGGGGAAAGTCTGGAACAGTATGCAGAGAGTGAGTTTAACAAGGTCCGTAGTTTTGCCTTTCCAAATGCCTACTTTGAGAAGGATAACAAGGTATCTGCGCGTGGTTCCAAAGGGGACTTTATCTTCCGTGAGAGTGATGAAAATGGGGTCGAAATTATTTCCATCATGTTTGAAATGAAAAATGAAGCAGATGGGACAGAGAAGAAGCACAAGAACGCAGACTTCTACAAGGAATTGGACAAGGACCGTCGTGAAAAGAACTGCGAATATGCTGTTTTGGTGACCATGCTTGAGGCTGATAACGACTACTTTAACACAGGGATTGTTGACGTCAGCCACGAGTATGAAAAGATGTATGTGGTCCGTCCTCAATTCTTTATCCAGTTGATTGGGCTTTTGCGAAATGCGGCGCTTAATTCACTAAAATACAAGCAAGAGTTGGCCTTGGTTCGGGAGCAAAATATCGATATTACGCATTTTGAAGAAGACTTGGATGCCTTTAAACTAGCCTTTGCCAAGAACTACAACTCTGCTTCAACCAACTTTGGTAAAGCTATCGATGAAATCGACAAGGCCATCAAACGTATGGAAGAGGTCAAGAAGTTCCTAACCACATCCGAAAACCAACTCCGCCTTGCAAACAATAAATTGGAAGATGTTTCGGTCAAAAAATTGACTCGAAAAAATCCAACCATGAAAGCGAAGTTTGAAGCACTGAAGGGAGAGTGAAAAAGCAGTGGAAAATGAATTATTATTGAATGCAGAAGAAGTATATGAGTCTGAAAATTTAAACTACGATGAGTTAGAAGAACTACTGGAACAACAATTTACAACTGAGTTTTCTAATCTTGAAAAATTAGAATTGGAATGTAAAGAAATTAGTTCACCGGATAAATTAGGTGATGTTATTTTAGATGAAATTTGGAGTCAATTTGCGAACCAAATTGGCTTAGATATGACAAGCGACACGCTTCTTAAGCAGTATAATGATAAGCATCCTAATGGTTATACAAAAGAAGAGGGTGCTAAAATAATGAAAGATAAAAGGTATACTGATGCAAATAATGCTATGAAAGAAAGGCAAAAAAATGGAAATTTAAAGGATGAATATACTGGAAAAACAATAAAAATTAACGAAAAAGCTAATTTGGATCATGTCATACCAAGAAAACAGATTTTTGAAAACCCATGGAGGAAAATAGCAGATATTGAAACTTCTGATTTAGCCAATAAATCAGAAAATTTGGCAGGAACTAATGAATCTCTTAATAAAAGTAAAGGGGCAAAATCTAATAGCGAGTATATAAAGAAAAGAGAAGTAAGAGAAAAAAATCTAAAAGAACAAGTTGAAAGAGCTAATAAAAAAATTGATAAGATGAATATCTCAGATGCCGAAAAGCGAAATCTTAAGGCTGAAAATAATAAAAAATTAAATGATAAATTGGCTGCTGATTCAGATAAGATGATTAAAGCTGAAAAAAGTGCAAAGAAAGCTATGTATAAACCAATAGCAAAGAAAGCTGCAGTTAGAATGGCACACAAGGCAGGTAAAGACGCAGTTAAAGCTATGTTTGTTGCAGCTTTATTTGGGATGTTGAAAGAAATAATGAATGCTTTGGTTCGTTTTTTAAAATCTAAAAAACGTTCGTTTGATACATTCTTAGATGAAATGAAAAATGCACTTCATTCCTTCTTTGGTAAAATTAGAGATTTTATTAAAGTGGGTGTAGACAGTTTTGTTGGAAGCATCGTAGGAGAAATTATTGGTGCTTTCGCTGAAAAACTAAGAAAGTTACCAAATTTGGTAAAACAATTATTTGGTTCAATTAGAGAAAGTATCTCTTATCTATCAAACCCTGAAAATCAATCTCATTCTACTGCAATTAAAATTGCCCATGTTTCAAAAATTATTACATCCGCATTATTAGGTGTAGGAGCAATGTTTTTAGGAGAATATTTTGAACAGTTCTTAAATAAGATACCAGGTATGACTTTTGAAATAAAACTTCTAGGAACAATTGCTAATATTTTAGGGATGTTCTTTGCAAGTTTACTAACTGGAATCTTGGGAGCGATCATCATTAACGGACTTGATGGCTTTATATCAAGGCAACTACAAGATGAGAACAAAAAACAACAAGCTGATAAGAAGAACGAATTGCTAAGAATTCAGGATGTTCAAATTTTTGTCGCCGAGCAAAATGTTGCTGTTAAGCGAAATGATATCTTCAGTAAGATGGCTAAGAACCATCAAAAACTAAGAGAACTACTTGGCAATGTTGATGAAGAGTTTTCTAATTCGAAGATTGATTTCAAACAGCGATTATTAGCTAATGAAATTTACTTTGATGAAAAGCAAAGTGAACTTGAAGAAATGCAAAATGCATTAAACGATTTATTATAGGAGAATGTTATGTCAGAAGAATTAGAGATTCAAGTTTTAGCAAATTCTGAAAGATTTAATGAAAAAAACAAGAGCTAAAAGCCTTTAGTGAAGAGATCCCTGAACAGTCAGATTTACCAACAGTTCCAACAGATGATCCTATGTTAGGCTTTATTGGAATGGAATATGATGTTAAGGGTAAAGATTTAAACGCTCTTACTGATGCTGTTCAAAATAGAATGATTGAACAAAATATTCACATTAAAAAAATTATTCAGGAATTTAATACCATTTATGAAACATTCCAAATTTTAGATGATGAGTATATTCAAAGCATTTCAAAGTCTTTGATTGCAGCCAAAGAGGCAAATAATAAAGCTATACAGGGATTGCACGAGATAGAAGAATATCAAACTGGTAATAAAAAACTATTAGATGATGTTTTTAAACAGAATAAAGATTTAATTGATATATTGAAGAAACATCATAAAAAGCTAGAGGAGTTAGAACAACTTGAAGAGAAGCAAAGTGAAATTCAAATTGAAATTGATATTTTAAAAGCGAAGCTAAAATCATTAGTGAAAATAGAAAATAGTTTTAACGATTTGCATTTACAAGTTGAAGAAACACAAAACAATCTTAAAAACGATGTAGACAAGATGAATGTTAGATTAATAGAGGAAAGTAAAAATCTTACTTTAATTGTCGAGAAATTTCAAACTGAACTGGAGGAAAAACAAAAAGAGATTAGTTTACTTAGAAAAGGATTCTATACTCTTGGAGTCGCTGTTGTTATAATAGTATTATTTCTATTGTTTAAAGGAATGTAGATGATTAGTGAAGCTTATTTAAAATTGTTAAAATTGGAAGTGAAAAAACTGGATGATTTAACAAATAATACTTATGAATTAGAAATAATTCTTCAAGATATAGTTGATAATCTTAAAAATGCTGAGTTAGAATTTATAAAACGATTAGGAAACTTGACAAGTAAAGAGACATTCTCAAAAATCAAAGATAAGCAAACTAGTATATTGGAATTATTGTATAAATATCTTGGTTCTAGAGTTATTGATACAAATTATTTGATTTTGAAAGAAACAAATCATAAATCATTTGAAGAACTAGCAAATGATTTAAAGTCACTAATAGGTTTAGAAAATGTAAAGAAAGAAATAGAAGACTTAGTAGCATTTAATAAAGTTCAGCAAAGTAGAGAAAAAATCGGTCTTAAAAAAACAAATAGAACTATGCATATGGCGTTTTTAGGTAATCCAGGTACAGGTAAAACAACAGTTGCTAGAATTGTTGGTAATATGTATCGTTCTCTAGGAATACTAAGTAAAGGTCACTTTATAGAGGCAAGTAGAACAGACTTAATAGCAGAATATCAAGGACAGACGGCTTCGAAAGTGAAGAGATTGATACAAAAAGCCAAAGGTGGTGTATTGTTTATTGATGAAGCATATAGTATTACTGAAAACGATAAAAGTGATAGTTATGGTCGAGAGTGTTTAACTGAGTTAACAAAAGCATTAGAAGACTATCGTGATGATTTGGTGGTTATTGTTGCTGGATATGATGAATTGATGAAAAAATTTTTTGAATCTAATCCTGGGTTAAAATCAAGATTTAATTATTTTATTATGTTTGAAGATTATACTGTGGACCAAATGTTTGATATTTTTCTTTCATATTGCAAAAATGAAGAGTACATTTTGCATGATTCTGCAAAAGAAAATTAAAAAATATTTAGAATTACATAGTAGTAATCCTGAAAATAAAAATGCAAATGGGCGATTTGTAAGAAATGTATTTGACAGGATAATTATGAACCAAGCAATAAGATTAGCCACACTATCTTTTGTTACAAAAGATAATTACATTACAATTCTTGAAGAAGATATTTCATGAATGAAATTAGAAAGCAAAAATGAACGGTATTATCAACTTAAAAAAAGAAGCGGGGATGACCTCGCATGATGCGGTTTTTAAACTGCGTAAGATTTTGGGAACCAAGAAAATTGGTCATGGTGGGACCTTGGATCCGGATGTAGTGGGCGTTTTGCCCATTGCGGTTGGCAAGGCGACACGCATGGTTGAGTTTATGCAGGACGAGGGCAAAATCTATGAGGGTGAAATAACTCTTGGCTATTCAACAACGACTGAGGATGCCAGTGGGGAAGTGGTTGCAGAAACCCCTGTTTTATCGCACTTGGATGAAAAGCTTGTTTATGAAGCAATCGCCAGTCTGACAGGACCTATTATTCAGATTCCGCCTATGTATTCTGCGGTTAAGGTCAATGGTCGTAAGCTCTATGAGTATGCACGTGCAGGTCAGGAAGTGGAGCGTCCAGAACGTCAGGTAACTATTTATAGCTTTGAACGGACAAGTCCGATTTCTTATGAGGGGAATCTAGCACGTTTTACTTTTCGTGTGAAATGTAGCAAGGGTACTTACATCCGTACCTTGTCAGTTGACTTAGGAGAGAAGCTGGGTTATGCGGCTCATATGTCTCACTTGACACGAACAAGTGCTGCAGGCTTACAATTAGAAGACGCTCTTACCTTGGAAGAAATTGCTGAAAAAGTAGAGGCTGGTCAACTGGACTTTCTCCATCCTCTAGAGATTGGGACAGGAGACCTCGTCAAAGTTTTCCTAAGTCCAGAAGAGGCTACAGAAGTGCGCTTTGGTCGTTTTATCGAGCTCGACCAAACAGAGCAAGAATTAGCCGCCTTTGAAGATGATAAATTGCTAGCCATTCTAGAAAAACGAGGCAATCTCTACAAGCCAAGGAAGGTTTTTAGCTAGTCTTTGCTTTCTTTTTCGTTTCTTATTAATAGAGTTGGGTAAGTTATTACTAAGTGTTAGTATGTATATAGAAGAGCGAAGAGATTGAAATCGATTACATATTGAACTAGGATATTGTAATTTTATTTTGATATAATGATAATAAAATGAAAGGAATTTCTTAAAAATGAGTGTGAGCGAAATTATTGAAAGAATTAGAAGTGAGTATTCGGAGATTGACTGGTTAAAAAGTAGAAGCAACTTTTATAAAATTCCTGATCAAGGAATATTTGTTCAGTATAATCTTAAAGATTTAGAAAAAAAATATGAAAGTAGTAAATTTTTAATTATTAATAAATTTGCGAAATCAGCAATCGATTGGAATTTTGATTTAGAAAATTATTTTGTTATTACAGAATTGACCGACTCTCCTAAAACAGGGAATATTGAATTTACAAAAAATAATAAGGCAAGAGAATTTGAAAACTGTATTGGACAAAGTTACTTTACTATTGAGCAAGACTTTTTCACATGTCATTTTATAAGAGTTGAAAAAGATAGTGAGGAATACTTAGAGACATTGAAGAAAATTATTTCCTTAAGTTTTGATGATTTTGTAGAACAGATGTGCTTAGAGCCTAATAAGTGGGACGATTATGGATATCAGTTGGTTTTTAATCTTACGATTTGGGAACAAACTTTTGAGCTACGAGTTAATCCGAAAAATGATCTTTCTATGAACTATTTAAAAAGTGGTGAAGGAGAATATCCTGATGAAGATTTTTGTTCCTTGGGTGAAGTGGCGTACTATGAATTTTTAAAAAAATATCTTTCTTATAAAGAACGTCAGAAATGGTTCACTCGATCAAGAGACCTTGCTTATAACACAAGTGTATTGGAAAAATTTGCAATAGAGTATTCAAAAAAATCTGATTTACATGGACAAACTTTGGATTTCACTCCACCAAATAGTGAATACCATAGTTTTTTATATAATTCATTTCTAAGAACAACTACCTTAAAAGAAATCAAGGAAGTATTTCGCCCACTAACCGTTTTTGGCTATACTGACTCTAGGGAATGTTATTCTGAGGACGAAACATCATCTTACTCAAGTGAAAATTTAAAAGAGGCAGTTGATGATAGGGTAGAATCTATAAACTATAGTTTTAAAGAAGATGGTATAGATAAAGGGAAACTACAATTCATAAAAAATAGAATGTCAGAATTACCAATGAATGTTTTTGCAGTGGTTGGTGGAAATGGAAGTGGAAAATCCTATAAAATTAATCAGATAATAAAGGAACATTTAGAAGGAGACAATAAGTTCTCACAGATACTTCATTTTTCATTAAGCCCATTTGACAATATTATTCATTTTAATAGAGAGAGCACAAGTATAGAGGTTGCTGATAAAGAAAAAGATTCCTATGGTGAAATTATCTATGAGAAAGTAGGATTTGTTTCCGTCAAATATCCTCCTATTCCAGAAGTAGTCAAGAAAGCAGAAGCTACATCATTGACTGATGTTAAGGAGTATCTACATGAGAAATCTAGAAAGTATCTTAATTCTGATAATACACTAAAAGAAGGATTCGAAGCTGAAATAAGTATTAAAGAAAGTTTTTCCTACTACATACAGAATCTATTATTTGACTTGATTGCTTCTAATACGAAATTAGCTCAATGGGAGTTAGCTATAAAATTCTTTGAATTTGAAACTTGGGTAGAAGATATCAAAAGTGCTTTTTTAGATAGAGATATAATAAAAGAAGATCTAGAAAAAATAGACAATCTAAGTTCAGGGCAAGCAACTATTCTTTTATATATTACGAAGCTCGTTTCAAGTATTAATCAAGGAAGCTTGGTAATTTTTGATGAGCCAGAAACGTTTATGCATCCACCTATGGTTAAAGCATTTATTCGAGCTGTTTCAGAGTTAGTGGATAATAATAAAGCTTTCTGTTTGATAGCTACACATTCACCAGTAATCATTCAAGAAATTCCTCATTGTAATGTCTATAGATTAGATTCTAATCACGGATTAAAAAATACTAATTACAAAACTTACGGTCAGAACTTAGATACTCTATACAAGAATATATATGGGGTAGAATTACAGCAAACAGGATATAATAGTTTCTTTAACGAAAAAAGAGATAAACTTATTAGAATAACTAGAAAAGAAGAGCAAGGAATTGGTGAAAGCATAGATTCATTATCACTCAAAGATGATAATGAAATAATTAAGAAACAGATTGAACCATTATCCTATAAAGATGATAAAAAATATCTAGGAGATGAAGCTTTTCTGAAGTATCTTGTAGTGAAAGATGAGATAGAGAAAGCGGGTGATGTCTTATCAAAAGAGTAGCACAAAAATATCCGTCTATAGAAGAAGTTATTGAAGTATTGAAAGAAGTAGCTGATGAGGAAAAACTTTGTATTTTTTTAACAGAATTAGATAGAGAATATAAAAGTAAAGCTATAGGTTCGTTGTATGAATTAAATGTTAATCTAATTCAGTCACAGTATGAGATTATACCTTCATGGTATGATAGTCATATCCGAAAAGAATCGAAAGGGTTATTTCAAAAATTCCCAGTTGTAAAAAATACCTATAATCAAGCAATTTGTCCTATTTGTGAAGGTGTATTTTCAACTAAAGTAACACTCGAGCATATTATTCCTAAGAGTGGGAAAGAGAAAAATGATCAAAAACTTGGTGAACCCAGACTTGCAATTTTGCCAATTAATCTAGTCAAATGTTGTGGGGAGTGCAATACTTCTAAACATAGTAAAAGGTCTTTCATAGAGGAAGAAAGTGAAATTAACCCTTACTTTGAAGAGTTTGCAATTGAGAAGTATTTTGAGGTAAATTTTAATGATACGAACGAGGTTTTTCAACCAAGTATTGTATTTCACTATAAAGACAATACTATGGATAAACGTATTCGAAATTTCATTAATAACTATAATATTGAAAAAACATATAATCATAGAATAAAGTTAGAATTTCAAAAAATTTTGACCATATTAGCAAATAGTCCACTAACTTTAACAAAATCTATTTTAAAGTCCTACATAGAACATCTATCAGATATATATAGTAAAAATAGTGAATTTGAAAAGATTGACGATAAGTATTGGTTTGATCAAAATTATTTCGGATTTAAAATATGTGAGTATTTAGTAGAAATAATAGATAATGATTCTGTTATTTATAAATTAAATGAGGAGATAAACAAACGTCGTCAGCCTTCTCAATATATTGCTTTTTCAAATCAAGAATTTCAGAACGAAATGAACGAAGTACAAACAATGATGGATTTAGAAATGTTTGTTAAAAATAACAAAGAAGACCTCATTGTCTATTACCAACAGACTAAAAAACAAGGGCTTTCTATTGATTTTCCTAAATTATTTAATAAAGATGAAGATGGTTTAAGCAAAAAAAGTTTAATAGAGGAAATCGTTAAGTACTATTTAGAAAGTGGAAAAAGTTTTGATCATTTTAGAGAAGATTGTGCCTCTATAATTGCTATTTAAAGTAAAACTCAAAATAGTAGAAGAAAACGAAGTTAAGAATAATAAAAAATTGAAAGAGATGAATCAAAAATCAGTGGAGGGAACAGCAAAGTATTCATCAGCAATTTAATCAGAATCAAGAGACAGTCTTAGAAAACCGTATATAAAGATTATACGAAATTGGTTATAGATATCAAACCTTTTTACTTAAAAATTGCAAAGTCTTTTTGTTTCGTTAATTAAAGTAGAACTCAAGCTTTTTATTGAAATTTATTAGTTGAGTACCTGAAATTCTACCCAAAACCAGACTATAAATTTTGCAAAAAATGTGATAGAATAGACGACGGATAAAAAAACGGAGGATAGCATGCAAAATAGACCAATCATTATCGGAGTGACAGGTGGTTCTGGTGGTGGTAAGACCAGTGTTTCAAGAGCCATTTTATCGCATTTTCCTGATGAAAAGATTTCCATGATTGAGCATGATTCATACTACAAGGATCAGTCTCATTTGACCTTTGAAGAGCGTGTCAAAACCAACTACGACCATCCTTTTGCCTTTGATACAGACTTGATGATCGAGCAGATGAAGGAATTGTTGGCGGGTCGTCCAGTGGACATTCCGACTTATGACTATACAGAGCATACACGGAGTAGCAAGACCTATCGTCAAGAGCCTCAAGATGTCTTTATCGTTGAGGGGATTTTGGTCTTGGAGGACAAGCGTCTGCGCGATTTGATGGATATCAAGATTTTTGTGGATACGGATGATGATGTGCGCATTATTCGTCGTATCAAGCGTGATATGGAAGAGCGTGGTCGTAGTCTGGATAGCGTGATTGACCAGTATTTAGGTGTGGTCAAACCAATGTACCACCAGTTTATCGAACCAACCAAGCGTTATGCTGATATCGTTATTCCTGAAGGGGTCAGCAATACAGTTGCTATTGATCTTTTGACGACCAAGATTGCAAAGATTTTGGAAGAAGCTCGTAACAGCAAATAATCAGATGAGGAGGCCTTGCCTCCTTTTTCTATTTTTCCCTCATAATGGTACATAAATGGAGATTTTTAGGCATATTTTTGGTATAATAATACCCATGAAAGAGCAAGAAAATGAGTAGTAGGTGAAGATGGAAAAGTATTTATCAGTAACAACTTTGACCAAGTATCTGAAAATGAAATTCGATAAAGACCCTTACTTGGAACGGGTCTATTTAACTGGTCAAGTTTCCAACTTTCGTAAACGACCTACTCACCAATATTTCTCCCTAAAAGATGACCATGCAGTCATTCAAGCGACCATCTGGTCTGGGATTTATCAGAAATTAGGTTTCGACCTGGAAGAAGGGATGAAAATCAATGTGATTGGGCGTGTGCAGGTCTATGAACCGAGCGGTAGCTACTCCATCATTATTGAAAAAGCTGAACCTGATGGGGTTGGAGCGCTTGCGATTCAGTTTGAACAACTCAAGAAAAAATTGACAGAAGAAGGCCTGTTTCAAGAGAGGTTCAAGCAACCTCTGCCCCAATTTTCTAAGAGAATTGGTGTAGTAACCAGTCGCAGTGGAGCCGTTATTCGAGATATTATCACGACTGTCAGCAGGAGATTTCCAGGTGTCGATATTCTTCTCTATCCGACAAAGGTTCAAGGAGATGGAGCAGCAGAGGAAATAGCTCGAAATATTGCGCGTGCAAATCAACGGGACGATTTGGATTTGCTGATTATTGGTCGTGGTGGAGGTTCTATTGAGGATCTCTGGGCCTTTAACGAAGAAATTGTGGTACGAGCTATTTTTGAATCTCGTTTGCCAATCATTTCTAGTGTGGGGCATGAGACGGATGTGACCTTGGCAGATTTTGTGGCAGATCGTCGCGCTGCGACGCCAACAGCTGCTGCTGAATTAGCAACACCTGTGACCAAGTTGGATGTGTTAGCTCATTTGCAAAATCAGGAAAAACGGATGGGAACGGCAGTCCGAAATGTCCTATCGAAGAAACAAGAAGCTTTGAAAAAATGTAGTCAGTCAGTCATCTTTAGACAGCCAGAGCGCTTGTATGATGGCTATTTGCAACGCTTGGATCAACTGCAACTGCGCTTAAAACAAAGTTTACGTACACGGATTTCTGATAACAAAGAAGTCGTCCAAGCAAGGACGCATCGACTGGTACAATTATCACCCGTTACCAAAATCCAACGTTATCAAGACCGTTTAGGACAGTTGGACAAGCTCTTAGGTAGCCAAATGGCTTTGGTTTATGATGCCAAGGTTGCTGAGGTCAAGAGACTTTCAGAAGCACTTCTGATGTTGGATACCAGCCGAATTGTGGCGCGAGGTTATGCTATTGTTAAAAAAGAAGAGTCCGTTGTAGATTCGGTTGAGAGTTTGAAGAAAAAAGATCAAGTAACGCTTTTGATGCGAGATGGTCAAGTAGAATTAGAGGTTAAAGATGTCAAAACAAAAGAAATTTGAGGAAAATCTAGCAGAACTGGAGACCATTGTCCAAAGTTTGGAAAATGGTGAAATTGCTTTGGAAGATGCGATTACTGCCTTTCAACAGGGTATGGTCTTGTCTAAAGAACTCCAAGCGACGCTGGACAAGGCTGAAAAGACCTTGGTCAAGGTCATGCAAGAAGACGGAACAGAAAGTGATTTTGAATGAAGAAGCAAGAAAAATTAGCTCTTGTCGAGTCGGCCTTGGAAGACTTTTATGGAGACCAGCAGTTTGCTTCTAGTTTGCGAGAGTCTGTTCTCTATTCCATTCATGCTGGTGGCAAGCGTATTCGACCTTTTCTCTTGTTAGAAGTTCTGGAAGCCTTGCATATTGCCATTAAACCTGCTCACGCGCAGGTAGCTGCGGCCTTGGAAATGATTCATACAGGGAGCTTGATTCATGATGATCTTCCAGCTATGGATGATGATGATTACCGTCGGGGACGCTTGACCAATCATAAGAAATTCGGCGAAGCTATGGCAATTTTGGCAGGAGATGCTTTATTCCTGGATCCTTATGCCTTGATAGCGCAGGCAGATTTGCCAAGTCAGATTAAGGTAGACTTGATTGCCAACTTATCTCTTGCTTCAGGAAGTCTGGGCATGGTAGCAGGGCAGGTTTTGGACATGGAGGGAGAACGCCAACATTTGTCTTTGGAAGAACTCCAGACTATTCATGCTAATAAGACTGGAAAACTGCTAGCATATCCCTTTCAAGCAGCTGCCCTCATAGCCGAATTGGCACCTGAAATACAAGCAAAACTGAAAACTGTTGGTGAATTGATTGGGCTTGCCTTTCAAGTCAGAGATGATGTGCTAGATGTGACAGCTACTTTTGAAGAAATTGGCAAAACACCACAAAAGGATTTACAGGCTGAAAAGTCAACCTACCCAGCCTTGTTGGGCTTGGAAGAGGCCATTGCCTTTTGTAACCAAACCTTGGATCAAGCAAATGCAAAATTAGAAGAAATTGCCCAGCAGGTTCCCTTTGAAACAGAATCGATTGTGAAAGTAGTAGAAAGTTTGAGAATCAATGGCTAAGGAAAGAGTGGATGTACTAGCTTATAAACAGGGCTTGTTTGAAACGCGAGAGCAGGCCAAGCGCGGTGTCATGGCTGGCCTAGTCGTAGCAGTCCTTAATGGAGAACGATTTGACAAGCCAGGAGAGAAAATTCCAGATGACACCGAGTTAAAACTCAAGGGGGAGAAACTCAAGTATGTCAGCCGTGGTGGCTTGAAACTGGAGAAGGCCTTGCAGGTCTTTGATTTGTCAGTGGAAGAAGCGACCACGATTGATATCGGGGCCTCTACTGGAGGCTTTACAGATGTTATGATACAGAATGGTGCTGAGTTGGTCTTTGCAGTCGATGTCGGTACCAATCAGTTGGCTTGGAAATTACGCCAAGACCCACGGGTTGTCAGCATGGAGCAGTTTAATTTCCGCTATGCTGAAAAGACTGATTTCGAGCAGGAACCTAGCTTTGCCAGTATTGATGTGAGTTTCATTTCCCTCAGTCTGATTTTGCCGGCCTTGCACCGAGTCTTGGCAGATCAAGGTCAGGTTGTGGCTCTGGTTAAGCCCCAGTTTGAAGCAGGACGTGAGCAGATTGGAAAAAATGGAATTATTCGAGATGCTAAGGTGCACCAGAATGTCCTTGAATCTGTCACAGCTATGGCAGTAGAGGAAGGCTTTTCAGTCCTTGGACTGGACTTTTCTCCCATCCAAGGTGGACATGGAAATATTGAGTTTTTAGCGTATTTGAAAAAAGAAGAGTCAGCAAGTAATCAGGTTCTTGCTGAGATTGAAGAAGTAGTAGAGAGGGCGCATAGTCAATTTTAAAATGAATAAAAAAGAGAGACTTGAAAAAATTAGACGATTTGTGACAGATTATCAAATCGGTACACAAGAAGAAATTGTAGAACATTTGAAAGAGGCAGGTATCACTGCCACTCAAGCGACGGTATCCCGAGATATCAAGGAGCTGGGAATTGTCAAAATTCCTTTGAGAGACAACACCTATGTCTACGAATTGCCAAAATCAATCGTAAAAAGTTTACAACTGGCTGAAGACAATATCGAATCGGCAGAATTGATGGATAAGATGATCAATCTCCAAGTGATTCCAGGAAATACAGCTTTTGTAAAAGCTCAGTTAATCGAGACTTTTGTGGACAAGATTTTCAGCTGTTTGGCTGATGATAGCTCGATTTTAGTCATTGCAAGAAGTGAAAGTCTAGCTGAGGAAATCTTTGAACAAGTAAAAAATTGGTAGGTCTATATGTTACTTGAAATTTCGATAAAAAACTTTGCCATTATTGAGGCTATTTCCCTCAATTTTGAAAAGGGGATGACAGTCCTGACTGGTGAAACAGGTGCAGGGAAGTCGATTATCATTGATGCCATGAATATGATGTTGGGAGCTCGTGCGACGACAGATGTTATTCGTCACGGTGCGCCAAAGGCAGAGATTGAGGGACTTTTCTCAGTTGAGAATAGTCGCCTTTTACAGGAAATTTTTGATGAGCAAGGTTTGGAAATGGGGGATGAGATTATCATCCGTCGGGAAATTCTGCAAAATGGACGTAGTATCAGCCGTGTAAATGGTCAGATGGTCAATCTGTCTGTTTTGCGTGCTATTGGGCAACACCTTGTAGATATACATGGTCAGCATGACCAAGAAGAGTTAATGCGCCCTCAACTTCATATTCAAATGTTGGATGAATTTGGCGATGCAGCTTTTTGGGACTTGAAAGAAACCTATCAAACGAGTTTTGATGCCTACCGTAAAATGCGTAAGCAGGTTCTGGAAGTCAAGAAAAACCAACAGGAACACAAGGCTCGTATTGAGATGTTGGAATTTCAAATGGCAGAGATTGAGGTGGCTAATTTGCAAGCAGGGGAAGACTTGGCTCTCAACCAAGAGCGAGATAAACTTCTCAACCATAAAAATATTGCGGATACACTGACCAATGCCTACAGTATGTTGGACAATGAAGAGTTCTCGAGTCTGGCCAATGTTCGTTCGGCCATGAATGACATGGAAAGTGTCGAAGAGTATGATACCGAATACCGTGAAATTTCAAGCTCTCTGTCTGAGACTTACTATGTCTTAGAAGACATTAGCAAACGTCTGGAAGCTATTATTGAGGATCTTGATTTTGACGGCAATCGTCTTATGCAGGTTGAGAATCGTTTGGATCTCCTTCATACCATTACCCGTAAGTATGGTGGGACTGTAGACGATGTCTTGCTTTATTTTGCCAAGATTACGGAAGAATACAATCTCTTGACAGGTAATAACCTTTCGTCTGAGGACATGGAAGCAGAGCTCAAGAAATTGGAAGTTAATCTTGTCGATCTGGCAGGTCAACTTGCCTCTGCTCGTCATGATTTGGCTCAGCAGCTCGAAGATGAGATTAAACAAGAACTGCAAGACCTTTATATGGAAAAAGCTCAGTTTCAGGTTCGTTTTAGCAAGGGCAAATTCAGCCGTGAGGGCAATGAAACAGTTGAGTTTTACATTTCAACCAACCCTGGCGAAGACTTTAAACCCTTGGTTAAGGTTGCGTCTGGTGGGGAATTATCTCGTCTCATGCTAGCCATTAAGTCTGCCTTTTCTCGTAAAGAGGGCAAGACAAGTATTGTCTTTGATGAAGTGGATACAGGAGTTTCAGGTCGTGTAGCTCAGGCTATTGCGCAGAAGATTCACAAGATTGGCCAACATGGTCAGGTCCTGGCTATTTCTCATTTGCCACAAGTGATTGCGATTGCGGATTATCAATTCTTTATTGAGAAGATTAGCAATGAGCATTCAACGGTTTCGACTGTTCGTCTCTTGACGGTTGAAGAGCGAGTGGAGGAAGTTGCCAAGATGTTGGCAGGAGATGATGTGACGGAAGCAGCCCTGACGCAAGCCAGAGAATTGTTGAGAAACAGGGAGAAATAAGATGACAGACTATTATGTAATTGGAGATGTTCACGGAAAAGCTGGGATGCTAGAAGACCTTCTCAAAACTTGGGATGGTCAGACCCAGTTGCTCTTTCTAGGGGATTTGATTGACCGCGGTGAAGATAGTCACCGTGTTCTTGAAATGGTTAAGGACTTGGTTGATAATCAAGGGGCGATCTGTTTGTCAGGAAATCATGAGTATATGTTTTTAACTTGGCTCGATGACCCAGAAGAAAGCTATGACCACTATCGTCGCAATGGTGGAGATACAACCATTAACTCTATCCTAGGTCGTCCCTTGGATGCACCAGTTGACGGAGTAGAAGATGCCAAGCGGGTGGCTACTGAAGCGGCAGATTTGGTCGAATTTATTCGTCAAATGCCATTTGTGGTAGAGACAGACAAGTATATCTTTGTTCATGCTGGTATTGATTTGACCTTGGACGACTGGCATGAAACTACAGATTATAAAAAAGTCTGGCTTAGAAAACCATTCCACGAAGCCGAAAATCATACTGGAAAAATCATTGTCTTTGGTCATACACCAGTCTATGGTTTGTTGAAGCAAGACCGAGGTACAGCTGAACTTTGGACTACAGAAGATAGCAAGATTGGCATGGACGGAGGAGCTGTTTATGGTGGTGTCCTTCATGGGATTGTCTTTACAGACCAAGGAATGACAGAACATCACTTTATCGAAAATGACGGCTTTGTCGCTGAAGATTAGTACTCCTAGCAGGGTATGGTCTTGTCAAAATATCAAAAACAATTTATAATAAATAGATACCCTGAAAGGAAGAGAATCATGAACTTAGAAGAATTGAAAAAACGACAGGAGAAGATCCGTAACTTCTCTATTATCGCCCATATTGACCATGGAAAATCGACTCTAGCAGACCGCATTTTGGAAAAGACGGAGACGGTTTCAAGTCGTGAAATGCAGGCTCAGCTTTTGGATAGCATGGATCTAGAACGGGAACGTGGGATTACCATTAAGTTGAATGCCATCGAGCTGAACTATACTGCAAAAGATGGGGAAACTTATATTTTCCACTTGATTGATACGCCAGGACACGTGGACTTTACTTATGAAGTTTCACGTTCGCTAGCTGCCTGTGAGGGGGCGATTTTGGTTGTCGATGCTGCCCAAGGGATTGAGGCTCAAACCCTTGCCAACGTGTATCTAGCCTTGGACAATGATTTGGAAATCATGCCAGTCATTAATAAGATTGACCTGCCGGCTGCAGATCCTGAGCGCGTGCGTACTGAGATTGAGGATGTGATTGGTTTGGATGCCAGTGAAGCAGTTTTAGCTTCTGCCAAGGCTGGTATCGGTATCGAAGAAATCCTCGAGCAAATCGTAGAAAAAGTGCCAGCCCCAACGGGTGATGTTGCAGCACCACTCAAAGCCTTGATTTTCGACTCTGTTTACGATGCTTATCGTGGGGTTATTCTCCAAGTTCGCGTTATGGATGGAGTGGTCAAGCCTGGCGATAAGATTCAGCTTATGAGCAATGGCAAGACCTTTGATGTGACCGAAGTCGGTATATTTACACCCAAAGCAGTTGGTCGTGATTTCCTTGCGACTGGTGACGTTGGTTATATTGCGGCTTCTATCAAGACGGTTCAGGATACTCGTGTGGGTGATACTGTTACCTTGGCAACCAATCCTGCGACAGAGCCATTACATGGTTACAAGCAGATGAATCCTATGGTCTTTGCGGGTCTCTATCCCATCGAATCAAACAAGTACAATGACCTTCGTGAAGCCCTTGAAAAATTGCAACTGAATGACGCTAGTCTTCAGTTTGAACCAGAAACATCTCAGGCCCTTGGATTTGGTTTC
The DNA here is from genome assembly GCF_000722695.1 of Streptococcus mitis. GTDB lineage: Bacteria > Bacillota > Bacilli > Lactobacillales > Streptococcaceae > Streptococcus > Streptococcus mitis_O. The sequence goes on along the minus strand of NZ_JPFU01000013.1, from coordinate 155,956 downwards.
CGTTGTGGGTTCCTTGGTCTTCTTCATATGGATGTTATCCAAGAACGTTTGGAACGCGAGTTCAACATTGACCTTATCATGACAGCTCCATCCGTTATCTATAAGGTTAATTTGACCGACGGTGAGTCTATGGATGTCTCTAACCCATCTGAGTTTCCAGACCCAACTAAGATTGCGACCATTGAAGAGCCTTATGTTAAAGCGCAAATCATGGTACCGCAAGAGTTTGTTGGAGCAGTGATGGAGCTAGCTCAGCGTAAGCGTGGGGACTTTGTGACTATGGACTATATTGATGATAATCGTGTCAATGTTATCTATCAAATTCCACTTGCTGAAATCGTCTTTGACTTCTTTGATAAGCTTAAGTCTTCGACACGTGGTTATGCAAGCTTTGACTACGAATTGTCAGAGTATCGTCCGTCTAAGCTGGTGAAAATGGATATCCTTCTCAATGGAGACAAGGTGGATGCCCTCAGCTTTATCGTTCATAAGGACTTTGCCTACGAGCGTGGGAAACTTATCGTTGATAAGCTCAAGAAAATTATCCCTCGCCAACAATTTGAGGTGCCAATTCAAGCAGCTATTGGACACAAGATTGTGGCTCGTACTGATATCAAGGCCCTTCGTAAGAACGTACTTGCTAAGTGTTACGGTGGTGACGTTTCTCGTAAGCGTAAACTCCTTGAAAAACAAAAAGCTGGTAAGAAACGTATGAAAGCCATCGGATCAGTAGAAGTTCCACAAGAAGCTTTCCTCAGTGTCTTGAGCATGGATGAAGAATAGTTGTCATAATTGCTTTTCCTTGTTCACAGGAAATTTATATCAGAATCAATAGTAAAGCAGGCTTTAATGGTCTGTTTTTTTAGTTTCTAAAACAAAAAATATTTGCTGTGTTTGTTTATGTGTTTGTTTTAATAAGTCGAACTATAAAAACAACAAAAATATAAAAAAAGAGACAAAAAAGAACAGAAAATCATTGACAACGATTTCATATAGTGTTATACTTATAGCATAAAGTTAATGGAAAGAAGGGAAAACCTTATGGGATTAGATCATTTCTTTGACAAAAACCTTGTGTTTTGCTTAGAAGCGGATAATCAAGAACAACTCTTTGATCAGGTTGCAACTTTATTGGAAGAACGAAAAATCGTGACTCCAACCTATCGTGAAGCCTTGATCACGCGTGAAAAGTCATTTCCAACTGGCTTAGATATGGAATTTTTGGGTAAGGATTTGCCGAATGTGGCTATTCCTCATACAGATACGATTCATAATCTTGCCGAAAAAGTTGTGGTCGTTCGATTAGAAAAACCAGTGACTTTCCACAATATGATTGCGCCAGATAAGGAAGTAGAAGTATCCTTGCTCTTCTTTATCATTAATAACTCAAGTTCAAGTCAAACTAACATTCTTGCTCAGTTGATGGACTTCTTTACAGGAAATGGCCATTTGGAAGATTTGGCTAAAATTTCTGAACCAGAAGCTATCTATGCTTATATAGCTGAAGCAACTGCATAATCTTGTCTATTAAAAATATTAAATCGGAGGAAATCCATATGATTAAAATTCTTGCTGCCTGCGGTGCAGGTGTTAACTCAAGCCACCAAATTAAAAGTGCTCTTGAAGAAGAACTTTCAAACCGTGGTTTTGATGTTCACTGTGATGCGGTAATGGTCAAAGACGTTAATGAAGACCTTATCAAAGGTTATGACATTTTTACCCCAATTGCTGCAACAGATCTTGGTTTTGACCCAGGCATTCCAGTTATCGAAGCTGGACCAATCTTATTCCGTATCCCAGCTATGAGTGCTCCAGTATTTGACAACATTGAAGCAGCTATTAAAGAACACGGATTAAGCTAATTCTAATTTGTTAACATTCATATAACACAAAAAGGGAGGAACTGTTATGGATGCAATCTTTGGTCTAATCAAAGAATTTTTCACACCTATCTTAGATATGGGTGGACCTGTCATCATGTTAATCATTTTGACAGTATTGGCTTTACTTTTTGGAGTGAAATTCTCCAAAGCGCTTGAAGGTGGTATCAAACTTGCCATCGCTCTTACAGGTATCGGTGCCATCATCGGTATGCTAAATGGTGCTTTCTCAGCATCACTTGCAAAATTCGTTGAAAACACAGGTATTCAATTGAGTATCACTGACGTTGGTTGGGCACCACTTGCAACAATCACTTGGGGATCTGCTTGGACACTTTACTTCTTGCTCATCATGTTGATTGTCAACGTAGTAATGCTTGCTATGAAGAAAACAGATACACTTGATGTTGATATTTTCGATATCTGGCACTTGTCTATCACAGGTCTTTTGATTAAATGGTATGCAGACAACAACGGTGTGAGCCAAGGGGTTTCACTATTGATTGCTACAGCAGCTATCGTACTTGTTGGGGTTCTTAAAATCATCAACTCTGACTTGATGAAACCTACATTTGATGACCTTCTTAACGCACCAAGTTCATCACCAATGACATCAACTCACATGAACTACATGATGAACCCAGTTATCATGGTTTTGGATAAGATTTTTGAAAAATTCTTCCCAGGTCTTGATAAATATGACTTTGATGCTGCTAAATTGAACAAAAAAATCGGTTTCTGGGGATCTAAATTCTTTATCGGTTTCATTCTTGGTATTGTTATCGGTATTATGGGAACTCCACATCCAATTGCAGGGGTTGCAGATGCAGATAAATGGCGTCTTGTTATCAGAGGATGGTTGTCTCTTGGTTTGACTGCCGGTGTATCTTTGGAACTCTTCTCACTTATCGGTTCATGGTTCATCGCAGCCGTAGAACCACTATCACAAGGTATTACAAACGTTGCTACTAAACGTCTTCAAGGACGTAAATTCAACATCGGTCTTGACTGGCCATTCATCGCTGGTCGTGCTGAAATCTGGGCTTGTGCTAACGTACTTGCACCAATCATGTTGATTGAAGCTGTGCTTCTTTCAAAAGTTGGAAATGGTATCTTGCCACTTGCAGGTATCATCGCTATGGGTGTTACTCCAGCTCTCTTGGTTGTAACACGTGGTAAATTGCTCCGTATGATTATCTTCGGAACACTCTTGTTGCCACTCTTCCTTCTTTCAGGTACACTTATCGCACCATTTGCAACAGAACTTGCTAAAGGTGTAGGTGCCTTCCCAGCAGGTGTGAGCGAAACTCAATTGATCACTCACTCAACTCTTGAAGGACCAATCGAAAAACTTCTCGGTTGGACAATTGGTAACACTACAACTGGTGATATCAAAGCAATCCTTGGTGCTGTAGTCTTCCTTGTATTCTATATCGGTATCTTTGCTTGGTACAGAAAACAAATGATCAAACGTAACGAAGAGTACGCAGCAAAAGCAAAATAATGCGCTCCTATAAAATGTAAGCTCAATGAAAATCAAAGAGCAAACTAGAAAGCGAGTCGCAGGTTGCTCAAAACACAGTTTTGAGGTTGTAGATAAGACTGACGAAGTCAGTGATCATATCTACGGCAAGGCGACGCTGACGAAGTTTGAATTGGATTTTCGCAGAGTGTAAATTGTTGAAACTAGGTTGTCATACCTTCTAGGAGTGACAGCCTAGTTTTTTATAAACTATTAAGAAATCGGAGAAAATAATGGTAATTGAATTAAAATCAGAACAATTAAGAGTTCAATTTAACAGTTTTGGTGGGGCTCTTTCTTCTATAAAAGATGCTGAGGGACTGGAGTATTTGTGGCAAGGGGATGCTACTTATTGGAGTGGACAAGCTCCTGTTCTCTTCCCCATTTGTGGTTCTTTGAGAGAGGATACAGCCGTTTATATAGATGAGAAGGGGCAAGAAAGCAAAGGAAAGATTCCTCGTCATGGTTTGGTTCGTAAGAAAGAATTTGAATTAGTCGAACAGACAGACAAGAGTGTAACTTTTGCAATTGAGGACGATGAGAATAGCTATCAAAACTATCCTTATCATTTCCGACTAGAAATCACTTATATCCTTACAGGAAAGACAGTACGGACTCAATACAAAATTTTCAATAAAGAAACTAGTAAGGTCATGCCTTACTTTATTGGTGGACATCCAGGATTTAATTGTCCCTTAGTGGATGATGAAGTCTACGAAGATTACTATTTAGAGTTTGAGAAAGAAGAGACTTGCTCTGTTCCACGTCCTTTCCCAGAAACAGGCATGTTGGATTTCCAAGATAGAAGTCCATGGCTAGAGGGGCAAAAGGAATTAGATCTTAGTTATGATCTTTTCAGTACAGACGCAGTTACCTTAGATGAATTACAATCTAGAACAATTGCCCTTCGTTCTCGTAAACATGATAAGGGATTAAAAGTGCACTTTGCAGAGTTTTCAAATCTCATCATCTGGTCAACTTTGAATAAGGGCCCTTTCATTGCTTTTGAACCATGGTCTGGCTTGTCAACATCTCTTGAAGAAGGAAATCATCTAGAAGATAAGAAGAATGTTCGTCTCCTAGAACCTGGTCAAGTGGATCAAATTGGTTTTGATATCGAAATCTTTTAGATAAAAACCACAAAAACAAACATTAACTGTTGACTTTTTCGGGAAATAGGAGTATATTATGTTTGTAAGCAACAAATGATGTTTGTAACAAACAAATAATCGCTTGTTATATTCTCTTTCGTGGAGAAGGATTATTTCTAGGAAACTGGTTTCCTAAACTTGAATAAGGTGTCAGTCATCTCATTCAATCCAATTTGTCAATAAACTGCTAGAAAGCTTTTGTAGGTAAACTGCTAACTATAAAAGGTTTTACTAGCCTAGAAAAATAAAAAGGAGTATACAATATGTCTATTGTTATCGGTGCAGATGCTGCAGGTTTGAGATTGAAAGAAGTTGTGAAAGACTTCTTGGAAAAAGAAAACTTCCACGTTGTGGATGTTACAGCTGAAGGTCAAGACTTTGTTGATGTGACTCTTGCTGTTGCTGCAGAAGTAAACAAAGAAGAACAAAACCTTGGTATCGTGATTGATGCTTATGGAGCTGGTCCATTCATGGTTGCAACAAAAATCAAAGGAATGGTTGCTGCAGAAGTATCTGACGAACGTTCAGCTTATATGACTCGTGGCCACAACAACTCACGTATGATCACTATGGGTGCACAACTTGTTGGTGATGAATTGGCTAAAAACATCGCTAAAGGATTTGTTAACGGTAAATACGACGGTGGCCGTCACCAAATTCGTGTTGATATGTTGAACAAAATGTGTTAATTAGATTACAGTAAGAAAGGTAAGTTAAAAATGAGAATTGCAATTGGATGTGACCACATCGTAACAGATGAAAAAATGGCGGTTTCAGAATTTTTGAAATCAAAAGGATATGAAGTCATTGACTTTGGTACCTATGACCATACACGTACTCACTACCCAATCTTTGGTAAAAAAGTAGGTGAAGCTGTAACTAGCGGTCAAGCTGATCTTGGGGTATGTATCTGTGGTACTGGTGTTGGTATCAACAACGCTGTCAATAAAGTTCCTGGTGTTCGTTCTGCCTTGGTTCGTGATATGACAACAGCTCTTTATGCTAAAGAACAATTGAACGCTAACGTTATCGGTTTTGGTGGTAAAATTACTGGTGAATTGCTTATGTGTGATATCATCGAAGCTTTCATCCATGCTGAATACAAACCAACTGAAGAAAACAAAAAATTGATTGCGAAAATTGAACACGTTGAAAGTCATAATGCTCAACAAACAGACGCAAACTTCTTCACTGAATTCCTTGAAAAATGGGATCGCGGAGAATACCACGACTAAGAGGTGACCTATGATTTTAACAGTCACAATGAACCCATCCATCGATATTTCCTATCCCTTGGATGAGTTGAAGATTGATACTGTCAATCGTGTGGTGGATGTAACCAAAACGGCTGGTGGTAAAGGACTAAACGTTACTCGAGTGCTTTCAGAATTTGGGGATTCTGTTCTTGCTACTGGTTTAGTCGGTGGTAAACTTGGTGAATTTTTGGTTGAACATATCGATGATAAGGTTAAGAAAGATTTCTTCTCTATTCAGGGAGAAACTCGTAACTGTATCGCTATTCTCCACGGAGACAACCAAACAGAAGTTCTTGAAAAAGGTCCTGTAGTATTGGAACAAGAAGGACAAGACTTTTTGGAACATTTCAAAAAACTCTTGGGCTCAGTTGAAGTAGTAGCTATCTCAGGTAGTCTGCCAGCTGGCCTTCCAGTTGATTACTATGCGAGCTTGGTAGAACTTGCTAATCAAGCTGGCAAGCCTGTTGTCTTGGACTGCTCTGGTGCAGCACTTCAGGCGGTTCTTGAATCACCACATAAACCAACAGTCATCAAACCAAATAATGAGGAACTGTCTCAACTTCTAGGAAGAGAAGTTTCTGAGGATTTGGATGAATTAAAAGAAGTCCTTCAAGAACCTTTGTTTGCAGGGATTGAATGGATTATTGTTTCGCTTGGTGCCAACGGTGCCTTTGCCAAACATGGTGACACTTTCTACAAGGTAGATATTCCTAGAATTCAGGTAGTAAATCCTGTTGGATCTGGAGACTCTACTGTGGCAGGAATTTCTTCAGGACTTCTTCATAAAGAATCTGATGCAGAACTTTTAATCAAGGCAAATGTCCTTGGAATGCTTAATGCTCAAGAAAAAATAACTGGTCATGTCAACATGGCCAACTATCAAGCTCTATATGATCAATTAATAGTAAAAGAGGTATAAAATGGCTTTAACAGAACAAAAACGTGCACGCTTAGAAAAACTTTCTGATGAAAATGGTATCATCTCAGCTCTTGCATTTGACCAACGTGGTGCTTTGAAACGCCTCATGGCTCAACACCAAACAGAAGAACCAACTGTAGCTCAAATGGAAGAACTTAAAGTCTTGGTTGCAGATGAATTGACTAAATACGCTTCATCTATGCTTCTTGATCCTGAATATGGACTTCCAGCAACTAAAGCTCTTGATGAAAAAGCTGGTCTTCTTCTTGCTTATGAAAAAACTGGCTATGACACAACAAGCACAAAACGCTTGCCAGACTGCTTGGATGTTTGGTCTGCAAAACGTATTAAAGAAGAAGGTGCAGATGCAGTTAAATTCTTGCTTTACTATGATGTAGATAGTTCAGACGAACTCAACCAAGAAAAACAAGCTTACATCGAACGTATCGGTTCTGAGTGTGTGGCTGAAGATATCCCATTCTTCCTTGAAATCCTTGCTTACGATGAAAAAATTGCTGACGCTGGTTCTGTAGAATACGCTAAAGTAAAACCACACAAAGTTATCGGTGCTATGAAAGTCTTCTCAGACCCACGCTTTAACATTGATGTCTTGAAAGTAGAAGTTCCTGTTAACATTAAATATGTTGAAGGTTTCGCTGAAGGTGAAGTAGTTTATACACGTGAAGAAGCAGCAGCCTTCTTCAAAGCACAAGATGAAGCAACTAACTTGCCATATATCTACTTGAGTGCTGGTGTATCAGCTAAGCTCTTCCAAGATACTCTTGTATTTGCTCACGAATCAGGTGCAAACTTTAACGGAGTTCTTTGTGGTCGTGCTACATGGGCTGGATCAGTTGAAGCATACATCAAAGATGGTGAAGAAGCAGCTCGCGAATGGCTTCGCACAACTGGATTTGAAAACATTGACGAACTCAACAAAGTTCTTCAAACAACAGCAACTTCATGGAAAGAACGCGTGTAGCACTCAGATTGCGAAAAAAACTTCAGTCTAGGGATAGAAATATCTCTAGACTTTTTTTGATGAAATAAAAACAACCTTGAGTTAGTTATCCTCAAGGTTATACTCTTCGAAAATCTCTTCAAACCACGTCAGCGTCGACTTACCGTAGGTATGGTTACTGACTTCGTCAGTTCTATCCACAACCTCAAAGCAGTGCTTTGAGCAGCCCGCGGCTAGCTTCCTAGTTTGCTCTTTGATTTTTATTGAGTATTAGATAAAATATAGAAGGCGGAATACAAGTTAATCGTGATATTCTCCACGATCCCACTTGGCATTCTCTTCATCGAAGATATGATCATTGGCAGCTACATCTGGGCTCACTTCAGATAGTTTATCAATTTTCGCAATCAATTCCTCTTTTTCAGGACTTGGTTTGTACTTGGTATTGATAAATTCATCTACAATGTTGTTAATGAAATTGATACCTAGGATTGCACCACCGAAAGCAACAATATTAGCATTGAGATTTTCACGAGCGGAACGAGCAGTCGCAACATCTCCGACAAGTACAACTCGAGTTCCAGGAACTTTATCAGCAGATACAGCAATTCCAACACCTGTACCGCAAAGGGCGACTCCAAAGTCAGCCCGTCCATTGACGACCTCCTCTGCAATTAAGCGACCATAAATGAGATAGTGAGTACGGACGAAATCATAAGTACCAACATCAATGATTTCATGACCTTGTTCTTTTAGGTGTTTTGAAATCTTCATCTTCACATCTGTTACAATGTGATCACAACCGAGAGCAATTTTCATGGGAATACCTCCTAGCAGAGCTTGTTCAGCATATCAATGCGAACTTGGTGACGACCAGCATCATAGTTGTGCTCAAGAAAGGCTTTGACTATTTCAACTGCTAAAATATCACCTGTAATTCCAGAACCAATTGTAATGATTGGAGTAGAATTGTGTCGAATAGTCATCATGGCAGAGTGTTCATCGGAAACAGCGGCGCAGATAATACCTTTAAACTTATTAGCAGGCATAAAAGAATGTCCAAACTTGTCAAAAAGAATAGCACGAGCTTGCTTATATTTTCTAAACTCTATAATAGCATTGATAGTAGAATCAACGAAATCCGCAGAACCTTGTGTAGAGTTGAGGCCAATTACTTCATAACCAGAATGAAGCAGATAGTGTTTGACGGTTTCTTTCAGTTGGAAACCATCTTGGTCAGTAGCTAAAATAACTTTCATAAGAACCTTCTTTCTTTAGCTATCCAAAAGCATGCAATGAAATATCATTGTTGACGATATAGAAGATATATTATATCTTCAAATATAATATAGTCCTTGTAAAATTATTTGTCAAGGATTTATAAAAACTAGCTGAAGAATTTTTTCTCCAGCTAGTTTTGGCATTTATTGACCCAATTTCTGATATCGGTTAAATCATAGTTAATCTCAGCTTGATGGGCGACCTGGCTGAGTGTAATAGAAGTCAGGGTTGCAACTAAAGTGTTTTCAATAATATCAAGAGAGTTGGTTACGACGCATCTTTTAGCCTTTTTACTTTCCTCGTTGCCTAAGAATTTTTTTAGAAGATTTTGACTTTCAAAGATTCGATTTTTTCCTTCTATAGCTACAAATACATCGTAAAAGGTGATTTGGCTGAGGGGTTTAGAAAGAGCAACGCCTCCATTTTTCCCTCTAACGGATTTAACCAATCCTTCGTTGTCTAATAGTTTTATAATTTTTTTCAAATAAGAATCTGAAACTTCTAGCCGTTCACTCAAGGAAATTGTATTGATATATTTTCCTTCAGGGAGCTGATCTAACATGAGTAAGACATAGACTGACTGTTCCCAACCTGATGACAATCGCATGTTTGTACCTCCATATAAAAAGATAATCATTATCCACAATTACCAGTATAGCCTTTTTTTGTTTTTTTCTCAATACATAGGAGTTTAAAAAAATAATCTTGGAATTTTTTGATAAATCTCTTGACATTCATTTTTAAAAGAGTAGAATAAAAGACAAAAAATATCATCAATATCTTTTGAAAGAAGGGGAAATAAATGAAACGAGGTTCAAATTTTATTTTTTTGATTTCTATATTACTTACCACACTTTTTATGGGGTCGTCTTTTCCAACTGGGAAATATCTCATAGTAGTTGAAAAGACTCCTCCATTATTACTTGGGGGTGTTCGATTTATTATTGCTGGGTTAGTGATGTTGGTATTATCGTTTTTATTTGGCAAGGGAGGGACTATCATCCCTAAAAGTCAAGGTAGCAAGATAAAGGGGTTTATATTGGTTGTGACTATCGGGCTCTTACAGACAGCTGGAACCATGGGATTTCTTAATCTTGCCCTAGCTCATGATGTGTCATCATCGATGTCTTCCATTATCTTATTTACGAATCCTCTTTGGTTAGCTTTCTTAGCACATTTTTTGTTAAAAGATACATTGACTATTCAGAAGATAAGTGCCTTAATATTAGGTGTGGCTGGAGTTGTTACTTGTATTGGACTAGATGTATCTGCGTTTAGTTTAGGTGCTTTGTTTGCTTTACTTGGTTCATTTTGTTGGTCAATCAATACAGTTGTCACCAAGAAAATTCCTTTTGATAACGGTCCATGGATATTTACAGCTTGGCAATTGTTATTAGGTGGGGTATTCCTTTACTTATTCTCAATACCTGTGCATGAAAGTTATAACTTTCTAAATTTAGGATTTTGGGGCTGGGTTTGGTTTATATGGTTAATTATTCCTGCGTCTGTTGGTTCGTTTGGACTGTGGTTTTATAGTCTAGGACAAAGGGGAGCAACAGTAGCTAGCAGTTTCTTGTTTTTAGTTCCAGTATTTTCAACTATCTTTTCTATTATGGGCTTACATGAGCCGTTTACATTAAATTTGGTTCTTGGGGGTTCGATGGTTGTGTTAGCATTGGTATTAGTAAACTGGAAAGTCAAGGGAGAAGAGAAGTAGTCTATGGAAGTTGGAAATGATATTGTTATTCAAAATGGAACACAATGGAGTTTTGGTAATGGTGTAGCTCAACATTTTGATGAGCATGTTAGACAATCCATTCCTTTATATGATGAAGGACATGACCTTGTTTGTCATCTAAGCGATTTTTTTATTCGTGACCATTCCTTATGTTATGAGCTAGGCTCCGCAACGGGTAACCTGATTGGTAAATTATACCAGCGTCACAAGTCTAAAAAAGAAGTTCGTTTTATCGGGATAGAAGAGATTCCAGAAATGAATCAGGTGGCACAATCAAAATTTCCTGAGCTTGAATTTATAACAAGCTCCGTGGAGGAAGCCAGGTTAGAACCCAGCGATTTAATTATTAGCTATTATTTTCTTCAGTTTATTCTTCCAGACAAGAGAATAAAGATTTTATCAAAAATATATGAATCTTTAGTTGAAGGTGGAGCATTTATTCTATTTGAGAAAGAAATCATGACAGATCCGAAGGTAAATAAGTTGATAGTTTCCAATTATATTAAATTCAAGCAAGAACATGGATTTAGTCCAGAAGAAATTCTATCTAAGCAATTGAGCTTGGAGGGAGTTATGATTAACCACACTCATGCTGAAAATAAAGAAATGTTAAAGAGTACTGGATTTCATCATGTAGAAACGATAATGAGATATGGAGAGTTCAATGGATACATTTGTTTTAAATGAAGATAATCACAAGAAATGGGAAGAATTACATGCCCAATCATCAAAAACAGAGACACGCTTAGTTCCTAATGATGCAGTTCAAAAGATTTTTTCTTTGAGAAATCAAATCGTTACTCAAAACGATGAGTGCAGGGTATTAGAAGTTGGTTGTGGTTTTGGAAGGAATCTTTACTATTTAATTGAAAATCATTATGCTGATACTTATTGTGGTGTAGATTTAACAAAGGAGGCCGCTGATAGTGCAAAACAATTATTGACTAAGTCATTTCCACAATTTAATTGTCATATAACACAGACAGATGTAGGTAAAGGTTTAGATTTTCCTGACAACCATTTCGATTCTATATTTGATATAATGTCTGCGATTACATTTATAGTTGATGAAAAAGATAGACAAAACTATTTTTCAGAGGTGAAAAGGGTGTTGAAAGCAGGAGGAATGTATTATTTTTATTGTCCACGGAAAGATGGAATTTTCCGAGATGCAATTCCTGATAATTCTTTACTAGAAAAAGGTTATATACGTAGAAAACTAGATTCAATGTTAGAAAGAGTTTATACAGAAAGTGAGTTAATTGAATTATTGGCTCCTATGCGTCTTGTAAAATTAGAAATCGGTTCAAAACATACTAGAGCTTTTGGTGATGAGTTATTTATTAGGAATAATGGATTTTGGTTTGGAGCTTTCAAAAAAATATAGAGTTATTAGTACACTTGTTTTTAAATTGAGATGAAATTTTCTGAATTATAAACACTTGTTTTCTTAATTTTGTTTATGATTTTATTTTTTGATAAAAGAATACTCAAAAAAATAAAAAAGTTCTTCGTAAGGGTTTACAAATTATCAGCATTATGATAGAATACAGTTACAAGTTAATACAAGGTGAGTGTTACTAAGTAATATTAGGCATGATCACAGGTGAATTAGAAATCGGATGATTTTCTAGTTCATTTGTGGTCATTTTTTGTACTCATATACCTTTAAGATATAAAAGGAGGTTGACATGTATCGAATTCTAAATCCAATGAATCACAATGTCTCGCTTGTCAGAAATGATAAAGGAGAAGAAGTGATTGTAATTGGTAAGGGGATTGCATTTGGAAAGAAGAAGGGAGATTTGATTGCTGAACATCAGGTTGAGAAAATCTTTCGGATGAAGACCGAAGAGTCAAGAGAAAATTTTATGGCTCTCCTCAAAGATGTTCCGCTTGATTTTATCACAGTGACCTATGAAATCATTGATAAGCTATCAAAGAAATATCATTATCCAATTCAAGAGTATCTCTACGTAACCTTGACAGATCATATTTACTGTTCTTATCAAGCTCTAGCACAAGGAAGGTACAAGGATAGTAATTTGCCAGATATTTCTGTCAAGTATCCTGTCGCTTTTCAAATCGCAAACGAAGCTTTCGAAATTTACCGCCAGAAGCTAGCAGATCATTTTCCTGAGGACGAAATTATTCGGATTGCTTATCATTTCATCAATGCTGAGGGTGAGAATGAAGTCCAAATGGTTGAATCGATTGATAAGAGGAAAGAAATTCTCAGGAATGTTGAGGAAGTGCTAAAGGGTTATGCAATTCAACGAACCAAAGAGAATAATCATTTCTATGATCGCTTTATGATTCATCTGAATTATTTCTTGGATTATTTGGATAGATCTAGAGATGATAACCAATCTCTTCTTGATATGGAAGATCATATTAAACAATCCTATCCAAAAGCGTTCGAGATTGGTTCCAAGATCTATGATGTGATTACGCAACATACGGGTCTTGATTTGTATAAAAGTGAACGAGTTTATCTAGTTCTACATATCCAACGTTTATTGTCATAAAAATTTATTTAAACTATATAAGGAGAATTCTATCATGAATAGAGAAGAAGTAACATTGTTAGGTTTTGAAATCGTAGCCTATGCTGGCGATGCTCGTTCAAAACTATTGGAAGCCTTGAAGGCTGCTGAAGCTGGTGATTTTGCAAAAGCGGATAGCTTAGTTGAGGAAGCTGGTTCTTGTATTGCAGAGGCTCACCACGCGCAAACAAGTCTATTGACCAAGGAAGCAGCTGGCGAGGATTTGGCTTATAGTGTAACCATGATGCATGGCCAAGACCACTTGATGACAACTATCTTGTTAAAAGATTTGATGCACCATTTAATTGAACTCTACAAGAGAGGAGTTAAATAATGAATAAACTAATTGCATTTATTGAGAAAGGAAAGCCTTTCTTTGAGAAGCTATCTCGTAATATCTATCTTCGTGCTATTCGTGATGGTTTCATTGCAGGTATGCCTGTTATTCTCTTCTCAAGTATTTTTATATTGATTGCTTTTGTACCAAACTCATGGGGCTTTAAATGGTCTGATGAAGTTGTAGCCTTTCTGATGAAACCTTACAGCTATTCAATGGGGATTCTGGCTCTCTTGGTAGCTGGTACAACGGCTAAGTCATTGACCGACTCAGTAAACCGTAGCATGGAGAAAACAAATCAAATCAACTATATGTCAACACTATTGGCAGCAATTGTTGGTTTGTTAATGTTGGCAGCTGATCCGATTGAAGGTGGCTTTGCAACAGGATTCCTTGGAACAAAAGGTTTGCTTTCAGCCTTCCTTGCTGCCTTTGTTACTGTAGCCATCTATAAGGTTTGTGTTAAGAACAACGTCACTATTCGTATGCCTGACGAAGTTCCACCAAATATATCACAAGTCTTTAAAGACGTTATTCCATTTACACTTTCTGTCGTTTCGCTCTACGCGCTTGACCTTCTTGCTCGTCAATTCGCTGGTGCAAGTGTAGCTGAAGCAATTGGTAAATTCTTTGCTCCTCTATTCTCAGCAGCTGATGGCTATCTAGGTATTACCATTATCTTTGGTGCCTTTGCCTTCTTCTGGTTTGTTGGGATTCACGGTCCATCTATTGTTGAACCTGCTATCGCAGCAATTACCTATGCCAATGCCGAAGTCAACTTGAACCTTCTCCAACAAGGTATGCACGCTGACAAGATTCTTACTTCTGGTACACAAATGTTTATCGTTACCATGGGTGGTACTGGTGCGACACTGGTTGTTCCATTCATGTTCATGTGGTTAACAAAATCAAAACGTAACCGTGCAATCGGACGTGCTTCGGTAGTTCCAACCTTCTTTGGTGTCAACGAACCAATCTTGTTTGGTGCACCACTTGTATTGAACCCAATCTTCTTCATTCCATTTGTCTTTGCTCCTATCGCAAACGTATGGATATTCAAATTCTTTATTGAAACACTTGGAATGAACTCATTTACTGCTAACCTACCATGGACAACTCCAGCTCCATTAGGTCTAGTTCTTGGTACGAACTTCCAAGTTCTATCATTCATTCTTGCTGCCCTTCTAATCGTGGTTGACGTAATCATTTACTATCCATTCCTTAAAGTATATGATGAACAAATTCTCGAAGAAGAGCGTTCAGGTAAGTCTAATGATGAATTAAAAGAAAAAGTTGCTGCAAACTTCAACACTGCAAAAGCAGATGCTATTCTTGAAAAAGCAGGTGTAGAAGCAGCACAAAATACCATCACTAAAGAAACAAATGTCCTCGTTCTCTGTGCCGGTGGAGGGACAAGTGGACTTCTTGCAAATGCTTTGAACAAGGCAGCAGCAGAGTACAATGTTCCTGTGAAAGCAGCAGCAGGTGGCTATGGTGCTCACCGTGAAATGTTACCAGAGTTTGATCTAGTTATCCTTGCTCCTCAAGTTGCTTCAAACTTTGAAGATATGAAAGCAGAAACTGATAAACTCGATATTAAACTTGCGAAAACAGAGGGTGCTCAATACATCAAACTAACTCGTGATGGAAAAGGTGCTCTAGCATTTGTACAAGCTCAATTCGATTAACGATAGGGACTGTGAAACAGTCTCCTATCGTTACGGAAATCGCTATGGCGAATTTCCTAATCGCCTTATTAATTCGTCGGTAAAAAGATATCGTTTTTACCTCCTCATGTCACAATTCGATTAATAATAGGGACTCTGAAATAGTCTTCTATCGTTACGGAAATCGCTATGGCGAATTTCCTAATCGCCTTATTAATTCGTCGGTAAAAAGATATCGTTTTTACCTCCTCATGTCACAATTCGATTAATAATAGGGACTCTGAAATAGTCTTCTATCGTTACGGAAATCGCTATGGCGAATTTCCTAATCGCCTTGTTAATTCGTCGGTAAAAAGATACCGTTTTTACCTCCTCATGTCACAATTCGATTAATAATAGGGACTATGAAATAGTTTCCTCTCGTTACGGAAATCGCTATGGCGAATTTCCTAATCGCCTTATTAATTCGTCGGTAAAAAGATATCGTTTTTACCTTCTCATGTCACAATTCGATTAACGATAGGGACTATGAAATAGTTTCCTCTCGTTACGGAAATCGCTATGGCGAATTTCCTAATCGCCTTGTTAATTCGTCGGTAAAAAGATATTGTTTTTACCTTCTCATGTCACAATTTGGTGACTTAGTATAAGAAGTGAGATGGAGAATAAAGCCTCACTAGCCTCCTCTCCATCTTATTTCTTTTTTAATTAAAAGGAGAATTATATGTCAAAAACATTACCAAAAGACTTTATTTTCGGTGGCGCAACAGCTGCTTATCAAGCAGAAGGTGCTACACATACTGATGGAAAAGGACCAGTTGCGTGGGATAAATATCTTGAAGATAACTATTGGTACACTGCCGAACCAGCCAGTGATTTTTACAATCGATATCCAGTTGACCTCAAGCTAGCAGAAGAGTATGGTGTCAATGGCATTCGAATTTCTATTGCTTGGTCACGTATTTTCCCAACAGGCTACGGTCAAGTAAATGCTAAAGGTGTTGAATTCTATCATAATTTATTTGCAGAGTGTCACAAACGTCATGTTGAGCCCTTTGTAACTCTTCATCACTTTGACACACCAGAAGCTCTCCACTCAAATGGCGACTTCTTAAACCGTGAAAATATTGAACACTTTGTAGACTACGCTGCCTTCTGTTTTGAAGAATTTCCAGAAGTAAACTATTGGACAACCTTTAATGAAATTGGACCAATCGGTGATGGTCAATATTTAGTTGGTAAATTCCCTCCAGGTATTCAGTATGACCTTGCCAAAGTCTTCCAATCGCACCACAATATGATGGTTTCTCATGCGCGTGCTGTAAAGCTATATAAAGATAAAGGATATAAAGGTGAAATTGGTGTTGTTCACGCTCTGCCGACCAAGTATCCTTTGGATCCTAAAAATCCAGCAGATGTTCGCGCTGCTGAATTGGAAGATATCATCCACAATAAATTTATCTTGGATGCAACTTATCTAGGTCACTATTCAGCTGAAACGATGGAAGGTGTCAACCATATCTTATCAGTCAATGGTGGTAGCTTGGATCTTCGTGAAGAAGATTTCACAGCATTAGAAGTTGCGAAAGACTTGAACGACTTCCTTGGAATTAATTACTATATGAGTGACTGGATGGAAGCATTTGATGGAGAAACTGAAATTATTCATAATGGTAAGGGTGAGAAAGGAAGCTCTAAATACCAAATCAAAGGTGTTGGTCGTCGTGTAGCTCCTGACTATGTACCACGTACGGATTGGGATTGGATTATCTACCCTCAAGGTTTGTATGACCAAATCATGCGCGTGAAGAAAGATTATCCGAACTACAAGAAGATTTACATCACTGAAAATGGTCTCGGCTATAAAGACGAGTTCGTTGATAATACTGTTTACGATGATGGCCGTATTGATTATGTCAAACAACACTTAGAGGTCTTGTCTGATGCTATTGCAGATGGAGCTAATGTAAAAGGCTACTTCATTTGGTCATTGATGGACGTCTTCTCATGGTCAAACGGTTATGAGAAACGTTACGGTCTCTTCTATGTAGACTTTGAAACTCAAGAACGTTATCCTAAGAAATCAGCTCATTGGTACAAGAAAGTAGCAGAAAGTCAGATTATAGACTAGTAGAATTAGTCATTAGATATAGAATTTTAGTGAGGCCAAAAGATGTTCAAAGATTTTATCCAATCTATTTATGAAAAAGTTTATATTATAAATTTCGAAAAATGTTCTCAAATACCGTGTTTGACTAATGAGGAGCTGAAAAATCTTGGGAAATGGTATGTCTCTACCGGTAAAGAATGGATTTGCCATTCAGACTATGAGCTGGAAGAATTTAAAAATTTGTTTTTAAATTTTATCAATCCTGAAGAACGGGATAATATCTCCTTTGATTCAGATTTTATGCCGTTTCAACAATCATAAAGAATCTAGGAAACTCTTTGTAAAAATCTTCATCAAAAAATGCGTCATATCAAGATTCTTATTTTCTTGATATGACGCATTTTATTTTTTATCAATCCTCAGTTTCATGGTTTAGAAAGGATAATTTTTGTTTGTTTTGAAAGTTGGTCGAAGGTTTCTTTGCTCAGTTTAGAGTCTGAAACGATGGTATCAATATCAGAGATATTGTAGAAGGTGTAAAAATCAAATTTATTGAACTTACTATTGTCAGCTAGTAAGTATTTTTTATTGGAATTGTTGAGGGCGATGCGTTGAGATTCACCTTCCTCTTCACTAAAGGTCGCAATCGCATTGTCTTTAATACCATTACAGCTAACGAAGGCTTTAGAAAATTGGAGATTGGCCAAGTTTTGCAAGGTTAGTGTTCCGACAAAGGCTCCAGTGATAGAGCGATAGTTTCCACCAATTAAAATCAAATCTGTTAGTTTTCGTTCGTTTAGGATGAGAAAAACTGGTAAACTGTTTGTTACAACACGAATATTATCGATTGGAAGTTCACGGGCAAAAGATTCCAAGGTTGTACCTGGGCCAATAAAAATAGTTTCACCTTCGTCAATTAAATGACCTGCAAAACGGCTGATTTCTTGTTTTTCTGCAATCTGTAAGCTTTGTTTTTCAATATTGGAACGTTCATTGTTTAAAATAGAACCTGTGCGAATTTTTTCAGCTCCACCGTGAACTCGAACAAGTAGATCCTTGTCTGCCAACTCTTGCAAGTAGCGTCTAGCAGTCATATCTGATACATCCAAGCGAGCCATGATTTCTTTTACAGTAATAGTTCCTTTTGTATTTACCGTTTCTAGAATATTATCTAGTTTTTCCTGCTTTAACATCCTTATCACCTCTATTTCTATTACTATTTTATCATAAAGTATTCAATCAATCAATTTAAAAAACAAAAGAAAACAAAAACAAAAATATCATGGTTGTTTTAAACAAACCATGATATTGATATCGCTTGTGAAATTGTTGACTTAGTCCAAACCGTAGTTGTAGTCATCGTCTTGCATGGCTTCAACTTCACCAAGAAGGTAACCATTTCCGACTTGAGAGAAGAAGTCGTGGTTGGATGTTCCTGTTGAAATACCGTTCATAACGATTGGGTTGACATCATCAGCTGAATCTGGGAAGAGTGGATCTTGTCCCAGGTTCATGAGAGCTTTGTTAGCATTGTAGCGAAGGAAGGTTTTAACTTCTTCCGTCCAACCAACACCGTCATAGAGGCTTTCTGTGTAGCCTTCTTCGTTTTCATAAAGAGTGTAGAGCAGGTCGTACATCCATTCTTTGAGTTTTTCTTGCTCTTCTTCAGGTAATTCATTGAAACCGAGTTGGAATTTATATCCGATGTAGGTTCCGTGAACAGACTCATCACGAATGATCAATTTAATGATTTCCGCAACGTTGGCTAGTTTGTTGTTACCAAGATAGTAGAGGGGAGTAAAGAAACCTGAATAGAAGAGGAAGGTTTCAAGGAAGACACTAGCAACTTTCTTTTCAAGTGGGCTACCGTTTAGGTAGATTTCGTTGACAATTTCAGCCTTCTTTTGTAGGTAAGGATTGGTATTGGTCCATTCGAAAATTTCTTCAATCTCAGCCTTAGTATTCAAGGTAGAGAAGATTGATGAGTAAGATTTAGCGTGAACAGATTCCATAAATTGGATGTTATTGAAAACAGCTTCTTCATGTGGTGTACGGATGTCCGCGCGAAGGGCTTGAACCCCAGTTTCAGATTGCATAGTGTCGAGAAGGGTTAAACCACCAAAGACTTTTCCAACCAAGTCTTTTTCTACATTTGATAGCTTTCTCCAGTCATCCAAGTCATTTGACAAAGGAATACGTGTATCAAGCCAGAATTGCTCCGTCAATTTTTCCCAAGTTGATTTATCGATGACATCTTCGATGGCATTCCAGTTAATGGCTTTGTAGTAAGTTTCCATTTGAAATCTCTTTCTGTATTTAGTATTGTGATTTCACAATTACCTCTATTTTATCATAAATCTAGAGGAGTATTGTACAAAAAGTCGGAAGACCGACTTTTTTGTTTTTCCATAGTATAGATGCTTATTCCTGTTTAGTTTAGCAGGGTGAATGAATCACTAATTTGAGAAAATGTAGTTTCCTCAAGAAAAGATTAAATCACACAGCTTTCACACTGGTTGGCACCGACTTCTCCACCATCATCTGTAAAGGTACGGACGTAGTAGATAGACTTGATGCCCTTGTTAAAGGCATAGTTGCGAAGGATAGACAAGTCACGTGTCGTTTGTTTGTTTTCTTTCTTCCATTCGTAAAGTCCTTTTGGAATGTCACTACGCATGAAGAGGGTAAGTGAAAGTCCTTGGTCCACGTGCTCAGTTGCAGCAGCGTAAACATCAATCACCTTACGCATATCCATGTCGTAGGCAGAAGTGTAGTAAGGAATGGTTTCTGTTGACAAGCCAGCAGCAGGGTAGTAGATTTTACCGATTTTCTTCTCTTGGCGTTCTTCAATACGTTGCGTAATTGGGTGGATAGAGGCAGAAACATCGTTGATGTAGCTGATAGAACCATTTGGCGCTACAGCAAGGCGGTTTTGGTGGTAAAGTCCATCTGCTTGAACCTTGTCACGAAGTTCAGCCCAGTCAGCAGCACTTGGGATAAAGACATCTTTGAAGAGTTCTTTAACGCGGTCTGATTTTGGAACAAACTCGCCTGTAATATACTTGTCAAAGTAGCTTCCCTTAGCATAGTCTGATTTTTCAAAGTTGTGGAAGGTGATACCACGCTCACGCGCGATATTATTTGACTCAACCAAAGTCCAGTAGTTCATAAGCATAAAGTAGATGCTTGTAAATTCAACAGACTCAGGCGATCCATATTCAATCAATTGTTGGGCAAGGTAGCTGTGAAGTCCCATTGCACCAAGACCAAAGGTGTGAGCTTGGCTATTTCCATGGTCAATCGTAGGTACAGCTACGATGTGTGAACTATCTGTAACAAAAGTAAGGGCACGAACCATAGCACGGATAGAACGACCAAAATCAGGTGAAGTCATCATGTTAACCACGTTGGTTGAACCAAGGTTACATGAAACGTCCGTTCCCATTTGAAGGAATTCTTGAGCATCGTTGATCAAGCTTGGTTCTTGGACTTGAAGAATCTCAGAACACAAGTTACTCATGATAATTTTTCCATCAACAGGGTTTGCACGATTAGCCGTATCAATGTTGACTACATAAGGGTAGCCAGACTCTTGTTGCAATTTAGAGATTTCAGTTTCCAAATCACGCGCCTTGATTTTTGTCTTGCGGATATTTGGATTTGCGACTAGTTCATCGTATTTTTCAGTGATATCGATGTAGTTAAACGGCACACCGTATTCAAGTTCTACAGAATATGGGCTGAAGAGGTACATTTCTTCATTTTTACGCGCCAATTCGTAGAATTTATCGGGTACTACAACACCAAGTGAAAGGGTCTTTACACGAACTTTTTCATCAGCGTTTTCTTTCTTAGTTGAAAGGAAGGCGATGATATCTGGGTGAAAGACATTGAGGTAAACAACCCCAGCACCTTGACGTTGACCCAATTGGTTAGAGTAAGAGAAGCTGTCTTCGAAGAGTTTCATGACTGGTACGACACCAGAAGCTGCTCCTTCGTAGCCTTTGATAGGTGCACCAGCTTCACGAAGATTGCTAAGGGTAATCCCCACACCACCACCGATACGTGAAAGTTGAAGAGCTGAGTTGATAGAACGTCCGATAGAGTTCATATCATCAGTTACTTGGATCAGGAAGCAAGATACTAACTCCCCACGGCGAGCACGTCCAGCATTCAAGAAGGAAGGAGTAGCAGGTTGGTAGCGTTGGTGGATGATTTCATTGGCAATATCGATTGCAATAGCTTCATCACCGTCAGCAAAATAAAGGGCGTTGAAGAAGACACGGTCTTCCATACTTTCAAGGTAATATTCACCGTCGTTGGTCTTCAAGGCATATTGATTGTAAAATTTATAAGCAGCCATGAATGATTTGAATTGGAAGCTTTGGTCTTTGATAAATTGAGACAATTCTTCCAAAAACTCTGGACGGTATTTCTTGATAAAGGCTATTTCGATGTAGTTGTGTTCAATGAGGTAGTTGATTTTATCCTTGATTGAATCAAAAACCATAGTGTTTGGAACTACATTTTCTTTAAAGAAAGCATCCAAGGCTTCCTTATCTTTATGAAGCATGATTTGTCCATTGACAGGACGGTTGATTTCGTTATTGAGACGGAAGTAAGTCACGTCTTCAAGATGTTTTAATCCCATAAAATTTCCCTTATCTAATTACAAAAGAAAGGCCTCTAAGTTAGCCCTAGAAGCAGTTTCTTCTGGATGATGTACTAAGATTATGCTAATTGTTTCAATTTTCCTGGTTGGAAACCTGAAAAGACTTCAGTTGGTGTTTGGATAACAGGAGCTGCGCTGAAACCGAGCTCTTTAACTTGATCGATGTACTCAGGTTGCTCATCAAGATTGATTTCACGATAAGCGACATTATTACTGTCCAAGAAACGCTTGGTCATTTTACATTGGACACAGTTGTTTTTAGAATAAACGGTTACCATTGTGTAACTCCTCTTTAAAATTTAATTCTATCCTAGTATATCAGAAAATAAATTTTTGTCAATGATTTAAAACTAAATATAGTGGTCTATTTTTATGCTCAAGCTCACAAAACACAATATGTAGTGTTTGTTTTGTGAAATAGTGATAATTATCCTATGATTTGTTTTTTGAAAAACTATATCCTGTGTTTTGCCATCTAGGATAGAAGATTTTCAGCAAGTTATCTGAAAGGAAATCGAATAAATCCCATAAAATGCTTGAAAAAAATCCTAGAAGATGATATAATACCAAATTGTAAGGGTTATCACATATAACTCAAAAAAGAAAGAACAAAAGGAGAGTCAAACTATGGCTTCTAAAGATTTCCACGTAGTGGCAGAAACAGGTATTCACGCACGTCCAGCAACATTGTTGGTACAAACTGCTAGCAAATTTGCTTCAGATATCACTCTTGAGTACAAAGGTAAATCAGTTAACCTTAAATCAATCATGGGTGTTATGAGTCTTGGTGTTGGCCAAGGTGCTGACGTAACTATCTCAGCTGAAGGTGCAGATGCAGATGATGCTATCGCTGCAATCTCAGAAACAATGGAAAAAGAAGGATTGGCATAAGGAAAATGACAGAAATGCTTAAAGGAATCGCAGCATCTGACGGTGTTGCAGTTGCAAAAGCATATCTACTCGTTCAACCGGATTTGTCATTCGAGACTATTTCAGTCGAAGATGCAAATGCAGAAGAGGCTCGTTTGGATGTAGCTCTTGAAGCTTCTCAAAACGAGCTTTCTCTTATCCGTGAGAAAGCTGTAGGTACGCTTGGTGAAGAAGCGGCTCAAGTTTTTGACGCTCATTTGATGGTCCTTTCTGATCCAGAATTGATTGGTCAGATTAAAGAAACAATTCGTGCTAAGAAAGTCAATGCAGAAGCAGGTCTTAAAGAAGTGACTGACATGTTCATCACTATCTTTGAAGGTATGGAAGACAACCCATACATGCAAGAACGTGCAGCGGATATCCGTGACGTGACAAAACGTGTATTGGCAAATCTTCTTGGTAAGAAATTGCCAAACCCAGCTTCTATCAATGAAGAAGTAATCGTGATTGCGCATGACTTGACACCATCTGATACAGCTCAATTGGACAAAAACTTTGTAAAAGCTTTTGTAACAAATATCGGTGGACGTACAAGCCACTCAGCTATCATGGCACGTACACTTGAAATTGCAGCTGTATTGGGAACAAATAACATCACTGAAGTAGTGAAAGACGGCGATATCCTTGCCGTTAACGGAATTACTGGTGAAGTGATTATTAACCCAACAGATGAACAAGCGGCAGAATTTAAAGCAGCTGGTGAAGCTTATGCTAAACAAAAAGCTGAATGGGCCCTTTTGAAAGATGCTCAAACAGTGACTGCTGACGGTAAACACTTCGAGTTGGCTGCTAACATCGGTACTCCAAAAGACGTTGAAGGTGTTAACAACAACGGTGCAGAAGCGGTTGGACTTTACCGTACAGAGTTCTTATACATGGATTCTCAAGACTTCCCAACAGAAGATGAGCAGTATGAAGCATACAAGGCTGTACTTGAGGGAATGAATGGTAAACCAGTGGTTGTTCGTACAATGGATATCGGTGGAGATAAGGAACTTCCTTACTTCGATATGCCACACGAAATGAACCCATTCCTTGGATTCCGTGCCCTTCGTATCTCTATTTCTGAAACTGGAGATGCAATGTTCCGTACACAAATCCGTGCCCTTCTTCGTGCTTCTGTTCATGGTCAATTGCGTATCATGTTCCCAATGGTTGCTCTTTTGAAAGAATTCCGTGCAGCCAAAGCAGTTTATGAAGAAGAAAAAGCAAACCTTCTTGCGGAAGGTGTTGCAGTTGCGGATGATATCCAAGTTGGTATCATGATTGAAATCCCTGCAGCAGCTATGCTTGCAGACCAATTTGCAAAAGAAGTAGACTTCATGTCAATTGGTACAAACGACTTGATCCAATACTCAATGGCGGCAGACCGTATGAACGAACAAGTTTCATACCTTTACCAACCATATAACCCATCAATCCTTCGCTTGATTAATAACGTTATCAAGGCAGCTCACGCTGAAGGTAAATGGGCTGGTATGTGTGGTGAGATGGCTGGTGACCAAAAAGCTGTTCCACTTCTTGTCGGAATGGGCTTGGATGAATTCTCTATGTCAGCGACATCTGTACTTCGTACACGTAGCTTAATGAAGAAATTGGATACTGCTAAGATGGAAGAGTACGCTAACCGTGCCCTTACAGAGTGCTCAACAATGGAAGAAGTTCTTGAACTTCAAAAAGAATACGTTAACTTCGATTAATGTCATTAACCTTGTAACTTAGTTGCAAGGTTTTTTTGACGTATTTTGGAAAAGTATAATAGATTGAAATAAGATATGAACAAAGAGATTAGGAAAGTCAAATTAATTTCTAGAAACGTTTTAGAATCCTTAGTGTACTATTCTAGGTTCAATACACTATATTGTCTAATAAAGTCCACTTTTAAATGCTCCAGAGGCATGGTATAATAGGGAAAGTAATTAGAATAAGAGAGAAATCATGTCTAAAGAAATTGATATTGAGTATTACCACCAGCTAGCCTTGCAAAAGCAGAAGGAGCACCGTAAAGTTTTAGCCAATTTAAAGAAAAAGCCACCAAAAAATTTAGATAAGCTAGCCCAGCAGATTCACCAAGAAGTCTTTGAGGAGATTGATTGTACTGCCTGTGCTAACTGTTGCAAGACATTGGGACCTGACTTCAAGGAAGCAGACATCACTCGTATTGCTAAGTACTTTAAGATGAAATTACCAGCTTTTGAAGCGGAGTTTCTGCAGGTAGATGAAGATGGTGATAAGGTTTTTAAATCCATGCCTTGTCCCTTTCTAGGAGGAGATAATCTCTGTTCCATCTATGATGTTCGTCCAAAGGCCTGTCGTGAATTCCCCCATACAGACCGCAAAAAGATCCATCAAATCAACCATTTAACGATTAAGAATACCTTGACCTGTCCAGCAGCCTATCTCTTTGTTGAGAAATTAAAGGATAAGTTGTAGAGATTTAAAGGATAAAAAATTTCTAATAATAACTAGTAATGTGAAGGGAGTACTCCTGTTCCTAGACCAAAAACAAAAGAGGAGCTAGTGCTGGCCTCTAAGGAAAACTATGAGAAGCTCAATCGTTTCATCTCCCAACTAAGTGAAGATGAGATACAGACTCCATTTGATTTTTCAAGAGACCCAAATAAAAAGGAAGCTCACTGGAAAAGGGATAAAAACCTGCGGGATGTCTTGATCCATCTTTATGAATGGCAGCAGTTACTTTTGACCTGGGTACATTCTAATCAAAAAGGTCACGAAAGATCTTTTCTTCCTGAACCTTATAATTGGAAAACTTATGGACAAATGAATGTCGCTTTTTGGAAGAAGCACCAGAAAACCTCCTTAGAAGAAGCGACTAGACTCCTAGAACAATCACATAGAGAGGTTTTAGAGTTGATAGAAGTTTTTAGCAATGACGAACTCTTTACCAAAGGTGTCTATAAGTGGACAGGAGGGACAAGTCTAGGTTCCTATTTTATCAGTAGCACCTCCAGTCACTATGATTGGGCTCTGAAAAAACTCAAAGCTCATCGGAAGAATTGTAAGGGATAGATGGCCTATTTGAAATGGCAAGAATGAGTTCTTTTAAACGTAAGATAAAAACAAAGGGCTACCAAGTGATGTAGCCCTTTTGAGTTATACAAGTAAATTACCATGCAAAAGCTGTTGTTGGAGCATTGAGAGCTTCTAACCACTGCTTATTTTTTACAGGGCATAGAGTTACAGATATACCTGCCATATCCAGACTGGTCATAAATGTTCCTGATTTTATAAAAGTAATAGCGACTCCTTCAATTTCTAAGAGTTGAAGGAGATCATTGATAAATATTCCCATTTCTAGATTGGTAGTAGTGCCTAGATTATTTACAAGCAATATAAATTGATCACCCTTTTTCCAATGATAGTGCAATCTTAATTTACTTATAATTTCATTTGCAAGGATTTCCGATGATTGGAATGGGACGATACGATAGCCTTCTTCGCCATGTATCCCAATACCATAAGAAATATTTCCTTCTTCCAAGTTAAATAGTGGAAGGGTGGCTTGAGGGAGACTAGCCGATTTCGTTGCAAAGCCAATTGTTGCGATTTCGGGAGCAAGCTGATGACCTAAATCAGTTAGTTGCTCGATGTCGGCACCATTTTGAGCTGCATATCCTAGAACTTTATGAAGTAAAATAGTCCCTGCAAGCCCTCTTCCTCTAATTTGAAATCTATTGTGAGGTTCAATAGAAATATCGTCGTGTGCTAGACTATAGCCGACCTTAATTCCTTCTTGTCTAGCAGTATTAATGGCCCAGCTAAATTCTTTGATGTCTGCTTCGAAATTTTTTACAATGATGAAGACACCGTGACCATTGTTTAAAAAACGAATGGACTCTAAGATTTCAGTTCTTGTAGGAGGAGTAAATAATTGGCCATAGATAGCAGCGGTAAGCATCCCTTCTCCCACATATCCAATATGAGCAGGTTCGTGACCTGAACCTCCACCTGACAATATTGGAACCTGATGAGGATTGCGATTTTTTTGATAGACTAATGGTAAGGTAGGGTGTTTTTCTAATTCAGGGTGACTGCTAACAGTTGCCGAAATGTAACTTGAAATAATTTTCTGTTTATGATTTGAAATAAATGTCATTGTGGTCTCTTTCCAATAATTGTCATGATTAGAAAGTCTGGTTGTGGAACTGGACTTTTTTTATTGACGTAAGCCTTCACGATTTCTGCTAGAGCATGTGAATGATAGTCTAACAAAAAACAAGTATAAGCAGATGAATCGATATCAATCTGGCCATATTCTCTTAAAATTTTTGATACCAGCAAGCGACAGTAACTTATAAAGTGGTCATAGAAGTTATTTTGCCCTTGAATATCAAAAAGTTGAATATAAAAGTAACGCTCTTGTTCGAAATAAAAAAATAATTCTTGCAATAGTTTTTGGCCTGAAATGAAGTCCAAGTTATTGGTGATGTACTCGGTTAAGTCATTTTCAAATATCCAGTCTAGCAGTTCATATTTGTCAAGAAAGTGATTATAAAAGGTCTGTCTACGAATGCCAGCTGATTCCATGATATCTACAATAGAGATTTTATCAAATTCTCTAGTAGCTAATAGGTCTCTAAATGCCTTGGCAATCCGTTTTTTTGTAATGAGTGATGATGCCATAGGAAACCTTTCTTTTACTTCCTTCATTTTACCAAAAAATTTTTTTAAACGGGTTTAAAAGGGGACAAATAATAGAATCTGTCCCTTATCAGCCAGCGATAAAAAATATATAATGAAAGCGAAAACAAAGGTAGATGCCGAAAGGAGTTTCTCATGAAAAAAATTATAAATGAACCGACACAGGTTGTTGATGAAATGTTGCAGGGATTGTCATTCATGCATGATGACTTGGTAGAACGCTTAGATGGTTTTGATGTCATCGTTAGAAAGGCAGAAAAGACGGGAAAAGTTGGACTCATTTCAGGTGGAGGATCAGGACATGAACCAAGTCATGCTGGATTTGTAGGAGAAGGAATGTTGTCTGCTGCCATTTGTGGCGCAGTCTTTACATCACCTACTCCAGACCAAATTTTAGAGGCCATTAAGGCGGCTGATGAAGGTGTTGGAGTTTTCATGGTCATCAAGAACTATTCTGGGGACATTATGAACTTTGAAATTGCACAAGAACTTGCTGAAATGGAAGGCATTGACGTAGCAAGCGTTGTGGTTGATGATGATATCGCTGTTGAAAATAGTCTCTATACCCAAGGTCGTCGAGGTGTTGCAGGTACTATATTAGTCCATAAAATTTTGGGTTCCGCAGCTCGTTCTGGTAAGTCATTAGCTGAAATGAAGGACTTGGCCGATAAACTTGTCTTAGAAATTAAAACAATTGGGCTGGCCCTGTCTGGAGCAACCGTTCCTGAGGTTGGGAAACCAGGTTTTGTTCTAGAAGATGATGAATTTGAATATGGAGTTGGTATTCATGGTGAGCCAGGATATAAAAAAGAGAAAATGCAACCTTCAGCACAATTGGCCTCAGAATTGGTTAAAAAACTATCTGAAGGTTTCCAACTTAAAGCTGGTGAACGCTATGGCCTTCTCATTAATGGTTTAGGAAGCACTCCTCTTATGGAACAATATGTATTTGCAAATGATGTGGCAAAATTGCTCCATGAAAAAGGTGTTCAGTTGGCATTTAAGAAAATTGGAAACTATATGACTTCAATCGATATGGCTGGTTTGTCATTGACATTGATTCGATTGGCAGATGATGAGTGGTTGGATGCTCTAAATGCACCTGTTACTACACCAGCTTGGTAAAACTCAAGGAGGAAATGTCAAATGAATGCTGAACAAGCTCTTGAATGGATGAAGCTTTTTAATGAAAAGATTCAAGAACAGAAAGATTATCTTAGTGAACTAGACACACCTATAGGAGATGGAGACCACGGTGGAAATATGGCGCGTGGCATGGCTGCAGTTATGGAAAACTTAGAAGGAAAGCAATTTGAGACAAGCAGTGATGTCTTTAAACTTGTCTCAATGCAACTATTGAGTAAGGTAGGCGGTGCTTCTGGTCCCTTGTATGGCTCTGCTTTTATGGGAATGTCCAAGGCTGATTCTCATTCAAAATTAGAAGAAATCTTACAAAGTGGTTTGGATATGATTGTCAAACGTGGGAAAGCAGTAGTTGGAGAGAAGACAATGGTTGATGTTTGGACTCCTGCTATTGCTGCCTTGTCTGATGGCCAATTGACTCAAGAGGTTATTGATAAGGTAGTGAATGCTACCAAAGATTTACTTGCAACTAAAGGAAGGGCATCTTATGTAGGAGAACGTTCTCTCGGACATATTGATCCTGGATCATTCTCATCAGGATTACTCTTTACTGCTCTTTTAGAAACTGGGGTGGTTTAATGGAAAGTATAGGTCTTGTTATCGTTTCACATTCCAAAAATATTGCACAAGGTGTTGTTGAACTGATTGGTGAAGTGGCTAAAGATGTTCCGATTACTTATGTAGGAGGAACCGAGGACGGAGGAATTGGAACTAGTTTTGATCAAGTAGATAGGGTTGTTTCTGAAAATCCAGCAGATACTTTACTTGCCTTTTTTGACCTAGGTTCTGCTAAAATGAACTTAGAAATGGTGGCTGATTTTAGTGATAAGAGTATTATCATCAACAGGGTTCCAATTGTAGAAGGCGCCTATACTGCAGCTGCTCTTCTTCAGGCTGGGGCAGAACTGTCGGTTATTCAAACACAGTTGGAGGAGCTTGAAATCAATAAATAAGGAATTTTACTATAACTCTTTTTATAGGTGAGCTAATTATTATCTCAACTATCAAATTTTAAGTAAATAATTTCAAAATCAGAAAGGGATTGCTTTATGCAGTTCCTTTTATTTTAACAGGAGTAAAGCTATAGTGTTTCTAAATTGTGAATCAATCAAAACTGATTGTTATGGGACTATTCTAGCTTTAGAATTCTTTAAAAATTAAAATTTAAGGCAATCAATGGTTTAGAAGAGTACGAAAACATTTAGTTTATAGGAATTCTAGGCCTAGAATTGCAAGGATATTTATGAAATCAAGGTATTCGATAGTTAGGATTGATCTATTCTGAAAGATTTGGGCTAACAATCTTCTAGAATAGTGTTTTGCCAATGAATTTTGTTGAAAGATTCCTTGTTTTATGATAGTCTAAAGTAAAAGAAAGCCCTACCATTATATTTGTATCTTTAATCTGACTTGGTTTAGGTCTAGAAGAGGGATAGATATTTTGGATCTCCAAATAATAATAATATTTTCATTTGCAAAAAATGTATTTCAACTTACATATTAGGAGTAGGTAGATGAGTAATCTAGAGTCAATTCGTAAAGCTCACATCATCGTGTGGGGTGCCTATCTATTTTTATCATTAAGGGCGCCGTTAATTAGCAGTACTGAGTATCTCTTGCTTATTTTTTTAGCGTTTCTCTATTCGATAGTATCGCTACCTATATACTCTGTGAAGAATAAAATAGTATCCATTTGTCTGGCTATAAACTCAATTCTGTTAATTAGTTTCCCGATTTTAATCAATAAATATTTTCCAGGAAAGGTTTCTACTTATATCGTATTAATAATTATTTTTATCCTGGAGTTCTTAATCTTTAATATAATTGGTAAAGATTTTGATACTAGATTAGCTAGCGAGTATAGGAAAATCAGTCAGTTTAAAAGTAAGATGTCTCAATCTCCTTGGATAAAATACTTAGAGATTTCTAGTTTTATATTAACTATATTTCCATTTATTCTTAATGGTACAGTTGATAATTGTGTATTGGCTCTTATCTTTTTGATAAAAATTTGTGTAGATACTACGATAAAGATTCTATTAAACAGAATCTTTAAGACAAGTAAGGCAATGAAAAGGAGGATATTTTCTCTTTTTGTACTAGATTTGATGGTCTATATATTTTTAAGTTATGTTTTAGTGATACAAACAGACGGATATCTGTTTTCAATTCTACTAATTTTTTCTAATTTTTCACTTCCCTTTGTCAGAGAAAAAGAGTATGAATTATTTAAAAACAAGAAATGAGATAGATATGGTTAAATCTTAGTTCTCTTTAAAATCAAATCAGGTAGAGAAAGGATATTTTATCTAGGTAACAAAGTGCTTTAAACGCAGTCGACGATTACTAATTAGAGAACTATCCTAACCATGCAACGTTAAAGAGGAGAAATCTTATGAAACTCGTATCACCAAATAATTATGCTGCTATTGAGTAAGAAGAGATGAGATGTCTTGATGGGGGATTATCTCTACATAAAGACGGGAGAATGTTACAGTAAACGTAGTCAATGCTTATTTTATGGGGAATTAAATATGTTTAAACTAAGTGATAAAATCAGAATGGTCTTTGCTCTTTTAGGAGTAAGTTCCATATTGGTTAGTATGTATCTTATACCTTTTATTAAAACTGAGAATAAATTTTGGGAAATACTTTTATTTATATTAGGTGTATTGCTAATTGGAATTGCGTTACTAAATCCCCTAAAAAATTAAATTTTAGAATAGTATTAGTGAGTAGGTAATCATTTATTGATTGGATTTTTAATGCTATTGATGAATGGGATGGAAAAAGTGACAATAAATTAAGAACAGGGTGATAGTATTATGATGGTTATTTTAATTTTGATGGTTGTGGTGTTTCTGTATTATGTAATTACAGAGTATTTTCAGAATAGTTATATTGACTGTACACTATTTCTAACATTGCTGATTTCTCATTTGATATGGGATTACTATTTTTTACCCATTGAAGTCTTAGTAGCATTAAGTGGAGTAAATTTGTTGTCAAGATTTTTCAAAAAAAAGAGAAGTCAATAGAGTTGTTTGTGGATTATAAAGATAAAAGGTAAAATGGGGATATTTAAAATGAAACATTTTTTTGCAGGAATTGGTGAGATAAGATTTAGTAATTATCTATTGTCTCTATGTGTAGGACTAGCCCCTCTTTTTCATACATATGTCATAGGTTCGGAAATGAGTTTTGTGAAAATAGTATTATCTATTTTGGGAGTCATATTTGTAGGTATTTTAACTATTGCTCGAATTTATAGGAGATTTTTCTATAATTCACTAGAATAGTATGGGTTAGTTAATCCATTAGAACGATTATTCTTTGTGGTACTATACTACTTTTAAGTTTGTACATTGAACAGCTGGCTGAAGTGACAGTTGTTTATCTTCAGAAAGGAAAACCTGAAATTGTCCTACAAATTTCTACTCTTCGATCTCGACCACACCTTGCTTGATTTTGATGCTGCTGAGGATGTGGCTTTGACGCAACTTCTAAAAGAAGAAGGGGTTGCAGATATTCAGGCCTATAAAGACTATTATGTTCCTATGAACAAGGATCTCTGGAAGGACTTGGAGCAAAAGAAAATTAGTAAACAAGAGCTGGTTAACACGCGCTTTTCTCGTTTATTTGCTCACTTTGGACTGGAGAAAGATGGTAGTTTTCTAGCCCAGCGTTACCAATTTTACCTCGCCCAACAGGGGCAAACTCTTTCAGGCGCTCATGAACTTTTGGACAGTCTCATCGATCGTGATTATGACTTGTATGCTGGGACAAATGGCATTACTGCAATTCAGACAGGGCGTTTGGCTCAGTCTGGTCTGGCACCTTATTTCAATCAAGTCTTTATCTCTGAACAGTTGCAAACACAAAAACCAGATGCTCTCTTTTATGAAAAAATTGGTCAACAGATTGCTGGATTTAGTAAAGAAAAGACTCTGATGATTGGAGATTCCCTAACAGCTGACATTCAAGGTGGCAACAATGCTGGGATTGACACGATTTGGTACAATCCTCATCACCTCGAAAACCCCACACAAGCCCAGCCAACCTACGAAGTCCATTCTTACCAAGACTTGCTGGATTGTTTAGATAAACTGTAAAAAGTGGTTTAGATAACCACTTTTTGCTATAATAGAGGCAGTAAAAATGAAGGAGTCGGCTATGGAACACTCGTCTTGGCATGCTTTGATTAAGGCGCAATTACCTGAGGGTTATTTTGGGAAAATCAATCAGTTTATGAATCAGGTCTATTCTCAGGGGGCTATTTATCCGCCCAAGGAAAAGGTTTTTCAAGCTCTATTGACAACACCGCTTGAAGATGTTAAGGTGGTGATTCTAGGGCAAGATCCCTATCACGGGCCAGGTCAAGCTCAGGGCTTGAGTTTTTCTGTACCTGACTCTATCCCAGCTCCGCCGTCCTTGCAAAATATCTTGAAAGAATTGTCAGATGATCTTGGTGTTAAGAAATCCCATGATTTGACAGCTTGGGCTAAGCAAGGAGTCTTGCTTCTTAATGCATGTTTGACGGTTCCTGCTGGACAGGCCAATGGTCATGCTGGTCAGATATGGGAGCCTTTTACGGATGCTGTGATTCAGGTGGTCAATCATCTAGATAGACCAGTCGTTTTTGTACTCTGGGGATCCTATGCACGCAAGAAGAAGGCATTGGTTACCAATCCTCATCACTTGATTATCGAATCAGCCCATCCCAGTCCTTTGTCAGTCTATAGAGGATTTTGGGGTTCCAAGCCTTTTTCCAAGGCTAATGCATTCTTAAAAGAGACAGGACAAGAGCCAATCGATTGGCTTAGATAAGGAGAAAATATGCCTCAGTTAGCGACGATTTGCTACATTGATAACGGAAAAGAACTGCTAATGCTCCATCGTAATAAGAAACCCAATGATGTCCATGAAGGCAAATGGATTGGTGTGGGTGGTAAGCTAGAGCGAGGAGAGACCCCTCAGGAATGCGCGGCGCGTGAAATCCTCGAAGAGACAGGACTGAAAGCCAAGCCAGTTCTAAAAGGTGTCATCACTTTTCCTGAATTTACGCCAGATTTAGACTGGTACACCTATGTTTTTAAGGTGACAGAGTTTGAAGGGGACTTGATTGACTGCAATGAGGGAACGCTGGAGTGGGTTCCCTATAACGAGGTTTTGAGTAAGCCGACTTGGGAAGGTGACCATACCTTTGTTGGGTGGCTTTTAGAAGATAAACCCTTCTTTTCAGCCAAGTTTGTTTATGATGGGGATAAATTGTTGGATACCCAAGTTGATTTCTATGAATAAAGGAGAAAGCAGATGCTACTAATTAAAAATGGTCGTGTAATGGATCCCAAGTCTGGCTTGGATCAAGTGTGTGATATCTTAGTCCAAGAAGGTAAAATTGTCGAAATTGCGCCTGAGATTAAAGAAGAAGGAGCAGAGATAATTGATGCTACTGGTCTTGTAGTTGCTCCTGGCTTGGTCGATATTCATGTTCATTTCCGTGAACCTGGTCAAACCCACAAGGAGGATATCCATACTGGTGCCCTAGCCGCCGCTGCAGGTGGTTTTACAACTGTCGTCATGATGGCTAACACTAGTCCAACCATCTCGGATGTAGAGACTTTGCAAGAAGTTCTCCAGTCAGCTGCCAAAGAGAAGATTAATGTTAAGACGGTTGCGACCATTACGAAAAACTTTAATGGCCAAAATTTGACAGACTTTCAGGCACTCTTAGAAGCAGGTGCGGTTGGTTTCTCTGATGACGGTATTCCACTTGAAAGCAGTAAAGTTGTCAAGGAAGCCATGGAGGAAGCCAAAAAGCTTAATACCTTTATTAGTCTTCATGAGGAAGATCCAGGTTTGAATGGGATTCTTGGATTTAACGAAAACATTGCTAAAGAACATTTCCATATCTGCGGTGCGACTGGGGTGGCTGAGTATGCTATGATGGCGCGTGATGTCATGATTGCCTATGCAACCAAGGCCCATGTTCACATCCAGCATTTATCTAAGGAAGAAAGTGTTAGAGTAGTTGAGTTTGCTCAAGGATTGGGAGCGCAAGTTACAGCAGAAGTAGCGCCACAGCATTTTTCTAAGACCGAAGCACTTCTTTTGACACAAGGTAGCAATGCTAAAATGAATCCGCCGCTTCGTTTGGAATCAGACCGTCGTGCCGTTATAGAAGGTCTTAAATCAGGCGTCATCACAGTTATCGCAACTGACCACGCGCCTCATCATGCAGATGAAAAAAATGTTGAGGATATTACCAAAGCGCCATCTGGTATGACAGGTTTGGAAACATCTCTTTCTCTCGGATTGACTTATTTGGTCGAAGCTGGTGAGTTAAGTTTGATGGAATTGCTCGAAAAGATGACCTATAACCCAGCTAAACTTTATAACTTTGAAGCAGGTTACTTGGCTGAGAATGGTCCAGCGGACATCACTATTTTTGATGCTAAGGCTGACCGCCTTGTGGATTCCCATTTTGCTTCCAAAGCAGCTAATTCACCATTCATCGGTGAAAGCTTAAAAGGGCAGGTTAAATACACTATCTGTAAAGGACAAATCGTCTATAAAAACTAGGTGGAAGTCTGCTCTGTAAACTAGAAAAATAGAGAGACTATATGTACCAAACCCATCATTTTAAAGACAAATTTATCTTATTTTTAAAGATATTTTTCCCTATCCTGATTTATCAATTTGCCAATTATTCTGCATCCTTTGTTGATACGACTATGACTGGCCAATACAATACCATGGACTTGGCTGGTGTGTCTATGGCCACCAGTATCTGGAATCCTTTCTTTACTTTCCTAACAGGGATTGTTTCAGCTTTGGTGCCCATCATTGGTCACCATCTTGGTCGAGGCAAAAAGGAAGAGGTTGCGTCTGATTTTTACCAGTTTATCTATTTGGCCTTGGGTCTATCCGTAGTCTTGCTGGGGATGATGCTTTTCTTGGCACCACCAATCTTGAATCATATTGGACTAGAAGCGCCGGTGGCGGCAGTAGCGGTTCGCTATCTCTGGTTTTTATCTATCGGGATTATCCCTTTATTGCTTTTTAGTGTCATTCGTTCCTTGCTGGATTCGCTGGGCTTGACCAAACTGTCCATGTACCTCATGCTTTTGTTGCTTCCTTTGAATAGTGGATTTAACTACCTCTTGATTTACGGAGCCTTTGGTGTTCCAGAGCTGGGAGGGGCTGGTGCAGGTTTAGGTACTTCCTTGGCTTATTGGGTTTTGCTTGGGATTTCTGTTCTGGTTTTATTTAAACAGGAGAGGCTTAAAGTCTTGCATTTCGAGAAACGAATTCCACTTAATATGGATAAAATTAAGGAAGGAGTCCGCTTAGGTCTGCCTATTGGGGGAACTGTCTTTGCGGAAGTGGCTATCTTTTCCGTGGTTGGCTTGATTATGGCTAAGTTTTCGTCCTTGATTATTGCTAGTCACCAGTCAGCTATGAACTTTTCAAGTCTTATGTACGCCTTTCCTATGAGTATCTCATCGGCTATGGCTATTGTTGTTTCCTATGAAGTGGGAGCTAAGCGTTTTGATGATGCGAAAACCTATATTGGTCTAGGAAGATGGACAGCTCTCATTTTTGCGGCCTTCACCTTATCTTTCCTTTACATTTTTAGAGGAAATGTGGCCAGTCTTTATGGTAATGATCCAGAATTTATCAATTTGACAGCGAGCTTTTTGACTTATAGCCTTTTCTTTCAGCTAGCAGATACCTTTGCGGCACCGCTCCAGGGAATTTTACGGGGTTATAAGGATACAGTTATTCCTTTTTACCTTGGTTTAGTTGGTTATTGGGGGGTAGCAATCCCAGTGGCTATGGTATTTGATTCCCTAACAGATTTTGGTGCTTATTCATACTGGATTGGTTTGATAATTAGTCTGATAGTGAGTGGGGCGCTCTACCGTTGGCGTTTAACTGTGATTATGAAGAGATTTGAATCTTTAGCAAAATTTAAATGACATAGTCAATTAGTTTTAAAAAAGCGCTCTAAACATTCAAAAATATTTGGGACTTCCCTTAATAAATCCGTCACTTTCTTTTTCAATATAGCCCAAGCTTGCTCAATAGGATTCAAATCTGGTGAATAAGGCGGTAGGGGTAAGAAAAAGTGTTTATCTTGGATGCAGAGTTCATCCAAGATGTTCTTGGGATGAAAACTAGCATTGTCCATGACAATGACATGAGGTGTCTTTAAAGTAAGCAGGAGTTGCATTTTGAACCACTCCACAAAAAAGTCGCTCGTCATCGTCTCTTCGTAAGTCATTGGAGCGATTAACTCACCATTTGTTAGCCCTGCAACCAAAGAAATCCTCTGATATCTTCTTCCAGATACTTTACCTCTTATTATCTGACCTTTTAAAGGGCGACCATATTCTCGATAAAAATAAGTATCGAATCCTGTTTCGTCAATATAAACAGGTGCTAGGTGCTTTAAACTATTAAAATTTTTAAGAAATAAAGCTACTTTTTCTGGGTCTTGTTCATAGTAGGTGTGGTTCTTTTTTTTCGAGTGTAGCCCATAGATTTGAGAGCATAGTGGATAGTAGTTGGATGACAGCCAAATTCAGCAGCTATTTCAGTCAAATAAGCGTCTGGATTGTCAGTAAGATAGTTTTTCAGTCTATCTCTATCAACCTTTCTTGGTTTTGTTCCTTTTACTTGATGGTTTAGCTCTCCTGTTTTCTCTTTTAGCTTTAACCAGCCATAAATGGTATTACGTGAAATTTGGAAAATGTGTGATGCTTCTGTTATACTACCTGTTCGCTCACAATAAGCGAGAACTTTTTTACGAAAATCTATTGAATATGCCATAAGAAGATTATACCACGTTATGTACTATTTTTGGTTCATTTTACTATAAAATTCTGGTTCACGGTTAATAATGCCAGCAATCACATTCATTCGTAAACCAAACCGTTTTCGTCGATTTCGATAGGTTGTTGAAAATATTTTAAACGTTTTACTTTGGCAAAGATGTTTTCAACCTTGATTCTCTCCTTAGATGGCGCATGGTTATAGAATCTATCTTCAAGAGTTAGTTTCTCAAGTTTCCTTTGATTTCTTCGGACTTTGACTCATTTTGAAGACCTTCATATCGTGGCAATAGTTCAGCGCAATATCAAAAGAAACAATTCTCCCGTGACTTGTGACAATCGCCTGAGCCTTGACTTTCTCGCGCTTTTTATGCGAGGAGCTTTTCTGTTTAAGCTTTATCAATAAAACATGCTATAATAGTTGCAGAAAGGTTGGTATTTATGGCTAGAATATTGGTTATTGAAGATAATAGTGACATTCAAGAGATTTTGCGAACACTTCTTACTGAGGAGCATGAGGTGATTCAAGCCTTTTCTGGTACAGAAGGAATCATGCGTTTTGACCAAGGTGGGATTGACCTCGTTTTGCTAGATATCATGCTTCCTGGGAAAAATGGGGATCAGGTTTTAAAAGCCATCAGGGAACAAAGTCAAACTCCAGTCATTATGCTAACGGCTTTGAGCGATAAGAAGTTAATCAGTCAATACCTCTTAGACGGTGCCAATGATTACATAGTGAAGCCTTTTGATTTGGACGAAATCTTTGCTAGAGTTACTGTTCAGTTACGCCAAAGTACAGAAAAACAGCCTATGGAAATAGAAAAAACTGAAAATCTGCCACAAAACTTGAAAAATATCCAGTTTGATGCAGAAAGTTTTGAAATCAAAAATAGTCAGGAAATCATTCGCCTTGCCAAAAAAGAATGCTTGATTCTCCAAACTCTCCTCAAACATCCTAAGAAAATTTTCACCAAGGAAGAACTTTATGAATTGGTCTGGGAGGATAGCTATCTACCTGGAGATAATACTCTCAATACGCATTTGAGTAATCTTCGTAAAAAATTAAACCAGCTTGACCCAAATCAAGAATATATTGAAACCATTTGGGGAGTTGGGGTAAGATTAAAAGGAGACAAGCAATGACCTACATGATAATCTTTGTTCTACTGATACTCCTAATTATTTTATTGATTACATTGATTCGCTACCATCTAGCACTTAACAACTTGAGTCAACAGATTGAAGACAAGATTCTTACAGGTAGTATGAAAAGAGTAGGGGTTAGCATTTTTTCCAAACATTTTTTACATCTCTACCAGCAAATTGAGAATCTATTTCAGGAAGTGGAACAATCTCGATTGGTGATGAAAAGGGAAAAACAGACTCTGGATATGGCCATCAGCAATATCGCCCATGATATTCGGACACCTTTGACTATCGCTTCAGGCTACACCCAACAATTGATAAAGTCTCCTGAAGACAAATCAGAAACCTTACAAAAAATAGCCCAGCATCTTGATTTAGTTTCCAAACGTTTGGAGGCTCTTCTAGAATATCGTCGTTTGATGGAAGGAGCTGTCAAACCGAAACTGGAAGAAGTGGATCTTTCAGCTTTTATCACCAAAAAGACTTTGGCTTATTATGATGTTTTTCAGGCGGCAAATATCACGCTTGATTTTAAGGTTGAAGCTGGTCTGAAAATGAGGACTGATGAAGACTTGCTGGATCGAATTTTACAAAATCTGCTTGGAAATGTCCTCAAACATGGAAAGGAAGAAGCGCGTCTGTCTTTGCGAAAAGAAAAGGAACAGCTTGTCTTAGAGATTGCAAACCTTGTTAAACAGCCTATCAAAAAAATAGAAAATCTCAGTAACCGTTTTTATTCTGAAAATCTATCAGACACCGAAGAATCCTCTGGTTTAGGCCTTTATATCACTGAGGAATTATGTCATCTTCTCGGTGCAGAGATGAAACTAAGCACAGATGGCCAGTGGTTATCGGTTTTCATTTATTTTTAACGAAAAGAAACCTCCTCTAGCCTACAGAGGAGGTCATTTTTTATAGACTTTTCTTTTTGAAAACTGCCAGTCCACTTAGATTAAAGATTACAATAACAGCTAAGCTAATTATAAGTGTATAGAAAATGGATTCACTATTAGCAGTCATAGCATAGGAAAACTGCAATGATAAATATGGCAAAATTTTGATACTTGGGAAGATGAGCATTGGCATAGAAAGTAAGATAGAGCTGACCAAATACCCAATAAATACTGCAAGATAAGAATGACTCACATAGAGAATAAAGGAAACAATGGAAAGCCAAGCAAGGAGGCAAAGGAATTGAAGGGAAATGGTTATCAGTAGATTTCCAATAAAGCCATCAGGCATAGTTCCAAATCCATTTAAGATAGTTGCTGGAATAAAGGCAATAACAAGGCTGATGATAAGTTGCAATAGTGCAATACAAGCCACTACAAAGGCTTTAGCAAGGAAAAACTCTGTACGAGAAACACCTACTGTCAAACTATTTTTATAGAGCTTTCCGATTAAATCAACACCTAAAACTAGGCAAGTTAGAATAATACAGAGAAAAACGAGGTTTGAACCTTGACTAGATGCGTTAATCAGGGCTTGTACACCGTCCCAACCATGGGTTGGAATTTCTGGCTCCTCTGTCTGGATTGCCATCAGATGGCCAGTAGCTCCAATACTTGCGCCCATTAGCATGAGAGAAAAGAGAATGAACTCTGTAATCCAAAAACCTTTGGAACGGAAAAGACGGTAAAAGTCTGCTTGAATTGTATGTATCATGATTTTCCTCCTATTGGACCAATTGAGTGAAGTATTCTTCTAGGTTTTGACGTGCGTAGTAAATCTCGTCAATGGCAACATCTGCTAAGGTTAATTCCTTAAGAATCTGTTTGACATCTTGTTCCTGACCAAAGATATGGATTTCATTTTCTGAATTAACAACCTTGAACTGGAGCTGGATTTGTTCTTTCAATACTTGACAAGCTTTCTCTTGGTCAGCTGTCTTAAGTACAATATAATCCTCACTTAGTGTTTCAAATTCAGCTTTGCTGATTTCACGGATAATCTTTCCTTGATCTAAAATCCCAAAACGATTAGCTACGAGGTAGAGTTCTGACAAGATATGGCTAGAAATGAGAATGGTGATTCCTTGTTCTTGATTGAGGCGTTGAATCATTAGTCGAAATTCTTTGATACCGATTGGGTCGAGACCATTAATAGGTTCATCTAAGATTAGGAAATCTGGTTTGGATAGGAGGGCAATGGCAATACCAAGTCTTTGTTTCATTCCTAGCGAGAAATCACGAAAGACTTTTTTACCTGTATCTGTCAAACCTACATAGTCCAGCGTTTCTCGAATAACTTGATCAGCATTTGGAATATGACGAATCATACAGTAATATTTCAGATTTTGATAGGCTGTTAAGTGATTATGAGCTACAGGTGATTCGATCACTGAACCTACTCTAGATAGAGCCTTGGTCCACTCATTTTCCGTTTGGCTAGAGAAGAGGGAAACAGTCCCTTTATCTGCAAAGAGTAGTTGCGTAATAATTTTTATTAAGGTAGTCTTCCCAGCTCCGTTTTTCCCAATAAGTCCATAAATGTCTCCCTCTCTTATCGTTAGATGAAGATCCTGAAGGATAGCTTGTTTGTCGAAGTTTTTGGACAATCCATGAATGTCAAGTACTGTTTTCATGATTCTCTCCTTTTGATTTATTTTGTTAACTTTAGTATAAAGTATAGAAATCAAAGAAAGCTCAAGCATTTCTAAAGAGTTTCTAAAGTTTTAGGAATTCTTAAATATCAAAACCCAGTTGGTATGAACTGGGCTTCTTTACTATAAAATATATTTCTCAATGGCACGCGCAACGCCGTCTTCTTCGTTGCTTGCTGTAACGTCATCAGCTAGGGATTTGACATAATCGCTGGCATTTCCCATTGCAATCCCAAGGCCTGCAAACTGGAGCATTTCGATATCGTTATTGGCATCACCCATGGCCATAATTTCTGATGGTTTAATCTGCAAAATCTCAGCTAGACGAGAAAGAGCGGTAGCCTTTGTCGTACCAAGTGGCATAGCTTCATAAATGACAGGTTGCGAACGAACGCCACTGAATCGTTGACAGAGCTCTCTAGCAAAGCGCTCCTCAAAATCGTCTGTTTGCTCTTTGGTGCCCAAAAACATCCCTTGGAACATGCGATACTTGCCACTAGTCGCTTCCTCAAGAGAAATTTCAGTCAGGTCTGAAAAGACTAACTTGGCATCATTTTGAATGATTTCATTAGGCTTGCCACCGAGGACAAAATAATGCTCCTCATCAAAAAGAGTCAACTGAACATCACTTTTTTCAGCTAGGTCATAGAGGTATTCGATGTCTGTTGGACTAAGTTCTTGCCAGTCAACTAGTCCCCAGTCACTTGTCTGGTGAGTTGAACAACCGTTGTTAACAATCACATACTCATTCTGGAGGTCAAGTCCCAATTTTTTATAGTAGGGGAGGACACCAAAAAGTGGGCGACCCGTACAGAGGACCAGTTTGACACCTTTTTCAATAGCTTGGTGAATAGCAGTAATGTGAGCTTGTGGGATTTCCTTGACTTCATTGAGGAGGGTTCCGTCCATATCCAAGGCTAGTAGTTTAATCATAGGTTTTCCTTCTTTATCTTTTGGTATTATTATAGCATATTTTAGAGGAAA
Organism: Streptococcus mitis; assembly: GCF_000722695.1. Taxonomy (GTDB): domain Bacteria; phylum Bacillota; class Bacilli; order Lactobacillales; family Streptococcaceae; genus Streptococcus; species Streptococcus mitis_O. The sequence goes on along the minus strand of NZ_JPFU01000013.1, from coordinate 113,612 downwards.
GGAGGAGGAATCTTTGGGCTAATCATGGTATAATAAAAGGTAATGAAAATTGCAACGAGGCAGAGATGAAATTACTTTATACTGATATTCGGACTTCTTTGACAGAAATTCTAACTAGAGAGGCAGAGGAGCTAGTTGCTGCTGGCAAGCGGGTCTTCTACATTGCCCCCAACTCTCTTTCTTTTGAAAAGGAACGCGCCGTGCTGGAATGCTTGTTCCAGCAGGCTTCTTTTGCGATTACCGTCACGCGCTTTGCTCAAATGGCTCGTTACCTGGTCTTGAATGACTTGCCTGCTAAAACCAGTTTAGATGACATCGGGCTTGGGATGGTCTTTTACAGATGTCTTGCCGAACTTGATCCTAAGGATTTACGTGTTTATGGAGCTATCAAGCAGGATCCTCAGTTTATCCAGCAGTTGATGGAACTTTATCATGAGATAGCAACTGCTCAGATGAATTTTTTGGACTTGGAAAGTTTGACAGATGAGGATAAGAGAGCAGATTTACTCTTGATTTTTGAGAAAGTAACGGCCTATCTCAATCAAGACCAGTTGGCTCAGGGAAGTCAATTGTCCCATTTGATTGAAGCTATTGAGAATAATAAGGTAAGTAGTGATTTTAGTCAAATCGCCTTGGTTATTGATGGATTTACCCGTTTTTCTGCCGAGGAAGAGCGGATTGTGGACTTACTTCATGGCAAGGGTGTTGAGATTGTCATCGGAGTCTATGCTAGCAAGAAAGCTTATACCAGTCCTTTTAGCGAGGGTAATCTCTACCAAGCTAGTGTGGAGTTTCTCCATCATCTAGCCTCTAAATACCAAACACCTGCTCAGGATTATTCTCAAACTCATGAGCAGATGGATAGTTTTGACAAGGTCTCTCGTTTGCTGGAATCTTCTTATGACTTTTCAGAACTCGCTTTGGATATCGATGAGAAAGACCGTGAAAACTTACAAATCTGGTCTTGCTTGACGCAAAAAGAAGAGTTGGAGTTGGTAGCCCGTAGTATCCGTCAGAAATTGCATGAGAACTCAGACCTGAGCTACAAGCATTTTCGTATTCTCTTGGGCGATGTAGCTTCTTACCAGTTATCGCTGAAAACCATTTTTGACCAGTATCAGATTCCTTTCTATCTTGGTAGAAGCGAATCCATGGCCCATCATCCCTTGACACAGTTTGTCGAGTCTATTTTAGCTTTAAAGCGCTATCGTTTCCGTCAGGAAGATTTGATTAACCTCCTCAGAACAGGTCTGTATACCGACCTTAGTCAGGCTACTATTGACTCATTTGAGCAATATATCCGCTATCTTGGTATCAATGGCTTGCCATCCTTTCAGCAAACCTTTACCAAATCCCACCATGGAAAGTTTGATTTGGAAGGTTTGAATGCCCTTCGTCTGAGAATTTTAGAACCTCTCGAAACCTTATTTACCAGCCGTAAACAAAAGTCTGAAAATCTTCTTAAAAAATGGACAGTCTTTTTGAAGGGAGCTTGTCTCAGCAAGCAACTGCAAGATTTGACAGCCACTATGGAAGCTGTAGAACAGGAAAGACAAGCCGAAGTTTGGAAGGCTTTCTGTCATGTTTTAGAACAATTTGCGACCGTTTTTGCTGGTTCACAGGTTAGTCTAGAGGACTTTCTAGCCTTGCTCCATTCTGGGATGAGTCTATCTCAGTATCGTACTATTCCAGCAACAGTAGACACCGTTCTGGTGCAAAGCTATGATTTGATTACGCCACTGACTGCTGACTTTGTCTATGCCATTGGTCTAACTCAGGACAATTTGCCAAAAATTGCGCAAAACACCAGTCTTTTGACAGATGAAGAGAGACAAAACTTAAACCAAACGACAGAAGAGGGGGCGCAATTGCTAATTGCCAGCAGGGAGAACCTCAAGAAAAATCGCTATACCATGCTTTCCTTGGTCAATTCTGCTCGCAAGCAGTTGGTCTTGTCAGCTCCAAGCCTTTTTAATGAAAGTGAAAGCAAGGAGTCAGCCTATCTTCAAGAGCTGGTCCATTTTGGATTTAGGCGGAAAGAGAAGAGGATGAATCACAAAGGGCTGTCTAAGGAAGATATGGGCTCATATCACAGTCTTTTGTCCAGTCTGGTTTCCTATCACCAGCAGGGCGAGACAAGTGATACTGAGCAAGATTTGACCTTTGTCAAGGTTCTGGCGCGTGTCATGGGGAAAAAACTAGACCAGCAAGGTTTGGAAAATCCTGCCCTCCCAACCAGTCCAAGCAGTAAGCAGTTGACCAAGGATACCTTACAGGCTCTCTATCCCGCTGATCAAGAGTTTTACCTGTCTACGTCTGGTTTGACGGAGTTTTACCGAAACCAATACAGTTATTTCCTCCGCTACATTTTAGGCTTGCAGGAGGAATTACGTCTACGTCCTGATGCCCGCAGTCACGGAAATTTCTTGCACCGTATCTTTGAACGCACCTTGCAGTTGCCTGACGAAGATTCCTTTGACCAACGTTTAGAACAAGCTATTCAAGAAACCAGTCAAGAACGCGAATTTGAAGCCATTTATCAGGAAAGTTTGGAAGCCCAGTTTACCAAGGAAGTTCTGCTTGATGTGGCGCGGACGACTGGACATATTCTCCGACACAATCCAGCCATCGAAACCATCAAAGAAGAGGCAAATTTTGGTGGCAAAGACCAAGCCTTTATTCAATTGGACAATGGACGCAGTGTCTTTGTACGAGGCAAGGTTGACCGCATTGACCGATTGAAAGCTGATGGGGCGATAGGGGTAGTAGACTACAAGTCGAGTCTGACTCAGTTCCAGTTTCCTCATTTCTTTAATGGGCTTAATTCTCAGTTACCAACCTACCTAGCTGCCCTAAAAAGAGAAGGGGAGCAGAACTTTTTTGGTGCCATGTACTTGGAAATGGCTGATCCTGTCCAATCTTTGACGGCCGTTAAAAGTCTGGCAGGTGCAGTAGTAGAAGCTAGCAAGTCAATGAAATACCAAGGTCTCTTTTTAGAAAAAGAAAGCAGTCATTTAGGCGAATTTTACAATAAAAACAAGGCCAATCAGCTGACGGATGAGGAATTCCAGCTCCTACTGGACTACAATGCCCATCTTTATAAAAAAGCAGCTAAGAAGATTTTAACAGGCCAGTTCGCCATTAACCCTTATACTGAAAATGGCAGAAGTATTGCACCGTATGTTCAGCAACATCAAGCCATTACTGGCTTTGAAGCCAATTACCACTTAGGTCAAGCCCGTTTTCTAGAAAAGTTGGACTTAGCTGATGGCAAGCGTCTTGTCGGAGAAAAACTCAAGCAAGCTTGGTTTGAAAAAATAAGAGAGGAGTTGAATCGATGAAGCCTATTCCCTTTTTAATCGAGAAGGAAATTCAAAAATTGCAAGAAGCAGAAGCAAATTCGAACAAGGAACAAAAGAAAACTGCCGAACAAATTGAAGCCATCTACACTTCTGGCCAGAATATCCTGGTCTCAGCGTCGGCTGGTTCTGGTAAAACCTTTGTCATGGCCGAGCGTATTCTGGACCAATTAGCGCGTGGAGTCGAAATTTCTCAACTCTTTATCTCAACCTTTACCGTCAAGGCTGCGACCGAACTTAAAGAACGTTTGGAGAAAAAAATCAGCCAACAAATCCAAGAAAGCGATGACGTTGACCTCAAACAACACTTGGGTTGTCAGTTGGCAGACCTACCCAACTCTGCCATCGGAACCATGGACTCTTTCACACAAAAGTTCCTTAGCAAACACGGTTATCTAATTGATATTGCGCCTAATTTCCGTATTTTACAAAACCAAAGCGAGCAACTCCTTCTAAAAAATGAAGTCTTCCATGAGGTCTTTGAAGCCCATTACCAAGGTAAACAGAAAGAGACCTTTAGTCATTTGCTGAAAAATTTTGCAGGGCGTGGCAAGGACGAACGGGGTCTGCGCCAGCAAGTTTACAAAATCTATGACTTCCTCCAATCCACCAGCAACCCTCAAAAGTGGCTGAATGAATCTTTCCTCAAAGGCTTTGAAAAAGCTGATTTTACCAGTGAAAAAGAAAAACTGACCACACAAATCCAGCAAGCCCTTTGGGATTTGGAAAGCTTTTTCCGTTATCATCTGGATAATGATGCCAAGGAGTTTCCAAAGGCTGCTTATCTAGAAAGTGTTCAATTAATTCTGGATGAAATTGACTCCTTAAATCAAGAGTCCGATAGTCAGGCTTATCAAACGGTTCTTGCGCGTGTTGTCGCAATTTCGAAAGAGAAAAACGGCCGAGCTCTGACCAATGCCAGTCGTAAGGCTGATTTGAAGCCACTGGCCGATGCCTACAACGAAGAGAGAAAGACCCAGTTTGCTAAACTAGGACAACTAGCAGACCAGATAACCATTCTCGACTATCAAGAACGTTATCATGGAGAGACCTGGGAACTAGCTAAAACCTTCCAAGCCTTCATGAGTGATTTTGTAGAAGCTTATCGTCAGCGTAAACGTCAAGAAAATGCCTTTGAATTCGCTGATATTAGCCATTATACCATTGAGATTTTAGAGAATTTCCCACAAGTTCGTGAGGCTTATCAGGAGCGCTTCCACGAAGTTATGGTCGATGAGTATCAGGATACCAACCATATTCAAGAACGGATGTTGGAATTGCTGTCTAATGGTCACAATCGCTTTATGGTGGGAGATATCAAGCAATCTATCTATCGTTTCCGTCAAGCAGACCCGCAGATTTTTAATGAAAAATTTCAACGCTATGTGCAAAATCCAAAAGAGGGCAAGCTCATTCTCCTCAAAGAAAATTTCCGTAGTAGTTCAGAAGTGCTGTCAGCAACCAATGATGTCTTTGAACGTCTCATGGACCAAGAGGTCGGCGAAATCAACTATGATAACATGCACCAACTTGTTTTTGCCAATACCAAGCTGACTCCCAATCCAGACAACAAGGCAGAATTTCTTCTCTACGACAAGGACGATACAGGTGAGGAAGACGAGAGTCAAACAGAAACGAAACTAACAGGCGAAATGCGTCTGGTTATCAAGGAAATTCTTAAACTCCATAAGGAAAAAGGTGTTGCTTTTAAAGAAATTGCCCTTCTGACCTCCAGTCGCAGTCGTAATGACCAGATTCTTCTCGCCCTGTCTGAATACGGAATTCCTGTCAAAACTGACGGAGAGCAAAACAATTATCTCCAATCCCTAGAAGTGCAAGTCATGCTAGATACCCTTCGTGTCATTCATAATCCCCTGCAAGACTATGCCTTGGTTGCCCTTATGAAGTCTCCTATGTTTGGCTTTGATGAGGACGAGTTAGCACGTTTGTCCCTTCAGAAAGCAGAGGATAAAACCCAAGAAAATCTATATGAGAAACTGGTCAATGCTCAAAAACAAGCAGCTAGCCAGAAAAACTTGATTCACTCAACACTAGCTGAGAAACTAAATCAATTCATGGATATCTTGGATTCTTGGCGCTTGTATGCCAAAACGCACTCTCTCTATGACTTGATTTGGAGGATTTACAACGACCGTTTTTATTATGATTACGTTGGGGCTTTGCCAAATGGTCCTGCTAGACAGGCCAATCTCTATGCCCTAGCACTGCGCGCTGATCAGTTTGAAAAGAGTAATTTCAAGGGCTTATCTCGTTTTATCCGTATGATTGACCAAGTCCTAGAAGCCCAGCACGATCTTGCGAGCGTGGCTGTCGCACCGCCAAAAGATGCAGTGGAACTCATGACCATTCACAAGAGTAAAGGGCTAGAGTTTCCTTACGTCTTTATCCTCAATATGGATCAAGATTTCAATAAGCAAGACTCTATGTCAGAAGTCATTCTCAGCCGTAAAAATGGTCTAGGTATCAAATATATTGCCAAGATGGAGACAGGAGCAGTGGAAGCTCACTATCCTAAAAGCATCAAACTCTCCATTCCTAGCCTAACTTATATACAGAATGAAGAGGAATTACAGCTGGCTAGCTATTCAGAGCAGATGCGTCTGCTGTATGTTGCCATGACGCGGGCTGAGAAAAAGCTCTATCTTGTCGGCAAGGGATCTCGTGAAAAGCTGGAAGCCAAGGAATACCCAGCAGCTAAAAATGGAAAACTAGATAGCAGTACTAGACTCCAAGCCAAGAATTTCCAAGATTGGCTTTGGGCTATCAGCAAAGTGTTTGCCAAGGATCATCTCAACTTTAGCTATCGTTTTGTTAGTGAAGACCAGTTGACTAGAGAAACTATCGGTCAATTGGAAAACAAGAGCCCTCTACAAGACAGCTCTCAAGCAGACAACCGCCAGTCAGAGATCATCAAAGAAGCCCTTGAAATGCTGAAAGAGGTTGAAGTCTATAATACTCTTCACCGCGCAGCCATTGAACTTTCTAGTGTTCAAACCCCAAGTCAAATCAAGAAATTCTACGAACCTGTTATGGATATGGAGGGTGTCGAAATTGCTGGTCAAGACCAGTCAGTAGACAAGAAAATCAGCTTTGATTTGCCAGATTTTTCAACTAAAGAAAAGGTAACTGGAGCTGAGATTGGTAGTGCTACCCACGAACTCATGCAGAGAATTGACCTCAGTCAGCGACCAACGCTTACTAGCCTGACAGAAACTCTCAAACAAGTTCAAACCAGCCCAGCTGTCAGAGACAAGATTAATCTTTTGAAAATTCTTGCATTCTTTGACACAGGACTCGGTCAGGAAATTATCGCTAATACCAACCATCTTTATCGCGAGCAACCTTTCTCCATGCTCAAACGAGATCAAAGGAGTCAGGAAGACTTTGTTGTCCGTGGTATCCTTGATGGCTATCTGCTTTACGAGGACAGGATTATTCTGTTCGACTACAAGACAGACCGCTATGATGAACCCAGTCAACTCATAGACCGCTATCGTGGTCAATTAGCCCTTTATGGAGAGGCTTTATCACGAGCCTATTCGATTGAAAATATTGAAAAATACTTGATACTACTCGGTAAAGACGAGGTTCAAGTTGTAAAAGTATAATCTAGAAAGGAGACCTCATGCCACTTCCAGTTAGAAAATCCCTGCATGATGCGGTTTTACAGGCTTCAAAAGCTGATACTTGGGAACAAGCTACCAAGGAATGGAATGAAGTTTCCTTGATTTTTAATGGTATTGGCCGTAGCAATTGTGTATGTGGGAATGCTATCAAATACGCTTACGAACTCTTTAACGGTGTCACAGGTCAACGCCTCTTTCCGATTGGTAGTGATTGTGTTCGGCATTTTCATCGATTAAGCCTTGACCAGCAACTGGAAGAGGAAGAAAAATTACTCAGAAAGGTTGAAAATCTAACCAAAAAAGCCCAGAAAAAGGAAAAAATCAAGGTCAATAAAAGTGACTTTGACGAGCGACTTCTAAAATGGCTCTGGGAAAAAGGTGTTTTCAAGCCCAATCGTGGTAATCAGTTCACACCTGAAAGAGACTACCATCTCTTCCTAGAAGTCTTTCAGGGAGGAAGTTGGACCAAGGCAGAGCCAAAGAAGAAGGCTCGCATGGAAGAAGTCCTAGAAAAATGTATTAAACCCTTTTTACTTGGAAAACCAGATGACCAACTCTATCTTGTCAAGCTAGGCAAGGAGAAAATTGATTACGAACAAGAACTCCGTACCCAGGCAGAGAAAGAGCGCAAGAAGAGAGATAAAATCGCTAAGCAATATGCAGACAATCTGGTTCTAGCTATGGGGCCAGCAGAGCGTGCCTATCAGGATTACTTTGGCTTTACAGAGACCCTGACTCAAGAAGAACGCAAGTGGGAGAAAATACTTTTTGGTAAAAATCGAACAGAACGGGCTATCAAGGCCAAACAATACCAAAAAGAGTTGGAAAAAGACCAACGAATTGCGAGTCAGGATCCAGTTGAAAGAAAGCAGAAGCAGACCTGGCTCCTCAATTCCTATTTCCGTGAGCTTCCTGAAGAAAAATCTCGATTTGCTCGCCTCTTATTAGCATATCGAAAAAGTGGAGAAGTTCCCTTTTCAACCGAGTATCTGTCAGATCATCTCATAGACTTTTTCTATAAAATGAAAGCTTTTGAGTTTGAAATTGCACCAGAACAAGTCCGAGACTTTTTAAAAGAAAGCCTTCAAGCAGAACATTTATCATCAGCCCAAGAAAGCTGGATAGAAGGAATTCTCCTCAACTGCATCAAACCATTTTTAGAACGATTATTGATATAAGCAACACCTACCGTGGAAATGCCATGGTAGGTTATATTTTATCCAAAAAGAGAAAATAGGAAATGGTAAACCTTGCTCCTTGGTATTTTATATATAAAACAAAGTATGAAAACGCAAGGCAATTTTAAGACTTTTTAGAAAATTAAGAGTATAATCAAGGTATATTGTCTTTTTTATAGATAATAGACTAATATAATAAAGGTTTTCGTAACATATATAAATTATATTTCAAGGAGGAATAATGGAAAAGTATTTTGGTGAAAAACAGCAGCGTTTTTCATTTAGAAAATTATCAGTAGGACTTGTATCTGCAACGATTTCAAGTTTATTTTTTATGTCTGTATTAGGTAGTTCATCTGTAGAAGCTCAAGAGACTAAAGGTGTTCACTATAAATATGTGACAGAGTCAGAGCTATCATCAGATGAGCAGAATAAGCTTGTCTATGATATTCCGACATACGTGGAGAATGATGATGAGACTTATTATCTTGTTTATAAATTAAATTCCCCAAATCAACTGGGAGAATTACCCAACACTGGAAGCAAGAATGATATGAAAACCTTAGTTGCTGGTGCTAGCTTAGCAGCTCTGGGGATTTTGATTTTTGCCGTTTCTAAGAAAAAGGTTAAGAATAAAACGGTATTACATTTAGTATTGATTGCAGGAATCGGGAACGGTGTCCTAGTATCAGCTCATGCTTTAGAAAATAATCTTTTGCTAAATTACAATACTGACTATGAATTGACTTCTGGAGAAAAATTGCCTCTTCCTAAAGACATTTCAGGTTACACATATATTGGATATATCAAAGAGGGAAAAACGACTTCTGATTCTAAAGTAAATAATCAAGAGAAATCAGTAGCTAGTCCTACAAAACAACAAAAGGTAGATTATAGTGTTACACCGACTTTTGTAGAGAGTCCATCAACAGTACAAGCTATTCAGGAAGAAAAACCTCTTTCTACTAAATTAACCAATCCAACAAAAGAAGAGAAACAATCTTCAAATTCTCAATCACAATTAGCAGAACATAAGGATGTACAAGCTGGAGATTTGATAACCGACAAAGGCACCCCAGAAGTCCAACCTGAATTGCCAAAAGCAGTTGTAACAGATAAAGACAAACCAGCAGTCCAGCCTGCGTTACCTGAATCAGTTATAACCGACAAAGGTGAACCTGCAGTCCAACCTGAATTATCAAAAGCAGTTGTAAGCGCCAAAGGCGAACCTGAAGTTCAACCAGCTTTACCAGAAGCAGTAGTAACCAACAAAGGCACCCCAGAAGTCCAACCTGAATTGCCAAAAGCAGTTGTAACAGATAAAGACAAACCAGCAGTCCAGCCTGCGTTACCTGAATCAGTTATAACCAACAAAGGTGAACCTGCAATTCAACCAGAGCTTTCCGAAGCGGTAGTAAGTGACAAAGGTAAGTCAGCAGTTCAACCTGCGTTACCTGAAGCAGTTGTAACCGACAAAGGTGAATCAGAGCAGGTAGCTCCACTTCCTGAATACACAGGAGTTCAGTCAGGCTCTATAGTGGAACCAGAACAAGTAGAACCGACAAGAGAATACACAGGAGTACAAGCTGGAGCGTTAGTAGAACCAGAACAAGTAACTCCACAACCAGAGTACAAGGGGACTCAGTCTAGTGCCATCGTCGAACCAGAGACCCATGCTTCCTTACCAGAATATACAGGTGAGCAATCGGGAGCTGTTGTAGCCCCTGAGACAGCTGAAAAACCGGAATATACCAGCACCCAGTCTGGAGCAATAGTCGAACCAGAGCAAGTAGCTCCACTTCCAGAATACACAGGAGTACAGGCTGGAGCAATAGCAGAGCCGGAGAAAGTGGAAGCTCCGAGAGAATATACGGGTATACAAGCTGGAGCTTTAGTAGAACCAGAAAAAGTAGAATCGCCAAGAGAGTATACAGGAGTACAAGCCGGAGCAATAGTAGAGCCGGAGAAAGTAGAGCCAACTAGAGAGTATTCTGGAAGTATTGAACAACCAAGTACAGAAGAGACTAAACCAAATAATGAAAATACGAATACACCAGAAGAAATGAGTATTCAGAAAAAATCTAGTGCGTTAATTAATATGACCTTTATTACAGATTCGACGAAGGGAACTGGAGTGGGATCAGCTACTTTTATTGCACCAAATGTACTTTTAACAGTAGCTCATAATTTTATTAGCAGTTCTTCTGATAATACTACAGGTAAGTTCATAGGGGATGAAACCAAAAATACATATGAATGGATAACTCCCGATGGGCGAAAAGGAAGATTTACTGCTAATGATATCCATTTTTATAATAAACAAGATTATCCAAAAGGATTTATCTATGATTTAGCAGTGATTAAGCTACCTGAAACAACTGGCAGAGAACATGTAGAATTAGTTAAAAATTATACTAAAGTAAATCTTAATGACAAACTAAATGTTCATGGATATCCAGCTGGGAAATACACTCACTTAAAAGATGCTACGGTAGAAATGGAACAAGAATATGCGAATAATACCTACGGTGTCCAATATCAAGGTGGAAATCCTGGTATGAGTGGTGGAGGAATATTTAATGCTAATGGTGAAGTCATTGGGGTCCACCAAAATGGAGCACAAAATCGTTCAGGCGGATTGATTTTATCTCCTACACAATTAGCTTGGATTAAGAGTATTATAGCAGGTAATGAAATTCCACCAGTATACGATGAACTTTATCGTCATAAAGATGAGAAAAAAGATGACGCTAAAGATAAAAAAGAAGTTATTAAGAAATTAGAACTTAGAAATATATCTTCTGTAGAACTATATTCAAAAGATGGTGATAAGTATCGTCATGTAACTTCACTTGCTTCTTTACCAAGTAATGCAGAAGATTACTTTATGAAAGTTAAATCAGAGAACTTTAAAGATGTGATGCTACCAGTTATAAGCATTACTAATGCTAATAAAGATAATAGAGATGTTTATAAAATAGTAGCAAGTGCAAATAATCTGATACATCATGAAAATAATAATGTATTAGAAAATTATACTTACTATTTACCAAAAACTCAGCAAAGTGAAACTGGTGTCTATACATCATTTAAAAATTTAGTAGATGCAATGAATAGCAATCCTAATGGCACATTCCGTTTAGGAGCAACTATGGATGCTCGTGAAGTTGAACTTCCAGATGGTCAAGAAAGTTATGTGAATAATGTATTCCATGGAACATTAGTAGGAACAAATAATGAGAAATATTACGCTATTTATAATTTGAAAAAACCATTATTTGGGGGATTAAATGGTGCTACAGTAGAAAAACTTTCACTAAAAGATGTCAATATTTCAGCAAAAGAAGATGCTGCAACACTTGCAAAAGAAGCGAATAGCAATACCCATATTGATAATGTTCATGCTGATGGAGCAATAGCTGGGGAACATGGAATTGGAGGATTAGTATCACAAGTTAATAATTCTACTATTTCTAACAGTAGCTATACAGGTAGAATAACTAATACATATAAAACAGTTGCTAGTTATCAAATCGGAGGTTTAGTAGGTAAACTTTCTGGTTCGAGGGGATTAATAGATAAGTCGTTCGCATCAATTGATTTAGCATCAAACGCAACTAAAGGGGATCAATCTATTGGTGGAATAGTTGGTGCAGTAGAAGATAGTGCGCTAATTAGTAATAGTTATGCTGAAGGAAATCTTAATAATGTGCAACGTTTTGCAAACGTTGGTGGAGTAGTTGGTAATCTTTGGGACCCAGTAGGCGGATTAGAAAAATCTGGTCGACTTTCTAATGTGCTAAGCGATGTTAATGTTACGAACGGTAATGCAATAACTGGAAAAGATTTCACTGACATGAAAGCAAATCATGTGTATAGCAACAAAAATAATAAGGTTGTAAACGTAGTACAAGAAGATGATGAAATCTTAACTAAGGATTCTGATGTTCAAAGAGGAGAAGTATTAGAAGACGCACAAATTAGAGAGAAAAAAGCTGCTTTTGTATCTAAAAATACTACTAAAACAGAAGATTTTAACTTCTCTTCTAGATATGTAACTGACTATAGAAGTCTTGAGAATGCTGATTCATCAAAAGAAAAAGTATATAAAAATATAGAAAAACTATTACCGTTCTATAATAGAGAAACAATAGTTAAGTACGGAAATTTAGTAGAGGCAAGTAGTAACCTTTATAATAAGGAATTATTGTCAGTAGTTCCTATGAAAGATAATGAAGTAATTAGTGATATTAACAAAAACAAAGAAAGTATAAATAAACTGTTACTATATTACGCGGACAATACATCAGAGACAAAAAATATAGAATATCAAAGTGATTTTTCAAGTGTAGCAGAGTATAGAATAGGCGGTACAAATTTAATTTACACACCGAATACATTACTTCGCAATTATAATAATATTTTAGGAGAAGTTTTACCAGCATTAAATAGTGTAGAATACAAATCAGACGCCATTAGAAAAGTATTAGATGTTTCTAATGATGTTAGCTTAACGGAGTTATATTTAGAAGATCAATTCAATACTACAAAAACTAATTTGAAAGATAGTTTGACAAAACTTCTTACTGCAGATGCTGCAATAGCGGAAAATAACAGTAGGGTAATAGATAATTATGTAATCGAGAAAATTAAAAATAATAAAGAAGCTTTACTTCTAGGATTAACATACTTAGAGCGTTGGTACAATTTCAAATATGGTGAAACAAAAGCAAAAGATTTAGTTATGTACCACTTGGATTTCTTCGGTAAATCAAATAGTTCAGCGTTAGATAATGTTATCGAATTAGGTAAATCTGGATATAATAATTTACTAGCGAAAAATAATGTTATAACTTATAAAGTTTTATTAGCGAAAAATTATAAAACTAATAATTTATTTGATGCATTAGAAAAATATAGAAAAGCTTTTGTACCAGATAAAACAAATAATGAGTGGTTCAAAAATCAAACTAAAGCCTATATTTTAGAAGAAAAATCTTCTATTCCAGAAGTTAGCGAAAAACAATCAAAAGCAGGTACTCCACAATCTATAGGGGTATATGATAGGTTAACTAGCCCATCATGGAAATATCCAAGTATGGTCTTGCCGCTATTAACATTACCTGAAAAATCGGTGTTTATTATAGCCAACATTTCAACAATAGGTTTTGGTGCTTATGATAGATATAGAAGTAAAGATCATCCAGCAGGAAATAATTTAAATGAGTATGTTGAAACAAAAGCTAAAGAAGCGGCTGTTAGATTTAGAGATCACTATGATTATTGGTATAAAATATTAGATGATAAAAATAAAGAAAAATTATATAGAAGTGTTCTAGTCTATGATGCGTTTAGATTTGGTACAGATAAAAGTGAAGATAAAGTTACATATCAAGCAACTTTTGAAACAGATCATCCAGCGATAAAACATTTCTTCGGTCCAGCAGGAAATAATGTTGTTCATAATGCTAATGGAGCCTATGCTACAGGGGATGCATTCTATTATATGGCATATCGCATGCTTGATAAAGATGGTGCGGTAACTTATACACACGAAATGACGCATAACTCAGATAGAGAAATTTATCTTGGAGGATATGGAAGGCGAAATGGACTTGGACCAGAGTTTTATGCTAAAGGACTGCTACAAGCTCCTGATCATCCAGATGATCCTACTATTACGATTAACTCTATTTTGAAATATGAAGACTCAGAAAATCCAACTAGACTTCAGGTGAAAAATCCTACAGAACGATTTAATAATGCAGAAGATTTGCAAAAATATATGCATAATATGTTTGATGTAATTTATATGCTAGAATATCTAGAAGGAAATGCTGTTGTTAACTTAGATATTTCTAAGAAAAATGAGTTATTGAGAAAAATAGAAAATAAATTTGAAACAGATCCAGATGGAAGTAAAGTTTATGCAACCAATGTTATTCGTTATTTAAATGATAGTGAACTTAGCAAATTAACTACATTTAATAGTTTAATTGAAAATGATGTTATTACTAGAAGAGGATATGAAAATGACAATGATAATACCTTTAAACGAAATGGCTATTATACAATTAAACTATTTTCACCAATATATTCTGCTCTAAGTAATGATAAAGGAACTCCGGGTGATTTAATGGGTCGTCGTATGGCATTTGAATTGTTAGCTGCAAAAGGTTTTAAAGATGGAATGGTACCATATATTTCTAATCAATACGCAGAAGAAGCAAAAGCAAATGGTGACGTTATTACATCATATGGTAAAAAAATCGGTAATGTAACTGATGATTTAGTGCTTAAGAAAGTGTTTAATAATGAATATAAATCATGGGTTGATTTCAAAAAAGCAATGTATAATGAGCGAATAGCTAAATTTAATAAATTAATGAGCATTAGCTTCATTAACCCAAATGGAGATTGGTTCAGAAAAGATAGAGTGACAATAACAAATATAAAAGAGCTTCAAAGTATGATAACTGCTGCTGTCAAAGCTGATGCAGAGGATGAACGTGTAAATATTTATCCTGAATATAGTAGAGTTCTAAAATTGAAAAAAGCAATATATAAAGCTTATCTAGATCAAACGAATGATTTTAGAAGTTCAATTTTTGAGAATAAAAAATAGTGTTTGCTATTAGGAAATAAAAAGTAAAGGTAGAGGATTACAATTGTCATTATTAAAAAAAGATAAATTTTCCATTAGGAAAATAAAAGGTATTGTTGGCTCAGTATTCTTGGGAAGTCTTTTATTTGCTCCGTCAATTGTTGGTGCATCGACTTATCACTACTTAGATTATAGTAATTTGACACAAACTGAACGTGATCAGCTCAAACAAGGTAGACCTGACGAATCAAAAGAATCATATGCTTTGGTTTATGAGAAAGACGCACTACCAAATACTGGTCAATCACAATCTATTATGACTGTATTTGGTTTATTGACCATCGGTAGTCTTGTTGTAGTTATTACAAAAGATAAGAGAAATAAAAAAATAGCTACATTTTTGATTATAGGGGCGACAGGTTTAGTTACACTATCAACTACTTCAGCACTTAATTTGAATGCTAACATCCATGAGTCTGGACGTGATGGTGTGTTGCAAATTTCTGGTTATAGATATGTTGGTTACTTGGAACTTGATGATAGAACGGTTTCGTCGGTTTCTACGGCATCAACTGTTTCGCCAGTTGAGCAACCCAAAGTTGTGGCAGAGAAAGGCGAACCTGAGGTTCAGCCAGAATTGCCAGTAGCCGTAGTCTCAGAAAAAGTAGAACCAGCAGTTCATCCTGAATTGCCAGCAGCTGTAGTTACTGGAAAGGGGGAACCTGAAGTTCAACCATCCTTATTCGAAGCAGTCGTAACCGACAAAGGTGAACCAACAGTTCAGCCAGAATTGCCAGCAGCTGTAGTCACTGAAAAGGGGGAACCTGAAGTTCAACCATCCTTATCCGAAGCAGTCGTAACCGATAAAGGTGAACCAGCAGTTCAACCAGCATTATCAGAAGCTGTTGTAACTGAAAAAGGTGAACCGGAAGTTCAGCCAGCGTCACCAGAAGCTGTAGTCACTGAAAAGGTAGAACCAGCAGTTCAACAAGAATTGCCAGTAGCCGTAGTCTCAGAAAAGGTAGAATCTGCAGTTCAACCAGTATTACCTGAAGCCGTAGTATCAGAGAAGGTAGAACCAGCAGTTCATGAAAAATCAGAATATACGGCTCCTTTAAGTACAGTCCCAGACGAAGCGCCTAAAGTAGAGAAAACTGAGTACACAGCTCCTGTAGGTACAATTCCAGATAAAGCGCCTAAAACTGAGAAACCAGAATATACTGAACCTGTAGGTGCAACAGGAGTGGATGAAAAAGGAAACTTGATTGAGCCACCTGTTAGCGAAAAGCCAGAATATACTGAGCCAGTAGGTGCAACAGGAGTGGATGAAAAAGGAAACTTGATTGAGCCACCTGTTAGCGAAAAGCCAGAATATACTGAGCCAGTAGGTGCAACAGGAGTAGATGAAAATGGAAACTTGATTGAACCACCTGTCAGCGAAAAACCAGCATACACGGAACCAGTAGGTGCAACAGGAGTGGATGAAAATGGAAATTTGATTGAACCACCTGTTAGCAAAAAGCCAGAATATACTGAGCCAATATCTACAGTTTCAGAAGTTGCATCAGAAAGAGAAGAGTTGCCTTCTTTACATACCGATATCCGGACCGAGACTATTTCTAAAACGACTATAGAAGAATCTGATCCTACCAAATTTATAGGCGATGATTCTGTTAAACAAATTGGTGAGGATGGCGAACGTCAAATTGTTACTAGCTATGAAGAGTTACATGGCAAAAAAATTAGTGAACCAGTTGAAACAGTAACTATTTTGAAAGAAATGAAGCCTGAAATTCTTGTAAAAGGTACAAAAGAAAAGCCTAAAGAAAAAACGGCTCCTGTTTTGACTTTGGAGCGAACAGATACAAATGTATTAGACCGCTCCGCAAATCTTTCTTATCATTTGGTTAATACAGATGGAGTCAAGATCAATAAAATTACTGCGACAATTAAAGATGGAAATGAAATTGTCAAAACAGTAGATTTAACTTCAGAGCAATTAGATAAGCAGGTAGAAGATTTAAAATTCTACAAGGACTATAAGATAGAAACCACTATGACCTATGACCGTGGTAAGGGAGAAGAAACTGCAACATTAGAAGAGAAACCACTTCGCTTGGATTTGAAAAAAGTTGAAATTAAAAATATAGCATCTACTAATTTAGTGAAGGTAAATGATGATGGTACTGAAACACCTAGTGATTTCATGACTGAAAAACCTTCAGATGAAGATGTGAAGAAAATGTACTTAAAAATCACTAGTCGTGATAATAAAGTAACACGTTTAGCAGTTGATAAGATTGAGTTGGTAACTGAAAAAGAAAAAGAACTTTATAAAATTACAGCAACTGCTCAAGATTTGATTCAACATGTGGATCCATCTAAGACTAGAAATGAATACATTCATTACATTGAAAAACCTCGCCCTAAAGATGATAATGTTTACTATAACTTTAAAGATTTAGTAGATGCTATGAATGCCGATAAAAATGGTACATTTAAAATCGGAGCAGATTTGAATGCAACGAATGTACCAACACCCTTTAAACAATATGTCCCAGGCACGTTTAAGGGACACTTATCAAGTGTTGATGGTAAACAATATACGATTCATAATATTGCCCGTCCCTTATTTGATCGTATTGAAAATGGTTCAGTGAAGAATATTAATTTAGGTAATGTGGATATCAATATGCCTTGGGCTGACGGAATAGCACCTGTTGCTAATATGGTGAAAAATGCAACTGTTGAAGATATTAAAGTCACAGGTAGTGTTATCGCTAATAATAATATTGCAGGAATTGTGAATAAGTTAGACCGTGGAGCAAATATGCGCAATGTTGCATTTATTGGTAAATTACATGCTGGTGGAGATAAGGGGCAAAACCTAGCAGGGATTGTTGGAGAAATTTGGAAGGGTAACCTTGATAGGGCCTTTGTAAATGCCACAATTACTGGTAAACGGGCAAAAGCAGCTGGTATTGTATCTGTTTCAGGTAATGGTATGGACAATTATACTGTTGGAAGAGAAGGTAGTGTACGTCACTCTGTTGCGAAAGGGACGATTGATATTGAAAATCCTGTTGATGTGGGAGGATTCATTAGCACTAACTGGGTCTTGGGAGCTATTGAAGATAATGTTTCCATGATGAAAGTTTCCAAGGGTGAAATCTTCTTTGGTTCACACAATATTGATGATGAAGACGGATATTTCTCTGGAAATCGATTGAATCGTGATTATGTCGTGAAAGATGTTAGTACAGGTCTGTCTTCTTATCAACGCTCAAAACGAATCTCAACGATTTCCCAAGTAGAAGCAGATAAGAAAATTGAATCTTACGGTATCTCAGCAGACAAGTATGAAATCCATGACCCTATTGTTAATACCTTAAACCTCTTAACAAGAAAAGAAGATGAATATAAGTCAACCCAAGACTATAAAGTAGATCGAGATCTAGCTTATCGCAACATTGAAAAGCTTCAACCGTTCTACAACAAAGAGTGGATTGTTAACCAAGGTAACAAACTTGCAGAAGATTCAAACTTAGCTAAGAAGGAAGTCCTTTCTGTTACGGGTATGAAGGATGGTCAATTTGTGACCGATTTATCAGATATTGATCATGTGATGATTCACTATGCAGATAAGACTAAAGAAATCAAAGCTGTTCATCAAAAAGAGTCTAAAGTAGCGCAAGTTCGTGAGTATAGTATCGATGGATTGGGTGACATTGTTTATACACCAAACATGGTTGATAAAAATCGTGATCAATTGATTAAAGACATTAAAGATAGGTTAGCGACTGTTGAATTAATTTCTCCTGAAGTACGTGCCTTGATGGGTAATCGGGATAGAGCTGAAGAAAATACAGAGGAACGTAAAAACGGTTATATCCGAGACCTTTATCTCGAAGAAAGTTTTGCTGAAACGAAAGCTAATCTTGATAAATTGGTCAAATCTTTGATTGAAAATGCTGACCATCAATTAAATAGTGACGAAGCGGCTATGAAAGCACTTGTTAAAAAAGTGGATGAAAATAAAGCTAAAATCGTGATGGCTCTTACTTACCTTAATCGTTACTATGATATCAAGTATGGGGATATGACTATCAAGAACTTGATGATGTTTAAACCTGACTTCTATGGTAAGTCAGTTGACCTTCTTGATTTCTTAATTCGAATTGGATCAAGTGAGCGAAATATCAAGGGCGACAGAACTTTGGATGCTTATCGTGATATGATTGGTGGAACTATTGGTAAGTCTGAATTACATGGCTTCTTAGATTACAACATGCGTCTCTTCACTAACGATACTGATTTAAATGATTGGTTTATCCATGCGGCCAAGAACGTATACGTTGTGGAGCCTAAAACAACGAACCCAGATTTTGTTAACAAACGACATCGTGCATTTGATGGTTTGAACAATGGTGTTCATAATCGTATGATCTTACCTCTATTAACTCTTAAGAATGCACATATATTCTTGATTTCGACTTACAATACAATGGCTTATAGCTCATTTGAGAAATATGGTAAGTTAACAGAAGAATCTCGAAACGAATTTAAGAAAGAAATTGATAAAGTTGCTAAAGGGCAACAAACTTATCTTGATTTCTGGTCAAGATTAGCTCTACCTAATGTACGTGATAGACTTCTTAAGAGTCAAAATATGGTACCAACACCTGTTTGGGATAATCAGACCTACAATGGTTCTCCTGTAGGTCGTCGAGGATTTGACAGTAAAGGTAACCCTGTAGCCCCAATTCGTGAATTATATGGTCCAACATGGAGACACCATGATAGAGACTGGCGTATGGGCGCTATGGCCTCAATATTCCCTAATCCAAATAATGATGACAAAGTCTTATTTATGGTAACGGATATGATTAGTCAATTTGGTATTTCAGCATTTACACATGAAACAACTCATGTTAATGACCGTATGTTATATTTTGGAGGAAATAGTCATCGTGAAGGCACCGACGTTGAAGCATATGCTCAAGGTATGTTGCAAACACCTGATAAATCTACAGGTAACGGTGAGTATGGTGCTCTAGGTCTTAACATGGCCTATCATCGTGAAAATGATGGTGACCAATGGTACAATTATAATCCTGATAAGCTTCAAACTCGTGAAGACATTGATCGATATATGAAAAACTATAATGAAGCACTAATGATGCTAGATCATCTAGAAGCAGATGCAGTTCTAGAATCAGGGGTATCAGATATTAATACGAAGTGGTTCAAGAAAGTTGACAAGGCAATACGGACTATTGACAATTTGAATAAGCTCAAAGCGCCTAATCAATGGGATAAAGTTCGTGATTTGAATGAAGAAGAAAAAGCTAAGAAGTTATCAAGCATCAATGATTTAATCGATAATAATTTTATGACAAAACATGGAAATCCAGGGAATGGAATTTATCGTCCAGAGGATTTCACTCCAAACTCAGCTTACGTGAATGTCAATATGATGGCTGGTATTTACGGTGGGAATACGAGTGATGGTGCACCTGGTTCATTATCATTTAAGCATAATGCTTTCCGTATGTGGGGTTATTATGGTTATGAAAATGGCTTTATCAGTTATGTATCTAATAAATACAAAGCAGAAGCAGATAAAAACAACCATGGTTTACTAAGCGATAAGCTAATAATTAATAAAGTATCGCAAGGAAACTTTAAAACCCTTGAAGAGTGGAAGAGACATTGGTACGGGGAAATTCTTGTTAAAGCTAAGAAAGGTTTTGAGGCTATCGATATTGATGGAACCCATATTAGCAACTATGATGAGTTACGCACTTTATTTGATAAAGCAGTTCGCAAAGATTTGGAGGGAATGTCAGATCCGAAAATTAAAGATCATTTCAAAAATACAGTGGACTTGAAGTCCAAAGTATTCAAAACTCTACTAAAAAATACAGATGGTTTCTTTAATCCTTTGTTTAAATGAATATAACAAATTGCTACTTAATATGATGTTGGGCAAAAACTAGCTTCAAAATAAAACCACACAGTGATTTCAGTTTTATACTCAATTAAGCTGAAAGAAACATTGTGTGGTTTTGTTTTAAAATATATAGTATTTTGAAAAGCCACCGAAAAAGGAATTACTCTTTAGGTGGCTTTTATAGAAGTAAAGTTTAGACTAGAAAAACAAGAAACAACGCACCAAAATTGGTGCGTTATGCTTTTTTATGCTATAATTGAATTATAAAAATAGAGGAGTTTGCCATGATTGGAAAGAACATAAAATCCTTACGTAAAATACATGACTTAACACAACCCGAATTTGCCCGAATTATAGGAATTTCTCGAAATAGCTTAAGTCGGTATGAAAATGGAACTAGTTCAGTCTCTACGGAACTAATAGATATCATTTGTCAGAAGTTTAATGTATCTTATGTCGATATTGTAGGAGAAGATAAAATGCTGAATCCTGTTGAAGATTATGAATTGACTTTAAAAATTGAAATTGTGAAGGAAAGAGGTGCTAATCTATTATCACGACTCTATCGTTATCAAGATAGTCAGGGAATTAGCATTGATGATGAATCTAATCCTTGGATTTTAATGAGTGATGATCTATCTGATTTGATTCATACGAATATCTATTTAGTAGAAAATTTCGATGAAATAGAGAGATATAGCGGTTATTTGGATGGAATTGAACGTATGTTAGAGATATCTGAAAAACGAATGGTAGCCTAATGGAAATCCAAGATTATACCGATAGTGAATTCAAACATGCTCTAGCGCGGAATCTTTGTTCTCTGACAAGAGGAAAAAAGTCCAGTAAGCAACCTATAGCGATTTTGCTTGGAGGGCAAAGTGGTGCCGGTAAAACTACAATTCATCGTATTAAACAGAAAGAATTTCAAGGAAATATTGTTATCATAGATGGCGATAGTTTTCGTTCTCAGCATCCACGCTATTTAGAACTGCAGCAAGAATATGGCAAAGATAGTGTAGAATACACCAAAGATTTTGCAGGGAAAATGGTAGAGTCTTTAGTAACCGAATTGAGTCATTTGAGATACAATCTTTTGATTGAGGGAACTTTACGAACGATTGATATTCCAAAGAAAACAGCACAACTCTTGAAAAATAAGGGATATGAAGTACAATTAGCCTTGATTGCGACAAAACCTAAGCTGTCCTATCTGAGCACTCTTGTCCGATACGAAGAACTGTACGCTATTAATCCAAATCAAGCTCGCGCAACACCAAAAGAACATCATGATTTCATTGTAAATCATCTAGTTGATAATACACGACAATTGGAAGAACTAGCTATCTTTGAAAGAATTCAAATTTACCAACGAGATAGAAGTTGTGTATATGATTCAGGAGAAGATAAGACTGCAGCAGCAGATATTCTTCAAGACTTACTGTTTGGCGAGTGGAGTCAGGTAGAGAAAGAGATGTTGAAGGTGGGACAGGAACGGTTGAGAGAGTTGTGTGATAGAGATAGAGATAGAGATAGAGATAGAGAGGGAAATTATGAAAATTAAAAAAATTTATGTACAAAATTATCGATTATTGAAGGATTTTTCTCTAGAGTTGAAAAATGATTTATCTTTAATTGTTGGTAAAAATAATTGTGGTAAAACTTCGGTTTTATCTGTGTTAGAAAAGATATTCAATAAGAATTCTAGTAATACCTTAACATGGGAAGATATTAGCTTAAGTCATAGAAAAGAAATTTATGAAAAAGTAAAGTTATTTTCTGATATTTCTGAGAAAGACTGGGAACCTATTTTAGGTACTAGTCTTCAAATTTGGATTCAATATTCGGAAATAGATTCGTATCAAAATATCCAAACATTCATGATGGATTTAAATCCCGATAACAATTTTATTATTCTTGAATTTACGTATATAATCCCTATTCAAAAACTTCGTGACTTAAATCTTCAAGTTAGTGATTTTATAGATGATTTTTCAAGATTTGAGTCGTTCATGAAGAAAAATATGAGTAAACTTTTCGAAATGCAGATTTACTCACTGGGATACAATCCTTCTACTCAAAAATTAACAGAAGAAAAATCTGATTTACTTGAAATGAAAGATGTTCATAAAATTATTAAAGTAAGAGGGATCAGTGCTAGTCGAGAAGTATCTAATAAAGAAAATAACCATTCATTGTCTAAGACGTCAAATCGATTTTATAAATTAAATAATGGCGAAGCTATTGACAGTAATGCAATTAATTTACTTCAATCTGCAATTTTAAAGGCGGATGAAACTTTAACGAAAGCTTATAGTGGTGATGATAGTAACGAAGGAATATTTACTCCAGTTTTTGAACGAGTAAAAAGATTTGGTGGAAATAATAGTGAAGCAGAGTTGGCAATTTATTCATCACTGTCTGAGAAGGATATTTTAAGTAATAATACGACGTTGTATTATAAACATGATGATAGTCTATTACCTGAGACATATAATGGTTTGGGATATTTAAATCTATATGGAATAATTTTTGAAATTGAGACTGTAATGGCAGATATAAAACAAGACCCTGCAGATATTAACCTAGTTTATATTGAAGAGCCAGAATCGCATACGCATCCACAATTACAGTATATTTTTATCAAGAATATCAAAGATTTATTAGCAGAACATGTAAAGGAGCTTAAAGAAAAAAGTAGTGCATGTGACATCCAGTCCTTAATTACAACTCATTCATCGCATATTGTATCTGATTGTGATTTTGATGATTTAATTTATTTTAAGCGCAATAATGGTACTGCCACAGCGAAGGCTTTTAATTCTTTAAAAGAAGAATATGGTACAGATAGACTCGGATATAAATTTGTGAAGCAATATCTGACTTTAAATAGTAGTGAATTATTTTTTTCTGATAAAGTTATTTGTATTGAAGGTGATACAGAAAGAATTTTACTACCAACAATGATGAAAAAAGTGGATGTAGCTAACCCAGTTCAACAAAATTCTACTATCATGCCCTTGCTTTCGCAAAATATCTCTATTATTGAAACAGGTGCTCATTCACAAGTATTTAGGAAATTATTTGAATTTTTAGAGCTTAGAATATTGATTATTACTGACATTGATCCAGTAAAGAAGAAAAAAAACGGTCGTCTTACTTCTTGTTCAGCCCAAAAAGCAACAACTACTTCAAATTCATCAATTAAAAATTTTTTTGATATTTCTGGGGATAATAATTTTTTAGCAGTTAGTAATAAACGTTTTGAAGACAAAATCAATTCAGATAATAGCATTCGTATCGCATATCAAATTGGCAATCCAGAGAGTAGCTATCAGCCAGCTAGTTTTGAAGATGCTTTTATTAGCTTGAATAGTCAGTTTATCTTAGATAATAAAGAGAATTTAATAGAATATGAGGCGCTTAAGAGTTTTAGTAAAAGTGATATTTACGATTTGTATCATTTTGCTAGGGATAAAGTGAACAAAAAATCTGCCTTTGCATCAAGTCTATTGTATTTTGAAGATGACCAAAATACTTGGAAAGTTCCTAAATACATTTCGGAGGGATTATTATGGTTGAGAGAACAATAGAGCCAGAGGTAGAAAAGGTATTTGAAGCAATCAAAGAAGATAAAAATTTCATTCTTGAAGGTGGTGCTGGAAGTGGAAAAACTTTTTCATTAATTTCTATAATTGAAAAAATATCAAGAGATGAACCAGATAAATCCATTGTATGTATTACATATACTAACAATGCTGTTGCTGAAATTAGAGAGCGGATAACTAATGATAAATTAAAAGTATCAACGATTCATGAATTTATCTGGAGTATCATAGAACAATTTCAAAATGAAATAAAATGCTGTTTAATTGATCTAATAAATGATGATGAGCAGAAAGCATTTATTAGACCTCTTGATTACCCGAGTGAAGATCCACTTACAGATACTTATTTTGAAAACATTCGTGTAGATTATGATGAGCGTTATTCAATGAGTATAATTGATAATCGCGTTCAAATTAGTCATGAGCATATTTTAATAGTTGC
This sequence comes from Streptococcus mitis, assembly GCF_000722695.1. GTDB lineage: Bacteria > Bacillota > Bacilli > Lactobacillales > Streptococcaceae > Streptococcus > Streptococcus mitis_O. Next base: position 88,821 of record NZ_JPFU01000013.1, on the reverse strand, counting down.
TGAAAAAATGTTTTCTACATATCCTAAGTTATGCGATATTTTGATCGATATAGCTGATTATATTTTTGTAGATGAATACCAGGATACTAGTCCGTTAGTTGTAAAAATTTTATTGGAATATATACAGAATAGAACAAAGAAAAATATTGTGGGATTTTTTGGAGATTCTATGCAAGCCATCTATGACTCAGGAATAGGAGATTTAAGTTCATATAATTTGGAAAAGATAGCAAAAGCTCAAAATCGTCGCAATCCTAAAAAAGTTATTGATTTAGCTAATAAATTTAGAGATGATGGATTGATTCAAACTCCCTCCGACGATGATACGGCACCTAATATGGATAATGGGAGTATCATTCCGGGAACAGTAAAATTTGTCTATGGGAATGATATTAATCAACTTGAAATTCTTAGAGGTAGTCAACTTTATAGAGAGTTAGAATTTAATGCACCCTCAAAAACAAAAGAATTGCGCCTGACGCATAAACTTAACGCAGAAATGGCAGGTTTCTCTAAGTTATTTGAATTATATAATTCTGACATATTTGTGAAATTAGTTGCAAATTTGAAGAAGAAAATTGACACAAATCAGGTAATTGATGATGGAAAATCATTTGAAGAGTTAGTAGAAGAAGATCAAATAGTTGTTGGAAGGGGTGGTCCATTAATAATTGATGTTGTTAAATCTACCCCAGAACTTTTAGATTTTTATGATGAAGTTAAAACATATTCGTTTGAAGAAGTGATTAGTAAGAGTAAAGTTAACAAAGATTCTTTATTAGCATATAAATTTAATGGATCAAGCAGTAGATATGAAGCGGGTACAGATAGAGATAGGATTCTTAGAAGACTAGATCTAATCCATGAACTATTAGATCTATATAAAACAGGTAAGCATAATGAATTTTTACGTATTACTAAATTTAATATAACTTCGTCAGAAGATAAAATTACTCTATCTGAAGTTATGACAAAAATCTCTGTTGATGATATTACAATTGGAAAAGTCATAGAACTTGCAGAGGGAAGTGGATTAATTTCAAAGGATGACTTATTTACTAATTTTATTGAAAATAGAGGATATTATTTATGGTTACGACTTAAGAAATTACCATTTAAAGAATATATAAATAGTATTGCTTATCTTAGAGAATATGTATCTGTCATAACTCAGCATAAAGTTAAAGGTAGTGAATATGAGAATGTCTTAGTTTTGTTAGATAATGGAAGGTGGAATCAATATAATTTTGATACCTTATTTGGTATGGGGGCTACTAGTGAGAAGGTTCAAGATAGAACGAAGAAATTATTCTATGTCGCAATCACTAGATCTATGAAAAATTTAATCGTTTATATGCCGACTAGTGATAGTCAGATTATTAAAAAAGCACAAGATTACTTCGAATTAGATGATATTGTTGATATTTTGTCTTTCGTTGATGAGTAAATTTTGGTAAGGAGGAAATATGATTACATTAGACACTAAATTGTTGGAATTTGATATTACTGGTATTTTAGGTTTTGAAATTAATCAACACATTGATTTTTATAATGATGGGGTTAATGAAGCCTATATGGCAATTAAAAATAATGATAAGAGTACTGCATTATCTATTTTACGAATACTAAAATCACAATTAGATAGAGAATATAAGTATTTTGATTCTAAGAGGTTTTGGGATTTTAATTCTCTAAACGATGCATATAGCTATGTTGATGGTATAAATAGAGCGAGTAGAGCATTAGTAGGGGCACCAAATTATAGAAATTTGGAATCTATGCTCTATGATATTAATGATTATATGACTAGGCATAGATATGAAGAGGATATGTTTTATGGGAATATATTTGCCTTAGCTGTGGATAATCGATTAGATGAGATGACAAATCAAGAATATCATTCTTGTGCTGGACAATTACTTCAAAGGATTAGAGCATTTTATCTGCAACCAGGAAAAGGTACTGCAAAAGAATGTATTAAACTTTCTAAAGGTTTTTCACAAAAGAGTTTAGAACCGTATGTCTTTAAAGAATATTTTGCTAAGTATTTAAGATAGTTTTCTGAGAGCTCAGGCTCTCTTTTTTTTCCCTCATTTTTCATGCTGTGATACCTTTTCCAAATCTTCCCTGTTATCCTAATATCATCCTAAGAAAATCAAGTGTTGATTTTCTACTGGGGATTTGGGGGCGAAGCCACCAAGTTATCTTATCGTTGGCTGTCACAACTAGAATGTTTTGGTCGGCTGGCGATATGATTTTTGGGATATTGTGGACACAATATCTGAGATCACAAAGACCGAACAAGAAGAAAGTGAGGTCTTTAGGAAGCGTACTGACAATGTGAGGTAGACTTACACTGTCAGATAAGTAGAATGTTGAAGGGATATCAGAATGGGACAAGAAATTAAGTCAATCCGAAAGCAATTTAGAATCACGAAACAAGAAGAAAAACAGATAAAAGAAATGATGAGGGAACAAAAAGTGGATAGTTTCTCAGAATTTCTTCGTCAAAATTTATTAAAAAAGAATTATCAGGATAGAATTTTTGAAAGTTGGTTCTCCCTTTGGCAGTCTCAAAAGTTTGAACAGATTAGTCGAGATGTGTATGAAGTTCTGGTTGTCGCAAGAGAAAATCATCAAGTGACTCAAGAGCACGTCTCAATCTTATTGACTTGCATTCAAGAATTGATTGCAGAAGTGAATCAAGTGCAGCCTCTCAGTCGTGAGTTCCGTGAAAAATATATTGGTTAGGAGGATGTAATGGTTTATCGCTATCGTACCAATCTCAAAAAAGTATTTCTAACTGATCCAGAATTACACCAATTGAATGAACAGATTACTAAGAGCAATTGTCAAAATTTCTCAGTCTATGCCAGAAAAGTTTTGCTTAATCCCAATATGTCATTTGTCACGATTAACACTGATACTTATGACCAGTTAGTTTTTGAATTGAGACGGATTGGAAATAACATCAATCAAATTGCACGTGCGATTAATCAAAGCAATCTGATTTCTCAGGACCAATTACAAGAATTGAGTAAAGGAATCGGAGAGTTAATTAAGGAAGTGGACAAAGAATTTCAAGTGGAGGTGAAAAGAATGAAGGAGTTTCATGGTAGTTACTAAACACTTTGCGACGCACGGGAAAAAATATCGTAGGCGTTTAATTAAGTATATTCTCAACCCTGATAAAACGGACAATTTGAAATTGGTATCTGATTTTGGTATGAGCAATTACTTGGACTTCCCTAGTCATGCAGAAATGGTAGAGATGTACAATGTCAACTTCAGCAATAATGACAAGTTGTACGAATCCAGAAACGACCGACAAGAAAAACATCAACAAACGATTCATGCCCATCATCTCATCCAATCATTTTCTCCTGAAGATAATCTGACACCTGAAGAAATTAACCGCATTGGTTATGAGACCATGATGGAATTGACAGGAGGTCGTTTTAAGTTTATCGTAGCAACTCACACAGACAAAGATTATGTTCATAATCACATCCTAATCAATGCTATTGACCGCAATTCAGATAAAAAGTTGATATGGAACTAAGCCTTGGAACGAAATCTCCGTATGATTTCTGACCGTATTTCTAAAGTGTCTGGTGCAAAAATTATTGAGAAACGTTATTCCTATCGAGATTATAAAAAATATAGGGAATCTAGTCATAAGTTTGAATTGAAACAACGTCTTTATTTTTTGCTGCAGCAATCTAAATCGTTTGATGATTTTTTAGAGAAAGCAAAGCAGTTGCATGTTCAGATTGATTTTAGTCAAAAGCATAGCCGTTTTTTGATGACAGATAGAACGATGGTAAAACCAATTCGAGGTCGCCAACTTAGTAAACGAGATTTATATGATGAAGACTTTTTTAAAACATATTTTGCCAAACAAGAGATTGAAAGTCGTTTAAAATTTTTACTAAAGTCTGTTTATTCATTAGAAGAATTGCATGTAAAGGCTAAAGAGTTGAATCTAACCATCGAGTTAAAACAGAAAAATGTGATGTTTACCCTAGAAGAAGATGGCAAAAAGATAAGCCTGAGTCATAAAAAAATTAGCGATAAGAAATTGTACGATGTTCAATTTTTTAATCGTTATTTTGAAGATAGAGAAGTTAGAGATATTCAAGCATTAGAAAATCTTCAGGAAGATTTTCAGACTTTTCGAGAGGAGCAGCATAAGGAGAAAGTCTCCACTGAAGAAATCGAGGAAGCCTTCAAGAAATACAAGGAAAAACGAGATGCTATCCATGAGTTTGAGATTGAACTTACGGATAATCAGATAGAGAAGTTGGTTGATGATGGTGTCTATATCCAGGTTTCGTTTGGTATCAAACAGAGTGGACTCATCTTTATTCCTAACTACCAGCCAGATATTTTTGAGGAAGACAATCATAAAAAATATAAAGTCTACATTCGAGAAACGTCTTCTTACTTTGTCTATAATAAAGAAAACATGGATAATAATTGTTTCATCAAGGGTAGGACCTTAATCAGACAATTGAGCAACGATAGCCAAAAACTCCCCTATAGACGACCAACTTTAAAAAGTCTTCAAGAGAAGATTTCTGAAATTAATCTTATGATTGAACTATCTAACACGAACAAACAATACCAAGAAATCAAAGATGAGCTTGTATTAGAAATTGCAGAGATTGATATGCAGCTAGAAGAAACCCAAGAAAAAATCGCCACCTTAAACAAGATGGCGGAAGTCCTTATCAATTTGAAGAGTGAAGATCATGAGACTAGAAAATTAGCTAAGTATGATTTTGCCCAAATGAACATGACGGAATCAATAATGTTAGATCGACTCAATACAGAATTTTTAAAATTACAACAGGAACTTGGTAATGAAATTAATAAATATGAGGAGATAGCTAGAAGATTGGATTTGTTTGTGAAAATTATTAATACCAATAAATTTACAGTTCTAAAATTTCACGAGAATGCCTTACTAGAATAATATTATTTACGACTAATTCGTTAAAAGATAGAGAATAATTTCATTTATTTTTTGTTTACTAGTTTATTAAAATGGTCAGTATAGTGTAATTTTAACTTATCTTCTTCTAAAATATCGAAGACTTGTATGGCTTGTTTCATTTTTTCAATTCCACTGGTTGATTGGCAACGTTTAAATTCAAAGTAACCAGTTGCATAGAGAAAAACTGTTTGTTCATAAAAGTTTAGTTCATTATCCAACAATGTCTTTATCTTACTAATTAAATAGGAGCAATTAGAAAATTCTTCCTTACCAATGCTTAGAATGAAGCAATTAATAGCAAGCTGAGAGACAATCTGCTTATTAGTTTTATTCAGAGATGAGTAAATATAGTTATTTAACATCTCTTTAGTTAATAAGAAGTAGGAGTTGTAGTTAATTGTGCGTACACAGTTACCTAATAAAATGATTTCATAATAGCCCCATTTTTCAACTTTGAAAAGATAGTCTGTCAGATGAAGAATCTCTTCATCTGATGGAATGATGTTCGAATCCATTGTGTGTAAAATAGATTTTACCATTGTTTTCTCAAAAGAATTTAGAGTGTAATCAGAAGTATCAGAAAGTAGACATGCTATATTATTGATACTTTGTGATGAATATTGCTTACGAATGTACTGTACTAGATTAGCAAATGATTCGGAACTGGTATAGTCGTCATTGTGTAAAACAAGGAACTCATCCAAAGTAATATGTAATTTGTCTAAAATATTGATTAGTCGAATACAAGATATCTCTGACTCCCCACGTTCAAAACGAGATATTTGTGATTTTGAAAGATGTTCATCTGCTACAGAGCATAGACTAATTTGTTTTCCTTTACGAACTTTTCTAAGTGTGATGCCAAGTTTTGATTTCATAATTTCCCATTTTCCCAACAAAAATTAAATCCGTTTTTATTTATTGTACAATAAATAAAAACGGAAAGGAAGTCCAAGTATGAAGAAAATTTCAAAATTTTTACCGATTTTGGTTTTGGTGATGGATATTATCATCATTGTTGGTGGGTAAGATGCTTAGGTGTACACCTAAGTCTTTAGATGATATCTAAAGACTTAGTACTGAAGAGATAAAGATGAAATTAAGGAGCGTATAGGATTCAATTTTGATGATGGAATCAAAGAAATTGTACTTTCTACTGGTGATAGGCATAACGGGGGAAAGACTGCAGTTATATTTAAAAATAATAATGATGATAAAATTTTATATAAGCCTCATTCATTAAATAATGACGTATTTTTGGAGAATTTTTTTAGTTTAGTTAATAGAAGTTTACCTTTAAAATTATACCATCCTAAATCAATTTCAAAAAAAATTATGGATGGCAGGAGTTTATAGAGTTTCAAGAATGTAATCTTGATAATGATTACGAAGATTACTTTTATAGATATGGTGAACTTCTTGCAATAGCTTATGCACTGCAAGTGACAGATCTCCATAAAGAAAACATAATAATGAGTAAGAATTATCCGATTGTTATTGATTCTGAGACTTTATTTACAAATCCAGACTTAAACTGCAACAGGAATTCAACTATTCAAAACCCTGAAACTGTACATGATCTATTTCAAAAGTTTATCAAAGACTCAGTTTTAGACACATTATTGTTACCAAATAATTTTCAAAGCTCTTTATTTGATTTTGATTTAAGTCCGCTGACTAATTATCAACAATTATCTGAAAATATTACTAGATTTACAATAGAAAATGATTTTTCACATAATATTCATTTAAAAGAAGTACATGTAGTACTTCCGAGTAGTAATGTCAAAAAAGAAACTAATAAATTTTATGGTAAGATAATTGATGGATTCAAAGCTTGTTATACTATACTTGAAAATCGTAAGAATTATTTTATTGAAGAAATAAAATTATTGTCAGAAAAATATCCTCTATATCTGAGACAGGTTCTAAGACCAACTATGGTATATGTTAAGTTTTTAGAAGCTTCAACTCACCCAGATTACCTTACGGATATCAAAAATCAGAGAAAGCTATTTCAAAAACTTAATAGCTCGTCATATAAATTAGACAGTACTTTAGGCAAGCAAGTAGAAATTGAAATTAATAGTTTAATGAAAGGAGATGTACCGTACTTTTATACAAAATTTAATAGTCTGAGTATTTATTCTATGGAAAATAAAATTTGTAATTTTTATGCTACATCTATCCAAAGTAAACTACTTGAAAGATTTCAAAAACTGGGAAATAAGGATATGTTAAAGCAGTTGCATGTGATTTTTTTATCTTTATCGACAGTTAAAGATACGACTTTCTCTGACATAAATCAAAGCCCATTACACGATTTTATTATTCCTGTTAATGACGAAAATTCTCTAGTATTAAAGGTCGGCGACTATGTTAATCATCAAGTCGTTTGGAATAATAATAATGAGTTTTGCATACTTCCTTCTGTTAGTCAGATTGATGATAAGAAAGTTATTTTACCAGTTTCTTATTGCCTGTATGATGGTGGTGGAGTAGTTTTACTATTATATTATCTATATTTAAAATTCAACGAAGAAAAGTATAAGATAGTTGCGGATGGTTTACTAAAGGGGTTCGAGTCAATGATTGAAATTGAAACAAATAGAAACTTTTCGGCGTTTAATGGCATTGGATCAGTAATATATATATATTATTGCCTTTTTACACTAACATCGGAACCAGACTATCATGAAAAATATAAGTTTTACTTAGCAATGCTAGAAAAACAAGATATTCCGTTAGATCAACCAATTGATTTTTTAGGAATATCCAGTTTAATTATTTTATTATGTAATATTTATAAGATAGAACATAGCTCAAAACTTTTTACACTATTAAAAAAGTGTATTAATTATTGTATTTCACAATTAGATAATATAACAGTAACAGGTTTAGCACACGGTTATTCTGGAGTGGCAATGTCATTATCATATTACTATGAAATAAATCCTAGTACAGATATATTAAAATGTATAGAGAAATTACTACATAAAGAAGATGAATGTTTCAATAGTATATTAAAAAATTGGAAAGATATAAGAAGAAATCATGATGACTCCTTTCCTAATTTTTGGTGTTATGGAGCTCCGGGCATTTTGTTAGCTAGAAAAGAAATTTTCGATAAAACTAATATTGGGAATAATGATTTATCAATAATTGAAAATGTATTATCTAATGTAGAAAAAATAAGAGAATTGAATTTATGTCATGGTTCTGTAGGTACTATCAGTTGTCTTGATGCAATATTGAAAGATGAAGAAAACCTATTAATAAAAGAATCTATAGATTTATATTTTGATAATGTCGTTTCTCAGGTTATCAAACCAGAATTAAGTACGGATTTGAATACTATGAATACATTTTCTTTTATGCTAGGAGTATCTGGAGTTGTCTATGAAATATCTCGAAAACAAGATGATAGATTACTGAATGTTTTATTACTAGAGTTAAAGAGGACATGATGACTAGAAAAGTACCTAATATTGAGCAAATGTCTCAAATAGAATGTGGTTTATGTTGCTGTTTGTCCATACTACATTTCTATAAGAGCAAAGAGACATTACTAGATTTAAGACGTGATATAGAAAAAGGGAGAGATGGTTATAGTATAGGTGACTTGAAACAGTTATTGAATAAACGAAATTTTGATACTGGTTCATATCAAGTTAAAGATGTAAATAAAATTAGTGAACTTCCGTTACCATTAATAGCATTTTGGGATAATCAACATTATGTAGTTATTTACAAAGTAAAAAAGAATAAGGTCTATATAATGGATCCTTCTAAAGGATATGTAAATTATGAGTTTAAGGAGTTTTCAAAACATTTTAGTAATATAGTACTGCTATCATTTCCTAACGAAAATTACCAATCTTTGAAGTCACAGTTTCCTTCACCATGGATAAGAGTATTCTCTAGTTTTTCAAAGGTAAAAGGTCGATTGATTTTGACGTTGCTATTTTCAATAATAAGTTACTTAATAATACTTTCCGTACCAGTAATGACTTCAAAGTTTATTAATTCTGCATTAGGTAATACATTTTCTTTTCAAACCTCGTTTTTAATTTTATTTTCTCTACTTTGTTTGTACCTTATTTCTATCTTGGCTAGGAGTATGGGAATTCTATTTTCTAATATATTTTTTAGTAGAGATATTGAAAGTTTTACATTTAAGCATTTGCTTAAACTACCATATAGTTTTTTTGAACTCAGGGCAAAAGGAGATATTTTATACAGAATCTCTAGTCTTAGTGGTTTTAGGGAGTTATTTACTAACCAAGTTGTTGGGGGAGTAGTAGATATTGGAATTATTCTAAGTGTTGTAATATATATGTTTCTTAGTTCAAAAACACTAGCAATTATAGCTCTTATATTGAGTTTAATCAATTTTTTGTTTCTGTTTAGTACTAGAAAAATAATGTATGATACGGTTAATAGAGAATTACAAGAACAATCATTGATTTACTCAGTAGAAACAGAAGCATTAAATACTATTTCTTCAATAAAAATATCGGGATTAGAAGATGAAATATATGAAAACTGGTTTAAGCATTTAAAAAACGTATTGACAAAGTATAAGGAACGAAGTATTGTGTATATTTTATACAATTCAGCTACTAATGTATTTCAATTGTTCGCTCCTATAATTATATTGATTTTTGGACTTGATAATGTTTTAAATGGAAAAATTTTATTGGGTGAGGTTGTCGCATTTCAAACTATGGCATCAATTTTATTTAGTTCAGAAATCTCAATATTTAATGCTTATACGCAGTATATTTTGGCAGCAGGATACTTAAATAGAGTAAATGATATCTGGCTTGAAAATGAAGAGAATGTTGAAAATGGTCTTAAAAAGTGTTCTTTAGAAGGTAGAATAGATATTAAGGACCTATCTTTCTCTTATTCCAAAGACTCAGCTCCTGTAATAGAAAATTTAAATTTGACTATTGAGTCAGGACAGAGAATTGCACTAGTCGGTCAATCGGGGTCAGGAAAAAGTACGTTATTAAAAATACTATCAGGATTATATAAGATTGATACAGGAAAAGTTTTATTTGATGGTATAAATATTAATCAAATAGATAAAAAAATATTAAGTCAAAATTTAGGAGTAGTTCCACAAGATTCGTTTTTATTGAACAGAAGTATTCTTGATAACATAACTTTAAAGCACGAAGTTACTTCACAAAAGATAGAGGAAGTTTGTAAAGCAGTTCAAATCTATGATGAAATCATGGCTATGCCGATGAAATTTAATACTATCATCTCAGAGATGGGTTCAAATATTTCAGGTGGTCAAAGACAACGGATAGCACTGGCACGTGCATTAATAAATAATCCTAGTATTGTAATTTTAGATGAAGCAACTAGTGCATTAGACACTATTAATGAGGAAAGAATAACAAAGTATATAAAAAGTCAGGGCTGTACTCAAATAATTGTAGCTCATAGATTGTCAACGATTAAGGATGCGGATATTATTTTTGTAATGAAAGGTGGTAAGATTGTTGAGTCAGGAAATCATAAGTACTTAATGGCTCTTGGTGGAGAGTACTACAGCTTATATACAAAAAGGAAATGAGGTGTAAAGAAAATGAAGAAAGTAAATGAATATGTAATTTCAACAGCAGCCTCACTAGGGGTGATGATTGGAATAGTATTTGCAATTTTTTTAGATTTTCCAGTTGAATATGGTATTTCTTTAGGCTTGTTGAATGGAATAGTATTGGGTTCGCTGATTTTTTACAAAAACAATAAGAATTAAGCACAATTTTTTGCTGTAAACTAAGGAGTAGAGATGGCTATAGTTGAAATTATAAATCTAACAAAAAGATTTAAAGATATTGAAGTTATTCATAACACTTCATTTTATTTAAATAAGGGAAAAGTATATGGTTTTGTTGGACCAAATGGGGCTGGAAAAACTACAATTATCAAAATGATTCTAGGGATTTTAAAACCAGATTCTGGGAAAATAACTATTTTTAATCAAACCGTAGAACAGAATTCCGAAAATATATTATCTAGGATAGGATTAGTCTTGGGACCTTCATTTTATGGTCATCTTGATGCTTATAAAAATTTGAAGTTAATAGCAAATATGAAAGGGCTTAGTTTAGATACTGAAAGACTTAATGAATATCTATCAATGGTAGGATTAAAAGATGTTAAAAAGAAAAAAGTGAAAAATTTTTCAATGGGTATGAAACAACGTCTAAGTATAGCTGCATCATTGTTAGGTAGTCCAGAAATATTAATTTGGGATGAACCAATCAATGGACTTGATCCACAGGGTGTAATTGAAATTAGAAGTTTAATCCGTTTTCTACAGGAGAAAAAAGGTATTACATTTTTAATATCAAGTCATATTCTTAGTGAACTGGATAAAGTGATATCTGATATTATAATTATAAATTATGGGAAAGTTGAATTTTTTGGTTCTTGCCACAACCTTTTACAAAAGTATAATTGTCGAAATCTGGAAGAAGCCTACTTAGCTTGTTTAGCTGGAGGTGAATATGATTAAATTAGAGTTTCTAAAGCAGAAAAAAAGCATCTTATGGTTTGTTATTATTTTTCCAATAATTCTGAATGCTTTGTTATATATAGACTTAACTTTTAGGTATCGAGGTTATTTATTGGTGCATCAAAATGAACTTGCTTTATCTAATTGGCAGTTAATTTTTAAAGAACAAACAATATTTTATTTTTCTGAACTATTTTATTTAGTTCTATCTTTAATAATTTACGAAGTGTTTGCAGTAGAATTTAAAAATGATGCATGGTTAACCGTAATTTCATTGCCATTTAGAAACAAGTACACAATAAATTCTAAATTACTCATTACAGTGGTTTACACATTTACTTTTTGGTTGTCTGATTATATTAGCTTATACGTTATTGGGAAGGCTATTGATAACAGTTTAGAGATTGGTTTGATTTTCTTTTTAAAAACATTTACCATTCAATTAATTTCCTCGTTGATGATAATGTTATTATATTTTCTAACTTTAGTACTTATAAGGAAAATTTCTGGAATAATACCAATTGGTATTATAATGATGATATTAACAATTAGCATATACTACAACGATTATAATTTTAAGATTTACTTACCATTTACTTATCTTTCTCATGCTTTTAGAGTGACTGAAAGTCAATTTTATATGATTTTACTATCTAATATAATAATCATCGTACTTTTTTATATATTAATTCGTAAATTGAACGAAAGAAGTTTTGAGATGAAACTTTAATAGGTAATAAAAATGAAGTTACTTAAAAATGAATTGATTAAGAGTAAAATATTTTTATTTATTATTGTTGACATCTGTATTCAGATTCTAGTCATTCTAGCTATAAAAACATATATTTTAGATATTTCAGCATCATACTCAGAACTTGCTTATAATAAGTATTGGTATGTTTTACACACTGTAATATATATGCTAATGATCTTTCCGATACAAATTTTGTATCAAAATCTAAGAGAGGCATTGATTGAAGATAATAATAATGGTTGGAATATCATGGTGATTAACACTAATAATCTCGCGAAAATCATCTATATAAAAGTAACGATAAATATCGTAAGATGTTTTATTTGTTATTTTGTTTATACAATTTTTTCTTTAATTCAATTAGGTGGTATGGGAACTGATATGTTATTTCCAAATATAATATTTCCCAATATAATGTCATTTCTTTTATTTTTACCTATAGCTATCTTTATGCAAATTTGCTGTATAAGATTTGATTCCATTTTAGCTAAGGCCCTACCTAATATTTTGCTGATACTTATTGTTTTAACCACGTTTCAGAGTGATTGGAATATATTTATACCTGCAACTTATTATTATACAGCAATTCAGTCAACTACAAGCTTAGGTATTAAATTATTAGTTTGTATCTGGATTATGGGATTTGAATTTTCCCTTCTTCCAAAACTAATAAAATTGAAAGAACAAAATCTAGTTTAAATGTTGCTCGAAAATTAAATAATTTAATACGATTAACAATGAAACAATAAAACGTGAGTCATGACTTAAAAGTAATTGACTTTACGATTTTGGTTTTTTACGCTTAATTAAGCAAATTGTATTCACTTTATCAAGTTGTTATTACTCTAAAAAACGTCTAACAGCTATAGAGTGTCTGTTTGTTTCTCTTTACTTTTATTTTAAATAATTCATTAACCTTCCGTAAATTCCCAATAACAAGGTGTATTGAAGAAGTCTGAGACAAAATAGTTCTCAGTCACAAAAAAGCTAGAGATTCCCATTGGTGAACAGCTCCCTGTCAAGTAGACAGTAAATAATATAAAATCTTAAGCGACCTGATTCCTGAATTCCAGTGGAGTCAGGTTGTTTTTTGACCGTCTTTTTTAATATTGTCTTACCCATAATAGATATGCTTATGAGATATGTTTAATAAATTAATCTTAGTTCAAAATGTCCAGTTTGGACACTTTGAATGATTTCTTAGTTTTATATTTATACTTTTCTCAGGAGAAAGCTAGATGTACAGACGTTTGAGAGATTTGAGGGAAGATCACGATTTGACCCAAAAACAAATAGCTAAAATACTTTCGTTTACAAACTCAGCTTATGCTAAAATTGAACGGGGTGAGCATACGTTAACAGCAGATGTATTGGTAACTCTCTCAAACTTTTACGATGTCAGTACAGACTATCTATTGGGATTGACAGATTTTCCTGATAAAATTCGCTTTAGAAAATAATCTCCTCAATTTCATAGAGTGTGAAAATGAGGAGATTTTTTATTTGTTCTTTGACAATTGAATAGTCCAAAATGGTACTTTCCTCATTTGTGGAGCAGTTTTGAATGGCTCGCCATGATAAGAGCGATATTAAAACCATCAATAAAATAAAGTGATACTTTATATGCCATGATACAAATGATATACAATGATACTTCTGACCGTTCAGGCTGCCATCGTAAAAGAGCAGCAAGTGTAATTCTTATGATGACTTCATCAGTCATGCCATGGAGGTAAAAATATTTTTTAGGAAGGATGATGACATGAATATAAAATATATATCTGTCGAAAATTCCATTGCAGAATGGGCCGATAAGAAAGGAATTCTAAAAAGATGGGATGGTTTAAATCAATATACATTGAACAGATGGATTAAAGAAATGCGAGAAAACAGAACATTTTCCATGTATGTAATTAACTCAACCCATAAACTTGTTTTCATTAATCTAGAAGGATTCGAAAGTTTCTTAAGATGGAAGCAAAAGCGGACAAAATAAGGAAGTCATGGTATAATATAGGGTAGTTATTTATTCTATACAACAATGATTTATTTCTTTTTAAGAGTTAAGATGAATTAAATTATGTATTATGTAACTAAAACAAATTCAAAAGGGCAACCCTTATATCAAGTGGTTGAAAAGTACAAAGATCCACTAACAAGAAAGTGGAAATCAGTAACTGTAAGTTATACTAAGAATACTAGTAGGGCGAGGAGACAAGCTGAAAGAGAGGTTCTTGATAAAATAGATAGACTAACTACTTCATTTGAAAGTCAGTTTAGCCCTGAACTGATTACAACATTTGGAGAGTTAAAAGAAAATTGGTTTCAGACTTGGTGTGTCTCTGTTAAACCACAAACAATTCAGAGAGAACTACTGGTTATGAAACGACTTGGGAAAATTATAGGAGATGATTTTTTGTTAGATAGGATTACTCCACTTCTGATGAAAAATAGTCTCAATAAATATTTAGAAATATATGATGCATCGCCTTCAACAATGACTCATATAAAAAGTACTTGTAATAAGATTTTTAATCATGGTGTGTTATATAATGTCATTAAGTTTTCTCCAATGACTGCGGTAAAACTAGATATTTCACTAGAGAAAAGGCGTAAAGCAAAAGAAAGACATGATTCTAAATTTCTAGAAATCCATGAATTACATGCATTTTTTGATGTGTTACGCCAATGCAGAAATGCAAACTATTATGATCTTGCTATAGTATTGTTGCTTACAGGTATTCGAATTAGTGAAGCAGCATTTTTACCATCAGATATTGATTTTGAAAAAGGAATCTTGCATATTGATAAGGCACTTCAATATCATTGTTTAAAAGTTGAACAATTTCATTTTGATACAACTAAAACACTCAATTCAATTAGAGAAGTAGCTTTGCCTGAAGCTGCAAGCGAAGCTATTAAAAGGACAATACAGAGAAATAAAGAGTTTGATGCTTATATGGAGAAACATCCCTGTCCTGCTTTTACACATTCTGAAAGTGTATTTAGAACAGAATACGGCTCTCCAATAACATCAAGCACTTTTCGTCAAATTTTGAAATGAATAGAAGGAAAATTATTGACAAATTGTTTAAGTGACTATGGTTTTAAGTGGGTAAAACATGTTACTCCCCATTCGTTTAGGCATATGCATATTAGTTACCTTCAAAGTAATGAGATGCACATAGCAGTGAAAGATATTATGACTAGAGTAGGACACGCTAACTTTGAGACAACAATGGGTTATACACATAATATAAATCGTTCACAAGAAAATACTGTAAAAGCCTTAAATTAATTTGTAGAAAATCACAATTTCCATTTTGAAGAATTGAAAAGTTATACCTGTAAATATTCCAGAATGATTGAAAAATTCATTGAAACTAGTGATAATAGCAATAAAGTAGAATTAAGTGTTGATGAGTTCAAAGACTTGTTACATCTTAGTCTACGTTACTCACCTAAAAATATTGTTTCAAATTTACTATTAAAAATCAAAAAAATATTGTCAAATACCACCCACAGTTTGATATAAAGATTGTGAAATCAAGTGAGAATCAAATCAGAGGTTTTTCCATTGCATGGTAGTTTTGGTGTTCGCTTGGTGTTTAGACAATAGTAAAATAAAATAGGGGCTCTAAACCCTTGCTACGAAAGGAAAAAAACTCAATGGCTACTATTCAATGGTTTCCTGGTCACATGTCTAAGGCTCGTCGACAGGTGCAGGAAAATTTAAAATTTGTTGATTTTGTGACGATTTTGGTAGATGCACGCTTACCTTTATCTAGTCAAAATCCTATGTTGACCAAGATTGTTGGTGACAAACCAAAACTTTTGATTTTAAACAAGGCAGACTTGGCCGATCCAGCAATGACCAAAGAATGGCGTCAGTATTTTGAATCACAAGGAATCCAGACGCTAGCTATCAACTCCAAAGAGCAAGTAACTGTAAAAGTTGTAACCGATGCTGCTAAGAAACTCATGGCTGATAAGATTGCTCGCCAAAAAGAACGTGGTATCAAGATTGAAACCCTGCGTACCATGATTATTGGGATTCCAAATGCTGGTAAATCAACTCTCATGAACCGTTTGGCTGGTAAGAAGATTGCCGTTGTCGGAAACAAACCAGGGGTTACAAAGGGACAACAGTGGCTTAAAACCAATAAAGATTTGGAAATCTTGGATACACCAGGGATTCTCTGGCCTAAGTTTGAAGATGAAACTGTTGCTCTTAAACTAGCCTTGACAGGAGCTATCAAAGACCAGTTGCTTCCTATGGATGAGGTGACCATTTTTGGTCTCAATTATTTCAAAGAACATTATCCAGAAAAGCTGGCTGAACGCTTCAAACAGATGCAAATTGAAGAAGAAGCGCCTGTTATCATTATGGATATGACCCGTGCCCTCGGTTTCCGTGACGACTATGACCGTTTTTACAGTCTCTTCGTGAAGGAAGTTCGCGATGGCAAACTCGGTAACTATACCTTAGATACCTTAGATACATTGGAAGACCTCGATGGCGACGATTAAAGAAATCAAAGAACTCCTTGCTACAGTCAAGAACCTTGATAACCCTATTTTTTTAGATCTTGAAAAGGACAATCGCTCTGGAGTTCAAAAGGAAATCAGCAAGCGTAAAAAAGCCATTCAGGCTGAATTGGATGAGGATATTCGCTTGGAATCCATGCTTTCCTATGAAAAAGAACTTTATAAGCAAGGATTGACCTTAATTGCTGGTGTTGATGAGGTCGGCCGTGGTCCTCTGGCTGGACCTGTAGTCGCTGCAGCCGTTATTTTACCTAAAAATTGTAAGATTAAAGGTCTCAACGACAGCAAAAAAATCCCTAAAAAGAAACATCTGGAGATTTTCCAAGCCGTTCAAGACCAAGCCTTGGCAATCGGCATTGGTATCATGGATAATAGAGTCATCGACCAAGTCAATATCTATGAAGCAACCAAACTGGCCATGCAGGAAGCAATCTCCCAGCTCAGTCCTCAACCTCAACACCTTTTGATTGATGCCATGAAGTTGGAGTTGCCAATTTCACAAACCTCTATCATCAAGGGTGATGCTAATTCTCTCTCGATCGCAGCAGCTTCTATAGTAGCCAAGGTGACACGTGATGAATTGATGAAGGAATACGATCAGCAGTTCCCTGGCTATGATTTTACTGCTAATGCAGGATATGGAACTGCTAAACACCTAGAAGGCCTCAAAAAACTAGGAGTTACCCCAATTCACCGAACCAGCTTTGAACCCGTTAAATCACTGGTTTCAGGAGAAAAAGAAAGTTAAGTTAGAAGGAATGATTATGGAGGAACAGTCAGAAACACTCAGTTCCAAGAAAGAATTTGCCTTTGCCTCAAGTACTATATTATCCCAAGTTGGACGAGGAATCATTGTTGGTCTCGTCGTAGGGATCATCGTCGGATCCTTTCGGTTTTCAATCGAAAAAGGCTTCCACCTGATACAAGGACTTTATCAAGATCAAGCGCACCTAGTGCGCAATCTTTTTATCATTGGTCTATTTTATTTAATAGTTTGTTGGCTCAGTGCGAAATTAACTCGATCAGAAAAAGATATCAAAGGTTCAGGAATTCCTCAAGTCGAAGCCGAATTAAAGGGATTGATGAGTCTCAACTGGTGGGGAGTTCTTTGGAAAAAATATATTCTAGGAATTTTGGCTATTGCAAGTGGACTCATGCTGGGGCGTGAAGGGCCAAGTATTCAACTCGGAGCGGTTGGTGGTAAAGGTATTGCCAAATGGCTCAAATCCAGTCCAGTAGAGGAACGCTCTCTGATTGCCAGTGGAGCTGCCGCAGGGCTAGCCGCAGCCTTTAATGCACCAATTGCTGGACTTCTCTTTGTCGTAGAAGAAGTTTATCACCATTTTTCACGCTTTTTCTGGGTCTCAACTCTAGCAGCCAGTCTCGTAGCAAACTTTGTCTCTTTACTCATATTTGGCCTAACACCCGTACTGGATATGCCAGACAATATTCCACTTATGTCCTTAGATCAGTATTGGATATATCTCCTTATGGGAGTTTTTCTGGGACTATCTGGTTTTCTCTATGAAAAAGCTGTACTCAATGTTGGTCGAGTTTATGACTGGCTTGGTCAAAAAATCCATTTGGATAGAGCTTATTATCCAATTCTAGCTTTCTTTCTCATCATACCAGTTGGAATCTTCTTACCCCAAATCCTTGGTGGTGGAAACCAGCTGGTTCTTTCCCTAACTGAGCAAGATTTTAGTTTCCAAGTTCTATTAGCTTACTTTTTGATTCGCTTTGTTTGGAGCATGATTAGCTATGGAAGTGGCCTTCCAGGAGGAATTTTCCTACCAATTTTGGCGCTAGGTTCCTTACTCGGTGCCCTAGTTGGTGTTATTTGTGTCAATCTTGGACTTGTCAGTCAGGAGCAATTCCCTATATTTGTCATTCTGGGAATGAGCGGCTATTTTGGAGCCATTTCTAAGGCTCCCTTAACTGCTATGATACTCGTAACTGAGATGGTAGGAGATATTCGCAACCTCATGCCACTCGGACTTGTGACCCTAGTTGCCTACATCATCATGGATCTGCTCAAGGGTGCTCCAGTCTATGAGGCTATGTTGGAAAAAATGCTGCCTGAAGAAGCGTCAGATGAAGGAGAAGTCACACTTATTGAAATCCCTGTTTCAGATAAAATAGCAGGAAAACAAGTACACGAACTCAACTTGCCACATAACGTACTCATCACCACCCAAGTCCATAATGGCAAGAGCCAAACAGTTAACGGCTCAACAAGAATGTATCTGGGGGATATGATTCATCTGGTTATCCCCAAAAGTGAAATTGGAAAAGTCAAAGAATTGTTGTTGTAGTTCTTTTTACATAATTTACATTATGTAAACATTTGATTAATACTCTTCTTCAAACCACGTCAGCTTCGCCTTACCATACTCAAGTACAGCCTGCGGCTAGCTTTCTAGTTTGCTCTTTGATTTTCATTGAGTATAAATACATTAGAAAACCGATTCTCAGTAATGAGATCGGTTATTTTTTACTGATGAGGCATTTCACATACAAATAATTGAACTTTGGTAAAATAAGACTATAATTAAGTTAGAAATAGTAAACCATAAAAGCTAGAAAGGAGTTTACTGTATTTAATCTATACAGTAAGATTAAGAATCATGAAAAAGAAAACGATAGCAATTATACAATGTATTTTGTATCTCATGGCTCCTTATATAGCTCTTCAGTTATGTAGAATGAACAGAAGTTTAGTGGGTGAGTTCTTTATTATTTTCCTTATTCTGTTGACTATTTCATTCTGGTTTAGTATTTGGAAACTAGAAAAAGCACTAGATAATGATTCACAATAATAACTCCAAAGATTTATATCCGTTTTATACAGGTTTAAGTCTTTTTTTAAAAGCTTTATAACATCTTTCCGAAAAACTATAATTTTCTTGAAAAATATATAAACCTATGCTATACTACTAGTAGACTTATTTATGGAGAAAATACATGAAACGTGAGATTTTACTGGAACGAATCGATAAACTAAAACAAATCATGCCCTGGTATGTTTTGGAATACTACCAATCTAAGCTTGCTGTTCCCTACAGTTTTACAACCTTGTACGAATACCTCAAGGAATACGATCGATTTTTCAGCTGGGTTTTAGAGTCTGGAATTTCAAACGCTGATAAACTGTCTGATATTCCTTTATCGGTCTTGGAAAATATGTCAAAGAAAGACATGGAAGCTTTTATCCTATATCTGCGTGAACGTCCTTTGCTGAATGCCAATACAAGCAAACAAGGTGTTTCTCAGACAACCATCAATCGGACCTTGTCAGCCCTTTCTAGTCTTTACAAGTATCTGACCGAGGAAGTTGAAAACGACCAGGGTGAACCTTATTTTTATCGTAATGTAATGAAGAAAGTTTCAACCAAGAAAAAGAAAGAAACGCTTGCTGCTAGAGCTGAAAATATCAAGCAAAAACTCTTTCTAGGTGATGAAACTGAAGGTTTTCTAACTTATATTGACCAAGAGTACCCACAACAGCTCTCAAATCGGGCTCTCTCATCATTCAGTAAAAATAAGGAACGAGATTTAGCCATTATTGCCCTTCTCTTGGCATCTGGTGTCCGTTTATCTGAAGCTGTTAATCTGGATCTAAGAGATCTCAATCTTAAAATGATGGTTATTGATGTCACACGTAAGGGTGGAAAACGTGACTCAGTCAATGTCGCTGCTTTTGCTAAGCCTTACCTAGAGAATTATCTAGCCATTCGAAATCAACGCTATAAGACGGAAAAAACAGATACAGCCCTCTTTTTGACACTCTACAGAGGTGTTCCCAATCGTATCGATGCTTCCAGCGTGGAAAAAATGGTTGCTAAGTATTCTGAGGACTTCAAAGTGCGTGTAACTCCCCACAAACTCCGCCATACCCTAGCCACTAGGCTCTATGATGCAACTAAATCACAAGTTTTGGTTAGCCACCAGCTAGGACACGCCAGTACACAAGTCACTGACCTCTATACCCATATCGTTAATGATGAACAAAAGAATGCTCTGGATAGTTTGTAAGCTACATAAAATAAATTATGTAATACACAGTCAACTGAAACAAGAACAAGACAAAAGAGCCTCGAAAAAAGTACTACAACTCGGTAATGCCTTTTTGAGGTGCTTTTTAATATGAGCCCATGTTTTCTCAATAGGATTGTACTCAGGTGAGTAGGGAGGAAGAGGTAAAAGTTTATGCCCAAACTCTTCACACAAGAGTTCTAGCTTACCCATTCTATGGAATCTTGCATTATCCATAATGATAACTGATGGTTTGTTTAAGGTTGGTAAGAGAAACTTCTGAAACCAAGCTTCAAAAAAGTCGCTCGTCATCGTCTCTTCGTAAGTCATTGGAGCGATTAACTCACCATTTGTTAGCCCTGCAACCAAAGAAATCCTCTGATATCTTCTTCCAGATACTTTACCTCTTATTAACTGACCTTTTAAAGAGCGACCATATTCTCGATAAAAATAAGTATCGAATCCTGTTTCATCAATATAAACAGGTGCTAGATGCTTTAAACTATTAAAATTTTTAAGAAATAAAGCTACTTTTTCTGGGTCTTGTTCATAGTAGGTGTGGTTCTTTTTTTTCGAGTGTAGCCCATAGCTTTGAGAGCATAGTGAATGGTAGTTAGGTGACATCCGAATTCAGCAGCTATCTCAGTCAAATAAGCGTCTGGATTGTCAGTAAGATAGTTTTTAAGTCTATCTCTATCAACCTTTCTTGGTTTTGTTCCTTTTACTTCTTGATGGTTTAATTCTCCTGTTTTCTCTTTTAGCTTTAACCAGCCATAAACGCAAACCAAACTCCCACATAACGGGTCATAGCATGAAAGATACCTTCCCACATAGGAGAAACGATTCCAGTGATATGAGGGATATGATCTAGAAGCATTACTGACGCCATCAGGTACTTCAACTACGTCGCATTCCATTTTTTCATAATAAATCTCTTTATAAATCTCTTTCTTTTTGACGTACATAGAGTATAGCATACATTTTCACGCATAATTGTACACCTATCTTACATTTTTGTAAGACAGACGTAAATATCCAGAATTTATCTTCTAATCCGTAATTCGTTGATACATTTCTGGTCTTCTATCTCGAAATAAGCCCCAGTTTAGGCGTTCGCTTGCTCCCTTGTCTAGGTCATAAGTAACTAACAGAACAGCTTCACCTTGTCTTTCAGCTCGCTCTAGAATAGCGCCTGTTTCATCCGTCATAAAGGATGAACCGTAGAAGTCAAGACTGGAACTCTGTCCGCCATTTTCCTCACTAGGAGTAACTTCTTCCAAACCATAGCGATTGGCTGCAATGACTGGAACAATATTTGCTGCTGCGTGTCCTTGCATGGTACGTTGCCAGTGACCACAACTGTCCGTATCTAGGATAGGCTCAGAGCCAATAGCAGTTGGATAAAAGAGCAATTCTGCCCCATTTAATGCGAGACAACGGGCTGTTTCAGGGAACCATTGATCCCAACAGATACCGATCCCAATCTTAGCATAGCGAGTATCCCAGACCTTGAAACCAGTGTTACCAGGCGTGAAATAGAATTTTTCTTGATAGTAATGGTCATCTGGTATGTGGGTTTTTCGATAAACGCCCAGCACTTCCCCATCTGCATCAATGACAGCAATAGAGTTATACAAGACATTGCCATCTTTTTCATAGAAACTGATTGGTAAAACAACTTGTAGTTCCTTAGCAATGGTTTTAAAATGCTGAATAGCTGTATTGTCTGTCACCGACTGGGCATGCTGGTAGTAGTCATACTGTCGTTCCTGACAAAAGTATGGACGTTCAAATAATTCGGGTAAAAGAATAATTTGTGCACCTTGTTCTGCAGCCTGACGTACTAAACGATCTGCGGTTTGGATATTTGTTGCCACATCCTTGGCGCATTGCATCTGAATGGCTGCAACTCTTACATTTCTCATCTTTTTCTCCTATTCTGGGATTTGTTGGGTGATACAGTGGATATTGCCACCACCTAAGAGAATATCTCTGGCTGGAATTCCGACAACTTTACGGTCTGGGAAACACTTACTGAGGATATCTAAGGCCACTTGGTCGTTTACATCATCAAACTGTGGAACCAAGACAGCCTTGTTAGCGATATAAAAGTTTACATAGGAAGCCGCTAGTCGTTCACCTGCGTATCGCTCTTCTTCTCCTTCTTCATAGATGTAGCCTGGCAAATCCTCTTCTATCACAACTTGTCGAACTGCAGGGATAGGCAATTTATGAATGGTGAAGTGACGACCTTTTGCATCTGTTTCATTTTCTAAAAGCGCTAAATCAGCTGCTGACATGGCATATTGAGGATCGCTTTTGTCGTCTGTCCAAGCCAAGACAAGCTCTGCAGGGCCAACAAAGGCAGCAACATTGTCAACGTGTTCATTGGTTTCATCCTGATAAATACCATAAGGAAGCCAGATAACTTTTTCAGCACCAAGGCTCTCTAATAAGGTGTTTTCGATTTCCTCTTTACTAAGATAAGGATTGCGACCAGGACTAAGCAAGCAACTTTCAGTCACGAGAATGGTTCCTTGTCCATCGCTATGGATTGCGCCGCCTTCCAATACAAAAGTTTTAGCATCATAAACAGGTATTTCCAAGGCCTCAGCAAAACGACTGGCTACTTGGTCATCGGCTTCATAGTCTTGGTAGAGACCATCAACAGCACCACCCCAAGCATTGAAAGACCAATCGACTGCCAACTTTTCTCTTTTATCATTGACAAGAATAGTCGGACCTGTATCACGGGCCCAGGCGTCATTGGTGGGAATGTCTAGATAAATAACGCTATCTCCAAGGTAGTCTTGGGCTTCAGATAGATAGTCTTGCTCCACCAAGAGATAAACTGTTTCCCCTTCTGCTATAGTCTTGATAATTTGAGTAAATGCTCTTTTGGCAGCTTTTCCTTGAAAGGGCCATGAACCTGGTCGAGTCGGCCATATCATGAGGGTACCATGGTGTGGTTCGTACTCTGCTGGCATACGATAGCCTAATTTTTTGGGACTGTCCATCATGATAATCTCCCTTTAAAATCTTGATAGCCAAAGGCTTTAACTAAACTACAGTCACCTCGCTCGTCCATGAGATAGAGACTTGGCAAGCCAATACCGTTAAATGTATTATTTTTTACAAATGAGTAGATTGCCATGTCCTCAAAATAAAGTCTGTCTCCTATTTGGACTGGATTTTCAAAGCTATAATCACCAATTACATCGCCCGTCAGACAAGTATTGGAAGAAAGTCTGTAGGTATGAGCTTTTTCCTGTGCATCAAAGCCATTTCTCAAAGGTGGACGATAGGGCATCTCAAGTACGTCAGGCATATGGCAGGTCGCAGAGGCATCTAAAACCAAGATTTCCATACCGTTTTCGACAATATCCAATATTTCAGTCGCTAGATAACCCGCATTGAGCGCAATGGCTTCACCAGGCTCGATATAGACTTCAAGATTGTAAGTTTCTCGGATACGTTTGACCTCAGAAATCAGCAAATCCACATCATAGTCTTCTCTTGTGATGTGGTGGCCGCCCCCCATATTGAGCCATTTAACGTGATGTAAGTAGGGACCAAACTGCTCTTCTACTGCTTTCAAAGTTGTCTCTAAATCATCTGCTCCCTGCTCGCAAAGGGTATGAAAATGAAGGCCGTCAACCAAGTCCAGCAAATCACTCGGTATCTTGTCTAGAGTGACTCCAAAACGGGATCCAGGGGCACAAGGGTCGTAGAGCGCGTGGTCACCCTGTGTTGAACATTGAGGATTGAGACGTAAACCAACACTGATACCAGCAGCTCGACAACGCGGACCGTGTTTACGCAATTGTCTATCCGAGTTGAAGACGATATGGTCTGTTATCTCAAGCAATTCCTCCATGTCCTCATCCTTGAAGGCAGGCGCAAAGACATGGACTTCCCCTGGAAATTCTTCCCTTGCTAATTTAGCCTCGTAGAGACCACTTGCAGTTGTACCAGATAGATACTGGCTAATCAAGGGATAGGTTTTGTAGAGGGAATAAGCCTTCTGTGCAAGCAAAACCTTGCAACCTGCTTCTTCCTGAACATATTGTAGAACGCGACAGTTTGCTTCTAACTTGGCCAAGTCAATGACATAAGCTGGTGTTGGTACTTGTTCTAACTTCATCAGTCCACCATTTGTGGATTTTCAACCACAACCCATGGCAAACCATACTCATTCAAAGCTTCCATGAACGGATCTGGATCCAATTCTTCAAGGTTATACACTCCAGCTTGTTTCCAAGTACCGTTCATAACCAATTTTGTTCCAATCATGGCTGGAACTCCTGTCGTGTAAGAAATGGCTTGTGAACCAACTTCTGCGTAACATTCTTGATGGTCGCAGACATTGTAGATGTAGATGGTCTTTTCAACACCATCTTTAACACCTGTAAAGATACAGCCGATATTGGTTTTTCCAACAGTACGTGGACCAAGACTGGCAGGATCTGGAAGCAAGGCTTTTAAGAATTGGATTGGTACAATTTCTTGTCCATTAAAGTTAATAGCATCTGTACGAAGGAGACCAACGTTTTCCAAGCATTTCATATGGGTTAGATAAGATTGACCAAAGGTCATAAAGAAACGAATACGTTTGACTTCTGGAATGTTTTTAGCCAATGATTCAATTTCTTCATGGTGAAGGAGATACATGTCTTTTTGTCCAACCTGAGGAAAATCATACTCGCGCTTGATTGACATAGCTTCCACTTCGACCCATTTCCCATCTTCCCAGTAAGAACCTGGCGCAGAAACCTCGCGTAGATTGATTTCTGGGTTGAAGTTGGTCGCAAATGGATAACCGTGGTCACCACCATTACAGTCTAAAATATCGATATAGTGGATTTCATCAAAATAGTGTTTGAGGGCATATGCTGAAAAAACACTAGTCACACCTGGATCAAAACCAGAACCAAGAAGAGCGGTCAAGCCAGCTTTTTTGAATTTCTCTTGATAAGCCCACTGCCATGAGTAGTCAAAGTAGGCTGTAAAACCAAGTTCCTTGCAGCGTTTTTCGTAGATAGCACGCCATTCAGGGTCTTCTGTATCCTCAGCCTCATAGTTGGCTGTATCGATATAGTGCACACCTGTTGCCAAACAAGCGTCCATAATTGTTAAATCTTGATATGGTAAAGCTACATTCAAAACAGCTTCTGGTTTGTAGCTTTCAATCAAAGCAATCACTTCTTCTACCTTGTCAGCATCAAGAGCCGCTGTCTCAATCTTTGTACTTGTTTTACCTTCTAGCTTCGCTTTCAAGTCATCACATTTTGACTTGGTACGGCTAGCAATCATAATCTCTGTAAAGGTTTCGCTATCTTGACAAATCTTTGAAATAGCAACTTGGGCAACGCCCCCACATCCAATAACTAATAAACGACTCATTTTTTTCCTTCCTCTTCTTCTAAAATGTCCTCAACATACTTGGGCAACATAAAGGCTCCCACGTGTAAGTTTGCAGTGTAGTATTCTGTGAAAAGCTGGCGTTTTTTCCAGCCTTCCTTGTCAAAATCTTTGACAGGGTGGTATTTTTTCGAAGCAAATCCAAACAACCAATAGCCAGCTGGACTGGTTGGGATATGGGCCTGATAAACTCGGCTAATTGGAAAGGCTTGATTGACCTTACGGTGCATGCTTCGGCAAGCTGACTCATCCTCATCAAAGAAGGGACTCCCATGCTGGTATATCATGATGCCGTCCTCTTTCAAGGCCCTATAACTGTTACCGTAAAATTCCTTGGTAAAGAGCCCTTCCGTATGTCCAAATGGATCTGTCGCATCGTTGATGATAATATCATAGTCATCTTCACAGTTTCGCAAAAAGCGTAGCCCATTTTGATAGTAAATGGTAACACGAGGATCATCTAGACCTGCAGCAAAGTCTGGAAAATACTCACGACAAACCTCTACCAACATTTCATCAGGTTCTACAATATCGATTTGTTCCAGCTCAGGATAGAGTGTTAATACTTGGGCAACACCGCCGTCGCCACCCCCTATTACCAAAATTTTCTTGGGATTTGGGTGGACAGCCATGGGAACGTGGACGGTCATTTCGTTGTAGACAAAATCATCCGCATCTGAGAACAAAACATGCCCATTTAAAATCAAAATCTTTCCAAAAGCTGGTGTATCTAAGACTTCGATATCCTGCCATTCACTTTTTCCAGCGTAGAGTTGCTTGGCAGTTCTCAGGGACAATTTCACATCTGGAGTATGAACTTCAGAAAACCATAAATCCATCTAGTTCTCCTTTCTCTTAATGACGTTGATGTGATTGACCTCAGGATCTTCCGTCCCTTGGAGGGAACAACCACGTTCCTTGGCAAATTGGATATAGTCTACAATTTCTCGTGTAATGCGTTCACCAGGAGCCAAGATAGGGATTCCTGGAGGATAGCACATGACAAATTCCCCACAGACATGTCCAACAGATTCGTCTAAAGACAAACTTCTTCTCTCTGAATAGAAGGCTTCCTGAGGAGATAACACCAACTCGGGCTGAATATATTCTCCAGCTATCAAGTCCTTCCCATCTCGTGAATAGAGTCTCTTGATATCAGCCAAAGCGCCGACTAAACGCTCGATGTCTTGGATCCGGTCACCAATCGAAATATAGGCCAAGATATTGCCAATATCACCAAACTCAATCTGAATGTCGTATTCGTCTCGTAGGAGGTCGTAAACCTCGATACCTGTTAAGCCAATACCCTGAGTGTAAACTGACAGCTTGGTTACATCAAAATCACATACCGACACACCATCTATTAACTCTTTTGAGTAGGCGTAATAACCGCCAATAGCATTGATTTCACGGCGAGCATACTCTGATAGTTCAATAACCTTCTCAAAGGATTCTTTACCGCGTAGGGCCAAGTTGCGACGCGAAATATCCAAGCTAGCCATCAACAAATAAGAGGCGGATGTTGACTGGGTAAGATTGATAATCTGACGTACGTATTCAGGATTCATCTGCTCCCCGATTAAAAGAAGCGAACTTTGTGTCAAACTCCCACCAGACTTATGCATGGAAACTGCTGCCATATCAGCCCCTGCGTCCATAGCAGAAATTGGAAGTTTATCAGTAAAATGCAAATGCGCTCCGTGGGCCTCATCTACTAAAACCATCACACCAGCTTCATGAGCCATTTTTGTCAATCCCCTTAGGTCTGAACAGATTCCGTAGTAAGTAGGATTGTTAATCAAAATGGCCTTGGCATCTGGATGGTCCTTTATGGCCTGGGCTACTCGGTCATTTTCAAGACCTAAAGCGATACCAATCTTAGGATCTACACTCATCTCGATATAGATGGGAATGGCACCACATAGAACCAGTGCATTAATAGCAGATTTGTGGACATTTCGTGGCAGAATAATCTTATCTCCTGCCTTGCAGGTTGACAGAATCATAGTCTGCACCGATGAAGTTGTTCCCCCAATCATGAGAAAGGCATGGCTAGCTCCAAAAGCATCTGCAGCCAGCTCCTCTGCATCTCGAATAATCGAAATAGGATGCCCTAAATTATCCAAAGGTTTCATCGAATTGACATCAATGCCTACACATTTTTCTCCTAACAGTTCGACAAGTTCTGGATTTCCCCGTCCACGCTTGTGACCTGGAACATCAAAGGGAACAATCCGTTTCTTGCGTAACTTCACCAAGGCCTCATAAATTGGAGCTTGGTTTTGATCTAACTCTTTCAAGACATACTCCTTTACCGTATTTATAGCGCCTCAAGAAGACGAAGGCGACCAAAGGTTGACTCATGAAAAAAGAGCAGGTTTTCACCTGCTCTGCAATCTTCTGACGTTTTTATGTTTGTTTCTGTTGAGTATGTCTGTTCCAGATGTTTCCAAACTCTCTAGTAGCAAATATTACGTACTTTATTGATCGTTTCACAAGATGACGTGTGCTTTCACCACACTAAAAATTTATGAATTAGGACAAGTATCCTAACATCAACTTATAAAAGTAGGCTTTTAACCCTATCAATAATGTGGTTTTTCAACCACGCTTCGGCATTCAACCCTGCCTGTCCGTAGGCATTTTTTACTCGGGTTTATATTTGCTAGAAAACATCATCTCATTTTCTAAGCTTTATTACTATAACATGTTTTTAAGAACTTGTAAAGCATTTTTTGATAAAAAACAAAAATATGTTCGTAAACTCTTTGGTTTATGTAAAAAATATCAATAATTATTTTCTTGTAAACGATTATAAAGTGAACAAAATGATTTTCATATTTAATTTTAAATTTTTTATGCAATTCTATACTCATTACCCTCGGTGTTTGATTTATCAGAAAAAATGCTGAAATTTCTACATCATTAAAATCGTGCAACTTTTTTCAGATAGTTTTAAAAGATTGATTTCCTTATATTTTTCCTTTATACTGGATAAAAAGGAGAATAATATGTCAGAAACAAATCACGAAATCGATTCAAATTTTGCAGGTCGTTTAAATATCCTGCGTGCGGGCGTTCTTGGTGCCAATGATGGGATTATTTCCATTGCTGGTGTGGTTATCGGGGTTGCCAGTGCCACGACCAATATCTGGATTATCTTTTTATCAGGCTTTGCAGCTATCTTGGCAGGTGCCTTTTCAATGGCTGGTGGAGAATATGTATCTGTTTCAACTCAAAAAGATACTGAGGAAGCAGCCGTTGCGCGTGAGCAAGTCTTGCTAGACCAAGATATGGAACTAGCCAAAAAGTCCCTCTATGCTGCCTATATTCAAAATGGCGAGTGTGAAACATCAGCCCAACTTCTCACCAACAAAGCCTTTTTAAATAATCCTCTCAAGGCTTTAGTAGAGGAAAAATATGGGATTGAGTATGAAGAATTTACCAATCCTTGGCACGCTGCCATTTCTAGCTTCGTTGCCTTTTTCCTTGGAAGTTTACCTCCAATGCTCTCAGTAACCATTTTCCCAAGTGAATACCGCATCCCTGCTACTGTCCTGATTGTAGGAGTTTCACTCTTGGTGACTGGATATACAAGTGCTAAACTTGGAAAAGCCCCAACCAAAACAGCTATGATTCGGAACCTCGCTATTGGTCTCTTAACTATGGGTGTTACCTTTCTGCTAGGACAACTTTTCAGCATTTAATACTCTTCGAAAATCTCTTCAAACTACGTCAGCTTCGCCTTGCCGTATATATGGTTACTGACTTCGTCAGTTCTATCCGCAACCTCAAAACAGTGTTTTGAGCTGACTTCGTCAGTTCTATCTACAACCTCAAAGCAGTGCTTTGAGCAACCTGCGGCTAGCTTCCTAGTTTGCTTTTTGATTTTCATTAAGTATAAAATACAAGAAATACCTCGATTTTGAAGTCGAGGTATCTTTTTTTATATTTGTACAATCTTGCGATAGCTTCTTGAAGTAATCATGAAAATCAACACATAGGCGATGAGGAAGATAGCGCAGATAGACAAGGTCACAGTCAACATCATAGTCGTATCCAGTACACCAATCACTTTTAGAATCAGACTAAGCATATGATAGGCAAAGGCTAGATGTATGAAGGCAAAAAGCAAAGGAAGGAAGAAAACAGTTAAAACCTGTTTGTTAATGGTTTGCTTGATTTGCTTTTGATCTAAACCAACTTTCTGCAAGATAATAAAGCGCTCACGGTCTTCATATCCTTCAGAAATTTGCTTGTAGTAGATGACCAGAACGGTTCCGACCATAAAGATAATGGATAGGAAAATACCAATAAAGAAGACACCGCCAAAGAGGACACTCATTTGAGCACTAGCATCTGCTAGAGTGCTACCATACACATAGTTACCTTCAGTGTTTAATTGAGCATTAAACTTTTGTAAGTATTTTTCATATTCTTCAGCGACTTTGAGTTGCTCTTCTTCACTGATACTTACATTCATACCACCGTAAAACTGATTATAGATAGCCGAATCTGGGAATTGGTCCAAAAAGGCTTGTAAATTAGGTACAACAAGGTAATTGTAATCAGAAGTCAAAATATTAAACTGATTTGGGACATGGTTCACAATGAAATCTTTAGTAAATTCTTCTTTTACAGAAAATTGATGATCGTTTAGAGTTAGAGCTTTCTGTTCTTTAACTCCCTCATTCTTGGCAAAGAGTCCAACCTCATTTCCTGATAGAGAAAGTTTTTGACCAGCCATAGTTTCATAATCTTTTTGGTCAAATACCATAAAAACTGTTTTGACTTGGACACGGTTTTGTCCTTTTTCAAATATGGTTAACTTGCTACCTTCTTGGTTTGCAACACCAAAGTAAGCGTAACGAAGAACTTCTTTTTCTTTGATATTATAACCTTTGTCACTTGCAAACTGGCTCAAGAGTTTGTCCAAATCTTCTTTTTCAACATTTTGTCCAGTAATCCCAAAATCATGCGGATTTAGAACTTTTTTAAAGCTTTCTGAGGCATTGAAAATACTAGTAGCTGCTGACATGGTTACCAAAACCATTGTTGACAAAATTGCGATAGTTGCTAGTCCAACTGCATTTTTCTTCATACGGAAAATCAAGTTGGACACTGAGATAAGGTTATTTGGTTGGTAATAGTATTTCTTATTTTTCTTTAAGATTTGAAGGAAAACGGTAATCCCTGCATTAAACAATAGATAAGTACCAAAGATAACCAGCAAAACAGCTAGGAAAAAAGTTATTAGAGCTGTAAGGGGATCTTTTACAGTAACCGCAAGATAATATCCACCACCTAAACTAATCACACCAAGAATAGTTTGGAGAGATAGGAAACGACCTTTTTTCTCACCGCTAGCTTTCTCACGTGAGAGCTGTAGGGCATTCATACGGGAGATTCGAAGAGCATTCAGGAACATGAGACCTAGGAAAATCAAACCGAAGACAAGAAGTACTGTAATGACAACTTTCATCTGGAAGGTAGCGACCAGCTCAACCTTCAATTTCATCAGTTTGAGCAAGAAAGCAAAGATCAACTTGTCAAACAAGGCTCCAATACCGATACCTGCACCAACGGTTAGAATCCCAAATACCACTAACTCCTTAAAGGTCATACTGATCAGGTGACGTTTCTCCAATCCCAACATGCCATAAATCCCCAGTTCCTTGGAACGGTTCTTCATGACAAAACTATTGGCATAAAGGACAATAATAGCTGACGCAAGGGTGACGACAAACATACCAAATCCAAGTGTTGTTTGGATGGTTTCTCCTCCACGAATTTCTGCAATCTTGGGATTGAAGGTCAGGGAGTAAAAGAGATAGGTGACAGTGACTGCCAAGAGAACAGCCAGCGCAAAAGGATAGTAGAGTTTGCGGTTTTTAATCAAGTTCGATACCGCTAACTTATTGGTTAATCGAAACATACTAATTCACCTCGCTTGCCATGACAGTCAAGGTATCAGAAATTTCTTGGAACATCTGACGCTCTGTTTTCTCTCCACGGTAGATTTGGTTGTAAAGAATGCCGTCTTTGATAAAGAGTACACGTTTAGCTCTGCTAGCTGCTGCTGTGGAGTGGGTTACCATGAGAATGGTTTGACCGCGCTCATTGATTTCATCAAAGACATCAAGTAAGGCTGCAGAGGACTTGGAATCAAGGGCACCTGTTGGCTCGTCCGCAAGGAGAATTTCAGGTTCTGTGATGATGGCGCGAGCTACTGCTACACGCTGTTTCTGACCACCAGAAATCTCATAAGGGTACTTCTCTTGCAATTGGTTGATGCCTAGATTCTCAGCTGTCACCACCAATTTCTTCATCATTTCCGTAATAGGTCTTCTTGACAAGACAAGCGGAAGTAGGATATTGTCTTTAACAGACAGAGTATCTAGTAAGTTAAAATCTTGAAAGACAAAGCCCAACTTTTCACGACGGAAGCTAGAAGCCTGTGAATTTTTAATGGTTGCGGTGTCTGTTCCATTCAGGTAAACCTGACCACGACTTGGTTTATCCAGCATAGCTAGAATATTGAGAAGAGTTGATTTACCAGAACCAGACTCACCCATGATGGCAACGTAGTCACCTTTTTCCACGGTAAAGTGAATATCCTTGAGGGCTTCTACTTGGTTGCCCTGAAAACGAGTTTTATAAATTTTTTGAACGTGTTTTACATCTAAAAGTGTCATGAGAATCTCCTTTCTTAATATCCCATCAAATGAAATGTTGCTTGCATCATAGCGCATCCCAGCTGAACACGCTCGATATCTTTGTGGCTTGGTTTTCTTGTTTTCTTATGTAAGGTTTGTTTCATGATGTTACTCCTTTGTTCTTTATGAGTCTAGTTTACATCAAAAAAAGACCGCTTGCCATAACCTAACCTTACAAAAGAGACTTTAATCTTACATTTTTGTAAGATTGGGGGAAATGTAGATATTTTATCAGAAATATTTTACCATAAAAAGAAGGCAAGAAGAAAACCCTTGCGGATACAAGGGGTCAAAAATTTTAAAATAGATTAGTCGAATTCATAGACTAACAGTAAAATAACTGTTTCTACCTCACCAAAACCATCCGTCATTATCGTCAATGGCTTGGGCTTCTTTGCGTTTACGTGGGCCTGTTCCGTACATTTCTGCTTCGATTTCTTCCTTGGTTGGCATGATAGAAGCTAGGATGATATAGATAATCACGCCAAGTCCAAAGTTTGCGACTGTAAAAATAGCAAATAGAAAACGAACAAGGGTAACATCAAAGTTCCACTTGTCTGACAGACCTGCCAGAACTCCTGAAATCATGCGATTTCGTCTCATTTTATAAAATTTACTGTTCATGATATTTCCTCTTTCTGCTAGGTTAGACATAGTATATCACGGGTAGGGTAGGCTTTCATCAGTCCTCGGGCTGATTTACAAGTAATAACTTTCCTCGACAAACTCCACAGCGATAGCGTTTGGTATCAATCCTACGCTTACGCTGATAAGTTTGCTGGCAGGATTGGCAACGATAGAGCTTGATTGGCTTAGAGTTGCTATTGGGCAAGGAAGGCACAAAGCGTAATCCATCCACTGCTTTCAACAGTTCCTTAAAATCCCGATCCTTGTGTTGATAGCCCTTCCCTTGAAAATAGAGATGATAATGACAGAGTTCATGGCGAACAATTTTCCTAAAAACATCCAAACCCAGTTCATCATAGACCTTGGGATTAAAATCCAAATGCCCATCTTTTGGGAAAAATCGCCCACCTGTCGAACGTAGACGAGAATTCCACTGGGCTTGATGGATAAAAGGTCTTCCGAAGTCTTCTAACGAAACCTGCTTGACATAATCAGTCAGTTTCATTTGGAGCCAGGAGCGACAGATTGACTTTTTCCCGTTCAGTATCAATTTTCTTAACCCAAATAGTTACCAAATCACCGACGGACACCACTTGGCTAGGATGTTTGATAAACTTGCGACTCATGTGCGAAATATGAATCAAACCGTCCTCATGAATCCCGATATCAACGAAGGCACCGAAGTCAACGACATTACGCACTACTCCTTCTAGCTTCTGACCGACAACAAGGTCCTTAATATCTAGGACGTCTTGGCGAAGCACAGGTGCGTCAAAGGAATCACGGAAATCTCGACCTGGTTTGAGAAGGTCGGCAATGATATCTTTAAGAGTTTCTGGACCAAGGTCTAGCTCTTGCGCCATTTCCTTGATTGATAGCGACTTGAGTTTGCCTTGGGCTTCTTCATTCAGGTTCTTGATATTCAAGCGTTTAAAAAGTTCCTTAACGGCAGCGTAATTTTCTGGGTGAACTCCTGTATTATCAAGGATATTGCTACTTTCAGGAATACGGAGGAAACCAGCTGCCTGTTCAAAAGCCTTGGCACCTAGACGAGGAACCTTCTTGATTTGGGCGCGTGAAGTGATTTTTCCTTCTTCCTCACGGTATTTGACAATATTTTCAGAAATGGTTTTATTGAGTCCAGCAACATGGGAAAGCAGAGCTGGGCTGGCAGTATTGATATTGACACCGACTTGGTTGACCACGGTATCCACGACAAAGTCCAGACTTTCAGATAGTTTCTTCTGGCTGACATCGTGCTGGTACTGACCAACACCGATTGACTTAGGATCGATTTTGACCAATTCAGCAAGGGGATCTTGCAAACGACGGGCGATAGAGATGGCAGAGCGTTTTTCAACAGTCAAGTCTGGAAATTCCTGACGTGCAAGTTCACTAGCAGAATAGACCGAAGCACCACTTTCATTGACGATAACATAGCTGACTTCTGGAAAATCTTTCAAAACTTCCGCCACAAAGGCCTCACTTTCACGACTGGCCGTCCCATTTCCGATGGCAATAATTTCCACACTGTATTGACCAATCAAGTCTGCTAAATCTTTCTTGGCTTCTTCGATTTGACGAGTTGATGCTGGTTTAACAGGATAAATAACCTGAGTTGTCAGCATTTTTCCTGTTGCATCCACGACAGCTAGCTTGGCACCTGTACGAAAGGCTGGGTCAAATCCAAGAACCACGCGCCCTTTCAGCGGAGCAACCAAGAGGAGATTACGCAGGTTGTCAGAAAAGAGTTGGATGGCCCCTTCTTCCGCTTTCTCAGTCAATTCTGTCCGAATACGGCGCTCGATAGCAGGCAAGACTTTTTTCTTAACGGATTGCTGAACAACTTCATCAATATAGGCATTTTTTACCTTGAAACGAGCAGCAAAGAAGGCAAGAATACGGTCCGTTGCATGTTCAAAACCGACCTTCAAGATGCCTAGCTTCTCCCCACGATTGAGGGCCAAGGTACGATAGCCCTGCATAGTTCCAACTGTCTCTGAAAAATCATAATAAATCTGAAAAACTTGTTTTTCATCAAGACTTTCATCCTTGACTTGAGAAGTGAGTTTAGAGTGTCTCAGCACCTCCTGATAAGTCATGGAACGCAAGGCCACATCTTCCGATAAGGCTTCAACCAAGATATCAACTGCACCAGCCAAGGCTTCTTTAGCAGTCGCAAATCCTTCACAGACAAACTTCTCAGCTTCTTTCTCTAGGTCAGCTACATTCTGCAAAATCAGGCGAGCAAGAGGAAAGAGTCCAGCTTCACGGGCAATGGTTGCCTTGGTACGACGCTTTTCCTTATAAGGAAGATAGAGTTCTTCAACGTCTGCTAATTTTTCGGCAGCTAAGATAGCTTCTTCCAATTTCTTGGTCAACTTACCTTGCTCTTGAATCTTAGCCAAAACAGCTTCCTTGCGGTCATTGAGATTAGTCAGACTTTTATCCAAGTCGATAATAGCCTTAATCGCCACCTCATCCAGACTACCAGTCATATCCTTGCGATAACGCGCGATGAAGGGAATAGTCGCCCCTTCTGCTGTCAAACTTAGAACGGTATCAATTTGCTTTAAAGTCACTCCCAAATCTTGGGAGATTTTTTCATATTTTTTATCCATGAATCTATTATACCATAAGCTAAACGTTTCAAATTAGCTCTTACAGTATTTAAAAACAATATGTGGAGAATAGATTTATATTTTATAGTACAATGACTTGTACTTAGAGAGCATTGCCTCCTTTTTTAACCACCCCATGACATCAAAAGTATTTAATGGATCTGGCATAATAGCCAGTTCTGGGACCCGTATTATTGAGAAGGTTGCAATTTAATTCTAATAGTTTACAAAAGGATTAGTGATTAATTTCACTGTTTTTATTTTTGACAATAATGCGCTACGATTCTCCCTCCTTATTCTTCAAGAAAACGCTTTTTTGAACAATAGGGTTGAAATTTTCTGTTTCTAATCGTTCAAAATGCGTGTTTTTGACAAATAAAAAAATCGCAAGCCTGAGCCTGCGGTGGGTGTAATCTATTTTGAAATTTTAAATAAAAAAGGAGCATTTAAGCCCCTCATTTGAAATAACGGACACTTGACTGGTCGGTGTACCCAGCATCTCAGATACCTTTTTCAAGGTGCGGCAGGAACCTTTCTGCCCTCAAATGTCCTTCGTTAATGTTATTCTAGCACTATCTACTTTTTTTGTCAAACTTTCTCAATCTACCAGACTTAATACGACTTTGTAACTTGTAATCTTGTAAGCGATACATGGTCGGAACATAAAAGAAATCGCCACTTTTATGTAACTTGATGGCAACAAGAACATTATCATCAAATCTTTTTACGTATTCAAAACTAGCATCTTTCTCTCGTGGATTGACCCCAACGAAATCTGGGTCCCTTAGTATGAGTTCCAGGTCTTCAATATGATGAATCACATCATTGTGATGGCGTTTTATCATATGGCTTCTCAAACCGTCTTTGTTGACCTTTATGTCACTGGCTTCAAGAACAATATTAAAAATTTTTTTACTTCTTCGGTAACCTGACCGATTTTTTCGTGTTCCATCATTTCCTCCGTTATTATTCCACAACTATTATATCACAATCATGGTGTATATTAGGATATATCAAGCTCTATTATTCGTTAGATACTCAATTTTAACTTTTTCCTTTTCCTCAAAATAATAGTATAATAGAGGTAGAATTTAGAATCGAGGTACACCTATGGCTGTAAAATTTACAAAAACGGACGACTTGGACAAGATGTTTGAAGAGTTTGCTAAACTCCCTGATTTGAAGCAAGTCACTTTCCCTGATGACAAAGAGAAAAAAGCTAAAGCAGAAAAGAAAAACTAGATGATAGCTTTCCAAGAACTCCCATCTAGTGTGCTTCAGACTGGGGCTATTTTTCTCTCTATAATCATTGAAGCACTTCCCTTCGTTCTGATAGGAAGTATAGTTTCAGGGCTGATTGAGGTCTATATCACACCTGATAAGGTTTATCATTTTCTCCCTCGAAATCGTTGGGGGAGAATCTTTTTTGGGACTTTCGTCGGGATGCTTTTCCCTTCTTGTGAATGTGGAATCGTCCCCATTATCAATCGTTTTCTGGAAAAGAAGGTTCCCAGTTACACGGCCGTTCCCTTTCTCGTAACTGCACCTGTTATCAATCCTATTGTCCTCTTTGCGACCTATTCTGCCTTTGGCAATTCTTTCCACGTCGCCCTGTTAAGAGCTCTAGGGTCCATCGTTGTGGCTGTGATATTTGGGATTTTTCTGGCATTTTTCTGGCAAGAACCCATTCAAAAAGAAAATCGGTTGACCTGTCATGAGCACGATTTTTCTCATCTGAATCCTGCAAAAAAAGTGTTTCAGGTCTTTGTGCAAGCCATTGATGAATTTTTTGATACGGGACGTTATTTGGTATTCGGCTGTCTCTTTGCCTCTGTTATACAGGTCTACGTTCCAACTCGTATTCTAACCTCTATAAGTGCGACCCCTCTTTTTGCCATCTTGCTCTTGATACTGTTGGCCTTTCTTCTTTCTCTCTGCAGTGAGGCTGATGCTTTTATCGGAGCCTCTCTTCTCTCGAGTTTCGGCTTAGCACCAGTTCTGGCCTTTCTCGTGATTGGCCCAATGCTGGATATCAAAAATATTCTCATGATGAAAAATTACTTGAAAGCACGATTTATCAGCCACTTCATAACGATTGTGACTCTTGTCGTCTTAGTGTATTCTCTCTTGATTGGAGTCATCCTATGATGCGATTTTTAGTTTTAGCTGGCTATTTTGAACTGACCATTTATCTCCATCTGTCGGGCAAATTAAACCAGTACATCAACATGCACTATTCCTATCTGGCCTATATTTCCATGGTACTTTCCTTTATCTTAGCAATTGTTCAACTGTATATCTGGATGAAGCAAGTCAAAACCCATAGTCATCTGAACAGCCGATTGGCGAAGGTGACGAGTATTGCTCTTCTGGCTATTCCTATTGTCGTCGGCTTAACTTTTCCAACTGTTAGCTTGGATTCTCAGACCGTTTCTGCTAAAGGTTATCATTTCCCCTTATCAGAAGGAACGGATCAAGCCATTCAGACCAGCGAAGGAACGACAAGCCAATATTTGAAACCAGATACCAGTTCTTATTTCTCAAAAACAGCCTATGAAAAGGAAATGCGAACGGCAGCGGATAAATATTTGTCCCAAGATAGCATTCAGATTACGAATGAAAACTATATGGAAGTCATGGAAGCCATATACGACTATCCAGATGAGTTTGAGGGCAAGACAGTCCAGTTCACAGGTTTTGTCTACAATGACCCTAGTCATGCTAATAGCCAATTCCTGTTCCGCTTCGGCATTATACATTGTATCGCAGATTCTGGTGTGTATGGTTTGTTGACCAAGGGAAATACCCGTCAGTATGAGAATAACACCTGGATAACAGCTAAAGGAAAACTGGTCAATCACTACCATAAAGAACTCAAACAAAACCTCCCAACCTTGGAAATCGACAGCTTTATCAAAGTCGATAAACCAGAAAATCCCTATGTGTATCGCGTGTTTTAAAAGAATAAAAAGACAAAACGAACAAGTTCTCTTCTGAATGACAGAAAAAGAGCCTATTCGTTTTTTGTTATATGAGATATAGGAAGATACCGAAAATTCTCACTCATCAATAAAAAGAGACAATATCAGTTTCTGCATGACAGATTTCTAATATAGTCTCTTTATCTATTTTTATACTTACAAGAATTAAATATTTGAGCTTATTTTTTTCCATTAATTCTAAACGAATGTTCAGAGACCCATTTGACGTAAGTGGTTAAGCTTTCATCTGTTAAGGATTCTACTGCGATAGTTACGCACATATTTACTGCTTCTTCAACAGAAACAGTAAAACGATAGCCATTTAATTGCAGAAATTTTACTAAAACAAAGAAAGCAGTTCGTTTATTAGCATTGGCAAAAACATGCTTCTTTATTAATTGGACAAATAGTATTGTTGCTTTATCAAAAATTGTTGGATAAAGAGGTTTTCCAAAGACAAATTGTTCTGGTAAATTGACAATCATATTTAAAGCTGAAGGACTAACAGTTTGAATTTCCTCATTTGGAGAATACCGTTGAATTGCTAAAGCATTTATTTTTTCAATTTGCTTTTCTGTTAGATAGACTGTCATTTTTCCACCAAAGCTTTGAAAACATCGTCGTATTCGTCAAAGATTTTATCTAAATTTAAGTCAAAGGCTTCATCAGATACATAAGAAACCTGCTGATCCAATTCTTCAGGAGTAAAGATAATCTCACCACTTGGTAACAATTTAGCTTCGTACTTTACACCACTTGGAATATTAAATTCACTTGGAATCGTAATGGTGATTGAATTTCCTTGTTTTCTTGTTTTTACTACCATCTGATTTTCTCCTTTGATACATTATAACAAATAATTACGGTAATTACAATGGCAGGATAATTCGCTCCCGTAACAATCTCTATCAGAGCAAATAAATATTATAGTTTTGAAAAGTTATTAATGCCGCTATTTTAAATCTTATACCATTTCAAGCAATACAAGTAGCTCAGTGAGGATAAGAGAGCCATTCATTAATTAGACTAGCGATTTCTTTAGGTGCTTGAGTATAAAGTTCATGGCCAAAGTTCTCTAGAAAAATAGTATCAAAATAGTCTGGCAATTCTTTTAGTGCTTCCTTTCTCCATCTAGTTTCATTAGGATAGCGAGGACTAATAAATAAGGTATCCCCCACTTCTCTTTTAAAAGCTTGGATTTTCCGCCGTAGTCGAAGAATCGCTCCTATATTTTCAGAATTTATAGCTAACTCATATCTATTATACTCCGCATTCCAGTGATAAGACTGTCTTACAGCTTCTTCCATATTTTCTGACCAATGCTTTGCTTCAGATTTCTCTTTAGAAATAAGAAGAGCTAAGTCCGAAACGACTTGAGATTCGATATAGTTTTTAGCTTCCTCTAACTCTGTTTCTAAAGGTAAAATCTTATCCAAATCTAGATAGCCACCATCCAAAAGAATCAGTTTTTTCACTTCATGAAATTCCGATGCGAGATAACGAGCCAAATCCCCTCCAAGAGAATGGCCTATCAGACAGATAGATTCTCCCTCTACTATTTCCTTTTTAAACCATGCTTTCAATTCTGTTTCATCTCGAAGACGCTTTTCATATGGATTTAGAAAGTAAACCTGCGAATCTAGTTCTTGAAGAAAATCCTTGCTATGATAGACATTGCTTCCCAAACCGCCAATAAAATATTTTTTCATTCTCTACTTAATACTGTGCTTATTCATTTTTTGCTCAAAGATAGTCGTGATAATCTGACGCAATTCTTCGCGTTCTTTTTCTGGGATTTCACCACTTGTTTGAGCTGCAGCGTAGAGTTCAGGGTGTTCAATTGAAATCCGTTTAATCGTACGTGTAGTAGCATGTTTTCTGACGAAAAACGGGATGCGCTTAATCAAGTCTTGTGGGACAAGCGCAAGAATCTTCTCAGCAGTTTCCTTGTCACTAATCTTAGACGTAGTCAGCCCCTTCTTAATCATTTCCTGTTCTTTTTCTGTAAAATCTTTTAATTCCATTTGATTAATCCTCCTATTTTCTCTAATTTAAATTATATATCATTTGTAGCAAGGCGACAAATAGTCTGTTTGTAAAATCTTCTCTATACTACAACTTTCCTGTCGCTCATAATTGCTCTTTAATGAAAAATCACAAATCCTTTTGGAGAGATGACAAGCTGATTCTCCAATTCTTGGCAATTGCTTGCTAGTGCTACTGCTTCTTTCTCTACAATATAATCTTTTGTTGATTGGTTGAATATTGCTTTGAGAACCTGTCCTTCGTATTTCCACTCCAAGGCCACTACATCTTGTTTGATTTCTTTTAGGCTATACTTGCCATGCTGAATAGTTGCTGACGCATGTTTGCGAATCTTAATTAGCTTCTTCATGAAGTTCAGCATATCATTGTCACTTGATACACGTTCCCAAGGCATACAACGTCGACAATCTGGGTCTGGTCCTCCGGTTAAAGCTAACTCGGTTCCGTAATAGATGCAGGGTGTTCCTTTTTGTAAAAAGAGAAAGGCTAGAGCTGATTTAACCAGTTGAACATCCTCATTGGCAGTCCACAAGATTCGCTCTGTATCATGCGAATCCAAGAGATTAAACATGACCTCTGAAATCTGCTGCTTGTAATACATAGACTGGCCATTGATTTCATCGATGAACTGTTCCGTCTTCTTAATACCTCGTAAAAAATAGTCCTTGATGCTATCAGATAAAGGATAATTCATGACCGCATGAAACTCATCGCCATTTAGCCAAGGCTGAGACGTATGCCAGACTTCTCCAAGGATATAAAGATCAGGCCTCTTAGCTAGAACTGCCTTGCGAAAATCCCTCCAAAACTGATGGTCAATCTCATTAGCCACATCCAAACGCCAAGCATCAATATTAAACTCTTCAATCCAATAAGTCGCAACCTTTAAAAGATAGTCTTTGACCTCTGGATTGGCTGTATTTAGCTTAGGCATATAGTCCTCGAAACCAAAAGCATGATAAGGCAACTCTCTCTTGTTGGATAGCTTTTCAGTCGTCACTGGGAATTGTTGAATACGGAACCAATCCTTATAAGAAGACTGTTCACCATTTTTGACAACATCTTGCCATTGGGGAGATTGCGAACCAATATGATTAAATACAGCATCCAGCATGATTTTCATGCCACGCTGATGAGCTTGCTCAACCAGTTTACGGAAGGTTTCTTTATCTCCAAAATGACGGTCAATTTCAAAATAATCCGTCGTATTGTACTTGTGATTGCTCGTCGATTCAAATATGGGACAGAGATAAAGACCAGTAATGCCCAAGTCTTGCAAGTAATCCAGATGATCAATAATCCCCTGTAAATCACCCCCAAAGAAATCATCACTTTGAGGTGTGATAGATGAATCCCAGCCTAAAGTCCCTTCTGGGTTTAATAGATTATTTCCATTGGCAAACCGCTCAGGAAATATTTGATACCACACCGTATCTGAAACCCAGTCAGGAACCTGGCATGCATCAATTTCATGTATATAAGGCAACTTAAAGCCATTTCCAATAGCATGAAGATTTTCTAGAGAATTTTCAACGCAGCCTTTATCGCCGTACAAAATGCTCTGGCCTTCTGTATCAGTGAGTTCAAAGAGATACTGGATACGCGCAAAGTCAACGGACACTTCAATCTGCCAATAGTCAAATAAAGCGTCAGAAGTCAGCTTGGCCATTTCTTTTGTATCTTGATAAAACTCCTCCATAAAGATAAAAGGGTCCCCGTAATGCAAGTTGATGTTTTTAATGTCCCCTTTCTTAGTTCGAATCCGAATATGAAGTTTCTTATCCTTGTAAAGATAGGCAAACTCAGACTCTGGCCTATGGTAAATGGCTGTTAATTCCACTGTATTTGTCTCCTGATTTACTTGGTTGCATTTACGACGCAAACGTTTTCATAATTGTGATTCTAGTATACTACTTTCGTATTTTATTTTCAAGGCTTGTCCGTAGATTTTAGTGGTTTGGTTCTATAAATAAAAAAGCAGCCAGTCTTACAACTTGCTACTTTTCAAATGATGATTTACAAATGTCTTTCCAGCCACTCAATTTTTTTAAAATCCTTATTGTTATTGTGCTCATTTCGATAAGAATCTTGGGAAGAAGCTTTGTAAATACTTAAAAACTGTTCTAGATTTGGAATGCGAAAAGTGATGTTTTCGAGATGAATCAACTCTATATCCGATTCCGAAACTCCTGCAAAATCAGGTAAAGAATCGATACTTCCGAATTCAACACTCAGACCATCTTTTTTGAATTCATGCTCATGAATATCTATTAAGGCATAGTCTAAGTGTTTCATCACTTTCATTATCTTGTCCCACTCATAAATTCTGAGATGATCAGGTGCTTCCCAACCTCTAGGATCACCAGGCACATGAATGTCAATGTCAGACGGCCCCCATTCTTCATTTGATCGGTATTCAAACCCCAAAGACCCCATGAGAGTCGGTGTGATTTCGACTTGGTTTAAATGAGAACAAATTGTTCGAAATTCATCAAATAGAGAATTCATTCCTCCTCCAATCGTTGATATAGAACTTAATTTCGTTATGAATAATAAACTAATTTTTACCTTCTACTCTTTCGGTTTTGAAAATACTTCTACTCGCTGAGCTAGGACTTTGATTTCTACAGGTAGGTTATCCGATTTATCGCCGTCAACATCTGACTCCAATTCACTATCTGAAGAGATTTTAATAGTGCGCGCTCTGATATACTCTATATTATCATTGCCGACAACATCTCCTTTTAGTAAATCAGGAATAACGGATAATTTAGAGAATATAGAGGCATCTTTCAGAATCAAAATGTTGGCATAGCCGTCCTTGTTTTCTTCAAAGATTTTCTTATCGGCGAAGTAATTTGTCAAGAGAAGCAAAACATGACTAGCTTCACCAACATAATTTCCATTTTCTGTCTCAACCTTAATGTTAAAGACCTGATCTGTCATGACAGACTTCATGGTATTTACAGCATAGGCTAAAATACCGAATTTTGTCTTGTCCTCGATTTCAACGTTGTGAATCGCTTCTGGAACAGAACCGATACTAAAGATATAGCCAAAATAATTGTCATTCGCTTTACCGATATCAATCTTATTAGTTAAATCAAAATCCAGTTCGTCAATTGCGCCATCGATGTCTTGATTGATTTCCAATAGTTTTGTAATGAGGTTCCCCGTACCGCCTGGGATAATCCCT
Source organism: Streptococcus mitis (assembly GCF_000722695.1). Classification (GTDB taxonomy): domain Bacteria; phylum Bacillota; class Bacilli; order Lactobacillales; family Streptococcaceae; genus Streptococcus; species Streptococcus mitis_O. The sequence continues at coordinate 44,342 of NZ_JPFU01000013.1, read as the reverse complement.
AACTTAGGAATGTAGTCTCTCTCAGCAATACCCGAAATGACTTCATTGACGGTCCCGTCTCCACCAAACACAACCACTGCATCGTACTGTTCACGAGAAGCTTCTTCAGCAAAATGTGTTGCATCCAGCGCTTTTTCTGTAATTTTGGTTTCCACATGCTCAAAGTATTCTTTTGCTTTATTTTCCAGCTTATCTTTGTAATCCAAAGCCTTCTCGCCACCAGAAGTAGGGTTGATAATTACCATTGCTTTTTTCATTGATTTCTCCTTAATCTTCGTTAGAAATGGTTACATTTCATCGTATGCAAGTAAATTTACTAACATTATACAATGAAAATACGGAAAAGAGAAATATGAAGTACTGTAGATTTAAACTCTTTTATTTTATATCAACCATATTATCCCATCGCCTGAGTACATCCTTTAAGGGTTCATCCAAGTAAGAGTAGGCCTTATCCTTTATCCAATTAAAAACAGCTGAACAATCTTGCTCAGCTACTTTTTTACCCTAATTCCTAAATTATTTAGAAGTTTCTTCTTAGTTACTTTCCAGAACTTTACCATTCTTTAATATATAAACTTTCTCATATTCATCCTGATGAAACTTATGGGCGATTTCTAAAATGGTAGCTGGCTGAGAAAATAGCAATTTATGGATTTCGTCTGCATTTTGTTTGTCTAGTGCAGCGGTGATTTCATCTGCTAGTAAAATTGATCTTGGTCTCAACAACGCTCTAGCAATCTCGATTTTCATCATCTGTCCACCTGAAAGATTGTTTCCATCGAGATAATAATCAAGATCCTGACCCAGTTCATCCCATAGTTGAACCCTTTGCAGTACCTTTCTGATATCATTATCGTTATGATTTTGGTAAAGAGATACATTTGTCCGTAACGTCCCTTTGAAAATATAAGGTTTTTGATGAATAGTGGATACCAACTCATGACTGGGGGCATACTGCTTGCCATGCCTACCTAAAAAGCAAATCTCTCCGTCATAGTCTCTATCATCCCCAGTCAAGATGTGAAACAAGGTTGATTTGCCACTACCGCTGGCTCCTGTAAGCAAGACTCGATTCCCAGCTTCCATACTTACACTTATATCATCAAAAATAATCTTATCTGCATATTTCTTGCTAACATTTTTTATAGCTATTCCGAGAGTGGTTGGGAATGTTTCAGATACCTCTTCCCGTTTAATATCCTCTTTTAAAAGAATATTCAGCACTTTTTCTTTTACTACTGTCGCTGATTGAAGCGTAGAGGTTGCTTCCAAGAGTTGTTGCAATGGAGAAATCAGATTCATAGATGCTGTCATCATGGCAATCAAAACAGTCAAGGAAAGATGGGTGGTAGACATCATCACCATTCCAATCACAAGAGGCCCCACTAGCCCTAGCCCTTTCAAAGGACCTGTCCAAAACATAACCAAATTATGACTTGTATAGTAACGATATTGACCAGACTCCATCTGATCAATGGCATCATAAACATGTTGACAATATTCTTGGTCAGCTCTGTTTGAAACAATAGTATCAATCCCTGCTGAAAAATCTGTGATATTGGCTAAACTGATTTCTCTTGCTTTACTCAGCTCTTCACCACGTCTTTTCAATAGTTTATGAAAAACAAATTGAGGCATGATCATGAGAAAACCACCTATGGTAAAGAGTAGACCAACCACAACATCCTGTGATACTAAATACATGACAGACACTAGAATAGAGGTGCCAAATATAGGATATAAAAAAAGTGGAGATAAATATTCCTTCCAAAACATTGGAATATCTTGGGTTAAAAAAGAATTAAATTCAGATGCTGAATACTCCAATCTTTTGTCTGCAAATAAACGCAAAGCTTTCTTAGAAATAAACAAATTGATATCTTTGATGATGGAACGTAGAAGAATGTTATTGAGGTACATGCAAATATAAATAAAGATAAAGAAAGTAAGACTCAACAATCCAAAGATTACAATCATCCCTCTATTCTCAATGTCCACAGAGCCGGCCATTTGGATAATCAGTGAAATCAACAAGCCCTGACAAGAGTACAGTAAAGCAAAGATAACGAAACCAAGTAGTTTCCATTTTGAAATGATTTTTACGATTATTTTCATATTAGTTAGCTTTCAATTCATAATTTATATTATTTGAGTAAATTGACAACTCAAAATTATTCATAATATTTCTTCTCATTTTGAAGCATTTTTCCTCAAAACTAGTCTCATTGAAAATATCTCTCTTAGGGCAAGCTCCACCCTTACAAACTAGCAATAATTGACATTTTTGACATTTTGAGTCAAATTGATAAGAATGTACCCATCTTTTTTGATTGTTCTCATTAATGACACTATTTCCTAGTTCACCTATTTTATTTTCTTCGTCATAAAGACTAACCGTGCATTTTAATAGATTCCCTTTTGTGTCAATCGTATAAGAGTTTGGTTTTTGAGCATAACATGATGAATAATTACTTCTGAATACAAAATCATCAAATAATCTGTACCCTAATTTAATTGCACTTTTTGATAATTCAAAAGAAACATCTGACTCAAATCGTTTTACCTCGTATCCCTCTTTTCTATCACCGCATCCCCAATCTCCTACATTTCGAAATAGCAGATGAAATCGCTTATCATTTTTAAAAACCTGTGCATCTTCTAATAAAAATTTTTCAATATTCTTATAATTTTCCTGAGAAACATTCAAGCGAATCATAACGTGGAATTGAGATTCTAAATTTATTGCATTTTTTAAGTTTTTCATAATGCGATCATAGGAACCATGACCATTTTTCAAAATACGCTGATTGTCATGCCCTTCACGAGAACCATCTACTGTAACTTGGTATGTTTTCACGTAACATTCTGTCACTAATCGATCTAATACTGTACGATTTAACAAATATCCGTTCGTTGTCATATCAGCGTGATAGCGAATCCCTAACTTTTGAGAAATTGCAATCAATTCCTTTGAAAGATCTAAAATATCTCGATATCCTAGTAATGGTTCTCCTCCAAACCAAGATACATGTAAGTCTTCAAAGTTTTTCTCAGATAATTTTTGATTTACAAAATCTATTATTCCAGTTTTTTGAGATGTAATAGTACAATTTGAAAATTTTTCATAACAATATTTGCATCTAAAATTACAATCACCATGAGCTAAAATAATAATTCTCAAAGTTGTTTCATCCCTTTTCCTAAATAACTCAATCATTTTGTCTAACTCATTTTCTTTTTCATCAAAATCTTGAGATTTTAAAAAAGATTCAAACTCGCTTTTGATATGATTATCCTTCTCAATCTTATCCAAAAGTTTATTTTCAATTTTCAAAGAAATATTGTTCTTGGTATTAAATAAGAAGGTATGATTTTCTTTTTTCAATTCTATTACATAATTTGAATACTTCATCTCATCTTCTCCATCAAGAAACAGCGTGCAGAGTTAATCCCAAAATCGTACTCTGCACACTACAATACACTGAGATAATAAAAGCATATTTTTATTACCTTTTAACACTCTAATTAAACAGTGTATCTCAAAAATATGTGGAATTTTACTGTTCAATTAAATAACAATTTAGCTAATAAAATTACTAGCAACCAGCACCACAGACTAAATTATTAAATTCAATACCATAGTCTTGTTCCATGTCGTGTTCGACAATTTCTTGGATAACCATAATAAAACTCCTTTCAATTTTGATACCATTATTATATAATATTAAAAAAAGTGTAAAGAAGAAATTCGGAAATCCGTACATGAATATTCAAGAAAAATTTAAAGCCATTCGAAAACAACGCAAGCTATCACTACGAGATCTAGCCAATGTCGCAGGCAGCGCAAGTAGCATTTCTGATTTTGAAAAAGGGAAAACAAATCTATCTAATGATGTGTTATTACAATTACTTGGTTTTATGGTTGTTGAAATCAACGAAGTATTTGAATGGAGTGCTTTTCAAGATGCAGAGTTTCTAGAATTGATGACCCAAGTGGAGAACGCTCTACAAACTCAAGATATTGCAGTTCTCATACAAAAGCGTGAAACATTTCAAGAGTTTTTTGTCGCTAAAAAACACTACATCTACCATATTATCTCTTTAGTTCTTGATGTTATAATTTCTAAACTTCAAGAAAAAGACCCCACACCTGAAATTATTTCTGAATTGACAGATTATTTTTTCTCCTTAGATTATTGGACCAATTTAGATGTTGGCTTGCTAGGAAATATTGTTCATCACTTTACGACAGAAGCTATAGTCCTATTTACAGATAGTATTTTAAAAAACACTCCCAATCAACTGCGAAACAATCTAGATCGCATAAAAATTGATACTGTCATTAATTGTTTGTCTGTTCTTTTAGCAAGACGTGAAAAAAATGCCAGCAAAGCACTGCTCCAATTATTATCTCGTAAACAGTTTCCTACATATTTTACTTATGAGAAATTATGTATATCTGAATTCAAAGCAATCTATATGTATATTTGGTGTGACAAAGAAGAAGCCGATAATATTCATCAAACAATACTTAAAACTGTTTCTCTACTCTTTACAAAAGATGAAGCCAATAAGTGGGATGATTACTTTAAAGAAAAAATTTCATTGTCAGATATTAAAAATTGAATCTGAGCAAAAACTCAACTTCAGGAGAAAATAAAATAAATCTTCCCACAATAAAACGCATAATATCAAGTTTTCAACACCTGATATTATGCGTTTTTTGATTTTAAAGACTTTTTCCCAGCTTCTTCATAAATAAATATTTATTGTTGTATTCATTTTTCCGATACGCAAACGACATCTACAAATACATTAAAATCCATGTCTCACAATCTTACGAACTGCTTCTGGTATAAGACCTTGACCCCAATACGGCACTTCTACCCAGTAATCAATCTCCCCATTATTATTGGGAATACCTATACTACTTACAGAACCGATCATCAATCCGATGCTACCAACTGGCTGCATAGTTTCCTTTAAAACTACAGCGTATGTTTCAGGTGATGAAAAAACACTTTTTATAATCTCCTTGCTGTTTTCAACACTGGTATGTACAGGCCAACCTGCAATCGGACCAACCTCTGGATTACTGGCATATTGAAATAAATCATTAGCATCCGTTTCCTCCTTATGGCATATCGGATTCGTTACACATTTCTAATGAATCACTCTTTAAAAATGGCACCACCAAATCAATCCACTCATGAGGCAAGTAAGCTGATAAATAGCCGTGGTTATAGCCCTTTGCCTCATACAAAATTGTATTTGAATGTAGCTGATGAAATAATTTCGCTGATTCTTTCACACAGTTCAATTCTTTTTCACCATAGATATACAGAACCTGAGCCTTGCTAGCAGAAATCATATCTTTCAGCTTGTAACGCCCCATATAGTTTTTGTAAATGGTCACCAATGTTTTAACAGGCATCCTTGGCAGATCCTCCAAATAATAAGCTTTTATTTCCTCTGGATAAGCGAGTTTAGGATAGAGTTTGTTCATCATGCTTAACTGAAGTTTGCAAGAGAATTTATTGAACATCAGTTTACCAAATAGAGACACTAGAAAGATGCTGATTTTAGCTAACCTTGGTTGAGGAATACAGAGGCTTCCGTCTATAATGGCCTTCTCAGCAATTTCACTATCTAAAGATAAAAGCTCCACGGCAATTTGACCACCAAGTGAAACACCACCGATTGCAAACAATTTCCCACCACAGTTTGCTTTGATATAGTCTAGAATCTCCAAAGCCGAATCTTCAGTAGAAACATAATCAAGTTGATATTCCTCGCCGTGGCCATTCAAAGTGGGTAGAATAATACGGTATTTTTCTGACAAGATACGTGCTTGACGAAGATAATTCCACCAAGAACTGCCGCCACCGTGTATTAGTAAGATAGGAGGTAAATTCTTATCCCCAAATTCATGGAATTTCATGTTTAAACTCCTTACTATAGGACTTTCACTAGATACATCCTTGTTTAATCAGCTCGTACAAGCAGTGATGTCTCATCAAATAGAAAAGTCTTTAACATTGATTATCTAGAATGACCACAAGTTACTTTCAATAATGGATATCCTGATCTAAATTTTAAAATGTTGTTTCCTTACTAATTCTATTACTCGCCAATATAGTATAAATCAAATAACCAATAAATATGATAATAAAAATAAGATTAATTTTTAACACAAAATAGAGATTTAACAAATTTGCGAATGCATGAAATAATAGACAGTAACCCACAGATTTCGTTTGACGATAAAGAAGCCCTAAAACAAAACTTAAAAATAATGTATATATAAAAAATAAAATAAAAGGAAATCCTTGATGGCTTTCTCCAACTATAAACCATAAAGGCAGATGCCAAATTCCCCAGATTGAACCTACAATCAAATTAGATTGCCAATAAGTATATTTTTTATCAAGTAACGGTTGTAATATACCTCTCCATCCTAATTCTTCATGTCCACCACCAAAAAAATTAATTGTATAAAGAATAACGGCATCAGATAAATTGATACTCCGTTTGATTCTAAGGAAGATACAGAGAATAGTATCAAAATTGCTAACAAATGAATAATGAAATAAATACTACTATTTTTTCTTTTATTAAATAAAAAATGTTTAAATTTTATATTATTCCTTTTCAAATAAAAGCCACTTGCAATAGCTGGTCCAAGTGCACCTACTATATGTAATGGTCTTCCTATAATCGTTTCTAACCCAAAAATATGAGATTGCGTAAAGATGGCAAGAATTCCCCAAGCTATATAAGTAATTCCAAATGTACAATAAAGATAATTTTTTAAATTCCTTTTATCAATTTCTGTCATTTTATCTTCCTAATCTTGATTATTCTACGTATAATATTTTTTTACTGCTTCTTAGTTGCTCTCGATTATAACTACCTATATTCTATCATAAAAACATAAAAAAGCCTTACAATCAAGGCTTTTCATTATTCATTTCGCCAATACTTTAGTTTCGTAGATTCAGATTCGCATGATTAAAACTAGTCAATTTTCTCTGCGATGTTTCCAAGTTTATCCAATACAAGACAGTAATGATCATTTAGTGGAATTATGGGAACATTAATGAGTTCTTCAGCTCTATCCTTATTAGCTTTATCATTCCAGGAATCATAATGGACACTAATTAAAAACTGACTAAAGAGTCCTAATCCATTTTTTATCTTTATCTGATGATCTGAATTGTCATTAGGTGAAACATAGACTTTTTCTCCTAATAATAGGGCTCCTGCAGAAAACCCCATAACTTTCGCCCCTTTACTCAGCATACGATCGATATAATTTTTGAACTGCTGATTGACGTAAGTAGCTAAATACTTTTCCGTATTTCCACCACCGATAATAATTAGATCAGCATCTAGATAGCTATCACAATTAATCTGCTCAGTGTCCAAGAGTAAGTAATCAGTGTTTAGGTTAGAAAAATGGCTTCGGAAAACTTCCGTGTGCCTTTTCATATACGGTTGCCAATTATCTCGAAAAACTGTAAAAATGACAATTCTTTCAATCTTCCTTGATGACACAATTTTATTAACAATCGTATGGTTCTTTATCGGCGGATTTCCACCCATCAAAAAAATTTGTTCGTCCAATCTTTCACACTTTCTAAAGATACATAAAGTTTAAACAAGTTTATTCACGTTTCTAAATTATAATTTTTTCTTAAAATGAATAATTCTATTTACCTCCTGAAATCCAATATTGAGATGAAATCTTATAGAATCGGTATTCGTTAAAGTACAGTCACTTGCAAATTCCTTACATCCTTTATTTTTCGCCCATTCCTCACATTTTGTACAGAGATTTTTAGCAATATCCTTTAAACGATATTCCTCGTCGACAATAATCCCTTCTAAGAATCCAACAGGACTATATTTACAACCTTCAACATAATCAAATCTGAGTGAACATAGTGCTAGACCTACAATTGTGTCACCTTCAACTTCAGTAAAGATTGCAGTATTTTTGCCATTCGTATATTTTTTTACTTCATCAATAGCTTCTTTATCGGTCAATTGGGGCCATAATTGTTTCATTAGTTTAGCCGTTTTTATAGAATCATTTGTTATTCCATCCATATTGATGTTCCTCCGCACATTACAAGCAAATGTTTCGAATCATGTTGTTACTTTATTACTCATTGATTGATACCAATACCATCCCCTTCTACTTTTCGCTGTCCCAGATCGGAAGAACAGAGCCACGCACTCAGTGGTTCGGACTTACCGTATCATTTCGTCGGTTTCCCTCCTCATTCTACGAGTCCTATCCCATGGGCGGAGCATCTACTTCTACTTCACTGATGCCTCAGCTCGTACAAGCAGTGATACCGCCTCCACATGATGCGTCTGTGGAACTCAAAAGGTTTGGGGAAACTTTTGAGGATTAACTACGTTTCTCCAACAAGCTTACACATTCAACATGGTGCGTTTGTGGGAATAAGTCAACTGGCTGTACTTTCTTCAATTCATAGCCCAATTCTTGATAGAGTTTAATATCACGCGCCATAGTAGCGACATTACAAGAAATATAAGCGATACGGTCTGCTCCTGTTTGGCTACTTGCCTTGATAAAGCTTTCTGTGAGCCCTTTTCTTGGTGGATCCACTAGGATAAGGCTTGGTTGAATTCCATCTTTAAGCCAGTTCTTCATAGCATTTTCAGCTGTATCACAGACATAGTGGGCGTTTGAGATATGGTTCAGTTGGGCATTCTTTTTGCTATTCTCAACCGCTTCTGGAATCACTTCAACACCGTAGACTTCTTTGATGTGTTTCGCAACAGAGAGGCCAATTGTTCCAATACCAGAATAAGCATCAATAACCACATCATCTTTTTTTAATTCAGCAAAGTCAATGGCTGTTTGATAAAGTTTTTCAGCCATTTCAGTATTGACTTGGTAAAATGCTGGTCCAGCGATCTGATAGTCATTTCCCAACATCCGATCAGTAATATAGTCTTGACCATAAAGAGTCTTCCATTCCTTACCAAAAATAGCATTGGTGTTCTGGTCGTTGATATTTTGCATAACAGACACAATCTCTGGGAACTGCTTGATTAGCTGTTCAATCAATTGCTCCACACGAAAAACTTTGGGACGAGTTGTTACCAAAATGACCATGATTTGCCCTGAATAGTGCCCACGACGCACCACAAGATTTCGAATCAAGCCAGACTGCTCCTTTTCATCATAAGGTTTCAAATCATAACGGCGGAGCAAGTCGCGTAGGGCTACTACTACCTCATCAATCGCGGGATCTTGGATAAAGAAATCTTCTAGAGGCATGAGGTTGTGGGAATTCTTACGGAAAAAGCCAGTTTCCAAGACACCATTCACTCGACGAACGGGCACTTGCGCCTTATTGCGATACTTAACTGGATTTTCCATACCAAGCGTTTCAGCAACTTCTACATCTGCAATTCCAGCAATCTTGTATAGACTATCCTTGACTTGCTTGGTTTTAAATTTGAGCTGTTCTGGATAAGAAAGATGTCCTAAATCCGCAATTCCTGAACGCAGGTAAGCCAAATCTAGATCTTGATTACGGTGTGGCGACTGGACAAGGTATTCTTCAACTTTACCAAAACCAATCTTTTTATTAACCTTGAGGACACGCATAAGGATTTTTTCACTCGGTAAAGCATTCTCTACAAAAAAGACCAAACCATCTACCTTGGCAACTCCTGCACCTTCATGGGTCAAGTCAACAATTTCAACTTCTACAATATCATTTTTCTTTAACATTCTCTTCTCTTTCTATTGGCCGACAAAAAAGACGGCAACGTTACGGTTACCATCTATTATACCATGAAATTTCTTAAGAACCAAAACTCTTGAAGAAGTTGACAATGGCTTGCCAGAGGGAACTTAAGAAGTTACCACTGTCCTCTAGCGCCTTATCGGCATCAAAGTTAAGGTTGATATTTTTAAAACTGTCGCCAGCTTGTGAAACAATACTTTGTTTAAGGTCATTCAAGGTTTTAGTGAAGTCTGCATTGCTGAGGATATCACTTTTTGAGAGATTCAAAGCAAAATTGATGATGATATTAATCTGGTTTCCTGTTATAACCTGATCTAGTTTGTAATTTTTTAAGGTATCTTCAACGATTTTGCGGACATCTTCCTCCGTCAGATTTCCCTTGCTTTCTTTAGCTTTGGCGAGTCCTGACTTAATATCGGCTAGGGCAACATTTAATTTATTAGCATCATAGCCTGTTTTGTCCTTGTTTTCAGCATTGATATCTGATAAAGCCTTTAGCTCTTCTTGAGCCAACTCTTTATTGGCTTGTGGCACCTTGGCCCCATTAGCTTCAAGCGAATAGTAAATCCCGGCTAAAGCACTCTCACCTGTAACTGGAATAGGTGCTGCTACAGTGATTTTGGCGTGTTCCACACCCAAAGTTACGGCTGCATTTCGGTACATATCCTGCGTCACCTTAGTGATGTTTTCTGGTGTTTCAATCTTGACCTCAAGTGGCGACTTGTCGCCTAGTTTTTGAATCTTGGCTGATGAATACAATTGTAAGCTAGAGTCATTGGCAACATTCATAATCTTAGAATAGACATCAGGTGTCATGGTCTTGAGTTCTTTGGTGTCTGTTGAGGCATTGTAGCCTAGTTTTTTAAGGGTTTGATTTTTTTGGTCTTCAGATAATGAAGAACCTAGGACATATTCAGGTTGGACATAGGTTTCATCGATAACTTTTTGAACATCTGTTGCTGCATGGGCGCTATTCATAGCTGTTACTGCCCACAAGACCGCAGCACTGGTCAGAAAGAGTTTCTTTCTCATAGGGAATTTCCTCCTTTACCTTTCTAGAGTAATATATCTATCTTAAAGAAAACTTATAACAAAAACACCTGGACTAGCCAGATGTTGAAAAGAGAGTGAAACATTTGATGATGTAAAGGTTGAGTTGCACCTGTCTAGAATAGTAATAGTTTCCTCCATTTACGTAGAGTTCAGCACCATGAAAAATAGAAATGGGGTGAATATAACTATAAGTCTTTCCAGTGGTATTGCCAAGCAAGGGAGCAACCGTATCACGAGAGTACTGTTTAGCCAGTGCTAGGGTATTTTCCTTGCCATTTTGGGCGATAAAATCGATATAGGCAGGTCCAAAATTATAGGCTTGAACAGCTGTCCAGACATCAACACCCTTCTTCTGAGCCAGATAGAGATTGTCTGTCAGAGTTTGAACGCCTTGCCGAATGCTGGAGGTATTATCATTGATGGTATTGGTGGAACCACTTGCAGACTCACTAGACTGCATGACGTCGCCTTCTTTTCCTTTTGTTTCAGTATAAATCATAGCGAGCACGAGCTCTTCGTTTGCTGGGGTGTCTTTTTCACTCAAGATTTCGCGCACCATGGGTTGATAGGTCATGACTTGCTTGACATCTTGGTGAACGCGGTAAGCTTTATAGCCAGCAAAAAGGAAGACTGCTAGTACAAGCACTCTTCGAATTCGTTTAAACATTATTTACTTTGAATATCCTCGATATTTTTGATTAAGATAGAGTAAGTTCCATTGTCGTTTTGGATAAACTCAACAGACTCGGCGTCTTGATAGACGTTATTGGGAACGATGAGCTCAATTCCATTTGACAAGGAGAGTTTTTGGTTTTCAAATTTCTTTAATTGGCGACTGACATCAATTTCATCAAACTGGACTGGTTCTGGTACGGCTTCTTTGACTTGGTCAATAAAGCTTAAACGAGCCGTCAGATTGTTGTCAAAAAGGTCGTTGGCCAATTTTTCAGGTGACAATTCATTGCTTTCTTCTAGATTATTGAAAATCGCTGATTTGACCTTGGATTGAAATTGAAAATCATCTGTGTGAAAGGTTTCAGCAATTCTCTGAGCCGTTTTTTCTAGTTCTTTGATAGATTTCTTGGGTGAAATCTTAGGGGCTACGGCAAGGAGATTTGCTGAAAAATAGTTCAAAAAAGTCCCGTTGTACTTGATGCGTTTTTCAATCAGATGGTACTTGCGACTCTGAAGATTAACCACCAAGGCTTCGTCGGCACCCGTTCCAAATCCAGGCAGGTTATTCTGAGTCAGCTTGATTGGATTATCAACTTCTCCACCGAGGTGGGTTAAGGTCTCACGCAGAGCAATTCGCAAGAAAGCGAAATGTTCTACACCTTCTTTAGAAAATTGCACAAAAATCAAGTCATTGGTCTTGAGATTTTCTGAAATGCTGAACTCCTCTTTCCAGAGATTAGCTAGTGTTACTGATGTCTCCAACAAATCGTCTGTGATATGATTGAAGAAGGGATTTTCTTCTTCGAAAATCCCAGTCTTGGCTTCATCTGAATACACACGTTCAATTTTTCTACGCAGGTATTCTTCGATTTTTGGAGTAATATTGAGAAACTTATCCGCTAGGAACAGCTCGGTATCATCTGGGCTGAACTGGTGAATAATGGCTTTCTTAATATAAATGTCCATAAAAGTTTTAGTCCTCGTATAATGGGAAGGCATCTGTCAATTCTTTGACTGCACTTCTCACTTCTTCTAAGACAGCTTCATTTTCTGCATTCTTAAGGGTTTTAATAATAAGTTCAGCTACTTTGCGACTCTCTTCTTCACCAAATCCACGCGCAGTAATGGCTGCCGATCCGATACGAATTCCGCTTGTCTTGAATGGTGACAAGGTTTCGTAAGGGATTGAGTTTTTATTTAGGGTAATATTGACTTCATCCAGCAAGTTTTGAGCAACTTTTCCGTTTTCTACAACTTTAGTCACATCCACTAGGAAGAGGTGGTTTTCAGTCCCACCAGAAATAATACGGAAATCAGGGTCTTGCAAGAAGACATCTGCCATAGCCTTGCTGTTCTTGATAACATTAGCAGCATATTCCTTGAAGGATGGATCTAATACTTCTTTGAAAGAAACAGCTTTAGCCGCCACAACATGCTCCAAAGGACCGCCCTGAATACCTGGGAAAATAGCTGAATTGATTTTCTTAGCAAGTTCTTCGTCATTAGTCAAAATCAAACCACCACGTGGTCCACGAAGGGTTTTGTGGGTCGTTGTTGTAGTGATATGAGCGTATGGCACTGGGCTTGGGTGGAGACCAGCAGCAACCAAACCAGCGATATGAGCCATGTCCACCATGAGCTTAGCTCCAACAGCATCAGCAATTTCACGGAATTTTGAAAAATCGATAATTTGAGAATAGGCTGAAGCACCTGCTACAATCAATTTTGGTTTTACTTCTTGGGCTTGTTTCAAGATAGCATCAAAGTCCAAGAGTTCTGTTTCAGGGTCCACACTATAAGACACAAAGTTATAAGTTTGACCTGAGAAGCTGACAGGAGCTCCGTGAGTCAAGTGTCCACCTGCTGCCAAATTCATCCCCATAACGGTATCACCTGGCTCAATCAAGGCCATGTAAGCCGCACAGTTGGCTTGGCTTCCTGAGTGAGGTTGGACATTAGCGAATTTAGCGCCGAAAATTTCTTTTGCGCGTTCAATAGCAAGAGTCTCTACCACGTCTACCACATCAGTTCCACCATAATAACGGCGGCCTGGGTAGCCTTCGGCGTATTTATTCGTCAAGATAGACCCTTGAGCTGCCATAACAGCCTTGGAAACTACGTTTTCCGAAGCAATCAACTCAATGTTGTTTTGCTGGCGTTCTTCTTCTTTGGCAATAGCATTCCAGAGATCAGCATCATATGCTTTAAAATCGTCTTTATCAAAAATCATAGGTCTTCTCCTTTATAGCGTGACTGGTCCTTTAGTTTGTTTTACAATAAGAAAATAAACTAAAAGATGCGAATAAACCGTTTCTGCACTTTATCACAAGTATAACCAACTTTTTCATAAAATGCATGAGCACTCAGACGATGATCGGCAGAGTTTAAGCGGATAAACCCATAACCACGTCTTTTTGCTTCTTCTTCCAACCCTTGTAATAAGCTTTTACCAATACCTTGCCCTTGCGCTTGAGGTGAAACTGCTAAAGCTAAAATATTAAATCCTGCTTTGGAATAAAGTGATTCGTAAACTTCAGCGTGGACATATCCAAGTAAGACATGACTGGCTGCATCCTCATATCCAAGTAGGAAATGATGGGAATCCTGAGACAGTCTAGCTAGTTGACTAACCGTTTCCTCTGGACTAAACGAATAGCCCAAAGCATCTTGGTTAATGTCACATATAGCTTTCACATCAGTTTCTTGTAAATCTCTTAGCATTTCATTCCTCCTCAAAAGAAATCTCTGGCAACTGAGCAAGAATATCTTCTCGCTTAATGGCCCCTTGGCGTAAGATTTTCACCTTGTCTCCAGACAAATCCAAAATAGTTGAATCCTGTCCAGTTAGAAAAGAATCGTCTTCCAAACCCAAAACCTCTTGGTCAAAATCCTCTAGAATTTGATTAAAGGTCACTCCACTTGCCTGACCTGAAATATTGGCAGACGGTCCAATCAAGGGACCTGTCTCTCGAATCAAATCAAGGGTAATGGGATGACTAGGCATTCGAAATCCAACAGTTGCAAGACCAGAATTGACCCAATAGGGAACTCGGTCATTAGCTTCGAGAATAATGGTCAAGGGACCTGGCAAAAAGGTCTCTACAAGTTTTTGTAGATAAGCTGGCTGATTCTTTGAAAAGTGCAAGATGTCCTCTAGAGAGGCGATATTGAGATTGAGTGCCTTGTCTCTGGGGCGACGTTTGAGTTGGTAAACATGGTCAACTGCTTTTTCGTCTAGAGCCTTGGCAAAAAGACCGTAAACCGTCTCTGTAGGCAGAACGACAGCTCCACCATTTTCCAACTCTTGTCTAATCCTGTCCATCATCAACCACGACCATCCTATCTTGATCAAATTGATCCTTGAGTGTTCGAACTCGCTTTTCAGGAAGATGTTTCCTAAAAAGTTCAGGAACACTTTGACCTTGCTTGTATCCAATTTCAAGGTAAATCTTACCACCATCTTTGAGATAGTCTTTTGCATCTTCCGCAATTCTACGGTAAATAGCTAGGCCATCCTCGTCTGCAAAGAGAGCTAGATGAGGCTCCGAATGCAAGACATTCAAACCGACCTCTGACTCATCTTCACGAGAGATATAGGGTGGATTGGAAACAATTATATCATATTTTTCAGAAATTTCTGTAAAACAGTCAGATTTTTTTAAAAATATTTGAAGATTTTGCTTTTTAGCATTTTCGCTAGCTAAATCTAAAGCATCTTGGGAAATATCCGCTGCTGTTACTGACCAATCTTGTCTGTTTTTTGCTAAGGCAAGAGCAATAGCTCCACTACCTGTTCCGATATCCAGAACTGACAGATTCGTCTCAGGATTTTCAGCAAGAATAAGCTCCACCAACTCCTCTGTCTCTGGACGAGGAATCAAAACTCGCTCATCAACTTTTAACTGCATTCCATAGAAATCTGCCTGTCCAATGATGTACTGGGCAGGTTTATGAGCTGCTAACTGCTGGTAAACTTCTTCTACAAATTGTTTTTCTTCCTCTATTACCTCTTGCTGGAGGGCAAAGACAAAGTCTGTAAAAGAAAGATTTTTCAGGCTACGATAGACAAAAGAGAGGCTTTCTGCTTCCTCTCCTTGTCTTATCAACTCTTCTTCAAAATTTGAAAATAATTGAGCTAATTTCATTATTTGTTTAATTCTTCTAATTTTTGTGTTTGGTCATAAAGAACCAAGGCATCCACAACTTCATCCAATTTACCAGACAAAATCGTATCTAGTTTTTGGAGGGTCAAGCCGATACGGTGGTCTGTGACACGGTTTTGTGGGAAGTTATAAGTACGAATACGTTCTGAACGATCCCCAGTACCGATTGTTGACTTACGCTCAGCGTCTTGTTCATCTTGTGCAATTTGTGCGAAGTGGTCAGCAACACGCGCACGGATGATTTTCATGGCCTTCTCACGGTTCTTCTGCTGGGTACGTTCTTCCTGCATCTCAACCTTGATATTGGTTGGCAAGTGAACGATACGAACGGCAGTTGCAACCTTATTGACGTTCTGTCCACCAGCACCTGATGCGTGATAGATGTCGACACGAAGGTCTTTTGGATCGATATCGTATTCCACTTCTTCCACTTCAGGCATGACAAGAACTGTCGCTGTCGAAGTATGTACACGACCTTGGCTCTCTGTCACAGGGACACGTTGCACACGGTGGGCACCAGATTCGTACTTGAGTTTAGAGTAAACAGATTGACCTGAAACCATGGCAACCACTTCTTTGAAACCGCCGACACCGTTCATAGAAGCTTCCATGACTTCAAAGAGCCAGCCTTGGGCTTCAGCGTACTTTTGATACATAGTTAGAAGGTCTCCAGCGAAAAGTGCTGCTTCGTCTCCACCAGCAGCGCCACGGATTTCAAGGATGATGTTCTTGTCATCATTTGGATCCTTTGGAAGGAGCAAAATTTTCAGTTTTTCTTCGTATTCTTCTTTTTCAGCCTTGGCATCTTTGAGCTCTTGCTTGGCCATTTCTTCCAAGTCAGCATCTCCACCTGATTCTTTAATCATTTCTTCAGCGTCAACGATGTTTTGAAGGACTTGTTTATACTCACGGTAGGCTGTTACCGTATCACGAGTAGAAGCTTCTTCTTTTGAAAGCTCCATAAAACGCTTGGTGTCCGAAACTACATCTGGGTCACTCAGCAACTCTCCTAATTCTTCATAACGGTCTTCTACAGCTTGTAGTTGATCATAGATGTTCATTTTTTCTCCTTATTTCTCAATTGTTAAATCATAGATTGCTACTACTTCGTTCTCGGATATTTCCCCAGTTTCTTTAAATCCATAACTGAGGTAACAATATCTTGCATGTTCGTTTTCTGGTTCATAAGACAACCAAAGTTTATTGCTTAAACCTGCTGGCGCTGTCCGAACATAGTCTAGTACTTTATCCATAATTGGTTTAAAATATCCTTGATTTTGAAAATTATTATCAATCATAAAACGAAATAGTAAATAATTTCCACTACTAATTCCGATCTTTTTATCATAAGCTATCATCACAAAACCTATAATTGCATCATTATCATAAACTGCCAATGGAGCTACAAAATCTCCATTTTTAGTGTAGACGTATGCTTCAGCTAGACTAATTGCGTTGGTTGCAATGAATTGTTTTTGATATTCCTTGACATCCAAATTCAAAACATCAAAATAATTTTCCATTGTAACATCTCTTAGTTCAATTGTCATAGTTTTGCTCCTTGTTAGAGGTTATCATTGGCGCAAAATAATGTTTACGACAAACTGAGATATAGGTTTCATTACCACCAATCTGGATCTGTTCTCCATCGTAAACGGGCAGTCCATCCTGTGTTCGCAAAACCATAGTAGCCTTTTTCTTACAATACTGGCAAATGGTCTTGATTTCATCAATCTTGTCTGCTAAAAGCAAGAGATATTTGGAGCCTTCGAACAGTTCATTGCGAAAATCATTTTTCAAACCAAAAGCCATGACAGGTATGTCTAACTCATCGACAACACGAGCTAAGTCGTAAACATGATGACGCTTGAGAAACTGGGCTTCATCGACCAAAACACAGTAAGGCTTTTCTGGTAGGTCTCGGATATAGCCAAAGATATCCGTCGTCTCCTCAATCGCAAGAGCAGGGCGTTTCATACCGATTCGACTCGACACATAGCCAACACCGTCACGCGTATCCAGAGCCGAGGTCATAATCACAACACCTTTTCCTTGCTCCTCATAGTTATAGGCCACCTTGAGAATCTCAATTGTCTTACCAGAGTTCATGGTCCCATAACGATAATACAACTGTGCCATGTTTCTTGCTTCACGTCCATTTCTAAATTTTTGCTACATTCTAGTATATCATAATTTTCTTAAGCTTTAAACGGCAAAATGTGGTAAAATAGAAGAAATCAAAAACTAGTGGAGGAAGCTATTATGCCATTTGTACGCATCGATTTATTTGAAGGACGCACGCTCGAGCAAAAGAAAGCTCTTGCTAAGGAAGTAACGGAAGCTGTTGTCCGTAACACTGGAGCACCTCAATCTGCTGTCCATGTCATCATCAACGACATGCCAGAAGGAACTTATTTCCCACAAGGGGAAATGCGCACCAAATAATCTAGCTTAAGCAGAATTGCTTAGGCTTTTTCAATCTCCAAGTAGCATCCATTGAAGAAATAGTCCAAATTTGTTACAATTTGAAAAGAGACTTGGAGAATTTTCCAAGAAAAGAGCTATTAATTAAAGGAAATATTATGATTACACGTGAATTTGATACCATCGCTGCTATCTCTACTCCACTAGGTGAAGGGGCTATTGGTATTGTCCGCCTGAGCGGAACAGACAGTTTTGCTATTGCGCAAAAGATTTTTAAAGGAAAAGACTTGAACAAGGTTGCCAGCCACACTCTCAACTACGGTCACATTATTGATCCTCTGACTGGTAAAGTCATGGACGAGGTTATGGTTGGAGCTATGAAGTCTCCAAAAACCTTCACTCGTGAGGATATTATCGAGATTAACACCCACGGTGGGATTGCGGTGACCAATGAAATTCTCCAACTAGCGATCCGTGAAGGAGCTCGGTTGGCAGAACCTGGTGAATTTACCAAACGTGCCTTTTTAAACGGTCGCGTAGATTTGACACAGGCCGAGGCAGTGATGGATATCATCCGCGCCAAGACAGACAAGGCCATGAACATTGCGGTCAAACAACTTGATGGTTCCCTTTCTGATCTTATCAATAATACACGTCAAGAAATCCTCAACACACTTGCCCAAGTTGAGGTTAATATCGACTATCCTGAGTATGACGATGTTGAAGAAGCGACTACTGCTGTGGTCCGTGAAAAGACAATGGAGTTTGAACAATTACTAACTAATCTCCTTAGGACAGCCCGTCGCGGCAAAATCCTCCGTGAAGGAATTTCCACTGCTATCATCGGCCGTCCTAACGTTGGAAAATCAAGCCTCCTCAACAACCTCTTGCGTGAGGACAAGGCTATCGTTACAGATATCGCTGGTACAACCCGTGATGTCATCGAAGAATACGTCAACATCAACGGTGTTCCCCTAAAATTGATTGACACAGCTGGTATTCGTGAAACGGATGACATCGTGGAACAAATCGGTGTCGAGCGTTCGAAAAAAGCCCTCAAGGAAGCCGACTTGGTTCTACTGGTGCTAAATGCCAGTGAACCGCTGACAGCGCAAGACAGACAACTTCTTGGGATTAGCCAAGAAACCAATCGCATTATTCTACTTAATAAAACAGACCTACCTGAAGAAATTGAAACTTCGGAACTACCTGAAGACGTTATTCGTATTTCAGTCCTTAAAAACCAAAACATCGATCAGATTGAAGAGAGAATCAACAACCTCTTCTTTGAAAATGCTGGTTTGGTTGAGCAAGATGCTACCTACTTGTCAAATGCCCGTCATATTTCCTTGATTGAGAAGTCTGTTGAAAGTTTGCAAGCTGTTAATGAAGGGCTGGAACTAGGGATGCCAGTTGACTTGCTTCAAGTTGACTTGACCCATACTTGGGAAATCCTCGGAGAAATCACTGGAGATGCTGCTCCTGATGAACTCATCACCCAACTCTTTAGCCAATTCTGTTTAGGAAAATAAGAAAAATCCATGATCCTTCATTCGGTCATGGATTTTATTGTCTTATTAGTAATCTGGTCTTAGGACGCCTGTTACAGTTGCCTTAGTCGCTTCGTAGTCGCCATCTACGACGACTTTGATAATGCGTTTGGCATCTTCTTCTGGTGCTGGAACAAGAGGTAGACGAGTTGGGCCAGCTTCAAATCCCATATAGTTAAGAACTGCCTTAACTGGAGCAGGACTTGGATAAGAGAAGAGGGCATTAACCTTAGGAATGAATTTACGCTGAATAGCCGCTGCTTTTTTCATATCGCTTTCTGCAATAGCAGTGAACATCTCGTGCATCTCATCCCCATTTGTATGGGATGCAACAGAAATGACCCCGTCCGCACCAAGGTTCATAGCATGGAAAGCATCTCCATCCTCACCAGTATAGACCAAGAACTCTTCTGGTTTGTGCTCAATCAAGTAAGCCATATTTGCTAAACTAGTACATTCTTTGACACCGATAATATTTGGATGATCAGCCAAGCGAAGCATGGTTTCTGGAGTTAATTCTACCACTACACGCCCTGGAATGTTATAGATGATAATTGGTAGGTCCGAAGCGTCTGCAATTGCTTTAAAGTGCTGGTACATCCCTTCTTGAGAAGGCTTGTTGTAGTAAGGCACAATAGCAAGCCCAGCAGCAAAACCACCAAATTCTGCTACTTCTTTGACAAACTCGATCGAGTCACGCGTATCATTGGTACCCACACCCGCAATCAAAGGAACTCGTCCATTGACAATCTTTTGTACAGCCGCAAACAACTCCAACTCCTCATCGTGGGTCAAAGTTGGACTCTCAGCAGTGGTCCCTGCGAGAAGAATTCCATCCGTATGATGGGCCAATAAATGCTCAATCAAGGCTGGAATAGCATCAAAGTTGATGGAACCATCCTCGTGGAAGGGAGTAATAAAGGCTGTGATGATTTTACACTCTTTTAAATCTTGATAAGACATGAAAACACCTCTCTATTTCAAAGAAGGAGTTCATCTGAACTCCTAAACGATATAACTATTTTAATTCAAATTTCAATTCGGCAGTTGGACGAACCAATCCACGTTCATGAAGAGTTTCAGCAATCTGAACTGAGTTCCAAGCAGCACCTTTGAGAAGGTTATCTGAAACAACCCACATGTGGATTCCTTTTTCAGCATCCAAGTCTTTACGGATACGACCAACAAAGGTATCACGTGAACCAACTGCATTGATAGCTTGCGGATAAATTTGATGAGCTACATCATCTTCGAGAACAGCACCTGGGAAGGATGCGATAGCTGCTTTTACTTCTTCGATTGGAGCCACTTCTTTTGTTTCGATGTAAACAGACTCAGAGTGAGCTGACAAGACTGGAATACGCACACATGTTGCAGATACTGCAATGCTATCATCCTCCATGATTTTCTTAGTTTCCTTAGTCATCTTCATCTCTTCGTAAGTGTAATCATTATCAGTGAAGACATCGATTTGTGGAAGAGCATTGAAGGCGATAGGATAATGTTTCTTGTCACCGCCTGAAGGTAAGATTTCCGCATGCAAATCACGTGGGTTTACACCATCATTCAAGACTTCACGAAGTTCACGTTGTGTTTCAAGAATCGCTCCCATACCAGCACCTGAAACTGCTTGGTAAGTTGAAACGATGATACGATCCAAGCCCCATTTTTGACGGACAGGTTCAAGCGCCACCATCATTTGGATTGTTGAACAGTTAGGGCAGGCAATGATACCGTTGTGGGCATCAAGTGCATGAGCATTGACCTCTGGAACAACCAAAGGAACGTCTGGATTTTGACGGAAGTAAGATGTATTATCAACTACTACCGCTCCAGCTTTCACTGCGTATGGTGCATACTTAGCTGATGTAGAACCACCTGCTGAAAAGAGAGCAATATCAACTCCCTCAAAAGCTGTTTCAGTCGTTTCTTCAATCGTAATATCTTGATCTTTAAATTTCAAAGTCTTGCCTGCTGAACGTGCAGAAGCAAGTAAACGAATTTTATCGATTGGAAGTGTTGATTCTTCCAACATTTTTATCATCTGAGCACCGACAGCACCTGTCGCGCCGACTACAGCAACTGTATATCCCATACATAACCTCTTTCGGAATTTTCTAAAAATTTCTATAATAGATGTATTATACTACTTTTTCCATGAATTGCAAAGCTTTTTCATCATTTTTTGGAAAATAAAAATCCCCAGTCGCTAGACCAGGGACTAAGAGGCATCTTCATGTGATGAGCAGGTTCACACAACTCATCAAGGTCCGCTCCTGCGTTATGACCTCCTTATGCTCAATAGTAGTCCAAAGACTACCTATCGACTCATCGCATCTACTATTCTACTAAAGAGAATGACTTTTGTCAACAGACAAAACTCTTTATACTCTTCGAAAATCTCTTCAAACTTCGTCAGTTTCATCTACAACCTCAAAAACATGTTTTGAGCTGACTTCGTGAGTTCTATCTGCAACCCCAAAGCAGTGCTTTGAGCAATCTGCGGCTAGCTTCCCAGTTTGCTCTTTGATTTTCATTGAGTATTATTTTTATTTACACAGGTGCATAAGAAATATCTTTGAAAAATTTGGGGCAGATATAACAAAAAAACCTTGTAAATCAAGAGCTTTTTTGTTTATTTAATGCTAATTGCCGGGATTGAACCGGCGACCTCATCCTTACCATGGATGCGCTCTGCCAACTGAGCTAAATCAGCTTACCTGAAAAGTATACTATATTCAGCAAAGCTTGTCAAGTTTCTTTAGAAATTTTCCATAAGAAAAAGCCAGGTAAGAGCTACCTAGCTTATCTTCTTCTATTTACTTAAATCAATTCGACGACCAATTTTACCAACAATAATCGCTCCAATAATTAATGAGGCAAATTCACCAATTCCTGTTGTGAACCAAGTAAGGAAAAATGGTAATTGTGCTACGATATTCAGCTCTGCAGCAATGGTAAACATGGAAATTGAAAAGAGGATTGAGAAAAAGAAATGATCTTTTCGAATTAATCCGTTAAAGAGGTAATCCTTGCTGTATTTTGCAAAAAGCCAAACACCTAGACTGAGAAATACCAAGGTTGATCCACCACCAACAAAGACATCTAGCAGTCCGAAGCTAAAGAAATTAGCAATCATACAACCGATGGTAACTCCGATGATGTACTTAGGATTGTAAAAAGCCATAAAGTTCATCATTTCTGAAATACGAAACTGATAAGCACCATAGCTTATGGCATTTAGGGGCGGTGTGACAGTCAAAACGACATAGATAGCAGCAACGATTGCAATATCTGCTACGTCACGAATAGTTAATTTTTTCATCTTTTCTCCTTTGGCGGTTTCCCGCGTGTAATATGCTTGGTGAAAGAAGCTAAGCACCAAGGGTTGATTCAATCAACCTTACTAGTATAGCACAATAGCCTGCTTTATGCTATACTAAAAACATGAAAATTTGTATTCAAAAATTTCTTAACAATGAAATCTTAGCCTATCTCTTTTTTGGCCTTGCAACAACTCTAGTTTCGATTCTCTCACGACTAGTCATTTATCAATTAACCCATAAAGAACTCCTTGCTACTGGGCTAGCAAATAGTATCGGTATCCTCTTTGCCTTTATCACAAATGATACAATCGTATTTAAGCAAACAAGGAAGAATCGACTTATCCGTTTAGTGAAATTTTCTCTTGCTCGCCTTTCTACTTTTCTGTTAGATTTGCTCTTTACTTTTCTGTTTGTGACTCAATTCCCTCATATTATAGGGCAATTTGTAAATGAAAATCTTGATAAGATAAATGCAATAGAAACGATAATTGCACAATTATTGATAATTATTCTTAATTACATTTTAAGTAAGGTCTATGTTTTTAACAAATAAAATTTCTAGGCATATATCTTGCAAGCTTTTCTTAATTAATATATAATTAAGAGCAAAAATTTTTGAAAGGGGATTAAGAAAATGTTAAAAGATCTTAAAGCATTTTTGCTTCGTGGTAATGTTGTTGACCTTGCTGTCGGTGTGATCATTGCCTCTGCTTTTGGTGCTATCGTTACTTCATTTGTTAATGATATCATCACTCCACTCCTATTGAACCCAGCCTTGAAAGCTGCTAAAGTACAAAACATCGCTGAGCTTGCATGGAATGGTGTTACATATGGTAAATTCTTGAGTGCTATTATCAACTTCCTTGTTGTAGGTACTGTTCTCTTCTTCGTTATTAAAGCTATGGAAAAAGCTCAAAGCCTTACTAAAAAAGAAGAAGTTGCTGAGGAAGCTCCAGCTGCTCCAACTGAGTTGGAAGTACTTCAAGAAATCAAAGCTCTTCTTGAGAAAAAATAATCGTTTAAAAGGATCTAGCACAAAGCTAAATCCTTTTTCTTTACTCTTTCGGCAACTTACCTGCTTTCTCAAGCATTTTCTTGATAAGATAAGGCATCTTAACATTTTCACGACCTTTTTTCTCAATCAATTTTTTAACAAATTCTGGCATTTGTAAATCTTTAGATTCGGCCAAAATGTTTTTCGTCTCATCTGAAGGAACTAACTCATCAAAGGTTTCTTCTTCTGGGAGAAATTCCTTAAATTCTTTGTCCTCATTAGCTCTGACGGTATTAACCAAGGCATCAATCAAACGAGAATCTGTATTTGGCATTGGTGGACGATGGTAGTTTACCCCAAATTCCTGACACAAGTCATAACATTCCACATCATTGTCAAACAAGACTTCAATATGCTCACTAATGAAGCTGATTGGAACAAAAATATAATGGTCTGGATGTTCTGTCTGTTCTCTGAGATACTCCAAAACATCTGGCTTAATCCATGGAATCCCGATATCACTTTCACTCTGCCAAGTGTTGGTATATTGTTCTGAATTCAAGCCCAATTTTTCAGCGACTAACTTGCTATTTTCGAAAATTTGGTCGATATAGGGGTCACCAAAATCCAAGGCAAAAATAGGCACACTGTGGGCTGAAAAGATGACTTTAAAGCTATCTTGCTTCACTTCATCTTTTAAAATCTTAGCAATTTCATCTGCCCAATAGTTTAAGAGAGCTTCTTCTTGATACCAATCCTTAATAACCAAAAATTGAATTTGTTTGCTTTCTAAAAATTTCTCGTATCCCATGACAGAGTAAAAAGAATAATGGGGCTCCAAAATCAAGCAAATACACTGCTCAATTCCGTCTGCTTCCATCTGACCAATCATATCTGGAATAAAGGGACTGGAAAACTTATTAGCAAAGTAGACACTGTATTCATTTCCCAATCTAGCTTCTACCAAGGCAACCTCTTCACGAGTAATTTTTTGCAGAGGGGTCCCTCCAATTAGCACATAATTGTCATAGAGGGTTTGAATCTCGTGATCTTGAGGTCTCACTCCACGACGAATATTTGTGAAAAAATCAGCCACACCTTCAAAGGTAATCTCTTCTGGCGAACCGAAGGTCATCATTAAAATTGCTTTTTTCATAACTACTTCCTTGTGATGTTTTTATCAATTTTATTTTATCATTAATTCATCGATAAGTAAACGCTAACATAGCAGATTGCCCTAACTTCTGTCTTTTGTTTTTCTCTTCTTTCTATGATACAATGGAAAAAATGAATTCAAAAGGAGTTTTTTATGACTTATCCAAATCTCTTGGACCGCTTCCTAACCTATGTTAAGGTCAACACGCGCTCTGATGAACACTCTACTACTACTCCAAGTACGCAGAGTCAGGTTGACTTCGCAACCAATGTTCTTATCCCTGAAATGAAACGTGTTGGATTACAAAATGTTTATTATCTACCAAATGGTTTTGCGATTGGGACCTTGCCAGCTAATGATACGTCTTTAACACGTAAGATTGGCTTCATCTCTCACATGGATACTGCTGATTTTAATGCCGAAGGAATTAATCCACAGGTGATTGAAAACTACGATGGTGGTGTGATTGAACTTGGAAATTCTGGTTTCAAACTCGATCCAGCTGACTTTAAAAGTCTAGAGAAATATCCAGGCCAAACGCTCATTACAACTGATGGAACAACCTTGCTAGGTGCTGATGACAAGTCAGGAATTGCTGAAATTATGACTGCTATTGAATATCTGACTGCCCATCCTGAAATCAAACACTGTGAGATTCGTGTTGGTTTTGGTCCAGATGAGGAAATCGGTGTTGGTGCTAATAAATTTGATGCAGAAGATTTTGATGTTGATTTTGCCTACACTGTTGATGGAGGACCACTAGGTGAACTTCAATACGAGACCTTCTCAGCAGCTGGTGCTGAATTGCATTTCCAAGGTCGTAATGTCCACCCTGGTACTGCAAAGGGACAGATGGTAAATGCTCTGCAATTAGCTATTGATTTCCATAATCAACTTCCAGAGAATGACCGTCCTGAACTGACAGAGGGTTACCAAGGTTTCTACCATCTAATGGATGTGACAGGTAGTGTTGAGGAGGCTCGTGCAAGCTACATTATTCGTGATTTTGAAAAAGACGCCTTTGAAGCGCGTAAAGCAGCCATGCAGTCTATCGCTGATAAAATGAATCAAGAACTTGGTACCGACCGTGTCACACTAAACTTGACAGACCAGTACTACAATATGAAAGAAGTCATTGAAAAAGATATGACTCCAATTACCATTGCTAAGGTCGTTATGGAAGATTTAGGGATCAAGCCTATTATTGAACCAATCCGTGGCGGGACAGACGGCTCTAAAATTTCCTTTATGGGAATCCCAACTCCCAATATCTTTGCAGGAGGAGAAAATATGCACGGACGTTTTGAATACGTCAGCCTTCAGACCATGGAACGTGCAGTTGATACCATCATTGGTATCGTAGCTTATAAAGACTAAAAAAGACGAGGTAGCTCAGCTACTTCGCCTTTCTTTTTATTCTGCTGGTTTTTCTTTATTTCCAGTACTTGTTGTAGATTCAGTTGTTTTCTTTTCTGAAGTTGATTCAGCAGGTTTAGAATCTCTTGTGTTGCTTGGTTTGCTTTCGTCGCTTGCAGTATCACTGTTAGATTCAGATGCTACTGGTGCTTCGGTTGCTGGACTTGCAATTGGTTGATTCTCTGCACTTGTGCTATCAGCATTCGATTCAGCTTTTGTTGCTGGAGTTGCTTCTTCACTTGCTCTTGATTTAGACTTGATTTCTTGAGTCAAGGCTACTATTGTTTTCGCTAATTCAAGTAAAGCTTCTTTATCATTATTTTTCACATCATCATCAAGCTGATCGAATAGTTTATCAACTTTTTCAAATTCTTCATTTGAACCATTGTTATCTTCTAAATACTTATGTAATGAGTTGATATATCCATAAAGTTGTTTATGTAGATTAATTATTTGTGGATCTTGTTGCGCAGTCTCCTTCTCTTTTTGCAGAGTAGCTACAATACGTTTCAATAGATCGTTAACCTGGACATTGATTTCATCCAAATCTGCATCAGCCTTGCTAGCTGCAACTTTTAGATTTTCTCCTTCTTCTGCCAAGGATTGTCTGATTCCCACTTCTTTAACTTGAGCTAAGAATTGCTCTGCTTTGGTTAAGATAGTTTCAACTTGCTCTTTGCTAACATGATTGACATGTTCTTCTTTCTTAAGATCAGGATAGATTTCTTTCAGGAATTCATAAATTGCTTGCTTAGCAGATTGACTATCAACTGTTTCTTTATCTAAAACTGTTTCATTTACTTTTGCAGTAGCTGGCTGATTTTTCAAAGCCTCTTCTACTTCTTGTTTTATTTGGTAAATGCTTGGGAACAGTTTATTCAAGTCCACAGCCTTACGGAAAGATTGTGATTGATATAAAGTCAAAGTCAAATTAGCAACTTTATTACGAAGCTCATCACTTAAACGACCATCAGTTACATGCTCGTAGAAGTACTTGATATATTCCACTGTTGTATCACCAGTACGATCATTAAAGTCTTGAAGAGCTTGAAGTTGTGATTCAACCGCTGCTAAACTAGCCTCATCTTTAGCCAACTTAGCTTCTTGAAGACGAACTAGAAGGTCTTTTTTCGGAAGTCCATAAGAGTCAGTATCAAGTGTATTGATTTTATCAATCAAGGCCTGATATTTCTTATCTAAAGCACTTGTTTCGACTGGTTTGACACTTTTATCAATATGGATATATTGCTTATCAAAGAGGTCAAGTCTTGCAAGATAACCCGCAGTAGAGTTGGTTGCAAGTTTCTTCATACTCTCAGTAAATTGACCCAAAGCCAACTCAATCTGTCTTTGTTTAATTGGTTGATCTTGATAAATCGTTCTACTTTCAGCTAGAAGTTGATCTACTTTTGCCAAGACTGCCTTCTCATCAAAATCTCCAGGTTGATAGTTGGATTGGAGAGCTGGAATCTTGTTTTTCAAAGCTACTTCATAGCCCTTGGTTTGAACCTTGATGTAGTGATTGTGATCGCCATGAGGAATCACAAAACTACCATTTTCTACCTGTAAGCTATAAGGAGACACACCATCACGTAAGGCAGTAGTATAGAGTTCATTTAAGAAATCAAGTTCTGGATTGCCAGTTTGGAGTGGAAGTCGCACATGTTCCTTACGAACAGCATAGGGATGGATATGAGTTGGATCGTAGGCTTGGTCTGGATTTCCAAAGACAAAGAATCCGTTTGAAATTCTAATAGCTTCAAGTGGAACACCGTAGGTCTTTGAAATGTAAGCTATTTTTTCTTCATCACTAGCATCTCTTGAGAAAGACTCTACCGTTTTAGCAAGAGGTTTTACAGGCTCTGCATCATGATGTGTGTTCAAATGATTCTGAGCCGCCTTAATTTGGTCTGCTGTCAAATTCTTCTTGAAGAAGTAATGATTGTGGTCACCGTGACTCATGACAAAACCTTGCTCATCCTCACTGATGACGCGATTGGCATCAAAACCATGGCCATGTTCTTCATCGTGATGGTGATGACCATGTGCTTCTTCATCGTGATCATCATCGTCATCATCATGTGCTGGACTTGGTGTTACTGGCGTTTTACCTCTCAAATGATCTTGTGCTGCCTTGATTTGTTCTGGTGTCAAATCCTTCTTAAAGAAGTAATGATTATGGTCGCCATGGCTCATGATGAAACCAGCAGCGTCTTCACTAATGACTCTATCAGCATCAAAGCCGTGTCCATGTTCGTCATGGTGATGACCATGTGCATCTTCATCATGATCATCATCGTCATCATGTGCTGAACTTGGTGTTACTGGCGTTTTACCTCTCAAATGATCTTGTGCTGCCTTGATTTGTTCTGGTGTCAAATCCTTCTTAAAGAAGTAATGATTATGGTCGCCATGGCTCATGATGAAACCAGCAGCGTCTTCACTAATGACTCTATCAGCATCAAAACCATGACCATGTTCTTCATGGTGATGACCATGTGCATCTTCATCATGATCATCATCGTCATCATGTGCTGGACTTGGTGTTCCTGGCGTTTTACCTCTCAAATGATCTTGTGCTGCCTTGATTTGTTCTGGTGTCAAATCTTTCTTAAAGAAGTAATGATTGTGGTCACCATGAGTCATGACAAAACCTTCTGAATCTTCACTGATAATTCGATTGGCATCAAAACCATGATCATCTTCTTCCTCATGGTGGACATGTGAAGTCGCATTACTTAATACAGAACTAGAAGAACTTCCTACCTCTTCCGTGTTAGAGTGTGATGGGGGATTGTTAAGAGATGACTTAGGAATATAATGATAGTGGTCCCCATGTCTTACTATATAAGCATCATCGGTATCTCTGACAATGTCATTAGGGTTAAAGACATAACCATCATCTGCGGCAGTAACACCATTATTCGGTGTCACTGATAAAGGTTGACTAAGAGCTATAGTATTCCCTGATAAATATGCTTTTGCGGCTGCTAATTCACCTGCCGACAAGTCACTCTTAGGAATGAAATGATAGTGACCACCATGTGGTACTATATAACCATCACCTGTATCTTTAATGATATCTGAAGCGTTAAAGACGTAACCATCATCAGTAGTATAACGTCCCTGTAACTTAGCTA
Source organism: Streptococcus mitis (assembly GCF_000722695.1). Classification (GTDB taxonomy): domain Bacteria; phylum Bacillota; class Bacilli; order Lactobacillales; family Streptococcaceae; genus Streptococcus; species Streptococcus mitis_O. The sequence goes on along the minus strand of NZ_JPFU01000013.1, from coordinate 14,648 downwards.
CAGATACTTCTGCGCTAGGTCCTTTCTCGTCTTTACCATGTTCTTGTTTTTGGCGATTGATTTCATCTTTTGTTCGTACATTTTCTGCATGAGCTGCATCTTTTAGGTAGACATAATATTTTCCATCTACCTTGATGATATAACCCCCCTTGACTTCATTGACAATATCTCCATCCTTAAGTTGGTAGTTTGGATCCTTCATCAAGAGTTCTTCACTAAAGAGTGCATCAAAAGGAACCTTGCCATTATAATAGTGATAATGATCGCCATGAGAGGTTACATATCCTTGATCCGTAATCTTAATAACAATTTGTTCTGCTTGAATCCCTTCTTTTTGACTAACTTGGTCTGGAGTCAAATTTTCAGTCTTCTTAGTGTCTTTATTCCCATTTACATAGGACACACGATTTTTATCTGTATTGGCCTGTTGACTATGTTGGTTCAGAGCATAAACACACAGACTTAAGGAAAGGATAACAGCTGAGCCAGCTGCTATATACTTTTTATTAAATTTCATAAACTCCTCATTTCAATAAGTTTTAAAGCTATTTCTTAACTTCTTTTTCTCGGTTAAGCAGTTTTTCTAAACCAGTTATTTAACCATTTAATTAACTAGTAAACATTCTACCTCTTTTAAGCTTATCTGTCAAGTTTTTTAGTGAAAGATAATAAAATTATTACTTTAAAACTCCTTTCTTAGTTTTTTAGACAAGAAATTTCATCTATCTATTAACAAATAAAAGGACATTATTCTATCCAAAAGTAGAACAATATCCTTTCAACCAGTTTATCATTAGTCAAAATATTCTAAGGTTTTATTTGCTTAAGAGTTTTAATATCATAGGTTACTAAATCCCCATTCTTATTATAAAATTGAACACCTTCTGAAGAAAAAATAAGGTATTTAGAATCAATTTGAGCAATTTGTGATATTTTATTTATATGATCTTTTAAAGTGGCCTTATCTAATCCATAATCTGGTATATCATCGTAATCATCTTCTTTATTTTCTTCTGCTTTAGGTTTATCTTTTTCAACCGAAGGATTATTGATAGGCGTATCTGCCTCATTTTGAGGTGTGCTATCCTTTGGTTTTTCATCAACTTTACCTGAATCAGCTTCTTCTTTCTTTGTTTCTGTTTTATTATCTATAGAAACTAGATTTGAATTAGAAGTAGCATTTGTTGTTTCTTTTTCTTCATTTCTTTTAGCTATCAACTCTTGAGCTTGTTTCCACTCTTTCTCTGATAAATCAGACTGATTGATACTTCTCAATGAATCACCACTAGCTTTTGGAATACTGAAAGATTTATCTGCCCAAATATAAGTTCCCTTTGCCAATACATCCTGAGGATCAAAAATATATCCATCAGGAGTTGCAAACTTGCCTTCTTTAAGTGCTTTCTGTACTTCTTCCGCAGAATGGATAATTTGCCAATTCTGCATTCCAGTACGTTTTTCAAGAGGCGTTACATTAGCAATGACAGATCCAGCATCATCATGACCTGGTTTTGACCAAACTTCAGGACGCACATCAGGATGTTGCATTACATATTTTATTGTTGCGATTTGATCACTACTTAACCAAGAATATGGTACGACATGAATATGATCGATATGTGGAATAATGAAGGAACTTCCAGTATCATACGTAGTATTGGCTGCATGCATAGGCAAGCTAGATACATCAACAGCTAATCTTGGTTTAATTTCTGTTTCTACAATATCATAACGATAAGTATCTTTATCTTTAAGCATTAGTTCCTGCTCAGAAAAAGCTATTTGAGTAAGATCGAGTTCTTCACGCGAATAAAAATAATCTTTACCACCTTCATTGATTATATAACCAATTTTACTATTTCTAGAAATCTTATTAGTTACTTTTTTATAATCAAACTTTGGTCTTTCCTTCTCATCTGAGTGAACTGAAGAAACGATGTCGTCTGGATTTTTACCAGTTTCTTGAATCCATTTGGCAACTTCATCCAATTCGAATTGTTCTAATTCACCGTATCCCATATAATGGAAATGATCTCCGTGTTTGGCAATAACACCTGATTTATCAACAGAATCGATTGAATCTTTGGTAAATATATATCCATCGCTCGTATCATAAGGTTTACCATCTAAACCTTTTCCATATGCTTTGATTGGTTGTCCTAAGAACTTATGTACTACTTCTTTTGATACTAAAGGTTTAATATCTGTACCAATTTGATTTAATCCATTTTGCCCTTTTAACGGAATAATTCTAGCAATCTTCTGCTCTAAATCAGACATTTGTGAATAAGGGATAAAGTGATAGTGGTCTCCGTGGGGCACTGCGACACCATTTGCAGTACGTTTGATAATTTGTGCTGGATCAAAGACGAGCCCATCAGATTCTACATGTCGTTCTGATAAAGGTTTGGCATACAATTCAGTTAAAAGTGTTGAAATATCTTCCCCTTGATTTTGATGATATGTTGGTGTGACAGTCAAGTTTGGAGTCTCTGTCAAACTTGGTTGGACTGGATTTGAGTCATTGTTACTTGGTTTACTTGAGCTTGTAGAAGAATGAGAACCCTGTTTACCATTCCAATAGGCTTGGGCAGCAACTAATTCCCCTGCTGACAAATCACTCTTAGGTATATAGTGGAAATGATTGCCATGCGGTACAACAAAAGCGTCGCCTGTATCTTCAATCACATCTGTCGGACTAAAGACATACCCATCATCCGTTGTATAAGCTCCTCCAGTTCCTCGATTTGATGCTTGCGTATTGAGATTAAAGTTTGGTTTAATCGGTGAACTTGGTGTTGAACTTGGTTTCGGATTGTCAGAATGACTTTGAACAGGCTGACCTCCAATTGGCAGATTTCGAGCCAATTTTTCTTCCAAAGCAGACATTTGCGAATAAGGAATGAAATGGAAATGATCTCCATGAGGAACTGCAACTCCATTTGCAGTACGTTTTGTAATCTGTGCTGGGTCAAATACTAATCCATCAGACTCTACATGACGTTGGCTAAGTGGCAAAGCGTACAATTCTTGAAGGAGACTATCCAAGTCCTCATTTTGACTCTCAGGAGCTGTTGCAGGATTTTGAGGAGTCTCAGCTTGACTCGTTCTCACACTAGATTTTGTTTCAGCTCTGCTCGAACGATATTCAACGGTACTTAATTGACCACCTTTTCCAGATAAGAAGGCTTGAGCAGCAGCTAATTCACTGGCAGACAAGTCACTCTTAGGAATATAGTGGAAGTGATTGCCATGAGGAACGATATAGGCATCACCCGTGTCCTCAATTATATCAGAGGCATTGAAGATATACCCATCATCCGTTGTATAGCGTCCTTGGGCTCTGGCTGCAGCAACAGCATTATCTGTGCTTGCATTATGATTATGGCTATGTTCCTGCTTCTGACGTTTAATTTCTTCTTTTGTCCGAATATTGTCCGCATGGGCCGCATCTTTAAGGTAAACATAGTATTTCCCGTCTACCTTAATCACATAACCACCCTTAATTTCATTGACAATGTCTGAATTCTTCAACTGATAATTCGGGTCTTTCATCAGCAGTTCTTCACTGATGATAGCATCATAAGGAACCTTGCCATTATAGTAATGATAATGGTCTCCATGAGAGGTTACATAACCTTGATCAGTAATCTTAATGACGATTTGTTCTGCGTTGATTCCTTCTCTTTTACTGACTTCATCTGGTGTCAAATTTTCTGCCTTTTGACCAGCCTGATCACCATCTATATAAGCAACTCGATTAGAATCTTTCTTAACTTGACCAGCTTGGTACCGTCCAAGCTCATAGGAACAAATACTTAGGGCAAGGACTACCACTGAACCTGCTACATATTTTTTATTGATTTTCATTCTTTCCTCTTTTCTTAAATCTATTTGATTCACTATAAAATAATAAACCAGTTAATTAACTAGTCAATAGTTTACTCTTTTTAATATTGATTGTCAAGAATTTTACATATCCACATAATAAAAATAAAAGCCTCTTTATCGAGACTTTCATTTTTCATTAGTTGATTTTTCCTTACTTATAGATGGAGGATTACTTTCTTTTTAACAACGCAAGTAATTTTTCTGCTTCTGCCATGATACCATTATTATCCATGGTCTGGAGGCTCAGATTATTTCGTAAACCAGCTAGGGTTTCTGTTGCAGTAGCTTTCAGACTAGTATCTGTTACTTTAGCAAGTAAAGCTTCTGCTTCTTTGAGTTTGGCTTCTACTTTTTCAGTCTCTACTTGAGGGACTTCAGCTTCATCTGCTGTATCTTTAACTTCTTCCTTTTTATCTTTTTCATCAGTGCTTGGTTTATAAAGATTATCTACTGAGGGGCTCAAACTTGAGTGATTCTCCTTTTCATTAGATTCAGGAGGAGTTGACTCATCTGCTTCATGATGTTCTTCCTTTTCTTCGTCATGTTTACTATCTTTGTCTGCTTTATTTTTACGAACATGGTCACTTGCGTTTCCCCATCCATTATCTGAATACGGACGTTCGTTTGGATGTTCTACATAGTATTTTACAGTCGCAAAGAGATCCTCTAAACTATAGCCTTTAGGTGCCTCATAAAGTCCTTCGTCAAACCACCCAAATTTAATGTTATGGTAATGGTCGTAATGAGGTATAATTAAGCTACCATTTTTAACTTCAACAGTATGTTGTAGATTGTAAGGAATATGATCAAGTGGAACCTTCTTAGCTGCTTTCACTTTATTATAGATTGCTTCTACTCCTTTAACCTCAGTATTTCCTGAACCCTGATTATCTGTTGAAGGAGGCGTTAAACCTTTCTCTTTAGCATAAGCCTGAGCTGCCACTCTTTCAGCTTCAGACAAACTATCTTTCTTAATCCAATGGCTATGGGTCATATGAGGTGTTACATAAGCATCTCCCTCATCACTGGTAATATCACGAGTGTCAAAGATATAGCCATCCTCTGTTGTATACTTACCTGCTAATTTCGCTAATTTAATTTCATCGTCTGTATAAGCAATCTGAGAATTTGGTTTGCCAAGTCGTTCTGGATGGGTAATTGGTGCTAGGAATGCCAATAAATCATCTACCAATTTTCCTTTATTAGAAGATTCATCATTCAAGCGTTCTGCTAATTTTTCTAAGGCTTGAAAATCAGAAGTACGACCCTTATTTTCAGACAAGACTTTATGAGCCTCGGCTAATAAATTATATGCTTTATCATAAAATTCTTGGTCACGAGGAGCGACATTTTCTTTCTTCGCAACTAGAGCGTGTGTCTCTTGAGTTTTCTTAGATAAGAGATTTTCAATAGCATCAATCTTATCCTTAGCCAGGTCTTTAGCTAGAACATAACGACTGACTCCCTTATCCTCGAAAATATAACCGTCGCCAACTTTTCTAACAACCTGGTTGGCATCAAGTTCAGTCGGTTTATTTTCCACTGGTGCTAGAGGTTTGGTAGTAGGCGCTGGCTTCAGAGGAGTAACACTTGGCAAGACACCGCCATTTTGTCCTTTGACAGCCACCATACGAGCCAATTTTTCTTCCAGCGGTGACATTTGTGAATAAGGGATAAAGTGATAATGATCTCCGTGGGGTACTGCCACACCATTAGCTGTACGTTTGATAATTTGTGCTGGATCAAAGACTAGACCATCCGATTCCACATGGCGTTCTGATAAAGGTTTGGCATACAATTCACTTAAAAGTGTTGGAATATCTTCCCCTTGATTTTGATGATATGTTGGTGTGACAGTCAAGTTTGGAGTCTCTGTCAAACTTGGTTGAGCTGGATTAACATTATCACTACTTGGTTTACTTGAACTTGTAGAAGAATGTGAACCCTGTTTACCATTCCAATAAGCTTGGGCTGCAGCTAATTCTCCTGCTGACAAATCACTCTTAGGAATATAGTGGAAATGATTGCCATGCGGTACAACAAAAGCATCACCTGTATCTTCAATCACATCTGACGGACTAAAGACATACCCATCATCCGTTGTATAAGCGCCTCCAGTTCCTCGATTTGGTGCCTGCGTATTGAGATTAAAGTTTGGTTTAATGGTTGAACTTGTTTTATCTGTACTGCTTGGTTTCGTATTGTCAGAATGACTTTGAACAGGCTGACCTCCAATTGGCAGATTTCGAGCCAATTTTTCTTCCAAAGCAGACATTTGCGAATAAGGAATGAAATGGAAATGATCTCCGTGAGGCACTGCCACACCATTGGCTGTACGTTTTGTAATCTGTGCTGGGTCAAATACTAATCCATCAGACTCCACATGACGTTGGCTAAGTGGCAAAGCGTACAATTCTTGAAGGAGACTATCCAAGTCCTCATTTTGACTCTCAGGAGTTGTTGCAGAATCTTGAGGAGTCTCAGCTTGACTCGTTCTCACACCAGATCTTGTTTCACCTCTGCTCGACCGGTATTCAACGGTACTTAATTGACCACCTTTTCCAGATAAGAAGGCTTGGGCTGCAGCTAATTCACTAGCAGACAAGTCACTCTTAGGAATATAGTGGAAGTGATTGCCATGAGGAACGATATAAGCGTCACCTGTATCTTCTATGATATCAGATGCATTAAATATATACCCGTCATCCGTTGTATAGCGTCCTTGGGCTCTAGCTGCAGCAACAGCATTATCTGTGCTTGCATTATGATTATGACTATGTTCCTGCTTCTGACGTTTAATCTCTTCTTTTGTCCGAATATTGTCCGCATGAGCCGCATCCTTGAGGTAGACATAGTATTTCCCATCTACCTTAATCACATAGCCACCCTTGATTTCATTAACAATATCTGAATCCTTCAACTGATAATTCGGATCTTTCATCAGCAGTTCTTCACTGATGATGGCATCATAAGGAACCTTGCCATTATAGTAATGATAATGGTCTCCATGAGAGGTCACATAACCTTGATCCGTAATCTTGATGACGATTTGTTCGGTGTTGATTCCCTCTCTTTTACTGACTTCATCTGGTGTCAAGTTCTCTGCCTTTTGGCTTGGTTGGTTGCCATCGATGTAGGAAACACGGTTATTTTCTTTTACAGTTTGAGCTTGATGCAAACCTAGTTCATAAGCACAGACACTTAAAACAAGTGCAGTTGCTGATCCAGCTAGATATTTTTTATTGATTTTCATTCTTTCCTCTTTTCTTAACTCTATTTGATTCACTAAAAAATAATAAACCAGTTAATTAACTAGTTAATATTTTACTCTTTTTAATATCGATTGTCAAGAATTTTACATATCCACATAATAAAAATAAAAGCCTCTTTATCGAGACTTTCATTTTTCATTAGTTTATTTTTTCCTTACTTACAGATGGAGGATTATTTTCTTTTTAACAACGCAAGTAATTTTTCTGCTTCTGCCATGATACCATTATTGTCCATGGTTTGGAGGCTCAAATTATTTCGTAAACCAGTTAGAGTTTCTGTCGCATTGGCTTTTAAACTAGCATCCGTTACTTTAGCAAGTAAAGCTTCTGCTTCTTTAAGTTTTGCTTCTACTTTTTCAGTCTCTACTTGAGGGACTTCTGGTTCAGCAGGTGTTTCCTCTACTGGCTCTTCATCCGCTTTGAAGTTCTTATTTGGATCTTCACTGTGGTCTTTCTTACCTAAGACATGCTCGCTGGCATTTCCCCATCCGTCATTAGAATGTGGACGTTCATCAGGATGTTCAACATAGTACTTAATCGTCGCAAATAAGTCTTCTAGAGTATAACCATTTGGAGCTTTGTATGAATGATCATCAAACCAAGCAAATTTAATGTTATGGTAATGATCCTTGTGAGGAATAATCAAATTCCCATTTTTAACTTCAACTGTATGCTCTACCATGTATGGAAGTCGTACGAGAGGAATCCGTTTTTCCCCTTTCACACGATTGTAAATGGCCGCTGCACTATCTCCAGTTGGATTTGCTTGAGCATCTGCGTCTGGAGATGGAGGTAAAATACCTTTTTCTTTAGTATAAGATTGAGCCGCAGCTTTTTCCTTATCAGAAAGGCTGTCTTTTCCAATCCAGTGACTATGGCCCATATGAGGCGTTACATAGGCATCTCCTTCATCACTGATAATATCATGTTCGTCAAAAATGTAACCATCTGACGTTGTATACTTATCAGCTAATTGAGCAATACGAACTTCGTTTTCGGTATATTCAATTTGAGAATTTGGCTTACCAAGTCGTTCTGGATGGGTAATTGGTGCTAGGAATGCCAATAAATCATCTACCAATTTTCCTTTATTAGAAGATTCATCATTCAAGCGTTCTGCTAATTTGTCTAAAGCTTGGAAATCAGAAGTACGACCCTTATTTTCAGACAAGGCTTTATGAGCCTCGGCCAATAAATTATATGCTTTATCATAAAATTCTTGGTCCCTAGGTGGTACATTTTCTTTCTTCGCAACTAGGGAATGCGTCTCTTGAGTTTTCTTAGATAAAAGATTTTCAATAGCGTCAATCTTATCCTTAGCCAGGTCTTTAGCTAGAACATAACGACTGACTCCCTTATCCTCGAAAATATAACCGTCGCCAACTTTTCTAACAATCTGATTGACATCAAGTTCAGTCGGTTTATTTTCCACTGGTGCTTGAGGTTTGGTAGTAGGAGCTGACTTCAAAGGAGTAACACTTGGCAAGACACTGCCATTTTGTCCCTTGACAGCTATCATACGAGCCAATTTTTCTTCCAAAGGGGACATTTGTGAATAAGGAATAAAGTGATAATGGTCTCCGTGGGGCACTGCGACACCATTAGCTGTACGTTTGATGATTTGTGCTGGATCAAATACTAGGCCATCCGATTCCACATGTCGTTCTGACAAAGGTTTGGCATACAATTCACGTAAGAGTGTTGAGATATCTTCCCCTTGATTTTGATGATATGTTGGTGTAACAGTCAGATTTGGAGTCTCTGTCAAACTTGGTTGGGCTGGTTTAGCATTATCACTACTTGGTTTACTTGAACTTGTAGCAGAATGTGAGCCCTGCTTCCCATTCCAATAGGCTTGGGCAGCAGCCAGTTCTCCTGCAGACAAATCACTCTTAGGTATATAGTGGAAATGATTGCCATGCGGTACAACAAAAGCGTCTCCTGTATCTTCAATCACATCTGTCGGACTAAAGACATACCCATCATCTGTTGTATAGGCTCCTCCAGTTCCTCGATTTGATGCTTGCGTATTGAGATTAAAGTTTGGTTTAATCGTTGAACTTGGTTTCTCAGGACTGCTTGGTTTCGGATTATCGGTATGACTTTGAACTGTCTGACCTCCAATTGGTAGATTTCGAGCCAATTTTTCTTCCAAAGCAGACATTTGCGAATAAGGAATGAAATGGAAATGATCTCCATGAGGCACTGCAACACCATTGGCAGTACGTTTTGTAATCTGTGCTGGGTCAAATACCAATCCATCAGATTCCACATGACGTTGGCTAAGTGGCAAAGCGTACAATTCTTGAAGGAGATTAGCTAAATCCTCATTTTGACTCTCAGGAGTTGTTGCAGAATCTTGAGGAGCCTCAGATTGACTCGTTCTCACACTAGATCTTGTTTCTCCCCTGCTTGAACGGTATTCAACCGTACTTAATTGACCACCTTTTCCAGATAGGAAGGCTTGGGCAGCAGCTAATTCACTGGCAGACAAATCACTCTTAGGAATATAGTGGAAGTGATTGCCGTGAGGGACAATATAGGCATCCCCTGTGTCCTCAATGATATCAGATGCATTAAAGATATAACCATCATCCGTTGTATAGCGTCCCTGCGCTCTGGCTGCAACTACCGCCTGATCATTAGAACCACCTCCATGATTACTACTGTGTTCCTGCTTCTGACGTTTAATTTCTTCTTTTGTCCGAATATTGTCCGCATGGGCCGCATCCTTGAGGTAAACATAGTATTTCCCGTCTACCTTAATCACATAGCCACCCTTGATTTCATTGACAATGTCTGCATCCTTCAACTGATAATTCGGATCTCTCATCAGCAGTTCTTCACTGATGATAGCGTCATAAGGGACCTTGCCATTATAGTAGTGATAATGGTCTCCATGAGAGGTCACATAACCTTGATCCGTGATCTTGATGACGATTTGTTCTGCGTTGATTCCCTCTCTCTTACTGACTTCATCTGGTGTCAAGTTCTCTGCCTTTTGACCAGCCTGATCACCGTCTATATAAGCAACTCGATTAGAATCTTTCTTAACTTGACCAGCTTGGTACCGTCCAAGTTCATAGGAACAAACACTTAGGGCAAGGACTACCACTGAACCTGCTACATATTTTTTATTGATTTTCATTCTTTTCTCACTTTAATTCTTCTGCTAGAACACTCATATTTTCTTCAAGGTTTTCTAGGTAAGTCTTGTCATTTTGTGGGTCTGCCTCTAAAGGATTTAGAGTTTTAAGACCCACACCTGTTGATTTGACAAGAGTTTCAGCTACTTTGGAAGAAGCGTTACTTTCTGTAAAAATCGTCTTAACCTTATAGGTTTTAACAAATTCCTGAATTTCTGTAAGTTGTCGTGGACTTGGTTCTTGTTCAGGAGAGATACCAGCGATTCCAAGTTGATTTAATCCAAATCTCTTAGCAAGATAAGAAAAGGCTGTATGTTGTGTTACAAATGTTTTTTGAGTCGCTTTTTCAAATTTAGGCTGGAATTTCTTAGTCAATTCTTGAGCTTTTTTGATAAAGGCTTGCGCATTTTTCTGATAAGTTTCTTTATGCTCACTATCCACCTCTGAAAGTTTATCAGCGATAATCTGAGCTTCTTCGCCAGCTTTTTCAGGATCTAGCCAAGTATGAGGGTCATAGAGCGTTTTTTCATCAACTCCATTACCTGCTTCCACATCTTCTAGCCCTGGAACGCGGTCTAATGTCATTCCTTCAGAAGCCTCTAAAACCTTAACTTTGGATTTTTTAAGATTGGGATCCAGACTTCCTGCCCAAGATTCGAGCGTATGAGAATGATAAACAAAGACGTCTGCATCATAGATGGCCGCGATGTCATTTGCTGAAGGTTCAAAGGAGTGAATCCCACTACTTGACTGAATCATCCGAACATCATTCAAGTCACCAGATACTTCCTTAACCATAGCGTAGATAGGATAGAAACTGGTCACAATTTTCATCCCTTTCCCTGTCTGGCTTTCCTTTTGACCACAAGCCCCTAAACACAAAAGAAAGACACTTAACAATACTAAAAATAAACTTTGTTTTTTCATGGATAACCCCTTAACTATTTAATTAACTGGTAAACATTCTACTCCTAAAAATTTAATCTGTCAAGCTATTTTTAGAAAAAAATTGAAAATTTCTTTCACATATAAAAATCTGCTGAATTTCAACAACTCAACAGACTTTCACTTTATTCTTCTATAGTAGAATGCTTATAGCCATAAGTGAAGTAAATCATACTTCCTACTAACAATGCAACTAGGAAAGCAATCCAAGTTTCCATATTATACTGTAACATAAAGGACAAACAAATGATGATTGATAAAATTGGTAACAGGGGGACCAATGGTGTTTTAAATTCTCCAGCTTTGGGCATCCCTTTTTCTTTCCGTAAGCGAATCAGCCCATAAGCCAGCATAATCAAGTAGGCAAGGGTACAAATATTTAAAAAGGCTGCAATACTAGCTAATGGAAACATTCCTGCAGCTACCGCTGAAGCTAGACCCGTCAAGATAGTAGCATTTTTAGGTACCTTACTTGTCTGCGTTAGTTCCTTAAAGGCGCCAGGCATCAATCCGTCACGCGCTAAACTGTATATCATACGCGATAGGGCATAGGTCATCGAAATACAAACTGTAATCAAGGTCAAGATAGCCACTAATGACACATAGTTGGCTGCCCAACTAATCCCAACACTACGAAGGGCAAAGGCAACGGCATCATCGACATTTAGATGACTATAGTGAACCACACCAGTCAAAACAAGAGTCACCAAAGCATAAAGAATGGTTACGATAGAAAGCGATAAGACAATCCCTCTCGGAATATTTTTTTGAGGAGTCTTGACTTCATCTACAGCCATAGAGATGGATTCGAAGCCTAAAAATCCGAAGAACATTAAGGAGGCACCAGCCATAATACCAGTACTAGCGCCATATATTTGTCCAAAACCATAAGGAGCAAAATTGCTCCAATTATCAAGTTTGATATGCCAAATTCCTACTAAAACAAAGAGGGCTAAAGCGGAAAATTTTAAAATAACTAGAATTGAATTAAAGCGTAAGGCTGCTTTAGCATTGAGTAAAACAAGCGAGGTCACCAAGACCAAAACAAGAATAGGCAATAAATCAACAAATGTTCCTACTTGAGGATTAAAGGTCCCATTTAAAGCCTGAGGAAGGGCTATCCCGTATTGAGAGAGCAAGCCTTTAAAATAAGCTGCCCAACCCGAAGCTACACCTGATATGGCTGTCATGAACTCCATCATGGTTAACCAGCCAGCCAACCATGCAGGGAATTCTCCTAAGATAGCATAGAGATAGCTGTAGGCACCACCTGTAGCAGGTACTCGTGAAGCAAATTCTGCAAAAAAGAGGGCTGATAATCCCACGCACAAGGCAGAAATGACGATTGAAATCACTAGGGCTGGACCAGCAAGCGTTGCAGCTGCAGTACCTGTAATTGTAAAGACGCCTGTCCCTACCATGGCTCCGATACCCAGCAAAATCAAATCCCATAACTTCAAATGCCTGTGCATCTCCGTTTTATCCAAACTTACATTCTTTGTTCTAAATATATTCATCTTTCACTCCAAAATAAAATGATGATTCTATTTTACCATAAATATAGGAAATTTGTGAATATTTATAAAATAATTTTCTAAAAAAATCTGACTACTTTTTGTAATCAGATTTTTATCTATTCTAGTTCATTTCTTTAAAGGCTGCTTCTGCATCCGCATTACTGATAACACCAAATTGAATCTTTCCAATCTTTCCTTGACTATCAATCAGGTATTCTGTAGGAATGCTTCGAATTTGATAAGTTTGGAAGATAGTTGCTTTGGTATCATAAAGTACTGGGATATCCTTATAACCTTGATCTTGGAACCATTGTGGGAATTGCTCAACAGTTTTTTCACCTTGAATTCCTGGTGCAATGACACTAAGAATTTCGAAATCACGATCTGGTTTCGCAGCTAATTCCATCAACTCAGGCATACTTTTTTTACATGGACCACACCATGAAGCCCAAAACTTTAAGTAGACTTTTTTACCCTTATAATCAGATAACTTAACTTCTTTACCATCCATGGATTGCAAGGTGAAGTCTGGAGCTTCTTTTCCAACAGCAATTTGTTGTACAGGCGCTTGTTGCTGCTGTTTTGGGGCTTGTTGTGGTGCTTGACTCTTTTTAGTCTCTTCCTTACCACAGGCCATCAATACAACTAATGACAAGAGGCTTAAGCCAGCAAACATTACTTTTTTCATCTTTTTCTCCTTTATTCAAAAATTCCAGCTAGAACATTTACTTGTCCTAATAGTAACAAAATTCCCATTAAAATAATAAGGAAACCACCAATTTTCTTCAGAAGCATCATATGACGCTTGAGTTTACTAAAATAAGGCATCACTACACCAGAAGCTAGAGCCAAGACCAAGAAAGGAATGGCCATCCCCAGAGTGTAAATAAGAGTATAGATAGCTCCTTGCCAGGCGCCATTGCCTCCAGAAGCCGCAAGCGCTAAAACAGAACTTAAAACTGGACCAATACAAGGCGTCCAACCAAAGCTAAAGGTAATACCAAGTAAAAATGCTGACCAATAACGATTGGCTGCTGATTTCTTGAAAGTAAAGCTTTTTTGAATCTCTAATTTCTTAAAATGAAAAATTTCCATCTGGTGAAGTCCCAAAATGATAATAATTGTTCCCATAACATATCGAAACCAATTTGCATAGAGAATATTACCAAAGTAACCTGCACCAAAGCCTAGAATAAAGAAAATGAGAGAGATACCTGCGATAAAGCAAAGCGTCCGAATCAAACCTGACCAGAGAACCTTTCTCCCAAACAAAGAAAAACTTTTTGCGCTTTCCTGATCATCCAGCAAAATTCCAGTATAAACTGGTAACAGAGGAAAAATACAAGGGGAAAAGAAAGACAAGACCCCTGCTAGAAAAACGGAGATTGAAAATACTATCGTTTCCAATAATGAACCAACTTTCTTAAGATTTCTTATCCTATTGTACTATAATCCATTTTATTTGTATGATTTCTGCTACGCAAATTAAATTAGCCTGTATTTAAAAGATCTTTTCTGTCACCAGCTAATACTCAATTATATTCAAAAAGCAACCTTGTCCACTGTCTGCTGACAGTGGACTTTAAAACATTTTTTTCCAATCCTTGAATAACTTCTTGAAGCTTATCAATGACAGCTTCCAATGTTGGGAAAGCCTTATTTTTAAAACCTCGTTTTCGAATTTCTTTCCAGACTTGTTCAATAGGGTTCATTTCTGGTGTATAAGGTGGGATAAAAGCCAAGTCAATATTACTTGGAATCTCCAAGGTACTTGATTTATGCCATATAGCATTATCCATTACAAGTAACATATAGTCATCTGGATAAGCTTGTGAGACTTGCCGTAGAAATTCATTCGTCCACTCAGTATTGCATCC